>CAVPXX010000035.1:0-31003 GCA_963709855.1 uncultured Alphaproteobacteria bacterium | reverse complement strand
CGGTGTTATCCGGACAGGCTGACCAAGGCCTGATCCAAGGGGAGGAATAATCATGAAATCGACCATTCTGCGGTCCTTGGCGGCCGCGATCGCCTTCGTCGGCGCCATGGCCCTCGCCACGCAATCCATGGCGGCGATGGTGAACTTCAAAGCCAGCCTGAGCGGCAAGAGTGACGTGCCCACGAACAAGACCGCCGGCACCGGCTCAGTCACCGCCATTTTAGATACCGACAGCAAGAAGCTGACATGGAAAGGTAGCTATAGCGGCCTTTCACGGCCCGGCTACCGCCGCCCACTTCCACGGGCCTGCGCCGGAGGGCAAGAACGCCGATGTGATGGTTCCGATCAGCCCGAACGGGCCCTCTTTTTCGAAGGCTCGGTCACTCTCAATGATGCCCAGGCCGACGCCCTCGATGGACGGCGACATGTACGTCAACGTCCACACCGCGGCCAACAAAGGCGGCGAAATCCGCGGCCGAATTGACGAAATGATCCATCGCAAGCCGCCGGATTCGGCGGCCAACGGGAACCAGCGGCCCCAGTCATGCGACCGGCGGGTTTTTCGTTGACGATACAATGGGGCCCCTGCTCTTGGCGGCCGGCATGCCGCCGTTTAAACCTTTCTGCGGTGAACATTTGGTCGATCACCCTTTCACTAAGGAGCGATCATGGTTCGTTACGATGGTAACCCGGCACCATTCTGGTGGCCGGCGGCGGCATCGGCGGCCTGGTCACAGCGTTCGCGCTGGCGCGCCGGGGCTTTGCGGTGCGCCTATTGGGGCAGTCGCCCGAATTCCGCGAGGTCGGCGCCGGCATCCAACTCGGCCCTAACATTTTTCGCGTGCTCGATAAAATCGGGCTCAAGGAGGCCGTACTGGGCGACGCCCACCGGCCCCCGGCGCAGGAAATGCGCGACGCCATCTCCGGAAAGCTGATCACCCGCATCCCGCTGGGCGCCGATTTTATCGCGCGCTTCGGCCAGCCCTATGCGGTCGCCCATCGCGACATCCGCGGTATCCTCGTGAACGCCTACCTGGGCAACGAGTTGATCACGCTGGAGACCAGCCGGCGCGTCGACGGCTTCGAGGAACACGCCGATGGCATCACCGTTACGCTCGAAAGCGGCGAACGGGCCGAAGGTCGCGCTTTGATCGGCTGCGACGGCATGTGGTCGGGGATCCGCGAGCGCATGGTCGGCGACGGCTACCGCGGGTGTCCGGACATATCGCCTATCGCGCCGTGCTCAAGCGCTCCGAAGTGCCGGAGGACCTTTGGCGGCCGGACGTGGTGCTCTGGGCCGGTCCGCGCACTCATTTGGTACGTTTCCGCTGCGCCGGGGCGGACGATGTGATCCGTCGCGGTGTGCCTCTCGGACCGCTACGAGGAAGGCTGGAACGAAGAAGGTAGCGCCGACCTGCTCTGGCAGCATTTCAAGGGTCAGCGTCCGGAAGTGCTGCGCATGCTGGAGCGCATCGAAACCTGGCATGTGGGTGCTGTGCGACCGCGAGCCGATGAAAGACTGGTCGCGCGGCCACGTCACCCTGCTCGGCGACGCCGCGCATCCGATGCTGCAATATCTCGCGCAAGGCGCCTGCATGGCGACCGAGGATGTAGTGGTGCTGGCGGAGAAAGCGGCCGCCATGCCGAATGATCTGCCGGCGGCGTTCAAGGCCTACGAGCAGGAGCGCTATCTGCGCACCGGCCGGGTACAGATCATGGCGCGCGTCTATGGCGATTTCTATCACGCGCGCGGTGTCACCGCCGAATTGCGCGATCTCGCGCTGGCCGGCCGCACGCCGCAGCAATCCTACGACGGTATCGCTTGGCTGTATGGAGGGCCGTAGCGCGTGATCCCGAAAAGTGGGAACCGGTTTTCGGATGATGCATCGCGCCGCTTAGGGTAAGCCCGCGATCTGCCGCGCCTCGCCGGTCAATTCCAGAATGTGCAGGCCGGTATTGGCGCGGTCGACCAAATAAATATATCCGCGCTCGTCGATTTCGGCATTGTTGCTCTGGATCGCCACCTTGCAGCGGTCCTGCCCGTCCACATTGGCGCAACGCTTTTCGGTCGCCTCAGTGATTGACGGAATGAAATAGCCGACCTCACGCGGCTGATACGGATTGCGGACATCGATCGCGCGCAGGCCCGCGTTGAACCAGGTCACGAAGGCGAGCTTGCGATAAAACACCGGCGCCATGCTCTCGTTCGACGAATGCGAGCCGAAGCGGCCGCCGCGTTCGCAGAAATTCCCCCTCGCTTCGGGCACGGTGAAATGTGACACCACCATCGGCTTCTGTTCGACGGTCGCGTCCACGAACCACACCATCTGTCGTGGCTCGTCACATTCATTCTTGATCTGCTCGTCCACCACCATGATCATATTGCGTAGGCTGCCCTCATGATCCTTGGCGAATTCCGGAATCGGCATCTGGCCGAGTGGAAAGGTCGTGTGCGCGCCGTTTAGCGGCGACATGTCGAGTTGCCCAACCACCGGATAGCGCAGATTGTCTGGTATCGGCTCCTTCGGTCCTTGCAGCAGCTTCTGGCGGTCGACGATCTGCACGACGCCGCCTTTGTTTGTACCGTAACCGAAATAGATACGGTTGTTTTGCGCTCCGGTCGAGATCATGCCGTGCACTGGCGCCGGCACCGGTCCGGTGGCGCCCGGCTGCTGGCCGACCAGACCGAAGTCACGAATCTTCACCGGATGCGCCGGATCGCTGAGGTCATAGACCTGCGTCATCCGGTTGGTCCGCCAGTACGGCGCGCCGGACACGAGATAGGCGATGCCGGTATCGCATTCCCAAAAGTTCTTGTGCGTGCCTTTAATCCCAGCAATGCGCGTGACCAGCGCCGGATTTCCGGGGTCGGTCACGTCCCAGATTTCGTGCGCCGAGTTGCCGAAGGTGCGCAGCAGATAGACCTTGTTGGGGTCGCTTTTCAGGCCGGAGCAGACGCGCGCCATCTGCGCGCCGCCCTGCTCGTCGAGGCCCTCTGCGCCGGCAATGTGGTGCAAATATTTCGGGTGCGCCGGATCGGTCACATCCACGATCGATGTGCCGTTATATTCGGCTTGTCCGGTCAGCGGATTGACCGGTTTCGGCACGTCATGAGTTCCGCCGTGATGACCGATATAGGCAATCCACCGATTGCCCTGATGAAAGATGGTGGGCTGGTAGGCGCTGCGATGCTGCAGGTCGTCGTACCCGGCAAGCCGCATGTTGCTGGCTTCGGGCGCCGCGCCGACTTTCTGAACTTGCGCCGCGCCGGCCACCACAAAACCGAACAGGCCCAAAAACACAACAGCCGCACGCGTAAAAGGACGATACCGCGGCATGACGACCTCCCATTATCGATAGTACGCTGCATTATGCGCCATCGTGCGGATAACGGTAGGATTTTGATTCCGTTCCGCTCAGACCGTTTCGTTCTGTGCTGCGCCGCATCCAGGGACCGCCGCTACGCCTCCTTGAACTCCCTCACCTCTCCCAGCGTCAACAATCGTGGCGCGTTGCCGTCGAAATAGACGAACCGCAACCGCTGTCGGTATGTGACCATGCGCGCCGGGAGCACGTCGTAGCGCATATCGCCGCCGAGCCGCGGCATCCGCGCACCGACATCGGTGACTGCATCGCTCTCGATTTTCAATATGGCCAGCTTGGTGCCGGCGGCGGCGACCGCCTCGAACGGAATTCGCGCCTGCCGCGAAGCCGCCACGCCGGCGCCTGTCATCGCAATACCGCTACTTCTTGGGAATCCCGGCCTTGACGATGACCGCGTCCCATTTCTTGATGTCGGACGTGAGCCGGTCCAGCAGCTCGGCCGGCGTGCTGGCATGCGCTTCCACGCCGACCTTTTCGAATTGCGCCTTAAGTTCGGGCGACGCCAGCACCTCATGCATGGCCTTGTTCATAGTGTCGATGACCTCTTGCGGCGTGCCCTTCGGTGCCGCGACACCGTTCCAGGAGATCACCTCGTAGCCCTTCACGCCGGCTTCTTCGACCGTCGGAATCTTTGGCAGGAGGGCCGAGCGCTTCGGCGACGAACTCGCGAGAAGGCGCACCTTGCCGTCGTTCACCTGACCCTGCACCGCGGGCGGAAAATCGATCATCATTTGCACGTCATTGCGAAACAGCGCCACCACGATGTCCGGAGAGGTCTTGTAGACCACTACCTGCACGTTGATGCCGGCCACCGACTTGAATAATTCAGCGCCGAGATTTTGCGTGCCGCCGAGCAAGGTAGTGCCGATATTGAACTTGCCGGGCGCGGATTTCGCCGCCTTGATGAAATCGCCGAGGGTCTTGGTTTCGGACGTGGCATTGACCGCGAACACCAGATCGAAGGTGCCGACCATCGACACCATCGCCAGATCTTTCACCGGATCGAACGGTAGTTTGTTGAATGCCGCCACACTGATCGACGTGCCGTTGGTGACGAGCGCCATGGTGTAGCCGTCGGGCGGCGCGTTGATCACGGCGCGGGCGGCATTGATGCCGCCCGGGCTGGGCATATTCTCGATCAATACCTGCTGGCCGAATTTTTCGGTGAGCTTGGCCGCCAGCATGCGCGCGGTGACGTCGGCGACGCCGCCGGCGCCGAACGGCAGCACGATCTTCACCGGCTTCTCGGGCCATTTCGCCTGCGCATGGTTGACCGGCGCCAGCGTCAACAGCAAAGCCGCCGGTACCGCCACCAGCGCGAAAAATGCTCTTCTCATAGTGATCCTCCCAAATTTTTATCAGCGTTTCTTGTTATTAGTCGAAACCATAAAGCCGGGCGGGATTGTCCACCAGCAGGCGGCGTTGCGCCAGCGGGGATGCGGCAATTTGCGGCACCAAGTCGACCAGATCGGCCTCGTCGGCCTCATGCGTGGCATTGGGGTGCGGGAAATCGGTAGCCCACAGCACGCGCGTCGGCGTCGCCTCGACCCAGGGTGCGGGCGATCGGCATTGCCGCCGCATAAGGTGGCATGGAAATGCGCTCGGCCCCGCAGACCTTGATCCAGCAATTTTTCAGCCGTGAAAGCGTCGATCAGCGCGCGTAGGCCGGGCTGATCGACGCCGGCCGCTGACGGGACACGGCCCATGTGGTCGACGCCGAACGGCAACGACAGTGCGCGAATCATGGGCGAAAGCGGCACGATGTCGGGCGCGTCGAGATGCAGCACCACGTGCCAGCCGCGGCCCTTGATGCGGCCGATGACGCGATTGAACACGCCCATGGCGGGTGCGCCGCCGAGATGCTTGACAAAATTGAAGCGCACGCCGCACACGCCGACGGCATCGAGCCGGTCGTAATCGGCATCGCTGAAGCTATCGTCAACGATGGCGACGCCGCGGTAGCGCTTCGGGTCCGACGCGATGCAATCGAGCATCGCCGCATTGTCAGTGCCGTGGCAGCTTGCCTGCACGATCACCGCGCGCTCAACGCCCAAATAAGCGTGCAGTGCCGAGACCATTGGCAGTGGGCGTCGCCCGGGCGGCAGCTTGAAGCGCGGTTTGCGACGCTTGGCGAGGAAGGATGGGTGCACGTTCATGCGTAGCCTTTAGCCAAGCGGGTCGCGCGAGACAATCCTCCTCACAGCACCGGAATATCCCCCCGCTCCCATTGCGCCTTGGTGGCGGCGCGGAAATCGGTAAAGCCTCCGGCCGCGATGGCCTCGCGCAGGCCGGCCATCAGCGCCTGGTAGTAAGCGAGATTGATCGTGGAAAGCAGCACCGCGCCCAGCATCTCGTTGGCCTTGGTCAGGTGATGCAAATAGGCGCGCGAATAAGTGCGCGCGGCCGGATGTGCACTTTGCTCGTCGAGCGGACGCGAGTCATTGGCGTGGCGCGCATTAGCCAGATTGATCGAGCCCAGCCTCGTGAACGCCATGCCATGGCGACCGTTGCGGGTCGGCAGCACGCAATCGAACATGTCGATGCCGCGCGTCACCGCCTCGAGGAGATCGTCGGGCGTGCCGACGCCCATCAGATAGCGCGGATGGTCGGCCGGGAGCATGGGTGTGGTTTCGGCGACAATCTTGAGCATGACCTTTTGCGACTCTCCCACCGCGAGGCCGCCGATGGCGAAGCCGTCGAAACCGATATCGACCAGCGCGCGAGCACTATCCTCGCGCAGTGCGAGATCGTCGCCGCCCTGCACGATGCCGAACAGAGCATAGCCCTCGCGCCCGCGGCCCTCGAAGGCGCGTTTGCTGCGCTCGCCCCAACGTAGCGATAATTGCATGGCGCGCTCAATCTCACCGCGCCGCGCCGGCAGCTTTAGGCATTCGTCGAGTTGCATGGAAATATCGGCACCGAGCAGCGCCTGAATCTCGATGGCGCGCTCGGGCGAAAGCTCCACCATGGCGCCGTCAAGATGCGAGCGGAAGGTCACGCCGCGCTCGTCCAGCTTGCGCAAACCCGACAGCGACATCACCTGGAAGCCGCCGGAATCGGTCAGGATTGGCAGCGGCCAATTCATGAACGCGTGCAGGCCTCCGAGCGCGGCGATGCGTTTGGCGCCCGGCCGCAACATGAGGTGGTAGGTATTGCCGAGCATGATCTCGGCGCCGGTCTCCGCTACGGCCTCGGGCATCAGGCCCTTCACGGTGCCTTGCGTGCCGACCGGCATGAAGGCCGGCGTCTGCACGCGTCCATGCGGCGTCACGATTTCGCCGCGGCGCGTAGCGCCGTCGGTCGCGATCAGACGGAAATAAAAGTGGTCACTCATCGGCCGGCAGGATAAAGCAGACAAGCATCGCCATAGGAATAGAAGCGATAGCCGGCTTCGATGGCATGGGCATAGGCGCGCTGCATGGTCTCAAGCCCGCTGAAAGCCGCCACCAGCATGAACAGCGTCGAGCGCGGCAGGTGGAAATTGGTCAGCATCAGGTCGGCCGCGCGGAAGCGGTAGCCGGGCGTGATGAAAACCGCGGTTTCGCCGGCATAGGCGCGCAAACGGCTGTCTTCGCCGGCCGCGGTTTCTAAGAGCCGCAGCGTGGTCGAGCCCACGGCCACAGTGCGCCCGCCCTTAGTGCGCGCGGCGTTGACTGCGTCCGCCGTCTCGGCCGAAACCAAGCCGAATTCGGCGTGCATTCTGTGGCCTTCGGTGTCGTCGGCCTTCACCGGCAGGAAGGTGCCCGCGCCCACATGCAGCGTCACCTTGTGCAAGGCGATCTCGCGCTCCTTGAGCCGCGACAGCAGCTTCTCGGTGAAATGCAGGCCAGCGGTTGGCGCCGCCACCGAACCCTCCGGCGTCGCAAAAACCGTCTGATAGTCGGCGCGATCCTGCTCGTCCGGCTCGCGCCGCGAGGCGATATAGGGCGGCAGCGGCATTGCCCCACGCTCGGCAATAGCCTGGTCGAGCACCGGACCGTGAAAGGAAAATGAAAGGGTTATCTCCCCTCCTTCATCTTTTTGTAAAACTTGAGCATCAAGCTCGCCGAGGAAGCAAACCTTCCCCTCGGTACCGAACCGCAAGGTGTCGCCAACCTGCACTTTTTTGGCCCCTTGGATGAAGGCACGCCAGTGCGAGCCGTCTATGCGCTTGTGCAGCGTCGCCTCGATCGCCGGCTCGGTCGGGCCGCGCCCGATCCGCCGACCGGTGAGCCGGGCGGCAATCACTTTGCTGTCGTTGACCACCAGACAATCACCCGGCCGCAACAAGTCGGGCAGATCGGCGATTTTTCGATCTTCCAACTCCGCCGCCTGTCCCGGCCGCACCACCAGCAGCCGTGCGGCGTCGCGCGGGCTCACCGGCCGCAGCGCGATGCGGTCCACCGGCAGATTGAAGTCAAACAAATCGGTGCGCATGCTCTTTCTTTCCCTCTTCCCTTGTGGGAGAGGGTTGCGAAGCCTACGCCCCCAACGTCGCCTTGACGATCTTGTCCGGGTTCGCCACCGGCTCGCCGCGCTTGATCTTGTCGACGTTCTCCATGCCCTCGATCACGTTACCCCAGGCGGTGTACTGGCCGTCGAGGAAGCGCGCGTCGTCGAAGCATATGAAGAACTGGCTGTCGCCGGAATTGGGGTTGGCCGCGCGCGCCATCGACACGGTGCCGCGCACATGCGGCTCCTTGTTGAACTCGGCCTTGAGCTTCTGGCCCGAGCCGCCAGTGCCGGTGCCCTGCGGACAGCCGGTCTGCGCCATGAAACCGTCGATCACGCGGTGGAACACGATGCCATCGTAGAAGCCGTCTTTCACCAGTTTCTTGATGCGCGCGACGTGGCCGGGCGCGAGCTCGGGCCGCATGGCGATCACCACCTTGCCCTTGGTGGTTTCCAGCGTGAGGGTATCTTCCGGCTTGGCCATTGGTTCGTTCCTGTTATTGCTAACTCACTTCGCGTCGGCAGCAACCTGCATTTTTAAAATCTTGTCGGGACCGGTCACCGCGCCGTTCGCCGACTCCGGCCCCTTCTTGAGCTTGTCGACCGCGTCCATGCCGGACACCACCTGCCCGATCACGGTGTATTGGCTGTTCAGGCCGGAATTCTCGGCAAACATGATGAAGAACTGCGAATTGGCCGAGTTCGGATCGGAGGTGCGCGCCATGCCGACCACGCCGCGTACGAACGGCACGTTGGAAAACTCCGCCTTGAGTGGCGGATATTTCGAGCCGCCGGTACCGTCGCCGTTCTGACCATCGCCGGTCTGCGCCATGAAGCCGGCGATCACGCGGTGGAACGGCACGTCGTTGTAGAAGCCCTCGCGCGCTAGCAGCTTGATGCGCTCGGCGTGCTTGGGCGCAATGTCGTTGCGCAGCTTGATGATGACGCGGCCGTACTTGGTGTCGAGCAGCACGGTATTTTGCGGATCGAGACCGGCCGGCAGTTTCACCTGCGCAAAGGCGGGCGATGTGCAGACGAGCGCGACAACGACAGCGAGAATACGGATCATGAGGCCTCCCGGTTTTATTGGCGCTTAACGCGCAAACTTCTTCTTCAGTCGCGCGGCTACGTCGGCCGGCACGAAGGCGGTGACGTCGCCGCCCATACCGGCGATCTGACGCACCAATGTGGCGGTGATCGGGCGCGCCGCTGGCGAGGCCGGCAGGAACACGCTCTGGATCCCGGGCGCCATCGCCTCGTTCATGCCCGCCATTTGCATTTCATAATTGAAGTCCGTGCTGTCGCGCAGGCCGCGGATCAGAAGCGTGGCGCCCGCCTTGCGTGCGGCCTCCACCACTAGGCCGGAAAAAGTCACGCATTCCAGTTCGCATTTGGCCTCGCGCGCGAGCGGCGCGCAGATGTCCTTGAGCATGGCCATGCGCTCGTCAGCGGAAAACAGCGGCGCCTTGCCGGGATTGACGCCGACCGCCAGCACCAGCCGGTCGGCCACCCGCACGGCGTGGCGCACCACGTCAAGATGGCCGTTGGTGACGGGATCGAATGATCCGGCGTAGAGCGCGGTCCGCGGCATGGCCGGGGGTCTAGCCCGGGTTTTTGCGCCCCGCAAGGCCGGCTCCCATGACCCTCCTGCCCTGCCCCCACGACTAACCCCCATGACGCCCAAATTGCGGCCGTCATGCTGAAAACAACCACCGCCGTCATGGTCGCCGCCAGTCTCGCCGCCGCCGTGACCGCTCCGACCACCCCACATGAACGCAAGTCCCTTGGCCAAGACCGCAGCCGAACCTATGCACTCCTGCGCGCAACGGGCCTGGCCCTATCTGCGCTGCGCCCGCACATCCGGCTGGTGACTACCGACCGGCTCAACTAGCCGCTCGCGCGCCCGCGCGTTAGGCTCCCGATTGGGACATGCAAAGTCCCACAGGGTGACGTTATGCACCGGCTTTTGCTTGTCGCTTTTGCTTTGTTGGTGGCGGCCCCCGCCTTGGCGCAATCCTATCCGGAACGTCCGGTCCGTATCATCGTGCCGACGCCGGCCGGCGGGCCGGTCGACGTGATGGCGCGGCTGGTCGCCGGCGCGCTGCCAACCACGCTCGGGCAGAACGTCTTCGTCGAAAACAAACCGGGCGCTGGCAACACGCTGGGCTCGCGCCTGGCCGCGGAGGCTGCGCCGGACGGCTACACGCTGATGGTGTCGGCGGCGAGCGGCCTGATCATCAGCCCGATCATCTACAAGACCGCGGGCTATGATGCTTCCAGCTTCGCGCCGATTGCGCTAGTCACCGAGACGCCGCAATTGCTTGTGGTCAATGCGCAGCTTTCATTCAAATCCGTCGCCGACCTCGTCGCTTATGCCAGGGCCAATCCCGGCAAGCTGAACTATTCAACCGGCGGAAGCGGCACGCTGCCCCACCTTGCTGCCGAACTGTTCAAGAAGACCACCGGCACCAATATCGTGCACGTCCCCTATAAGGGCGGCGGCCCGGCACTTACCGGCGTGATCGCGGGCGAAGTGCAGATGACCTTCGATCCGCTCGCCACCTCGCTGCCACTGATCAAGGACGGCAAGTTGCGCGCGCTCGCGATCGCCGGGCCGAAGCGCGTCGCCGCCCTGCCCGACGTGCCGACCATGGCCGAAAGCGGCTACCAGTCTTTCACCGTCGGCGCCTGGACCGCGCTGCTGGCGCCGAAGGGTACGCCGCCGGCAATTGTCGCCAAGCTCAACGACGGCGTAAACAAGGCGCTGCAATCCGAGCCGATGAAAAGCACACTCGCGAAGCTCGGCGCGCAGCCGCGCGGCGGCTCGCCGCAGGACCTCGCCGATTACATGGCGAGCGAACAGAAAAGGTGGAAGCCGATCGTCGAGGAATTATTTAGTGAACTCAAGCCGTTATAGAATATCGACGTTAAGGCAAAAGGGGCGGGTAAGCATCCGGTAAGCAACCCCCGGCGATTTGGCGGGACACAAATTTTGCCCCCGCCCTGCCCTAGCCGTGGCCGCCTATGCGTTCGCTTGTGGCGTCGGCTTCATCCGAGAAATTAACCATCCGCTTGGATTTTTGGGACGTGAGGCTGACAGCGCAATACGGTTACACAAGAGATCATCGTTCGATTTCTGTCCAAAGTTCACCGACGCTAAAGGGAGGATTGCTTCCATGACCATCAAGACCAAGCGCATTACTGCAATACACACCAAAGACCCTGCCTGGCTAATTTCGCTCTACCTCGCCATCTATGGCGGTGACCCTCCACGGGAGGGCTATATCTCTGCTGAGAAAGTGAATGAAGCTGCAACGGCGATGATCCGCGCCTTTGCCGCCCATTTGAATGATCCGGTCAAGGCTAAGGCCGTGGCTACTGCGGTGGGTCGCTGACAGTCACCACCCTCGCGCCGCTTATGCATTCGCTGTGGTGGGTGGAGTCAGGACGGCTTAGAGACGGCTGGAACCAAAACACACTGAGTAGCGTTCAAGCATTCACTCGCATCTCTTGGTTGTTCCCCTAATCCAATGGGCGATGGCTTAGGGCCGCGCGTATTTGCGGCCCGCTTTTTTTCGCTCGGCGTGCCGCCAACCGAGGCTGCGTTAGTCGAAGAAACTTGGGCGCAGCTCAGCGGCTTGATTATTCTTTTGCTCAATTGAGCGCATGTCGCCGCAGGCGAAACACCGAAAGATGTGCAATTCAGTAAACGACGCGACCCTTGGCTCAATGAACACAAGTACCATTGGTATCCCGCAAATCGGGCAAGGCGGTGCAGATTGAACTTGCGGAGCCCCCATCGGGCTAATCGAAACTTGTCGAAAGATTCGTTCAACTACGGATGTTTGCCTAATGTACGGGCCGTCAGGCCGCCAAGGCGGCTATCGCCTGCGCCTGTGCGGCTTGCCACAGTCGCGCGGCCTGATCTGGCGGGCCGCCTATGCGTTCGCTTGTGGTGGGTGGAGTCAGCGGTCGTAGTCGCAAAGCTTATCGGGTGATCCTCCCCCCGTCGGTCCGGCGCACTGCGCGTAAAATTTCAATAAAAAACGTTGTCATCTGTGAGCCACATCACACAGGTACAGAGAGGTGGCGGGTTAAGCGGGGCAAGCGGGCAATCGAGGAAAGGGCAAGCCGCTCAGTGTGGGGGCTAAATTCTCTCTCATTTAAAGCTAGGGAGAACGCCATGAACGAGAATGTTACGCTGGATCGCATCGATTTCGAAAAGATAAAGGAGCACGCCAAGGCGGCGCGAGCCGAGTATATGGACCAGTGCGGAAGGGCCGCGCTTGGGGTGGTTGGCTCGACGTTGCGCGCACATCATGTCATCGCTGTTGTAGCAGTTCTCCTCATTTCGTTCGGAGTGAAAATGTTTTTCTCATCCTCGGCTCCAACTGCTGAAGCGAACATACGCGCCGTTCCGAGTGCCATCCCGAGTGCCAGCGTGAACGTCCTTCAAATGCACCGTGATGTAGATACAAAATCTCTTCCAGTGCAGAAAATGAACGACAGGACGTTTATCTTCACCGATGAAGAATAATGGCGCGACGGAGCAGATAAGCTCGCAAACATGTTTAGTTGGCGCTCACGATCCACTGTATAACGCTTGAGCGACAAAGGCGGCCCGCTCATATACGTCTCGCCACAGTGGCGCGGCCTGATCCGCTGGCAACGCTTCCACACAGGCAACAAATCGACGCCAAGCGGCAGCGGCCTTGGCAGCATCGCAAATGTGAATTGGAGGCGCTAACTGTGATGGATAAGGTTGGAACGATCCTGATTGTTGTTGCTCAAGCCCCCGGAAGCCAGACCGGCAACCCGGGGTTCTCTTTTGAGACAGGAGGGTTCAGACAAACTGGAAGTCAGTAGCCGTCAGAGTGGTGACACCCGCAACCGCAGCACCCACAACCGTCACGCTGTTAGTACCATCCAAGTCGATAACGCTGTCTGCACCCACCACGTAAATCTGTCCTTGCAGAGTAGCCCAATTCTGAAAGTAGGCCTGCACGTCGATGAGGTCGTGCTCCGTCGTGCTGCTCCCGACAGCCGCATTGCCCTGGTTGAAATCGTGAATCACGTCGTTGCCAGAGCCGAGGTTGAACACGAAGGTGTCGTCATTGGGTCCACCCCAGAGCTGATCATTACCAGCCCCGCCGTTCAGCGTGTCTTTGCCACCGGTGATCGAACCGGCGGAGGAGGGGGAATAGGATTGAGCATCGCCATAGAGGGTGTCATTGCCGTTCCCACCGTTCAGGACGTCATTCCCACCGTGAGCACTGCCGGACATGGTATTGGCATCGCCGTAAAGGAAAGCGAACGAGGAGTTGCCGGAATCCGTGGCCGTGAGGGTGTCGTTCCCGCCCTGGGCGTCGTCAGACATGTACCCGGCATCGCCGTAAAGGGTAGCGTCCGAATGGTCGCCGGAATTGTTCGCCATGAGGATGTCGTTGCCGCCCCGGGCACTAACGGACATAAAGGCTGCATCGCCGAAGAGGACAGCGCTCCAGGAGTCGCCGAAGTTGTTTGCCGTGAGGCTGTCGCTGCCTACGGTGGTTCCAGACTTGAAATTGGCATCGCCGGTGAGGACAACATCCAAAGGGGAGGAAACGCCGGTAGTGGTGACCGTAAGGATGTCGTCCCCACCCTGCGCACTCTCGGACATAACAAAGGCATCGCCGAAGAGCTGAGAGACGGAGTCGCCGGGATTGGTTGCCGTGAGGATGTCGTTCCCGGCCACGGTGGTTCCGGACATGTCATGGGCATCGCCGTAGAGTTCAGATATCGAGCCGCTGGAATTGTGCACGGTGAGCTGGTCATTCCCGCCCCAGGCACTGTCGTACATGTACTGCGCGTCGCCGCACAAGGAAGTGGACGCGCCGCTGGCTAACGTGAGGACCGTGAGGATGTCATCTCCGCCCACAGTGTTTTGGTGCATCTCGTAGGCGTCGCCGTAGAGCGTATCGTTGCCGGCCCCACCATGGAGGCTGTCGTTCCCCCCGTGCGCACTGTCGTACATGAATTGGGCGTCGCCATAGAGCTTAGAGAACGAGCCGATGCCGGAATCGATCCCGGTGAGGGTGTCATCTCCGCCCTGGGTGTTGCCAAACATGTTGTAGGCGTCCCCGTAGAGGTAAGAATATGAGGAGGTGCCGGAATTGGTGGCCGTGAGGATGTCACTCCCACCCTGGGTGCTGTCGTACATGTCATGGGCATCGCCATAGAGTTGAGAAAAGGAGCCAGAATTGTGCGCCGTGAGAGTGTCATTTCCGCCTACGGCGTTTTGGTGCATTTCGTAGGCGTCGCCGAAGAGCAAAGAAAACGAGTTCAGGCCGGAATTGGTGGCCGTCAGGGTGTCGTCCCCGCCGTTGGTACTGTCGTACATGAAATAGGCATCGCCGTAGAGGTAAGTGGACGAGAGTTCGCCGGAAGCGATGGCCGTGAGGGTGTCGTTCCCGCCTTGGGCGGTGTTGTGCATTTCCGCGGCGTCCCCACGGAGATCAGAGTACGAGGAATCGACGGAATCGGTGGCCATGAGGGTGTCATTCCCACCGTGGGCACTACCGGACATAGAAGCGGCATCGCCAACTAGGAAATATTCCGCAGCCGGGCCGCTGGAATGATTGGCAATCAGGGTGTCATCCCCACCCTGTGCATTGTCGTACATGAAATGGGCATCGCCGTAGACGAAATCGTTGCCGCTCCCGCCATCGAGGGTATCGTTACCGCCCACGGTGTTCTGGTGCATCTCGTAGGCGTCGCCGTAGAGTGTATCGTTGCCGGTCCCACCGTTCAGGACGTCATTCCCCCCCGTGCATAGTCGGTCATGAAACGGGCGTCGCCTAAGAGTTCAGAGCGCGATCCGGCGCCGGAATCGATCGCGGTGAGAGTGTCATTCCCGCCCTGAGTGTTGTTCAACACGGCGTCGGCGTCGCCGCTAAGTTCAGAATACGAGTTGGTGCCAGAATTGGTCGCCGTGAGGGTGTCATTCCCACCCTGGGCACTGTCGTACATCGTCAAGGCATCGCCGTAGAGCCTCGAATATGAGGAGATGCCGGAATTGGTCGCCGTGAGGGTGTCGTTCCCACCGTGGGCAGTGCCCGCTATAGAATACGCGTCGCCGTAGAGGACAGAGTACGAGCCAGATGGGAAACTAGAGCATGAGACGTTGCCGTCGTCGAACGCGGTGAGGATGTCATCCCCGCCCTGGGCACTGTCGGACATGAATTGGGCGTCGCCATAGAGGGTAGAGTGCGATCCATCGCCGGAATTGGTTGCCGTGAGCGTGTCATTCCCACCGTGGACATTGTCAGACATGACAGACGCGTCGCCCGAGAGGAAAGAGAACAAGTCGCTCGCCATATTGGTAGCCGTGAGCGTGTCATTACCGCCCTGGGCGTGATCAGACATGGAATTGGCATCGCCGACAAGAAAAGCACCTTCGTTGCTGGAATTGGTCTCGGTCTCCGTGAGTATGTCATCCCCGCCTACGGCGTTTTGGTACATCGCCAGGGCATCGCCGAAGAGCTGATCGTTGCCTTGATTGCTGCCTCCCCCACCATCGAGTGTATCGTTCCCGCCGTGAGCGTTGTCGTACATGAGATAGGCGTCGCCATAGAGCACATCGTTCCCATCACCACCGTTGAGCATATCATTCCCGCCCTGGGCGTGATGATCCATGCTGTAAGCATCGCCGTAGAGGATGTCGTTACCACCAAGACCATTGATGGTCTGATTTTGTCCTTTGCCGTGCAACGTCCCATCTGTATCGCCGAATAGGGTGTCGTCACCTGGCGTTCCATTGATAATTGTCATGTGAGGCATAGCGATCTTCCTCTCAGTGAACACGCCACTCTTTCCAGCGCAGCACGGCCATGGAAGAAAGCGGTGCCTTGGTGAGACGCGCCGGTGATCAGAGGTCCACGACCTGGCTGCGTAATGCTTAACCCGTCTCACGAAGGCTGCTTGGTGCGGTATCAGCCTAATGAAGCGCACCGTTTTCGGCGCACACGGTTCGAGTTCACGGCATCGCAGCGCACATTTAAATGGTTCAGACCAATATCTCTATGGTACTTAGGGGCATTGCACTTCGGGACAATGTACAAAGCTGCAAGAGGTGTGGTTCTAACCGACGATTGCCGCCGCGCCTGCTTTGAATATCACCGGCCAATCATCACGCATCGATCATTTCCCCGGCAGCGAAAGCTCGATGATATCGACCGGAATAACGCCGCGTGATCTCCGATCCGTGTGCTGGTACTGGAATGGCTCTCAGCCCCACGGCAATTCGCTGCGATGATAGCTGGCTGGAACACCAATAGCGTCGATGTGATGAACGAAATTCAAATTCTAGGTTCCACATTGTCACCAGCTCACGATGGTTGGGGTATCGTGACCTGAATTGAGAACCCACCGGGCCCATACTCATCCCGATTCTAATCAGTCGCAACTTTGCGGTTATTAATTTCGGCTTCATTTAGTTGAGGCACGAGCGACGGCAAATTCCGAAATGTTGCGTGCTCGCATGGTAAGCTACTAAACGGCGTCCAGATAATCAGCGGGGTAACAGCCGATGCCGAGTTCGTCTCTTCTCGCCAATTGAAGGCAGCACGCACGCTGGCCCAAATGACGCAAGCAGCACTCTCAGTCGCGGCGGGCTTCGGTCCACGCGCTGCCAAATATTGGGAACGTTGCGGCGATGACCAGCCCACCAATACCTCGGCAACGCTGGATGCAATCGAGACAGCCCTTCTTCGTCATGGCGTGGAGGTTTTTGCCGATCCGTCGCCGGGCTGTCGGCTCGACTCTACCAAATAGGCCCCGGTGGCATATTTCCCTATGGCATATTTAAGCGTCAGCACATGAGCCGCAGAATTACCGTCGAGAGCTTGTCGTGTATCAATGTGACCGAATTAAATCGCCTCGGCGCATTTGCGCGTCCGATGGAATTTACATTCATGGGACTGCGGACTTCACCGAACCTCATCGAATATCGCGGGCCGAAATGGCCGGCAGATCGGCCACCGCAACGCATTCCGATCCAACGGACACGCTGCAACTACGCGGAACAAGACCGTGTTCACCTGCCTCTGCGGAAGGCGCGTTGGAATGTTATATCGGGGCAGCGCCTCGTTGGGTTGCCGCCATTGCGCGGAAGCCACCTACGAGTCCCAGAAAAAGTCACGTAGGGGAAGACTGCACCTCAAGGCCACGCGCATCAGAGCCCGCTTAAGAGACTATGGCCGCCCCGGCGTCGACGTTATTCCATCACGGCCATCAGGGATGCAGCGGAGAACCTACATTAAACTCCGAGCGCAATTGGATATTATCGAGCGCAAATTAATTCAGGGGCGGATTTATCGACCAGCAATTGCCGCTCGCTGCCGCCATTCCTGCCAAACTCACCACAGCCCGTCTCTGAGTCAATGCGCCCCATTTAATCGCCCTCGGCCAGCGGCGGGGCTGGATTGAGTGGAATGGCGCGACCGGGCCGGATTGGTGGCCATCCCAAAATCTAAACTCGGTCCGGAAGTCGGCGGCAGGCCCGCTAATAGATCAGGAGTCCCACGATTTAATTCTCCTCTGCCCCGGCACTTTTCATCCCAAATCCCAAAAAAATCCAAAACCAAATAAATCATCCTTACATTCTTAATTCGTTGCTAGCCGCCGCTACGGTTCGTGGCCCATCCTACCATCACAGCCGCCAATGTGAGGACGACTACAGCCGTATAAGCCGACCCATGCGGTCCAATCCCCCCCATGCTCAATCGCAAAGCTGAGTAAGAATGGCACCGGAAAAGAAAGAAAACGATGTTACGTAGGATCGAGGCCAAAATTGTTCATGCGCCAAATCTAGTTGCCACCCCTCTGGAATCAAAGTTCCACTTATCGGGTTCCGCTGGCAGCACCTCGCCAAACTGCCCCAGCGACCAGACACGCCGCACGAAAGAGCCTACAAGCGAGCTAGCTCGGTCCTGCCCCTTGGACATCCAAAGCGCCCGGAACCAACATTTTGAAGGGATAAAACAATGCCCAATTTCCCATCCGGCATCTTTCCCGAAGAAAGCCCACAGGCGGTAATCATCGGGCACCTATTCTCGTCGGATGGCACCCTAGGATGATTTGCCGCTAGTCTGATCCAGCAAACATAGCGAGGCCGCCCAAGTTGGCGGCCTCTTCATTTTGCTTGCGCTTTTGCGATTACGGCCAGCGGCAGCGAGCGCCGATTGAGGCAATGGTGATCATCTCACCGTTGATGCGAACGACACCGCCAACCCCGATGACGTTAGGCAACATGCGCTCCATTGGCATTCGCTCGGTTATTGTGCATTGCTCGAATGTAGCTTGCCGTCACGAGGCGATTGTTAACGTCGATAGCCAAGCCGACGATGTATCGGTGCCGTCACTTGGATTGCGAATGCGATGCGAGCGCGCGCCAACGGGCGCTGACGTTGGCCGAATTGGTACAAATCGCGATGAGGCGCGGCCCTCCCCGAATTCCATAAGGGGAGCCGTCTAGAAAGGTGACGCCATGGATGGCGAATATGCCCTAGCGATTATGCTGGCGGCCTTTGTGGTGGCCTTGTTTATTGGTGTGACCGCGTGGCTCGTACAGAGAGGTGACTAATGACGCTAACCAAGCCACAAACGATTACTGACAACCGGCCAATGACCGCCGCGCAGGCAGCAACGCTGAAGAACCTTGCGCAGGACGCCTACGACTTCGACGCGTTCAAGCCGAACCTCACCCGCGCTCAGGCAGATAAACGCATTGCGATGCTAACGGCCACGCTCAAGCTGCTTGACGGGCCACCGCATACACTCTGAGATGAAGCGCGGCCAGCGCGGGGCTGATGTGAGGCCGAATTGGAATGAACGAACGCCGAAGGGTGCGTTCACTAGCCGGCGAGCGCCGATGAGCGATCAGCCGACCAGCTTTGCGACTATACCACGGCCGTCACCACCCACACGACCACCATTGCAACAGCCAGGAGATTGAATGTTCTGTCGTGGATCATGGCGATTGCCTCCACGATTGCCATGTCTGCAAACTAGGTGGGAATCAGAGTGCCCTCCTATGCCGGAGGTCACAGGAAGCGCTCACGGATCCGTTTTCCCCGTTTCCCGCTACTCCCTGCTGCCATTCCTGGCGACTCACCACGGCCCGCCCCCGAGTCGATGCGCAGGCATCGGCTCGGTCGTAGCGGAGCCGATTGGCCGTGGAATACGCGGAAAGGTTCTTGCGACTCAGCCGTGACGATGATCGATTTGTTGATGTTCCTCCCATACGACTTGGCCCGGTTCTGTGGCGAACCGGGCTCATTTATCGGTTTTTCTTGGAGGCAAATATGCCTAGGGTGAATGCACCGAGCAGATAACCTTTCTCATTTCGCTGGTCATTGCCATTGTTGCATGGATCGGCTCCTTCGCCGCCATACCGTACATCGGCGAGCATCCCTCAATTCTGATGACGCTCGCGTATGTCGTGCTCGCGGTTGGCTGCGTTATGAAAGGATTTAGCTCAATCGCAGTGCGGGTGCGCGGCGAGCGCCGGATTGCCTGGAATGGCGCGATCGGGCAAACTGGCGGCCATCCCGAATTCTAAACTGGGTCCGGGGGCAGACGGCGGGCCCGCCTATTGCAACGGGACTCCGGAAAGATTTTTCTCTCCCCACCGGCACATTTGACCCCCCAAAAAAATTTCTACAAACCTAAATCAAATCTGAGCGGTAGCGCGAACACCTAGGTCATTTGGCTGAATAGACTTCGGTTAACACGTTCCTGAAATCAATACATCATGCTGCCGCTGACAAAAGAAAATATGATCCGGTATTTACCCGCTGCTGTTTTGGCGGTGATCTTCAGCTTTGTCCTCTTGATCAAGACCTTTCCAGCCCGACCAGTAACGCTTTTGTCGGTTCCGGGCCACGCGCTCGCCTATCACTCACTAGCCGCTGGGCACGAAAATGTGTGATCGTTGATAGCCCCGCTAATGAAACCAGAGTCCCGCAATTAACTTTTCCTCTGCACCGACATTTTTCACCAACAAAATTCAAAAAAATCTGCAAAAACTAAACTCACTCATTTCGGCATAGGTGCTATGCAAGAGAATCCTTGCTTGGCTTTCCGCAAAGCCGTCAGATACCAGTGTTTCCCCCACTTCGACTACACAAACCCGCGCCCTTATGGGCGCGGTTTTTTTGAAGCCAAACCTCCCGATTTCAAATTTAGCCACTAGTCGCTGCCGCTTGATCTGAATCAACAATATCTCGACGGTTTGTAGTTTAGTTTTTTGGCTGGATTTTCTTTTCTCCCATTATCCAGCAATTAGCAAAGGAGAAGGTCAAACCTCTCCTTGTTCCTCCACTATCCCCGCCAACAATAGGCGGGGCTTTTTTTGCCCGGCACATTCCCCAAACAAATTCCTGCAAAAAAATTACGCAAAATTGATGCGGCCGGATTAGTGGCTTGGTTTAGCCTTCAAAGATCACAATCTTACGGGAGCCAATCGAGCGAAGGGGCGCGTTTTGACAACTCCGTTCTTGGACGTAATTCCATTCGCAAGTGGCCACGCTTTTCAGCCTGAAACGATTAAGGCGATGAGCATCGCATACGAGAAGGTTTGCGCGTCTCTCAATCTCGATAGGACCGGCCAACTGAATGAACTTATCGCCAGAAATATCATCGAGCTTGCGACATCCGGCGAATGCGATGCAGAACGCTTATCCGCGCACGTTTTGGCTACCTACAAGCCACCGCCGGAATAGCAAAACTTTGGGAACATTAGGCAACCAATCGCGTTCTACGTTCGATCGCTGCCGGATTGGCCTTACCCTCTCCCCCCGAAGGGGCCAATCTTGACGGCGAGCACTTTTCGGGCCGCAAGCATTTGCGGCCCCTTTTTTAGCAACACATGCAAAATAAGCCGCTCTGATATGCGAGAGGCAGCCGGTCTATAAACGGAAATTAATTTGTTCGGCTTTCCGCAAGGTCGTTAGATATCCTGTCCTAGCGAGCGTCGCCCATCTCCCCCTCAGGCGACGCTGAATCCTCCACTTAACTGCACAAACCCGCGCCCTTATCGGCGCGGTTTTTTTTGAAACTAGGCCACCCAAAAATTCAAAAAAATCTGTAAAACTTAAGTCATTTCCTCTTGGTGGTTGCAATTAATCTTTTTGGAGATCCCACCCATTATTTTGACCTGCTTGCATCGTTTGCAACGGAAATACATCACACGCGGACTGCCCCGTTCGGCGGGGACACGACTAATTTCAATGAGGCTACCCCCTCCACACCCGCCCTTACTGCGGCTCATAGCGTAATACGAAAAGTTCCCAATTAGAGGACCTCTCTCCGGTCTTTCCCACAAAAATCCCAAAAACTGCAAAAACAAAAGCGAGTGCGGCTTTGCATACTGCCTTCGGAGCAAATGCAGAACACGAACTCGGCAGCGGCCTTGTTGGCCTGGGATCGAATAGATCGCTTAGATCGGCTGGATCGCCTTTTATTGCGTCTAGCCGAAGCGGTTGGGAACACCGCAGCGGCATGGCGCGGCATGAGCCTGTTGCCGGTGGCGGAATGGTCACGCTGTAAAATCATCGAGCAATCCCCAAACGGCCCAAAGGCGGGTTTACGGGTCTTGCGATAGGTGAGATTGCCGCTGCCGGTTTCGACCGCAGCGGTGCCGCTGCTGAGCGCGACGACGCGGCGGCCCTGCAAATTCCAGATCAGACCGGTCGCGTCATAGCGCAGCGGTGCCCGGATTACGTCGAACAATCCCGCTGGCAGCAATGCGTGGACGATGCTCAGCGGTTCCTTGCGAGTCGGTGGCCCTGGCTCGTTCGATGCCTGCGATTCCATGCCTGAGGTTGCCGATAGAATACTTGAGGAAATTGCGTTCCGGCCTATTGGTGAGCGGGATCGGCAAGGCTTGGTTGCGTTATTAGAACGCCATGCTGAGGAGGTGGAAGAGTTCCTAGCGTCGATCCGCGCTAGGCCGATTAATGGCGTTCCAGAGGTTGATAATCCAGCGCAGCGGCGTTGGGAGGAAATCAGAAGAGCCGAAAACGGCTGCGCCTACTGTCAGCAAACGGTCGGGATAAGCCGAGTTATGGATATTCAACGGATAATTGACCAAGACAAAGCCGAACGCCAGGAACGTGCCCCGAAGGCTACGAGCGTCACCGCCGCTAAGCCGAGTTCTTTGTCGAAGGCTGAACGCATGGCCGCGCTGCGCGAGGGCCTAAAGCGGCGTGAGCGTGAGAAGGGTTACCGGACTTAACGTCTCAAACCGTCTCACTACCGTCTCAAACAATCTCAGCGTTCTCATGCGCCCATAGAGGACGGCAAACGGATAACTGCTTACCCGATGCTTACCGGACTGAATGTCTCGTGTTGCGACCTGTCTTAAGCTATTGAGTGTATTGTTATATCTCGCATTCTCAATATGTTTGTCCTCTGATCCTGCCTTGCCCCGGTCGCGATGATCAGCGTAACGATCGGCCCCGGCGTGAGGAACAGCACAACGGTGATCAGCAGAAAGGCGGAGAACAGCTGGTAGTTCATGGCGAGCCCCCGTTGTTGCTGTCATCGTCCGCCCAAGCGGACGATCCAGTAATCCCTGCCCATCGGATGAAGTCCAGACCGGGGTTAATGGATGCCCGGTTTCGCGGGCATGACAGTCAGAGGCTAGTCTTCCTCTTCCTCGCTCAGCCGCTCGACCGACACCACGTGTTCATCCTCAGCGGTGTTGAGCACGATCACCCCTTGCGTCGAACGCCCGGCGATGCGAATGCCGGAAACCGGCGTGCGGATCAGCTTGCCGGCGTCGGTCACCAGCATGACCTGGTCGGATTCCTCGACCGGGAACGAGCCGACGATGCGCCCGGTCTTGGCGGTGAGCGACATCGCCACGATGCCTTTGCCGCCGCGTCCGGTGGTGCGGTACTCGTAGGACGACGAGCGCTTGCCGTAGCCGCGCTCCGACAGCGTGAGCACGAATTGCTCGGCCGCCGACAATTCCACATAGCGCTGTTCGCCCAACTCGATCCCGCCGTTGACGCCGGCTTCCGCCGCGTCTTCGGCCTCGGGCGCGGCCTCGAGCTCGGCGCCGCTGCCGCGCCGGATCGCGCTGGCGCGCTTGTGATAGGCAGCGCGCTCCTCGGCGGTTACGTCCACATGGCGCAGGATGGTCAGCGAAATCACGTGATCCTTGTCGGCGAGCGTGATGCCGCGCACGCCGCGCGAGGTGCGGCCCTGGAACACGCGCACCTCCGGCACCGGGAAGCGGATGCACTGGCCGCCATTGGCAGTAAGCAGCACGTCGTCCTTTTCGGTGCAGATGGCGACGTCCACGATCGCCTCGCCCGGATCGAGCTTCATGGCAATGATGCCGGACGGCCGCACGTCGACGAAATCGCTGAGCTTGTTGCGCCGCACGGTGCCGCTGGTGGTGGCAAACATCACGTCGAGCTGCCCCCAGGTCGTCTCGTCCTCGGGCAGCGGCATGATGGTGGTGATGGTCTCGCCGGGATCTAGCGGAAGAATATTGATCAGCGCTTTGCCGCGCGCCTGCGGCGCCGCCAGCGGCAGCCGCCAGACCTTTTCCTTGTAGACCTGGCCCTGCGAGGAGAAGAACAACACCGGCGAATGAGTCGAGGCGACGAACAGCCGCGAGACAAAATCCTCCTCGCGCACCTGCATGCCGCCGCGGCCTTTGCCGCCGCGCCGCTGCGAGCGATAGGTCGAGAGCGGCACGCGCTTGATGTAACCGAGATGCGAGACGGTCACGACCATGTCCTCGCGCTGGATCAGGTCCTCGTCCTCAACCTCGCCCTCCTCTTCGGCGATCACGGTACGGCGTGGGGTGGCAAATTCCTCTTTCAGCGCCGCCAGCTCGTCCTTGATGATGGTCTGGATGCGCACGCGCGAGCGCAGAATTTCGAGATAGTCGGCGATCTCGGTCGCGAGCTTGTCGAGCTCGGCCTTTATCTCGTCGCGGCCTAAGGCGGTGAGCCGTTGCAGGCGCAAATCGAGGATCGCTTTTGCCTGTTCGACCGATAGCCGCGCGGTGCCTTTGGCGCTCACTTTGTGGCGCGGATCGTCGATCAATTCGATCAGCGTGGCTGCCGTAGTCGCCGGCCATTCGCGCGCCATCAAAGCCTCGCGCGCCTCGTTGGCGTCCATCGAGGCGCGGATCAGCTTGATCACCTCGTCGATGTTGGCGACCGCGATGGCGAGGCCGACTAGCACATGGGCGCGGTCGCGCGCCTTGCCGAGCAGATGCTTGGTGCGCCGCGACACCACCTCTTCGCGGAAGGCGATGAAGGCGGTGAGCATATCCTTCAGCGTCATCAGCAGCGGACGGCCACCGTCGAGCGCCACCATATTGGCCCCAAACGAGGACTGCAACGGGGTGTAGCGATAGAGCTGGTTCAGCACGACATCCTGCTCGGCGTCGCGCTTGAGCTCGATCACCACGCGGTAGCCGTCGCGGTCGCTCTCGTCGCGCAGGTCCGCGATGCCTTCAATCTTCTTTTCGCGCACCAATTCGGCGATGCGCTCGACCATCGACGCCTTGTTCACCTGATAGGGAATTTCGGAAATGATGATCGCTTCGCGTTCCTTGCGGATGGTCTCGAACGCGACCTTGCCGCGCATAATGATCGAGCCGCGGCCGGTGGTATAGGCGCTGCGAATGCCGGCCTTGCCCAGGATGATGCCGCCGGTCGGGAAATCCGGGCCAAGGACAATCGCATTGAGATCGTCGATGCTCAGCGCCGGGTCGCCGATCAACGCGACGCAGGCGTCGATCAGTTCGCCGAGATTGTGCGGCGGAATATTGGTGGCCATGCCGACGGCTATGCCGCCAGCGCCGTTGACCAGCAGATTGGGAAAGCGCGCCGGCAGCACCACCGGCTCATGTTCGTTGCCGTCATAGTTAGCCTGGAAGTCGACGGTGTCCTTGTCGATGTCGTCGAGCAGCGCCATCGCCGCTTTGTCGAGCCGGCATTCGGTGTAACGCATGGCCGCCGCCGGATCGCCATCCACCGAACCGAAATTGCCCTGCCCGTCGATCAGTTGCAGGCGCATGGAGAAATCCTGCGCCATACGCACCAGCGCATCGTAGATCGCCTGGTCGCCGTGCGGGTGATATTTGCCCATCACGTCGCCGACCACGCGCGCCGATTTGACGTATTTCTTGTCGGGCGTGTGGCCCTGCTCGTTCATCGAATAGAGGATGCGCCGGTGCACCGGTTTCAAGCCGTCGCGCACGTCGGGCAGCGCCCGCGATACGATCACGCTCATGGCGTAATCGAGATACGAGCGCTTCATTTCGTCGGTGATCGAGACGGGGCGCGTATCGGAGGGACTTCCGTCCCCCGATTTCGGATTTTCGGTGTCGGCCAAGGGTGCTTCCCGCGAGTATTTTACGGACCAATTTTCTTAACTGATTCATCCCCAAATGGCCACCCGAAATCGCAGCGCATACAGCCTTATTTTATATTATTTCTCAATGCCTTATTCGACGCTCGGCGACTGCCGCAACGGGTCGTCAAACGCTACCGCTTCGCAAGCCATTTGACCCTACGGACAGCGACCGCTACGCGAAGCGTATGCCGGTCGAGTTCCTGATCTCAGCCTTGGTGACAATGGTCGTCGTGGTCGATCCGCTCGGTCTGGTGCCGACTTTTGTCGCTATCACCCACGGCCTGCCGGACCGCTCTCGCCGCGCCGTGGCGCTGCGCGCCTGCCTGATCGCGGCGGCAATCCTCGCCGGCAGTGCGCTGGCCGGCGACTGGCTGCTGCGCACGCTGTCGATCGGCCTGCCTGCCTTCCGCATCGCCGGCGGCTTGCTGCTGTTTTCGATCGCGTCGGAAATGGTGTTCGGCCTGCGCATCGAGCGGCAATCGAAACAGGCTGAAGAAGCGATCGAGGAGCATGTACGCAATATCGCCGCCTTCCCGCTCGCTATTCCGCTAATGGCCGGCCCCGGCGCGATCACCGCGACGGTGCTACTCGCGGGCCGCGCCGGTGGCGATCCTATGCATCTGGGCGTATTGCTCGCCGTCATCGCGGCAGTGCTGGCGCTGTGCTTTGCCGTATTCGCGCTCGCCGCGCGCATCGCGAGATTGCTGGGTAGTACTACCGCTAATGTCGTGCTGTCGCGCCTGCTCGGCGTGCTGCTGGCCGCGTTGGCGGTGCAATTCGTGATCGACGGCGTGCACGCCGCGCTCGCGACCTGATCGATCCTGACCGATAGTCAGCCATGCAGCAACGCGCGCTCGGCACCAACGTCTCGTCTTGGATGATCTATCCCGTCGCCTGCGCGCTGGCCGTCATTGGCGTCAACTGCTGGATGATCGCCCACTACGGCAGTCCGACGCCGGTCTGGGATCATTGGGCCGCCGAAGGCGCCATTTTGTATCTGAAATATCTCGGCGGTACGTTGCAGGTTTCCGATTTGATCGCACCGCCCAACGAGCACGCTTATGGCACACTGCTGCTCGAGGTGGGAGGCTATTGGGATCCTATCCTGCAAATGGTGGCGAACACGCTGATCCTCGGCGCCGTCGTCGCGCTGTTTATCGCGGCGTTCCGCCCGATCCTGGACCGCCGGTCATGGGTGGTATTCGCAATGTTCGCGATGATGATTTCTTCGCTTCCCTTTGGCTGGGGCAACACGCTCGCGGGGATTTAATTCTGCAGTAGTACTTCCTGTTGCTGTTCAGCATTGCCGGCTTGGTCGTCGTTATCGACGCTGTGGCCTTCACGCTGCGCTGGTGGCTGGCGGCACTGCTGCTGATCCTAAGCTATTTCAGTATGGCCGCGGGTTTGCTGACCGTGGCTGCGGCATTCGCCGTCGGTCTGGTTCAATTCGTCGTCGGACGGCGGTCTGATTAGCTCTCGTCGCGCAGACGAGCAGATAACGTCAGAACGGAATCTCGTCGTCCATGTCGCGCGGACTTGCCGGCGCCCGCCAGCGCCGGCTTGCGCTCGCGCGCAACGCCCGGGCCGCTGGAACCGAAGTCGTCGCCGCTGTCGGCACTGCCGGCACCACCGCCGCGCGTGTCGAGCATGGTAAGCTGCGAATTGAAGCCCTGCAGCACCACTTCGGTCGAGTAGCGGTCGTGGCCTTCCTTGTCCTGCCATTTGCGCGTCTGCAGCGCGCCTTCCAGGTAAACCTTCGAGCCCTTCTTGAGGTATTGCTCGACGATCTTGCACAGGCCCTCGTTGAAGATCACCACCCGATGCCACTCGGTTTTTTCCTTGCGCTCGCCGGTAGTCTTGTCGCGCCAGCTTTCCGAGGTGGCCACGCGCAAATTTGCGATCGGACGGCCGTCCTGGGTGCGGCGAATTTCCGGATCCGCACCGAGATTGCCGATGAGGATTACCTTGTTGACGCTACCTGCCATGATGCTCTCCGAGTGGCGATCTGCGGTCGCGCGACCTCGTTCCGAGTTGCCGCCGCTCGCCGGTAATGGGGCCGCCCGCCGCGCGCGGCCCCGAAGATTAACTTCTCACCCTAGACTTCGGCCCTCATGCGGCAAGTTCGTTCGGCCTTAATCCACAGGCCTTCTGTCACTAAGTCCAGGTTGTATCGGAATCCGGGAGACAATCTTGTTCTTTTTTTGTTCTATTCTGTGGCTTGGGGCTTTTTTTGCCCGCAAGTTCCCGCAAATTCAGGTTTTCAACTGGCCAGGCGCCGCCCGCAGTGGCAAAACCGGACCGTTCTTACTACGTTCCAGACCGACGTACCCAGCGACCCGTGCACCCGCGGCGTTGGGGGTCTTGTTTGCCCTCAGGTTCCATGACCGAACGCACTGAACGACCTGCCCGTAGCGACGCCCGCGTGATCGCGATCCGCGGCGCGCGCGAGCACAATCTGAAGAACATCGACCTCGCTATTCCGCGCGACCAACTCGTCGTGTTCACCGGTCTGTCGGGCTCGGGCAAATCCTCGCTCGCCTTCGACACCATCTACGCCGAGGGCCAGCGGCGCTACGTCGAGAGCCTGTCGGCCTACGCGCGCCAGTTCCTCGAAATGATGCAGAAGCCGGACGTCGACCAGATCGACGGACTGTCGCCGGCGATCTCGATCGAGCAGAAGACCACCTCGAAGAACCCGCGCTCCACGGTCGGCACCGTCACCGAGATTTACGATTACATGCGCCTGTTGTGGGCGCGCATCGGCGTGCCCTACTCGCCGGCCACGGGTCTGCCGATCGAGAGCCAGACCGTGTCGCAGATGGTCGACCGCGTGCTCGCTTTGCCGGAACACACGCGCATCTACGTTCTGGCGCCGGTCGTGCGCGGCCGCAAAGGCGAATACAAGAAGGAACTCTCCGAGTTCATGCGCAAGGGTTACCAGCGCGTGAAGATCGACGGCGCGTTTCATGAAATCCAGGACGTCAAGCCGCTCGACAAGAAATTCACCCACGACATCGACGTCGTGGTCGACCGCCTGGTGGTACGCAACGATATCGGCACGCGGCTGGCGGATTCGCTCGAGCAGTGTTTGAAGCTAGCGGACGGTCTGGCGGTGGTCGAGCTCGCGGACACCAAAGCGACCGGCGCGATGGCCAATCGCGGACGCAATGCAAATGCCGAGCGGCTGATCTTTTCCGAGAAATTTGCCTGCCCGGTCTCCGGCTTCACCATTCCGGAGATCGAGCCGCGGTTGTTCTCGTTCAACAATCCGTTCGGCGCCTGTTCGGAATGCGGCGGGCTCGGCGTCGAGCAGCACATCGACGCGAGCCTCGTCATCCCGGATGCGGACGCCACCCTGCGCAAGGGTGCCATCGCGCCCTGGGCAAAGTCCTCATCGCCTTATTACATCCAGACGCTCGAGGCGCTGGCGAAACATTTTCGTTTCACGCTCGACACCAAATGGAAGGACCTGCCGAAGAAAACGCAGGACGCGATCCTGCACGGCTCCGGCGAGGACGACATCAAATTCATTTATGACGACGGCCTGCGCGGATACACAACAAAAAAGCCGTTCGAAGGCGTGATCACGAACTTGGAGCGCCGCTTCAAAGAAACCGAGAGCGATTGGGCGCGCGAGGACCTGCTGAAATATTTCACCGACGTGCCTTGCGCCGCCTGCCACGGCGCGCGCCTCAAGTCTGAGGCGCTCTGCGTCAAGATCGCGGGCAAGAATGTCTCGGAAGTCGCCGAGCTGTCGGTCAGGCGCGCCGGCGAATGGTTCAGCGAACTGCCCAAGCAGCTTACCGGCAAGCAGAACGAAATCGGCACCCGCGTGCTGAAGGAAATCCGCGAGCGACTGAAATTCCTGGTCGACGTCGGGCTCGATTATCTCACGTTGGCGCGCGCCTCCGGGACATTGTCCGGCGGCGAGAGCCAGCGCATTCGGCTCGCCTCGCAGATCGGCAGTGGTCTCACCGGCGTGCTCTATGTGCTGGACGAGCCCTCGATCGGCCTGCACCAGCGCGACAACGCGCGCCTATTGGAAACCCTCAAGCGCCTGCGCGACCTCGGCAACACCGTGATCGTGGTCGAGCACGACGAGGACGCCATCCGCACCGCCGATTACGTGCTCGACATCGGCCCCGGCGCCGGCATCCACGGCGGCCACATCGTGGCGGAAGGCAGCGTGGATGACGTCATCGCCGCACCGCGCTCATGGACCGGCAAATATCTCTCCGGCGAGCTCAGCGTCCCCATCCCCGAGCGCCAGCCGCGCAACCCGCGCCGCGCCCTGAAGATCGTCAACGCGCGCGGCAACAACCTCAAGAACATCACCGCCGAGATTCCGCTCGGCCTGTTCACCTGCGTCACCGGCGTCAGCGGCGGCGGCAAGTCCACGCTGCTGATCGACACCCTTTACAACGCGGTGGCGCGCAAGCTCAACGGCGCCTCGCTCGCGCCCGCCGCGCACGACCGCATCGAGGGGCTCGAGCACATCGATAAGATCATCGACATCGACCAGTCGCCGATCGGCCGCACCCCGCGCTCGAATCCGGCCACCTATACCGGCGCCTTCACGCCGATCCGCGAATGGTTCGCCGCACTGCCCGAGAGTAAGGCGCGCGGGTACGAGCCTGGCCGCTTCTCGTTCAACGTCAAGGGCGGCCGCTGCGAGGCCTGCCAGGGCGACGGCGTCATCAAGATCGAGATGCACTTTTTGCCCGACGTCTATGTCACCTGCGACGTCTGCAAGGGCAAACGCTACAACCGCGAGACGCTGGAGGTGCTGTTCAAGGGCAAGTCGATCGCCGACGTGCTCGACATGACGGTGGAAGAGGCGCTCGAATTCTTCAAGGCGGTGCCGCGCGTGCGCGACGTTCTAGCGTTGTTGCACCGCGTTGGCCTCGACTACATCCATGTCGGCCAGCAGGCCACCACGCTGTCGGGTGGCGAGGCGCAGCGCGTCAAGCTCGCCAAGGAGCTCTCCAAGCGCGCCACCGGCCGCACGCTCTATATTCTGGACGAGCCGACGACGGGGCTGCATTTCCACGACGTCGCCAAGCTGCTCGACGTGCTGCACGAGCTGGTGGAGACCGGCAATTCCGTGGTGGTGATCGAGCACAATCTGGAAGTGATCAAGACCGCCGACTGGATCATCGACCTCGGCCCCGAAGGCGGCGACGGCGGCGGCGAGATCGTCTCGCAGGGCACGCCGGAGGATATTGTGCGGGCCGCGCGCTCCTACACCGGGCAGTTTTTGAAGCCGGTGCTCGGGCGACGGGAGAACAAGCGGAAGAAAGGCGTGCAGGCCGCGGAGTGAGGCTAGTCCGCTTTCTTCGGCACGAGGACCCGGATGACATTCTTTCCGAAGATCGTCTCAATACCGGATAGGTCAGTGGCAGTCCGGTTACGATTACCCGTCAATCGGGGCTTACAGTTCTTGTCGGACCAAATGGGCCCTGGGAAATCGGAGGTACTAAAATCGCTCAGGAATGCGCTCGGAAACGACGCAACCGCAGTCGCGCAGCGCGTTGTTTATTTGTCGGCCGGTCGCAGCAGTACCTTCGAACAATTTCGATCTAATTGGCACCTCGATCGGCATCTGCCAGTCGTTTCGCAGGATGCCCGCAACCGCGTCGGTGCGATGCTGCGTGCCGTGCGCACTAGCGCCCGCGCGGTTGCTCCAGAATAATGGACACCGCCCGCAAAACTGGCGATCATGCCTATCCACGGGCGATCGCGGGCTTCAGGATGCGCCGTCTCT
>CAVPXX010000034.1:0-152237 GCA_963709855.1 uncultured Alphaproteobacteria bacterium | reverse complement strand
ATTTGGATTTTGGCCCGCCACGGTTTGTCCGCCAACCCAAAGCGGACATTAATAGCCAAGACAGGGCAAGAGAATGATCGATAAGGCTCAGCGCGAGGGCAACAGCCGGCGATGCCGGTGATCGGCTTGCTCACGGACATTGGTAAGCACGGTGCGGAATGGATCAGTAGCGAATGACCAAAATCAGACATGCGCTGGCTGCTCGCGCCGCAAAGGCGCGTCACAATAACACTCCAAGCGGCGACGGGTAAACATCCTCACTGATTGCCGTCTTTCATTCGCGAGGACTCCAGTTCGACGTGAACAGGCGACGCGTCATCTCACGCTCGAGGTCATCAGTCATACGCCCACCCTGCCGCGCGACGAAGTTTGCGATTTCTCGTTCGGCCTGCCTCCGACGCGACTTATGCATAGCGTCAAGAACAGCGCCAAAGATGCGCCGCAAAATGCCGACTTTCTTCACAATCGCGTTGCGCTGTGGAGGGCTGTAACTAAAGTAAGAGGCCAGATCTTTTGATTTGCTGTGTAGGTCATGGGTATTCCAGTAAATTTTCCTCGGATCGTGGCGATAAGCCGCCTTTGCGAGCGCAACCGTAGTCTTCGCATAGATGGGAAAGATTGCCCTCGCACGGATAGCCGGTGATTGGGCAAAGGAATGGTCGCACGCCACCGCTGTCGCAGGACGGTACAACTGCGAAACTTGGATTCTCCCAAAGTGATTCCCCTCAACGCTGTCTCCATCGTGGTGTCTTCAATCAGGAATACGTGGCCATCGGATCAATCACGGTAGGCAGACGGCGGCTCTGCATTGGTCGTCGTGTACGGAATGAGCGACCAGCGCGCCTTACTGTAGAACGCATAGTCCGCCGAATACGGCACGCTCAGGAATGCGCCGGCCGGCTCGCAGGGACCGTCGGCCACGCCGCCCTTGCTATTGAGCCTCTGGATCGTGGTGACGTCGGCGAGGCTGCCTCCACGCTGTGAGACCACTTCAAGCTTCAACAGTGGGATGTCCTTTGGCGTTGCGCCGGGAGCGCGTCCGGCAACCTTGCCAACCACAGCGCTGCCGTCCGCCAGTTCCCAGCTCGGGCCGGCATAGTGCCGGCCGACCGTCTTCCCATCGATGAGTAGGGTCGCAATCGGTTCGCGGAACTGCCACGCGAGCTTGCCTGCTGCGTCGGCCGTACACTCATAGACTTGCGCACCTTGCGCGTGAAAGGTTGCAACCAAGGCTTCGCCCGGCGCAGCAATAGCGCCGGGTACTTCGGCGCTCGCGGACACAGGTAGGATCAGCACTGCGAGAATGGAGCCAACGACCGCGATCGAATTCATGGGGCGTATGTCACGGGCGACTGGTTGAGTGTGGGCCATGCTAAGCTCCAATGGCGTTGCATGAGCATCCACATTCCGCCGCCGTTCCGATATCAGGCAGAAGTACTGCCGTGCCGTGAAGCAGGAAAGACGGAACTCTCCGCGAAACAATTGAAAACAGAATGCAAAGCTCGGCGCAAAAAGCAGTGCCGGGGACGCGCACTGAACCGGTACTTAGGTACTGGTCGCAGTATGGACGGGATGCGCGCAGTAACCGGGCGCGAAGCCGAACCAGCGCTATTGGACGATCTCGTCGGCCGCGATGAGTAGCGACTGCGGCACGGTAAGCCCCATCGCCTTGGCGGTCCTGAGATTGATGCCGAACTCGAATAGGCTGGGCCCCTGCACCGGCAGATCCCCGGCCCGCTCGCCTTTCAGAATGCGATCGACATAGGTGGCGGCACGCCTGAATTGATCGGCCGCATTGAACCCGTAAGCCATCAGAGCCCCATCCTGCACATAGAAGCGGAACGGAAAGATGGCGGGGATTCGGCTCTCGTTGGCGATCGAGATGAGACGCTTGCGGTTGACCGTATTCACCGGACTCGGACTGACGATCAAGCCGGTCGCATCCTGCTTCGAGATGACTTCAAGCGCGCGCTCAATCTCCGGAAGGCTGCTGGCGTAAGCAGGATGGGCGGAAATCCCTTGCTGGGGTGCGATTTCCTCGATCACCTTCCACAGTGAGTTGAAGGCGGTGAATTTCGGATCAAGCAGCATACTCACGTGCTTCAGACCGGGCGCCACCTGCGTGAGCAGTTGCAGCCACTTGCCGGCGATCGCCGGCTCGAACGTGCTAAATCCAGTGACGTTTGCGCCGGGCCGCGACAGATTGGGTACGTAGCCTGCACCGACCGGATCGCTAACGACGACGAACACGACCGGTATGTTCGTGCCGAGCGCGCGCAACGCGTCCATGCCAGGCGTGCCGTTGACGACAATGACATCGACCTGGCGGTCGGCATAGTCCTTGGCGGCGGTCTGAGCCCTCTGGAAATTGCCGCTATACCACGCCACCTCGATGGCGACGTTTCGCCCTTCCGTCCACCCCGCCTCCTTGAGTGACTGGCGGAATGTCTCGACCCGATGCAGGCCTTCAGGATCGTTCTCGGCAATGGCCATCATCAGCCCGATACGCCGCGGCCGGCTGGGCGATGGCTGCGCCAGAACGGCCTGCGGGCCCATAACGGCCACCGCGCCCAGTGAAGACACAAGCTGGCGCCGGTTCATGGTGGGCTCCATAATGAGACCGTCTCCGGGGAGACTGATGTTATATCAAATCGCGAAACGATCCGAGTTTTACGGGGGCGGGAGACACTGTGCCGCGGCGCTGGCGAAGCACGATATAGTTGCCAGGCCGACAGGTCGCCTGCTGTTGCCCCGTATCGCTGGCCAATGTTTGAATTCGCCCAGGAGATTCGACGTAACGCGAAAGGTCTTCTGGGCATCGCGAAGCCAGATGAAATGAAGCGGTGCCCCAGAGGTTGAAGACAAAGCGCGAGGCCGCCTGGTGATCGATTTCGTTAAGAGACCGAACTTTAGTGGCACCAGGACATTCTTCTGGCGGCTGGTGCATAGCACGCTATTCTGGAAATACGTGGTTCTCTTCGTCGCTGTGATGGGTTCGGCGCTGGTGACCAACAGCCTGGTCGACATCTGGTTCACCTATCAAGAGCATCGCGCCGTGCTCATTCGCGCCCAGAACGAACAGGCTGGCGCGGCAGCCGCGAAGATCACCCAATTCATCAGGGAAATCGAAGGGCATCTCGGTTGGACGACCCATCTGTCGTGGACGATGCCCGCAATGGAGCAACGTGAACTCGATGGCATCAGACTGTTGCGCCAGGTGCCGGCCATCGCGGAGCTGACCCTGCTGGATGATCAAGGGCGGGAGCAATTGCGCCTTTCGCGGCAGGCCATGGACCGGGTCGGCGGCAACACCAACTTCTCGGCAGACGAACGGTTCAAGGAGGCCGTCGCAAACAAGGTCTATTATGGACCCGTCAATTTCCGGCACGGGACCGAACCGTTCATGACGCTGGCCATCGCCGGCGCACGCCGCGACGCCGGTGTCAGCGTGGCCGAGGTGAATCTCACGTTCATCTGGGATGTCGTCAATCAGATCCGTGTCGGCCGAACCGGCAGAGCCTACGTGGTGGACGCCCGAGGCCGGCTTATCGCTCATCCCGACATCAGTCTCGTTCTGCGCAACACCGACCTGTCGCAGCTTGCACAAGTGCGGTCGGCGCTGACGGGAGCAGAGACTGCGGACACCGAGCAGGCTGTCACCGCACTTGATGTATCTGGCGAACGTGTTCTGGCAGCGCATGCGAAGGCGGCCCCGCTCAACTGGTTCGTATTCGTTGAACTGCCTGAGCGCGAGGCCAACGAGCCGCTTTATGCAGCGATCGCGCGTTCCTCGATCATTGTGCTAGGCGGACTTGTTCTGGCCCTGCTTGCGGCGCTCTTCCTCGCGCGCCTCATGGTGGTTCCCATCCAGGCGTTGACCGCGGGCGCCGCTCGCATCGGTGCCGGAGCACTCGATCACCGGATTACGATCAAGACGGGAGACGAGCTGGAGACGCTCGGCGAACAGCTGAACGACATGGCGACGCAGCTGCAAGGCTCCTATGCGACGCTCGAACGAAGGTCGAGGAGCGCACGCACCAGCTGCAAGTCGCCAACCTGTCCAAGTCGCGTTTCCTCGCGGCAGCAAGCCACGACCTGCGCCAGCCGTTGCATGCCTTGAACCTGTTCGTCGCGCAACTGCGCGCGGAGACGGACCAGGCCGAACGAAACCGGCTCGCGGTACGGATCGAAGCGGCCGTTGCCAATATGAACGAACTGTTCAACGCGCTCCTCGACATCTCGCGGCTCGATGCAGGGGCGCTCAATGCCAGCATCTCGGAATTCCCGGTCAACAGTATTTTGAAGTCCATCGAGACCACTTTTGCTGCGGCCGCGCGCGAAAAGGGGCTGCGCCTTCGCATGGTGCCTTCAAGCGCCTGGGTCCGTAGCGACGCCATACTGCTCGAACGCATCCTGCTCAATCTGGTCTCCAACGCCGTGAATTACACGCCGGCCGGCGGCGTTGTTTTTGGCTGCCGGCGCGCCGGGAACCGATTGCGCATCGAGGTGTGCGACAGCGGGATTGGCATTCCGGAAGATCAGCAGCGCAACATCTTCGGCGAGTTCTACCGGATTGCGACGACGGAGCGGGACCGCCCCGATGGCCTGGGATTGGGTCTCGCCATCGTCGAGCGCCTGTGCAAACTGCTGGATCATCCGATCCGCCTTGCCACCAATCCGGGCAAAGGCTCGCGCTTCTACGTCTCGGTGCCGATGGTTCCGAGACGTGTCAGCTTCGTCGGGCCACCCACGACAGTGGCAGCGACGATGGACCCGTTGCGTGACAAGCTCATCGTCGTCATTGACGACGACGCCCTGGTGCTGGATGGAACAGGTGGGCTGCTCAAGAGCTGGGGCTGCCGCGTCGTCACCGCCGAGTCGGATCAGGATGCGCTTGCAAGCCTTGATCGCAACAGACCAGACCTGGTCATCTCCGATTTTCGCCTGAAGGATGGGCGGACCGGCATCGACGCCGTCGCGCAGCTGCGAAATGCATTCGACCCCACGATCCCAGCATTTCTCATCAGCGGCGACATCTTGCCGGAGCGGCTCCACGAAGCGCAGGCGAGCGGGCACCACTTGCTGCACAAGCCGGTCGGCCCCATGACATTGCGAACGATGATATCCCGACTTTTGAAGGATGGCGCATAGGCCCGCAAGGATCATCCAGCCAGACCGCCCGAAAACAGTGCAATCAATTGGCGGACCGTGGGAGATCCCAACCCAATGCCGATACCGCCAACACGGCTTCGGTCCGATTGCTGACGCCCAATGACTTGAGAATCGCGGACACGTGGTTCTTCACGGTCGGCTCGGCCAGATCCAGCGCGCGGCAGATCAATTTATTGCTCTTGCCCTGCATCATCAAAGCAAGGACTTCGACCTGCCTCTCGGTGAGGCCAAGTTCGGCGGGTGACGGGCGCCGCTCCGCAGGCGCTGGCTAGCCGGCTGCGGCGGCCGCAGCCGGCGCGCGGGTCAGTATGTCGGGAGGAATATAGATCCCGCCCGCAAGAATGAGCCGGAGCGCGCTCAGCAGCAATTCGCGAGAGCCCGTCTTCGGTATGAAACCGAGTGCGCCGCCGTCGAGAGCCTTGACGACATTGTCGCGGTCGTTAAAGGCCGAGAGCATGACGACGGATATCGCCGGATGACGCTCGCGTAGCTCCGCCAGCGCTGCGAATCCGTCCCGGTCGGGCAATTTGAGATCGAGCAATATGAGTGCAAGATCCGCATGCTGCGGGATCAAAGACATGGCCTGGCCGCAAGTTCCCGCCTCCAGAACGACAGCGTCACGCTGCAGCTCAAGGATCACGCCGCGCATCGCCTCACGGATCAGCACGTGATCGTCGACGACAAGGAATTTCATTCAGGCGCTCCTTCATGCAATGGCACGAGATTGCTGCAAGGTATAATCGAATGCAGCGCTTGAGGGCGCAAGTTACCGCAAGTCCATTTCTGGCAAGGCTCGCGAAGAATATCGAACCAGTTGGCTGCAAGGCAATGATGTTGGCTCTGGATTGATTGTGAATTCCGGCGAAGGTTCGCCCAGCGCCGGGCCAATACCTTAGTACTTGGTCGACCGAACTTCCCCGCTCGCATTCTGCGCCGAGCTTTGCAGTGTATTTCCAGACATTTAGACGATCACCGCCGCTTTCATCACGACGCCACAGCAGTACTTCTGCCTGATTTTTCAGCCGCGCAGAATGTGGTTGATCACGCCAGCATTGCAATGACGCACGACCCACCACGCGAACGATCCGACCGCTGGTGCAGTGGTGCAATCGGCCACAGCAAACATCGTAAGACTTAGCGGAGATGATCATGAGCACGATTTCCAACGCGCCGGCTGCGGCGCAAGGCACAACCGGGCATCCTTGGACGGGCCGACTAGCTGCTGCGCTGAAGCGCTGGTGGGTGGCCTATATCACCTGGCTCCTCGAGCGGGCGGCGATTAATCAACTTAGCTCGCTAAGCGACCGCCAGCTCAAGGATATCGGGCTCGATCGCTCAGAGATCATGGGCGCCGTTAAAGGTCGGGTGGGGCGCGAGCGCGTGTTCAGCCGCTACTACTGATCAATATCTCGCTCCAAGGCATGGTGTCATGAACATCAATATTATGCATTCGCAGCTAGCGCGCTGCGGACAGGTGATAGCTCTGCATTGCTCGGGAGCCGACGCTAGCCAGTGGCGTTACCTCTCAGAGGCACTCGGCGACGGCTACGTGGTGCTAGCGCCTGAGCACTATGGGTGTGAAAGCAGTGGGCCGTGGACTGGCGAGCATGCGTTCGCGCTTGCCGACGAAGCGGCGAGATCAATTGCGCTCGTCGACGAAAGCGAAGAGAAAGTTCACCTCGTTGGCCACTCCTATGGCGGCGGTGTGGCCCTGCATATTGCGCTTCGTCGGTCGGACCGGATCGCCAGTTTGTCACTCTACGAACCGTCGGCCTTCCATTTGCTTCGACAGATGGGGGAAGCCGGCGCCCGGGCATATGCCGAAATCCAGGGGGTCGCCAGGCGCGTCAGTCATTGCATTGCTACGGGTGATTATCGCATCGGCGTCGCCGAATTTGTCGATTATTGGAATGGTCAGGGCGCTTGGAAGACAATGCGGCCGGAAGTGCAAAACGCTCTGATCCGCTGGGCGCCCAAGGCCCCACTGGACTTCCAAGCCCTCATAGACGATCCAACCCCGGCGAAGGCGTATGCGGCACTCAATTTCCCGGTACTTATCGTGCGCGGTGAACACGCCCCGCTGCCAACACGCGTCATTTCGGAAAGACTCATTGAGATTCTGCCCCAGAGCCGGCTGAAGATCGTCGCCGGCGCCGGCCACATGGGCCCGCTAACGCATGCGTCAGAGGTCTCGCGACTGATCGTGCAGCACATCTCTGCAGTGAAAGCAAACGAATGTGGTGACACTGCACAGCGCACAAATCTCGGCACAAGAAGGCTTCTCAGCAGTTCCTTATCATGGCCCAAACAGAAGGAGTGGCAACGATGTCCGGACAGATGAAGGCCGAGACCCTAGTGCTACACGCTGGCCCGCGTAACGATCCCACCACGGGTGCTGTGGCGGTGCCGATCTTCCAGACTACGGCCTACCAGTTCCACAGCACGGAGCATGCGGCGAACCTGTTCTCGCTCAAGGACTTCGGCAACATCTATTCGCGTATCATGAACCCGACCTGCGATGCGCTCGAGCAGAAGATGGCAGCACTGGAGGGCGGGGTGGCGGCACTGGCCGTCAGCTCCGGGCAGGCGGCCTCGACGCTGTCGATTCAGAACCTGTGTCGGCCAGGAGATAACGTGGTGAGCTCCACCGACCTTTACGGCGGCACCTGGAACCTGTTCGCCAACACGCTCCCCTCTATGGGCATCACCGTGCGCTTCGCCGATCCGGCGGACCCGGAATTATTCCGCCGAGGCACCGACGGCCGCACCCGTGCCTACTACGCCGAGACCTTGCCTAATCCGAAGCTTACGGTATTCCCAATCGGCGAGGTGGCAGCCATCGGGCGCGAGCTCGGCGTACCGCTGATCATGGACAACACGGCAGCGCCCATGATCTGCCGCCCGCTCGACCACGGCGCCGCCATAGTGGTGCACTCGACGACCAAATATATCGGCGGGCACGGCACCTCGATCGGCGGCATCATCGTCGACGGTGGCAACTTCGACTGGGCCGCGCACCCAGAGCGCTTCTCCACGCTGAACGAACCCGATCCAAGCTATCACGGTGCGGTGTGGACCGAGGCAGTTAAGCCGCTAGGACCTGTCGCCTACATCATCCGCGCGCGCGTCGTGCTGCTGCGCGACATGGGTATGTGCATGAGCCCCTTCAATGCTTTCCAGTTTATCCAGGGGCTGGAGACGCTGCCGCTCCGGATGCGCGAGCATTGCCGCAACGCGGCGGAGGTCGCGCTCCATCTGCAGCGTCATCCCACAGTCGCGCGCGTCATCTACGCGGGCCTGCATGAGGATGCCGAGCAGCGCCGCCGTGCCAACCTCTATCTCAGGGGCTACGGCGGTCTCGTCGGCTTCGAGCTCAAGCAGGGCCGCGAGGCAGGCGCGCGATTTATCGATGCGCTAAAGCTTTTCTATCACGTGGCCAACATCGGAGATGTGCGTTCTCTGGCCATCCATCCAGCCAGCACCACGCACTCGCAACTGGGCCCGGCCGATCAACTGGCCAGCGGCGTGACGCCGGGCTACGTGCGTCTCTCGGTCGGCATCGAGCACATTGACGATATCCTTGCCGATCTCGACCAAGCATTAGCTACGGCGACGATGCTGCCTATGACCAGGAAAGCCCGTGCTGCGTAGCGGCGCTCGAGCCGTGGATTGCGGCCGACAGGACGTCCACGCGCTCGGCGCACATTGAACAAAGACCACGAGGAACTTGCCTCCGCAGCCATTGCTGCGGTCCGATGGCATCGAAGTGCTGTGCCGGTTTTGTCCGGCGTCAGTTGAGCGGCCCGACGCGGAGCGCGCGTTTGTCCCTGTGGTGCTTTCCGCGCAGCGCGCGGCCAGCGATGAAGTTGCGCAAATGCACTCCAGCTTGCGCCAATACGCGACGTCCTCGAAGGGAAGATGCTCGAGCGGTGCGGCGGTCACGATTAAGCCGTCGAGCCGGCGCGGCAGAGACGTCTCGCCCCGTTGCGATTGGCGCCGGTGTCCTGATCACCCGCGGAAAGTTCGCAATGATCTTCACGGGAGGATTACGGGCGAGACGAGAGCCTCAAGGGAAACGACGTGAGCACCATCAACAGGGACGGGACGCAGAGCCACAAGATGACGCGTGACGACGTTCCCAAGTACGTTCGGGATTACCTGCGCAACAAGCCGAAGCCAAAATCGCGCCATCGTTTTATATTTCCAATGGCAATTTGGTTGAAGGTCGCTGACGAGCAGAGGTTTCGGACAGCGGGCGCTGGGTCAATTCGCTAGCAAGACGGGCAAGGCAGCATTTGCCAGGACGTGTTGGGTTGCGCCGCCGAAGATCATCTGTCTCAATCGGCTCTGAGTGTAGGCACCCTTGATCAGAAGGTCGCAGCCCAATGATTGTGCCGTCGCCAGAATCGCCTCGCCGGTACTTCTGCCATCAAGTTCAACTCTCATCGGCTCCGCGACAATCCCATTGCGTTGGAGGTATCGGATCAATTGCTCAGCTGAGGGTCCCGGCACTCCCGTTCCGCCAATGACCGTCAGGACCGTAACGTGATCGGCTCTCTGAAGAAGCGGCATTGCAAGAGCAATGGCTCTTGCCTGCTCGGTGCTACAGTTCCACGCGATCAACACGTTGGTGGCGATCTGCTGCGGCGGCGATGGGGGAGATAAGAGTATCGGCCGACCACTCTCGAACAGGCCGGTTTCAATCGCTCTATGGTACAGAAGAGTCGACTTCGCATCGGGTCGGTTCATCACGATCACGTCGAAAACGCGGCCGTAACTGCCGACAAAGCTTTCATCCTCGGGCACATTCGCCAACCAGCCGAATGACATAGACTTTGTCGTCTTTATTGAGCGCGGCACATCATGTTTCTCCATGAATGACTCAAAAGTCTGCCGTGCTTTCTCCGCTTGTTTTGTGATATCCTGCTCATACCTTTCCACTGGAATTCCGCCCATCATCTCAACTCCAATGTACTCGTTAATCACCCAGCGCAGCGCAAAACCTTCAATGTAACTGTCGTGCCGTCGAGCCAATAGCAGCGCAGTTTCGAGCGCTGACTGTATGGCGTCATTGCTCTCCATAGGAACCAAAATCGTCTTCATGCTCATCGTCGCCTCCCAATAACCACCGACTTCTGAAGACATCGCCGCCTGCTGGGTACGCTCGGCGATCAGCCAGACGGCCGCACCCGCTTAGCAATTTCATGAACTCGCGCCGTTGCATGCGCCCTCCATGAGGACTATGCCTTGGGCAATATTTAAAGCTTATCACTTTGCAACGGGGCAGCGAGAGAGAAATCAGGTTAAGAAAGGGCCGAGCATGGCGCCCGGCCCTTCCGTCGCTGTCATAAAATACTGCTTGATAGCAACGAACGGTTTGGCAGCATGACCGATTGAAGATGCAATATCGCATGGTTCAAAATCCGGCTGCAAGCCAACAGGCAACTGTCGAGGTAATGACCGTCGCGCAGGCAGCAACGCTGTTCAAATAATCGCAAGTCGAGGAATGAACGTGAAGAAACTTGCTTGTATGCTGGCTTCCATCTCTTTAGCGTGGGGGCAAAGCTCAATCGCAGATGAATTCCAAAAAGTGCAATGCGATTCCGATATTCCCAAAGCCCTGATTGGTCAACGTACATCAAACGAACGGGTTGCCGTTCTTGAGAAGAAATATCGCGCACTGGGCCTGAAGGACCTCGGTGCTGACGAAATTTCCGATCGGCTGTCTTCGGTCAATTGGCAGATATGTGGCGCGGAATTCATCTTGCTGGTCGATCGCAGCGGACTCGTCCGCGATGTGCTGCCGTTTCCGGCGCATTCCAAGCGTTCACCTGCCTTCGCGGGCATCTGCCAGGTCAAGGGCCGAGATCTGCCTGACATCATCGTCGCCATATTGGATGGCGCGCCCGCAGCAGACTCCTTGCCCGTTCAGGTTGCATGGAAGATCGATCAGCAGCGTGCAAAGTTTGTCAAGGCATCCATCGAGGGCCTCGTCTGCCCGCGAAGCGGCATCTACACCGTCGATGGCGGCCCGTGAGCCCTGTAGACCTGATGAGTGTCGGCCGGCGCGCGGTGGAAGATCGTACTTCATGTCGGCTATGGGTCATTCGCAACCTAGCTGGTCAAGGCCGACGCTTGTGTTTGTCCGCTTCTCTAATCGGCCGTTCGAGGTCAAGCACTTTCAGGCTATCCACCACTGCAGTGTCGATGTCGCTCATCAAAACCATTGCCGCAGTGCCACAGCCAATGTCGCTTATGGGCCTTTGGCGACCGAGCCATTCAGCGCCAGCACCGACCAATGGCCGCTGTTACTCCAATAGCGGACAAACGCGGGTGCGGTTGGAATGCGGGAGGCCTCTGTAACCACTACGCCACCGCCTCTTTCACCCAGGGTCCACGGCATCAAGGGCTTGCGGGATGTGATTGATTGCAAAAGGTCGGCTCATCAAAGTCCTGAGCACATCGATGTCTCGCTTGATCGCAGCGATGCTTCGGAACAAAGTCCTGATGCCGCCCAAGCCGCCTTCATTGCACACGGCAGCCGCGAGTTCTGCCGAGGTGCAGGTCCCCATCGGCGCCAGAATGATCGGCATCTCAATGCCGAAAAGGTCACAGAGTGGTGTTTTCAGCATGGCGTTGTTCCCCAGGGCAATTGCAAAATCCCAGCGCTTGCGTTCAAACGCATCCAGCACTTGAAACTTTTGCGCGGCTTTTTGAACGCCCCCATGCGCACGCGTTCACATGCTGCGCCCCGTGCCGGACGAGCGTCAAGCGGGCTACAATGTCTGCCAAAAGCAGACATTCGCGAACCGGCTTTCGATCGCCTCAATGGCTATCGATCATTATCCATCCACCTTATAGGCGTTGATAAAAATTCATTGTAAGGTATTTCTAATTTCTTACGTCGCCAACTATTGAGGATGTCATGTTGTTTTCCCCGCCTAAGGAATGGCAGGATTGGGGGAGCCTGTTGCTTGGTATCTGGCTTTGCGTTTCTCCATGGGCGCTTCGTTTCACTGCCGATTCGACTGCGACGAGCACCGTTCTCTGTGTAGGATTTCTCATGATCTCGGCCGAGGTATTTACCTTGTCCGCCCTTGGCTTCTTCGAAGAACTTATTGATGCTGTCCTTGGTGCGTGGTTACTCGTCTCCGTTTGGCTATTTGGCATTTCCACACCGACAGCAAGAGTTGATCTGATTGTGAGCGGACTCGTTGTTCTAATATTCTCGTTCTATGAAATTTGGGATAGTCGGCGCACTCCGACCACCCGCGCCTAAAATGTGGGTTTTTGGGCCTGACGTCCGCTTTGGGTCGTGGTCGTGCGAAAACGTCTCGGCGGTTGCGTTGACGCCTTGAGACTTTGGCAACATGACCGTGCGTGGCCATTTTTCGTGGTTTGACGGTTTTTTGGACTGGAAGTGCTGCTGATAAGGATTCCAGCCATCCTGGGCGGTTCTGCAATGGCAGACTGCTGCGTGTCGGCGGCGATTATGCCCTCATCGCCGCCATGAGCGGTTGGACGCCGAAGATTTTCATGACGCGCGTGAGATTATAGGCCAGCACGTGCAGTGCCATTTCGGTGGCGACCCGTGGCAGCGTTTTCATCAGGAAGTGGGTTGCACCCATCCGGGCCTTGATCGTGCCGAAGGGATGCTCGACGGTCTCGCGCCGCTGGCGCATCTTCTCCGGATGCTCGTCGAGCCGGCGTTGCACTGCCTCAAGAACGTGCTCATGCTCCCATCGGGAGATCCGTCGTTCCTTGCCGGTGGTACAGCTATGCTTGATGGCGCAGCTCTGGCAGGCGTCGGTCGCGTAGCGACGCAGGACCAGGCCTTTGTCTTCGGTCGTGAAGGAGTAGCTGAGCCTTTCGCCGGCAGGACAGATGTAAACGTCCTTTTCAGCCATGTAGCGAAAGTCCTGCTTGCCGAAGCGCCCTTCCGCCCTTGAGTTTGAGGTCATCGGCTTTGGCAGCGTGACCGTGATGCCTGCTTCTTCGCACGCCAGGATCTCTTCGCTGTTGAAGTAGCCGCGGTCGGCGACGGCATCGAGCTTCTCAACTTCCAGCGTCACTTTCGTCTCCTTGGCCACATGTGCAAGCTGCGAGCGGTCAGTCCCGACGTTGGTCACCTCATGCGTGACGATCAGATGATGCCCGGCCTCGACGGCAATCTGGACGTTGTAGCCCACGACGCCAGAGCCGCGGCCACTGGTCGCCATCGAGCGGGCATCGGGATCGGTCAATGATATCTGCTGGTCCGGCGCTGCGAGCATCTGCACCCGCAGCTCCGCTAGACGCTGCATCTGCTCCTTCAGCTTCGCGATTTTCTCTTTCAGACGGCTCGTCTTGGTTTTGAGCGTCTCGGACGGTTCCTGTCGGTCGGCGGTGTCGAGCTGTTGCAGATAGCGTGCGACGCTTTCCTCGATCTGCGCCATGCGCCGTTCCATCTTGGCCCGCGTGAAGTTCTTGTCGCGGTTGTTCACCGCCTTGAACTTGCTGCCGTCGATCGCCACGCTGGCTTGCGTAAGCAAACCCAGGGTACGGCAGAGCACAACAAACCGGACGCAGACGTGGCGGATGGCGCGGCCGTTGTCCTTGCGGAAGTCGGCAATCGTCTTGTGGTCGGGTAGCGAGCCGGCCCGTCAGCCACATCACCTCAACGTTGCGCCCGGCCTCACGCTCCAGCCGTCGGCTAGACTGAACTCGGTTGAGATAGCCGTAGATATAGAGCTTCAGCAGGACCGATGGATGATACGAAGGCCGGCCAGTTGCCTCGGGATCCACCCCATTAAACCCAAGCTCGGCCAGATCCAGTCCGTCGACAAAAACGTCAATCACCCGAACCGGATTGTCCTCGCCGATCCAGTCCTCCAGGCATTCCGGAAGCAGCGTGCTCTGCCCGCGATCCGTGCCCTCAACAAATCGCTTCATCCGATCCCCCGCAATTTGCGCAGGAATCATACCGCGCAGAATCAAATAAAGCAGTGCGTTTTCACACAGCCTCGGTCATAAGCGACCAACCCATCTCGCGCCAGTGTCAACCAAATTCCGCTGTTGCCCCAATAGCGGACAAACGCGGGCGCGGCTGAATTGTCCGCTATGGGCGTAGCCCGTCAACTCCGCTTCCACCGTTCTGCGGGGCCAATGTAGCACGCGATTTATTCGGCCAAGCTCCTCAAGGCCGCTCCCCGGGGCGCAAATAAGCAAATAACACGCCTCACGTCGGCAGCGCCGCCGAGTCAGCATAGTTTTCATTATCGAAGTCGGTCAGCGTCCATCGATGGCCTTTGGCTTCACCGCGACCGGTAAACGCTCGCTAACTCTGGCAGGGCAGCGGCGATGACGGCGACTTTAGCCGGCTGTCATCGTCCGTTGCCAGTCCGATCGATCTCAGATCGATCATTGATGATGTCAGAACAGATCCCCAGTTTCCTGCGCCGGGAGCGACTTGATCGTCAGTTGCAGTGCGTAAGGATCAATCCGCGCGCTGGCCTGGTCTGGCGCGAATGCGGTTGCGTGCGGTGTTGCTCGAAATGTGACTAGACCTGCCGCGAGTATCGCGATCGCGACGGCAACTACCGGCGTGGCGAGGCGGCTAGCGGTGACATGATGCTTAGACATCGTCCTCTCCATTGCTTGCGTTGTGACGGTTGAAATTAAACACGTCATGGGGCGCCGTGCGTGTGACGGATTTCACTACGGAGAGAAAAATTCTGGTTAGCGTGTCTGCGAGGACGTTGTGAAATGCGTCACAAATTCCCGCACTTATCCACAAGTCAACGTCCACGCTAAGGGGAATCAACGAAGCGCCTAAAGGCACTTTGGCAGCAGGGTTGACCTAATTTTGGTTGCGACAACAGCGCCGCAAAACTCTTCGGATCATGACCGGCGGCATTACAGCAAAACCTAAATCCCAACGATCGAAGCCAATAAAAAGAATTGAAGCGTGGCGTGTTTGAACAATAGGTAACCCTGAGAAATAAATTGAGACCTTTGTGAAACGCGTCACAGCTCCCGGTACCAAAATAGAATTATGTTTAATTCAGTTTCGACCTCTCGCCAAAAGGGGACCAGCCATGAAGACCGAGGCATTCATTGACCGCCAAAGCATCGACCAGCTGATCGAGACCGCGAATGCGAATCGCGCCGAGTTCTTGGCCCAGTCTTACAATTCAGAGAAAGTTGGTAAGGCAGTGCGCCGGGGCGGACTAATGGCTTTGATTACGTTTGGTCTGGCCTTCATATCTGCTCGTCATGTGAGCGTGGATCATTCGGGGTTGGCTAACACGAGCCACCCCACCTTCAGCCGCTACTACTGAGGGGAGAGAGAGTTATGGCTGAGCGTAAAACCACCCAGGTATTCGGTTTGGCCCTGACGGTCGTGTTCGCTGGCATGCTTCTGTTGAACGCGATCTCCTAATGAACAATGGGCAGGCCAGTTTCTACTCCGGGCCTTGAACGGACCGCCGACTGACCGGCGCCTGCACCGTGGCTAATGAAAACGCAGGGGACACCCATGCATGAGAATAAGAATTGCTTTTCAGTCGTAGTTCCCGATGCGTCACCGAAGCTCGATCAAGAATTACCAAATTTGCCAGGAACAGAAAGCTAATGGCAGCGAGCGCAAAAAGGTAAGACGACCAAAAGTCTTCAAATCGGACGCTTGGTATAACAAGGCGGCATCATCGATAATGATCGGCGCCAAGTCGTAACCATCGTTATTTCCTGCATCATTCAGGCATCGTAATTGGAGCCATTGAGGGCACGTTCCATTTTGCCGGTGAAGATCCTACCCGGGACTTCACGGTATTTTGTGGTTACGTTCTCGAGGGAGGCGGGGAATATTTCCCACTCACCCCGGATCCAATAGTCAAGACCGCTTGCTTCAAACAACTGGCGATCGAAAGAAAGGATCGATGTCATGATTGGAACCACGAGAATTGAACAGACTGAGCAAGAAGTCCTTGTCTTCGAAGTCTCCGACGAGGCGTTAGAGGCTGCGGCGGGTACCGCGGACGAGAAGGCGAACTTCACGCTTGGCGCGTGCAGCGGCCTGTCTGTCTGCCCCGCCTGAAATTGGACGATGATCTCGAAGCCTCACGCAGACTTAGCCCCGCTGTGGCGGGGCTTTTCTTTGCTCGTTGTCCCGATGTGCTAGTCACCGACGCGTGCAACTCCCCGCTGGTTTCGGACCATCTACGAGGAATTTGAGATTTTCCCATTGGGGAAACGTGAGCGTAATTCGGAGAGCGGCCCCTTGGCCCTCAATCCTCGTATTGAAGATCAAGTTGACGGCATCGCCCCGCTTGTTGGCGTGCTTCGCGCCCGAAGGGACTATCGGAGAAATGGACTGCGTCTACTCCTCGTGGGTAACCGCGCGCGCCGATGGCTTCACCAACGGCCATATTGCGACGTATCGATGAGCATCTGCGCGCGACTGATCGGGAGGCCGGCAACGACGGCACGCTCGCAGAACCCGCTTACCACGCGGCTTCAGACTCGCCGCGAAGTCCGGCCTCGACGAGCCGCGCATGCAATGCGTCGATGCCGTCCGCGACGATCATGCCGCCGAATTGCGCCATCGGAAGGCTCCCAAATGCATAGACCCTTGTATCGTAGAGGCGTTCCTATTGGTTGCAACCGCCCTGAAAGTCCGATGATGGCACTTAGCTAACAATCCAACCGGGCCTGAGTTTGTCCGCTTTCGACCCCCAACGACGGATCGGTTGCGCGGTCACCGATGCTCGCTGACCGCTTCCTGCCGATATGATATGCTTAATGGCTCCTCGTAGAGGAGAACGGCTTCCATGGCATGCCCCCAATTGCGGGGGCGAGGTCAACCGGCGCATCCGCGCAGATCAATGAGAGGGGCAGCGGCAGCTAGGCCACACGAGGGAGGGATCTATGTCCATCGAAAACATTCTGAGGCGGAAGGGGAGCGACGTTGCAACAATAGGTCCAGAAGCCAGCATCAAGCGTGCGGCGGACTGGCTTCGCGCAAAGAATATCGGCGCTCTCGTGGTGACGAGTGGGGACGCAGTTCTTGGTCTCATTTCCGAACGTGAAATCGTTCATGCATTTTCTCGCTACGGCGAGACAGCCGGGTCGAGGCCTGTGAAGGAAATCATGCAATACGGCGTGACTACCGTGTCCCCGGACGAGAGTGTCAATCGCGTGATGAACCTGATGACGCATCATCGCGTGCGCCACATGCCGGTGCTACGCGGCGGTAAGCTCGCCGGTATCATCAGCATCGGCGATGTAGTCAAGCATCGTCTGGACGATCTGGAGCTTGAGACGAACGTCCTACGCGATGCCTACAATGCCGGGCGTTGACGCCGCGGGCGTCTCATAGGCGTGTCCGTGTTTCTCGATCTTGTTCCAATTTGAACGACGGCCAACTCGTATGGGCTTGCCCCTGCATGCTCGCGTGCGCCGATGAGGTAGTCCAATGAGGTTGGCGATGTCTGCTTCTGGCACTTAGCGGACAATCCAGCAGCACCCGCGTTTGCACGCTATTGGGTGCATAGCGGACATTGGTCGGCAGGGGCGCTGAATGGCGGCGACCGGACTCACCCATCCACCTGCGGTCGTCGCGTCGGTTCCGGACGCGACGACCCCCGCACTCTACCGCCTCTTGCCAGGGGCTCGGTACAAGCTCGCTGCTTGGGAAGCCTTATCAGCGACTGGTTTGAATTCCCCACCGGTCCAAGCCCTTGAAGTGGTCACGTTGGAAATCGTGCCCGCCGCCGCCACTGCCAATAATGCGGCGATGATGGATTCGGCCTCGTTAGCCTCCGTGACGAGCAGGAAGTCGGTGTCGCCAGTCGTGAAGTAAAAGTTTACAAGTTTGCCCCCGGCCCCCTCAATCAGCTTCCGCACAGCTGGTTCTCGGTCCTCCGGTGCAGCAACCAACCTCTTAGCATAATCCTGTGTGAACCGCCCACGCGTAACCAATCTAATCATAGATGTTTCCCGTTGCGGTTTGTGCTTATTGCGACCGGCACACTACTACAGATATCTTAGATTTTCCAAACGCACCAAACACGGCTCGGTAAGAATTATCCGTACCTCAAAATTATTCACAAAATTTGCGCAGCATCTCTGCGCCGTGCAATGGTCACCTCGCCATCAACCATCGTCAAGCGTTGCCAACTGCTGAGAAATGAAGTCCCTTACCCCTTCCCAAAATGAAGCGGCGTCAAGTCCAAACGCGGCTGCTTGATTGACCGCGTTGTCTAGCTCTTCCAGCGAAGCTCGCAGCGCCGCAGGCCTTAATGCGACCGGCGCTAGGAATTCGTGAATACGGAGTTCTGCTGTTATCAGCCGAGTTGCTTCCAGTTCGGACGATCGAGATAGAAACCGCAACGCTTCAATGCAAGTATCGAGGCCACTAGTCATCAGTCGCTACTGATTATGCCGTAGACGAAACAAAACGTATCCGTACTTAACACTATGACTCGCATCACCGAGTGCTTGAAGCTTAAATTCTCCAGCGGTTTGAAATGCCTGCACACCTGGTCCTTGTACAATTGTTGTTTGATCTCCTTCTGTCGACCTCCAATATACCTTTGCTTCGGTATCGGATTTTAGGATCGTGATGAATATTGTGTGCCACTCAGCATCATCGATAATTGTCTTCGGCGGTGACGCGCCACGTTGCGTCCCAGTTCCCATTGATTTAAATGTATCGATCTTACTGAAATCAATTACCTGAGCGCTTGCATTCTGAGACTGAAAGGGCGCGCTTCCGCATAGGAATGCCAAAGTCGTCGCGACCCGAATTAGCGGTTTAATCGTCATTGCTTTCGCGCACCCGTGCCGGTCGCCTGTGGGTTTGCAAGCTGCTGTGTGTGTGCCTTGGCACGCTTGCGGGGGACACCCGGCAACATGCGCGAGAAGGGCGTGCGAACGCTTACCGCGTGGTGTCTCGGTCGTGGCTGCAATCACCATTCTATCTTAGACTGCAATCGATCATCGGCAGGGTTCGGGGCGACAGCGGGTTGAATGGGAGTTTCAATTGACGTGGCGCTTGCAGCAGCATTTAGCCTTTGCAGATCCACAATGAAGTCGTGGAAACATTCAACGGGCACAGAGTATTTTCGTTCAGCAGTTGAGTATTTTGTCGTCAATGAAATGATTACGTTCTTGCCATCGGGTGAGTAATCGTCCGCTCTTAAAGCAATGACGCTGATCGGAATTGTTTTGTCCTGAATCATAGAACTAACCTCACAAACAAGTACGCGGCCATTTAGCCGGGATTCCCCAGATGAACCCCGAACTTATGTGAATAATATGGATTTTCTGGATTGCTCGGAAGCCAAAAAAGCCAAAGCCGATGAGTGTGCTCATGTCTGTTGTGTGTCAAACGCTTCACTTCCGCGATGTCCGAGTTTGTTTCCGCTTTCCACCCGATAGCGACCACAAGGCGGACATAGCGGTACTTCGGTTTCGTGCCACTTCCGGACCCTTGCACTGCAAAACGGGCGCGGGGATTTTGACATAGGCGCTCCCGCTCAAGCGAACATGCTTTCTTGGGGGCTTGCCGCAATACTTCAGCCCCGTATATCCAACCTGCCGAGCCTGATGGCTTCATAGGCCGACATTTCGGCCACGCCTTAATCCAAATCAAATTCGACTGACAAAAATAGGCCGCGCTGTGCTCATGCGCGGCCTAAATACTCATTACGAACGACTGGCCGCATCTTGGGGACCGGGGCTGGGGGGCTTTGGATCGCCAAAAAGTGGCCACTCCAAATAACGGCGATCAGTGTCCTAAGTTCCAGAAAACATGAGATTGGGACCCGAAACGCTATCAGACCGGCGACAATGCCACTAACGATGCAGCTGGAAAGCGAGGGCAAATTATGCACTGGAGCCTCCTGACGAACGGCGGCTCCTGAGCGGGCCGTTGGCCCATTGGATGAACGCTACAGGTAGACGATGGTTCCGGATTAGAATTGAAACTTTTCAGTTGATGTGGCCGCCAACTTAGGCGATCCCCATCGTTGCTGCACTGGTAGTCGTAGGTCGGACCTTCGCAAGTTGGAATGACGCCTGGTAGCGTCATTTCCTTACTGCAAGTCGGGCAAGTAGGCGAAAGGCAGGGAACTTAGGAACCCGAGCCGAGTTGGTAAAGCAATCGCTCTTGGGCTCACTCATCCCCCCGATGCCCCAGGCCTGAGAAGCGCTTAAAGGCCGCGCATGAGTACAGCGCGGCCTTTCTTTGTCAGTTGAATTTGATCCGGTGGGTGCTTGAGCCCGACGGCTTCAACCGAACGGGTTGATGAAAAGTGCCAATACCGGAAAGCCGAAAATGAAAGACGCCTCCAATTTCGGCGGTCTACAAAGCGAGAGCCCGACTAATGGACTAACCGGGCTCTCTAGATCACGCCGCGTGCGTGACCGAAGCATAGGCTGGGACGGGGAGATTGCGGCCTACGCTAACAACCACCATAGACAAGTCTACGATGCCAAAGGCCTCTAGTGCTTGATCATGGAGGCGACCAAAATCACGTTCGCCATTTTTGGCTGCTTCAATAAACCACTTTGCAATGGTCTCACGCACTGTGACTAAAATTCCGAATTGTCGGAGCGACGTGCAGGTATGGTCGAAAGCCTCGCCCATAGCTGAGGTCGCGGCGTCGTCGAACGAAACGTATTGGGGCGCAGTGATAGTCATAGTAACCTCCCGTGAAGCACGGGCGGGAGCGCGTTACAGTCTCTCAGTCACCGAGGCCCGAAGCTGTTTCGGTGATAATGGTAGGCTAGGCACGTTCAATGCGTTCCGTCTGTTCAAAACAGACCACTTCTGGAGGGCGCGCGCTAGATGTCGACTTACGGCCCATATTTATTTGCAAATTCGCGGAACGCGGCGGCGCGACTGACGCTTGGTATGCATTCGGGCGGGGAGGAAACCAATGGAGAGCACGATGCGTCACGTTATCGCCCTTGCGGCCATTCTACCGGCCTTCGCCCTGGCGGCCTCCGCCACGTCCGCTGCCGAGACCGGCAAATACTGCCTGAAAGGGCCGGGAACGACGATTAATTGCAACTACGAAACCATGGCGTCCTGCGATAAGGCCAAGAAGGGCACCGAAACCTGCGTCGCCAACCCCGACAGCACTACCGGCTCGGGTAGCACCAGCAGCCCGATGAAGAAATAGGGAGCGACCATGCGCGTCCGATGGGACGCGGAGAATTACGGCAGGCGCTCGATGTGGTGCCTGTCGTACTTTTTGCGCCCGCAACGGCGGCATACTGTAGCGGTTGCCGGACCGCCTTACCGCTGCTTTAATTTGGGGTGCCGATCGCGTTTAGAAGGGATGGGCTGCGCCTTGGCGCTCCTGAGATTAATCACGAGCTCGAAGAAAATCTCTACTTGAAGACATGGGAGGAACGAATGATCAGATTGATCGCTTTTGTTGCCTTCGCCTTCGGCTTCGCCGTTACAACGTTAGTACAGGCAATGCCTGTGGCGCCGATTCACGAGCCGGAGGGCATGATCACGCCAGCCGTCGCCGGATGCGGAGCGGGCAGGACACGAGTTAATGGTGTCTGCGTGGCCAGAACCACCAAACGTCAAGCTCGTAGATGTGCACGATGGAATGGAAGCGTTTGCGCTCATTACTACTGATACGCCACCGAACCGAGCAGGGAGCAAGAGCGCCTGCCAAAGGCACATCATTGGGCCTCGATCCAATTGAAACCGGGGCGTGATAACAGAGCCCGCAGGTCGGACCCTCATCCATGACCTGCGGACAAACCTTCGGTCCGTAACGTAGGAGTGGTTGCGGGCCGTTTATTGGTGATTGAATGGACCCCGCGGCGCACAGGTCGCCATGAACGGCCGCAACTAAAGCGGCGACGGGTGCGTTCAAGGATATTTCGTCTTGAGTCCGCATCCATAAAAAACGTACTGCGGAAATATCATAGATCTAGGTCAGATAACGCCGCTGATCTTTTTTGTAGTGTGCAGCGCAGCAAGCGCGGCGGTTGACGCTTGATCATATCCGCAGGCGGGTACCAATCTGGCCACTGGGTTCTACGAATGATCGATTTCACGCCTGACCACGTGAAACCCTGCCGGTCGACGCCGATGCCGTAGCGGATAGCCTTGCCGTTGCCGAGCACGTAATAAAGTAAAGTGTTTTGGGAATCGATGATAATTGTATCGGCTGCCTCGCGGGTCGGATAGGCGACGATCTGTTTTTGCAGACGCGCAGGGAGCTGTGCATTTTCGTTTTCATCAGCTTGCGGATCCCCAGTCGCTTGCGGCACCGATTGGCTCAGCACCGGCGGTCGCATGAATGTAAACATATCTTGCGCAGCGTCGATTGTTGATGCGAAATCTGCTGCATGAGTTGTTGTCGTTCTTCTTCGGCAATCAGCTTGAAGAGCCGACTACGCACCATTTCGTCTGAGGTAACCATGAGCAAATTGCGATAGCGGACCTGGCAATCATTTACTTGATCTAGATCAGGGTTTGGGTTTCTATATGGAATTCTGACCTAATCTTGCCGTTACGTTTGAGTGGGAGGCGCGGATGGCTTTGCACCGGCTCGTAGCACGTGTATTGCCGCTACTTCTCTTAGGTATCCTGACGCCACTCCCAACTTTAGCCCAGAACCAGGCAGCACCAGCGGCAGCATCAAGTGAGCAACTGCTCAAGCCCGAACAACTCGATGCGCTCATTGCGCCCATCGCGTTGTATCCGGATAACCTGCTGTCTCTGGTTTTGATGGCATCGACCTATCCGCTGGAGGTCGTGGTGGCGGATCGTTGGGTCAAAGAGAATAAGAAACTTAAGGGCAATCAACTGAAGGCGGAGGTGGACAAGCAGGCGTGGGACGACAGCGTGAAATCATTGGTTGCCACGCCGGACGTGCTCTCAATGATGAGCACCAAGATGGATTGGACTCAAAAACTCGGCGATGCGGTGCTCGCTCAACAACCGGACGTGATGGACGCAATCCAGAGGCTACGCACAAAAGCCGAAGCCAACAGCAAGTTGACATCGACCAAGCAGCAGAAAGTCACCAAGAAAGAAGAACAGGGCAAGCAGGTCATCTATATTGAACCGACGGATCCCGAAACGCTCTATGTGCCGTATTACGATCCTGGCGTTGTCTACGGTGGATGGCCTTATCCGGAGTATCCGCCATACTATTTCGGGTATCCCGGATATATCGGCGGCGGACTGATCGCGACCGGACTCGCATTTGGCGCCGGTTGGGCGCTCGGGAGTTGGGGGTCAGGCGGAAATTATTGGGGTGGCGGAGTCAATTGGAACAACAACAACATCAACATCAACCGGCCAAGGGTTAACCCCTTAAATGGCAATAACTGGCAGCATCGACCCGAACATCGCCAGGGCGTGCGATACAACAACGCGCGTGTGAACCAGAGGTTCGGCAACAATAATCTTCGCAACGGCGCACAGAACCGGATGGATTTTCGCGGCCGTGGTGGCGAACAGGTTCTCAGGCCTGGCGGCGAGCGGCCTGGCGCGGGACAAAGGCCTGGGGCAGGACAACGGCCCAGCGCAGGTCAACGGCCTGCGGGCGGCCGGCCCAGTGCAGGGCAACGGCCCGGTGGTGGGCGAGGTGGCGGCAACGCTCTAGGGAACGTTGGCTCCGGTAGGAGCGCAAACAGGGCATCCGCGCGCGGCCGCGCAAGCATGGGTGGCGGTGGTCGGGGCGGCGGCATGCGCGCGGGTGGCGGTGGCCGCGGCGGCGGAGGTGCACGCGCCGGCGGCGGTGGCCGGGGTGGCGGCGGTGGCCGTGGAGGTGGCGGCGGACGGCGATCCGACATCACGCTCAAACACGACATTGTTCTCCTCGGCCATCTCGACAACGGTATTGGCTTCTATCGCTTCAGCTATAACGGAAGTGACCGAGCTTTCGTTGGCGTGATGGCGCAGGAAGTGCAGGCGGTCATGCCTAAGGCCGTCGTGCGTGATTACGACGGCTCCCTGCGGGTCTTCTACGACAAGCTGGGCATCAAGTTCCAGACTTATGAGCATTGGATTGCGGCGGGCGCCCGCGTGCCAGCCGGTACTCCTGTTTCACGCTGACGTGTCTGCGCGAATGAGGATGCCATGAACAAAGCTCTTGTCTCATCGACGATAGCGGCGCTCCTTTGCACAGCCGTATCTGGCGCCAGCGCACAGCAAGCCTTCAAGACGCCTGATGAGGCTGCCAGCGCCTTGGTCAGCGCGGCCAAGGCGGGCGACATGAAAACACTCGTGGCCGTGCTGGGCCCCGACGGTGAGGACATCGTGTCGTCGGGTGATGAGGTCGCCGATGGTGCGACGCGCCAGAAATTTGTCGCCGCCTATGACGCAAAACATCAGATCACCATGGAGGACGACAACAAAGCCATCATGGTCATCGGACAAGAGGACTTTCCACTGCCGATACCTCTCATCCGTAAGGACGGAATGTGGCGGTTCGACACGACCGCCGGCCGCGAGGAGATCCTCGTCCGCCGCATCGGCCGCAATGAGCTGGACGCGATACAGTCCTGTCTTGCCTATGTTGATGCACAGAACGATTACGCTGAGAAGGATCGCACCGGCGCCGGCGTCAAGACATATGCCCAACGCATCATCAGCCAACCAGGAAAAAGAGACGGACTCTATTGGCCGACGTCGCCCGGTGAAGAGACCAGCCCTCTTGGCGAGCTCATCGCGCAGGCAACCACGCAGGGCTACCGCACGGGAGCCGGGCGGACACCCTTCCACGGCTACTATTTCAAGATCTTGACAAAGCAAGGAGCGGCCGCTCCCGGCGGTGAGATGGATTACGTCGTGCGCGGCAAGATGATCGGTGGGTTTGCGCTAGTCGCTTATCCAGCGGAGTACAGAAATTCCGGCGTAATGACGTTTCTGGTCAATCATGCCGGCACAGTGTTTCAAAAGGACCTTGGGCCTGACACAGCAAGGATCGCCGAGCGGATGAGCTCGTTCAATCCCGATCGAACCTGGCAAAAGGTTTCCGATACTGCCCCAGTGCAGTAATCAGCAAACACTGTTCGCCGCGCCCCATAAATTACCGCCCGGCTGGGTGCTTATTCGGTTCTTCCGCTTGCGCGCCTGGCCTCGTTCGCGGCAAATTCGTGCGACATGATTCACATTTGCTTGAGCTGCATCAATGTCAAAGCTGGCGGATTTGCTAAGGGCATCGGTCAAGCGGGGGCGATGGATGCTCCGCTTGGGGCGGTCCTAGCCGAACGGAAACTGCTGAACGCTACGACTGGGATCGCTTCCGATTGAACAGTGTGCAGCAAGCGAATCGCTCGGGAGAAAGTGTGCAATATGCGGAAGCCCACAGCGCAAGATAGGCGCACCCTCAGTCGCCGGACAGTCATCGCCGGGCTGCCGCTCTTGGTTGCCGGCTGCGACGGTTCCGGCAGATTCGACGTATTATCCGGTGGCGACTATGGCGCCACCCAGGATAGCTCCTACACCGTCCCGGCGGTCGATCTCTCGACCATCGACCGGAGCTTGTTGCGTCAGGAAGTCGATTGGCGCGGCAGTGAGCGTCCGGGCAGCATCGTCATCAACGTGCCCGAACGACGGCTATACCTAGTAGAGGACGGCGGACGCGCGCTTCGCTACGCGGTCGGCGTCGGTCGTGATGAGGCGCTGAATTTCCACGGAAGCGCAGTGATAGGACGTAAGGAGAAGTGGCCGCGTTGGACGCCGACCGCCAATATGATAGCAGCGATGCCGCGCTATAGGCCCTATGCCGGCGGTATGGCGGGCGAAAACCTGAGACCGCTTGTTCCGCTTGCTCGTGCGGCCCAGCGCCGCTCTATCCAGATTTCCAGTTTGGGCTTCCGAGCAATCCAGAAAATCACTATTGTTCACATTAAACACTTGGGGGTCATCTGGGGGATCTCGGCTAAATGGTCACTTGCTTGTTTGTGAGGTGGTGCGATGAGTGAGGACAAAACAACTCCGATCAGCGTCATTGCTATGAGAGCGGACGATTACTCGCCCGATGGCAAGAACGTAATCATTTCATTGACGACAAAATACTCAACTGCTGAACGAAAATATTCTGTGCCCATTGAATGTTTCCGCGATTTCATTGTGGACCTGCAAAGGCTAAATGCTGCTGCAAGCGCCACGTCAATTGAGACTCCGATTCAACCCGCTGTCGCGCCGAACCCTGCCGATGATCTAAATCGATTGACGATTGCGGTGACTTAGAATGGTGATTGCAGCCGCGGCCTAGACACCACGCGGCGAGCGGTTGGACGCCGTTCTCGTGCAATATTGCCGAGGGTCATTGGTAGGTCGGTCTAGTGAATTTCGAAGCGGATCACGGCATGTTTTCGTCGGCATGTCTCATGGCACTAAGCAGACGTGGGAGGGCAATCGATCAATGCCCCACCGCGCCTTGAAATCCGCCATAGACCTGCTATCGGCTTTCGGAATAGCCGCGATCATATGCGCTTTGCAGCACGCGGGCGGCAAAACGCCGTGATTAGGCGTTCAGTCAGGGTTGCTAAGCGGCGCGCAAACGGGCGCGCTCGCCAGCATCGGCAAAACAGCGGCCATTCAAATTAATTGGTTGCTCACACCCGGCTTTTATTTCTGGATTTGGCGCAATTCGTGCTGGCGCCTTTACGTTCCCTTTCCCGTTATCACTAGCCTGAGGCGCCACTTGCCTAATGGGTAGCCTATCGCTCTTAAGCGAACGATTGACGACTTGGTCAGAAGTTATTGCGCTTTCAGTACTTGTATGCTGGAAACGTAACGCTGTGGGAGCGGCTTGGTGTGCCGCAACTACTAAACTGGCAACGCCCACAAAATATGGGAGCGAATACAACGTAATGCTCTTTATATGCATGACACCGACCGCTTTTGTCGTCGCCTTAATCGACTAAGAAGTAGATCGGATTGCGCAAGACTCCCTAAAGGTCAATTGGCGCCGGCTCTCGCTTTTATTATGAAATTGTGCGGGTGTGAATGCAGGAAGGGCGGCCCTACGGTAACAACTTCACTCCTTTTAAGAGCCGAACGCACCGCAACATTTTGCCCGCTTTCGAGATAACGAACAAAGGTGGATTTTTGTCCGCAATAGTTTGTCCGCTAATGACCAAACCGGACATCGGGCAGCGTCGTAAAGAGCTATGCCCGAAGTCGCTCACAGCGATGGGTCAGGCCCGCTGAGGGTATTGCCCCGAAGTACAATATCTTGGAGGGGAATTCGCGTTTCATATTTCTAACCAGAATCTCTTAATCGGTTGTGGCAAGAAACGATAAAACCAAGCAGGCTGCCAAAATAACGAGTAGTAATTCTGCGTGGCTCCGATGTCGAAATGACCTGCAACAACTTTGGTTCAACGGACTGATTGCTCCTTAATGGTCATACGATTTTAGCGAGAAGGGACTTATTAAAAATCTCTCGTCCTACATGGATGCGGGAATCAGTGCGATGCCCGAAGCATTTGCAATGGACACGCGCGGTAATAGGGCATTGGAAGAGTCCCTTCCCTCTGCAGCTTGAGGGTCAGGGCTGGAGTACTCTTAAATGCGTATCACCCACTTCATCGCGCCGCTGGCCGCCGCCACCGTTGCGGTGCTGATGTTTGGCCAAGCCGCCCACGCCAACCTCCTGATCGAAGTCGATAAATCCGCACAGCGCATGACCGTCACGGTCAACGGCGAGCAGCTTTACGAGTGGCCGGTGACGACCGGGGGACGCGACTATGACACCCCGAGCGGCACGTTTAAGCCGTTCCGCATGGAGATCGACCACTACAGCGATGAGTATGACAATGCACCCATGCCCTATTCGATTTTCTTCACCCAGACCGGCAACGCTATCCATGGCACCTACGAGCAGCGCTCGCTTGGCCGTGCGGTGTCGCATGGCTGCGTACGGCTGTCGGTGAAAAACGCCGCCACGCTGTGGGGACTGGTGAAACACGAGAAAATGGCCAACACCAAGGTGGTGCTGAGCGGCGCGATCCCCGATGCCGGACCGCCGACGGTGGCGCGTTCCCGGCCGCTGCCGTTGAGTCCAGATGACCCCCTCTACAGTGCGCCACCACCGCAGTACCAGCGGGTCTACGAGGCTAGGCCGCCCCTGCCGTCCCCATTTTTCATCTTCGGGCGCTAGACGGTTATGTCTGGCGGCTTCCGCGTGTGGGTAGGCAATAAGTGTTTGAGCTGAATAAAGAACCGTTCAGTCTTCGAAGACCTTCTTCGCGAGTGAGTTTGTGGTCGGCCATTGTTCGAGTTGAAGCCGGCTTAATCCCCCCGATGGCACGCCACCTGCAGAGAATGAGCAAGTCTGGCGGCGGTTCGATGCCCGATTTAGAACATCAAACCGGTGGGACAATTTCAAAAATACGCTATGGGGTTCAACGGAACGGTTTCGCAAAGTGAACAAGATCAGTCCATCCTCGTGTCCGCGTTGTGTCCGCACTCACATTGCGGGCCTCGCGCTTTCATCTTTTTACCTTCGCACCCAGTTCGGCATGTCCGCCGTTACTCCAATAGCGGACAAACGCGGGCGCGGTCAGATTGTCCGCTTTGTGCCAATAGACGACATCGTAAACTTGGTTTGAAATGGAAGAGGCCGCCAACTGAGACGGCCTCGTTTGAAATCGCCTGCGACTAGTTCACAAGGCCCTCAAATGCGATACCGCGGAACTTGTCCACCTTGTCGCGTGTGCTGATGCCATCCTTTTGCACTGGGCCATCTCATGCAGGAAAAAAGATCGGTCAATGGGAACCACTGGGGCTTCGGGTGATGCGCGGCGGTTCAATCGTTGAAGGCGTAGTGGTAGTCGCGTCCGTGCCGCGCGCGGGCAGTGAGCGAAGGCTTGGTCCCGAGATTTGCCACGACGACTAGGCGGTCGACCTCGCCCCTCAAATAGGCGTTCAGGAACTTTTGATAATCCCTGAAGGACACGCATCCATTCGACTGGCCGTTAGGACCCAACATGTAGGTATGCGCAAGCATACCATCTCGACCGAACATCTTGCCGTCGTCGGCTGGATTAAGGCGAATGGCCCGAACGCCATGGAAAGGCTGCTCTCGCAATGTAAGCTCATAGACATTCGGCGGCGTCGGACCGCGCATTCTGACGTGAACGTAGCGAGGATCGTCCAACTTCTCGCCTAGGCCCGAATGCGCCTCCAGCCTGTCTCCGTTGGGCAAATAGACGGTGCGTGCGGCGATGTCATAAACCGCCGTACGGCTCCCGAGTTCGGGCAGCGGCAACGACTTGTTGTGAGCTTGCTGCGGTGTAACGCGCTTCTCAGAGGTGGACGCCGGCGGCGGCACGGGCTGCGGCGGCGAAGGCACGTTGTTCGCGCGTTCGACGGGGCGTTGCGGGACAAGCAGCACGACACTGGCTGGCGCGGAAGCCGTCGCGCGATCCCATCTGGCCACAAAGGTCAAATCCGGAGCGACGGGGCGCTGCGGCACAAGCGGCGCGGCGTTGGCGGGCGCGGAAGCCGTCGTGCGAGCCCATCTGGCCTCAAAGGTCAAATCGGAAGCATCGGCGGGACCGGTCGAAACCCGGGCCCGCCCGGACACATCCGTGGCACTGGCCAGGATTGGGTCGTATGTGGCGAGGGCAAGTGTTCCCAACTCCGTCTGCGCCCTCGCATGGATATGGGGATTGGTGGAGAGCGCGGTGTTGATCATCCACGCGGCCGTCACTGTGACAGTCGTGATGAGCAGGCATGCGGCGGCCACGGGAGGGAGAGCACGACCGTTGAAAGAAATGACGTCATTTAACGTCACGGTCCCATCCATCATAGTCTACGCTACTCGCAATAGATTGCTTACATTGAAGCCATGGCCCGTGGCGCCCGTTGAAGCGCCTCGACCAGTTACCGCTTGAAAGACACGGGATTAGCCCCCGCCCAGGGCCAGCAAATAGAGACCGAGGCGCGCCTTTTAAAGGCGAGAATTAGGCCATTACTTGACGAGTGCTACTGCGTGATTACAGACGCAAAAGTATCAGCGTCCTGAACGCCGCTCTCGCTCACCGATGCCCGTTTCTTCGTTCGGTCGCCGCACGCCTATCGGGCGAGGGCTGGCCTTCCGCGTTCATGCGGCCAGACGGCCCAGTCTGGAGAGTGGCCGATGTAACGTCCAGCAGCCCGTAACCGGCTCTCCTGCCGGGGTGCGGGCGCTTCGTGCAGCATGCTTTTTGCGAAGGTCAAAAGCGCGGTGGCGCTCGAAGCCATTACAAAAAGAAAATTGCAATTACTTCGTTCAGCAATAGATAAGTGCCACCCACCAGCAGCACCATGAAGGCGATCAGATACCAATTGCTCCGTGTTTCATCTAACGGCCCGCGATCTTTGATCGTCAGGTACCCGAAGAAAGCCATGCTAGCGGCTATCGAAAGCATCGCGATAGCGATGCCAAAATGAAGGACGTGTATCATCAGCCCCGCCGATAACGACCTTCTCACGGCTTTGCGCGAGATCAAGATACGTATCATACCGCCTTAAACGCCACCATCGCCTCTTCATGCGTGGCGCTGTAGCCGCGATCGGACGCCGCGTTTGTCCGCATCCAATAGCGGACAAACGCGGGTGCGGTTGGAATGTCCGTTAAGTGCCAAGCGGACATCGGCCCGTCCTCAGCCGTTCGTGAGGTCGGCGCTGGCGTCAAAGAGGTTTGGCTGAGGGAGGACCGGCAGCGTGCAACAAAAGCTGGGTTCGCCCCTATTGCCCCTTAATAGAAAATCTGTCGAACCATTGGTTCTCTCGGTAGTGATTCTGCCGGTAGTCGATGGGCTGCCTGACGCTCTCATTTCTGGGGGGCGCTTCCGCCCGCGCCGCGCGCGCCTCGGGGTGGATCTTCGGCAGTGCTTCAGGCTCCGGCTTGGGCTGAGCATCAAGTACAGCTTGCGATGTCATGTCAGGCGCGGGTGCTGGCACAGTGGTGAGAATGGAATGCCGGGAAGGCTCTGGCAGACCGATGCTTTGGCTGGTGACGATCACAGGCGAACCGTTCTTCTCCAGCGTTGCATCTGCGACGAACAGCAGTGCAACCAGTATCAAACCTGCCACTGAAAGAAAGGCCAGCGCTGGCATCCCACTCCACTCGATCTATTGAGCGCTCCATTACTCGAATTATTATCCGCCTACAAAAACACTAATACTTTAGACGTGCGCGGCAATTGCCCTTTAGGGAGTCATTGAACAAAAGGGCCTACCGGCAGTATTGACCTGACTGAGACGCTGCAAAGCAGGTAGTCGTGCCGATGACCCCAATGGGAGACCCGTGCCGCACAGACACCAGCCTTTATCCGGCGGAAGCTTGCGAAAAAGGTTCTCGCTACATGGGTGCGGGACGTGGATGCCCGGCCAAAGGCGCACGGTAAATAGGTACGGCTTTCAGGCCGCAAAAGCGTCGCCAAACAATTCCGCGCCATTCGTCGATTTGTATCAAAAATGACTGTGGAACCCTTTGGTAATTTTGGGCGCCAACAGCCCGAAAGGCCAGGAGGGTTGCCATGAGTGAAAGAATAAAATTGGAATCGATTTCGCGCCGAAGGGTTTTTTCCCTTCTGGGCTTGGCGGCTGCGTTGAGCCTCGTAGTGCCCGCGACGGTGATGACCGCAACGGATGCCGAGGCCCGCGTTGGTAATCCAGCCTCAGCCGTGAGCGTTGCTGGCGCGAATCGGCGTGATCGACGTCAGGACCGGCGCTATAAAAAGAAAAAGAAGAAACCAACTGACTCAGAAGAAAAAAAATAAAGGCAGTGCGTTTGAGGGGCTACCGAAGGGTGGCCCCTTCCGCATTGAGTGTCGCTGCGCAATGTCCGCCACAAAGTGGACAATCCAACCGCGCCCGCGTTTGTCCTTGGAGTAACAGCGGACATTGGCTGAAACTGGCGCTGAATGGCTCGGTCGCTAATGACCCGAAGCGGACATCACTGACTTCGTCCGCTCGCTATTCGGGATAGAAGCCCGAGGCGACCAAGCCCGGAACACCGTCCATCGTTACCTTCCTCACGTAGGTCCATTTTTGGGCACTGACGCAAGCGAGTCCGCGTTAGTCGCTAACGAGGGAAATCGCGAGCATTCTCGACGATTATCTTTAGGGGGAATTCGGTAGTGATGTAGCATGGGGTATTACGGGTACACATCGAGCTATTTTGCGCATGACCAACGTCGATAACCGGCAATTTCCAAGCAATCACCGCCAAAGACACGGCAATCACGGTGAACACTGCCTGCGTATAACGATCACTTAGCATCGCATTCCTCCATGTGGCTGAGAGCGTCCATTTAATTCTGGATGAAGACTACCCCGTCCCTTGCAATTTTGAACGCCTAATTGGTATTTTGATTGCGCCTAGACGAAATGTAGAACGCGAAAACCGCGCCGACCTGGTGATCAGCGCTTCAGGAAAAGCGACGCTTTCCGGCTTATCGACGTCGCAAGACGAAAAGACTTGTGCCCATCGCACGAATCGAAACTGCCGCTTCGCGAATTATTTGTGGATATTCTTCCGAAAGACTCGGCAGGCCCTACGGTTATTCCACCTAAGGCCCAATGAGTGCGTGGGTCAGCATATTTCCCGGCTCGCTCGATCATTCGCCCGATGCCCCGGTTTCGGTCAGGTCTATGCTGCCGGTAGTCCCTATGCAGCGCCGGAAGGTCGCTATTGGAATAACAACGGACAAAGGTCGGCACTGGCGGTGAATGGATGGGGCGCGAATGACCCGAAGCGGACATGGAACTACGATCACGAACTTGCGACTTGCCCACCTGGGAAGGCAGGGCATCCAATCAATGCCATGGGGGTTCACATCCGTCGTATCTGCGCAACTGCGGCGCTCGTTGTCTTCCTAGCGGCGTTGCTCGGTTGCCCGGCTGGATTCGCGGCTGAGTCCAAACGCGTATTGCTGCTTCATTCTTTTGGCCGGGATTTCAAGCCCTGGAGCGAATACGGCAAAGCCATCCGCGCAGAACTGGATCGGCAATCACCGTGGCCGGTGGACATCATTGAGTTTTCGCTGGTCACGGCCCGTTTCGGCGATGAGAACCCGGAGGCTCCGTTTGTCGAGTATCTGCGTGCCCTGTTTGCCAAACGTCCTCTTGACCTGATCGTGAGTATCGGGGCACCCGCGGCAAACTTTGTCCAGCGACACCGGCAGCGCCTTTTTGCCACCACCCCGATGGTGCTCATGGCAGTGGATCAACGTCGAGTGCAGTATTCAAATCTCACCGCGAACGACGCCGCCGTCGCGGTAAGGATCAACTATTTGTCAGCCTTCGAGAACATCCTGCAATTATTGCCGGACACCAAAGATGTGATCGTGGTTGTTGGGACTTCTCCGATTGAGAAATTTTGGAAGGAAGCGATAGGAAAGGAGGTGGAGCCTCTTGCAAACCGAATTAAGCTTTCATGGACAGATGAATTGTCATTTGAAGCGCTGCTAAAACAAGCCTCCGCGCTCCCGCCGCATACCGCGATTTTCTGGGAGTTGATGATTGTCGATGCGGCTGGCGTCGTACACGAAGGTGACGTGCCATTAAGAAGACTTCATGCCGTCGCTAACGCGCCGATTTTTTCTTATGACGAATCCTTCTTTGGCAGCGCGATCGTAGGTGGCCCACTACTCTTGGTGGCCGATAGCAGCCGACGGGCGGCTGCCGTTGCCGTTCGCATCCTTGGCGGAGAGAAGCCGGGCGAAATCAGGATCCCACCAGTCGAATTTGCAAGCCCAGTGTTTGACTGGCGGCAAATGCAGCGCTGGGGCATTAGCGAAAGCCGTCTGCCGCCGAGAAGCGAAATCCTGTTTCGTAACCCGACGGCATGGGATCAATACAAATGGCAAATCATGCTTCTCGCCGCGATCGTCTTGGCTCAGATGGCCCTAATCATGGGATTGCTTTATGAGCACCGGCGCAGGACAACCGCTGAGGCGGAGTCGTTGCAACGTGTGAATGAGTTGGCGCGCATGAATCGCATTGCAACGGTCAGTGAATTGTCGGCTTCGATTGCTCACGAATTAAGGCAGCCCTTGGCAACGATTGTAGCATACGGCAGCGCCGGCCTGCGCTGGCTTGCGCGGCAGGTGCCCGATGTTGATGAGGTACGAGTAAATCTACAAGGAACGATCGATGCAGCTAATCGCGCCAGTGTGGTGATCGATGAACTCCGCGCGATGTTCCGTAAGGATAATAGTCGTCAGCTGGTCGATGTGAATAGGCTTCTTTTGGATACTCTTTCACTCACAAGTCATGAAATACGGGCAAAAAATATATCCGTACAGACCATGCTTTTTGAAAGCTCGACACTGTTGGTGCTGGCAGATCGGGTGCAGCTGCAACAGGTCATACTGAATTTGATCGTAAACGCGATTGAGGCCATGAATTTTATGCCAGATGCTCGCCAACTCAGAATAACATCAGGACTTCACGATGCCGACGGGGTGCTAATAACTGTCGAGGATTCTGGACCCGGGATCGCTCTGGAAAACCTCGACAAAGTTTTCGATGCGTTCTTCACAACCAAGCCGACTGGCATGGGCATGGGATTATCGATATGCCGTTCGATTATCGAAGCTCACGACGGACGCCTTTGGGCTTCGGGCGTAGCGCCGCACGGATGTATTTTTCACATAGTTCTGCCGAAAAAGCCTACTTGAGTGGGCAGCAGGCGGTCCCGCCTGAATGAGCTAGGAATGTCCGCTATTGATGCTGTGGACGGCTCCTCCACCGGCACGTGAGTGCCATGAATGTGGGTGCTGTTAAGGCCCCCACAATTCGGAGGAGCCAAGCATGCAAGCGATCGCGACAATCGGTCTCGACATCGCCAAGTCGGTGCTCCAGGTCCACGGCGTTGATGCGCAAGGCGTGGTAGTCATCCGACGTCAGTTGAAGCGCCGCTATGTCCTGGCGTTCTTCCAGAAGCTGCCACTGTGCCTGGTCGGCATCGAAGCCTGTGCCTCGTCACATCATTGGTCGCATGAGCTCAAGGCACTCGGCCATACCGTGCGGACGAATGTGGCTCGGGCAGTCCTCTCGGCGAGTGCAAAAAATTCATCCATTCAGGAGCCGAGCCAGACGCGGCGCGGCGATTGCGGTGGGACAGTCGCAATAAAATGTATAACGATCCTATGGCCGCGTAGTTGTCTATGAGGTTGGTGCGATGAGTCAGGACAAAACAAGTCTTGATAAGCATCATTGCTTTGAGAGCGGACGACTATTCATCCGACGGCAAAAACGTAATCATTTCGTTGACGACAGAGTACTCTGCTGCTGAACGAAAATATTCTGTGCCAGTTGAATGTTTCTACGACCTGATTGTGGACCTGCAAAGGCGAAATGCTGCTGCAAGCGCCACGTCCGAGACTCTCATTCAACCTGCTGTCGCCCCGAATCGGGCCGACGATCTCAATCGATTAACGATTGCAGTCTAAAATAGAATAGCGATTGCAGCCGCGACCCAAGCAGCATGCGGCGGGCCGTTCGTACGCCGTTTGCGCAGTTTGCCGAGAATCGTGGGGACAAAGGTTTGATCAATCTTTTCGAATCGGAAGCGGTCCTTGTCGATACGTTCAGCAGTTTACGTTCGGCTAGGACCGCCCCCCAAGCTGGGCATTGTCGCCCCGCTCGACCGATGCCCATAGCAAATCGACCGGCTTTGGTATTGATGCAGCTCGTTACCCGCAGCGTGATTACCCGACTTTGTACGCTTGCCAAAAATCCGTCATTGCCTGCCACGGTATCGCCGCATACCCACGGTTATACGTGCTTTGCAGCACTCTGCTACATTTGCTGTCGAAACGGCTGCTCAGAGCGGGAGCTCCTTCGGATTTTCTGTGTATCGCGGGCATATACGTTCTAGAAATGGCCTAATTCTCGCCCTCAAATCGCACGACCGGGCACCTATCAGCGCGGCCTTCGGCGGGGCCAATCCAGGAGAATTTAAATGTTTGTGCGCTTGGGCGCCGCGATTTGCGGCATAGCTATTATGTTTGCTTGCTCATCTATTGCCATGGCTGAATTTGGAATTGCGTCCGTTTATGCATATGGGGGCGGAAAAACCGCGAGCGGCGACCATGTGAATTCCGGCGGATTTACCGCTGCGCATCGTACGCTAGCGTTTGGTACCCATGTCCGCGTGACCAATCGGCGCAACGGGCGCAGCATCATGGTTCGAATCAATGACCGCGGGCCGTTCGTGCGCGGCCGTGTGATTGACCTTACTCCGGCAGCGGCGCGCGCTTTGGGCTTTTCCGGGCTTGCTCCTGTGAAGTTGGAGATTGCCCACTCGTAGTCGGATGCCGTAAAATATCTGGTCAGCTGGCCGCATCGCCCGCATGTGTTCCCGGTATAGGCCGTGCCTGCTCTTTTCAGTCGGCGACAATGGTGTGCGCTGTTCCGACGTAGCAGTAGCATTCGGGCTGATCGCAATCTTGCACTTTGCTTTTTCGTAGCAGCGTGGGGTTTACGATCCTGCGGCCGGTATTGATCTATGGCCTCGGCGTTAAAGGCAATTTTGCGCGACTGATGAAACTTGCGCGAGAACCATGGCCGCTGCCGTTAGGCCTTTGCCGTAACCGCCGATCGCTGTTAGCGCGGCGGAACTTGATCGACGCCATTCACCTTGTATTGGCATCGCCCGCTGCCAAGGGCGAGACATACAACGTGGCGGATCCTAACCCGCTGACGCTGGCCGAGATCATGACAGCTTTACGTGCGGGCGAAGGGCGGAGGCCGCGATTGTTGCCTGTCCCGCCGGGGCTGATTGCGCTCGCCTCAAGCGCCCTCGGCCGCGCCGAAGAATGGCAGCGCCTCGGGGGAATGCTCGTCGCCGATCCCACCAAACTTATGCATGCCGGGTGGAAGCCTGCGGCCGGACACGCGCGCCGGCCTTGAAGCGCTGGCCGGCGCAACCTCGCCTCGCAATGCGAATTGAATGTCCGCTTTGTGCCAATCGCGACCGATGCACCGCAGCAAACATCGTCGCTATTCGATTACGCGCAGACGAACGTCAGCCCAGTACTTCCGCCTATGCTGGCGTAGGGTGAACCCTCTGTTAGGCTAGGTGCACGATCATTCCATCGAGGGCGGCGCGTGAATCAAGTGGGAATAACGGCATCACCGAAGCTGCGTGTCATCTTCGTCGTCGGTGCCGCTGTCATGCTTGTGCTCTGGGGCTTGAGCCTGATTCCGCCGATCGAGAACTGGGACAATCCGAACGAAGACGGCTTTTCTTACGTGCCCGCCGCATATGCCACAATCACCTGCCTGCCGGTCGGACTTTACCTGCTCGCCGGTGCCATTGCTGGTCGCGGCCGCCACGTCGCGCGTGCCCGTACTGCGCTGTTCATCGGCGGCGGGCTGCTCTTCCTCGTGGTGGCGTTCCTGATATTCCAGCACTTCGCCAACACGAACGGCGGTAGACTTTTTGGAGTTCAGATTGGTTTTCGACTTGAATACCAGAATAATCGAGACTGGGCGTTCGACCACGCAGCACACTATTGCGGTTCCTTTTTTCGCGCACCGCACCCGCCATTCTTCATCGCATCTTATTGGCCGTATAACCCGGAGATTTACCGCCGTGCATGGTACGAGAGTAGCCGGGGCCGCAATGTGTGCTTTGCGTCATTAGCGGACAAACCACCGCAGGCCAAAATCCACCTTTGTCCGCTCTTGTCCAATAACGGACAAATTGTTGCGGTGCCGCGATTGTCCGCTATGTGTCATAGACGACACCACGCGATTCACTCGATCACCTCATCGCTGGAGCGGCCATAGGACTCAAAATAACAAAGTGTTTTCCCGTCAATATTGTGCCCCGCGACGCACCATCCTAGAATTATTGGCAGACCTTCGTGGCTTGCGATCAATGATAAAACAACTGGTGCGCATGACTATCGTCTGTGGGCTGACCATGCCAGCCGCGGCGGCCGATCCTGGCGACGATGCCTACATGATCCGCATCATGAAGTGCGTCGGTCCGGATGCCAACATGGAGCTTTATCTGCCGCAATCGCTCGTTTTCAAGGGCGACGCCTCCCCACTCTCGAACGTTCTCTCAATGCCGCCGACGATCGGCTGGTATACGCTCGATCTTAGCGATGCATCAAAAGGCAAGCCGCTAGAGCCCGTGCGAATTAGCATATCGCCGGACAAAAAGACCTTGATCATCGATCAATATACGCGCGGACTGCCGCCGACCCGAATCCCGATTGCGGGTGGCACGGTGAACTTCGACCAGCGGTTCGGCACCCAGGCAAAGTGCAGCGAGTTGAATTGGCACGAGTGACGGTCCGCCTTTCAGTTTTCACTGGGCGCTGCATGGGGCAGCGGCACTGACAGAATTGCGCGTAGCTATTCGGCTAGGCAATGCCGCTGTTGGGTCAAAAGCGGACAAACCATCCTCGGCCAAAATCCACCCTTGTCCGCTTTGGTCCAATAGCGGACAAACGCGGACACGACTGGATTGTCTGCTTTGTGCCAGTAAGCGACATCCCGACGAACTTGAATTGTTCATCGGAAGCAAGTCCCGCTTTGTGGACGTGGCCTCGTTATTTCACGCCGTAGCCTGAGAAGGTTTCAGCGATTTTTTCATTCATGCTTTTCGCCGCCATGATGTCGGCATTGCCGCCTGCGCTGTCGCCCTTCTTCTGCTTGGCGATCCCGCGCCCGTAAAGCGAACCGGCCATTTTTGGATTGCGCTTCAAGGCGGCGTCGTAGTCGGCGATGGCTTTGTCGAGCTCGTTGAGCTTGAGATAGACCAATGCACGGCTGTCGAGCATGTTGGCATCGTCGGGCCTGAGGGTCAGCGACGTGTTACAGTCCTTGAGCGCCTGCTCCGGTTGCCCGACGAGTGCCCGCGCCCAGCAGCGTGAATTCCAGGCGTCTGCGTATTTCGGGTCGATCTCGATCGCCTTGGTGAAGTCGGCAATGGCCCGGTCGGTGTCACCGTTGGCACGGTAGGCGACGCCGCGGTTGTTGTAGGCGACGGCGTTCTTTGGATCAAGCTTGATCGCTTCGCCAAAGTCGGCGATTGCGCGCGGCAGATTGCTCTTGGCCATATAGGCGAGGGCGCGATTTTGAAACAACTCGGCGATCCGCGGATCAATCGCGATAGCGGCATCGTAATCGGCAATCGCAAGGTCGATCTCGCCTTTTTTGTAGCGCGTGAATCCCCGATTGACGAGGGCATGCAAGCTCTTCGGATCGCGCCGAATGGCCTCGTCGAAATCGGCCATGGCCTGCTCGTGATCACCCCTTTCGGCGTAGAGGACACCGCGGTTCGATAGGGAATTGACGTCCTGCGGATCAAGCTTGATCGCTTCGCCATAGTCCAGGATCGCGCGGTCCCTATCGCCCTTGGACTGATAGGCAACGGCCCGGTTGAAGTAGACGACCGCGGCTTTGGGATCTTTCAGCCGGATCGCAGCATCATAGTCGGCGATAGCCAGATCCCACTGCCTCCGAGTCTTGAATAGCATGGCGCGGTTATTGAATGCATGGATCATTGATGGATCAAGCTTGATGGCTTCGTTCAAATCGCGCAGTCCGCCATCGAGATCACCCGTCATGGCGAGCAGATAGCCGCGATTGTTGTAGGCGGCGGCGTTCTTTGGATTCAGCTTGATCGCAGCGCTAAAATCCGAGATCGCGTCCTTGAACGCGCCGAGACTCTGCAAGGCGAAGCCGCGATTGTAGTAAGCAATCCCAAGAGTGGTACCGCTCAACCTGCGTCCTCGTATCAAATCGGAACATCCGGCCACTGTGTCCGCGAAGCTTGGGGCGGGGCAGCGGGGTGCAGCAAGGGACGGTAAAGTCCATCCTACGAGTGCGAAGAAAGCGGCAAAGCAGGCTCGATGAACGCGCATCACGTGCTTGTCCTTTTCATGGCGTCATGACGCCGAACAAACGTTTTCATGACAGCGTTCGACTAAGAAAAAGGGTGGCTTGACCGATATATCAACGCACTAGCCAAAAAAATACAATGCCCGAAATGGGTACAAGCGCATGCGATTGCAGTAATCGGGCCGCGGCTTCTTCTCTTTGCCGTTCTTGTCGAAAAAATCTTTGTCCTTGTCAGGGTCCTCCGCGGCGACCAGCAACGTGCCGCCGTCGCGGGGACGGCCAACATTCCAGCAGCGGTGCGGGCCGGTTAAGATTGGCTTGGCCCTTGACGGACATGCCGAACGCGCTGACGAATGTCCGCTTATGAGGGAAGAGCGGACATCATGAGGGAAAAGCGGACATCGCGCGCCTTGTCTGCGTCGGAAACTCTTTTGTTGGCACCAATGTCCTCAATTACTCCAATAGCGGACAAACCCGGCAGCGGCTGAAATGTCCGCTTTGTGCCAATCGCGGACATTACCGGAAGGCTTATTGAGAGGAGCGACGCAAATGCAGATAGTAATTCGGCTCTTACTCTGCTTAGCCAGTTTGGCTGCGTTTGCGGCGATGGTATGTGCCCAGGAACCGATTGCCTCGCCGAGTGCATCCGCGGGTGATACGAACGAAAACATCGATTGGCCGTCACCGGACGGGAAATTTGCCTTTCTCACCGCCTACGGTGAGGACCTGCACACCATCGACCTGATCGACAAGAAATCCGAGAAAAAATTGCAACGGATTGACGAGGCAAATTCGAGCCAGAATTACTGGCATGTGCTCTGGGCGCCCGATTCGAATCGGTTCGCATTGATGACAAGGTTGGGGCATCCGGTTCAAGGAGTAGATGTTTATTTCCGAAGCGCCGAAACTTTTCGAAAGATCGAATTGCCTGACCTGCCCGAGGCGAACATCCCGGAAAGGCTCAGGCACGGTAAAAAATTCCCCCATTTCGCCGCTCTGAACTGGCAGGAAGCGAAAGAGTGGAAGAAGGATGGCTCGCTCGTCGTGACCATTGACACCATGATCGACGGAGAAAGCAGTTCGATCACCGCCACGCGCACGGTTGTGCTCGCCTTCAATCGGGCCGGCAAAGCGAGGATCGTGAAATCGACGATCAAATACAAGACAGAGACGGACTAAGAGGTCGGACGCTCTCTGAGCATGGAAGCCAATGGCAACATCCAATCCGCAACGCTGAATAAAACCGCGCCAGTGAACGTGAAGACACGCGGCATCCTTTGTGCTGCGCCCACGCCTCAGCCTGTCCGTTGTGCCAGTGGTTAGTGCTGAAGAAGATGGAACGGGTGATCAGCGCCGTCTCATTGCCTCCCCCGAGGCTCAGGACAAGGCATCGTATCGACCTAAACTAGCACACTGGAAAGCTGGGTGTGAGTTCAGAAACAGGTCGCTGAGCGTGCGACTCATGTCCGCTTTGGTTGCCAGCTCAACCGGTCGACGCAACACGGGGTTAGTGGCAATAAATAACGTATGACGGCTTGCCAAAACGTTCGCCCAATCGCCTTCGGCGACTCCCCCGCTGCCAGCGATCCCACAACACCATTTTCTCTGCGCCCCCATACCACTACGACGTCACTGACCTATCGTCCTACACTCTCTATCTTTTCCCCTGCGATAAAGTGTTGCGTCGACCGGTTGAGCTGGCAGACCAAAGCGGACGAGCACCCGTAATAGCAAAAGGCCCCGGCGGTTAGACCGGGGCCTTGTCTTTCGGATGCCTACTAGGAGCCGCGATGGTCGCCGTCACAAGCCAAGGCTTGATGCGGGTTGACGGTTACAAATGCAGCCATTCCGGCAACGAGCGCGCGAAGGCGATCACAATAAATCCGAGGACTTTTCTCATTTGCATATCTCCTCAAGAGCAATCGCACTATACCACTCGCCGGCCGAGGATAGCAGCTAACGTTTGCGTGAGGCGTGTCTGGCTCCCCCAACTCCTGAAACCGGGTGGTGTGCTGTTCAGCTCGAACCCGCGGGGCAATAACGAGGAAGGTTGGAACGGTGGGCGCTACGGCGCGTATCATGATCTCGATACTTGGCGCAGTTATGTGTCGGCCGCGGGATTTTCCGAGCTCGTTCACTATTACCGCCCCGCCGGACTGCCACTCGATAAACAGCCTTGGTTAGCGAGCGTTTGGCGTCGGTAACGATGAGCGGGTTTGTTTTAGCCCTTATGGATCGGATCAATCCACGCAACTTGCTCGGGCATCTCGATCGGCTCGATGTCGAGGTTAACCACGACCGCTTCGTTGTCGCTGCGCACAAGGACACATTCGAGCGACTCATTCTGGCTCGCATTAATTTCCTGGTGCGGCACGAACGGTGGCACATAGATAAAATCGCCCGGCCCAGCCTCTGCCGTAAATTCCAGCCGCTCCCCCCAGCGCATGCGCGCCTTGCCGCGCACCACATAGATGACGCTTTCCAACTCGCCGTGATGGTGCGCGCCCGTCTTGGCATTGGGCTGAATGCTTACCGTGCCTGCCCAGATTTTCTGCGCACCGACGCGGGCAAAATTGATGGCAGCCTTGCGGTCCATGCCCGGCGACTGGGCCGTATTCGGATCGAGTGTATTGCCAGGGATCACACGGACGCCGTCATGCTTCCACTTCGGGCCATGTTTGTGGTGATCGCGGCTCATGCGCTGCCTCCTTTGCAGCAAAGCTTGTGCATCTTACCAGCGGCGCGCCGCGAGGGCCATCTCATTGCCCGCGCTTGGTGGTGCTCGCGAAACGGCGTGCTTCCTCGGCGCAGAAGTGGCCGAATTTAACCTTTGCGTGAGGGAACCTGCTCTGCACTCATCCGTTAAAATGACGAACCTGGCGCCGATCTTTAGGAGGGCCGTCAAATGTGGCTCGATGTCGAGATGTGGCTTCCAATAGTGATAGTCGGGTTGACCGTTGCAATCTTCTTTGGTGTTGCATCACAATTGCACGCTAATTCTTAAATTTTTGCCGAAAAGCGCTGGACGACCGCTATGGTTTAGATTGGCCCTACTCGGACCGCTTTTCTCGTAGGACCCATGCTTGAGGCCGCCCCGGTTGGCGGCTTCTTTCATTTTCTAGCTCGACTTCCGCTCTTCGCCACCGGGCTCGGCGTTTTGGGTCTGCTTGGCTGGCGCAGAAAGCGGATGGCGGCTAAGAAACGTCAACATCGCTCTATCGGAACACCTTGCATTCTGGCGCATTTAATCGCCGATGTGGAGTGTTGCGGATGCACAACCTACCACTAGCGGTGCTGTCTGACTCAGCTCAATGGCATTTCCGCAATTTTGCACATAAATAAAACTCTTCTGCATCCATGATGCACCAAGCCGGCGGTCGGATGAAATGGCGAAAATGATCGAAGCTGCCCACGGGCTCTTCTATATGGAAAACGCTGGCGGATCTAAGCCAGCGCAGCCAGAGATTCCTCCATCAATGGTAGCGGAGGGCGACCAAGAGTACGCCATACAGGCCCTATCATCCGCATGACAAGGTGCAACCGCTGACGCTCGGCGACATCTACGAAGCCGACGTCGAAATCGTCTCGAGCTGCATTGTGGTGCCCAAGGGATGGCGGCTGGCGCTTAGCGTGCGCGGCAAGGACTATGAGTATACCGGCGAATTGTCGGATTTCGCCAAGAAGTTTCACTACGCAACCCGCGGCACCGGGGGCATGACGCATAACGACCCGGATAACCGGCCGGCGGACGTTTTCGGGGGGAAGGTGTCGCTTCATGCCGGAGATTCGCACCAGTCCATGCCGATCATCCCGACGAAATAGGCGCATCTGCCCAATGGATTTACAACCAACGCAAAAAAATCAGCGAGGCGACGGATACGAAGTCAAGTTACGACTTCAATCTTGACGCCTATCGAGGCCTGGCCGATCAGCGCCGCCGTGCAAGTCTTTAGGACCGCCGCTGGCATGGAAAAACTCGGACTACCGCCAGATGAAGCCACATCGGCGCGGATCCGCTCTAGTTTGATGGCCAGTCTGATAGACCACGCTGGTGTGAGCTCGACTTTAGCAAACGCAGCTGCACACTTAGTAAACTAGAGACAGTCCGAAACCGTTGAAAACATGGAGAGGGTCCTCATCGGCGGCACGAAGCCCTAGTTTCGGCCAACTTGTACACGACGCTTGAGTTGCGAGCGCAGGTTACAGGGCATGAAGCTCCCGCTCGCACAAGACTGCCCCTGAGGGAACTAGGCGCTTGATGAATTCAAGGGCAATTTATTTTTTCGCCGTTCTGGTTGTCGTAATCAGCAATGTCTTGTTCGCGCCAGGCTGGCAATCTGGGCCGTTATCGCCGATGCCAAAATTCAAGGTCCCTAGCTACGGAACGCCGGCGACGCCCACAAAAATAGACGGCCCGAACGCTGTGCTCAACAGCAATACGATCGTGACGCGGAACACCTCGGCAATGGACAATATCGATACGCCACTTGCCCAAATGCCGGCGCAACCGTCACCGATAGACAACACACCAGTTGAGCAAACATTATCAAAATCCAAGTGTGACATCAGCGCTTGCACCAGGGCCTATCGCTCGTTCCGGGAATCAGATTGCACGTATCAGCCGAGCACCGGTCCGCGGCGACTATGTACGAAGGGCGTGGTGGCTACCGAGCCCGGCGGCAAGGCCAATGCGCGATGCAACGTCAATGCATGCGCCGCCGCCTATCGATCATTCAGCCCGTCGGATTGCACCTATCAGTCTTCCAGTGGCCAACGCAGGCTGTGCGCGAAATAAAACGCAAATTGATATAGCGATGGTCAGCCACGTGATCCTGATGGATAATGGACTGATAAGAGCAACCGTGGTGATCTAGTGCCCGAAAGACGCAACAGCAAAACCAGCATCGGAAAAAAGCCCGAGCACCCTAATGGCGGAGAAGCGAGGCAAGGCACTGGCTCAGTTTCTGAAGGACCAACCGACGCTAACCCAGGAGGAAGCTCTGGAGCTCTCGGGGATTTTAGCGGGCGTCATGTTCTAGCGCTCATTTGAAAGTCATATGCGAAAGCAGGAGAAATCCTTGAACGACGACGCGACGCCCCACCGACCCCCGATGGGTACCGAGATCGAAGTGGACACTAACGAGTTCGAGAATCTGCACGAAATCGTGCGCAGGGCGCGGGCGAACCTTGATCAAAATGCCTGGGACTACATCGTCGGCGGTACAGAGACTGAGACCACATTGCGGCGCAATCGAATGGCGCTCGACGAGGTCGCTTTCCGACCGCGCGTGTTACGTAACGTCAGCCGGATCGATCCATCGGTCGAGGTATTCGGCCGCAGATTGCGCTTGCCGGTGATGCTTGCACCGGTTGGCTCGCTCGAAACGTTTGATCCTGGCGGTGCCGCAACCGTCGTGCGTGGAGCGGGCGCTTTCGGTGCCGCCCATATGCTCAGCTCGGTTTCCGAGCCCGGCCTGGAGAAGACCGCCAAGGCCGCGCCTAACGCCTTGCGCATTTTTCAGCTCTATGTCCGCGGCGACGATGCCTTTGTCGAGGACTATGTCGAGCGGGCGCTCGCCACCGGTTATGTCGCATTCTGTCTTACAGTCGATTCCGCACACTACAGCCGGCGCGAGCGCGACCTCGCCAAGCGCCATGTCACCGCCGGTCGCCGCCGCGTCAGCGGGCACTTATTCCAAATGGCGCTTGACTGGCGCACTGTGAAACTTATCAAAGAAAAATACAGAATTCCGCTGATCCTTAAAGGGATAGCAACCGCGGAGGATACGAGGATCGCGCTCGATCACGGTGTCGAATGGATCTACGTGTCAAACCATGGCGGGCGTCAACTCGATCATGGCCGAGGCGCGATGCATGTCCTGCCCGAGGTTGTCGAAGCCGTCGCCGGGCGTGCCAAGATCATGATCGACGGTTCGTTTTGCCGCGGCACAGACATAGTAAAGGCTATTGCGATGGGCGCCGATCTCGTCGGTATCGGACGCTTGCAATGTTGGGCGCTCGCCGCCGCTGGTGAGCGTGGGATCGTTCGGATGTTGGAGCTTCTCGAGGATGAGGTTCGCCGGTGTCTGGGGCTTGTTGGGGTCAATACTTTCGCCGAACTCGACAAATCCTATCTACACGCTGCCACACAGGCTAACCTGCCTAATGTCTTGAGCGCGTTCCCATTATTGGAGATTGAGCCATATCGGTATTGATGCCGGCTAATAAACTCACTGAGAAAACGCGTCTCGGAATCCGCGGCTCTGCCTGACCTCATCTAACGCTGCGAGCGTGCGGACATGTCGAGACGCATGAAGCCCAGCGGAACGAACGGCACGCGCGCTGCGAAGCAGCAGTGCTCGCAGATGACCGATGAGATGGTGGGGTGTGCAGACCCCGTCCAAGAAAAGTAAAACTAAGGCAAACCTCATCGACTTATTGAGAACAGAGCTTGCACCGCCGTGATTGGGTTGACGTTAATTGCATTTCCCTCTTCACTAGTGAATGCGACGCAGCAGCCCCCTCGGAATAAGTGCGTCGCCCTGTCCAAAATGAAATATAACAGCGCCAAGAGAGAAAAGTTGTTGTGTCACAGGAATGGCTCGTATTTGAGAACGGGCCCGGAGGCCGGATGTTCCAATTATCATGATCACGGCTTATGGCGATGCGGAGACGAAGCGTAAGGCGCTGGAAAACGGCGCTGAGGCACTTCTGACCAAGCCGATCGATTTCGGGACGCTGCATAGCGAAATCGACATGCAAATTGAGCGCGCCGCATGACCGCACGGATCCTGGTTGTCGACGACGAGCCGGACCTGGAAACGCTCATCCAGCAGAAGTTTCGGCACCAGATCCACGACGGGGCCGTCAGCTTCCTGTTCGCCCGCGATGGTGTCGAAGCCCTAGCCTTACTGGAGGCGAACCAGAACGTCGATTTGGTGGTTACCGACATCAATATGCCGCGGATGGACGGTCTGTCGCTCCTCCAGAAGCTGCAGGAGAGCGAAGAGAAGCTCTCCACCATCATCGTCTCAGCCTATGGCGACATAGCCAACATTCGCACCGCGATGAACCGGGGCGCGTTCGATTTTCTGACTAAGCCTATTGATTTTCTTGATCTCGAGACGACGATCGCCAAGACCATTCGGCACGTCGAGGTCCTGCGCGAGGCACGGCGGCGGCAGGCTGAAGCCGAACGGGCGCATGCATCGCTCTCGCGTTATTTCTCGCCCAATCTGGCCGAACGGCTTGCCAGCGATGCGGACGCGATTGACCTTGGCGGACAACGTCGCGAGATCGCAACACTGTTCACCGACATTGCCAGCTTCACCGCGTTAGTGGAGACGCTCGAACCCGACGTGCTCGGACCGCTTCTGAACGACTACCTCACCGGCATGACAGATCTCGTATTCGCGCACGACGGAACGGTTGCAAAGATCGTCGGTGATGCCCTGCACGTATTGTTCGGAGCCCCTGGCGAGCAGCCGGACCATGCTGCCCGAGCTGTCGCCTGCGCATTGGCTTTAGATGAATACGCGCAGGCATTTCGCGAGCGCTGGCGCAAAAAGGGGATCGCGCTCGGAGCCACACGAATCGGAGTTCATGCAGGACCAGCGATCGTCGGCAACTTCGGTGGCGGTCGCTTCTTCGACTACACAGCCTATGGCGATACCATCAACATCGCGGCGCGGCTGGAGGCCGCCAACAAGCAACTCGGTACCCGCATTTGCGTCAGTGCAATCCTCGCGGCAAAGGTGAAGGACTTCCGGGGCCGTCCGGTGGGGGACCTATTGCTGAGGGGCAGGTCAGAGGCCCTTCGCGCCTTCGAGCCTTTGCGGGCGGAAGAGTACGACGACCCCTCGACAAAGAGTTATCTGGAGGCATTTGTCAAACTAGAAGCGGGTGATCCCGGCGCAATTGCAGCGTTCGCCGCGCATGTTGGTAAACGCGCTGATGATCAACTTGCCAGCTTCCACCTCAAGCGGCTGTTGAATGGTGCAACCGGCACACGGATCGCCATGGACTAGGGCGTGGCGCCGAGTCACAGGTTCTGCTAAATGCCTGTTCCTGGCACAAAGCGGGCGTCTAAAGGCTGCCGATCAATGTCTGCTTTCGGGGTAAGAAATGGACATCGCGGTTCTACCAATTGGCGTAAAAACATTACAGCTTGCTGCTGACCGATCGTTCATTGAACACCTGTCGGCGCAACAATTTCTGGTTTTCAGGAAACTAGGCGGCTAATCGGCATCGAGTGCGGCGCGAAGCTCAGCGATCATCTTTTTGCACGTGGGCAGATGCGGTTCCTCTCCATCCAGGATCCGAAGGATGGCATTTCTCTTCAGCGGGGCCACCGCAACTTGACTCCGAGTATCTGGGCCGGCTGCGTCGCAGACGATATCGATCAGGCGATCGACTGCATGGAGGCGACCTAAAAGGTAATCATTTTCGCGAAACGCGCGCGAAAGAAACGCCGCAAACTGGTTAAAGGTGGTGCCCTTGAGGCGAAAAGCTCCAAGCCGGTCGATCCCGGTAGCGTCCTGTGCACTGATCCGGTCGATGCGAATTTCATTGAATTCGCTGGCCTCCCGCGACGGCACGACCGGAAACGTCAGCACGTCCCAGAACGAAAAGCCGAGATAATTCACCAGCACTTCGTGCCGCCCGCCAGACGGCCAGCCCTCGGTTTCGGCTAACAGAGCATCGATGTCGCGTGTACTGGACTTGAGGTCGATATCCGGACCAAGCTGCGCAAACAGCAGATCGAGTCGATCTTTGTGCCGCGCAGCGAATGATTGCGCATAGGTTGCGATCTCCCTGACGTCGGCTGGCGATGGCGCCGACTGGAATATGTCCTCGACCAGGTTCTTGGTTGCGGCATTGAAGGACGTTGCCGCCTCCCGCCGTTCCAGTGTTTCGACACATTCGTAGAACTTGCGCTTGAGCCGATCGACAGCAGCGGCATCGAGGTCTTCAAATCCTTTAGACCCGAGCTTTTGATAAAGCCGGTTCTGACCTTCAACGAGAAACTGCAGTCGGCGCTTGCGATATTCGACGTCAAACGCCAGCAGAAACGCCACCCATTTCGATTGGATTTCAGAATCGGTCGAAAATTCCGCCTGTAGCGATCTGCTGTCCGTGGGCTCGTATGTTACGTCAGCCTGGGTCGCCCAGGCGTCGACGATTTCCGCGATGGCCCGTGCGAACGGCGATCCCGGGCGCACGCCGCGGATGTCCGTGATCAGTTTGCTGACGAAGCGGAGCGCCGAGGCAAGTTTGAGACGCACATAAGATTCGTACGCATAACCCGCATCGCGAGCCGCCTTGCTATTGGCCTGTTCGCGCCAGCTTCGGATGCGATCTTCACTGACCCGTTCATTGCGGCCGGTAGCCATTACCTCGGCGACGAGTTGGTCTATATGCGGACGCGCACTTTCGATGATGGCGCTGAGCCGACGCGCCCGCTCGTTGAAGCGGACAATCCAACTTAGCTCATCGGTCAATGGTTCAGCCAATGGAATGTCCGACAGCGCACCCTTCAGCGTCGCAAAGAATCCTGGCATGCCATGATGCGCGGGTGACCCTGCTGGCGCCGGATTCGGATCGATGTAGACCAGCCTGCGATCAACCTCGCGATAGGCGGGGCGGCCGCGGATCGCCGTGATCGCCTCCCGGAATGGTCTGCTGTTTAAGACGCTGCCGTCAATGAACGGAACGGAAGCTACGTCAACATTCATCTGGGCGTACTGCTCAAAATTTTGCGCGATGAACTCTGAACGGCGTGGCCAGACGCCCAATCGCGCTCTGACAAGCTGGTCGATCTCCAGGATTCGCGCCGGTGGGAATGCCCCAGGAATTGAGGACGTTGCACGCGCGGCAAACGCTAGTGCCGGTGCATTGGCGAGATCGAAATCGCTGTCGGCGGCGCCGCTTGTGCTGCGGCGATATTTGAAATGAAGTACATGACGATGCTCCCGTTCGTGGATAATGGGCGGATCGTGAATCTGCATGAGCTGCTGGGAGCCATAGAAATCCGTCACAGTCACGAACAAATCGAGCCCCTGACCCGATGGAAGGAGGGACGATGCCGGTTCGCCTAGCGGTCCCATCGCTTTAACCGCATCGTACATCAATGCGGCCATCTTCAGCCCGTCGAGCGGCGGCTGGAACCAGCGAGACCGCATGAATAGCGACAACTTAGATCGTACCTCGGGGTCGCTGATGAGTTCCCGGCCTGCTATGCGGGACGCCCAGAAGAACGGTCGAAGAAGCCACTTACTCCATCTGTGCGCTCTCGCTTCTGGTGCGAGGAGTTCGGTGACATCGGCATTCTTAAGCCAGAGGTCGCGCAGCCGACCCATGGACAGGTCGTGACTTAACGCCCGTGCCAACATAACGCTATTTATTCCGCCCGCAGAGGCTCCCGCGACGATATCCACAATGACCCGCAGCTCAACCGTTCGACCGATGTCGCGCAGAAGATCGAAGTAGATCGTTTCGGTGTCGTATTCGGGATCGGAGCTGTTACGAGTGTCGAAAAATGTTGAGGCCGACCGCTTAGCCCGATTGGTAATGGCATGAAGAGCGCTCGACGCGCGGGTTAACTTTAGGATCTCCTTGGTGATCCCATGCATGTAGACCGCGAGCGAGACGCCGCCGAAACAGACAAGGGCTATACGAAGTTCCTTTTCGCGCAATCAAGTCCCCGTCCGAAAGGGTTCGCTAGAATGAATAACTATATTAGCTTGCAGGCAAGATCGAGGTCGTCAAGCTAATCGACGGGGCCGAACGCAGGCTGGGCTAGCGCGTCCCTGGCACCATAGTCACGCCGAGAACGACATAGACGGCGTCGGGGCATGCGCACGCAATGATACTGATCCGGGCAAAGTAAAATTAAATAAATACTGCGTTCAAGGCAGAATGCTTTCTTTTGAAATAAGTATTTACTGCCGTAAATATCCAGCGCATTAGAACCTGGCCGGCGCGCTCCCATCCTTTTGGCGCAGCAGGAAGCGTTGGATTTTGCCGGTCGCGGTTTTTGGCAGTTCAGCGACAAAGTTGATCCAGCGTGGATATTTGTAAGGGGCGAGGCCGCTCTTGCAGAATTCCATCAGTTCGCCGACAAGCGCCGCATTTCCCGTCTTTCCTTCCTTGAGGATGATGAAGGCCTCCGGCTTGATAAGACGTTCCTGATCGAGCCGACCAACGACGGCCGCCTCGATGACGTCGGGGTGCTCGATAAGTTTGGATTCAATCTCGAATGGCGAACACCAGATGCCGCCAACCTTCAGCATGTCATCGCTGCGGCCCCTGTAATAGAAATAGCCCTGCGCATCACGACGATAGGTGTCTCCGGTATTGAGCCAGCCATCGACCATCGTCTTTGCGGTGCGCTCCGCATTGTTCCAATAGCAGCGCGCCGTCGAATCGCCGGAAATGAACAGTTGACCGCTCTCCTCATCGCCGACATCGTTCCCGTTCTCGTCAACGATGCGGGCGCGATACCCCGGCACGACGCGGCCGCTCGACCCGGGCTTAACGTCCGCAGGCGCATTGGAAATGAAAATGTGCAGCGCTTCGGTCGAGCCGATACCGTCCAAAATCCAGAGACCAGTTTCCTCGTGCCAGCGCCGAAGAATCTCCGCCGGCAGCGCTTCGCCCGCCGATACGCACGATCGGATCGATGAAAGGTTCGGCTTCTCTTTCGCGAAATGCTGCAAGTAGGCGGCATAAAGCGTCGGCACGCCGAAATAGAGCGTCGGCCGGAATCGCTCGATTAGTGGAAAGCTGGTCGCCGGGCCGGGGCGATGTTCGTTCAGCACCGCGGTGGCGCCGACCCAAAGTGGAAACGTGAGGTTATTGCCGAGGCCATACGCAAAAAACAACTTCGCCTCGGAATAAAAGACATCGTCCTCGCGAATGCCCAGTGTCTCGACCCCGAACCGCTGACTGGTGATCGCCATGTCGCGATGGCGGTGCACGGCCCCTTTCGGGGCGCCGGTGGAGCCGGACGAGTAAAGCCAGAAGCAATCGTCTTCGGCTGTCGCCGGCGTAGCTTCGAATTGCGGCTGACTTTGCGCGAACAGTGCAGCGAGCGATTGTCCCTCGCCCTCAGTGCGAAGAACGCAGCGCGGCGACCGCGTGGCGGCCGTAACGGCAGGTTCGACCTCACCGGAAAATTCGGGGGAGTAGACCAGCGCGGCGGCTCCGGAATTGTCGATCATGAAAGCGTAGCTGCTTGCCCGCAGTAGCGTGTTGAGCGGAACAGGCACGATTCCGGCTTTGATCGCACCCCAGAACAGATAGAAAAACGCCGGGCAGTCCTTCACCACCATCAACATACGTTCCCCGCGCCGAAGCCCGAGGCGCAGGAGGGCGCCGGAACAACGATTAACGTTGGCGGCAAGTTCGGCATATGTGATTGCGTTGTCGAGCGTGCGGATCGCTACTTTGGTCCCGCGGCCCTCGGCAATGTGCCGATCGATGAACGCAACGGCCACATTGTAATTAGGCGGGAAACGCAGGCGCGGCGGTTGCTCCGAAGCGTCGATTTCGACAGGACTCCGCATCGCTCTCGGCCTGCTTTTCGGTTAAAATTCAATGGGTCGTAAATTACCCTGAAACCGCTAGCAGATATGAATCGGTTCCATCATTGACTTTGGTCAACACGGGCAATTGGGAATTGGGGCATTCGCAATAACAAGTCCGTTTCGTACACTTTGCTGAGGGAGAGCAGCATATGTCGCAGCCGGCGCAGATGCGCGAGGGCAAGCCCGCGATGTTGAAGGATAAGGACTTCCAGTGGGAGGACCCGCTCGATCTCGAAGGCGAGTTGAGCGAAGAGGAGCGCATGGTGCGCGACACCGCGCGCGGCTTTGCGCAGGACTACCTGATGCCGCGCGTGATCGCGGCCTATCGCGACGAGACCTACGATCCCAACATGCTGCCCGAGATGGGCAAGCTCGGCCTGCTCGGACCGACGGTCCCGGAAGAATACGGCGGCGCCGGCCTCGGTTATGTCAGCTACGGGCTGATCGCGCGCGAACTGGAGCGGGTGGATTCCGGTTACCGCTCCGCGATGTCGGTGCAGTCATCGCTGGTGATGTATCCGATCTATGCTTATGGCAGCGAGGCGCAGCGGCGCCAATATCTGCCCAAGCTCGCAACTGCTGAGCTGATCGGCTGCTTCGGCCTGACCGAGCCCGACCATGGCTCCGATCCGGGTTCCATGGTCACCCGTGCGGAGAAAGTCGCCGGCGGCTTTAAGCTCAATGGCGCCAAGACCTGGATCTCCAATGCCCCGGTCGCCGATGTAGCGGTGGTGTGGGCCAAGCTCGAGGGCGTCATCCGCGGGTTCATTGTCGAACGTGGGACCAAAGGTTTCTCGACGCCCAAGATCGAAGGCAAATTGTCACTTCGCGCCTCCATCACCGGCGAGATCGTTTTGGAAGACTGCGTGATCCCCGAGGACAATCTATTGCCGAACGTGAAGGGGTTGGCCGGCCCGTTCGGCTGCCTCAACAATGCGCGCTATGGCATTGCCTGGGGCGCCATGGGCGCGGCCGAGTTCTGCTGGCATCGCGCCCGGCAATACGTGCTCGACCGCAAACAGTTCAACCGCCCGCTCGCCGCCAATCAGCTGATCCAGAAGAAGCTTGCCGACATGCAGACCGAGATCGCGCTCGGCTTACAAGGCGCCTTGCGCTTGGGCCGCATGCTGGAGGCCGGCAAGGCGGCGCCGCCGTCCATTTCACTGATGAAGCGCAACAATTGCGGCAAGGCGCTCGAGGTGGCGCGGCTCGCGCGCGACATGCACGGTGGTAACGGCATTTCGGAGGAATACCACGTGATGCGTGTGCTTTCGAACCTGGAGACCGTGAACACCTACGAAGGCACCCACGACATCCACGCGCTCATCCTCGGCCGTGCGCAAACCGGCATCCAAGCGTTTTTCTAAATGGCTATCGTTGGGACGGCGATGCAAGGGCTATCACGCGAGCCGCAAGTCAGCTAGGACCGGATTCCGACGGGGATGTCGCTCGGCGCGCGTCGCGCTGCGCTTTGCGACTAGCATGGCTGGCGTCCGTGACACCCACATAGGTTTCCAGCAGCGCCCGGTCGGCCTTGAGATCCGCGCTGTCGCCCTGATAGACGATGCCGCCACGCTCGATGATGATCGCTTGATCCGTCACGCCTAAAATCTTTTGCGCGTTCTGTTCGACCAGAATCGCCGAAAGGCCTTCTTCGCGGATGATCTCCCGCAAGGCGATCAGCAATTCTGCGATGAGGATCGGCGCCAGCCCTTCGAGCGGTTCGTCGAGCAGCATGATGCGCGGATTGAGAATGAGCGCGCGTCCAATAGCGAGCATCTGCTGCTCGCCGCCAGAAAGTTGGTTGCCAAGATTGTGCCGGCGCTCGGCGAGACGCGGAAACATCGTATAGACCTTGGCGAGCGTCCACGGTCCGGGCTGCTCGATCGCGGTCATATTCTCTTCGACCGTCAGAGAGCGGAAAATATTGCGCTCCTGCGGCACCCAGCCGATGCCGGCATGCGCGCGTTGGTCCGGGCGCATTGCGGTGATATCGCGGCCGTCGAGGGTGATCGTGCCGCCGATGTGACGGGTCACGCCGATAATCGAGTTAACGAGGGTGGTTTTGCCCATGCCGTTGCGGCCGAGCAGTGCCAGCGCCTGGCCTTCGGCTAACTTGAAGGTGACGTCAGTCAGCACGATCGCTTCGCCGTAGCCTGCAGTCAGGCCTTGGACGTTCAGGAGGTCAGGCATCGGCCACCTCCTCGCCGAGATACACGGCCTTAACGCGGGCGTCGCGGGCGACCTCTTCGGGGCTGCCCTCGACAAACAGCGCGCCGTTGACTAGCACGGAAATACGGTCGGCGAACGAGAACACGATGTCCATGTCGTGCTCGATCAGCAGCACGGTGACATCGTCGGGAAGGGCCTCAACTGCGGCCAGAATTTCGTGGCGCTCGTCTTCGGGAACCCCGGCGGCCGGCTCATCGAGCAGCAGCACCCGCGGACGGCAGGCGATCGCGACCGCAATTTCCAATAGACGTTGTTTGCCGTAGGGCAGGACCGCGGTGCACTTGTCGATGACGTCGGTCAGATGAAAACGCTCCAGGATTTCGACCACTTCCGTCACGAGATCCGGTCGGCTGCCGACGATGCGCCACCAGTCGAGGCCCTGTCCGCGCCGTTCGGATACCGCCAGTCCGATGGTCTCGAGCGGCGTCAGGTCGCTGAATAACTGATTGATCTGGAAGGTGCGGACGATCCCAAGGCGCACCCGCTCGTGGGTGGAAAGGTCGCTGATATCTTCCCCGTCGAGCAGGATGTGGCCGCTAGTCGGCCGCTGCACGCCCGTGAGCAGATTAATCAACGTGGTCTTGCCGGCGCCGTTCGGCCCGATCAAGGCGTGCCTAGCTCCCTTCGCAATCCGCAATGAAACATTGTTGGACGCGATGATGCCGCTAAACCTTTTCACCAGATTGATCGTTTCCAGCGCCACGGTCATCGTCAGTGCCTTTCGCTGGACGAGACGGCGATGCGGCGCGCCATCGCTCGCCAATTCAGACGCGAGGCGACGCGACGGATCGGTGCCGTCCACGACGTGATGCGGTCGCGGCCGACCAGCACGATTACCACCAGCACGAGACCGATCCAAAACGGCCAGTACTGCGGGGTCAGCGCCGACAGATAATCCTGCATGAATTTAAAGATGATCGCGCCGATCAGGCCGCCATAGAGATAGCCGGCGCCGCCGATGATCAGTATCAGCAGGAGGTCGGCCGAACGGTCGAACGAAAACACTTCGAGTGAGGCGAATGACGTCGTTTGCGCCAACAGTGCACCGGCGATGCCGGCATAGCCAGCGGCGACGGTGTAAATCGCGATCAGGCGGGCATCGACCGAGATTCCGATCGCCGATGAACGCAGCGGATTGCCTTTCACCGACAACAGCGAAAGCCCAAAGGGAGAATTTACAAGGCGACGAGCGATTAGGAACAATATGAACAGCACAATCAAGCTATAAGCGTAACCGGTATGGCCAAACATATCGAAACGAAATACCCCGAAGACCGGCTTGATGGTCACGCCTTGCAGCCCATCGGCGCCGCCGGTCAACCAACCGAATCTGTTCGCCAACTCGCGCAGCAGAAGCGCCACGCCGAGCGTCACCATCAGCCGCGTCAGGTCGGAGCCGCGCAGCACGAGGAAGCTGGTCACGAAACCGAGCGCCATCGCAGCGAGGCCGGATACGAGTAATGCCAGAACTGGCTCATTGATGATTTCGTGCTTGGCAAGAAGCGCGGCGGTGTAGGCGCCCAAACCGAAAAAGGCGGCGTGCCCGAGCGAGATGATACCGGCGTAGCCGAGGATCAGATCGAGCGAAAGCGCGAACAGGCCAAGCCAGGCGATCTCGGTCAGGATGAGATGACGGTCCGGCAAGAGGTAGATCGCTGCAAATGCAGCCAGCCAGAACGCGACCTCAAGCGGCTGCCAGCGGGCGCGGGCGGACAGCCACTCGGTGGCGACGCGGATGGCAATTGGTGGAGGTAGCATTACCGGCGCCTCATCGAGACCCTGCGCGGGAAAACAGTCCCTGCGGCCGCCAAATCAGCACGACGATCATGATGGTATAGATGACGAACGAGCCGAGCGTCGGCACGTAATATTTGCCGGCGACGTCGCCGATGCCGAGCAAAAGCGAGGCGAGAAATGGGCCCGTGATACTCGACGTGCCTCCGACCGTCACGACGATCAGAAAATAGATCATAAATTTAAGCGGGAAGGTCGGATCGAGCCCTAATATTTCGGCGCCGAGCGCGCCGCCGAGGCCTGCGAGGCCCGACCCAAAGGCGAAAGTGAGGGCGAAAACCCAATTGACATTGATGCCCAGCCCGCGCGCCACGCGGCTATCATCGACCGCCGCGCGCAGGCGACTGCCGAAGCGCGTGTAGGCAAGGATGAATTGCAGCGCGACGGTGAGCAGCCCGCAAATGACGATGATCAGGAGCCGATAGCGGCCGATGCCGATTCCCGAAATGTCGAACTGCCCTTGTAGGCTACTGGGGACCTGCACGAAGACCTGACTGGAGCCCATGACATAGTCGGTCGCCGCCACCGACATGAACACGAGGCCGATGGTGAACAGCACCTGATCGAGGTGCGGCTTCTTGTAGACATGCACATAGAGCGTGCGCTCTAAAACGAATCCGATGATGGCGCTCGCCAGGAACGCGATCGGCAAGGAGGCAAAGAAGGGAACGCCGAGGCGATTGACCAGAAGTACGGTGATGTAGCCGCCCGCCATGGCGAATGAGCCGTGCGCGAGATTGATAAAATTCATCAATCCGAGCGTCACCGCGAGCCCCGATGCGAGCACGAACAGCAGCATGCCGTAGGCAATTCCATCGAACAGAATTGTTAGCATGTTGGCGCCGAATTATCGGCTTGCTCCTAGGAAACGTGCTCGGCTGCAAGATTACCTATTCGGTGCCGGCGATCGATAACCGGCCGTCCGGCAAAGAACGCGCGCGGCGACGTTCGGCCGCCGCGCGCGTTAGGGTCTTTACACTATTTCTTCGCCGCCGCCTTCACCGGGTCTTTGACGTCTTTGAAAGTTTCAAACTCGACGTTGTATAGTTGCCCGTTTTTCTTCTCGACCTTGCGGATGTAAATGTTCTGGATGATATCGCGAGTCTCGGGATCAATCGAGATCGGTCCGCGCGGGCTTTCCCATTTCATCCCTTTCATGGCAGCAATTAGCGAATCGCCGTCGGCCTTGCCGCCTGTTTTCTTGAGTGCTTCGTAGATCAGCTGCATGCCGTCATAGCCGCCGACCGACATGAAGCCTGGGCGGAAGTTGTTGGCCTTCTCGAAAGCCGCAACATAGGCCTTGTTCATCGCCGAACTATGATCGGCGGAATAGAAGTGTGCGGTCACGGTCCCGATCGCCGCATCACCCATTCCCGGAAGCAGATCGTCGTCCGTCACGTCGCCCGGGCCGATCAATTTGATGCCAGCCTTGTCCAGACCGCGTTCAGCAAACTGTTTCATAAAGGCGCCGCCCTGGCCGGAGGGCACGAAGATGAAGATGGCATCCGGCTTGGCATCGGCAGCGCGTTGCAGGAATGGCGAGAAGTCGGGATTGGCGAGCGGCACCCGGATCGCTTCGCTCACCGTGCCGCCAGCCGCCTTGAAGCGTTCGGTGAATGATTTCTCCGCGTCGAAGCCCGGAGCATAGTCGGAGACGATGGTGACGACTTTCTTAATCTTGTTCTTCGCGGCCCAGTCGGCGACGATGACGCATGACTGCGGCACAGTGAAGCTGGTGCGCACAATGTAGGGCGACTTTTCGGTGATGATCGAAGTGCCCGCCGCCATAACGAGTTCTACCACCTTTGCTTCGGTGGCGAGTGGGGCGACTACGAGCGCGGCCGGAGTGATTTCGAAACCGGCGATGACGTTGACCTTATCGTTGACGATCAATTCTTGTGCCAGCCGTTTGGTATTGTCGGGCACGCTGGCGGAATTGCGGAGGATAACTTGGATCTTCTTGCCGGCGACCGTGTCGCCATGCTGCTTCATGTAGAGATCGACGGCGGCTTTGATCTGCTTGCCGGTCGAAGCCTGTTGCCCCGTCATCGACACGATAAGGCCTATCTTGACAGTGTCTTGCGCGAATGCACCGCCGGCGGCGAACGTGCCGATGGCGAGCGCGGCGATCGCGCCGGTCGTATACCTGAACATCATTGGGTTTCCCTCCGCTTCCTCGGTTTCATTTTTTGATTGCACTGCCCGTTTTTCTTGGCTGCAACCATGCACTGATAAGGACCAGTACAATATCTTAGTAAGTAGATTTGCTGGAGTCACCTGTCGCGGTTGACCCACCCAGGCCGGTCGGGCGGACCGTCACGAAACGTCAGCGACGGCAATAGGCCTCTTCCGACGCGAACCCTTCCTTGATTGAAATCAAGCGAAAGTGGCGTGAAATGGGCCTATATCTTTCACGTTGGCGAAACGTGGTCGGCTCCCGGCTGACCCAAACCAGGCGATAGATTGCATATATGAACGTTCATCAGCCTAGTTTGATATCCAACGATTCGACCACTTCGGTGCTCAAAAGCGTCTGCCGCAGTTGCCACGGCGGCTGCGGCGTCTTGCTGCATGTCCGGGATGGCGTGCTGGTGAAGGTCGAGGGCGACCGGGAATCGCCGCTCAATCATGGCCGCCTGTGTCCGATCGGGACGGTGACGACCGATCTTGTATACCACCCGGATCGGCTCAAATATCCGATGCGGCGCAAAGGCAAGCGCCAATCCGGCGAATGGGAGCGCATCCCCTGGGACGACGCGCTCGACGAGATTTCACAGCGCGTGCTCGCCATTCGCGAACATCACGGGCCGGAGGCCATCGCTCTCGGTACCGGCACCGGCCGCCATCATATCCGCTGGGTGTCGCGGTTCGGTCATGCGCTCGGCACTCCCAACTGGTGCGAGCCGGGCTTCGCCCAATGCTTCCACCCGCGGGTGAACACCTCGATTTTGACCTTCGGCGATTTTCCGGTCAGCGATTACACCGGCGAGGTGTCGCCAGCCTGCATTCTCTTTTGGGGCCACAATCCAGTCCTGTCGGGGCCGGACGGCGAGACGCGCTTCAATGTAATGGAGGCGCTCGAGCATAATCCTCAGACCATCGTGGTCGATCCGCGCCGCACGGCACTCGCCGAAAAGGCAGACCTCTGGCTGCAGATCAGGCCCGGCACTGACGATGCGCTTGCGCTTGCGATGCTCAATGTAATCATAGGCGAGAAACTCTATGACGAGCCGTTCGTCACTCAGTGGACGCACGGCTTCGCCGAACTCGCAGCGCATGTGAAGGAATTCACGCCGGAGTGGGCCGAACCGATCACCTGGATCGCCGCCGACCAGATCCGCGCCGCCGCGCGCCTGTTCGCCCGCACCAACCCGGCCTTGATGGAGTGGGGCTGCGCCATCGAGCATACACCGAAATGCATCCAGACCATACGCGCTGTTTCGATGATACCGGCGCTCACCGGCAATATCGACGTGCCGGGCGGCTGGGTGTTCGGGATGCATGGGCTCGGTCGCTTCCCGAGCCTGATCGAGAACCTCACCCCCGAAGCGAATGGCAAGCGGCTCGGTGCCGAGCGTTTCAAGCTGCTCGGCGGGGAGGGCGCCAACTTGCCGGCCGCGCATATCCCGACGCTGCTGCGGGCGATGCGCGAGGGCAAGCCCTATCCGGTCAAAGCTTTCCTGGTGTTCGGCAACAACACGCTCACGACCTATGCCAATTCGTCGGATGTTTATGATGCTCTGATGAAGCTCGACTTCATGGTCTGCGCCGATCTGTTCATGACACCGACGGCGGAGCTTGCCGACATCGTGCTGCCGGCGGCATCGTGGCCCGAGCTCGATCAACTGGTCGGCCTGCCGACGGTGGCGGCCAATGTCGTGCTCGCCCAACAGAAAGCGGTGCAGATCGGCGAGTGCAAATCGGATGAAGAAATGTTCGTTGCGCTGGCGCGGCGGATGAAGCTTCCGCTCTGTACCGAGCCCGTTAAAAACGTGCTCGATGCGCAGCTCGCCGCCGGCGGCGTCAATATGACCTTCGACGAGCTCAAGCAGAAGGGATTCTACAAAGTCCCGTTCAAGTACCGGAAGTATGAGAATGGCGGCTTCCGCACGCCGACCGGCAAGATCGAACTCTATTCCACGCGGCTCGAACAACTTGGCTATGCGCCGCTGCCTTCTTACGAAGAGCCGCCGGAAAGCCCGACCAGCACGCCCGAGATTGCCGCGCACTATCCGCTCATACTCACGACCGGCGGGCGGATCTCATTTTTCTTCAACTCGGAGCACCGCCAGATTGACAAGCTGCGCAAGGCGCAGCGCGATCCCGTGGCGGAAATCCACCCCGATACGGCGGCACGCTTCGACATCGTCAACGGGGCGTGGATGTGGATCGAAACCAAACGCGGCCGGATACGGCAAAAGGCCAAGCTCACGAAGGGGATCGACCCGCGGGTCATTCACGTCCAGCACGGGTGGTGGTTCCCCGAACAGCCGGCCCCGGAATATGGCGTATGGACGTCAAATGCCAATCTGTTGACCGACAACAAGCCGCCCTACGATCCGGCGATGGGGACCTACCAATTGCGGGCGCTTCTATGCCGCGTTGCACCTGCCGACGTGCCCACGGTCGACACGAAAAAAGTGGGCGTGTAAGAAGGCCCCGGCACGGAGGAACGCCCAATGCGCATCGACGCCTATACACACTTTTTCCCGAAGACATTCTTCAACAAGATGATTGAAGTCGCCGGTCAATATAAGGACATGGGCAAGCGCGTGCGCGCGATCCCGGCGCTACATGATCTCGATGCACGCAAAAAGATCATCGACACTCACAAGGACTACGCGCAGATCCTGGCCTATCCGCAGCCACCGATCGAAAAGCTCGCGAAGGGTCCGCAGGAGATCGACGAGTTCGTTCGCATCATCAACGACGGCTTTGCCGAATTGTGCGCGAAGGAGCGCCAGTATTTCCCGGGTTGGATCGCACAGATATCGCTCGATGCGCCGGACGCCGGCGTGGCCGAAGCGGAGCGCGCGATCAACCAGCTCGGTGCGCTCGGAGTGCAGATCTACACCAACGTCGCGGGCAAACCGATTGATCGGCCGCAATACCTGCCGTTCTGGAAGAAAATGAATGAGCTTGGAAAACCGGTCTGGTTGCATCCGGCGCGCGGCGCCGAAACTCCCGATTATTTCGACGAGAAGAAGTCGCTGTACGAGATCTGGTGGACGTTCGGCTGGTCATACGAGACGGCGACCGCGATGGCGCGCCTGGTGTTCTCCAAGATCATGGACAACCACCCCAACCTGAAGATCATTACCCACCATTTCGCCGGCATCGTGCCGATGCTCGAAGGGCGTATCGGGCCGGGCTGGGATGTGCTCGGCTCGCGCACGACCGATGAAGACTACGTTGCGCTCCGCAAAAGCCTGAAAAAGCGCCCGCTCGACTATTTCAAGCAAGACTTCTATGCCGATACCGCGGTGTTCGGTGCGACGCCGGCGACGAAGTGCGGCCTGGAATTTTTCCCGGTCGACAAAATCGTGTTCGCCTCTGATTGCCCGTTCGATCCGGAAAACGGAGCGATGTATCCGCGCGAGACGTTGCGAATTTTAGAGTCGCTCAAGCTGGACAAAGCAACGAGCGACAAGGTCTTCTACAAGAACCTCGAAGCTGTCACCGGCCGCAATTTGGTGAATTAGATATCAGATACTTGTTCGGTCCATAGTCTGGGCAACGGCTTCCGTTCGGAAGTCGCCAGAGAGGCCATGGCCGCCCATCAGGCTCGGATAATATTTCATGAAATCTGCTTGGATGGTGTCGAACGGTACGTCGGCAAAAGCGCCGCGATCATTCAGATATTCCATATGTTGACGGCCTGACCGATCGAACGGCTGCAACAGCGAATCTGTCTCGCCATCGAACTCTAGCGTTTTCAACCCGAGTCGGTCGCACAGCGCGCGATCGAAGGCTGGCGTTGCCTTGACCCAGTGCCCGGACAAATAAATCTCGGTGTAGGAGTGCCAGATAAATCTATCGGTCTTGATTTTCTCGTAGAAGCGCGGCGACGTCAGATGGTTGCGCACGTCGGCATAGCCGACGCGGGACGGAATGCCGATCACGCGCGCAGTCGCAGCCAACAGTGCGGATTTTCCGATGCAGAACGCACGACCGGCGGCGAGTACGCCGCTCGCGCGATAATTGGCCGGGTCGGCGAGGTCGACGTAGGGGTCATAGATGATGCCATCGCGGATGGCGGCGTAAAGGCGCAAGGCGGCCTCGCGCTGATCCTTCGCGCCATCCGTGACTTGCTTCACGAAGGCGACGACTTGCGGCGAGTCGCTATCGATGAAAACGCCGGCGACGAGAAATTGAGCCGTATCCATCGTGTGTTTGTTCCCCCGATCATCGCATTTCTAGAGCCACTCTCCATGCTGGCCCTTGAGTTTGGTCAAGGAACGCGGCGAACGCGGCACCATATTAGGCGCATGAACGTCATGGCAGAATCGAGTTCGCGCGACGCCGGCATCCTTCGCGGCAAGCATGCGGTCGTCACCGGGGCTTCGCGGGGAATCGGTGCCGCGATAGCTTCCGCCTTTGCGCGGCGCGGCGCCGATGTGACGCTGATGAGCCGCAATGAATCGCGGCTCGCCGAGCAGGCCGCGGCGCTTATGAAAATTTTCAATGCTAAGGCTCAGGCGATCGCGACCGACATCACCCAGCCCGACCAGGTTTCCGCCGCCTTTGCGCGGGCGGCCGACCGGTTTGGGCCGCCGCAAATCCTCATCAACAATGCTGGCGCCGCTTTGGCAGCGCCGATCGGCAAGACCGATCTGGCGAAGTGGCAGGGAATGCTCGAGGTCAATCTGACAGGCGCGTTCTTGTGCATTCGCGCTGTCGTGCAGCAGATGGCGAAAGGCGACTATGGCCGGATCGTCAATGTCGCCTCCACGGCCGGGCTCACCGGTTATGCTTATGTCACCGCCTATTGCGCGGCAAAGCACGGGCTGATCGGCCTGACGCGAGCGCTGGCACGCGAATTGGCGCACACCGGCGTGACCGTGAATGCTGTGTGTCCCGGCTATACGGATACCAATATTGTTGCCGACGCGATCGACAATATTGTGGCCAAGACCGGACGGACACGCGAGCAAGCCATGCAGGAGTTGACCGCGCACAATCCTCAGGGGCATTTGGTGCGCCCCGAAGAAGTGGCGGAGACGGTCGGCTGGCTCTGCTCGCCTTCGTCCGCCTCGATCACCGGCCAGAGTATCATAGTCGCCGGCGGCGAGCTCATGTGAGCGATACGCGGCGGCAAGTTCGCCCGGGTTATTTTGGCGGGCGGAATGCCTTGCAGCGCTCGGGGTCGGTGTCGATGCGGGCAGCGCCGATCAGGTCGAGACAATAGGGAATCGCCGGAAACACCGCTTGCATGGTCATTCGTATTGAAGCCGGGCGTCCTGGCAGATTGATGATCAGCGTGGATCCGCGAATGCCGGCGGTCTGACGGGACAAAATTGCAGTCGGCACCTGTTTCAAGCTCTCCATGCGCATCAATTCGCCAAACCCCGGCATCAGCCGCGTGCAAGCGGCTATCGTACCTTCCGGGGTCAGATCGCGCGGCGCCGGTCCGGTGCCGCCGGTCGTGAAGATCAAGGCGCATTTTTCGTAGTCAGTCAGATTGATCAGGGTATCGCGCACGCTGTCGATTCCATCGGGAACCAGACGCCGCACCGCACGCCAAGGCGTCGTCACCACTTCGCGCAGAAACGCCTCGATGGCCGGGCCGCTCGTATCCCGGTAGGTACCGGCGCTGGCGCGATCGGATACGGTCAGGATGCCGATCGCGACAGCTTCGCTTGCGTGCATGGATGCGGTCCTGCATTTAGCCGGTTAGTGACAATTCGCTCCGCCGTGCCTTGCGCAATTTCTGCACGGAAGCCCGGCACCATCCGATTACGGCGTCGGGATCGGTTGGGAGATCGACCGCGAGCCGGTCGTGAAATCTCGACCATGCCTCGATATAGGGCGGGCGCACTGCCGTCAGCACCGGGACGCCGGCCTCCATGGCACGCACAAAGGCGGAGCGGAGGCCGCCTCCTTCGGCCTCGGCCTTGCCGAACCGGTTCAGCATCAGCAGCTCGATATCGTGGCCGAGCGGCCGGTCAAGCAACGCGCCGATCTCGGCCAGGCCTTGCGCATCAAGCCTGCAGCCTTCGGCCTGTGACCCCAGGTCCTGGGAAATCCGAAATCGCCCCAGTGCGGTGAGGTCGACGAGAGTCATCGCCGAGCAGACGCCAGCGGCGTTGCCGGCATTTTCCTGCAAGACCCCAGCCAAGTTGATGCGGTCGGCGCGAAGCCGATCGGCGACGTGGGCCAGGAAATCGTCGATTCTAAAGCCAGCATCGTAGGCAACGGCCGCGAGCCGTACGCTGCCCGTCATCGTCATCGCGTTGCTCCAGCAAACGAACTCCTGAACCCGCGCCGCCACTAATCCCTTGACAGTCCGGCGCCTGCCTTGAATTTAGTCAAGTCCCGGTAACGACCGGTCTGATATGCATTGAGGCTAAAATTAATGCTGAAAATGGGGGATTCCTATGAGGGCAATGCAACATTTTACGGCGACCGCTGCTATTGGCCTTTGTGCCGTGCTCGGCGCCGGGCTTCAGGCCTCCGCGCAAATCAAGATTGGCTCCGTCCTCTCGGTGACTGGGCCGGCGTCGTTTCTTGGTGACCCGGAAAAGAAGACGCTGGAAATCTATATCGATGAGATCAATGCGAAAGGCGGGGTGAATGGCCAAAAACTGCAGCTGATCGTCTACGACGACGCCGGCAATGCCAACAACGCCCGCACCTTTGCCACCCGTCTGGTGGAAGAAGACAAAATCGACGCCATGATCGGCGGCAGCACCACCGGTTCGACCCTTGCGATGATTCCGGTGTTCGAGGACGCCAATATTCCCTTCATTTCATTGGCTGGCGCCATTCAGATCGTCGAGCCCGTGCATAAGTGGGTCTTCAAGACGCCCCACACCGACAAGATGGCGTGCGAGAAAATATTTGCCGATCTCAAGACCCGCAAGCTGACGACGATCGCGTTAATCTCGGGCACGGACGCCTTCGGTAAGTCGATGCGCGACCAGTGCGTTGCCGTCGCGCCCAAGGCGGAGATCAAGATCGCCACCGAAGAAAGCTATGGACCGCGCGACAGCGACATGACACCGCAGCTCACCAATATCCGCAACAAAGCGGGCGTGCAGGCGGTGGTCAATCCGGGCTTTGGTCAAGGTCCGGCGATCGTGACGCGCAATTATAGCCAACTCGGGATCAAACTGCCTTTGTACGAGAGCCATGGCGTTGCTTCCAAGCAGTATATCGAGCTCGCCGGTCCCGCGGCCGAAGACGTGCGGCTGCCGGCCGCGGCGCTTCTCATTGCGGACAAGCTCCCGAACAACGATCCGCAGAAGCCCGTCGTCGTGAACTATACCCGCACGTATCAGCAGAAGTCCGGGCAGGCGGTCTCGACCTTCGGCGGTCACGCTTATGACGGGCTCATGATCCTGGTTCAGGCGATGCAGCGTGCCAAGAGCGCCGACAAAGCCAAGGTCCGCGACGAAATCGAGAAAACCAAGGGCTATATCGGAACCGGCGGGATCGTGAACATGTCGGCGACCGATCATATGGGCCTCGACCTGTCGGCGTTCCATATGCTGGAGATCAAAGGCGGCGACTGGACGCTGGTCCCTGGCACTTGAAATAACAATCGGGCAAGCTCACCAGAGCTTGCCCGTTCCGTCCTGCTATTGAACCCAAGCCCTGCGAGGCCTTCGACGCGATGGCCGAGTTGCTGCAGTTTGTATTCTCGGGATTGACCGTTGGCGCCATCTACGCGCTGGTCGCCATCGGCTTCACGTTGATCTACAACGCGTCGGACATCATCAATTTCGCCCAGGGCGAGTTCGTCATGCTGGGCGGGATGACGACCGTCTTCCTGGCACTGGCCGGCATTCCATTGCCACTTGCTGCGTTTCTCGCCATCATCGTGACGACCGGCGTAGGAATGATGTTACACCGCTTCGCTATCGAGCCAGCACGCGGGGCGAGCCCGGTCGCTCTGATCATGATAACGATCGGCGCCTCGGTGTTCCTGCGCGGTGTGGCGCAGATTATATTCGATAAGCGTTTCCATAGCCTGCCCGCGCTGTTCGGCGCCGATCCGATCCAGTTCGGCGGCGCGGCCATATTGCCGCAGAGTCTGGTCGTGCTGGTCGGCGCCGCAGTCATCGTGTTTTTGCTTTGGCTGTTCGTCGAACGCACATTGCTCGGCAAGGCGGTGATCGCGACCGCGGCCAATCGTTTGGCGGCGCGGCTGATCGGCGTCGATACGCGGCGCATCGTCGACTTCTCATTTGCGGTTTCGGCGGCAATCGGGGCGATCGCCGGCATTCTGGTCACGCCGATCACGTTGACCAGTTACGATGCGGGAACATTGCTGGCGCTGAAGGGATTTGCGGCGGCGATGCTCGGTGGAATCGGCAGTCCGCTTGGTGCCGTGGTTGGCGGCCTCCTGATTGGAATGATTGAAGCATTGAGCGCGGGCTACATTTCTTCAAGTTACAAGGACGCGGTCGCTTTCCTGATCATCCTTGTCGTCTTGGTTGCCATGCCGCAGGGCTTATTCGGCCGGGCCAAAGTTGAACGGGTGTAAGCTTGCGCGCGCTGCTCGAAACGCGATTGGCGCCGGCGATATTGGTCGCGGCCATTGTTATTATCTTGCCGCTGTTTTTCCCGTCGGCGTACTACTACCGGATCGGCGCGCTTGTTTTTATTTTTGCGTTGGCGGTCGTGGGGCTCAACCTGCTCATGGGCTTTGCCGGCCAAGTCAGTTTGGGTCACGCCGGCTTTGTCGGCATCGGCGCGTATTCCGTCGCCATCGGGCCGGTCCATTTCAGCGCGCCGTCGTGGCTCTGCCTGTTCGCCGGCGCCATGCTCTCGGGCGCGGTCGCCTTTACGGTAGGCCGGCCGATTCTCCGGCTCAAAGGGCACTATCTCGCGGTCGCGACGCTCGGGTTCGGATTGCTCGTCGCAATCGTTATGAACAACGAGGCGGGGTGGACGGGCGGGCCGGACGGCATGAGCGTACCCGCGCTAAAGTTGTTTGGTTGGCGCCTACATGGATCGGATGTCTGGTACTGGATCGCAGGCGCGACGTTTGTCGGTGGATTTCTGCTCGCGCTCAATCTGATGGAAAGCCCGACCGGCCGCGCGCTGCAAGCTATCCATGACAGCGAAATCGCCGCGCGCGTACTCGGCATCGACGTCGCGCGCAAGAAGCTTGTCGTCTTCATCATCTCCGCCGTGTACGCGTCGGTGGCGGGATCCTATCTGGCGTTGTTCAACGGTCTCGTCACGCCGGATGACGCGGGGTTCCTGCGTTCGATCGAATTGGTCGCCATGGTCGTGCTGGGCGGCATGGGGTCGATATTAGGATCGTTAGTAGGCGCAGCCGTGCTGGTCGTGTTGCCGCAGGCGCTCACCGTTTTCCACGAATACGAGCAGACTTTGCTCGGACTGATCGTGATGGTTTTCATGATCTTTCTGCGTCAGGGCATCGTGCCGTCGCTTACCGTCGCGCTCGGGTGGCGGAAATGATGATCCTGGAATCCGAGCGGCTGACCATTGCCTTCGGTGGCGTGCGGGCGATCGACGGCGTCAGCATCGCGATCGCTCCCGGCCAGGTATTCTCGATCATCGGACCGAACGGTTCCGGCAAGACCACGCTGCTCAATCTGGTATCGGGTATCTATACGCCGCTCGAGGGAAGTATCCGGCTTGCCGGTGAAACGGTGACCGGTCTTGCGCCCGACCAACTGGCGCGGCGGGGGCTATCGCGGACTTTTCAAAATCTGCAGATTTTTTCCCATATGTCGGTGCTGCAAAATGTGATGGTCGGCCGTCACCGCCACGAGCGGACCGGAATTCTGGCCGATCTGCTGCATTGGCCATCGGTCGCGCGCCAGAATGAGGCGACCGGGGAAGCGGCGCGCGTGGCGCTGGCGCGCGTCGGCCTCGCCGATGCAGCGGAGCGTCCGGCCGGTTCGCTCGACTATGGCGCGCTCAAGCGCCTGGAAATCGCGCGCGCGCTGGCCAGCGAGCCGAAAATATTGCTGCTCGATGAGCCGGCCGCCGGCTGCAATCCGGTCGAAACCCAGGAAATCGACCATGTCATCCGCTCCATCGTGAAGGAAGGGATCACGGTTGTTTTGGTCGAGCACGACATGCGTCTGGTGATGAATATCTCCGACAGCGTTCATGTGCTGGCAAGAGGTCGAACGCTAGCGGAAGGCACTCCCGAACAAGTGCGGTCCAATCCGGAGGTGATCGAAGCTTATTTGGGCGTTCACGGCTCGCAGGAGGCCGCGCATGCTCTCGATTGAAAATGTCAGGAGCGCCTATGGCCGCATCGAAGTCCTGCACGGCGTCACACTCCATGTTGGTGCTGGGGAGATCGTCACATTGATCGGCGCTAATGGCGCCGGCAAGACCACGTTGATGCATGCCATTTCGGGCGTGCAGCCGATCACCGGCGGTACGATACGATTTGACGGCGCGCCGATCGAAAATCGGCTCGCGCATGAACGGGTGGCGTTCGGGATCTCGCAAGTGCCGGAAGGCCGGCAGGTGTTCGCGCCGTTATCCGTGCTGGACAATTTGAAGCTCGGTACGTGGTCGCGCCGTGACGCCGATCTAGAACCGGAGCTGGCGCGGGTCTGCGCGTTGTTTCCGATGCTCGGCGCGATCTTGGAAATGCCGGCCGGCGCGCTGTCCGGCGGTCAGCAGCAGATGCTGGCGATCGGACGCGCGTTGATGGCAAAGCCGCGGCTGCTGCTCTTGGACGAGCCGTCGATGGGCCTCGCCCCCAACTTGGTCGACCAATTGCTTGCCGTGATCCGCGCGCTCAGGGATGACAGCCTGACGATCCTCTTAGTGGAACAGAATGCGCGCGCCGCGCTGGCCATCGCCGACCGCGCCTACGTGCTGGAGACCGGGCGCGTGACGCTGAGCGGGCCCGCCGCCGAAATCCAGGCCGATCCCCGCGTCAGGGAAAGCTATTTGGGTATCTAAAAACGCTCGGCGATTGACGTTAGTCAAGTGGACCGAGCTGGAAGTCAATTTAATTGCCGCGTTGAATGGCGAGGAGGATATCGATGAAAGAAAGCCTTCGTCCGAGAGTGTCGCGAACCAGCCGTATTGAGATCGATCGCGACCGTACGATCGGATTCATGGGCGAGGAAGGCCGCGTTTACGCCACGCCCCGGCTTGTGCAAGACATCGAACACACCTGCCGCGATCTCATCCTCGAACACGCGGACGCCAACGAGGATTCAGTCGGTATCGACGTGTCGGTCCGCCATCTCGCCCCGACGCTGCCCGGCATGACGGCCGAGATCACGGCGACCGTGAGTGCGGTCGAGGGACGCAAAGTCACCTTCGAAATCGCTGCCAAGGACAATCTTGAAGCGATCTGCGCCGGCACACACAGCCGTTTTGTCGTCGATAAGGGCAAAACCCTCGAGCGGCTCAAGGCGAAGGCTGCCAAATTTGCAGCATCGCGATAGCCCTGCCGCGACCGCGTTCAATCGACAACCAATTGATTTAGCTCAATAACACCCGCCGATGTTTCGAAGATCATGGCCAGCTAGACAAAATGGCGAGGTTCGCCATCGGGGGAATAGATGCAAGAGGCATTGGAGGCCGTCGCGCTATCGCCTAGTGCGGCAAGCGACGTACGGTCGTTGACCGGCAACGAAGCGATCGCGCGCGGCGCCTGGGAAGCCGGCGTGAAGGTTGCTGCCGCCTATCCCGGCACGCCAAGCACCGAAATCCTCGAGACATTGGCCGACTACCCGGCCGAAGACTTGCACGCACAGTGGTCGACCAACGAAAAGGTCGCGCTCGATGTTGCGATCGGCGCTTCCTTTGCCGGCCGGCGCGCGCTCGCCGCCATGAAGCATGTCGGCCTCAATGTCGCCGCCGATGCATTCATGTCGCAAACTTATATCGGCGTGAACGGCGGGCTGGTCCTCGCCGTGTGCGACGATCCTGGGATTCACAGCTCGCAAAACGAGCAGGACACGCGAATCTACGGTGTGCTCGCGACCGTGCCGGTGCTCGAGCCGAGCGATGCGCAGGAGGCGCTTGATTTCACCCGCCTTGCGTTCGAGCTGTCGGAGACCTTCGATACGCCGGTGATCGTGCGCAGCACGACCCGGCTTTCGCATACCCGCAGTTCGGTCGCGATGGGCGATCGCAAAGAGCCGCCGCCGCGCGCGTTCATCGAGAAGCCCTCGAAGAACGTCATGATCCCGGCCTACGCCCGGCCGCGCCATGGCGCAGTGATCGAGCGCGAGGCGCGCTTGAAAGCGTATTTTGCCGAAGCGCCGATCACGCGTTGGGAGGAAGGCGATACAAGCTTTGGCATCATCACGGCAGGCACCTGCTATCCGTATGTGCGCGAAGCGCTCCCCGACGCAAACGTATTGAAGCTCGGCGCATCCTGGCCGCTGCCGGATGAATTGCTCCGCCGCTATTGTGAATCGGTGGACCGCATCTTCGTGGTCGAGGAACTCGAGCCGGTGATTGAAAAAGAAATCCGCGCGCTCGGATTTAAGGTCGAAGGCAAATGCTTCTTCCCGCGTGCCGGCGAATTGTCGCCGGAGCTCGTCCGTGCCGGATTTGAAAAGGCCGGCATACTGGTGCCGCGTCTGAAGCGAAATGATGAGTGGGCCCCGGAACCGCTGGTGCGCCCGCCGGTGTTGTGCGCGGGCTGCCCGCACACCTCGAGCTTCATGGCCGTGCGCGCCTCGGGCGCGCGCGTCGCCGGCGATATCGGCTGCTACACCTTGGCATGCCTCGATCCATTGCGTGGCATGGACACCACGGTGTCGATGGGCTCCTCGATCGGCAACGCGGTTGGCATGGCGAAAGCCGGCGAGACCAAGCCGGTAGTCGCAACCATCGGCGACTCCACCTTCCTGCATGCTGGCATCCCGCAGCTGATCAACGCGGTCTACAACCAGGCCAATATCACGGTGCTTCTGCTCGACAATCACATCACCGCCATGACCGGCGGTCAGCAGCATCCCGGCACTGGCAAGACCATCCGCGGCGAGCCGGCGCCAAGCGTCGATTACGAAGCGCTGGTGCGCGCGGTCGGCGTGAAATGGGTGCGCAAGGTCAACTCTTATGACCTCGCCGCCATGCATCAGAACTTGCGCGACGCCATCAATTATCGCGGCGTCGCCGTGCTGATCGCCGATCGTCCCTGCGTGCTCGATCCGGTCAAGATCAAGGGTCCGCCGTTCGAGGTCGTCGCCGAGCAGTGCAATGCTTGTCAAGCCTGCATGAACCTCGGCTGCCCGGCGATCACCTGGAGCGACCAGTCCTTCGAAGGCCGCCACAAGGTGCAGATAGATCCAGGGCTTTGCATCGGCTGTACGCTCTGCGCGCAGGTTTGCACCGTGGACTGTATCAAGACCGTTGCGCCGGTGACGCAATGAGTGATCCGGTCGCCACCGTTCGTTCCGTCCCCGCGTCGCCGAATTCTCCGGCGGTGACGGGCGATTCCGCCGATGAAGCGTTCAACGTCCTCATCGTCGGCGTCGGTGGGCAGGGCGTCATCATGGTGTCCAAGGTGCTGGCTTTGCTCGCGCAGAGCCAGGGCTTCGAGGTCAAGCAAAGCGAAGTGCACGGCATGGCCAAGCGTGGTGGCTCCGTGTTCAGCCATGTGCGCTTTGGACGGCGGGTCTGGTCGCCGACTATCCCGAAGGGCGAAGTCGATATCCTGGTTGCGCTGGAATGGGCCGAAGGATTGCGCTGGCTGCCGTTCCTCAAGCCCGGCACCGGCATTTTCATTTGCGATACCAAGCGCATCGTGCCGCCATTCGCATGCCTCAACCGCCATCCGGGCGCGCCGTTGCGCTATTCGAAAGAGACGCCGGCCGAAGTCATCGCGCATGTGGCCGAGGGCTACGCCATCGATGCCACCCATATGGCCGAGCAGCTCGGCAACGAGCGGGCGGCGAACGTTGTCCTGCTTGGCGCGCTGTCGACGGCATTGGAATTTTCGACGACCGATTGGGAGCGGACGGTCGCGGAATTTGTGCCGAAGAAGACCGTTACCGTAAATTTGGAAGCCTTCCGGCGCGGTCGAATTTGGATCGAGGAAGCGCGCAACGCCACACCGCCAGTCGAAGCGCCGGTGGTGAGGACGCCGGTGCCTGCCGATGCAAGCTACCGGGTGCGTCTCGAAATAACGCCCGCGTGGTGCAAGAGCTGCGATATCTGCGTGAAAATGTGCCCGGAGCGTTGCCTGCGGCTGAATGCAGACCGCATCGCGGAACTGGCCGAGCGGGACAAGTGCACCGGCTGCCGGCTGTGCGAATGGTTATGTCCTGATTTCGCGATCCGGGTGCATCTCGATGCCGTCGCCGCTGCGCAAGGAGGATTGGCCCGATGAACGCCGTCGATACCGCGTTGACCGGCAAGAACGCTGTGAAGCTGATCTCCGGCAACCATGCGTGTGCGTTAGGAGCGATCGCCGCCGGCTGCCGTTTCTTCGCCGGATACCCAATCACGCCGTCGTCGGAAATTGCCGAGCGGCTGGCGCGCCGTTTGCCGGAGGTCGATGGCGTATTCGTACAGATGGAAGACGAGATCGCGTCGATGGCGGCCGTGATCGGCGCCTCGATGGGCGGCGTCAAAGCCATGACCGCGACCAGCGGCCCGGGATTTTCGCTCAAGCAGGAGAACCTCGGTTACGCGGCCGGCGCCGAGATCCCTTGCGTCATCGTCAATGTCATGCGCGGCGGCCCTTCCACCGGCATGCCGACCCGGCCGTCGCAGGCCGACCTGATGCAAGCGCGCTGGGGCAGCCATGGCGATTATCCGATGATTGCGCTCACGCCCGCCTCGGTGGCCGAGATCTACAGCGAGACTATCCGCGCCTTCGATCTGGCCGAACAATGCCGGTCCCCGGTGGTGCTGCTATACGATCAGGTGATCGCGCAACTCTCCGAAACTGTCGCACTCAACCCCACCGCAAATTCGAACGGCATGGAGCGTAAATCGGCGAGCGGACCGCGCGCGGCCTACAAGCCCTACGACGGCGGCAGCGACAGTATTCCTGCCATGGCACGGCCGGGCGCGGGCTATCGCACCCATACGACCGGGCTGACCCACGGCGAAGACGGTTTCCCGACCCAGAACCCAGAAGCGGTCACCCGCAACCTGTCGCGGCTTTTTTCCAAGTTGGAGCGCCACCGCGACCTGATCGACTCGAGCGAAACGTTGCACTGCGACGATGCCGACGTAGTCATTGTCGCTATCGGGATCAGTGCCCGCGCCGCGACCGGCGCGGTCGAGCTTTGTCGCGCGCAAGGGCTACGTGTCGGGCTGTTCCGTCCGATCACGTTCTGGCCGTTCCCGGAGAACGCATTGCTGCCAAGCCGCGGCAGAGGCGTGCGCCGTGCTGGTTCCCGAAATGAACACCGGCCAGCTCCGGCTTGTCGTCGATCGCGTGCTCGGCGGCATACCGGTCGAAGGCATTCATCTTTTCAGCGGCGAGGCGATCACGCCGGTCGACATTGCCGCGCGCGCCGCGGCGCTCGCGAGGGGGCCGTGATGTTTATCGACTCGGCCGCCAGCTTCGAGGTTCGCGACTATCTCCGCAAGGAGATGATGCCCCACTTCCTCTGTCCCGGCTGCGGGCATGGCATCGCGTTGCGGGCCTTGCTGTGGGCGATCCACGACCTCGGCATCGACAAGGACAAGCTCGCGGTGGTCTCCGGCATTGGCTGCGCCGGACGGCTATCGGCCTATATCGACGCCAATACTTTCCATGTGACGCACGGCCGGCCGTTGGCTTATGCCACCGGCCTCGCGCTGGCGCGGCCCGATCTCCATGTCGTTGTCATCACCGGCGATGGCGACTGCCTGGCGATCGGCGGCAATCATTTGATCCACGCTTGCCGGCGCAATCTCAAGCTGACCTGCTTGATGCTCAACAATGAAGTCTACGGCATGACCGGCGGTCAGGTGTCGCCGACCACGTCAGAGACACGGCTGACCACGACAACTCCGCTCGGCAATCAAGAGCCGCATTTCGATGCCTGCGTGCTCGCCACCGCGGCCGGAGCCGGATTCGTCGGCCGCGAAGTGACGCATCATGTCCCCAAGCTCAAGGAGTTGATCAAGGCCGGGCTTGAGCATCCGGGCTTTGCGTTTGTCGAAGTCCTGTCCGACTGTACGGAGATCTTTGGGCGCAAGAACGACCTCGGCTCCTCGGCGGAAATGGTCATGCGGCAGAAGAGCAACATCCGTCCGAGCGCTTACGCGGATACGGTCGATACGCCGTTCCGCCCGAATACGCTGCCGACCGGGGTTCTCACGAAGAACAACCGTCCTGAATATGGCGCCGCTTATCGGCGCGCGGCGGCCGAACGCGCGGGGAATTCGCGATGAGCAACACGCGCATCGAAATTCGCATCGGCGGGACCGGCGGGCAGGGGCTGATCCTCAGCGCCAAGATGCTTGCCGATGCGCTGGCCGCCGGCGGCATGCGTGTTGCTCAATCGCAGACCTATGAGCCGACCTCGCGCGGCGGCTACTGCAATGCGGACCTTGTGATCTCCGACGTCGAGGTGGACTTCCCAATCACAACCGCGCTCGACCATCTGGTACTACTCGACCGGCTCGCCATCAAGCCGTCTTGGCCGTTGCTCAAACCCGGGGCGCTGGTCATCGCCGACACGCGGCTTTGCCCCGAACTGCCGGTGGGCGATTACCGGCGCTATCACCTGCCGCTCAGCCGCACCGCCTTGCAGTTGGGCAGCGAGCGGGTGACCAACATCGTCGCCCTCGGCGCCTTGGTCGCACTGAGCGAAATCTGCGATCGCAAACGGATCGAGCAGGCGGTGCGGGCCGAGACGCCGCGCGGCTTTCTCGATCTCAACATGGATGCGCTCAAGGCTGGCTATTCGGTGCATGAGCAGGTTGAAGCCGGCAAGGCCGTTGCCGCGAACGTCGGCGCCTGATGTGCCTGGCCCTGGCGACTAGACAGGTCCCCCGTTCGGACCGAGGATGAGGCTATGCCGGGAAGCAAGCCAAAGGACGAACGCGTCGTTTCGACCTATTGCTATCAATGTGTAGCGGGGCCGGACCTGCTGACCGTGCGTATCCAGGACGGGGTGGCAACCGAGATCAATCCGAATTTTGCCGCGGCCGCGATTCATCCCGGCGGCGGCAAAGCCTGCATCAAGGCGTTTGGGCTGGTGCAAAAGTCATACAGCCCGAACCGCGTCCTCTATCCGATGAAGCGCACCAACCCGAAAAAGGGCCGGCACGAGGATCCGGGCTTTGTGCGGATTTCCTGGGACGAGGCGCTCGATCTGGTTGCCGACAAGCTCAAGGCCGCGCGTGCGGCCGGTCCCACCGACGCAGGCGGTTTTCCACGGCTCGCCGCAAGCTTCGGCGGCGGCGGTACTCCGACCGCCTATATGGGGACGCTGCCGGCTTTCCTCTCAGCGTGGGGGCCCGTCGATTTGAGCTTCGGTTCCGGTCAGGGCGTCAAGTGCACCCATTCGGAACATTTGTACGGGGAACTTTGGCACCGCGCTTTCACCGTGTGCCCCGATACGCCGCTTTGCGACTACGTCCTTTCGTTCGGCGCCAATGTCGAGGCTTCCGGTGGGGTGTGCGGGGTCAAGCGCCATGCCGATGCGCGCAATCGCGGCATGAAGCGTGTGCAGATCGAACCGCATCTTTCGGTGACCGGCGCTTGCTCGGCCGAGTGGATCCCGATCAAGCCGAAGACCGACTCCGCCTTTCTGTTCGCCATGATTTACGTGCTGCTGCATGAAACGGCGCGCGAAAAACTCGACATTCCATTTCTCAAACAGCGGACCTCGTCTCCTTATCTCATCGGCGCCGGCGGATTTTTCCTGCGCGATCCGGCGACGCAAAAGCCGCTAGTGATCGATCAAATCAGCGGGCGGGCAGTGCCGTTCGACACTCCCGCAATCGATCCGGCACTCGAAGGCACGTTCACGGTCGACGGCATCGAAATCGGTCCCGATCAAGAGACCGTCACGCATCGCGCGGCCGTCACCAGTCCCGCCTTCGCGCACCTTGTCGCGCATGTGAAGCCCTATTCGCCGGAATGGGCGGCGGCGATCTGCGATGTTCCGGCCGCGGCCATCCGCCGTGTCACCAACGAGTTCCTGGCCCACGCCCATGTCGGCGAGACGATCGAGATCGAAGGCATGACGCTGCCGTTCCGGCCGGTCGCCATCGCCTTCGGCAAGACCGTCAACAATGGCTGGGGCGGCTACGAATGCTGCTGGGCGCGCACGCTCATTCCCTGCCTACTCGGCGCCCTCGACGTCCCGGGCGGCACGCTCGGCACCACCGTGCGGCTCAATCGACCGGCCGACAATCGCTGGTCGAGCGTTAAGCCGGGCCCCGACGGGTTCATGCATTATCCGATGAATCCGACGGGCAAGGACGATTGGATTTCGCGCCCGACCGCGCGCAGCGCCCACCGCACACTGGTGCCGCTGGTCGCCAACTCGGCCTGGAGTCAGGCGCTCGGGCCGACCCATTTGGCCTGGATGATGCAGAAGGACGACTTCGAAAACCTCCCGCATGCGCCGCCGCCCGACGTGTGGCTGGTCTACCGCATCAATCCGGCGATTTCGTTTTGGGACACCAAGGCGGTCGGTGAAACCATGGCGAAATTCCCGTTCACCGTCTGCTTCGTCTTGACGCGCGACGAAACCAATCATGTCGCCGACGTGCTGTTGCCCGACTGCACCGATCTCGAAGGCCTCCAGCTGATGCGGATCGGCGGCACCAAATATATCGAGCAATTCTGGGATCATCAGGGCTTCGCCTTGCGCGATCCGGCGGTACCGCCGCAGGGTGAGGCGAAAGATTTCACCTGGATCGCAACCGAGCTCGCGCGCCGCACCGGCCTGCTCGAGGAATACAACACCGCGATCAATCGCGGCGGCGCCGACGTCAAGCTTAAGGGCGAGAATTACGATTTTTCGCTCGATGTGACGAAGCCGCACAGCGTCGAGGAGATTTGGGATGCCAGCTGTCGGGCGGCGAGCGCGGAGATCACCGATGGCGCCGAGACGCAGGGGCTCGACTGGTTCCGCGCCAACGGTTTTCGCGTCAAGCCGTTCTCGCGGCTGATGTGGTACCTCTACCCGAAGCTGGTCGAGCAAGGCCTGCGCTTCGAGCAACCCTACCAGGAGCGGCTCTTACGCGTCGGCAAGGAGCTCGAACGGCGGCTGCACGAGCATGGCATTACCTGGTGGGACAAGCAGCTTGCAGAATATGAGCCGCTGCCGCATTGGCGTGACCTGAACGGGCTGTGGGAGGACGCGCTCGCCAAACATTTCAAGGTAAGTATCGCCGACTATCCGTTCTGGCTGGTGACCTCGCGCAGCATGCAATATTCCTGGGGCAATAACGTCGGCGTCCAGCTGATCAAGGAAGTGGCGGAAAACGTCATGGGCCACGGCAGCGTGGTCATGAACGAGAGCGCCGCCGAACGGCTTGGCATCGCCGACGGCGACCTGGTCGAAGTGCGCTCGCCGCTCAACAGCACCAAAGGCCGGGTGATGCTGCGCGAGGGCATCCGGCCCGACACCTTGCTGATGATCGGCCAGTTCGATCATTGGGTCACGCCCTATGCCAAGGACTTCCACGCGCCGAGCATGAACGCCCTGGTGCCGATGCTGCTTGATCTGACCGACGCGACCGGATCGAGCGCCGACCTGGTCAAGGTCAAGGTGACGCGTCTCGAGGCCGCGTCATGACCCGCTGGGCGATGGTCGCCGATCTCGAGCGTTGCGTGGGCTGCCAGACCTGCACGGCGGCTTGCCGGCATGCCAATGCCACTTCGCCGGCGGTGCAATGGCGCAAGGTGATCGATATCGAGGCGGGTTCGTACCCGAACGTCAACCGCACCTTTGTGCCGGTCGGCTGCCAGCACTGCGCCGACCCGCCTTGCATGCATGTGTGTCCGTCGACCGCGACGCGCCAGCGCGCCGACGGCATCGTCACCATCGACTACGACATCTGCATCGGCTGCGCCTATTGCGACGTAGCCTGCCCCTACCAGGCCCGCTTCAAGATCACCAAAGAAGACTTCGCCTATGGCGACGAGGGCATGCAGAACGAGATCGAACGCGAGGATCACGCGCGCCTCGGAGTCGCGCAGAAATGCACGTTCTGCTCCGACCGCATCGATTTCGGCATTGAGAACGGTCTAGCGCCCGGCAGCGATCCGCGCGCGACGCCGGCTTGCGTGAATGCCTGCATCGCGGACGCCTTGCATTTTGGCGATCTCGACGATCCGAACAGCAATGTGTCGAAACTGCTGCAACAGCACAAAAGTTTTCGGATGCATGCCGAGCTCGGCACTGAGCCTGGCTTCCATTATCTCTACGACAAGGCCGCGGCCGCTGCGGCGCCGGCTGCCCCGCCCGCGCTCTCGGGCGCGCCAGCTGGGCGCATTCGCACCCGTGGGGTCGAGCCCTGGCATCAGAAACATTGGGATTGGAAAGCCTCCGCCAATTTCTTGTGCGGCGGCGCTGGCGCCGGATTGTTCGGCTTTGCCACTATCGTCAGCTTTAGCGGAACGCCGGTATTGCTACCAGGCCTTGTGGCGCTCGCGCTCATTGCATGCGGCCTGACGCTGCTGATGTTCAAGATCGGCCGGCCATTGCGTTTCCTATACGTGCTGCGCCAGCCGCAACGCTCCTGGATGTCGCGCGAAGCGTGGGTCGCCGGCGTGCTGTTTCCACTCGCGCTCGCCGCGCTATGGTTCGGCGATCAAATCGCGTTGCTGGCGGCGGCGGCCGTCGGGCTGATCTTTCTTTTCTGCCAGGGCATGATTCTGGAACAGTCCAAAGGAATTCCCGCCTGGCGCACGCCGCGCGTGATCGTCTTGATCTTGGTGACCGGCCTTGCCGAAGGCTGCGGACTGTTTCTGCTGCTGGCGGCAGTTCTGCCGGGCTTGAGCGCTGCCGCCACGGCGTTGGCAATCGCGCTGGTCGTGCTGGCGGCGGCCAGGATCTGGGCCTGGTGGCGGTACCTCAACGCCCTTGAAAGCGAAGGCGCGCCGACCCGGACGCTTGAAATCTTCACGGCCTTCCGACTGTGGTTCTTTGCCGCAGGCCTCGTGCTGCCGGTGGTGCTGGTCGGCGCCGGTCTGATCTTGACCGCCGCCGCCGCAATCTTGTTCGCGCTCGGCGGACTTTCGGTGTTCGCCACCGGCTGGGCGTTCAAATACATTCTGATCACGCGCGCCGCCTACAATCAGGGCTTCGCGCTTCCGCATACCCCGATACGCGGGTCCGGCGTCCCTGGACCCGCGGTCAAGCCGGGATGGACGCCATCATGACCAGGTACCGGGCGATGCCAACCTGCAAGCCGCGCCGTCGTGCACCACAAATCAACGATGTCGACCGGGAGGTTCACTCATGAGTACGCAAGCCGCGGTTGCCGATATATCTGCCTATATGTTCGACCGCGATGCCGAATGTATGCCGCGCAGCGAACTGAATGCATTGCAGCTCTCCCGTCTCAAGTCCACGGTCGAGCGCGCGTATAACAAAGTCCCGCATTACAAGCGGAAGTTAGATGCCGCCGGCGTTAAGCCAAGCGATCTGAAGTCGCTCGCCGATCTGACGCGGTTTCCCTTCACTGTGAAGACCGATCTGCGTGACAATTATCCGTTCGGCATGTTCGCCGTGCCGCGCGAGCAACTGGTGCGCGTCCACGCCTCGTCGGGCACGACCGGCAAGCCGACCGTGGTCGGCTATACCAAGCAGGACATCGACACCTGGGCGGATTTGATGGCGCGCTGCTTCGCATCCGCCGGAGCGATGCCTGGCGATATCGTGCACAATGCTTACGGATACGGCCTGTTCACGGGCGGCCTCGGGGCGCACTACGGGGCCGAGCGGCTCGGATGCACGGTCGTTCCCATATCGGGCGGCGGCACCGAACGTCAGGTGACCTTGATCAATGATTTCAAAGCCAGAGTGTTGTGTGCGACGCCGTCCTATGCGCTCAATATCGCAGAGATCGCGCAGAAAATGGGCGTCGACCTGAAGCAATCGTCCTTGCGGATTGGACTATTCGGAGCAGAGCCGTGGAGCGACGCCATGCGTCACGACCTCGAGGCTCGGCTTGGGCTCAAGGCGGTGGATATCTACGGCTTGTCCGAGATCATGGGGCCAGGCGTGGCATGCGAGTGTCACGGGATCCAGTCCGGGTTGCATGGCTGGGAAGATCATTTTCTTTTCGAAACCATCGATCCGGAAACGCAGCAGCCCCTGCCGGTGGGGGCGACCGGCGAATTGGTCATCACGACGTTGACCAAAGAAGCGCAGCCGATGATACGCTACCGCACGCGCGACATTACCCGTCTCAGCAACCAGCCCTGCGCCTGCGGCCGCACGCACGTGCGCATCCTGCGGGTCACCGGACGCAATGACGACATGCTCATCATTCGCGGCGTCAACGTTTATCCCTCGCAGGTGGAAGCCGTCCTGGTCGGTTTTCCGGGGATCGCGCCGCACTATCAGATCGTCCTCACGCGCGACGGCGCACTCGACGCGATGACCGTCGAGGTCGAGCTGGCGCCCGGCTTCTCCGGCGACCGCTTCCGCAAGGCCGACGAAGTCACGCACCACATCAAGTCGTTGATCGGCGTGACCTGCAAGGTCGTGGCCAAGGCGGAAGGCGAGGTGCCGCGATCGCAGGGCAAAGCCGTGCGGGTGATCGACCGGCGCAACAAGACCAATTAATCGGACGCATATTTAAGTTTTGGCAGCGGCCGGCGCGAGACCCCAGGGCTGACATTATTCCTGGGAGACCGGCGGATCGAGATCGTCGGCCCAGGAATCGCTCGGCTTCGGATAGCGGCGCAGCAGTCGATGCACGAGACTGACGTGCTCGGCCTCCTCTTCGACCAGTTCCGCCGCCATCGCCTTGACCTTCGGGTCTTTTGCCGTTTCCACGATCGAGGTGAAGTAGGCCAGCGCGCGCTTTTCGCCGGCGAGTGAGAGCTGCAAGGCATGCCACGGCGTCATCAGGTAGTGAGCGGATCCGAGTTCGGCCTCTTCCGGGCTCTCGCTTCGCTCGAATTTCGCAATTTGGCGGGCGTGGGCAGCGACGTCAAAATCGCCGGCAAGGCGGCGTATTTCCTCGCCATGGATGCCTTCGGCGCGGGCCAGATCGCGAAATACCTTGACCAGTTCCGGATTGTTGTGGGTTTCCATCTGATCGGCCAACAGATTGTAGCGGTCGACCGCGTCGATCTCGATCTGATAAGCGACCGCCAGCAGATCGTTGAGGTTGGCGACCTTCGGAGCGCCTGTTGACTTGCTCATAGCTCGAAGTCCTTCTCCAGCTCCGACAGATCGACGTTGCTTGCGCCGATGGCGGGTTGAAACGGCGTGCGATTGCCGCGGTACAGAATTCCGATGTTGAAGCCGTCATCGGTCATCAGCCGGCGTGCCGCCTTGCCCTGATCTGCAGTCTCGGTGACAGGGGCCGGATGCACTTGGTCCTTCCACGCCTTTTCATCGGGGCGGAAGGTTACGCAGGGGCTGAGGATTTCGACGAAGGAGAAGCCCGGATGCTTGATCGCTTGCGCCAGCACGTCAGCGGTCTGGTTGGGGTCGCCGGAGAAGCAGCGGGCGATGAAGTTCGCGCCTGAGGCAAGCGCGACCACCAGCGGATGAAATGGCGCCACGCCGGTGCCGCCCGGCGACAGCGCGGTGTCGAATTCCGGCTCGGTCGTGGGCGAGGGCTGGCCCTTGGTCATGCCGTAGATATGGTTGTCCATGACCACATAGGTCATGTCGATGTTGCGGCGGCAGGCGTGCAGGAAGTGGTTGCCACCGATCGAGTAGCCGTCGCCGTCGCCGCTGGCGACCACAACGGTCAAGTCAGGCCGCGTCACTTTCAGTCCGGCGGCGAGCGCGAGCGAACGGCCATGCACGCCGTGGAAGCCGTAGCAATTGGTGTAGGCGGGAATGCGCGACGAACAGCCGATGCCGGATATGACGACGATCTGTTCGGGCGGCAGGCCCAATTGAGCGAAGGCGCGGCCAAACGACATCAGCACGTGATAGTCGCCGCAGCCGGGACACCAGATCGGCTTCACGTCGGATTTATAGTCTGCTTGTTTGTAGGCGACGGTCGACATGGTTATCTCCAATCCGCGATCGCACGATGGATTTCGCCGGCCGTAATCGGCAGCGGTCCCGGCCGGTTGAACACACGGACCGGCGCCGGCAGGTCGTAGTGGGCGCGCAGGAATTTGTTGAACTGGCCGCCATGGGTCTGCTCGACCACCAGGATGCGTTTGACGCCGGCAAGGGCGGCTGCGAGCCGTTCCGGCTGGATCGGCGTCAGCAAGCGCGGCGCGATCATGCGGACTTTGATTCCATCGGCGGCCGCACGTCCGACCGCTTCGCGCGCGGCGCCGGTGAGCGAACCCCAGGTTATGACCGCAAGATCGCCGGTGCCTTCGATGCTCGCCCAGTGGTCGCCGTAGTTGAAGCGATCGAGCTTGTCACGCCGCTTGTCGAGCTGAGCCAGATGGTCGGCAGCTCCGCTGGTCGGGGTCGCACGCTCGGTATGGGTGAGACCGTCGGCCGTATATTGACCGCCGCGTGTTCCCGGAATGGCCATCGGCGAAACGCCGTTGGCCGCCAGGGCGTGGCGTTTGTAAGATGCCGGCAATATTGGTGGCGATGGTCCGCGCGCCGATGAACGCAACGTCGGCGGGCCTTTCGATGGCGGCACGCGATTGGCCCATGAACTGGTCGGATAGAACGATAGCCGGGGCTTGCAGCGTTTCCGCGAGATAGGTCGCCCATTGCGTCGTGAACACGCAGTCGCCGACCGATTGCGGCGCCAGCACGAGATGAGGCGCGTCACCGTGCATGCCGTAGATCGCGATATTCAGATCGCCTTGCTCGGACTTGGTGGGAATGCCCGTCGATGGCCCGCCACGCATCACGTCCACGACCACGATCGGGATTTCCGCGGAGGTGGCGAGGCCGAGTGCTTCGATCATTAGCGAAAGTCCGGGACCGGAGGTTGCCGTCAGCGCCGGCGTGCCGCCGTAGGATGAGCCGATGATCATGTTGATAGCGGCGAGTTCGTCTTCGGCCTGCAGCAGCGTTCCGCCGACTTTGGTAAGGTTCGGCGCGAGCCATTCGAGGATTTCGGTTGCTGGTGTGATCGGATAAGCGGCGGCAAAGCGAATGCCACCGCGGATGGCGCCGAGTGCGGTCGCTTCGTTGCCTGACAGCAACCAGCGGCGCGCCGGTTCGCGGTTTTGGCGCAGCGAGATGCATGCCGAAATCGATGCCTGCTGCCGCGCCGAACCCGACCTTGATTCCGGCGAGGCTCGCCTCGATGGCGGCCGATCCCTTGTCTGTAAGCCGTTTTTTGATCGGTGCGAAAGCCTGATCGACGGTAAAGCCCAGCAGCCGGCTGGCAATGCCGAGCGCGATCATGTTGGGGCGCCCGTCGGGAATGGCCTTGGCCATCTCCTTCATCGGAACTTCGACGACGCGGGCGCCGGATTGCGACCACCATCGGCGGCAAATCGCCGCCGCGCGGATCGCTGATCACCAGGGTCTGCGGTCCGGCCTTGATTTCGGCGCCGAAACGGTGTGCGTTTAGCCAGTCGATGCCGATCAGGAGGTCGAACTGGTCGGGCAGGGATTCGACCGGATCTACAGCCAAGCGGAGCAATGCTGCCGCTTCACCGCCGCGGATCTGGGGGCCCATGGTGCGGGTGAACAGGCCATGCCAGCCGGCGGCGGCTGGCCGTTTCGAGCAGGAACTGTCCCCTGTGGTCAGCGCGCCGGCGCCACCGCTGCCAATGATCGCGATCGAGATACTCGGCGAGGCTGCCATGGCCATTATCCCTTCATTAGAGCCCATTTCACGGGCATCCGGCTCCAATATGTATTTAAGTACTAGAATGCGTTTTTTTGGCTTTCCTTGACCTTGATCAAGGCAGTCTAACGGTTGGCGATAGAAGAATGAAATTAAGGCCGCATGCGGGTCCGGCGACGGGTTCGCTGGCCAATCTGGAGGGCAGACCCATGAGCGCCAAACCGATTCGTTGGATGATGACGGGCGCAGGCAAGCCCTTTGTCCCGATGGAATTCGAAATTGGTACCCTGGCACCCGATGAAGTCTTGGTCGAAATCGCCGGTTGCGGGGTCTGCCATACCGATCTTGGCTATTATTACGATGGCGTGCGCACCAAGCATGAACTGCCGCTAGCGCTCGGACATGAGATCAGCGGCCACGTCATCGACACCGGCACGGATGCGCTCTGGTACACCGACCGCGCGGTTATTATTCCTGCGGTGATCCCTTGCGGCCAATGCGATGCCTGCAAGCGCGGCAAGGCGACGATCTGCCCCAACCAGAAGATGCCGGGCAACGATATTCAAGGCGGCTTTGCTACGCACATCGTTGTGCCTTCGCGTGGGCTGTGTGTCGTCGATGAGCACCGCCTGGCTGGCGTCGGAATTGACCTGGCCGATCTTTCGGTAATTGCCGATGCAGTGACGACGCCCTACCAGGCGGTCGTGCAGGCCGGCGTCACGAAGGGGATCTCGTCATCGTCAACGGGGTTGGCGGCGTCGGCGGCTATGCCGCCCAGATCGCGGCCGCTATGGGCGGTGTTGTCGTCGCGATCGACGTGAACCAGGACAAGCTTGCCGCGATTACCGGGCAGGGCGCCGCGCTCACGCTGAATTCCAAACAGATGTCGGCGCGCGACCTCAAAGCAGCCATCCAGGCCTTCGCCAAGGAACATGGTCTGCGCCAGACCGAGTGGATTATTTTCGAATGCTCCGGCACCCGCGCCGGCCAAGAGACGGCCTTCAGCCTGCTCAATCATGGCGCGACGCTCGCCGTTGTCGGATTCACCATGGACAAGGTCGAGGTGCGGCTCTCGAACTTGATGGCCTATCACGCGCGCGCGATCGGAAACTGGGGCTGTCCGCCCGAACTCTATCCCGCCGCCTTGGAACTCGTGATGAACGGCCGCGTCAAAGTCACGCCGTTCGTCGAAAAACATCCCCTCAGCGAGATCAATCAGGTGTTTGAGGCCGTCCACGCCGGCGCGATCAAACGTCGTGCCGTTCTCGTTCCCGCACCGTTAGGAGCAGCTCCATGACCGCTGAAGTTGCCCGCGTCGTCGCCGTGCAAAATTCCGAAGCCAAGGATCACAATCTCGTCTCCGAACAGGCGCGCGAGACGATCTCTAAAGGCGTGCACTACGAGAAGCGTCCGGTGAAGGGAACCGACGGCAAGCCGGTGGCCGGGCTGTTCAATGCCTGGATCACGCTCGACAACCCCGGCCAATTCAACTCCTACACGACCGATATGGTGAAGGCGACCATTCTGGCCTTTCGCGCCGCGAGCGCAGCGCGCGACGTCGTCGCCGTGGTATTCACCGGTGCCGGCGACAAAGCATTTTGCACCGGCGGCAACACCAAGGAATACGCCGAGTACTACGCCGGCAATCCGCAGGAATACCGGGGCTATATGCGGCTGTTCAACGACATGGTCTCGGCGATCCTCGGCTGCGACAAGCCGGTGATTTGCCGCGTGAATGGCATGCGCATCGGCGGCGGCCAGGAAATCGGCATGGCCTGCGACTTCTCGATTGCGCAGGACCTCGCCCGTTTCGGTCAGGCCGGCCCCAAGCACGGCTCGGCTCCGATCGGCGGGGCGACCGACTTCCTCCCCTATATGATCGGCTGCGAACAGGCGATGGTTTCGGGCCTGCTCTGCGAACCGTTCTCGGCGCACAAGGCCTATCGTCTCGGCGTCATCTGCGATGTCGTGCCGGCGCTGAAAGTCGACGGCAAATTCGTCGCCAATCCGACGGTCATCACCGACCGCTTCCTCGATGAATATGGTCGCATCGTCCACGGCGAGCCCAAGACGGGTGCCGCGGCCGCCGAAGGTCAGGCGCTGTTGAAACGCGGCACCATCGACCTCAGCCTGCTCGACGAGAAGGTCGAGGCGCTATGCACCAAGCTGCTCTACACCTTCCCCGAATGCACGACCAAGACCGTCGAGGAGTTGCGCAAGCCGAAGCTCAACGCGTGGAATGCCAACAAGGAAAATTCGCGCGATTGGCTCGCCCTCAACATGATGACGGAAGGGCGGGCAGGTTTCCGCGCCTTCAATGAAGGCACCCGGGAGACCGGGCGGGAAGTCGATTTCGTGGCACTGCGCCGGGCGCTCGCCGCCAACACGCCATGGAGCGACGAGCTCACCGAAAGCATCATGCCGCGGGCGAGGTCCTAGCTGTGAGCCAGCCGCTCAAGATCTGGCACGAGGCGGACGGCCGTTTGCTGCGGCTGCGGCTCGACCGTCCGAAGGCTAACCTTGTCGATGCCGCCATGATCGCAGCGCTCGACCAGGCGCTGGCGGAGCATCTTGGCAACAGCCAGCTCGGCGCGATTGTTCTCGACGCCGAAGGTCCGCATTTCAGTTTCGGCGCCAGCGTCGAGGAGCATCTGCCGGGTCAATGCGCCGCCATGCTGGCGGGGCTGCATCGCCTGATCCTGCGTATGGTCGAATCGCCAGTCCCGTTGCTGGTGGCGGTGCGCGGCCAATGCCTCGGCGGCGGGTTGGAGCTCGCGCTTGGCAGGCCATCTCATGTTTGTCGCCCCCGATGCCAATCTCGGCCAACCGGAAATGAAGCTTGGTGTGTTCGCGCCGGCGGCTTCCTGCCTGTTGCCGGAATTGATCGGCCCGCAGCGCTCACTCGATCTTCTGCTGTCCGGCCGTAGCATTACCGGCGCGCAAGCGGCGGCCATCGGTATCGCGCATGAAGCGGTCGCCGATCCGGAACACTCCGCGCTCGCCTATTTCGAAGAACATCTCAAGCCAAAAAGCGCGAGTTCATTGCGCCATGCGGTCAAGGCGGCGCGGCTCGACTACGTCGCGCGCGTCAAAGACAAGATCCGCGCCGTTGAGCGGCTTTATCTCGACGAACTCATGGCCACCCATGACGCGGTGGCCGGTCTCGAAGCTTTTATCGCGAAGAGGTCGCCACAATGGCAACATCGTTGAACCCTTCGGCTACGGCCGACATCATCGCACGCGCAAGCGCGCTGTTCGAGGATCTTTCCTTCACGTCCGCGCGCGAATGGAAAGCCGCGAAGCCCGGCCGCAAGGTGATCGGCTACATGCCGATCTACGTGCCGCGCGAAATCATTCACGCTGCCGACATGCTGCCGCTCGGCATCGTTGGCGGTGGCGATCAGCTCGAAGTCATCCACGGCGATGCCTATTACCAGAGCTACATCTGCCGCATTCCGCGCTCGACCATTGAGCTTGGCGTGTCCGGCCGCATCGATTTCGTCGACGGCATGCTGTTTCCGTCGATTTGTGACGTGATCCGCAATCTGTCCGGCATGTGGAAGATGATGTTTCCCCACGTCTATTCCCATTATTTCGACGTGCCGCAGAATTATCGGGACGATATTGGGGGAAATTTCTACGTCAACGAGCTGGCCGAGCTGCGCCACGATCTTGGTGAGCTTCGTGGCAAGCCGATAACCGACGAAGAGCTTCGGCATTCGATCGCGGTCTACAACGAGAACCGCCGATTGGTGCGCGATCTTTACGCTTTCAGAGCGGAACGGCCGTGGCAGGCGCCCGCCGCCGAGGTTTACCTGATGGTACGCGCCGGCCTCGTGCTTCCGGTCGAAGAGCACACGATCATGCTGCGCGATTATCTTGCCGCGGCGCGCGCCGAGGAGCGGCCGATGCGCGACAATTGCCGCATCGTGCTGACCGGCATGTTCTGCGAGCAGCCGCCGCTCAACCTGATCAAGTCGCTCGAATTGTCCGGCTGCTACGTGGTGGACGACGATCTCCTGCTGGTCACCCGCTGGCTCACCGGCGATGTCGCAATCGAAGGCGATCCGCTCCGGAATCTTTCGGATGCTTTCCTGCATCATTCCGAAGTCAACGGCGGCGAAGTACGAACCCAACCAGAAGGAAAAGGGTCAGCATCTCGTCCGCGCGGTCAAGCGCACGGGGGCAGAAGGCGTGATCTTCGCCGCGCCCAGCTTCTGCGACCCGGCCTTGCTTGAGCGGCCGATGCTCCAACACGTGCTCAAGGAAGCTGGCATCCCTTACATCGCATTCAAATATGCCGAGAATTCCGGGCAGATGCAGCCGATCAGAGAGCAGGCCGGAACGTTTGCGGATTCAATCAAACTATGGAGCGCAGCATGACAACGCAGACAAAGATTGTCACCTCCAGGGCAGCGCCGGCGAAGGAGGTCGTCAAGGATGCTTCCATGGTGAAGCAGAAGGAGATGATGGCTGCGCATTACGATCGGCTGACCAGCGTGCCCGAAACCGGCGACAAGGTGGCGGCCACCTTCGTGCCCGGCAATCTCAACGAGCTGATCATGTGCTTCGATCTCTTGAACAATCTGCCGGAGGTCAACGCCATCCAGAACGGGCTCCGTCGCATCAGCGGCAGCTACGTGCTCGAAGCCGAGAAGATCGGCCATTCGGAGGACGTCTGCACCTATGTGAAGTCGGACATCGGCATGATGGCCAAGGGCAATCTCGCGCCTAATGGCAAGAAATTTCCTAATCCCGATGTGCTGCTGCTGTCCTACACCGGCTGCTTCACCTTCATGAAGTGGTTCGAACTTCTGCGCGAGCAGTACAAGTGCGAGACGATCATGTTGCACACGCCATACATGGGCGATGGCAAGATCACCAAGAACATGGTCGACTATATGGTGAAGCAGCTGAAGGAGGAGGTTATCCCCACGCTCGAGCGTGTTTCCGGCGATCAAGTTCGACATCGACCGGCTGCGCGAGTACCTGAAGAAATCGACCAAGGCCGAGGACGATCTCGTTCGCGTGCTGCAAAGCGCCAAGTCCAAACCGTCGCCGATCGACGCTTATTTCGGCGGCATCTATTACATCGGGCCGATCTTCGGCGCCTTCCGCGGCACCGACGACGCGGTCGATTACTACAAGTTCCTGCGCGAGGAAGTCGAAGACCGCATGGCCAAGGGCCTCGGACCGGTCACCCCCGATGGCGACATGGGCAAAGAGAAATACCGCCTAGTCGTCGAGGGGCCGCCCAACTACACCAGCTTCCGCCAGTTCTGGAAGATGTTCTACGACGAAGGCGCGGTCGTCGTCGCGTCGAGCTACACCAAGGTCGGCGGCGTCTACGATTTCGGCTTCCGCCACGATCCAGACAAGCCGTTGGAGACGCTGGCCGAATATTGCCTCGGCGTTTACACCAACCGCAGCCTGCCGATGCGTATCGACATGCTGGTCAACTACATCAACGAATACGAAGCGGACGGGCTGCTGATCAACTCAATCAAAAGCTGCAACAGCTTCTCGGCCGGCCAACTGCTGATGATGCGCGAGGTCGAAAAACGCACCGGCAAGCCGGCGGCGTTCGTGGAATCGGACCTGGTCGACCCGCGCTATTTCTCGGCGGCCAACATCAAGAACCGCCTGGAGAGCTATTTCCAGATGGTCGATCAAAAACGTGCCGGCGTGGATGCGGCGGCTTGAGGAGGAATGTATGAAGACTTTCGTCGGCATCGACCTTGGTTCGACGACGACCAAGGCTGTCCTCCTCGACGAGGATCGCAAAGTGATCGGCCACGGCATCACCAATTCGCGCTCGAATTATGCGACGGCCGCGCGCGTGGCGAGCCAGGAGGCGCGCGTCGACGGGCAGTTCACGCTGTTCCGGCGGGCGCTTACCGCCGCCCATGGGCTGATCGACCTCGACGCCTTCCTCGGCGACGCTCGAGCGAGCCTTTCGCCTCGAGCAGTTTCTTGAACAGCTCGACGATCTCGAGCAGACCTGCATCAGCCAAATCCAAGGTGAGCGCTTCGCCAAGGTCGCGTCCGGTGTGAAGGATTCGCTCGGTGAGGTATTCCGACGGTTGCGCACGGAGGCGCCCGAACTTTATGCGCCTGGCGCCAAGCGCAAATCCGATTTCTTCCGCGACATCGCGGGATCGCGCTACCACAGCCATGCCGAAGAGGTCGCGCGCGATGCGAACCTTCCTTACGATTTGCTTCTCAATGTCTACGATAAGTCGATTATCGAGGTTGAAAACAGGCCGCCGGCGGGCGAACTGAGCGATAAATTCCGCCGGGCGCTCGGGCGCGTGCTGAAAACGGACGATTCAGTTAAATCGGCGGCGGCCGACATCCAAAAGATGATCGAGGATGCGCTCGCGGTCGATTTGGAGGAAACCTATCTCGTCGGCACCGGCTATGGCCGGGTGACGCTGCCGTTCTCCAAGGAACATATCCGCTCGGAGATCCTGTGCCACGGTCTCGGCGCCCACCTGATGTATCCGCAGACGCGCACCGTCCTCGACATCGGCGGTCAGGACACCAAGGGCATTCAGATCGACGAGAACGGGATCGTTGCAAACTTCCAGATGAACGACCGCTGCGCAGCGGGCTGCGGGCGGTATCTTGGCTACATCGCCGACGAGATGAACATGGGTCTGCACGAATTGGGTCCCATGGCCATGAAATCGGACAAGCCGGCGCGGATCAACTCGACCTGCACCGTGTTTGCCGGCGCCGAGTTGCGTGACCGCCTTTCGCTCGGGGAAAAGCGCGAAGACATTCTGGCCGGGCTGCACCGCGCCATCATCTTGCGCGCGATCTCCATCATCTCGCGCTCGGGCGGGGTCACCAATGAATTTACCTTCACCGGCGGCGTTGCCAAGAACGAGGCTGCGGTGCGCGAGCTGAGGAAGGTGATCAAGGAAAATTACGGAGATGTCGTCATCAACATCAATCCGGACTCGATCTATACCGGCGCCCTCGGCGCGGCGGAGTTTGCGCGCCGGGCGCATTCGGGACAGGCGGACGGGAGCGAACAATGACCATTGCGGCGGGAATCGACATCGGCACCAGCACCATCAAGGCGGCGCTGTTTAAGGTCGAGAACGGCGAGGAAACCTGGTTGTCGCGCTACGTGATGCGCATCCGGCAACGCGATCCCATGGAACTGGCCCGCGTCGCCTACGACGCCGTGCTCGAAGACGCAAAACTTCGTCCTGAGGATGTCAATTATGTTGCGACCACCGGCGAAGCTGAAAGCGTGCCATTCCACACCGGCCATTTCTACTCGATGACGACTCATGCGCGCGGCGCCATCTATCTCGACCCGGAATCACGCGCGGCGCTCGACATCGGCGCGCTGCACGGCCGTGCGATCCAGATCGACGGGCGCGGCAAGGTCCTCAGCTACAAGATGACGAGCCAATGCGCATCGGGCTCGGGGCAATTCCTCGAGAACATCGCCCGCTATCTCGGCATTGCGCAGGAAGAGATCGGAACGCTGTCGAGCCAAGGTGATAATCCCGAGGTCGTGAGCAGCATTTGCGCCGTGCTCGCGGAGACCGACGTGATCAACATGGTTTCGCGCGGTATTACGACACCGAACATCCTGAAGGGCATCCACCTTTCGATGGCGGCCCGGCTGTCCAAACTGCTGAAATCGATCGGGGTGGTCGATGGCGCGGTGATGGTGACCGGCGGACTCGCTCTCGACAAAGGCTTGGTTGCCGCCCTCGAAGAGGATATTTCGCATATCAAGGACATGAAGGTCGCGGTCCGCAGCCATCCGGATTCGATGTACGCCGGGGCGATCGGCGCGGCGTTGTGGGGCGCGTTCCGGTTTGAAAAACTTGCCACCACCGGCCGTGTGCCGGTGGCAGCATGACAATATGAGGAGATAACGCTATGGCCCTGATGATTACCGATGCCTGCACGGCCTGCGATGCTTGCGAGCCAGTGTGTCCGAACAAGGCCATCACCGCTGGCAATCCGATGTACGTCATCGATCCGCTGAAATGCACCGAGTGCGTGGGCGCCGAGGACGAGCCGCAGTGCAAGCTGGTTTGTCCGGCAAATTGCATCGAAGCCAATCCGGACTGGAACGAAACGAAAGAGGACCTGCTCGCCAAATATGAGCAGCTGCACGGTTGAGCCATGAATTTTGATAACCGCGTTTGCCAAAAGTTGCACGAGGAGCACGCCGCCGTCCTCGCCCTGCTGGAGCGGCTGACGCAGACCATCGCGCGCCACCGGAGTGACGTTCCGGACGCAAAAGACCCGATGGTGGCGAAGCTATTGAGTGACCTCGCCGCCGAACTGCCAGGCGAGGTTGAGCGTCATTTCGCCTTCGAGGAGGCGGAGTTGTTTCCCTACCTCAGCGAGGCGGGCAATCAGGGGATCGGCGCGCACCTAACCCACGAGCACGCAATCATCCGTCCCATTGGCGCCGCGCTGGTCAAGCTTATCGGCGACGTCCGCGCGCAGGGCTTCGATGCCGCGCGCTGGACCGAATTCCGTCGTCTCGGACAGCAACTGAACGATTGTTTGGTGCCGCACGCGCAAAAAGAAGACATGGCGTTGCTGCCGATGCTCGAAGACAACATGGATGCCGAAACCGAAGCCCGGCTGTATCAGGAATACGTCGAGAATGTATGAGGCTCTTGCATGAGCAATGCTGCCGCGACTACGGACAACAATGTCCGCCCGTTACGCTCTGCCGATCTTGAACGAGTCATCGCCATCGATTCGGCGCACGTGGGGGAGCCGCGCCGCCGCTTTTTCGAGAAGCGGCTGGCTCATGCCAAGCAGCACCCCGACGATTTCGTGCATGTTGGCGTTGTCCGCAAAGGCTTGCTGGTTGGCTTTGCCTTCGCCCGTATCCTGCGCGGGGAATTCGGCCGTGAGCAGGCCATTGCCACGCTCGACGCGGTCGGCGTTGAGCATGATAGCCGTGAGCACGGCGTCGGCCATGCATTGATGGCAGGCCTCATCGAGGTCATGCGTGGGAAGGGAGTGCAATCGCTGCAATCGCAAGCCGATTGGACCAACCACGCCTTGCTGCGGTTCTTCGATTCGTCCGGCTTCGGGCTGGCGCCGCGCCTAGTGCTCGAGCGTTCCGTTCTCACGCCGCTCGCCGAGCCTATCGACGAAGAGTGACGACAAGACAAGGAGTGACGGCATGGCTCAAAAGACCGGAATCACCATCCCGCAACATGTGGGCGAAGCCGCCGAGGTCAACTACAGCGGACAGCCCGCCGCGGATTACGGCCCGCTCGCGCGCGACAGGATACCGGTGCGTTCGATGGCCGAACACGACTTGCGCGCGCTGGTGGCGATCGATCGCCGGATTACCGGCCGCGACCGGGCCGGGTATTTTCAGCGTAAGCTGGCGGACGCGTTGACCGAATCGGATGTCTGCATCTCGCTCGTCGCCGAGCTCGACACGGTGCCCGTCGGCTTTATCATGGCCCGCGTCGACCTTGGCGAATTTGGCCGAGTCGAAACCACCGCGGTCATCGATACGATCGGCGTCGATCCGGATTATCAGAACAAAGGCGTCGGCCACGCTTTGGTGTCGCAACTCCTGGCGAACCTCGGCACGCTGCGCGTCGAAAAGGTGCGCACTGAAGTCGATTGGCAGGATCACGATCTGCTCGCCTATCTCGACCGCAACGGGTTCCGTCCTTCGCAGCAGCTCTGTTTCGACCAACCGCTCGTTTGATGTCCTCGTCGATGCTCGTCAAATCGAAACTTGCCTGTCAGCCGCGCTTTGATTTTCGTGATCACCGGGCCATCGTCACCGGCGGCAGCCGGGGCATCGGCCGGGCGATTGCCGACGCGCTCGGCGAGGCCGGAGCGCAAGTCTACGCCTTTGATGTCGGCGAGCCGGAGCACGTTGAAAACTTCCCGCATCGGTTTGTGCGGATCGATATCGCCGACACCAACGCCGTAAAAGCCGCCATCGCGGAATTTCCCCAGCCACCGACATTACTTGTCAACAACGCCGGCATCACTCGCGATCGCTCGATTGCGAAAATGAGCGACGCCGATTGGGCGGCGGTGCTCAACGTCAATCTCACCGGCGCCTTCAACATGATCCGGGCCGTCGCGCCGCTGATGGTGGGGCAGGGATTTGGCCGCATCGTCAACATCACGTCGATCAACGGCATGCGCGGCAAGTTTGGCCAGGCGAACTACGCGGCGGCAAAGGCCGGCCTGATCGGTCTGACCAAGACCGCGGCGCGCGAATTCGGCAAGAAGGGCATCACCGTCAATGCGGTCGCGCCCGGGATGGTCATGACCGACATGGCGCGTGCTTTGCCGGAGGAAATTCTCGGCCGCGCTGTAGCCGAAGCGGCGCTCCCCGAGCTTGCCGACCCACAGGACATCAGCAATGCGGTGCTGTTCCTGCTGTCCGATGCCGCCCGCGCCATTACCGGCGAGGTGCTGCGCGTCGATGCGGGACAATATATCTGAGAGCGGCGGCCGCGTTTGCGGCGAGGCTTATCGCCCCCAGCGAACCATGCGCAGCATGATGCCGTGCTCGCAGTCCGCGCTGCCGCAATGCGAGTCCATGATTTCGTGACTCCAGCCACGCTCCTCGAGCTCCGGATAAAGGAGGATCGGCTCCTGATCAAAATGGCCAACCAAGGCGGTATCGACGTCACCACTTTCGATGGCCTGCAAAACAGTCATCACGGGCTCCGGCGCCTCCAGGCCGCGCAGATCGATATGGACGGCATCGGCCGTTCGCCACATTCGGGAACCATCCTCCGGTCGAGCGTGGTCGTGGTGGTCGTGATGCAAGGCAAAGCTCCAGTCTGGCGTGGCAGGCGATAAATCGGTACCAAAATGCCTAATTCTACGCTATGGGTTCTTGATTAGAATCAAGGGTCAGCTCACTTGGCGACAGCCGCAAAAGCGCCCGCAGCGAAGACCGACACCGCAGTGCGGGTCCGGCGCGTGCGCGCCGCCGACATCCCGCATGTGATCGGCCTCGACACTCGCGTAACCAAGCTCGCCAAGGCGGAATACTGGAACGATGTTTTCCGTCGTTACGGCAAACAACGGCTGCACGAGCGGTTCTTCCTGGTTGCCGAGGGTCGCACGGATAAGGCGGATCCGCACGTGCTCGGATTCATTATCGGCGAGATCCGCGCTTGGGAATTTGGCTCGACACCCTGCGGCTGGGTATTTGCGTTGTCGGTTGAACCGGAGATGCGCTTGCACAATGTTGGTAGCGCAATGTTCGACGCCATCTCACGCGAGTTCAAGAAAGCAGGCGTCGGCAAGATGCGGACGATGGTGGCAAGGGATGATCGTCTTCCCATGCTTTTTTTCCGCAGCGAAGGAATGATGGCTGGGCCGTATCTGCAACTCGAGAAAGACCTCGATTAAACCGGAAGGCGCTTTCATGAGGCTGCAAATTTCGACCCGGCTGGCCATCTTCGCGGTTCTGGAGCTGACCGCGCGCGAAGGTCGCCAGATTTCGGTCGCGGAAATCGGCGAGAAATACGGCGTCTCCAGTCATCACCTGGCAAAGGTCATGCACGTCATGGGGCGCGCCGGCCTCGTCCGCTCCGTTCGCGGCGCGGGAGGCGGATATCAATTCGCCGGCAATCTACGGCGAACGACGCTGTTGGACGTGGCCCAACTGTTCGAAGAGTTGAGCTCCGTTGAGCACGACAACGGGGCTGCCGATGCGACGCCCGAGGACCAGGCTTTGCGCGAAGTTCTCAACGAAATCGACGATATCGCGCGCGCGACTCTTGGCTCGATTACCATCGCGACGATGCGCAAACTCGTGGATCGCCGCGGGAGCAGCAGTGGGCGGCGTTCGAAGGCCGACCTGCCGGGCTAGCTTTGATTTGCGAAAGATAGTTTATTTCGACAGCCTTTGGCGGCTGCGGCCAAACGCGTCCGGCGGTCCAAATGCCCATGATTTGCGGCCCAACCGGCGCTTCATTGTGCGGCGCAACATAAATGAAGCGTCTAGAGCCGGCAATCCTTGATCGAGATCAAGGCGGCCGGACCGATCGGCTTCTTGAGTAACGTGGATTATTTTGAGGCTTTCCCCAATGGCGTCGAAACTGACAGCCGGCGATCTCCAAATTATCACCCGCATCGCGGTTTTTCGGGGACTCAAAGCGGAGACTGTCGAGCACATCATCGCGCCCGCGACCGCCCTCATGTTGCGGCCGCACGAATGGATAATGCGCCAAGACGATCCGGCGACTTCTTTTTTTATCGTGATCGACGGCTGGGTGAAGCTTTATCGCAGCACTCCGTCCGGCGATGAAACCGTCATCGAAATAATGACAAAGGGTCAGAGCTTCGCGGAGTTGGTCGCGTTCACCGGCAATCGATATATGGCAACCGCCGAAGCCGTGAGCGAAGCACGCGTGGCACGCATCCCGGCAGATCATATCGTCCGTTGTATTCGCGAAAGTCCCGACATCGCATTGGGAATGATCGCGTCGATCTCCCAGCACATGCATCATCTCGTGCAACAGGTTGAACAACTCAAGGCGCAAAGCGGCGTGCAACGGGTCGCAGAATTTCTCGCATCGCTGTCGGTGGCAGAGCAGGGACATTGTGCAGTCGCGTTGCCGTATGACAAGGTTTTGATCGCAGGACGTCTCGGCTTGACTCCGGAGTCCCTATCGCGTGCCTTTGCGCGCCTGCGAAGCATCGGCGTCGTGGTCGATGCTTCGCACGTCGTCGTCAGAGACGTTGCCAAGCTGCGTCAGCTCGCTAACGACGATCGCAGTGCGGTGCGGGGTACTTTGCGTTCGGTGCGTTAATGTCATCGCAGATTCTCCATCCACGTTCCTGGTTGCCGCCGATTGGCTATGCCAACGGCATCAGTGTGCCGGCCGGCCGCATCGTATTCGTTGCCGGCCAAGTTGGCTGGGATGCCGATCAGCATTTCCACAGCGAAGAGCTCGTTCCGCAATTCGAACAAGCGCTCAAAAACATAATCGCCATTCTGGCGGAGGCAGGCGGCAAGCCGAACCACATTTGCCGGCTAACCGCCTATTGCATCGATAAGCCCGCCTATCTCACGGGCCGGCGCGAACTCGGGCGCATTTGGAAATCGCTGATCGGCAGCCATTTCCCCGCGATGAGCATGATTTTTGTTGCCGACCTTCTCGATGCGCCGGCAAAGATCGAGCTGGAAGCGACCGCCGTTATTCCTGAATAGTAGAGAATCCCATCCCATTGTCCGCTCGTCCTCGCGAAAGCGGGGACCCAGTGCGACGGACTTAGTCATTTAGGCTGTGGCTTCAGCGAAAAGCCTTGCGGTCAGACGCCGAGCCAGCGCGGCGGCCGCGACGCGGCGGTAATTGGCCGATGCAATCGTGGTCCGCATCGGCTGGACTTGCTTCTGCACCAGCCGATCGATCTCTTGCAGCAGCTTCTCGTCGACGGATCGGCCAGCAAAGGCTTCCGTTCCGGCGAGCAGGAAAGGTCGAGAATTGGTTCCAGTCAGCGCAACGCGGAGCGAACCGATGTTTGCTCCGGAGACCGTGAGCGAAACCGCCACGCCCGCCAATGGAAAGTCGATAGCGCCGCGCACCCGCACTTTTTCATAGGCCGCCAGAGGCGGCGCCGCAGGCAAATGCACCGCCACGACGAGCTCGCCAGCGGAGAGAGCGAGATGGGCCTTGCCATCCTCGACATAGAGATCGCTTCAGAGAAATCCGGCGCTGGCCTTGCGCGGACCGGCAATATCGACTTCGGCGCTATAAACGAGCAATGCGGGCGCAAGATCGCCGGTGAAAGCAGCGTGACAGCGTTGTCCCTGCGGAGCGACATGACACGTGTCCCCGCGATTCTTGAGACAATAAGCATTGGCGCTCCGCCACCATTCGCTTTGATTGTAATAAATGCAGCGGGTATCGAGGCACAAATTACCGCCAACGGTCGCCATGATGCGGTGACCGGGCCCGGCGATCGCTGTGGCGGCTTGCGCGAGCGCGCGGTATTGGCTGGCGATCGCCGCGTTGCGCGCAAGCGTGGCGAGGGTCACGCCGGCGCCGATCGTCACGCCGCGGCCATTGGTCTTGATCTCAGCTCAGCTCCTCGATGCCGGAAAGATCGACTAGCAAATCAGGGCTGCTGATGCCGCGCCGCATATTCACGAGCAGGTCGGTGCCGCCCGCGACAAAGCGGCTGCCCGGATGCTTGAGACACGCGGCAATCGCCTCTTTGACGGTGCCCGGCTGGGCCAGGCGGAACTCGGCCAACGGTGCGATCATGATGCGGCCTTCATGGTCTTTGCGAGCCTTGCCTGCCGCCGGCGCTGGATGAGCGCTTCCATGAGCCGGTCAGGCGTCACCGGCAATTCGCTGAGGTCGATGCCGATCGCGTTGGCGATGGCATTGACCAAAGCCGGCGGGAAACCCGCCAGCGCGCCTTCGCTCGCTTCCTTGGCGCCGAACGGCCCGTAGGGATCGTGGCTTTCGACGATCTGAACCTCAATCGGTGGGGATTCCGCGATGGTCGGCATACGATATTCCAGCAGGCTCGCATGCGCCGGTAGGCCCTCGAGATAGCGGGTCTCCTCGCACATCGCTTGCCCCATGCCCATCCAGACCGATCCTTCGATCTGTCCTTCGACCGCTAACGGGTTGATGGCGTGACCGCAGTCGAGTGCCACCCATACCTTGTCGACGGTGACCAAGCCCGAGGCGTCGTCGATGCTGACCTCGACGACCTGCGCGGCGTAGCTAAAGCCCATGGTCGAGCCAACGGCGCCGCCCCGGTGCTTGCCGCCGTGAAATTCAGGCGGGCAGGTGAAGGAGCCCTTGACGGTGATCGCGCCCTCATCGACCAGCGCCGCAGCCACGACGTCGGCAAAGGGCAGGGTCGATTGCTTGCCGGTACCGACGCGGAACACCTCACCGACGCACTCGATATCTTCGGGTCGCGCCTCGAGCTTGCGGGCGGCGGCGGCAACGAGTACCGCCTTCAGCTTCTTCGCGGCGTCGATCGCGGCGTTGCCTACCATAAAGGTGATGCGCGACGAGTAGGCCCCGTTGTCCTTGGGCGTAACCGCGGTATCGGCGGCGATGACGCGGATGCGGTCGAGCGAGATGTCCAGCGTCTCGGCCACGGCGATCGCCACCATGGTAGAGGAGCCTTGGCCGATATCGGCAGCGCCGGTGAGCGCCGTCACGCCGCCATCGAAATCCAGCTTAAGGTTGACCACCGCGTGCGGCTCGCCGGTCCGGTGGATCGGCTTGGCGGCCCCACTGACGTAATGCGAACAGGCCATGCCGAGACCTTTGCCGGGCGGCATGCGACCGATGCGCTTATGCCACCCGCTCGCCCGCTCGACTTTGTCGAGGCATTCGCCGAGACCGTAACTGTTCACTGTGAGATCGTTCATCGTGCGAGTGGGCGCCTGCAACAGGTTGGTGCGGCGCACGGCAAAGGGGTCGAGGCCGAGCTCGCGCGCCATGCGGTCGACAAGACATTCGAATGCGTGACGCGTGTCGACGGAACCGTGCCCACGCATGGCGCCGCAGGGCGGCAGATTGGCGTAGACCCGGTAACCGTCGTACTTGACCGCAGGAATATCATAGATGCCCTGCAGCAACGCACCGGCATAAAGAATGGTGATGATGCCGTAGCCGGCGTAAGCGCCGCCTCGCTGCACCACCTCGCATTCGCACGCGGTCATGCGTCCATCCTTGCGCATGCCGAGTTTCAAGCGGATATCGGTCTGCGGACGGGCGCGGTGGGTGATGAAGGTTTCTTCCCGGGTGAGCTGCATCATCACTTTGCCGGCGCTGGCGCGGGCGAGCAGTGCAGCGATGATCTCGAAATTCAAAGTTTCGACGCGAGCGCCGAAACCGCCGCCGATGAAGGGCTTGATCACGCGGATGCGCGAGGAATCCATTTCCAAGCATTGCGCGAGCATGAGGTGCAGGTAATAGCCGACCTGTGACACGGTCTGCATCGTGAGACGGTTCGTCGCCGGATCGTATTCGGCAAGGCTGGCATGCGGCTCGATCTGCGCGTGATTGATCTCGGCGCAGCTGAAACGTTCCTCACGCACCAGATCGGCAGCGGCAAAACCTTGGCGGACATCGCCGAACTCGTGATGAACGTCACGTTCAACGTTGCCGGGCTTGTTATCGTGCAGAAGCACGGCGTCCGGCGCGCGCGCCGCTTCGGACGAATAATAGGCGGGCAGCTTCTTCGCCTCGAATTCGATCAGTGCGAGAGCCCGCTGGGCCGTCTCCTCATCGATCGCGGCCACCGCCGCCACCGGCTCGCCGCGATAGCGCACGCGGCCACGGGCGAGGGGATATTCGTTCATGGCGATCGGGAGCACGCCGTAGGTGTGCGCGCAGTCGTCGCCGGTCACAACTGCGACCACGCCATCCAGCGCCCTGGCCTTGCTTACATCGAGCCGGATGATGTCGGCATGGCTGAACGGGCTGCGGAAGATGCGTCCAACGAGAGCGTCGCTGTGGTCAAGATCCGCCGTATAGCGGGCCTTGCCGGTCACCTTTTCGATGCCGTCAATGAGCGGAACGCCCGGACGTTTCGCGAGGCGTGTCTGATCCGCAGCTGTCGTCATGATGTCGATTCCGCCGCCGCATGCACCGATTCGATGATCTTCACGTAGCCGGTGCAACGGCAGAGGTTGCCGGACAATGCGGTGCGGATCTCCTCATCACTCGGGTTTGGAATGCGACGAAGCAGCGCTTCCGCCGCCATGATCATTCCCGGCGTGCAAAATCCACATTGCGTGCCGAGCTTCTCGTGGAAGGCACGTTGCAAACGGTTGAGCCGGCCCTGCGTTGCCAAGCTTTCAATCGTTTCGACGTCACGGCCCTCGCAGCGCACCGCGAGCGTAATGCAGGACGGTACAGCTTCGCCATCAACCAGGACCGTGCATGCTCCGCACTCGCCGCCATCGCAGCCGGTTTTTACCCCGGTGAGACGCGCGACGTCGCGCAAATAGTCGACCAGCAGTTCGCGTTCGGCGACGGCGTCTTCGCGCCAACGCCCGTTAAGCCTCAATCTCAATATCCGCTTTTTTAGCGGCGGGCCCGGTGCATGCATCGGAGCGCTCCTCAAGCTAAAAATTGCACCGATTAGGGGCGTATTTCCATGACTAAAATCAAGACATTGCGCGCTGCAAACGGCGTCGGGAGATCACCTGACCGAAGTCAAGGATAGGCCTGCGATTAATCAGTAAATTTTCGCAATGACGAGTTTTCATAGGCGAGGCTGACGATGGTGCTTCGCGACTATAGCGCCGCAGTTGATCTGGCGGGCGACGAACCGGAACAAGCAGCGCAAGACGATTCCGCGCTGAGCGTGTTTTTCAATCCGAAGAGCGTCGCCGTGGTGGGCGCCTCATCGGACCCGAAGAAGCCAGGCAACACCGCGCTGCGCCACATGATCTCCATGGGCTACAAAGGGAAATTGTATCCGGTTAATCCACGCGAAAAGGGGATCCTGGGACTACCTTGCTACAAGACCGTGAGCGACATCCCCGAACCGGTCGAGCTGTGCATCCTGATGGTCGCGGCCGAGCTGACCGTGCCGGTCGCCAAGGAGCTGGCCGAGCGGAAAAAACGCTTCAATGACGTCAAGGGCGCGATTTGCATGTCGGCTGGCTTCGGCGAGCTCGCCACCGCCGAGGCCGGTCAGCGGCAAAAGGATCTGATCGACATTCTGCGGTCCGCGTCGATACGGCTCATCGGTCCGAACTGTGTCGGCGTCATGGATACGGTAAGCGGCTTCAACACCAATTTCGACATCGGCTCCTATCCGCGCGGGGGCATCAGCGTGCTCACGCAAAGCGGCGCCTTCGGCAATTCATTTCTGTTTGCTTCAGGGACGAGCGGCCGGGTAGGCCTGAACAAATACGTCTCCATGGGCAACATGGCCGACGTTCAGATGGCCGAGTTGCTCGCCTTCTTGAAGGACGACGAGACGACGCGCGTCATCGGCATCTATCTCGAAGGTTTGTCCGATCCGCGCAGCTTTTTCCAGGCAGCCCGCGAAGCGGCCGCGGTCAAGCCGGTGGTGGTGCTGAAAAGCGGCCGCAGTGAATTGGGCTCGACTGCAGCGCTCTCCCACACCGGTGCAATCGCCGGCGCCGAGGCGATCTACGAAGGCGCATTCCGCCAATTCGGATTAATGCGCGTGCGTAGTGTCGCGGAGTTTTACGACACTCTGCGCGCGTTCTCGATGCAGCCAGTTCCGAAGGGTAACCGCGTTGCCGTACTCACCCACATGGGCGGGCCGGGAACGATGTGCATCGACGAAATTTCCGATTTGCCCGGTATCGAGATGGCGTCGTTCACCAATGAAACCCACGCGGCGTTGAAGGCGATCCTGTCGCCCGCCGCCAATGTCGGCCATCCGCCCGGGTATATCGACCTCACCGCCGCACATTTCGAGCGCTTGCACCATCAGGTGCTGCAGATCCTGTTCAAGGACCCGAACGTCGACTCGGTGATCCAGATCCTGGCGCCCAGCGCGTTCCTCGATCAGCCACTGCTCGCCAAGGAGGTCGCCGGCGCGTTCCAGTCGCAAGGCGGCACGCCGAAGCCGCTGCTCAATGTCATCACCTTCGGCGACTTTGCCGACGAATTGCGCCGCGGCTTAGAAGGCGCCGGCCTGCCGACCTTCGATTACCCGGACACGGTCGCGCGGGTCGCGGTCAATCTCTCGAATTACGGCGCACTTCGCACGGCGGCCGCGCAAGCTGAAGTAAGGGTTCCGTTGGCCGCCACGAAAGGGCCGGCGGCGCAACTGATCGCCGCCACTGCCAAAGAAGGACGCGTTAGCCTGCTCGAACCGGAAGCCTATGCGGTGTGCAAGCAGTACAATATCTCGGTGCCGCCGTTCAAAATGGTCGATTCGCTGGAGGAAGCCTTAGCGGCCGCCAAACAGATCGGCTACCCGGTCGTGATCAAAGTGGTGTCGGCGCATATCTTGCACAAATCCGACATTGGCGGCGTCATGCTCGGCATCGGTTCCGACAGTGCGCTGGAAAAATCCTACGCGCAGCTCGTCGACAACGTCCGCAAGGTGGCGTCCGGAATCAGCAAGCCGAGTGTGTTGGTGCAGAAAATGATGCCACCGGCGACCGAACTGGTACTGGGCGCGATCCGCGACAGACTGTTCGGCCCGGTGGTGATGTTCGGCCTCGGTGGCATCTATGTCGAGGTGCTCAAGCGCGTCGGTTTCCGCATGGCGCCGTTCGGCATCGAACAGGCGCGCGCGCTCATCCACGACACGCTGCCGCCGAAGATTATCGCCGGCGCACGCGGCCGCAAGAAACTCAATGTCGATGCGATCGCCGCCATGCTGGTCTCGCTTGGCCGGTTGCTGGAGGAGCACCCGCAGATCGACGAAGTGGACCTCAATCCCTGCCTGGCGCTCGACGACGGCTGCCTGGCGGTGGACGCGCGCATCATCCTCGCCAAGGCCAAGTGAGATAGCTTAATGCCCACCATGCACCCGCAAGATTTACCCGCAATATCAAATCGTAAGCCGCAGGAATGACCGACGTTCGCGACTATAATGCCGCTGTTGATTTCGTGGATCGCCACGTCGCCGAGGGTCGGGGCGAGAAGACCGCGTTCGTCGACCCGTCGCGCAATCTGACCTATGACGAGCTCTGCGATAACGCGGCGCGCATTGGACCGATGCTGGCGCGTATGGGGATTGAACCGGAAAACCGGATCGCTCTTGTGCTGCTCGACACCGTCGATTTCCCCGTCTTGTTCTGGGGCGCAATCCGGGCCGGCATTGTACCGGTGCTGGTCAACACGAGGCTGACGGTCGACCAGTATCGCTACCTGTTCGAAGACTCGCGCGCCAAGGCGGTGTTTGTCTCGACCGCGCTGCTCCCCGTTATCCAGGAAGCCGCGGCGGACCTGCCGAACCTCAAGTCCGTCGTGGTCGTCGGCGGAGGCCCGGCGTCGGTGCCGCGGTTGGACACGTTGTTGGCGGCCGAGAACGAAGGCTCGGCACCCGCCCGAACCTGCAGCGATGAGGTCGCGTATTGGCTCTATTCGTCAGGCACGACCGGAATGCCGAAGGGGACGATGCACGTGCATTCAACTCCGATGAACATCGCGCGCACTTCGGGGCAGGCCCGCATCGGCATGCGTGAAGACGACGTAATCTTTTCGCCGCCGAAGCTGTTCTTCGCCTATGGCCTCGGCACCATGCTGTGCTCGATGTCGGTCGGCGCGACCTCGGTGCTCTATCCCGAGCGCCCGACTCCACAAACGGTGTTCGAGACGCTGCGCGGCTATCAGCCGACGATGTTCTTCGCGGTTCCGACACTCTACGCCGCACTGCTCGCCGATCCCGAATGCAAACCGGAAAACATGTCGAGCCGTCTACGGCTGTGCTTCTCAGCTGGCGAGCCGTTGCCGGAGCATGTCGGGAAATCCTGGAAGCAGTGCTTCGGCCTCGACATCGTGAATGGCGTCGGTTCGACCGAAATGGGCCATCTATTCCTGACGAATCTTCCGGATGCCGTGGAGTATGGTACCTCCGGCGTGGCGGTCGACGGCTACGATCTCCGGCTAGTTGACGAGAACGGCGACGATGTCGCCGACAATGAAATGGGCGAACTCCTGGTACGCGGAGAGTCGTCAGCGGCCGGCTACTGGAACCAGCGCGAGAAATCGCGCCGCACCTTTCTGGGCGAATGGACCCGCACCGGTGACAAATACGTGCGCCGTCCGGATGGCGTGTACACCTACTGCGGCCGCACCGACGATATGTTCAAGGTCAGCGGCATTTGGGTGTCGCCGTTCGAGGTCGAGGACGCATTGATTACCCATCCGAAAGTGCTCGAGGCCGCGGTCGTCCCGGTCGAAGATGCTAACGGCCTGATCAAGCCAAAAGCGTTTGTCGTGCTCAAAAATCAAAACGGGAGCGATACCGGCCGGGCGCTTTATGAAGAACTCAAGGTGCATGTGAAACGAGCTATCGGGCCTTGGAAATATCCGCGCTGGATCGAATTTGTCGACAGCTTGCCAAAAACCGCCACTGGCAAAATCCAACGCTTCATGCTGCGCGACAAAGGGCTCGATTTGAATGCTGGTGACCGCTAATGCCGCCGCTCGCTCATCTTGGTTGGCCGTTTTTCGGCGAGGAACACCGGCGGTTTGGTCCGGCGCTGGCGGATTGGGCTAACAAGGAAGTCGGCCGGCACATCGATCACGCAAACGTGGATCAATCGTGCCGGGCCCTCGTTCGGGCTTTGGGAGACGCAGGCTGGCTTAAGGCCGTGGTTCCGGCGGCCTATGGCGGCCTGTCGGAAAAACTCGATGTGCGGACCATTTGCGCCGCGCGTGAGATTCTCTCTTGGCACGACAGCCTCGCCGATTTTGCGTTCGCCATGCAGGGCTTGGGCACCGCCTCGATATCGCTTTTCGGCAGCGATGAGATAAAAGCCAAATATCTGCCGCCGGTTCGCGACGGCCGTCATATCGCGGCATTTGCGCTCTCGGAACCCGAAGCCGGGTCCGACGTCAGCGCGCTGGCGACCACCGCGACCAAAGACGGCCCGGCGCATATGCGCATTGACGGGCTCAAAACCTGGATCTCCAACGGCGGGATCGCCGACCACTACGTCGTGTTCGTGCGAACCGGCGAGGCCCCTGGCGCAAAGGGGCTTTCCAGTTTCATCGTCGACGCCGATACGCCAGGTCTCGAGATCGCCGGCCGCATTGAGGTCATTGCTCCGCATCCGCTTGCGGCGCTTCGCTTCACCGGCTGCCGCGTACCGCTGGCCAATCGTCTTGGCGGCGCGGGCGAAGGCTTCAAGGTTGCGATGGCGACACTCGATATTTTCCGGTCGACCGTCGCCGCCGCGGCGCTCGGGTTGGCGCGCCGCGCCTTCGACGAGATGATCGAGCGCGCGGCTACGCGTAACTTGTTCGGTGCGCCGCTCGCGGATCTGCAGCTCACGCAGGCCGCGCTGGCCGATAGCGCCATCGACATCGATGCGGCAGCCTTGCTGGTTTACCGCGCGGCTTGGGAAAAGGATCGCGGCGCGGTGCGCATCACGCGCGAGGCCTCCATGGCGAAGGCCTTTGCGCCCGAAATGGCACAGCGGGTTATCGATCGCGCCGTGCAGATCTTCGGCGGCAACGGCGTACGAGTCGGTGTAAAGGTCGAAGCGCTTTACCGCGAAATTCGCGCACTCCGCATCTATGAGGGCGCGACCGAAGTGCAGAAGCTGATCGTGGCGCGGGAATTGTTGAAGGCGCGAGAAGCCACGCGGCGCCAGGCCGCCGAGTAGGGCTCATGCTGCTGACCGAGGAGCAAGAGCAAGTTCGGGACGCCGCGCGCGAATTCGCGCAAAGCTCCTTGGCGCCCCATTCGGCCGAATGGGACAGCCAAGCGGTGTTTCCGCGCGCGGCACTGCGCGAACTGGGCAATCTCGGCTTCATGGGGATGACGGTTCCGCCGGAGTGGGACGGCGCCGGCACTGACTACGTCTCCTATGCGCTGGCGTTAGAGGAAATCGCCGCCGGCGATGGCGCCGTATCGACCATCATGAGCGGGCATAACTCGGTCGGCTGCATGCCGCTGGTTGAGTATGGGACGCCGGAGCAGAAGGAAAAATATCTGCGGCCGATGGCGCGCGGCGAGATGCTGAGCGCCTTCTGCCTCACGGAACCGCAGAGCGGCTCGGATGCCGGCGCGATCCGCACCCGTGCCGAGCGGCGCAACGGCGGCTATATTCTCAACGGCATCAAGCAGTTCGTCACTTCGGGCAAGAACGCCGACGTCGCGCTGGTCATTGCCGCCACCGATCTCGGACTCGGCAAGCAGGGCATTAGCTGCTTTATCGTAGACACCAAGCAATCCGGCTATTGCGTCCGCCGGGTTGAAAACAAGATGGGCCAGCAAGCGTCCGATACCTGCGAAGTGCAATTCGATGAGCTCAGCGTACCGGTGGCAAATCGGCTTGGCGCCGAAGGTCAGGGCTACCGTATCGCGCTGGCCAACCTGGAAGGCGGCCGCATTGGCATCGCCGCACAAGCCGTTGGCATGGCGCGCGCGGCGCACGAAATCGCGCTCGCTTATGCGCAGGAGCGCCGCAGCTTCGGCAAGACGATCATCGAACATCAGGCCGTCGCGTTTCGCCTAGCCGATATGGCGACCCAGCTCGAAGCAGCACGGCAACTGGTTCTGCATGCCGCCGCCTTGCGCAGCGAGGGCTTGCCCTGCCTGAAAGAGGCGTCGATGGCGAAACTGTTCGCCACCGAAGCCGCCGAGCGCATCTGTTCCGACGCCATCCAGACGCTGGGCGGCGCCGGCTACATGGCTGACTTCGGGGTCGAGCGCATTTATCGCGCGGTGCGCGCCAGCAAGATCTACGAGGGCACCAACGACATTCAGCGGCTGGTCATCAGCCGCGCGCTCATGACCCAGCCGGGGCAGGAAAGGCGGACCTGATCATGTTCCTGATGCAGACCGCCGATGCCGTGACCACGCTGACGCTGAGCCGCCCGCCGGTGAACGCAATTAGCGAGGAATGGGTGCGCGCATTCGACGCCAAGCTGGACGAATTGGGCCGCGACCCACGTTCCAGCGTCCTGCATATCCGCTCGGAGCAGAAGGTGTTCTGCGCCGGCGCCGATCTCAAGGAAGTGCGCGAACGCATGGACATGGCCGACGGGCCCGACAGCATGTATGCCTATGTCGCGAGCATCCAGCGGCTCTACGCGCGCATCGAAAAGCTTCCGCAGGTCACGCTCGCCGAGATCGGCGGCGCGGCGATGGGCGGCGGATTTGAACTCGCGCTGTCTTGCGATCTGCGCATCGCGGCTAATGAAGCCAAAGTGGGGCTGCCGGAAGTTCGGCTTGGATTGATCCCGGGCGCGGGCGGCACCCAGCGTCTGACCCGGCTATGCGGCCCGGCGCTCGCCAGCCGGCTGATCCTCGGCGCCGAAGTGCTTGATGGCGCAACCGCAGCCGCGCTCGGCGTGGTGCATTGGTCGGCGCCGCGCGCCGAACTGCCGGCGCGCGCGGCCGAGATAGCCAAACGCATCGCCGGCCTGCCGGCTGCGGCACTTGCTGCCAGCAAGTCCTGTATCGCGGCCGCCTGTCAGCCCGGCCGCGGCGGCTATACCGACGAACTGGAATTCACCCGGTCGCTGCTCACCAACCCGGAGACGCAGAAACGCGTGACGGCGTTCCTGGCGGGCGCGGCCGAATCCTCGACACAGCCAAAGAGTGGAGCGGCGCGATGAAATTCGACGGCAAGATAGCTTTTGTCACCGGCGGTGCCTCCGGCATCGGCAAGGCCACGGTAATGGCATTCGCCCGCCAGGGCGCCACCGTGATCTGTGCCGACGTGAACGCTGTGGCAGGCGAGGCGTTGAAGAAGGAAGCTGCCGGCGCCAACCTGAAAGTCGATTTCATCGCTATCGACATGGGCAACTCCGATTCCATCCGCGCCGGCGCTGCCGAGGTGCTCACGCGCTATCCGCGCGTCGACATCTTGGTGAACGGTGCCGGCTGGGGCGACATCCAGCCCTACATGCAGAACACTCCGGAGTTCATCAACCGCGTGATCGCCATCAACCTCGCCGGCCCTGCACATCTGACGCAGGCGTTGCTGCCGCCGATGATTGCCGCCAACGGCGGCAAGGTGATCAATATCGCCAGCGACGCGGGCCGCGTCGGCAGCGGCGGCGAAACGGTTTACGCCGGCGCCAAAGGCGGGCTGATTGCCTTCACCAAGTCGCTCGCGCGCGAGGTCGCGCGCTACTCGATCAACGTCAATTGCGTGTGCCCGGGTCCAACCGATACGCCGATGCTCGCCACCCGCTCGGAGAAGCTGCGCGAGGCTTTCCTTAAAGCAATTCCGTTCCGCCGCTTCGCCAAGCCGGAGGAAATCGCCGATGCCGTCATGTTCTTCGCCAGCCCGCAGGCCGACTACGTCACCGGCCAGGTGATGAGCGTGAGCGGCGGGCTCACGTTCGCAGGCTAATTCCAACAACGACCGTCATCGAGAGGACAAAGACTATGAATGATACGGCCACGCGGTTTCGTCCCGCCGGACTCGACTTTTCCAATTACAAGCCGAAGCATTTTCTCTGGAGCGTCGAGGGCAAGGTGGCGACCATCACCTTGAACCGGCCGGAACGGAAGAACCCGCTGACGCTCGAGTCGTATGCCGAGCTGCGTGACTTGTTCCGCAACCTTCAATATGTCGATGGCATCAAGAACATCGTGATCACCGGGGCCGGCGGCAATTTCTGCTCCGGCGGCGACGTGCACGAGATCATCGGCCCGCTGGTCGAGATGCAGCGCAAGGATGACATGGCCGGCTTGCTCGCCTTCACGCGCATGACCGGTCAGCTGGTCAAGGAGATGCGGGCCTGTCCGCAGCCGATCGTCGCGGCGATTGATGGCATTTGCGCCGGCGCCGGCTCGATCATCGCCATGGCGTCGGATTTGCGCGTCGGCACGGCGCGCAGCAAGGTCGCATTCCTGTTCGTGCGCGTCGGGCTTGCCGGCGCCGACATGGGCGCTTGCGCCATCCTGCCGCGCATCATCGGCCACGGCCGCGCGTCGGAGCTGCTCTATACCGGCCGCGCGATGGACGGCACCGAGGCCGAGCGCTGGGGCTTCTACAACAAGCTGAGCGAGCCGGAGACCGTACTCGCCGACGCGCAGGCGCTGGCCAAGACGCTGTCGGACGGCCCGACTTTCGCCAACGCAATGACCAAGAAGTGCCTGCACCAGGAATGGAACATGGGCGTCGACGAGGCGATCGAAGCCGAGGCGCAGGCGCAGGCGATCTGCATGCAGACCAAGGACTACGAACGCGCCTACGAGGCCTTCATCGCCAAACAGAAGCCGGTGTTCCAGGGCAACTGAGCGGGGCTCATCGCGCCCGGTGCTTTCAGACAATCGACGCCACGGCTGCCATGGTCGTGGCGTCATTATTTTTGGCGCTGGTGGCCCGATCGCCGAACTAGGTATTTTCAAGGCTCAATGATAGTATTTTGCGATCACCAGCGGGCAGGCCGGCATCGCCATGAAACTCAGTCAATTGCGCAATTTCACCGCCGTGGTCGAGGCCGGCGCGGTGCGACAGGCGGCCAAGGTTCTGAACTTGTCGCAGTCGTCGGTCACCAAAAGCATCCAGCAGTTGGAACGTGACCTCGGTGTCGAGCTCTTGCACCGCGGCGCCCACGGCGTTGCCGCCACCGAGGCGGGCAAGGCGCTGTTCGCGCGCATCAAGACCATCGAGGCGGAGCTGCGTCACGCGCGCAACGACGTCGAAACCATCCAAGGCGCCGGGCTTGGCGAAATCCGCGTCAGCGCCTCACCGAGCGTCGCCACCGGCTTGCTGCCGCGCGCGGTTATTGCCTTCCAGCGCACGCATCCGCGCGTGAGTTTCCATATCCTGGAGGGCGTCTATCCCGATATGCTGCCAGCGATCCGCACCGGCGATCTGGATCTCGCGATTTGCCTGGTGCCCGGCCGGCCGCGCGACGACAGCTTGAGCTTCATCAGCCTGGTCAAGGACTGGCTGGTGCCGGCGGTGCGCGCCGACCATCCCGTGCTCGGCCGACACAAGCTGGGGCTCGCCGATCTCACCGATCTCGATTGGATCATCTATCGCCGCAGTCACACCGGGCTCGACGTGTTCGAGCAGACCTTCCTCGCCAACCGGCTGGAGCCGCCGAAAAGCACGATCGAATGCACCTCATTCGCCTGCGCGCTGGCGCTGGTCGAAAACGGCGACTATATCACGCTGGTACCCTCGCAAATCTTCGCCGGCAACCGCAACACGCCGTCGATCGCCCCGGTGCTGCTCGACGCGCCGATGCAGCCCTGGCAGGTGATGGCGATTTCGCGCGCCAGACATGAAATGTCGGCCGTGTGCCAAGCCTTTCTCGGCGAATTGCAGAAAACCGCAGCGAAGATCGACCTGCTGACGAACCAATTGCGGCGGGCCGTGCGGCCGCGGCCCTGAGCGGGCCGCTGCCGGGGTGATCGAAATATTAGATCGCGCTGCCGATAAATTGCATCAATAAACGATAGCCGGAAATCCTATAATTGCTGGGCAATAGCGGTCGCGCCGGCCTTCAATCGCAACGGGTGGGTGACGGCCTTTACGCGATCTGATCATAAGTCCCGAGGAAGCGCCGATGTTCCCGCAGCTCAAACTATCCGTCATTCTGTTTGCGCTCACGCTAATGCTCAGATACGCGCGCTGGCGGCATCCGCATTTTGCGGCGCGCCTCAAAGAGCGCAACCTGGTTGCGCAGATCAAGGCGTGTGACGAGGGCACCGGCCGCTGGATCGACATCCGCGACGGCAAAATCCGCTCAGGCGCCGGGCAGCATCCGAAGCCTGATATCACGCTCTCCTTCAAGAATGCCGCGACCGGCGCGTCCTTGCTGACGCCGCCGATTAACTGGCTCAACCAGATCAATGCCCAGAAGGATTTCACCCTTGGCGTAGACGGTCCGGAGGACCTGACCAACTGGTTCGCGCAGACCCTCATGATGATGCAGACCGCGCACTGGACTTTCGGCACGCCGATGCCGGACGGCTCGATGCGCTATTGCAATATGACCAATGGCGGGCCGGTCTTCATCACCGTCAAGGACGACAAGATCGTCCGCATGACGCCGATCGATTTCGACGACAGCGACCCGCAGCCGTGGACGATCGAAGCGCGCGGCATGCAGTTCACGCCGCCGCGCAAGACGACGCTGGCGCCGCATGGCCAGAACGCCAAATCGATCGTCTATTCGCCCGATCGTCTGCTCTATCCGATGAAGCGCGTCGACTTCGATCCTAACGGCGCGCGCAATCCGCAGAACCGCGGCAAGTCGGAATACGTGCGCATTTCGTGGGACGAGGCGCTCGACCTCGTCGCCGGCGAAATCAAACGCTGCAAGCGCGACCACGGGCCGGGCGCGGTCGCGACCTCGCACGGCTCGCACCACACCTGGGGCAATATCGGCTACTATTTGTCCGCGCTCTACCGTTTCGCCAACGCGGTCGGCATGACGCGCGTGCACCACAATCCCGACTCGTGGGAAGGCTGGTACTGGGGCGCCGTGCATCACTGGGGCTACACGCTGCGCGTCGGCCAGTCGGAGACCTACGGCACGGTCGAGGATTGCTTGCAGAACTGCGAGATGATCGTGTTCTGGGCCGCGGACCCGGAGACCACATCGGGCTCCTATGGCGCGCAGGAAGGTACCGTGCGCCGGCAGTGGCTGAAAAACCCGAAGCTCGGCATCAAAGTCGTCCACATCGATCCCTATTATAATGCGTCGGCGCAATTCCTCCCCGGCAAGTGGTTCGCGCCCAAGCCGACCACCTCGCCGGCCATGGCGATGGCGATAGCTTATGTCTGGATCCAGGAAGGCCTCTACGACAAAGAGTATGTAAAGAGTCACACGGTTGGCTTCGACGTCTGGAAGGCTTACCTGCTAGGTGAAGAAGACGGCATCCCGAAATCGCCGGAGTGGCAGGAGAAGGAAACCGGCGTTCCGGCCAAGGATGTGCGCGCGCTCGCCCGCGAGTGGGGCAGGAAGCGCGTCTATCTCGCGCCCGGCGGCTGGGGCAACGGCCACGGCGGCGCCTGCCGCAACCAGACCGGCATCCAGTGGGCGCGCACCATGGTGTGCCTCGCGGCGATGCAGGGCTTGGGCAAGCCCGGCATCAACATGGGCAATCTGCAATGGGGCTCACCGCTCGACTTCAATTTCTATTTCCCCGGCTACGCCGACGGCGGCATGTCCGGCGATCTCGAGAACACCTCGATGCCGGTCGAGCTCTATCAGCGCATGCCGCAGCTCCCCAGCATGAGCTCGAACAACCAGCGCATCCCGCGCATCTACATGCCGGAGGCGATCGCCGACGGAAAAGCGGAAGGCTGGCCGTGGAACGGAAAATCGATCGAGCACCAGTTCGCCAAATTCAGCTATCCGGCGCCCGGCCATTCGCCGGTGAAGATGCTCTACAAGTACGGCGGCTCGATGATCGCGACCATGAACAACACCAACCGCCATGTGCGGATGTACCAGTCGGACAATTTGGAATTCGTCGTCAACCAGTCGATCTGGTTCGAGGGCGAGGCTAAGTTCGCCGATCTGGTCCTGCCGGTCTGCACCAATTTCGAGCGCGTCGATATTTCAGAATGGGCGGGCCTCGGCGGCTACGGCCATCACGGCCAGCAGCAGCTCAATCACCGCGTCATCATCTTCCAGGCGCCGGCGATCAAGCCGCTCGGCGAGTCGAAGACTGACTACTGGATTTTCACCGAAATCTCCAAACGGCTTGGTCTTGCCAACTACTTCAACGAGGGCTGCAACGAGCTCGACTGGGTCAAGCGGCACTTCGATGCCTCCGATCTGCCGAAGGTGATCTCCTGGAGGAAGTTCATCAAGCGCGGCTACTACGTCGTGCCGGCCGAGAAGGAGCACCTGCGCGCGCCGGTGTCGTTCCGCTGGTTCTGGGAAAACCGCAAAAAGGACGTGCCGGAAGCGCAGCCGCTGCCGTCCGATTACACCGAGGAGTTCCTGCGCGGGTTGCAGACGCAGTCCGGCAAGCTCGAATTCGAGTGCAACAGCTTGAAGCGGTTCGTCGACCCCGAGCGGCCGCCGATCGTCAAATACGTGCCATCGTGGGAGGGGCCGCATTCCGGTGACTTGTTCGAGCGTTACCCGCTGCAACTGCTCACGCCGCACTCGAAGTATTCGTATCACACGCAGGGTGACGGCAAGGATTTGTTCCTGCTCAATATCGAGGATCATCGCGTCAATGTCAGCGGCTATTATTACTGGATCATGCGCCTGAACGCGCAAGACGCGGCCGAGCGCGGCATCAAGAAGCACGATCTGGTGAAGGTCTATAACGACCGCGGCGCGGTGATTTGCGCCGCGCTGCCGACCCAGCGGCTACCGCGCGGCGTCTGCCACGGCTACGAATCCTCCGCGGTCTACGATCCGATGGGCGAGCCCGGCAAATCGGTTGACCGCGGCGGCGTCCTCAATCTGCTCACGCCCGAGCGCACGCAGACCAAGACCACGCATTCGCTGGCCGGCGCCAACGCGCTGGTGCAGGTCGAAGTGTGGGACGGGCGCATCGAGCACGTCTCGGAAACCTTCGCCAAGATGCAGAAGGATGATGAGATCCGCAGCAAACTCAAGGCGGCACACCTTGTGCCGGCAAAATAGCAATAACAGGAGGAGTTGATCTGATGGCTTATGTATTCAAGGAGGGCGATCTGCCCTCGCTGATCGATGCCAAACAGGCACGCGAGCGTATTTTCTTCGTCAATCAGGAACTCGCCAATATCGACGACATGCTGGCGGGCGTTATGCACTACAAGAAGGGAGCGGCGTCGCCCTTGCACCTGCACAAGAACTGCGAGCATTTCTATTTCATCATCGACGGCAAGGCGACGGTGGAATCGGACGATGGGATTACGCCGGTCGGGCCCGGCGACATGATCTTCATCCCGGCCGAGGAGAAGCACCGCCTGCGCGCGACCGAGCCGCTGTTCTATTTCGAGTGGCAGGCGCCCAATCGCTTCAAGACCACGATCCTCGAAGGCACGGACGACGACTTGCGCTGGGACCGCAAGGACGGCCGCGTCTGGATCCAGACCTGAATTTAGGCTGACAGCATAGGAAAACGATTATGTCACTCACATTCATCGAAACCAACAAGCTGCCCAAAAAGACGTCGGCCGGCCAGGGCGAGGTCACTGAGATCCTGAACGAAGCCCTCTGCGGGGCGCGCAACGTGCACGGTTCGCTGCGTTGGCTCAAATCGGCGGAGACGTTCAAACCGGACGCAATCAACAAGCACCAGCTCATCTACCTCATGGACGGCAAAGGCCGCATCCAACTCAACAACAAAGACTACGACGTCGAAAAAGGCGCCGGCGTCTATCTCGGTCCTTCCGAGACCGCGACCATCCAGGCGGCGAGCGGTGCGTCGCTCAAGCTCTTTCATCTCATAGTGCCGAAAATACCGAAGTGACGATCGGCCGGCGCGAGACGTGGTGTGACTACGATGGATAAATGGAACCTTATCATTGACGTCGCCGAGTGCACAAATTGCAATTTGTGCACGCTCGCGACCATGGACGAATATGTCGGCAACGAATTTCTCGGCTATTCGGCGCCGATGCCGAAGCACGGCCACAAGTGGATCAATATCTTGCAGAAAGAGCGCGGGCAGATGCCGGCGATCGACATCGCCTATGTGCCGACGATGTGCAACCACTGCGACAACGCGCCCTGCGTCGCTAAAGGCGGCGGCGCCGTGAAAAAACGTGACGACGGCATCGTGCTGGTCGATCCGATCAAGGCGAAGGGACGCAAGGATTTGGTCGATGCCTGCCCCTATGGTCACATCTGGTGGAACGAGGAACTGCAATTGCCGCAGGCTTGGACGTTCGACGCGCATCTCATCGACCAGGGCTGGAAACAGACGCGCGGACAGCAATCCTGTCCGACCGGCGCCATGCGCGCGGTCTGCGTGGACGACGATGAGATGGCGAAGCTCGCGCGCGAGCAGGGGCTCGAAGTCATGCAAGCGGAACTCGCAACGAGCCCGCGCGTCTATTACAAAAATCTGTGGCGCTTCTCGAAATGTTTCATCGGCGGCTCCGTCTCGATGGAGGCGAATGGCGTGATCGATTGCGTCGAGGGCGCGGCCATTCGCCTGCTCAAGGGCGGCGCCTTGGTGGCGCAGGCCGCCACCGACAATTACGGCGACTTCAAATTCGACCGGCTGGACGAGAACTCAGGTGAATATGTCGTGGAGATCGCGGCTCCCGGCGGGGCCAAAAAGACCGTCAACGCCAAGCTCGGCGCCAGCATCAATCTCGGCGAAATCAGGTTATAAATTCCCGTCGCGTCGACATTGGCCGACACGAAGGCTTTCATGTCTGATCCTTCGATCCCTCTCGTCTTTCCCCAGCTCGGCGCGCTTTACCAAACGCTTGCTCCTGTGGCAGAGGCGCTCTTGCGCGTCATGGTCGGGCTGGCGCTGGTACCGCACGCCTTGCGCAATACATTCGGCTGCTTCCCCACCACCGGCCAGCCGATGCGCAGCGTTCGGATGCTCGCCGATTATATGGACAAGCATGGCTATCGTCCGGGCGTCGTATGGGCGCCGGCGATCTCACTCACTCAATTCATCTGCGGGCCGTTGCTGGCGCTCGGCCTGTTCACGCGTCTCGCGGCCGTGCCGATCGTCCTGTTCTTGCTGGTATCCAACATCGAACGCTGGCGCGTCGGCAAATATTTCTGGAACCAGCTCGGCCTCGAATACACCCTGATGTGGACGCTCGCGGCGTTTTACTTTCTCGTGCACGGCGGGGGCGCCTATTCGCTCGACAGCCTCATCGTTGGCCGCGAATTCTGACCGCTTTTCGGGCTGAGAGATAATGGCAGGCTCGGCGGTAGCAGGGGGCATATTCCCTCAGCTTTTCTCCATCACAGGCGCGCAAATCCCGGTCATTTCAACCATGCCGAAGGACTTTCAAATCTGACGCGCCATTTTGATCTAGATTACGCCCACATAGCCGCTTATTCTCTCAAGTTCTCAATTGCGGCCCCCTTGATGCCGAATGTCCTCCCTTTTGGAGGTTGGGGTTGGCCGCTGCAACGCACAATCGGCGCGTATCAAGGAAACAGACCGGATGAAGGCGTTCGGATACGTATCGGCTAAAGATGTCGGGCACGCCGTGGCGCTACTTGGCGAGCACGGCGCCAAGGCCAAAATCCTGGCGGGCGGAACCGATCTGTTGGTCGAACTCAAGCACGTGGTCCATAACCCGGAAATAATCGTTGACGTCTCGCGGCTGCGCGAACTTAAAGATATTGCCATCGTCGTTGACGGGCTTCACATCGGCGCGCTTGCCACACATTCCGACATCATGAACTCGCCGATCATCCGAAGAATGTTCCCGGCATTGGTCGAAGCCGCCCATTCGATCGGCGCGGTGCAGACACGCAACCTCGGCACGCTCGGCGGCAATCTGGTGACTTGCGTTCCGTCGATGGACAGCGGGCCGGCGCTGATCGCACTCGATGCTTCGGTGACGGTCGCCAGTTCCTCCGGCCAGCAGCGGATGCCGTTGGCCGATCTGTTCGTCGGTCCGCGCAAGACCAGTCTCAAGCCCGGCGATCTGCTCATCGACATCGTCATTCCTAAAGAGAATCTCGATAAGCCGGCCGCGTTCGAGAAATTCGGATTGCGCAAAGGCCAGGCGCTGGCGCTGGTCAATGCCGCGGCGAGTTTTTGGGTGGGCGACAAGTCCGTCTTTGTGGCGCCGCGGATCGCGCTCGGGGCGGTCGCGCCGACCGTCATTCGCGCACGCAAGGCGGAAGCCTTTCTCGACGGTTGCAAGATCAGCGCCGAGGCAATGGCCGAAGCCGGCCGTATTGCCGCCATCGAGGCAAAGCCGATCAGCGACTTCCGCGCCAGCGCCGACTACCGGCGCGATCTTGTCGCCGTCCTGGTAAAGCGCGCGCTCGCCAATGCGCAGACGCGCGCGACCACGAAGGAAAAGGAGCTCGTGGCGTGACCGACGTAACGATGATCGTCAACGGCCAGGTCCGCGGCGCTTCGGTGCCGCCGGAAACGACTCTGCTCCAGTTGTTGCGCGAGCATTTCAATCTCACCGGCGCCAAGCTCGGCTGCGATGTCGGCGACTGCGGCGCCTGCACCGTGATCGTCGACGGCCAGGCGGTCAATTCATGCCTCATGCTCGCCGGCCAGGCCGATGGCCGCCAGGTGCTCACCATCGAGGGTCTGGCCAGCAGGGACCGGCTGCACCCGATTCAAACGGCCTTCGAGAACAGCGGTGCGCTGCAATGTGGCTTCTGCGGCCCCGGCGTGCTGCTGTCCGCCAAGGCCTTGCTCGATGAAAACCTCACCCCGTCGACGCAAGAAATCCGCGATGCGCTGTCGGGAAATCTCTGCCGCTGCACCGGCTACACCAAGATGATCGAGGCGGTGCAAGATGCGGCCCGCCTGCTGCGTGAGGAATCCCGCACCCAGCTCACCCATGCGCGAACCGAGGTGACCGCACCATGAACGAACACAGCCGAGTCCTAGAACGCGAAAAGCTGGACATCGACGAGACGCTGCGTTCACCCGACGTCGATCTGCGGCTGCCGGCGGTGGTGCCGCGCGAGCCTTATCCGATCGAGCCGCTGGTGCCGGACGCCCGCCAGCAGACCCGCGCCGTGGGCCAGCGCGCGACGCGGCCGGACGGCCGCCTGCACGGCCTCGGGCAGACCAAATATATCGATGATCTCAGTTTTCCCGGCATGCTTTATGCGCGCATCAAGCGCGCCGGCATCGCCTCCGCCCGCATCAAGCGCATCGATACCAGCGCGGCCGAGGCCATGCCCGGCGTGATGGCGGTGCTCACCGGCAAGGAAATCCCTGTCAATTCCTTTGGGCCGACGTTTCAGGACCAGCCGGTGCTCGCCGACCCGATCGTTCGCCACGCCGGCGACGGCGTTGCCGCGGTGGCGGCCGTCACCGAACAGATCGCCAACGAGGCTTTGGCGAAGATCGTGGTCGAATACGAGCCGCTGCCGGCCATCTTCGATCCGGTCGCTGCCATGCGCGAGGACGCCCCCAAGGTGCATGGGACCGACAGCAACATCTATGCGACCAAGGTCGTCCGCAAAGGCGACATCGAAAAGGGATTTGCCGCGTCCGACCATATTTTCGAAGCCCGGTACAGCACGCAAATGATTGAGCACGTCTCGCTCGAACCCCACGCTGCCATCGCCGATTGGGATGCTAATGGCCGCCTCACCATCTGGGCGACCATCGGGCGCATTACGCTCGCGCGCTCCGACATGGCGCGCACGCTGAAGCTGCCGATGAGCCGCATCCGCATCATCGGCACTATCGTCGGCGGCAATTTCGGCGGTAAAAACGAAATCTCGCAGGAACCGGCGCTGGCGCTTTTGTCGAAGAAGACCGGCCGGCCGGTCAAGGGCGTATTCACGCGCGGTGAGGAGTTCACCTCGACCACGACGCGTCACCCGATCATCATGGATTACAAGACCGGCGTCAGTAAAAAAGGCCGCATCCTGGCGCGCCAGATTCGGCTCGTGCTCGACGGCGGTGCCTATTGCTCGTGGAGCGCGACCACACTCGGCAAGGCCTGCATCCTGTCGCCCGGTCCCTACAAAATCGACAATGTGGTGGCCGAGGCCTTCGTGGTCTACACCAACAAAACCATGACCGGCGCCATGCGCGGCTTCGGCGCGCCGCAGGTGTGCTTCGCCTATGAGTTGCAAATGGACGACATCGCCAAGGCCCTCGGCATCGATCCGTTAGAAATCCGACTGCTCAATGCTTTCGACGAAGGTTCTTCGAGCCCGACCGGACAGGTGCTGCACAGCGTCGTGGTCAAGGAATCGCTGCGCAAGGCGGCCGATCGTTTCGGCTGGGAGCCGCGTTCATGAAACGGCGCGGACGCGGCATCGCCTGCATGTGGTATCCGATCGGTTTCACCGTCGACGCCAATCCAAGCGCGGCGATGGTGAAGGTCAATGAGGACGGCACCGCCACGGTGCTCACCGGCACGGTCGAAACCGGTCAAGGTTCGCTCACGGTGCTCGGCCAGATCGCGGCCGAGGCGCTCGGCATCGCTACCGACGACGTGCATGTCGTCTCCGCCGACACCGATACGACCCCGATGGATACCGGCGCCATTGCCAGCCGCACCACATATGTCACCGGCAACGCTATCTGGCTCGCCGCCGAAGCCGCCAAGGCGATTCTGTTCGAAACCGCAGCGCCCATGCTGGGGGTGAAGGTCAGCCAGCTCGAAGCGAAAGACCGCAAAATCCAGGTGAAGAGCTTTCCGCAGCGCAACGTCTCGATCGGCGAAGTGGCGCGTCGATCCCAGGTCGTGCTCGGCCAGCCCGCGATCGGCAGCGCATCGTGGAATCCGCCGACCGTCGCCATGGATCCGGAGACGGGGCAGGGCAAACCGTTCGCCACTTACGTCTATGCCACGCAGATCGCCGAGGTCGACGTCGATGACGAGACCGGCGAGGTCGAAGTCCTGCGCATCGCAGCCGCCCACGATTGCGGCACCGCCATAAATCCCATGCTGGTCGAGGGACAGGTCGAGGGCGGCATTTCGATGGGCGTCGGTATGGCCTTGCAGGAAGAGATGCTGTTCGACGCCAATGGGCGCCACATCAATCCCAACCTGACCAATTATATTATGCCGACTTCGCTCGACATGCCAGAAATCGCGGTCGACATCGTGCAGGGCTTCGATCCCACCGGACCATTCGGCGCCAAAGGTGTCGGCGAACCGACTGCGGTTCCAACCTCGGCCGCAATATTGAATGCCATTCATGACGCGGTCGGTGTGCGGGTGACCTCGCTTCCCGCCACTGCGGAAAAGGTGCTCACCGCGATCAAGGCCAAACGCGCCGCCGAACAGAAGCAAATTCCGGCCTGATCGGACGCGGCAGGCGGCGTTTACCGTTTGAGCATTTGGCTGCCGAAAAGGCCGGTCGGCTTGATCAGCAGGATCAGCAGCATGATGGCGAAGGGCGCCATCTGCGCCAGTGGCGCATAGACCAGCGAGCCGATCGAAACCACCTGACCCACCAGAAAGCTCGACACCAGCGTACCCTTGATGCTGCCCAGGCCGCCGATGATGACGACCATGAACACAAAGGCCAGCACCTCGAGCCCCATCTGCGGATCCACCATGATTAGCGGCGCTTGTAGCCCGCCGGCTAGACCGGACAATCCTCCGGCGATGACAAAAGTGATGGTGAACAGCCGGTAGACGTCGATGCCCAGGCCCTCGACATGCGCGACGTCCTCGGTTCCGGCGCGGATCGCCTTGCCGATGATGGTGCGGTTGAGGAACAGCCAGATGCCGCCATAGACGAAACCGGCAATGGCAATGACGACCAGGCGGTAGACCGGAATTTCTGTCCCGATGATGTAGACCTGGACATCGATTGGCACCGGCACCGGGCGCGGGACCAGTCCCCAGAAATACTTGATGAGGCCGACACCGCCGATCAGGACGCCGAAGGATGTGATCATCGTGAAGGGCAGGTCCCGGTCGTAGATGCGCCGGAACACGATCCGTTCCACCGCCAAGGCGGAGAGGCCCGCGACGACCACCCCCGCCAGCACGCCGAGCCAGACGTTTCCCAGCGCCAGGCTGACCGAATAGGTGATGTAGGCGCCCACCGAGTAGTAGAGCAGTTGGTCGAGACTGATGATGCGCATCAGGCCGAAACAAAGCGACAGCCCGATCGCCATCAGGAAAAAGATGCCCCCCAGGCTCAAGCCGAAGATAACGCCGGAGATCAGCAACTGCATGTCGATCATCGGCTGCTCCCTCCCTGGTCGGCAGCAGCCTTGCCGGTCACGCGCACGAAGGTCTTTTTGATCAACGGCTCCAGCGTGCCCCAGATACCCTTTTCGCCGGCCAGCATGATGAACACGAGCACGAAGCCGATCACCAGCTCCCAATTGCCAAGCACCTTGCTGAGCACGTCCTTCATGCCGGTATAGACGATCGAGCCGACGATGGGTCCGTACAGCGTGCCGACGCCGCCGAGAATCGTCACCACCACAGGGTCGGCGGCGCGCGCCGGGCTGGTGATCTCCGGGCTGACGAACCCGAGATAGACGGCATACATCGCTCCGGCCAACGCGGTAGTCGTGTTGGCAATGACAAAAGCGAACAGCCGGATATTGAAGCTGCTGTAGCCGAGAAATTTCACCTTGTCTTCGTTGATCTTGGTGGCCAGGCAGCAGGCGCCGAAGATCGAGTTGTCGAGATATTTGTAGAATGCCCAAAGGGCGAAGGCGACCAGGAAGGCGAAGATGAAGAACTGATCGGGCCGCGACAGGTCGAGCACCGGCGTGGACGTCAGGTTGGTGAGGAACCACAGGCCGTTGTCGCCGTGCGTGATGTCGGCGAGCACCTTCTGCATGAGATAGAAGATGATCACCGCGAGCGCGAGATTGACCAAGGCGAAGTAGTCGCCGCGCAACCGCACGAACAGCGGGCCGATGGCGAAGGACACGACGATCCCGGCGGCCACGCCGATCAGAATGCCGACATAGGGATTGTTGCCGAAGTAAAAGAGGTAAAACGCGGCGGCGTAGGCGCCCACGGCCAGATAGGCCGGCTGCCCGAACGAGATGAAGCCCACGCGGCCGAGCAGATAGTTGCAGCCCATGGTGTAAATCGAGAAAATAATGATCTCATTGGCGAACGGCAGCGGCAGAAATACCCGCACCAGCGCCAGCAGCGCGAAGGCCAGCAGCAATCCCCACCACCATCTCAAAACGTTCATTGCGGACGCCTTTATCGAACATGTTTTAGAGATATTTCTCGCACGCCTCGGGCTTAATCGTTTCGTGCTCCGTCAGCTCCGCCATGATGCGGCCTTCCTTCAAGGCGTAGACCTTGTCGGCGATGGCGCACACCAAAGGCAGGTTCTGCTCGACGATTACCAGCGCCGTTTTCTTGGCTAACTCTTTGAAAACGTCCCGCAAGTGCATCACGATGCTGGGAGCCAGGCCTTCGGTCGGTTCGTCCACCAACAGCAGCTTGGGACCGCCCAGAATTGCGCGGCCGATCATCAACATCTGACGTTCGCCGCCGCTCAAATAACCCGCCTTGCGGCCCATCAACACCTTCAGCTTGGGGAAATAGTCGAAGACCGGGGCCCAGTCGTAATCCTGGCTGGCGTAGCTGCCGAGCTCGAGGTTTTCCTGCACCGTCAGATCGGAAAAGACCTTCTTGTCCTGGGGTATGTATTTGATCCCCATTCCGGCGACCGCGAACGCGGGCATGCCGACCAGACTGGTGCCGTTGGAGGTAATCGATCCCGAGGTCGGTTTGAGGAAACCGGTAATGCTTTTGAGTAGCGTGCTCTTGCCCGCGCCGTTGCGGCCGACGCAGGCGACGACCTGGCCACGTCGCACGTTTATGCTGACGTCGAACAGCGCCTTCGATTCGCCGTAGGCGACGCTGAGATTGGCAACCGTCAGGATATCGTCGGTATTCGTCATGCCTCGACGGTCCTGTCTTGCTCGCCGGTGGCGTCGATCTGCCAATAACTTCGGCGCACTTCCGGGTGGCTCAGCGTTTCCTCGCAGCCGCCGTCGGCGATCACCCGGCCTTCGTGCATGACCGTGAGCCGCTGCAGGAAGTCCTGCACGTGAGAAATCTTGTGTTCCACGATCAGGATGGTCTGCCGGCCGACGCGCTGGCGAAGCACATTCAGGACGCCCTGGATCTCAGACTCGGACAGTCCTGCCAGCGGTTCATCGAGCAGCAGCACCTTGGGTTCGGCCAGGACTGCCATCGCAATCTCAAGGCGTCGCTTTTCGCCCAGGCTCAGGTGCTTCACCATCCGGTCGCGTAAATTCTGTAGGTCGAAGGTTTCCAGGATCGCGAGGATCTTCGGATCGTTGCGCTGTCCTTTGCAGGTGTTCAACAGCAGCTGCAGCATGGACGATTTCCGGTGGGCCCGGAAAAAGGCGAGCACCAGATTGTCGATCACGCTGAGATTGTCGAACGTCGCCGTCAACTGAAACGTTCGCATCAATCCACGCGCCACCCGCTGCTGGGGCGTCATGTGGGTGACGTCTTCGCCCTTGTAGAGAATCGACCCTTCGTCGGGCGGGAAATATCCAGTCAGAAGATTGAAAAATGTCGTCTTGCCGGCGCCGTTCGATCCGATGATGCCGGCGACCTCATTCTCGCGCAGCAGATAGCTGACATTGTTGACCGCGATCTGCTTACCGAAACGTTTGGTGACGCCGTCCGCTCTGATAATTTCGGCGCGCGTATCCACGTCTCATCCTATTCTAGGGTCTTCACCCCAGCGCAAGACGAGCCTGCGCCGGGGTGGAGATTGACGACTTTCATTGACCGCAGGCGAAGCTCGCCCGATCGAAGCAGGGATCAGTAACCAAGGGACTTGAGCGACGGCAATACGGAATCGCCGCCCATTGAACCTTCCACGCTGAACAGATCCCACTCGTTCTTCCGCTCGGCGCCTTTGCCCTTTACCAGGAAGGCCGCGTACTGGTAGGCGGCCGAATGATCCTGGCGCCAGGTGGCCGGGCCCTTGACGGTATCGAATTTGCCGCCATTGGCCATCAGCGCTGCCGAGACCTTTGTCGCATCCAGCGACTTCGCCGCCTCGAAACCACGGAACATTTCCATGTAGGCGACGTAGGCGATGGTCGCATAGGCATCAGGCGGGGTGCCGTACTTGGCGCGGAACAGTTCGGTGAACTCCTGCGCGCTCTTGGCCACCGCTTTGTCGTTAAACGTGCTCAGGTCGTAATAGAAGTAGTGCATGGCGTAGACGCCCTGCAGCGCCTCGGGCGGCAGGCCCTTGGCGACCACGTTGGTGATGAAGGCGTTGAAGATGGTCATCTCCTTGTTCAGGCCCATTTGGGAGACCTGCTTGAGGAGCGCCACCGAGTCGGCCGCGAACTGCGCCGCGATCAAAACGTCCGGCTTTGCGGCGCGGACCTTCTGCAGAATGGTGGTGAAATCGTTGGTGCCGAGCGCTGTCTCGTCATAGCCGACGATCTCTGCGCCAAATTCCTTGGCGGCCGCATAGGCGCCGTCACGCATGTCCCAGCCCCAGCTGTCGGTACGGGCCAAGAAGAAGACACGCTTCTTGCCCAGCGTCTGAACCGCCGACTTGCCGGCCATATAGCCGACCGTCCATGGGCTGTAGGCGGCCGCGAAGCTGGAATTGGCGAGCTTGCCTTTCTGGAAGGCTTCCTTCGCCATGACGCAGATCGGGAAGTAGGGCATCGGCTCCTTGGAGACGATGGCATTGAGCGCGTAAGCGAGCGGCGCCCAGGTCTGGCCGCCGACGCCTTTGACGCCTTCGGAAACCATGTAGCGATAGCGGCGGACGCCGACATCGAGCTTGGCTTCGTCATCGTCGACGACGCCTTCCACCGTCACCTTGCCCCAAGGCATGTTGAGACCGCCCTGCTTGTTGACAACGTCGATCGCGAGCAGCGCGCCCTGCTTCTGAGTTTCGGCCACCGCGGCGAACGGCCCGGTGAGCGGAAGCAGGATGCCCACTTTGATCTTGCTGGGTTCGTCGGCCGCCTTGGCGGTGACATTGAATCCAAGCATGCTGCAGAGGGCAAAAATCGCAAGAAAAGCCCAGCGCATTTTCATTTCCTATCTCCTCCGATTGATTCTTTATTCATTCCGATCGAATTCCGACGCAGGCCTGACGTCTTCGTCGTTGCAAACCGCCGATGATTCACGTTTCGCCGATAAGCGGCCTTCGGTTGCGTTACCCGTCGGGACACCAATACCGGCGGCAATAACTGCGTGCGCAAAAAGACGCTATCCGCCGGCACCATGAGCCCTGGCTACAACAGCAAATTGTTCGCGCGGGGCTTTGACTTACATCAACGGGGACTCAAGAAATGACCTTGGTTTAGGCAAGATTCTGTCTACCACGCCGAGGAAGTCCGCGATTCCTCGCCTTCCTGAAGACGACGCGGGAAGGTAGCATCGGTCGGAGACCGCCACGGGGCGCGACGTAAGCCGGAGGTGCAGTCATGACATTTCTCGCCAACCGGGCGCGTCGCGCCGCCCTTTTCGGCGGCTTTGCCGCACTGCTGGTTCTCGCCGCGGCGGCGCCGGCCGCCGATTATCCGAGCCGGCCGGTGACACTGGTGGTGGCGTTCCCACCCGGCGGCCCAAGCGACGTGCTCGCCCGCATTGTCGGCAAGAAGATAGAGGAGTTGCTCGGCCAGCCGTTCGTGATCGAGAACAAGCCGGGCGCCGGTGGAAACATCGCAGCCGATTTTGTCGCGCACGCGACGGCCGACGGCTACACGCTGCTGATGGGCAACAATAGCATCCTCGCCACCAACGAAAGCCTGTACAAGAAACTCACCTACAGCCCGGAAAAAGATTTCGTGCCCATCACGCTGATCGGCACGCAGGCGAATATCCTCGTGCTCAATCCGAATGTCCCGGTGCACTCGCTGAAAGAACTTATCGCGCTTTGCAAGGCGCAACCCGGCAAGATCAATTTCGCCTCGTCCGGCTACGGTGCGGCCGCGCATCTCGCCGGTGAATTGTTCATGTCCGAAGCGCATGTCGATATCGTGCACGTGCCTTACAAGGGCGCGGCGCCCGCGCTGCAAGATGTGATCGCCGGCCACGACCAGATGATGTTCGCCACCGCGGCTTCCGTGGTCGGTCACATCAAAAACGGACGGGTGCACGCGATTGCCGTGACCACGCTCAAACGCACGGCGATCCTGCCCGAGGTGCCGACGATGGACGAAGCCGGCCTGACAGGTTTCGAGGCCAGCACCTGGCACGGATTGGTCGCACCTGCCGCCACGCCGCCGCAGGTGGTCGCGACGCTGCACGATGCGGCCGTCAAGGCGCTGCACGATCCGGGCGTGCAGGCTTCGCTCGGCCGGCTCGGCGTCGATATCGTTGGCGACACGCCGGAGCAGTTCAAAGCCTATATCGCGGCGGAAATCCCGAAATGGACCGCGATCGTGAAAGCCTCCGGCGCGACGATGGACAAATAGCGCATGATCCGGAAAAAGCATGCTCTCGGACTTGATCCGGGGGTGAGGGACCGTTTTTCGGACAAGATCATACGCGAGGAAAAACCATGAATAAGATTGACCGACCGAACGGCGCGCTCGCCCTCAATGTGCGGCGCATCGGCCATCTCGATCTTCCAGGAGCCGGGCAAGTCACCGTCGCCGGCCATTACGCCTATGTCGGGCACATTCCGAACAAGGAAAGCCTTGGCACCTCGATCCTCGATATCGCCGACCCCACCAATCCGCGCCTGGTGGCGACAGTCAACGTCGACGATCCGATCTCGCACAGTCATAAGGTGCGGGTGGCCGGCGATCTCATGGTGGTCAACCACGAGCGCAACATGACGCCGGTAGGGCGGCGTGCCGAGCAGATGCCCGGCGTGCGCCGCGAGCTGCGCGAGGCGCTTGGCCGCGAGCCGTCTCGCGCCGAACTGGCGCAGCAGCTCAATATCACCGAGGCCGATATTGTCGACATCGAGGCGGCGGAACAGTCGCCCTATCGCAACGGCGGTTTCCGCATTTTCGATGTGTCAAAACCGACGGCGCCCAAGTTGATCCATCATCAATTGACCGGCGGCAGAGGCGTGCACCGCTTCGATATGGACGAGCGCTACGCCTACATCTCCACCGAGATGGAGGGATTCCTCGGCGCCATGCTGGTGATCTACGACCTGTGCGATCCGCAGCGCCCGCAGGAAGTCTCGCGCTGGTGGCTGCCCGGGCAGAACATCGGCGCCGGCGAAAAGCCGAGCTGGTCCGGCAAGCGGCACCGGCTGCATCATGCGCTGCGCTTCGGCAATGAGATGTTCGCAAGTTGCTGGCACGGCGGCATTCGCATCGTCGACGTGTCCGATTTCAGCAAACCGAAGACCGTGGCGTCGTACAACTACCATCCGCCGTTTCCCGAGCCGACGCATACATTCATGCCGGTGCCGAACAAAGTCGGCGGCAAACGCATCGCGCTCAGCATCGACGAGGAAGACCAGGCGCAGAGCGCCAACGAAGAGGAGGCGCGCCGCGGCCGTCTGCATGCCGGCATTTTGCTGTTTGACATATCCAATTATGGCGAAGTGAAACCGCTGTCGCTGTTCGAGGTGAGTGAGCTCGAACTCGCCGTTCTCCCGCACGCCGGGCGCGCGCTTCGGCGCGCACCAGTTCCACGAGCGCATGACCGGTACGCTGGTGCACGCGGTATGGTTCGGCGGCGGCCTGCGCATCATCGACGTGGCCGATCCGATGGCGCCGCGCGAGGTGGGCCATTTCATTCCGGAACCGGTGGGCGGGCGCGCCGCGCCGCAAAGCAACGACGTGATTCTCGACGCGCGCGGGCTGATTTATGTCGTGGACCGCCACGTCGGCTTCGACGTGCTCGAATTCAAAGGCCACGCCTAATTTATTCCCACACCCGATAAAAAGCTGCGGCATCGGCGCTGAACGCCTTGCGCGACTGCGGGTCGAGATAAAGCATGTGTCCGCCGCGATAGAGCTTGAGCTGCGCGCGGCCGGCCGGCTCGATCGGCGGCAGGTGGTCAAGCACGTAACGAGTCATGCCGTAGGGCGTTATCATGTCAGCATAGCCGTGCGCGATCAGCAGGCGGAACGAAGGGCTGAACGCGAGCAGCGTGCGCAGGTCGTCCTCCGCGCTGGCCTGTAGCCGGCCGCCTTGCCAGTCCCAATGGCCGGTGATGTCGCCCCCGAGCAACGCATAGGTCATCTCGGTCTTGAAGCCGAGCTCGTTGCGCGCGTAAGCGGCCATGGCGCCGCCATAAGCGCGCGATAAGCCATCAAGGATCGGGTCGGGGCTGCGCGACGAACGCCGCTCGGGATAGGGATCGTCGACCGCGAAAGCCGCATCGTAGCGGCTGACAATCTTGCCGCCCTGCCGCAGGCTTTTCACGAAATCGTTTTCGACAAAACCGCGCGCCTGCGTCACGACGTCCAGCGGCAGCCCGCTGATTTGCGCCACGCGTTGATAGAATGCTTTACCCGCGGCGCCCTGCGGCGGCGCTCCGGCCATGGTCACCAGATAGTCGGTCATGGCGAACTTTTCCGCGTCGGCCAGCGCCGCGGGGTTGAACGCGTTTTTGCGTTCGAGCTCGGCGGCCGCCAGCGACGGCAGTTGCAGCGCCGCGCGTAGCGCCGACTCGTCGTCGCCGAAATTGAGCCAGCCTTCCAGCATCGGCGACAGCATGACGATGCTGGAGATCACGATGCCCTGGTCGCTCTGCAGCGCGCGCGCCGCCTTGGCGGCGCGGAAGCCGCCGTAGCTTTCGCCGAACAGGTATTTCGGCGACGCGGCGCGATTGTTCTTGGCGACGTAGAGCGCGATCGCTTTTGCGAATGACTCAGCGTCGCTGCGGATGCTCCAGAATTGCTTGGCGTCATCCGGCTTAACCGTGCGGCTCCAGCCGGTGCCGATCGGATCGATCAGCACCAAGTCGGTGAACGAGAGCCAGGTGTCAGGATTGTCGCGCAAACTCGCGGTCGCCGCGTCGCGGCCGTCTGGCCCGAGATCGAGGATGCGCGGGCCGACCAGGCCGAGGTGCAGGAACGCAGACGCCGCGCCCGGCCCGCCGTTGAACACGAAAGTCAGCGGGCGGTTTTGGCCTGAGCCCTTGGCGGCATAGGCAGTGTAGAACACCGCCGCGCTTTGCTCGCCGGACTGGTCGTAGAACGCAAGCGTACCGGCTGTCGCCGTATACGAAAGCTTGCCCTTCGGCGTGTCGATGGAATGTTCGGTAACGGCGTCGGCCGGCAGCAGCCGCAACACGCCTTTGCCGGCTTCGTGTTGCTCAGCGCGGCTGAGCCGTTCTTGCGCGGCCGCTTTGTGCGCTTCTTGCGCGCCGGCGGAGCCGAGGGCGCCGGCGATGATAATCGCCAGCGCAAGACGCAGAACGGAAGACTTTTTCATGGCACGCCGCACTCCAGAACTGCCGTTAAGCGTGCCCCCCGCAACCCCCCGAGGTAAATATTAGCGCCTACGGAAGTTCGGCCGGCGCTGTTGCGGGCCGGGGGCCGGTGCATCGCCCTTGTGGCGGAAGCTGATGCGTCCGCGTTGCAAGTCATAGGGCGACATTTCCACGATCACCCGGTCGCCGACACCGGTGCGGATGCGGAACTTGCGCATCTTCCCGGCGGTATAGGCCAACACCTCGTGTTCGTTGTCGAGCTTCACCCGGAAATTGCCGTCCGGCAGAACCTCGGTTACCGTACCGTCGAACTCCAGCAGTTCTTCCTTCGCCATCCAGTTGCCTCCGGCCTCAGCGTTGCGTTCGGTGGCCGGCGTTGCGGCGCGGCTCATTCGGACGCTGGAGGAATGTAACATTTCCGATGCCGTTTGGCTCCCCTGTCGTCGCTTCCTGACGCGGGCCGGCCTGGTGGCCATTTTGGCTCGGACGGCCTTGATGACCGTTGCCGCCGTTATAGGAGCGGTGGCCGTTATTGCCGTTGCGGCCATGGCCGCCGCCATTTCCGCGCTGCTGGTTGCCGCGATGCGGCCGGCCGCCGTGGCGGGCGTCCGCCTGCTGCGGGGCCGGGTTGGGCCGTCCGCCGGCGCGCCGGTTGGTTGACGGAATCGACATCCGGATCAGCCGCTCGATGTCGCGCAGGAACGGCGCTTCCTCGTGATCGCAGAACGAGATCGCTATGCCATCGGCGCCGGCGCGCGCGGTGCGGCCGATGCGGTGGACATAACTCTCCGGGATGTTCGGCAGATCGTAGTTGAACACATGGCTGACGCCGTCGACGTCGATGCCTCGGGCGGCGATGTCGGTTGCTATGAGAGTGCGCAACTTGCCGTCGCGGAAGGCGGCGAGCACGCGCTCGCGCTGGTTCTGCGACTTGTTGCCATGGATCGCCTCGGAGGCGAGCCCGGCTTTCTGCAGGGCGCGAACGACTTTGTCGGCGCCGTGCTTGGTGCGGGTGAAGACCAGCACCCGGTCCACCGGTTCGCTCTTGAGCAGCTCGGCGAGCAGTGCCGGCTTCGATGCCTTTTCGGTGAGGATGACCCGTTGCTGGACCTTCTCGACGGTAGAGGATTGCGGCGTTACCGCCACGCGGGCGGGATCTCGCAGCATCTGGTCGGCGAGCTTGGTGATTTCCTGCGGCATGGTGGCGGAGAAGAACAGCGTCTGCCGTTCTTTGCGCAGCATGGCGACGATCCGCTTGATGTCGTGGATGAAGCCCATGTCCAGCATGCGGTCGGCTTCGTCGAGCACCAGCACCTCGACCTGGTCGAGGCGCAGCGCGCGCTGGTTCACCAGATCGATGAGGCGGCCGGGAGTGGCCACCAGGACTTCGACGCCGTGCGCCAACGAGCGGATCTGCTTGTTGATAGGCACGCCGCCAATGGCGAGCGCGATGGCCAGCGGTCGGATGTGCCGCCCATAGGCGCGGAAGCTCTCGGCGATCTGGCCGGACAATTCGCGCGTGGGCGAGAGCACCAGCACGCGGCAGGCCTTTTTATCGGGCCGCATGCGCTTGGTGTGCAGGTGATTGATGATCGGCAGCGCGAAGGCCGCGGTTTTGCCGGTTCCGGTCTGCGCGATTCCGATCACGTCGCGGCCTTGCAAGGCGAGTGGGATGGTCTGGGCTTGGATCGGCGTGGGAGTGAGGTATTTTTCATCCACAAGAGCGCGGGTGATCGGCTCTACGAGCCCGAAGTCGTTAAATGAAGTCAAAGAGTCTCTTTCTTATATGGCGAAGCGGCCGGCTCGCTGATGCGGGCGGCGGAATCGCGGGGTTTAAAGACATCCCGCGTGGCCAGGGTTGTCGGTCGTTTGAGAAACGGAAGAGGCGGGGCGAAATTCGTTTTAATGAGTTTCGTGCACGCAGCCCGCAAACCCGAGATCGGGTCATTCATCCGTGCCAGTCATATGACAGGCGGCCGTGGTCTTTTCAAGGCTGGGATATCCCTTATTCCGCCAAATGATGAATAAAGTGGCCGAAACAGCACATTCGACCTGATGGACAAGCCGCTTTATATCGGGGAATGTCGGGCCCGAAAACGCTAGTTCAAGGCTGTAGTACGCTATCTGGAGCTGTCGAAATGCCGATTCCCAGGGCATCTCAGGCCCTTTCCCGCTTCACCGTCCTCGACCTCACGCGCGTGCGTTCCGGGCCGACCTGCGTCCGCGAGCTCGCCGATTGGGGTGCCAACGTCATCAAGATCGAGACGCCGCCGCGCCTGGAGAAAGGCGAAGCGCAGGGCGGCCCGCGTCACGGGCCGGACTTCCAGAACCTGCATCGCAACAAGCGCAGCATGACCCTCGACCTCAAGTCGCCGCAGGGCCTTGCCGCCTTCAAGCGCATGGTCGCGAAGGCCGACGTGGTGGTCGAAAACTACCGCCCTGACGTGAAGCACCGGCTTGGCATCGATTACGACACCCTGCGCGCACTCAACAAGCGCATTGTCCTCGCCAGCATCTCCGGCTTCGGCCAGGACGGTCCCTATCGCGACCGGCCCGGCTACGACCAGATCGCGCAGGGCATGGGCGGACTGATGTCGATCACCGGCCTGCCCGGGCAGGGCCCGGTGCGCGTCGGCATCCCGATCGCCGATCTCTGCGCCGGATTGTTCTGCGCGCTCGGCATTTTGACAGCGCTGCATGAGCGCGAAATTTCCGGCGAAGGGCAGTGGATCACCACCTCGCTGTTGCAGGCGCAAATATTCATGCTCGACTTCCAAGCCGCACGCTGGCTGCAGGCGCACGAGGTGCCCAAACAAGCCGGCAACAATCATCCGACCAGTATCCCGACCGGCGTGTTCAAGACCAAGGACGGCCACATCAATATCGGCTCTACTGGCCAGGTGATGTGGGAGCGCCTGTGCAATGCTATCGGCGCGCCTGAGTTGATCGCGCATCCAGACTACAAGACCGGTGCGCTGCGCTCGAAGAACCGCGATGGCTGTAATTCCGCGATCGAAACCAAGACGGTCGGAAAGACCAGTACGGAATGGATCGATATCTTCAGTGCAGCGGGCGTTCCATGCGGGCCGATATATTCAATCGACCAGATGTTTGCCGACGTGCAAGTCAAGCATCTGGGCATCGCACAAAACGCCACCAGGCCCGACGGTAAGGAACAGACCTTTGTCGCCCAGCCGATCACGCTGTCGCGCACCCCGAGCAAGATCGTGGCCACGCCGCCCGAAGCCGGCCAGCACACCGACGAGGTGCTCAAGGAATTCGGTTTCGCCGACCAGGAAATCGCCGCGCTGCATGCCTCCGACGCGCTGTGACGCTTTGACGGAATAACGGAGACTCTAAGAATGACCCAGACCGACAAAATGCTGTCCCGCAAAGAGGGCGGCGTCGGCACCCTGATCTTCAACAATCCCGAGCGGCATAATGCGGTGTCGCTGGATATGTGGGAAGCCGCGCAGGGTATCCTCGCCGACTTTGCGGCCGACAAGGCGGTGCGCGTGGTGGTGGTGACCGGTGCCGGCGGCAAGGCTTTCGTGTCGGGCGCCGATATCTCCAAGTTCGAGAGCGAGCGCTCCAGCAAGGAGGCGATCGACCGCTACAATGCCGCGGTTGATAGGGCCAACACAGCGGTCTATGAATTCCCCAAGCCGACTATCGCTATGATCCGCGGCTATTGCATCGGCGGCGGCGTCGGGCTGGCGCTGTGCTGCGACCTGCGCATCTGCTCGGACAATTCTAAATTCGGCGTGCCGGCCGCCAAGCTCGGCCTCGGTTACGGCTTCAAGGGCATCAAGAAGCTGGTGGACGTGGTTGGACCGTCGTTCGCCAAGGAAATCTTCTACACCGCGCGCCAGTTCACCGCCGCTGAAGCGCTGACGATGGGCCTGGTCAACCGCGTGCTGCCGGAAGCCGAGCTGGAGAGCTACGTCAAGAATTACGCCGATACCATCAGCGGCAATGCGCCGCTGACCGTCGATGCCGTTAAATTCATCGTCGGCGAGGCGGTAAAGCCTGAGTCCGAGCGCAACCTGAAAAAATGCGCCGACCTGGTGGCGAAATGCTTCGCCAGCAATGACTATAAGGAAGGCCGCGCGGCATTCATGGAGAAACGCAAGCCGGCTTTTACCGGCACGTAAGAATATCTCCTCGGCCGTAAAAAACGGCAAGGCCATAAAAATAAGAAAAGCCAGAAATCATAGGGAGGATTCGTGTGGCGTCGGTTGAGTTGAGGGGCCTGACCAAGCGGTACGGCGGCGCGGCGGTAGTCGACAATGTCTCGCTGCATATCGAGCACGGCCACCTAGTCTGCCTGCTGGGCCCGTCGGGCTGCGGCAAGACCACCACGCTGCGGTTGATCGCCGGCTTCGTCGAGCCGAGCGAAGGCGAGATCCGCGTCGGCGACAAGTTGATCTCCTCACCGGCGCGCACGCTGCCGCCCGAGCGGCGCAACATGTCGATGATTTTTCAGAGCTACGCGCTGTGGCCGCATATGACGGTGGCCGAGAACATCATCTACGGCCTCAAGCTGCGCAAGATGGACCGCGACACCATCGGCAAGAAGCTCGACGCCATTCTCTCCACCACCAAACTGGCGCTGCTGGCGTCGCGCTATCCGGGCGAACTGTCCGGCGGCCAGCAGCAGCGCGTGGCGCTGGCGCGTGCGCTGATCGTGGAGCCCGAGACGCTGCTGCTCGATGAGCCGCTGTCCAATCTCGATGCCAATTTGCGCGAGGAAATGCGCTTCGAGGTGCGCCGCCTGCACGATGCCTATCGCTACACCACGGTCTACGTCACCCACGATCAGTCGGAAGCGATGACCACCGCTGACCTGATTTGCGTCATGAATCTCGGCAAGATCGAGCAGTCCGGCAGCCCGGAGGAAATCTACGACCGGCCGCGTTCGGAATTCGTCGCGCGCTTCATCGGCTCGAGCAATGTGGTCAAGGGCAAGGGCCTCGATGGCGGCCGCGTCGATCTGGCCGGCGTTGCGTTGCGCTGCACCGGCGAGAAAGTCGTGGCCGGCGTGCTGACGGCCGTTTCAATTCGCCCGCACGACATCTTGCTGTCCGCCAAGCAGCCGCCACAGACCGAAAACGTCGTGCTGGCCACCGTGGTGCGGCAGGTCTTTCTCGGCGACAGCCGGGACTATATGGTTGAGGTCAAGAACGGTGCGCAACTGCGGGCGGTCACCCTAGCCGAACAGAATATTCCGCAGGGCAGCGCCGTGTGGCTTCATTTGCCGCCCGACCGGTGCCGGGCGCTAGCTGGATAAGACTTAAGAAACGAGAAGGAAAGTTTCGCGGGGGCGAAACAACAAGATCGGGATATGGAGGATACGCCATATGAGAGGCTCACAGTTTTCACGCCGCGACGTGCTGATCGGCTCGAGTGCGCTGGCCGCAGGTGCTGCGTTCTCGACGCAAGTACTATCGGCTGCGCCGCCAGCCAGCGCGATCACGCCGGCGCTGATCGAGGCGGCCAAGAAGGAAGGCAAGGTGGTCTGGTACACCTCGGTCGACCTGCCGCTGGCCGAAAAGGTCGCCAAGTCGTTCGAGGCCAAGTTCCCCGGCATCGCGGTGCGGGTCGAGCGAACTGGCGCCGAACGCGTGTTCCAGCGCATCGGCCAAGAATACGCCAGCAACATCCACGCCGTCGACGTCGCCAATTCATCCGACGCCGCGCATTTCATCGTTTGGAAGAAGGGCAATCTGCTCGAAGCCTACGTGCCCGAGGACGTCGCCAAGTTCTATCCGGCCGAGCACAAGGACCCGGACGGCATGTTCGCCAGCTTCCGCGTCTGGGTGTGCATCATCGCCTACAATACGAATCTGGTGAAAAAGGAAGAGGCGCCGAAAAGCTTCGCCGATCTGCTCGACCCGAAGTGGAAGGGCAAGATCGTCAAGGCGCATCCGGGCTACAGCGGTACCATCATGACCGCGACTTACCAGATGCAGCGCGATCTCGGCTGGGGCTTCTTCGAGAAGCTGGCGGCGCAGAACATCATGCAGGTGCAGTCCTCGGCCGATCCGCCGAAGCGCCTGGCGCTCGGCGAGCGCGCGGTGATGGCCGACGGCAACGAGTACAACATCTTCCAGATCAGCGAGAAGGGTGGGCCGGTGGCGCCGGTTTACGCCACCGAAGGCTCACCGCTGATCGTCGGCCCGACCGGCATGTTCAAGGCTGCGCCCAATCCGAACGCCGCGCGGCTGTTCTGCAACTACAGCTTCACGCCGGAATGCCAGCAGCTCATCATCGACACCGGCGGACTGCGCTCGATGCATCCGAACACCAAGGAAAAAGCCGGCCGCACGCCGTTCAAGGACATCAAGGTGATGAAGGACGACCCGGCCGCGGTCGAAAAAATGGGCGACGAGATCAAGCAGCACTACAGCAAGATCTTCCACGTCTGAGGTAAACATCCCTCGGCCCGCGCGTGGCCGAGGGAAAAAATCGAGGACGCCATGAGCAATCAGCTTACGAAACGTGATGTGCTCAAAGGTGCTGGGGCGCTTGGCCTCAGCGCCTTTGCCGTGCGGGTCGCCGCAGCGCCTGCGGCGGAAGCGGTGACGCCAGCCTTGATCGAGGCGGCGATAAAAGAAGGCAAGGTCGTCTTTTACACAGCGATGGACTTGCAGTTCGCGGAACGTCTCGGCAAGGCATTCGAGGCGAAGTTCCCCCGCGTTGCTGTGCGCGTGGAGCGATCCGGCGCCGAACGCGTTTTTACCCGCATCGGCCAGGAGTATTCCTCTGACATCCACACCGTCGATGTCGTCAACACCGCAGACCAGGCGCATTGCATCATCTGGAAACGCAACGGTTGGCTTGCACCGTACGTGCCCGAAGAGGTCGCAAAGTATTACGACAAGCGTTACTACGACCCCGAGGGGCTGCATGTAACGACGCGAATTCTGATTTCTCCGATCGCCTACAACACGAATCTGGTGAAGAAGGAAGACGCACCGAAGAGCTTCAAGGATCTGCTCGATCCGAAATGGAAGGGCAAACTGGTCAAGGCGCATCCGGCCTATAGCGGTACGATCATGAACGCGACGTTCGAGATCGCGCGCGATCTAGGCTGGGACTATTTCGTGAAGCTCGCCGCACAGAACGTCATGCAGGTCCAGTCGGCGACCGATACGCCGAAGAGAATATCGCTCGGCGAACGCGCGGTCATGGTGGACGGCGCGGGCTACCTTGTCATCCGCTACAAGGAAGCGGGCCAGCCGGTCGACATCATCTATCCGGAGGAGGGCACGCCGCTCGCCGCCGGCCCAAGCGCGGTCTTCAAGGCCGCGCCCAATCCGAATGCCGCGCGCCTGTTCCAGAACTGGATGCACTCGCGCGAGGCCCAGCAGATGATTGTCGATTCGGCCCGCCAGTATTCGCCGCACGGCCAGACCGTGGAAAAGCCCGGCGTCCGCAAGCTCGCCGACATCAAGCTGATGAAGGAGGATCCGGAAGGCGTCTATGCGCAGGCGGACGCGGTCAAGAAGCGTTACGCAGAAATATTCAAGGTGTGATGACAATCGCCGTTCCAGCAACGCGGGCGCCTCGCAAATTCGGGATAGATGTCTCGAAGCCGGTGCTCTATGGCTTTGCCGCGGTGCTGTGCGTGCTGATCGTGCTGCCGCTGTCGTGGCTGTTTCTCTACAGCCTGACCGACGCCAAGGGTTCGCCGACGCTGGCCAATTTCTATCGCCTGTTCAGCGAGTCGGCCTTTCTCGAACCGCTGATCACCACCTTCATCATCGCCACGACTTCCGCCATCATCTGCTGTGCGGTGGCCGCCCCGATGGGCTGGCTGGTGGCGCGCACTGACCTGCCGTTCAGCGGTGTGATCCGTGCGCTGGTAACGGCCTCGTTCGTCACGCCGCCGTTTCTCGGCGCCATCGCATGGGAACTGCTGGCGGCGCCGAACAGCGGGCTGCTCAACAAGATCTTCCGCAGCCTGACGGGCGCAGAACAAGACGTTCACCTCTTCAACATCTACACCCTGGAAGGCATCATCTTCGTTATCTCCTGTTACACGTTCCCTTACGTCTTCGTGTTGGTCGCCAATTCGCTCGACCGCACGCCCGGCGAGCTCGAGGATGCCTCGTCGATTCTGGGCGGCGGACGCTGGTACACCGCGCGTCGTGTCACAATTCCTCTGGTGCTCCCGGCCTTGCTCGCCGGTGTTCTGGTTGCGTTCTTGCAGGCGATGACGCTGTTTGGCTCGCCGGCGATCCTGGCGCTGCCGGCCGGCTTCCACACCATGACCACCAAAATCTGGAGCCTGTTTCAGTATCCGCCGAAGCCCGAGCTCGCCGCCGCCGCCTCGCTGCCGCTGCTGGTGCTCACCGTCATGCTGTTGCGCGCCGAGCACATGATCCTCGGTCGCCGCGGCTATTCGGTGGTCGGCGGCAAATACGGCGCGCCACGGCTGATCCCGCTGCATCGCCTGCGCTGGGTCGCTTTCATCATCTGCCTTCTGGTGCTGATGCTGCCGGTGTTCCTGCCTTATGCGGCGCTGTTCAACGCCGCGTTCTCGCCGGTGGCGACGACGTTCCTCACGGTGCATAACTTCACGCTGCAGAACATCAAATTCGTGTTGTTCGAACTATCGGCAGCCTCGCTGGCGCTCAAGAACACCATCATCCTCGGCACCGCTACCGCTACCATCGGCACCATGATCGCGGTGGTGATCGCCTACGTCACCGCGCGTCAGGCGGTGACCGGCTGGCGCGTGCTCGGCTTCCTTGCCACCGCGCCGATCGCCATTCCCGGTATAGTGCTCGGCGTCGGCCTTTTCTTAAGCTACACGCGGCCGCCGTTCGTGCTGTACGGCACGCTGTGGATCCTGCTGATCGCCTTCGTCACCATCGCGCTGCCGTCGGCCTATCAGCAATTGCAAGCCGCATTCCGTACCATTCATCCCGAACTGGAAGATGCCAGCCGCATTCTCGGCGCCACCCGGCTGAAATCGCTCTGGCAGATCACCGCGCCGCTGCTGCGCACCGGCGTGATCGCGACCTGGTGTTTCGTCTTCGTCGGTGTGATGCGCGAATTGTCGGCAGCGATCATTCTGTTCACCTCGGAGACCAAGGTGATCTCGGTGCTGATCTACGATCTCAACGAGAGCGGCGACCTCGGCGCCATCTCGGTGATCGGCATCGGCATGCTGATCATCACCTTCAGCGTGGTCATCGCCGTCAACCGCATCCCCGGCTTCGGCACCGTGCGCTTCCGTACCTGACCATGGACGCGAAGCTTCCCCAGGTTTCCGTCGCGCAGCATCTGGCCGAGCGCATCGCGACGCTCCGCGCCGATACGCTGCCGCCCGCGGTCAGGCGGAAATGCGAGGACCTGCTGATCGACGTGGTCGGCCTCTGCGTCACCGCGCGCAACGAGGACTACATCAAAGCCGCGCTCGCCGGCCTCGACGACGACGGGCCGTGCACGGCGATCGGTCACGCCCGCACCTTGAGCGCCGGCGGAGCCGCCTTCGTCAACGGCACCGCCGCGCACGGCGAGGATTTCGACGACACTTTCGAGGGCGGCCCAGTGCATGCCGGCGCGGTGGTCGTGCCGGCGGTGCTGGCGGCCTGCGAGCGGCACAAGCCGGACGGCGCCGCGGCGTTGCTCGGCATCGCGGTCGGCACAGAGGCGATGTGCCGGTTGTCGACCGTTGTGCCAAAGGCGGTGCACAAAGCCGGCTTCCACCCGACCGCGATCTTCGGCGTCATGGGCGCGGCGGCCGGGGTCGGCGCTGCGCTGGGCTTGAACGCCAAACAGATCGTCGACGCGCTCGGTATCGCCGGCAGCTTCGCCTCCGGCATCATCGAATATCTCGCCGAGGGCGCCTGGACCAAGCGGCTGCATCCGGGCTGGGCGGCGCAATCGGGCCTGCGCGCGGCGCTGCTGGCGCGCGGCGGATTCCTCGGCCCGCGCACGGTGTTCGAGGGCGTGCACGGATTGTTTCACGGCTTCGCACACACGACCGAAGGCGACTATACGGCGCTGGACGACTTCGGCACCCACTGGGTGACCGAGACGCTCGCCTTCAAGCCCTATCCGTGCGGCACCATGGCGCATCCTTACATCGACTGCGCTAAGCGGCTGGCCGCGCGCGGCATCAAACCCGGCGACGTCAAGGAAATGATCTGCGAGGTGGCGGAAGGCACCGTGCACCGGCTGTGGGAGCCGCTCGCCGCCAAGCAACGTCCGCCCAACGGCTATGCCGCGAAATTCGCCACACCCTTCATCCTCGCCACCAGTTTCGTGCGCGGCAGCGTCGGGCTCGATGCCTTCACCGACGCTGCCGTCTGCGACGAGCAAGTGCTCGCACTCGCCGCCAAAGTGAAATACGTGATCGATCCGGACAATCCTTATCCGAGCGGCTTCACCGGCCACGTCCGCGCCGTGCTCAACGACGGCCGCGTGGTCGAGGAACGCCAGCCGCATTTCCGTGGCGGCGCCAACGAGCCGCTCACGCGCGCCGACATCGAAGAGAAGTTCGCGCTCAATGCGCGCCACGGCGGCTGGGATGCCGCCCGCGCCGCCGCTGCGCTCAAGCTGTTATCCAAACTTTACGACGGCAAGATCGATCTTGCGTCGTTACGGGGGTAAATGAATGGCTGAAGACAAGGAACTCGCCGGCAAGGTCGCTATCGTCACCGGCGCCGGACGCAATATCGGCCGCGCCATCGCGCAACATCTCGCCACCGCCGGTGCCGCGGTGGTCATAAATGCGCGCACGAACAAAGCCGAGGCCGACGGCGTGGTACGCGAGATCGAGGCGGCCGGCGGCAAGGCGATCGCCGTGCTCGCCGACGTCGCCGATCCCGCCGCGGTCGAGGCGATGGCGCAGGCCGCGCTGAAGGCCTTCGGCCGCATCGACATCCTGGTCAATAACGCCTCACTACGGCGCGAGCAGCCGATCGACAAGATGAGCTACGCCGAATGGCGCGAGGTGATGGGCGCTACGCTCGACTCCGCTTTCCACGGCGTCCACGCCTGTCTGCCGGCGATGAAGAAGAACGGCGGCACCATCATCAATATTGGCGGCATGAGCGCGCATATCGGATCGAAAGGCCGCGCCCACGTGATGACCGCGAAAGCCGGCCTAGTCGGCTTCACCCGTGCGCTCGCGCACGACCTCGCCGCCGATCGCATCACCGCCAATTGCGTGGTGCCGGGCGCGATCCACACCTCGCGGCCGCGCACGTCGCTCAACCCGGCCCACCATCTCACCCACGGCACCATCACCGGCGAGCCCGGAAAGCCCGACGACATCGCCGCCATGGTGCGGTTCCTCGCCGGTCCCGGCGGCCGCAACATCACCGGGCAGACCATGCACGTGAACGGCGGGGCGTTTCTCGGCTGATGGCTGCTATGCCACGCGGGCCGGGCAGGGTGGCTGCTCGTGCCCGAAAGTGCTAATCCACCGCACCAGATTGTTCCGGGTAATAACGAGGGTCCCATGTATTCCGATCTCGCGCTTTATATCGACGGCAAATGGCTCAACGGCGACGGCCGTAAGGGCGAGGACGTGATCAACCCGGCCACCGGCAAGGTGCTGGCCCATCTGCCGCATGCCTCGAGTGCCGATCTCGATGCCGCGCTTGCCGCCGCCGAGAAGGGCTTTGCGCTGTGGAAGGCGACCTCCGCCTTTGACCGCTCCAAGATCATGCGCAAGGCCGCCGACCTGCTGCGCGAGCGCTACGACCACGTTTCCAAGGTGCAGACGCAGGAGCAGGGCAAGGTTTATGTCGAGTTGCGCGCCGAAGTGCTGACCTCGGCCGACATCATCGACTGGTACGCGGAGGAAGGTCGCCGGACTTACGGCCGCGTCATTCCCGGCCGCCAGAAGGGCGTGCGCCAGCTCGTGTTGCAGGAGCCGGTCGGCGCGGTGGCAGCATTCACGCCGTGGAATTTTCCGACGCTGACGCCCATTCGCAAAATTGCCGGCGCGCTCGCGGCCGGCTGCTCGCTCATCATCAAGGCCTCGGAGGAAACGCCGGGCGGTTGCGTCGAGCTGGTGAAATGCTTCGCCGACGCCGGGCTGCCGGCGGGTGTGCTCAACCTGGTGTTCGGGGTGCCGGCCAATGTGTCGGAGCACCTCATCCCGTCCAAGATCATCAAGAAGATCTCTTTCACCGGCTCGATTCCGGTCGGCAAGCATCTCGCCGGTCTCGCCGCCAAGGGTATGAAACGCGCCACCATGGAGCTCGGCGGCCACTCGCCGGTCGTCGTGTTCGCCGACGCCGATGCGGAGAAAGCGGCCGACACCATCGCCGCGTTCAAATATCGCAACGCGGGCCAAGTCTGCATCTCGCCGACGAGGTTCTATGTGCAGGAGGCGTCCTATTCGAAATTCGTCGCCCGCTTCACCGAATACGCCAAAGGCCTCAAGATGGGGGACGGGCTGGAAAAAGGCATCACGTTGGGCCCACTCGCGAATCCGCGCCGCCTCGACGCTATGGAAAGCTTCGTCAACGACGCCAAGGCGCGCGGCGGCAAGGTCGTCACCGGCGGTTCGCGCCAGGGCAACCAGGGCTTCTTCTTCCAGCCGACAGTGATCACCGACGTGCCGGACGATTCCAAAATCATGACCGAAGAGCCGTTCGGCCCGCTGGCGCCGATCGTGCCGTTCAAGACCTTCGATGAGGTGGTCGAGCGCGCCAACTCGCTGCAATTCGGGCTCGCGGCTTACGCCTTCACCTCGTCGGACAAGACCGCCGCCGCCATCGGCGACGCCATCCAGTCCGGCATGGTGGGCGTCAACAGCGTCGCCGTCTCGACGCCGGAGACGCCATTCGGTGGCGTCAAGGAGTCAGGCTACGGTTCGGAAGGCGGCATCGAGGGCCTGCAGGCCTACATGAACACCAAGTTCATCTCGCAGGGCTGAGACCGGTCATGAAGCCAGAGCAACAAGCCGCCTACGACCACACCTTTCACGCCATCTACGACGATGAAATTCCGTGGCAGGAAGGCTCAAAAACCGTTCTGAGGCTGCCCGACGGCGTGCAGGTAAAGATCTTCGCCCATGACAAGGCAATGGGGCGGATCGACATGAAGGTTAAATTTCCCCCCGGCTATGTCGAGCCCGAGCACGCACACAAAAGCTGGCACTCCATCGTCGTTCTCAAGGGACGCATGTGCGTGGCCGGCAAGGACCTTCGTCCCGGCGACTACGTCTTCGGCTGGGACGAATTGCACGGCCCCTACGAATATCCCGATGGCTGCGAGGTCTTCGTCGTGTTCATGGGCGAAAGCGTTGCGCATGAATGGGACGAAGCGAAACACAAGACGCATCAAAACATCTGGCAGGCGGAAACCGAGGAGGGCCGGCGAGGCATCGACCGGCACATCGAGCGGCGCAAGACAGGTTAAAAAATCGACTTACACGGCGCATGAACACCAAGTTCATGTCGCAGGCGTGAAACTAATTAGAATGCTGCCGGCACTAGCGTACGGTTGACAACATAACCGCAACAACTAATGGCTAACCATCGCTCATAACAATTCTGCGGCGCACTACTGCTGCATGCTGCGCCGCGCCCGGGACAAGAGGCATCATTACGCGCTGTGGTCGTTGGCGTTCGGGTAGAACAACTGCTCCCCGTTGATCTTGTAGTTGGCGATGTCCTTCTGTCCTTCCGGTGAGATCAGGTAGTCGATGAACTGCTGGCCGAGCTCTTTTTTAACGCTCGGGTGCTTGGCAGGGTTCACCAGCATCACGCCGTACTGGTTGAACATGCGCTTGTCGCCTTCGACCAAGATCTGCAAGTCGCCCTTGTTCCTGAAATGGATCCAGGTGCCGCGGTCCGACAAGACATAGGCATTGCCGGCGCCGGCGGTGTTGAGTGCCGCGCCCATGCCTTGGCCGATTGACTTGTACCAGGGTCCTTTGGCCTTCTCGATATCGATGCCGGATGCTTTCCAGAGATTGAGTTCGGCGATATGGGTGCCGGAGCGGTCGCCGCGCGAAATGAACGATGCCTGCTTGTCCTTGATCGTGATGAACGCCTTGCCGACGTCCTTCATGCCCTTGATGCCGGCCGGATCGCTCTTCGGCCCGATCAGCACAAAATCGTTGTACATGACCGCGAAGCGCTGCACGCCCTGGCCTTCGGCGAGGAATTTCTCTTCCGCCGATTTCGCGTGCACGAACACCACATCGGCATCGCCGCGCCGGCCGGTATCGAGCGCCTGGCCAGTACCCTGCGCCACCACCTTCACGATGATGCCGGTCTTTTGCTTGAATAGCGGCAGCAGATATTCGAACAGACCGGAGTCCTGAGTTGAGGTGGTCGAGGCGACTACGATCGATTTGTCCTGAGCGAGCGCAGGCGGCGCGGCGACGACAATCGCACCAAGCGCGGCGGCGGCGATGAGCGCGCGGCGGTTAAGCATATGAATCCTCCTGCTTGTGTTTTTGTTTAGACCAACAAGTCGCCGGCGATGAATGTCCGCGCCTCTTGGGTGCGCGGGCTTGCGAAAAATTCCGCCGCCGAGCCGTGCTCGATCAGGCGCCCGCGGTGCAGCAGCACGATTTCGCCGGCCAGCCGTTTGGCTTCGCCGAGATCGTGCGTCGCCATCACCACCTTGACGCCGCGCGCGGTGACGTTGCGCACGATGTCCTCGATCGCCTTGGTGGCGGCGGGATCGAGACTAGCGGTCGGCTCGTCAAGGAACAGAATTTCAGGATCGCGCGCCAGCGCGCGTGCGAGCGCTAGCCGCTGCTGCTCGCCGCCCGAGAGCCGCCGTGCCGGGCGGTGATCGAGGCCTTCGAGCCCGACATCGGCAATCAGTTCGGCGGCGCGGTTGGTGCGCGCGGCACGCGACACGCCGGCCGCGGCCAGCGCGTAGCGGACGTTGCCGGCGGAGCTGCGGCGGAGCATCGTCGGACGCTGAAACAGGATGGCGCGGCGGTCCGGCGGTGACACGTCGCGGCCTCCCCAGGTGATGTGGCCGCGCGTGGCGGGGATAAGTCCCATGGCTGCGCGCAGCAGGGTGGTCTTACCGGAGCCGTTCGGCCCGATCAGTATGGTCGGCGCGCCGGGGCCGAGCGTGAGCGAAATATTGTCGAGGATCGTTACGCCGCCGGCGGCGATTGCCACTTTTAAGAACATTAAAGGCAGGTCGGACGCGGGTGCGCTCATGGTCATCCCGCGTAGCGTTCGCCAGCTCGGCGCGCGCCCCAGGCCAACGCATTGATTAAAATGACGATGAAAATCAGCAGCATACCGAGGCCGATTGCGAGCGGCAGGTCGCCTTTGGAGGTTTCCAGCGCGATCGCCGTGGTCATAGTGCGAGTGAAGCCGTCGATATTGCCGCCGACAATGATAATGGCGCCGACCTCGGCCGCCGCCCGCCCGAATCCCGCAAGCAGCGCTGTGACCAGGGAAAATCGCGCGTCCCAGACCAGGGTCGCGATTTGGGTGGCGGGGCCGACGTTCATCGCGGCCAGTTCGTCCCGATATTCGAGCCAAAGATCTTCGATGGTTTGCCGGGTCAGCGCGGCGATTATCGGAGCAACCAGAATGGTTTGCGCGATCACCATGGCCTGCGGCGTGAACAGCAGACCCCAATCTCCGAGCGGGCCCGGGCGCGACAGTGCCAGGAACACCGCCAGTCCCACCACCACCGGCGGCAGGCCCATCATCGCGTTGAGGGTGACAATGGCGCTCTCGCGCCCCGGAAAACGCGTGAGCGCGAGGAACGCCCCGACCGGCACCCCGATCAGTGCCGCAAGCAGGACGGCACTCAGGCTGACGATGAGCGACAGGCGTACGATGGCGAACAGCGCCGGATCGCCCGTTAGCACCATTTGCAGTGCGGATACGTCACCCGTCATTCCGGTTTTCCAGGTGTTCCGCGCCCGCCGTTAACCTGAAAAAACGTGGCGTTACGCTTGTTTGGAATTTTCCGCCTCTATTCCGTAATCTGTCAATCTATAGAAAATAAACATAATTGTGCAGAAGAAATGAAATGTCGGTCTTGGCTTGAAAAAGGACGCCCGCCTCGGCATGACGTACCTATCAGCTGGCAATAAGGAGGGGTGGCCGAGTGGCTGAAGGCGCACGCTTGGAAAGCGTGTTTACGGGAAACCGTAACGTGGGTTCGAATCCCACTCCCTCCGCCATCAAGCGAAAAATCGTTCGGGAATTCGGCGCTTTTTCGTTGATGGCGCATCGCCCCCGACCAAAGGGTTATATCAACAGGCCCGTACGCGCTCGTACGGCACCCGATGTACGCTGGGGCCCTTGTCATGCTTCTTGGTATACCGATTGCGCTCGGTTCGTGGTGGGGGTTGCTTGTCATCGTCGCGATGATGCCCGCACTTATATGGAGACTATCTGACGAGGAAAGAATTCCTGGCAAGAAATCTGCCTGGCTACGTGGAGTACCAAAACAAAGTGCGGTATCGCTTAATACCGTTAGTCTGGTAACCCTTTTTGGGTGGTCGCTGCCAACCAACCTTGATTTATGAGTATACGCCCCCGGTGCCGCACTGCCTCTCGTCGCCAGCGGTTGGACGGTAGCAAGGTGCTTCAATTACCGTACTCTGGCTGCGGCGAATGTGGTGGACCAGGAGAACTCTCGGTCGTGGCATATTCTCGCGATGAACTTCGAAGAAGCAAAGCGTCGGCACCAATGGCCGTCCCACTGGGCCGGATGATTGCGCCTAATGCGCAGGAATAAACGCCGATGCCGGGCGCGGGGTGATGCGCAGGCACAGTGCGCAGCTGCAGAAACGTTGCGTCGAGCAATCACCGCTATGTCTGATACCTGACAGATTTTCTGTCTTATTAGTGCCGGCTCATCGTCGAGGGAGTCGGTGCGATAAAGCCTATCGGTCAGGAATAAGTAATGTAAAATTGGTGCCAATGGCGGACACCGGCTGCGTCAACTCAGCTCCCAACTGCTTCGCCAGCGCATTGATTAAGCGTGAGCCGAGCCGCTTACTCGTCAGCGGGTCAAAGCCAGCAGACAAGCCGACACCTTCGTCACGGACCGAAATTAAAACGAGGCCCGTTTCCGTCCGAACAACTCGCACCCAAATCGATCCACCGGAAGAATTTGGATAGGCATGTTTGCCAGCGTTCAAAACTAATTCATTGATGACAAGAGCGACGAGAATGGCACGATCCGCCGCGAACTGAATTTCCTCGGGCGCTTCCAGTTGAACTTTGCAGGGAGCAACTGCGGTCTTCAGGTCGTCAATGACGTCACGCAAATAGGACGCAAGACCAATACTCTCATAATCGGCATTGTAGGCGAGGCGCTCATAGGCGCGGCCGACGGTCGAAATGCGGGTGGATGCCTCGTTTAGGCGATCACTCAACGCCGGGTCGCCGACGGCGCTCGCTTGTAAGTGAAGCATGCTAGAGACGACCTGCAGACTGTTCTTGACCCGGTGGTTGACCTCCTTGAGCAGAATTTGATGGCGCTCGAGGGCGGCCTGTAACTTGCGCTGGTATTGCTGCTGCTCGATGGCCATGCCGAGGATGTTCGCGGCACCTTGCAGAAATGCGATGTCATGCTCGCTGAACTCGCCTTCGGATCCACTGTCGACTTCGAGCACGCCGAAGGGCGAGCCATCACCTTGCAAAATTACATTCATCGCACGCCGAATTCCGTGTTCTATGAGCAACTCGGGGGTCCGAAATCGTTGCTCGTTTTCGAGATGATTGGAAATTACGGGCTTACCCGTGCGCAAGGCATAGCCGGCCGGCGAGGCCAAATCGACCCCGATAGTTGCATTCCCGACCACTCCCTCGCCCCACCCTACGCCAGCGCGAACGAGAAGCCTTTTCTCGGCCGGAATGTACTCCATCACTTTGCAGTATTCCGCTCCCAGACCTTCCGCAGTCACCCTGGCGGTGTGATTGAGCATTTCAATGAAGCTAGTGCCCTGCAGGGCTAGGACACCGAGTTCGGCGAGCAGCTCTTGTTGGCGAATGCGCAGACGAAGCGCCCGACCGGTCAAGTCGTCTGCCTGACCATCGCCGGGCTGCTCAACAACCGCCTCTTTCGGCTCAGATGACGGGCTCATAGCCGATCGCATTAACATATTTCTGCGGCCGGCGGGCTTATGGAAAAGGGTCCTGGGAACTTTCAACCTTCCGGGGCAGTGGTCTTGCACGCAGACAAAACGTCCGCTTCGGGTCGCTATAAAACGGCGCCAGCTTCTCACGAAGACCTGCCAGCACTCGCGCCACTATCGGATTGATACGGCGTAGCAAATGGCTCGCCGGGATGCTGTTCAAGGTTGAATAGATAGAACAGCTGGCTCTGATCACCCATCTGCCGACCCATCATGGCAAACCTCCGCCATCAGTATTTACATGCTGACGGAATCACTGTTCGCCGATGAGCGCGAGCCCTTTTTCAACAGTATCATCCAAAAGCGGACAAATGGTGCGGGCTCATTGGCTGCAGCACTGGCAGGATGTTTCCGTACGGTAATTCGGCGGCTGGCACTTGCACCTTCACGCAGCCAGCGTGAAAAGGGGATACGGTACAACGCGAAGGGCGTGTAACCGTTTTACCCGTAGAGTCCACTCGGCAATGCTATGCGTTTATGACTTCGACGTTCCGTCCTCGCTATCTACAATCGTGACCATAACTACTGGAAAGGCCTTTTTGACCACACCGCCGGCTGTTATTGCCGGTCCTTTGCTGCTGAACGAACGCTTTGTCTGACCATCCACGCGCAACAGAAACCGCTCTTCTACAGGCCGTGCTTGACCCTTTGGCTTCTCAGCAGCGGTTGGGTCTGGTCGTTTCGTCAGGGTAGGTCGCGCGAGCATCGTGATCTCCGTGGCAGTGTTGAGATTAAAGGTAGATAATTTGGTTTCGTAATGCTGGCAATCGCGCGTGGCTCAAGCTCGAATGAGGGACCAATGTCAAATGCGACTGTTCTGACCGACCGCTTTGATCGCGCGTTGCTTTACGCGACCCATGTGCACGGTGGCCAAGTGCGTAAGGGAACATCAACACCCTATATTGCCCACCTCCTCGCAGTCGCCGCTACCGTCCTCGAATACGACGGCTCCGAAGATATGGCCATCGCTGCCCTTCTTCACGATGCTGTCGAAGACCAAGGTGGCGCAGCACGATTGGCGGACATTCGCAACCGCTTTGGCAATCATGTTGCGGATATTGTGCATGCTTGTTCCGATAGCGTTGCCAATACGGCAGGCGGTCAACCCAAGGAAGATTGGCGTATCCGCAAAACGCGATATTTGGAACACCTGCGCTTAGTCGATGACTATACTCTTTGGGTATCGCTTTCCGACAAGGTACATAACGCACGCTCAATCCTTCGCGACCTGCGCAAGCGAGAGATTGGCCCGAAGGTTTTTGACCGGTTCATGGTCCCAAAAGAGGACACGCTTTGGTACTACGGTGAGCTTGCTAAGGTGTTTAAAGACCGCTTGCCAGGCCAGCAATTGGCGGAGGAATTGAGTGCGATCGTTGATGCGCTGCGAGGCGATTTAAATTCGATACGTGAATTCTGATTTGTGAGACAAGCTAACAGCACAGGCCGGCTTCAACTTGAAACCGCGCTCCGTTTTCCGATCTATTTCCTATAAAGTCTTCTTGCGACAACGGCGTGCGCATCTCAAAAACATGTTGAAATTTCTGATGTCCCTCAAGGGTCCTGGACACGGCTGGCGCGACCTGTTGCGATACCGAACTCTCTTAGCGGAGGAGCCCCCGATGAGATCATCAATTCCCAGGTCCACGCTTATGAGGCGAACACCCCGAAGCGACCCTGGCACAGTGTGCCGAACTGGCCCGATCACGTTACGGGTGACGAGATGGTGGCGGCGATGGACAAGGTCGGCGTCGACGGCGCGATCTTCATCTCCGCCTTTTCCATGTACCGCTACGACGCGAGTTATGCGGTAGAAGTGCAACGGGCCCATCCCGGTCGGTTCGCGATCGTCAAGCCGGTCGACCCAGACGATCCAGCCGTGGGCGATATCATCGCCGACTGGAAGCAGACACCGGGCGCGGTCGGCATCCGCATCATGATGACGAAAGAGGCGAAGCGCGAGCCGAATGACCCGGGCCTCGACCGGATCCTGCGCGCGGCCGTAAAGCACGACTTTCCGGTCAACGTACTGTGCTGGGGCAACGTGGATGCGGGGACGGCGTTGATCGACCGCCACCCCGATACGCGCTTCATCATCGACCTTCTGGCTATCCTGCAGCCGCGCACGCCACCCGCCCCGCCGCAGCCGTGGGCCGACCTGCCGAAGGTGCTGGACCTTGCCAAGCGCAAGAACGCGGTGATCAAGGTGAGCGGCGCCTGCACGCTGTCGCGGGAACCGTATCCGTTCCCGGACATCTGGGATCCGCTCGCCCGCGTGTTCGATGCCTGGGGTTTCGACCGCTGCCTGTGGGGCACGGACTGGACACGCGCATACGCCGTCGTCAACTACGAGCAGGCCGTCGAGCCTTTCCTCAAGACTGACCGCCTGAGCGACAGTGAGCGAGCGATGCTGATGGGCGGCGCGTGCGCCAAAGCCTATCGTTGGTCGCCGAAGAAAGGCTAGGTTAGTCACCGTCGCCAACAATTCGGCGTTTTCCTGGCTTGGTTTTCCGTGAGGCCTCGGACAAGGCATTACTGGCCCAGACTGGCACCTTGGAAGGAGTTAAGACATCGGTCGCTGAGTGGGCAGCGCGCGCAGGCGTGTGACCGTCTTACCGTTGTGCCTTTTTATCCGTGACCCTTTGGGCCGTACGAGCCGAGCGGAACAAATGTCTTAGGTTTTTAGTTTTTAGGTTCGCTAAAACTCGTTTGGCACGTTCCTCATACCCGCGAAAGCGGACATTCCCTGCGGCAGTCGGCACGTCCGATTTGTGCAAAGCGGGCTTCATCTATAAATGTGCATAAGGCTAGGCGGCGGACAGCTTAGTGTCCGCGATCGATCGTAATTCGCCGATTGCTGCTTGAAGCTGGCGCGTGAGGTTAATCGTCGTTCCCTTTCCAAACGGCAGCCCCGCTGTTGGGATCGGTGACCCGAATGTCACCCGGATGGGAGGTCGGTGCAGGAGATGCGCGACTTGCATCTGCTTCGGGCCTTGAAGTAGGCGGGCACAAGTGGAACCCGGGCATGAAGCGCGATAGTCGCGGCGCCGCGCTTGAAGGCGATATTTTCCTCGCTTCGCGTGCCGCTCGGGAAGATCAGGATGATTTCGCCGTGCTGCAGCATGTCGACCGCAGTCTTGATCGAACTTGGCGACGGGTCGGCGCGGTCAATCGGAAGGGAGCCGCCATGCGTCAAGACCCAACGCGATAGCGTTGAACCGAACAGTTCCTCTTTTGACATATAGCGTAGCTGCCTTGGGTATACGGCATAGGCCATCCATAGGCTGTCCGCCCAGCCGACGTGATTGCAGGCGATGACCGCCCCCGCTCCCGCCAAACCGAAAAAATGCAGGCCGATTGATGATCTCCGGCTTGCCGACGCGCTCGAAAAGAACCTTTAGCCCAGGCGAGATGACCGCGAGAACATTCATCAGGCATATCCTGACCGACAACGTCGATTTACATGGAATCGGCATCAATACAACAGATGCTGCATTTCGATGGCCGTTTTCACGCTTGCCCTTAGGCCACACAATAAAGTATTGGCCGAATAGCGACAAGATGCGGCGACCAGTACAAAGCCATGCCAGATCGCATTCTGAAACCGCAAGCTCTGCCATCCATGGAATATGACGCCCGCTGAGTAAAGCGCACCGCCTGCCACCAAGAGCCAACTGCTCAAGCTCGGGAGAGCTGTTGCGACTGGCTTGTACACGACCGCGTCGCTCAAGCGAGAATGAGGTAGAGAACAACGGCCAGGCGATCGAAGCGACCAGGCAACAGCAACTCGTAACGCTGACAACCGCCGTCAACCAGACGCCGATAAGGAGGCCGATCGAAACAAAGTCGCCCTTCATCTGCCCGAAGAACGCCGTGTAAGTTCCAGCGATCATCACATAGATGGCGGAGTGATCGAAGCGGCGCAGAACCCATTTTGC
>CAVPXX010000033.1:0-278215 GCA_963709855.1 uncultured Alphaproteobacteria bacterium | reverse complement strand
TTGTTACTCCAATAGCGGACAAACGCGGGTGCGGTTGGAATGTCCGCTAAGTGCCATTAGCGACCAATGCGCTGCAAAAAGAAAGACCGCCTCGCAGCACTTGGGCACCCCTCCACGCGATGCATGTAAAATGGCAGTCTTGCCTCCACAAACGGGAGGGGACGATGAAGAGATTATGGATTGCAGCGGCGCTCGTGGTCTTCGCTGGACTAGGTGGTGGACAGGCTCAAGACTATCCGACGCGAACGGTGACGGTGATTGTGCCGTTCGCGGCCGGCGGGCCGGCCGACGTTATAGGCCAAGATCGCATCCGACATCTTTTCCCGCCATCTCGGCCGGTCATTCGTCGTCGAGATCGTAGGCGGCACCGGCGGCACGGTCGGGACGACCCGCGCCGCGCGCGCCAATCCTGACGGTTACACGCTAAATTCCGGCCACATGGGTACGAATGCCTTGGCGCCGGTGTTCTATCCCAACCTGGGCTATGACCCGGAGCAGGATTTCGAGCCGGTCGGCCTTATCGCCGTGCAGCCGGAGCTGCTTGCCGTTCGCAAGGATATCCCCGCCAATAACTTGAAAGAGTCGTCGCTTACGCCAAAGCGAACCAGTCCAAGCTCAACATGGGGCATGCCGGCGTTGGGTCGGTGCCGTACATCGGTTGTCTCCTGCTCAACTCGACCATCGGCATCAAGCCGACGATGGTGCCCTTCACCGGCACGGCGCCGGTGATGAATGCCATTCTCGCCGGCAACATCGACTACGATTGCGATCCGGTGCTTGGGCCCTTGCCGCATGTGCGCGCAGGCACCGTCAAGGCGCTCGCCATCGCCACTAAGAAGCGCAGCCCGCTGTTGCCGGACGTGCCGACTTCATATGAGCAGGGTTTCCCTCAGTTCGACTGCGCGCCCTTCTATGCGGTGTTCGCGCCGAAAGGCACGCCGAAAGCGGTCGTCGACACGCTTGCCGTAGCGCTCGTAAAGGCCTCGACGAGCCCGCTGTGCAAAAGCGTCTGGGCGACCTCGGCGCCCAGATTGCGGAACCCGACCAGCGCGGACCGAAAGCCTTAGCCGAGCTGGTGACAGCGAAATCGCGCGGCTGACGCCGATCCTGAAAGCGGCAACTGCCAAATGATCGCCTTGTATGTCCACTATCACCCAATAGATGGGGTAATCGGCCGGCAGCTTGTGGATAGCTGAAGATTTTGGGTGCTGCGCTTCAGGCTGATGGTGAAACGAGGTCCGCGTGTACGGCCTCAAGCATCAGAAGGAGAAGCGCAGCATGGACCATTTTGCTGGACTAGATGTTTCAGTCAAGGAGACGAGCGTCTGCATTGTGGATGACACAGGCAGGATCGTGCGGGAAGTGAAGGTAGCGAGCGAACCTGAGGCACTTCTTTCGGTGCTGAAGAACCCCGCCTACCACTTCAAGCGGATTGGATTGGAAGCCGGCCATTATCGCAGTGGCTTTTCAGTGCGCTGGCCGAAGCGGGCTTGCCGGTGATCTGTGTTGAGACGCGGCATATGCGGGCGGTGTTGAAGGCGCAAATCAACAAGACCGACCGTAACGATGCGCGTGGCATGGCGCAGATGATGCGGGCGGGACTTTACCGCCCAGTGCATGTGAAGACGTTACGCAGCCAGAAACTGCGGATGCTGCTGACCCATCGCAAGCTGCTGCAGTCCAAGGCCATCGCCATCGACAATGATCTGCGTGGTACTTTGCGCAACTTTGGTCTCAAGGTCGGGATGGTGGGGAAGGCAAGGTTCGAGGCGCGTATCAAGGAGCTGGTCGAGAACTTGCCCGATCTGGCCGCTATGGTTGAACCGCTGCTCATTGTCCGGCGGACGCTTCGCGAACAGTTCTGCGTCCTGCACCGCCGCTTGCTTGCCATCGTGCGGGACGATGAGGTGTGCCGGCGCTTGATGACGACGCCCGGTGTCGGCCCCGTGGTGTCGCTAACCTATCGCGCGACCGTCGACGTGCCGGCCCGCTTCCGAAAATCCAAGTCAGTCGGAGCGGTATTTGGACTGACATGCTCCAAGTATCAATCGGGCGAGGTGGAATGGAGCGGCAGAAGATCACGCTGTGGAGATGAGATGATGCGGGTCATGCTCTACGAAGCGGCCCAGAGCATGCTGGTTCGAATAAATGGTCCTGGCTCAAGGCCTGGGCGATGCAGATCGCAGCGCCGCGGCATGAAGAAGGCAATCGTCGCACTGGCACGTCGGCTCGCCGTAATCATGCACCGCATATGGGTTGATGGCACTGAGTTCCGCTGGACCCGGGAACAAGCCTCGGCAGCAGTATAAAAACCGTACAGGATCACATGCGATAGGAGAAAACTCGAGTTCCACCAAGCCGTGGAAAGATGTCCCTCGCGGGACGATGGATGAGGTGAGTTCGCTTTTCCGCTTGGACCTGCCATCAATCTGACGGTAAGGCCGCCCAATAGATCGTTCCGCCTCGTTCTCGAATCCCATAATGGAAGGGCCCTAGTGCCGATTCCGAAGAGAAGCACGAGCCCGCGAGCGACATCGACACTGCAGTGGTGGATAGTCTGAAAGGTAGTGGTTGATGGCTTGAAAGTGCTTGACCCCAAACGGCCGATTAGAGAAGCGGACAAACGCGGGTGCGGTTGGAATATCCGCTTTGTGCCAAAAGCCGACAAAGCGCAGTCCGCTCCACCTTTCAATGGCAATATTGTCGTGGGCGGCTGATACGGCCGTTCGACGATGTAAGAGAGCCGCCTGCGCCGCCCCTTCCCACCACCCTGAAGGATCAAGGAGCATGTGGATTAAAATAAATTCCGTGTCATACGGCAAAGGAGCCGGGCCATGATCGAGTGGTTCGATGATCTCGTTCTCGGCATGCGCTTCAAGAGTTCTGACAAGCAGGTCACGCGCGAAGAGATAAAGCGCTTTGCATCGGAGTTCGATCCCCAGCCCTACCATCTCGACGAGAAGGCTGCCGAGCGAACGCCATTAAAAGGCCTCGCTGCCTCGGGCTGGCATACGGCGGCGATCGCGATGCGTTTGGCCGTCGAGGTCCGCCCGTTCGGGCCGCACCCTCTTTTGGGGCTCGGCGTGGACGACTTGCGGTGGCTTGCCCCCGTGCGCCCCGACGATGTGATCCACATCGAAGGTGAGGTGGTCGAAATCACACCATCAAAGACGAAGCCGCAGGGAGTTGTGCGGGTCAAATGGACGGCATTCAATCAGCACGGCGTTCCCGTCTACACCTTCACTCCAATCGGCGTTGTGCCGCGTCGCCCGAGCTGATCAACTCGGCGAGCTTGCGGTTCAACGCGCCGAATACGCGAAGGCGGGCCGATCAGCCAGCTCGCGTAAAGCATAGGCTCCAGCATGGCGGCGGAACATTGAATTGAAATTCCGCCCGGCGGATATCGAAATGCAGCAATGACAGTTGTGCATGTGCCTCGCGGCACGTACAGCCCGCAGCGCCGCGAGGCAAATATTTCGCGTAACCTTATTCTCGTGAACGAATAACAACGGCCGGCTCGCTGCCATAGTATTTTTTTCTCGCGCTCTTATTCCATGACGTTTCGGTGAACGGCAGGCCAAATGTTGTGACTTCAACGTGTATTGAGGGCGAAGCAGCATTGCTGCCACTAAGCCGCCCGCAAGAAATTCATCTTGCCTAGACATAACGGAGCTAAACCGTGAAGACCTTCTCTAAGATTATCTTTGCTTCCGTCCTCGCGTTGTCGGCTGTCGCCCCGGCGTTCGCCTACGAGGGAGACGAAGATACAGTGTTGAACCCCAATACCCATATCTCAACCACGCGCCCGCTTGCCCAGCACGTCGTGGGCGAACGCGTTCGCGCGCACCGCGCCATGGACGCCAACGCCCATGCGCCGGCCGGCGCGTCGGTTGGCGTTGACTTCAGTAAGGGCAGCCAGGGCTACTAAGCGTTTCCCGAGCTTAAGGCTGATTGCCAAGAGGCCGCCGTCGCAGGCGGCCTCTTCTTTGCAAGTGAAAACAGATCGGCGGTACGTTGAGCTTAGCGGGGGGCCCCCGCCGGCCCCCGTAGTGCATTCAAAAGATTAGTGGGCCGATCCCTTGGGGTGTGAGGGGATCGCGGACGACCGCCGCCCGTGTCACACCATTTTGGCGCTTAGAGTGTTGATTCTAGCATGTGAGACGTGAGACGCAGTCGCGCATCTGCACCGCTGCATCAGTCATCAATTCAATGGAAGCCGCGTGGCCACGGGGCCCCGGCCAACCTATGGAGAAGTAATATGTCCATCAAGACGCACCGTACCCGCGACGCTGGGGTTCGAGTCCCCTAGGGAGCGCCAGTTAAATCAACAACTTATACTCGAAGCCATTGCCGACCAGGCTGGCGGACGCCGCCTAGTCGCGCGTGCTGGCGCGATGTAATGTTTTTCGGCAAATGTCTGAACCCGCCGCGCCGCCGCCCGCCTTTCGTCCCTCGCTCGCCGAACTGTTCCGCGCCTTCGTGCTGGTCTCGATCTCCGGCTTCGGAGGCGCGTTGCCGTGGGCGCGGCGCACCATCGTCGAGCAGAAGAGTTGGATGACCACGGAGGAATTCAACGAGACCTTCGCGCTCTCGCAATTCCTGCCCGGTCCGAACGTGATCAATTTCTCCGTGGTATTCGGCTCGCGCTTCGGCGGTCCGGCCGGGGCGGTCGTGGCGCTCGCCGGATTGCTGGGGCCGCCGCTGATGATCGTTACCGTGCTGGCGGTATTATACGAGCGCTTCGGCGGCCTAGAGACGCTCAGCCGTATTCTCGCCGGCATCACCGCCGCCGCCACCGGCCTGCTGATCGCCGTGGTCGCCAAAATGGCGGCGCCGCTGTTTCTCAAGCGGTGGAATTCGGCGCCACTGTTCGCGATCCTGGCCTTCACCGGCGTTGCTATCATGCATTGGCCGCTGCCCTGGGTATTCTTAAGCCTGGCGCCAGCCAGCGTGGCCTTTGCCTGGTTCAAGCGATGAACTCGTCCCCGCTCACCACGATGTTCGGCTATTTCGCGCTGCTGTCGCTGTTCGCGGTCGGCGGCGCAAATGCGGCGATCCCGGAAATGCACCGTATCGCGGTCGAGGTGATGCATTGGATGAGCGACCGCCAGTTCGCCGACATGTTTGCTATTGCACAAGTGTCGCCTGGGCCGAACGTGATCATTGTCGCGTTGATCGGCTTCCATGTGGCGGGTTTAGCCGGCGCGGCGGTGGCGACTACGGCGATGTGCGGTCCGACCTGCCTGCTGGCGTTTTTAGTCGCGCGCGTCTGGGACCGTTTCAAGGACGCGCATTGGCGGATCGCGATTCAGACCGGGATGGTGCCGCTCTCGCTCGGACTGATCGCGGCGAGCGCCTCAGTGTTGGCGCGTACCGCCGATCATAATGTGTATGCGGGCCTCATCACCGCCGCCACCGCGGCGGTGGCGTTCTTTACGCGTATCAATCCGCTGTGGATCTTCGTGGCAGCCGGCGTAATGGGGCTTAGCGGGTGGCTCTAATTGAGCGACGGCGGTGCCGGCCGATGTGTTGATCGCCGCAATCTTCGGAATCTTCGGCTATTGGCTGGTCAAGCACGACTTCGAGCCGTCACCGCTGGTGCTCGCCTTCGTGCTCAGGCCGCTGATGGAGGCGAACCTGCGCCGCGCTATGCTCATCGCGCGCGCGACCCCATGATGTTCATGACCCGGCCGATCTCGGCGGGATTGCTTATGGTGGCGTTGTTACTCTGGCGCTGGCGGCGCTGCGATGATTCGCAAGCGGCGCACGAGGTTTTCGTCGAATAGACTTCTATTCTCCCGTTGAAAGAGGGAGGTGGTTAAGAAGAACGAAGCGCGCTTATCAAACAGTATCACCCGGGGAACACGCCGCTCACCGCGATGATGCCGCCCGCCAGGATCACCAGCTGGATCGAAAAGGCGGTGATGTTGGCGTCCCATTTTTTCGCGATCAGCGGGATGGGCGCGTTGAACGGCTGGTAGCCGTTGTCGTCGTAGGCGGCGCCGCCGTAGACCGGCATGGCGATCAAGGCCGCGAAGAAGGCGGCGTAAACGATCGCACCCATAAGCGCGACCAGATAGAGCCGCTCGATCGCCAGTGGGCCGGGCCACCAGATCAGCGCGCAGGCGAGCAGGCCGAAGCCGACATAGCTCGAAATCTGCCAGACCACGTGGAAGCGTGCATGCGGCGTCCATTTCGGATTAGTGGCGTGCGTCTTGTTGAAGTCGGCGAACACCGTGAGCGCGGCCCAGCCGGCGGTCATCAGGGTGAACAGGATGCGGGCGAGAAGAATGCGATCGAAGCTCATGGTCACTCCACCTTGATATTCGCGTCGTGAATGATGCGTGCGTACTCATCGCTTTTCTGTTTGACGAACGCACTGAATTCTTTTCCGCAGACATCCGCTGGATAGAGACCGAGCGGCAATAATTTTGCCTCAACCGCAGGCGTTTTCATTGCCGCGGTAAACCAGGTGATCAGTTGCGCGATGTTTTTCTCCGGCGTCTTTGCTGGCGCGAGCAGTCCGAGCCAGACTTCCAACTCGTAACCCGGGTAGCCGGATTCGGCGACGGTCGGCACGTCGGGCAGAGGCTTGATGCGTTTGCTTGAAGCGGTCGCGATCGCCCGCAACTTGCCTGCTTTGATCTGCTGGACCGCTTCCGAGTAATTGACCAATCCTGCCGTGACCTGTTGGCCAAGGAGCGCGTTGACCACGGGGGCGCCACCCGAATAAGGCACAAAAATCATGTCGGCCTTCGTCACGCGTTTGAACTGCTCGACGGCAATATGCTGCGTGGTGGCCGGGCCGAGGGCGGCGAGCGTGAGTGTGCCTGGCTTGGCGTGCGCCGTGCCGATGAGATCGCCGATTGTCTTGTAGGGCGATGCGCTGTTGACGATGAAGACCAGCGGCGAAGTGACCAGATTGCAAATCGGCTCATAGCTCGTGACCGAATCGTAATTCGTCTTTCGCAAAAGCGGATTGATGACGACCGAATTCGCCACCACCACGATCGTATTGCCATCGGGCGCGGCGCGCGCCGTCAGCTCATACGCGATCGAGGCGCCGGCGCCCGGGTGGTTTTCGACGATCACTGTCTGGTTGTTCGCTTCGCCGATCTGTTGGCCCAGGATGCGCGCCAGAATGTCGGCACTGCCCCCGGGCGGGAACGGAATGATGATCCGGATGGGTCTGCCGGCTTGCGGCCACGCCGGCTCAATGAGCGCAGCGACGCCCGCCAGAACGACGCTTTGCGCTGCCAGTTGCAGACATTTGCGACGCAGAATTTTCATCGATTCAACCCCCGGGTCCAAAACTCATCGCCATGGCGCAATCTTATACGCTCAGGGACCTGTCGATAAGCCGCTGCCGGGCGGTTGCCGGAAGGGGTAAACTTCCCCATCTTGAGTCGCGGGATACCGAGGCAAGCGATGCGCCAATACCTCGATCTGATGGAGCTAATTCTGCGAGATGGCGCGGAGAAGCGCGACCGCACCGGCACCGGTACGCTGTCGGTGTTCGGGCATCAGATGCGCTTTGCGCTCGACGAGGGGTTCCCGCTGCTCACCACCAAGAAGCTGCACCTGAAATCGATTGTGCATGAGCTGCTTTGGTTCCTGGCGGGCGACACCAACATCAAATATTTGAACGAGCACGGCGTGCGAATTTGGGATGAGTGGGCCGACGAGCGCGGAGACCTCGGGCCGGTCTACGGTCACCAGTGGCGTTCCTGGCCGGCCAAGGACGGCAAGACCATCGACCAGATCAGCCATGTCATCGACATGATCAAGCGCAATCCGGATTCGCGCCGGCTGATCGTCACCGCCTGGAACCCGGCCGACGTCGACAAGATGGCACTGCCGCCGTGCCACTGCCTGTTCCAGTTTTATGTCGCCAATGGGCGGTTGTCGTGCCAGCTTTACCAGCGCTCGGCCGACGTGTTCCTCGGCGTGCCGTTCAACATCGCGTCCTATGCGCTGCTCACGCTGATGGTGGCGCAGGTGACCGGCTTCCAGCCCGGCGAATTCATCCACACCTTCGGCGACGCGCATCTTTATCTGAATCACCTGGAGCAGGCGCGGCTGCAATTGTCGCGTGCGCCGCGCGCGGCTCCGGCCATGCGCATCAGTCCGGCGGTGAAGGATATATTCGGGTTCCGCTACGAAGATTTCGCGATCCAAGACTACGACCCGCATCCACATATCAAAGCCGCGGTGGCGGTGTGAGCCTCGCCATCCGTGCGGCGGTGCAAGCGGATGCAGCGCTAATCTTTGCTCTGGTGCGCGAGCTGGCCGACTACGAGAAGCTGTCGGGCGACGTGGACGCGACGCCCGAGCAAATTGCTGCCGCGCTGTTTGCGAGCGAGCCGCGTTTATTTTGCGACATCGCCGAATGGAACGGCGAGCCGGCGGGCTTTGCGGTCTGGTTTCTCAACTTCTCGACCTTTCGTGGCCGGCACGGCCTATATGTCGAGGATCTGTTCGTACGGCCGGCATTCCGTGACAAAGGCATTGGCAAAGCACTGATGGCGCGGCTGGCGAGGCGTTGCGTCGACGACGGCCTCGCGCGCTTCGAGTGGGCAGTGCTCGATTGGAACGCGCCGTCGATTGCCTTCTACCGCTCGATCGGGGCGACGATCATGGCTGATTGGCGCATTTGCCGGTTGAGCGGGCCGGCCTTGGAGGCCTTCGCCAACGAGAGGGCGCACTGATGAAGATCGTGCTGGTCGCTGCTATCGGCGAAAACAACGTTATCGGCCGCGCCGGCCAGTTGCCGTGGCGGCTAAAATCCGACCTCAAGCATTTCCGTGCGCTCACCATCGGAAAGCCGGTGGTGATGGGGCGCAAGACTTATGAGTTGATCGGCAAGCCGCTCCAGGGCCGCACTAATATCGTGCTCTCCCGCGATCTCAGCCTGAAAGTGCCCGGCGGCGTGCTCGCCACCAGTTTGGATGCAGCCCTGGCCATCGCGCGGCAGGATGCCGCTAAGCGCGGCGTCGATGAGATCATGGTGATCGGCGGCAGCGACGTTTTCGAGGCGACCATGGCGATGGCCAGCCGGCTGCAGGTTACCCATGTGGAGGCCGCGCCGGAGGGGGATGCGCTGTTTCCGCCAATCGATCCGGAGGTCTGGCGCGAGGTCACGCGCGAGGAACATGCCGCAGGCCCCGGCGACGACGCCAATTTTAGGGTGGTGACTTATTTAAGGCGCTGAAAGCGATCAAGCGAGGCAAAAGGCAGCTTTCCGGCGCGTTGTAACCACCCGTCCGGTCCCCTATAACCCCTCCCAACAAGGCCAGCCGGCAGGACAAGCCGGCGCCGGGAGGACATTCAATGCCATGGAGTAATCAGGGCGGCGGGGGCGGTGGCCCCTGGGGCTCGGGCGGCAAGGGCCCCTGGGGCTCCGGACCGCAACCGTCGGGATCGACGCCGCCGGATCTGGAGGAAATCCTCCGCCGCGGCCAGGACAAATTGCGGCGCGTGCTGCCGGGCGGCAATCTCGGCGGCAAGGGTTTCGCGCTGCTCGGCCTCGCGGCCATCGTGCTGTGGGGTTTCTCCGGTTTCTTCCGAGTGGAGCCGGACGAGCTTGGCGTAGTGCTGCGCTTCGGCAAGGACGTGCGCGAAGTGCAGCCCGGATTGAATTACCACCTGCCTTACCCGATCGAGACCGTGCTCACGCCCAAGGCGCTGCGCGTCAACAAGATCGACATCGGCATGCGCCAGGTCGAGGACGGACGGCGTTCCGCCTCGCGCGAAGTGCCGGAGGAAAGCCTGATGCTCACCGGTGACGAGAACATCGTCGACGTCAACTTCTCGGTGCTGTGGAAGGTGAAGCCGACCGGCGTAGGCGATTATCTGTTCAACATCCAGAACCCCGAAGGCACCGTGAAGGCGGTGGCCGAAAGCGCCATGCGCGAGGTGGTCGGCCGCTCCGAGATCCAGCCTATCCTCACCGGCGCGCGGCAGACCGTCGAGACCGCCGTTCAGGATCTGATGCAGAAGACGCTCGACCATTACGGTGCCGGCATCCTGGTGCAACAGGTGCAATTGCAGAAGGTCGATCCGCCGGCACAGGTGATCGACGCCTTCCGCGACGTGCAGGCCGCGCGCGCCGACCTCGAGCGCGCGCAGAACGAGGCGCAGACCTACGCCAACCGGGTAGTGCCGGAAGCGCGCGGCAATGTGGCCAAGATTACGCAGGCTGCGGAAGCCTACAAGTCGCAGACCGTGGCCGAAGCCACCGGCCAGACCTCGCGTTTCTTGAAGATTTACGAGCAGTACAAAAAGGCGCCCGACGTCACCCGCGAGCGCATGTATCTAGAAACCATGGAGCGCGTGCTCGGCGGCGCCAACAAGTTCATCGTGGATACCGATAAGGGCGCGCAGGGTGTGGTGCCGTATCTGCCGCTCAATGAACTTGGCCTTCCGGCGCCGCGCAACCCGTCCACGACGGGAGGCCAGCGATGAGACTGAATGTCTTCGGTGGAGTCATCGCCGTTCTCGCCTTTGCCGGGCTGGTCGTCGCCTATAGCGCGCTGTTCACGGTTTATCAGACGCAGCAGGCGCTGGTGGTTCGTCTCGGCCAGCCGGTGCACGTGGTCGGCGAGCCGGGCCTGCACGTCAAGGTGCCGTTCATCGACAGCGTGATCGATATCGATAAGCGCATCCTCGACCTGGAAGCGCCGGCGCAGGAAGTGATCGCCTCCGACCAGAAGCGGCTAGTGGTCGACGCCTTCGCACGCTACCGCATCCAGGATCCGCTGCGTTTCTATCAGACGCTGGGGTCGATCCAGGGCGCCAATTCGCAGCTCGCTATTTTGCTCAATTCGGCGCTGCGCCGCGTGCTCGGCGAGGTGACCTTTACCCACGTCGTGCGCGATCAGCGTGCCGACCTAATGGCGCGCATCCGCGAACTGGTCGATCATGAGGCGACCGGCTACGGCATCCAGGTGGTGGACGTGCGCATCCGGCGCGCCGACCTGCCGGAGCAGAACAGCCAGGCGGTCTATCAGCGCATGCAGACCGAGCGCCAACGCGAGGCGGCGGAATTCCGTGCGCAAGGCGCCCAGCGCGCACAAGAAATCCGCTCGCGTGCCGACCGCGAGGTGACCGTGCTGGTGGCGGACGCCACCTCCAAGTCCGAACAGATTCGCGGCGAGGGCGACGCCACCCGCAACCAGATCTTCGCCGACGCGTTCAACAAGGACCCGGACTTCTTCGCCTTCTACCGCTCGATGCAGGCCTACGAGGCCGGCCTCAAGCAATCCGACACGCGGTTTGTGCTCAAACCGGATTCCAACTTCTTCCGCTACTTCAACAATCCGTCCGGCAAGCCGCGCACCGAGGCTACGCCGCCGCCGGCCGCGCCGCCGGCGCGCTAACTTCGCGCCACAGGTATGGAAGATTTCCTGGCCGCGCTCGGGCTGGTCTTCGTGATCGAGGGCCTGGTATTTGCCGCCTTTCCCGGCCCGGCCAAGCGCGCGATGACAAGCGTCATCGAAACGCCGGAGGCGTCCTTACGCGCGATCGGTATCGGCTCGGCGGTCATCGGCCTGATCCTGGTGTGGCTGGTGCGCAATTGAAACGTCGCTTTCGCAGGCGAATCGGCCTCTCATGGTGTTGATGGCCGGTGCCCTTGAATTGCCGTGAATCCGGCGGCACTGTCGCAGTTCAACGCTTTTTCCCAGGAGAATTGACGTCCATGGGCGCTATCCTCGACCATATGACGCATCGGGCCGGCCGCTTCGGTTTGGCGATTTTTGCCGCCGCCGCAATCGCTTGGCCGGCAATGACTATTCCCGGCGCGGCCCGCGGACCAGACAATATTTCCGACGTGGCGGAAGCCGTGATCGATGCGGTGGTCAATATCTCGACCAAGCAGACACTGGACATGAGCAACAATGCCATGCCGCAACTGCCGCCCGGCTCGCCGTTCGAGGAATTCTTCGAGGAGTTCTTCAAGAACCGCCGCGGCCAGAACGGGCAGGGCGGCGGCGCACAGACCCCACGGCGGGTCAATTCGCTCGGCTCTGGCTTCATCATCGACGCGTCCGGACTTGTGGTGACCAACAACCACGTCATCGCCGATGCCGACGAGATTAACGTCATCCTCAACGATGGCAGCACGCTGAAGGCCGAGATCATCGGCCGCGACACCAAGACCGATCTCGCGCTGCTGCGCGTGAAGCCGGACAAGCCGCTCAAGGCGGTGATGTTCGGCGACTCGGACAAATTGCGGCTGGGCGAGTGGGTGATCGCGATCGGCAACCCGTTCAGCCTGGGCGGTACGGTGACCGCCGGCATCGTTTCGGCGCGCAACCGCGACATCAATTCCGGCCCGTACGACAATTACATCCAGACCGATGCCGCCATCAATCGCGGCAATTCCGGCGGACCGTTGTTCAACCTCAATGGCGAGGTGATCGGCGTCAACACTGCGATCATCTCGCCGTCGGGCGGTTCAATCGGCATCGGCTTCGCGGTGCCGGCGAAGATCGTGGTGGGGGTGATCGATCAGTTGCGCCAATATAAGGAAGTACGGCGCGGCTGGCTTGGCGTGCGCATCCAGCAGGTGACTGACGAGATCGCCGACAGTCTCAGCGTCAAGCCGGCGCGCGGCGCGCTGATCGCCGGCATTGACGACAAGGGCCCGGCCAAGCCTGCCGGCATCGAGCCGGGCGACGTCATCGTCAAGTTCGACGGCCAGGACATCAAGGAGATGCGCGACCTGCCGAAGATCGTCGCCGAGACGCCGGTCGGCAAGGACGTCGAGGTGACGATTATCCGCAAGGGCAAGGAAGAAAGGAAGACCGTCAAGCTCGGCCGGCTTGAGGACGACGTAAAGCAGGCCTCGCTGACCCCGAAGAAGGACACCGCGGAAGAAAAGACGGTGGTGAAGAAGGCGCTCGGCCTCGACCTCGCCGACCTGACCGCCGAACTGCGCAAGCAGCACAACATCAAGGACAAGGTAAAAGGCGTGCTGATCACTGCGATCGAGCCGAACTCTGCGGCGTCGGAAAAGCGCCTGATGCCCGGCATGGTGATCGCCGAGGTACAGCAGCAGCCGGTCGGCACCGCCGCCGAATTGCAGCAGCGCATCGAGAAGCTCAAGAGAGACGGCAAGAAGGCGGTAGTGCTGCTGGTGGTGGCGCCCGACGGCGACCCGAGCTTCGTGGCGCTGAGTTTGCAGTAACAATTACCTCTCCCCGCAAGCGGGGAGAGAAGTTTGTTCAGTCCAGCACGTGGTTGACCATTCCGTCGGCGAGCTTGGGCTCGAACCAGGTCGACTTCGGCGGCATGATGCCGCCGGCATCCGCCACCGCCATCAAGTCGCGCATCTGCGTCGGATAAAGCGCGAAGGCGACTGCCATCTCGCCGGTTTTCACGTGGGCCTCGAGCCCTTCAAGTCCGCGCGCGCCGCCAATGAAATCGATGCGCTTGTCGGTGCGCGGGTCCTTGATGCCGAGAAGCGGCTCGATCACGTTGCGGGTGAGCACGGTGATCGGCAGCCGGCCGATCGGATCGTTCGGAACCAGTTCGGGATGAACCTTCAGTCTGTACCAGCGGCCGGCGAGATACATTCCAAATTCGTGTGCGGACGCCGGCCGCACCGGCTCGGCCGACGGGGCAACCGAGAAACTTTTGGTGAGATCGGTCAGAAATTGTTCGGCGCTGCGGCCATTTAAACCCTTCACCACGCGATTGTAATCGAGGATAGTCATCTCGCGTTCGGGGAAAATCACCGACAGGAAATAGCCGTGCGAACCTTCGCCCTTGTGTGCGGCCGCGACGCGCGCGGCAGCCGCCGAGCGGTGATGGCCGTCGGCGATGTAAATCGCTGGCAGGGCGTCGAAGGCGCGAGTGAGCTTGCCGATCGTGCTGTCGTCGGCGATGACCCAGAGCTGATGGCGCACCCCATCGTCGGCCGTGACGTCGACTTCCGGCTTGCCGGCGGCGGCCTGCGCCAGCAGGGCGTCAATCTCCGGTGCGTTCGGATAGCCGATCATCACCGGCCCGGTCTGCGCGTTGACCGCCTCGATCTGGCGCACGCGGTCGTCTTCCTTCACCGGCGTGGTCAGTTCGTGCTTGCGGATGCGGTTGGTCGCGTAGTCGGCGAGCGAAGCGACGCAAGCGACGCCAGTTTGCATATGACCGCGCCAAGTGAGGCGGTAGACGTAATAGCAAGGCTGGGCGTCGCGTATCAGGACACCATCGGCGACCATCTTCGCGAGATTTTCGGCCGCCTTGGCATAGACCGCCTTGTCGTAGGGGTTGGTGGCCGGATCGAGGTCGATCTCCGGCTTCGAGATATGCAAAAAGCTCCACGGTTTGCCCTTGGCGCGGGTGCGCGCTTCGGCGCTGGAGAGCACGTCGTAGGGGGGCGCCAGCACCTCGGCCGCACGTCTAGGCGCGGGACGAAGTGCGCGGAATGGTTTAATAAGCGGCAAGACGATCTCCGAGGCGTCGGGTGATGGCGGTGCTTATTGCAGGCCCAGCCATGAGCGGCAAGCCGGAACCGTTTTCCCGATTGATTTCGGCCCGCATTTCCTGCACCTCACAGGGCATGAGCGATGAAGCTGAAATTCTGGCCGCCAATTCGGCCTATTACCGCGCTTTCACGACTGCCGATTTTGCGGCGATGACCCGCATCTGGGCGGAGGACAACGTTTCCTGCATTCACCCCGGATGGCCGGTCCTGATCGGTCGGCCGGCGATCCTGGAATCCTATCGCGAAATTCTACGCAATCCGAACCAGGAGCGGATCGACCCGCGCAACGAGACCGTGATGGCCGCGGGCGATGAAGCCCGCGTGATTTGCGTGGAATTTGTCGGCGGTTCGGCGTTGGCGGCGACCAACCTGTTCAGGCGCGTCGATGGCGCGTGGCGGATGACTCACCATCAGGCCGGCCCGATCGCCGCGCTGGTCGAGGAATTGGCTTCGCAACCGTCATCGAGGCGATTGAACTAGCGCAACCCGGGCGACCGCAAGCCCATGCACAAACCCAGCGCTATCCTGATTGCCGGCCCGACCGCGAGCGGCAAGTCAGCGCTGGCGCTAGCGTTGGCCGAGAAGCTCGGCGGTACGGTTGTCAATGCCGATTCCATGCAGGTCTATCGCGACCTGCGCGTCATCACCGCGCGGCCTTCGCCAGCGGAAGAAGCGCGCGTGCCGCACCGGCTATATGGCCATTTGGACGCGGCGGAGAATTATTCGGTCGGGCGCTGGTGTCGCGATGTCGGCGAAACGCTGGAGGAGATAGCAGCCCAAGGCCGCATTCCAATCCTGGTCGGCGGCACCGGGCTTTATTTCAAGGCGCTGACCAGCGGCTTAGCCGCGGTGCCGCCGATCACGGCCGATATCCGCGGCCATGTGCGCGGACGTTTGCAGAGCGAAGGCGTCGCCGTTCTCTATGCCGAGCTGATCGAGCGCGATCCCTTAACCGCGCACCGGCTGATGCCGAACGACCGCTCGCGCATTTCGCGCGCGCTCGAAGTGGTGCTGGCGACCGGGCGCTCGCTTACCGACTGGCACCGCCAAGGCCTGCCGGCGCGGGTCGATCCGGCGCGGGCGATTAAGGTGTTCCTCACCTGCGAGCGCAAGCAACTGGTGGCGCGCATCGAAACGCGTTTCGCTGCCATGCTGAAATCGGGCGCGCTCGACGAGGTGAGAGCGCTGGCTGCGCGAGCACTTGATCCGCTACTGCCGGCCATGAAGGCGCATGGTGTGCCGTGGCTGATCCGACACCTCAACGGTGAGATATCGCTCGACACGGCGGCTGCCGGCGCCATCATGGACACCCGCCGCTATGCCAAGCGCCAGCTCACCTGGTTCCGCAACCAGATGAAAGACTGGCCGTGGGCGGCGCCGGAAGAGGCGCAAAAGGCCCTCGAAACCCAGCTTTCGGGGGTCTAATGTGCAAAATTGCGGGCACTAAGGCGCTTGACCGGCACTTGGGCCCCTATTATAAAAGCGCGCAATGAAAGTTCGGCTAGACCTAATGTCACGCAATATTGTTATCGTAGTGGAGGTTCGGACGCAGCCGGGATTGCCCTGACAGGGCTTTCCAGGGAAGTGTCCGAACATGGCCCTTCACGGGCCTTTTTTATTGCATGAGACCGCAGGCAAGGATGACGACCATGACACGCGAAATGACCGGCGCCGAAATGGTGATGGCGGCGCTTGCCGACCAGGGCGTGAAGCATCTGTTCGGGTACCCGGGCGGCGCGGTGCTGCCGATCTACGACGCTTTGTTCGCACAGGACAAAGTGCAGCACATTTTGGTGCGGCACGAGCAGGGCGCCGTGCACGCGGCGGAAGGCTATGCGCGCTCGACCGGAAAGGTCGGTTGCGTTCTGGTCACCTCCGGCCCTGGCGCCACCAATGCGGTGACCGGCCTGACCGACGCGCTGTGCGACTCGATCCCGATCGTCTGCATCACCGGACAAGTTCCCACGCACTTGATCGGCAACGATGCCTTCCAGGAATGCGACACGGTCGGCATCACCCGGCCGTGCACCAAGCATAATTACCTGGTCAAGCGCATCGAGGATCTGCCGCGCGTGCTGCACGAGGCATTTCACATCGCTGCCAGCGGACGGCCGGGGCCGGTGGTGATCGATATTCCAAAGGACATCCAGTTTGCTAAGGGCGTCTATTCCAAGCCAAAGGACTTCCCGCACACTGGCTACAAGCCCAAACTCAAGGGCGACATGGAGAAGATCAAACAGGCGGTCGAGTTGATGGCGCACGCCAAGCGGCCGCTATTCTATACCGGCGGCGGCGTGATCAATTCCGGCAAAGCGGCGAGCGATCTTTTGCGCGAGCTCGTCAAGCTCACCGGCTATCCGATTACCTCGACGCTGATGGGGCTCGGCGCTTTTCCCTCCGCCGATCCGCAGTGGATGGGCATGCTCGGCATGCACGGCACGCTGGAAGCCAACATGGCGATGCACGATTGCGACGTGATGATCTGCATCGGCGCGCGTTTCGACGACCGCATCACCGGCCGCATCGACGCCTTTTCGCCGGGCTCGAAGAAAATCCACGTCGACATAGACCCCTCCTCGATCAACAAGAACATCCACGTGGACGTGCCGATCGTCGGCGACTGCGCACATGTGCTGGAAGACATGGTGCGGCTGTGGCGCACTAGCGCGATCCATCCCGACAAGAAGACGCTGTCGATGTGGTGGACGCAGATCGACAAATGGCGCGCGCGCAAGTCGCTCGCCTATCGGCCTTCGAACGAGGTGATCAAGCCGCAATACGCCATCCAGCGGCTCTACGAGCTGACCAAGGACCGCGACTGCTACATCACCACCGAAGTCGGCCAGCACCAGATGTGGGCGGCGCAGTTCTACGGCTTCCAGGAGCCGAACCGCTGGATGACCTCCGGCGGCCTCGGTACCATGGGCTACGGCTTGCCGTCCTCGGTCGGTGTGCAGCTCGCGCATCCAAAATCGCTGGTCATCGACATCGCCGGCGAGGCCTCGGTGCTGATGACCATGCAGGAGCTCTCGACCGCGGTGCAGTACCGGCTGCCGGTCAAGATCTTCATCCTCAACAACCGCTACATGGGCATGGTGCGGCAGTGGCAGGAATTGCTGCACGGCGGCCGCTATTCGGAGAGCTATTCCGAGGCGCTGCCGGATTTCGTCAAGCTGGCCGAGGCCTATCACGCGGTCGGCATCCGCTGCGAGAAGCCGGGCGATCTCGACCACGCCATCCGCGAGATGATCGACGTGAACCGGCCGGTGCTGTTCGACTGCGTGGTCGATCCGAAAGAAAACTGCTTCCCGATGATCCCGTCGGGGCGCGCGCATAATGAAATGATCCTCGGCGACGCGGCGGAAAAGCTCGAAGACGCGATCACCGAAGAAGGCAAGGTGATGGTGTGATGCCGGACGCGGGGGCTATGCCATGAAGCTCGCGATCATCGGCGCCGGCAATGTCGGCGGTGCGCTCGGCACCGCCTGGGCGCAGAAGGGCGGCCACGACATCTTCTTCGGCGTGCGCGAGCCGAAGGCGGAAAAGACGCAAAGTTTGCTGCGCGCGATCGGCGGAAGGCGCGCGCCGGAACGGTGGCCGAGGCCGCCGATTTCGCCGACATTATCGTATTGTCGACGCCGTGGCCGGCGACGGAGGCGGCCATCCGCTCCATGGGAAGCCTCAAGGGCAAGGTCCTCCTCGATTCCACCAACCCGCTGACGCGGGGAGTGGACGGCATCGGCCTGGAGATCGGCCACAGCATTTCCGGCGGCGAGAAAGTCCAGGGCTGGGCAGCGGGCGCCTCGGTGTTCAAGACGCTCAATACCACTGGCTTCGGCAATATGGCGAACCCGGTCTTCAATGGCGTGAAGTCGGTGATGTTCGTCGCCGGCGACGACGCGACGAACAAGCCGAGGGTGATCGATCTGGTCGGCCAGCTTGGCTTCGACGTGGTGGACGCCGGGCCGCTGCGCAACGCGCGGCTCTTGGAGGCGCACGCCATGCTGTGGATCGACCTCGCGCTCATGCGCGGTCAGGGCCGCGATTGGGCATTTTCAATTGTGAGACGTTAAGGACGACGATCATGAACGCTCCCTCGACGAGTCATTACCCGGCGGCGCCGACCGCGCAGAAGACGGAAAGCCACACGCTATCGGTGCTGGTCGACAACGAACCGGGCGTGCTCGCGCGCGTCATCGGCCTGTTCTCCGGCCGCGGCTACAATATCGAGTCGCTGACGGTGTCGGAGACCGAGCATCAGAAGCATCTGTCGCTGATCACTGTAGTTACCACCGGCACGCCGATGGTGATTGAGCAGATCAAGAACCAACTCGACCGCCTGGTGCCGGTGCACCGCGTGGTGGACATGACGCTGCTGGGCGGCTCGATCGAGCGTGAACTGGCCATGGTCAAAATCAGAGGTAAAGGCGAGCATCGGGTCGAGGCGCTGCGGCTGGCAGATGCCTTCCGGGCGCGCGTGATTGACGCCACCACCGAAAGCTTCGTGTTCGAGATCACCGGCAAAAGCGACAAGATCGACCAGTTCGTCGAGCTGATGCTGCCGCTCGGGCTGGTCGAGGTCTCGCGCACGGGCATCGCGGCCATCGCAAGAGGGCCGGAGGGGATGGCGGCTCGCTGAGCCGGGCTTGTCCCCGTGCCCCATTAAATCTAGAAGCAGCGCGGGAATACCAAATGGCCCGACTGAGCGGCCCAAATAGGGGTTAAGTATCATGCGTGTTTACTACGATCGCGACGCCGACCTGAACCTGATCAAGGGCAAGAAGGTCGCCATTATCGGCTACGGCAGCCAGGGCCACGCCCACGCGCTCAACCTGCGCGACAGCGGCGTGAAGGAGGTCGCGGTCGGGCTGCGCAAAAGTTCCGGCGGCGTCAAAAAGGCCGAGGCCGAGAAATTCAAGGTCATGGAAGTCGCCGAGGCCGCCAAATGGGCCGACGTGATGATGATGCTCACCCCCGACGAATTGCAGGGCGACATCTATCGCGACCACCTCGCCGGCAATATGAAGAAGGGCGCGGCGCTGATGTTCGCGCACGGGCTTAACGTGCATTTCAACCTGATCGAGCCGCGCAGCGACCTCGACGTGCTGATGATCGCGCCCAAGGGTCCCGGCCACACCGTGCGCTCGGAATATCAGCGGGGCGCCGGTGTGCCCTGTCTACTGGCGATTCACAAGGATGCCTCCGGAAATGCGCACGATCTTGGTCTGTCCTATGGTGCGGCGATCGGCGGCGGACGCGCCGGCATCATCGAGACCACGTTCAAGGAGGAATGCGAGACCGACTTGTTCGGTGAACAGAGCGTGCTATGCGGCGGCGTGGTCGAGCTGATGAAGGCGGGCTTCGATACCCTGGTCGAGGCCGGCTACGCGCCCGAGATGGCCTATTTCGAATGCATCCACGAGATGAAGCTGATCGTCGACCTAATCTACGAAGGCGGCATCGCCAACATGAATTACTCGGTGTCGAACACCGCGGAATACGGCGAATACGTCTCCGGCCCGCGCGTGATCACGCAGGAGACGCGCGCCGAGATGAAGCGCATTCTGGCCGATATCCAGTCCGGCCGTTTCACGCGCGACTGGATGCTGGAGAACAAAGTCAACCAGACGTCATTCAAGGCCACCCGCGCCAAGCTGGCTGAGCATCCCGCCGAGCAGGTTGGCGCCAAGCTGCGCGAGATGATGCCGTGGATCAAGCAGCGGGCGCTGGTGGATAAGACGAAGAACTGATCTTGCGCGTGTGCGTTGCCATCATCGCCGCGGCCGTCCTCATTGGGGCGGCCGCGTTCGCATTGGCCGGTGAGCAAGGCGAGCCCGACAAGGGCTGTGACGGCAGCACCTATGAAATGGTGGATTGCTTGAACGCGAAGACGGCCACTTGGGACAAGCGCATGAATGCCGCTTACCAAGCGGTGATGAAAAATGCCGAGGGTAAGCAGCGCGAGCAGTTACGTGTGGCGCAGCGGCTCTGGGTGCAGTACCGCGACGCCAATTGTCTGTATTACGACCTCGGCGAGGGCACCATTGCCCGCATCGAAGCCGGCGAATGTATGCGCAGCATGACGGAAATCCGCGCGCGCGAGCTTGAAAAGCTGCAATAGTGGTGGTTCTCGCTATTTCTTTTTGATCTGCTCCCACAGCCAGGCCGCCACCGCGGACGGCAAAGCCGTGCCTGCGCCGCCGCTCGCGCGCAGATTGGCCGCGCGCATCAGCTCGACCGGAATGGCGCCCACCAGCGGCTCGAGCGCGGCGATTAGGGCCGCATCGTTGGCGCGCTTGGGCGAGAGCAGCAGGATCGCATCATAGGGCGGAATGGCGTGCTTGGGGTCGTCGAGTCCGGCGAGATCGAATTGCGCGATGCGGCCGTCGCTGGTGTAGGCCGACACCACATCGACGTCGCCGGCCCGCGCAGCCTGGTACATGAAATCCGGCTGCATGGTGCGCTGCTTGGCGAAATTCAAACCATAGGCGTGGCGGATCGCCTTCCATTCCGGCCGCTCGAAGAATTCATAATCGCCGGCGATGGAGAGCTGCGGCGCGTGGGCGGCGAGATCGGCGATCGAACGGATGCCGAGCTTTTCGGAGCGTTCGCGCGGCATCGCCAGCGCATAGGCGTTTTCGAAGCCGAGCGAACCGAGCATGCGAATGCCATGCGTGGTCTCGAGCCAGCGCGAGACGTCGTCCAGAACTTCCGCGCGCGGTTTTGCGTCGTGGCGTTGCATCTGATTGGCCCAGATCGTCCCCGAATAATCCACATAGGCGTCGATGTCGCCGGCAACGAGCGCGTTGAAGATGACGCCGGAGCCTAGTCCGTTGCGGCCTTCCGCGGGCAACCCCTGGGCCGCTAGCCGCTGCTCGATCAGCGCGGCCAACACGTATTGCTCGGTGAACGGCTTGGCGCCGATCATGTAACTGCCTTGCGCGCGGCCAAAACCCGGCACTTGGCCGGGCAGTAGCGCGGCGAGCAGGACCAGCACCAGGCCGATGCCGCCGGCAACTACCATGGTGCGGCTATGCGAGGCCACGCCGCGCTCCATCAGCGCCAGCAATTGATCGACCACCAGCGCTAGCGCCGCGGCGGCCACGCAGCCAAACAGAACGAACACCCAGTTCTGCGTCTGCAAACCGGCGAATATGTAGTTACCGAGGCTGGTCTGGCCGATCGGCGTCGATAGCGTGGCAGTGCCGATCACCCACACCGCCGAGGTTCGGATGCCGGCCATGATCACTGGCATGGCCAGCGGCAAGTCGATCAGGCGGAGGGTTTGTCGCGGCGTCAGCGCCAGTGCGCGCGCGGCATCGTGCAGGCCTTCGCTGACGCCGTCCAAGCCCGCCACGGTGTTGCGTAAGACCGGCAGCATCGAATAGAGCGCCAGCGCCAGCACCGACGGCAGGAAGCCGAGCGCCGAGAAGCCCTTGCCGAACAGATGCTCGCACGCGGCGGCGAGCGCCAGCAGCATCGGATAGAACAGCGCGAGCAGTGCGAGGCCGGGGATGGTCTGCACGACACTAGCGACCGTCAGCACGCCGGCGCGCAGCACCGGCCGGCGCCGTGAGGCAATTGCCAGCGGCAGGCTAACGCCCAGTCCGATGGCGAGCGCGGTGATGCTCACCAGCACGTGGCTGCCGAGGTAATCGGGCAGCCGCGCAAACGCGTCGGCAAGGCGTGCGTCAGTGGCCATCGCGCCGATGATGGCATGCGGCTGGAGGCTAAGAAACCCGCCGCCAGCACTTCAATTTTAGCGCATGTCCTTGGTTTGCATCGAAAAAATAGCCGGCTGCGTCGCGCCGCCACTTGCAATGACATTTTGATTACAGTCTTATGACAGCGGGGCCATGCGCTGGGGGTCGAGCGTATTCATTGCCGGGCAGGGCCGTCCGCTGGCCATGCTGTCTGCCGCCTCCGCCCTGCTCAATCGCCTAGCGTTTTCCGAGACCGTTTCCCGTCGCGACGCCGCAACGCTGGCCGTCGTCGCCATCGCGCACCTCGCGGCGCTCGTCATCATGACGGCGACCGAGGTCGACCTGACCTCGAAAGCCGCGTTTCTGCTGACCTGGGCCTTGCTGAACTTCCTCTGGCTTGCCGTCCTTCGCCGCCCCGTCGTGGCGGTGCTGATCTCGCTCGCGCTTGTCGTCACGTTGATCCTGTTGTCGCAGTTCAAGCATGGCAAGCTCTGGATGACCGTCGACTTTGTGGACCTGATGATCATCGATCGGGACACGTCGGCATTTCTGCTTACGGCTATGCCCTCGCTGCGCCTGCCGATCGGGCTTGCCGCCGTCGCCATGGCGGCGCTGCTGGCGCTGGCCTGGCGCTTCGACCCGTTTCGCATGCGTCTGCGCGTCAGCGCCAGCGGCGGCTCGTTGTGCCTGGGCGCGCTGGTGGCACTGTCGCTCTCGATCCCAACCGATCTGTACGAGGATTTCTTCAGTCATGACTTCGTCTCGAAATTCGCGCGCACTGGCGTCGAAGCGGTATATGAGCTTGTCACTCACGGATATCTGGAATTGGATGCGACTTCGGCCGAACGGCTGAAAGCGGCGCCGGTTGCGGCCTGCAATCCGTCGCGCAAGCTTCCGCACATCATCCTCCTGCACGATGAATTGAGCTTCGACATCGCCGCCGCGCCTGGCATCAAGGTCCCGCCCGGCTATCACGAACATTTCCGGTCGTTCGACGGCGTGGCGCGGAAGCTTGTGGTCGAAGGCGCCGGCGGCCTGAGCTGGTTCACCGAATACAATGTGCTCACCGGACTGTCCGCGCGCTCATACGGGCGGTTTGCTACTTCAGTAACGCGCATCGCTGCCGGCCGGGTTGCGCGCGGGCTGCCGCACTCATTGCGCCGCTGCGGCTACAAGACCTTCAGCCTGTATCCGTTCTACGGCGCCTTTCTCGGTTCGCGCGCCTTCCAAACCACGGCCGGCATCGAGCGTTATATGGACATGGGGGATCTCGGGACGCGCGGTTTCGAGGCGGACAGCTTCTACTTCGACCAGGCCGAAAAGGTCATCGCGCGCGCGCGAGGCGACAGCCCGCTGTTTTTGTATGTCTATACCGTCGCCAATCATTTCCCGTGGGATTCGCGGCTACGTCCCGAGCTGACCCCGGATTGGCACAATCTCGGCAACGCCCCCAACATCGATGAATATATCCGCCGGCAAGGCATGACCGCGCACGAATATGCCGCGCTGCTGGAGCGGCTCAAGCAGGAATTTCCGACCGAGTCGTTCCTGATCGTGCGCTACGGGGATCATCAGCCTGAGTTCGGCTATCGCATCATCGATCCGACACTCAATGAAGCCGCGCTCGCGCGTCACTTGCTGGCATTCGATCCGCGTTATTTTACGAGCTACTATGCGATTGATGCGGTGAATTTCCAGCCGGCCGATCTTTCCTCCGCGCTTGCGACGCTCGACGCCCCATACCTGCCGCTGATGATCCAGGAAGCCGCCGGTGTGCCGCTCGATCCATCTTTCGCCGAGCAGAAGAAGATTCTGCAACGCTGCCATGGGCTGTTCTATCGCTGTGCCGGTGGCGCAGAGGCGCGACGCTTCAACCGGCTTCTGATCGATGCCGGCCTGATCAAGGGGCTGTAGGCGGCGGGCTTTGCAAGCCGGTACGGCCCGGATAGTTTCGCGCCTTCAGTGCGAGCGCGGAGGACAGGTATGGCGGAAGGCGCCGTGGCAGCAGCACAGCGGGTAACGGCGTCCGCCGTCGCGCTCAGCGATGTAGCGATCGTCTTTCGCCTCGCCGGCGGCGGCACCTACACCGCGGTCGAGCGCGCCACGCTCAATGTCGCCAACGGCGAATTCGTCGCCATCGTGGGGCCGACCGGCTGCGGCAAATCCACGCTGCTCAACATCGCCGCCGGGCTGATGGCGCCATCGTCCGGCCGCGTCGATATCTTCGGGTCTTCGCTTGCCGCGCTCAACCGCCAGGCCGGCTATTTGTTCCAGGCCGACGCGCTGTTTCCCTGGAAGACTGCGCTGGAGAATGTCGCGATCGGGCTGGAGACGGCGGGCACGCCATTGGGCGAAGCGCGCGCGCGGGCGCAAAGCTGGCTGACGCGCGTAGGGCTTGGCTCGTTCGGCGACCGCTATCCGCACATGCTCTCGGGCGGCCAGCGCAAGCGCATCGGCCTCGCACAGGTGCTAATCCGCGATCCGAAAATCCTGTTGATGGACGAGCCGTTCGGCCCGCTTGACGCGCAGACCCGACAGATCATGGGCAATCTGCTGCTCGACCTGTGGAGCGCCGACCGCAAGGCGGTGCTGTTCGTCACCCATGACCTGGAAGAGGCGATCGCGCTCAGCGACCGGGTGGTTATCATGTCGGCGGGGCCGGCGGCGCGCATCATCGGCGACTGGCGAGTGCCGCTGACGCGCCCGCGCGATATCGGCGAGATCAAGCTCGACCATGCCTTCCACGAACTGCACCGCGACATCTGGCACATGCTCAAGGCCGAGGTGATCAAGGGCTACGCGCTGACGGAGGGGGCGTGATGTCGCGCGCGCGACTCATCGTCCTGCAGGTGCTGGTCGCTGTGGTCGCGATCATGCTGTGGTACGCGCTGACCACCTATCCGATGTTTGGAAAAGTCCTGCTGCCGCCGTTTTTCTTCTCCAACCCGATCGACGTTGGAGCGCAGATTGTAGACTGGTTCGCCCGCGGCGTGATTTGGAAGCACCTGTGGGTGACGCTGATCGAATCAATCCTTGCCTTCGTGCTCGGCTCGATTGGCGGCGTCGCGATTGGTTTCTGGTTCGCGCGCCAGCCGCGCACCGCCGCGGTGTTTGATCCTTATGTTAAGATGATCAACGCGCTGCCGCGCGTGGTGCTGGCGCCGATCTTCACGCTCTGGCTCGGTCTCGGCATCTGGTCGAAAGTGGCGCTCGGCGTGACGCTGGTGTTCTTCATCGTGTTTTTCAATGTCTACCAGGGCGTCAAGGAAGTCAGCCCGACGGTGCTGGCGAATGCGCGCATGCTCGGCATGAGCGAGCGGCAATTGATGCGCCACGTCTATTGGCCGTCGGCGCTGTCGTGGATGTTCTCCTCGCTGCACACCTCGGTCGGCTTCGCCGTGGTGGGCGCGGTGGTGGGCGAATATCTCGGCTCCGCCGCCGGCCTCGGCTACCTGATCCAGCAGGCGGAGGGCATTTTCGACGTAGCTGGCGTGTTCGCCGGCATGTTCGTGCTGGCCGCCTTCGTGATCGTGATCGATACGCTGGTCACACTGGTCGAAAAGCGCCTGCTGGTCTGGCGGCCTTTGGCGAGCGACAGCAGGCCCTAGGCAGAAATCCTGCGCTGGCTTATCGTTCCTGCCGAAATGATCTGCTTAACGGCCTTAAGCAAAACAGGGAGGAGTTCATGCCCACCTTCATTCGTCGGCTCGGTATTTCGCTCGCCGCGCTCCTGCTGTCGTCGGGCCTCGCGCTCGCGCAGTCCAAGGTCACGTTGGCCGTCGGCGGTGGCGGCTGCCTTTGCTATCTGCCGACCATCCTTGCCAAGCAGCTCGGCGAGTTCGAGAAGGCCGGCATCAATGTCGAGGTCGTCGACTTCAAGGGCGGCTCGGAGTCGCTGAAGGCGGTTATCGGCGGCAGCGCCGACGTGGTGTCCGGCTATTTCGACCACTGCGTCAATCTCGCCGCCAAGGGCCAGCATCTGCAGGCCTTCGTGGTCTATGACCGCTTCCCCGGCTTCGCGCTGGTGGTCTCGCCCAAGCACACGGCCGAAATCAATTCGGTCAAGGATCTCGCCAACAAGAAGGTCGGCGTGAGCGCGCCCGGCTCCTCCACCGACTTCTTCCTGAAATACATGCTGAGCAAGAACGGCGTCGATCCGAACTCGGTCGCCGTGATCGGCGTCGGCCTCGGCGGCTCCGCCATCGCCGCCATGGAGCAGGGCCAGATCGATGCCGCCATCATGCTCGATCCGGCGGTGACGCTGCTGCAAGGCAAGAACCAGGATCTCAAGATCCTCAGCGACACCCGCACCCAGAAGGACACGCTGGCGGTGTTCGGCGGCGAATATCCGGGGGCGCGCTCTATACCAAGGCCGAGTGGATCGCCAGCCACCAGAAGGAAGTGCAGGGCATGACCACGGCGATCGTGGCGACGCTGAAGTGGATCCACTCGCACACGCCGGAAGAGATCATGGCCAAGATGCCGCCGGAAATGGTCGGCAAGGACAAGGACCTCTATCTCGCCGCGCTCAAGAACACGATTCCGATGTATTCGGAAAGCGGCCGCATGGATCCGAAGGGCGCGCGGCGGTGCTGGCGGTGTTCAGCCAGTCGTCGCCCGACGTGGCCAAGGCCAATATCGACCTGTCGAAGACCTACACCAACACCTTCGTCGATGCGGCCAACAAAAAGATGGGGATGAAGTAGGTTCGCGCCGCGCACGAAATTCTAGAGGCGGCCACACGGCGGGGGATATTCCCCGCCGTGTCTGTTATGGTCGACGTCATGAATATCCTCTCCATCCAGTCCCACGTCGCCTATGGCCATGTCGGCAATTCCGCCGCGGTGTTTCCGCTGCAGCGGATGGGCGTGGAGGTGTGGCCGATCCACACCGCGCAGTTCTCCAACCACACCGGCTACGGCAATTGGCAGGGCCGCGTGTTCGACGCGGGACTGATCCGCGAACTGGTGGGCGGCATCGAGCAGCGCGGGGCCTTGAGCGAATGCGACGGCGTGCTGTCGGGTTATATGGGCGGAGCCGATATCGGCGCCGCCATTCTCGATGCGGTGGCGACGGTCAGGCGCGCCAATCCGTCGGCGCGCTATTGCTGCGACCCGGTGATCGGCGACGTCCGCCGCGGCGTCTTCGTACGGGAGGGCATACCGGAATTCATGAAAGAGAAGGCGGTGCCGGCCGCCGATATCGTCACGCCCAACCAGTTCGAGCTCGATTACCTTAGCGGTCGCGAGAGCAAGACGCTCGCCGACGCGCTGGCGGCGGTGAAGGCCGTGCATGGGCTCGGGCCGCGCGCCGTCCTGGTCACCTCGCTGCATACCGAGGACACACCGGAGGACTCAGTCGATTTGCTTGCTTCGGACGAGACTGGCCGCTTTCGGCTGCGCACGCCGAAACTGTCCTTGGTGGTGAACGGGGCGGGCGATGCCATTGCCGCGCTGTTTTTCGCCCATTATCTGCGCAGCGGAAAGATCGACGAGGCGCTGTCGCGCGCCGGCTCCACCATCTTCGGCGTGCTGGCCAAGACCGCGGAGGTGGGCGCGGGCGAAATCCAGATCGTCGCGGCGCAGCAGGAGATCGTCGAGCCGAGCAAGAGTGTTCAAAGCGGAAGCGCTATGACGATGTCGCCATGAGCGAAACGGTCTCTGTCGTCCATTTCGATCGGTTGCAGCTCGCCGTCGAGCCGAAGCCTTGGGCCTTCGCGGCCGAGCGGCGCGCCGAGATCGATGCCTGGTTCGCCGCGCAGCAACGCGAGAATCCGGCTTTGTGGAACGGCCGCGTGTTGCTGCTGCACGCACATGCTTTGGCGGATGGCGTCTTTCGCGGCCGCTATCTCGAAACCGACTTTGCGAGCTTCGCCGCCTGGCGCCGTTGGGGCAGGCCGGCGGCGGCCGTGAGCGACTGTTTCGGCGCAGCGGCGATCCTTGCCGCCGACGGCGCGTTTCTGCTCGGCGTCATGGGCCCGCATACAGCCAATCCCGGCCTTATCTATTTTCCCTGCGGCACGCCCGATCCGGGCGACATCGTGGAGAACCGTGTCGATCTCGATTTCAGCGTGCGGCGCGAGCTTCATGGAGGAAACCGGGCTGGACCTGGGCCGAATTCACCGCCGAGCCGGGATGGACCACGGTGTTCGATACGTCGCTGATCGCGCATATCAAGGTGCTGCGCAGCGCGCGAAGAGCGCCGAGGCCTTGCGCGCGCGCATGCCTTCGGCCATCTTGCGCGCGAGCGGCGAGCCCGAGCTCGCCGACATCCGCATCGTGCGCAGCCCGGCCGATTTCGATCCCGCGATGCCGCGCTTCGTCACCGCGTTCCTGGCGCAGCGGTTCGCCGTGCGATAATGTCTTGAGTATGAAGCTCTACCATATCGCCAAACGCTTTCGCATCGACAAGCCGGATAAATTCCGTCTGTCCAAGCACGATCCCGCCGAGTGCTGCGGGCTTACTGTCGACAAGAAAGAAGCCCAGGCGATGCTGGCCGACGGTATCGTGCGGCTTTCCGAATTGCAGCAGCGTCTTTATGCGGAAGACCGCTGGTCGGTGCTGATCGTGCTGCAGGCGATGGACGCCGCCGGCAAGGATAGCATCATCAAGCACGTGATGAGCGGCATCAATCCGCAAGGCTGCGAGGTGCATTCCTTCAAGCAGCCGAGCGCGGAGGAATTGCAGCACGATTTCCTTTGGCGCGTCGCGCAGCGGCTGCCGACCAACGGGCGCATCGGCATTTTCAACCGCTCGCATTACGAGGAAGTGCTGACCGTGCGCGTACACAAGGAACTGCTGGAGCGCCAGAAGCTGCCGAAGCAGCTCGTCGGAAAGGATATCTGGCAGCAGCGATTCGACGACATTCGCGCCTTCGAGCGCCATCTCGCGCGCAACGGCACTCGGATCTTGAAGTTCTTCCTCAACGTGTCAAAGGACGAGCAGCGCAAGCGGTTCCTCGATCGCATCGACGAGCCTGGCAAGCGGTGGAAATTTTCAATGAGCGACGTCGCCGAGCGCAAGCTTTGGGGCGAATACATGGCCGCTTTCGAGGACATGATCCGGCAGACCAGCACACCAGAAGCGCCCTGGTTCGTGGTGCCGGCCGACCACAAATGGTTCGCGCGCATGGTGGTGGCGGCGGCGACAGTACAGGAACTCGGCGCGCTCGATCTCGATTATCCGAAGGTCGAGGGCAAGGCGCTCAAGGAACTGCGCGAGGTGGAAAAGGCGTTGAAGGCGCGCGGCGGCGCCTGACGAGAGCGCAATCCCGCTCAATCGAGCGCAAAAACGAACAATAATTGCGGCCGCGATGTGATGACCTTGCGTGCGGCGCATGTGTCCTTTGTCGGATGATCGCTTGTGGCTCGATCCTGAATGGGAGCATTCTTTAGCCGCTACGGAATGTTCCACCGCGCTTGGTGGATCGTGCGCGAATGATTTGGCGAGGTTAGCCATGCATTACACGCTCCATGTCAACGGCCAGGTCCACTCGGTCGATGTCGACAGCGACACGCCGCTGCTTTGGGTATTGCGCGACAGCGTCGATTTGAAAGGCACGAAGTTCGGCTGCGGTGCCGGGCTTTGCGGCGCCTGCACTGTGCATCTGGACGGCATGCCGGTACGCTCGTGCCTGACAACGATTTCCGATGTCGGCAACTCCGCGGTGACGACCATCGAAGGAATCGGCAGCACGCCGGTCGGCGCCCGATTGCAGAAGGCCTGGCTCGAGATCGACGTCATGCAATGTGGCTATTGTCAGCCGGGGCAGATCATGTCGGCGGCTGCGCTGCTCGCTAACACGCCGGAACCGAGTGACGCCGACATAGAATCCGCCATGACCGGCAATATCTGTCGGTGCGGCACCTATGCGCGCGTCCGTGAAGCCATCAAGCAGGCAGCGAAGACCAATCTCGGTTCGGCCGCCACAAAGAAGGGGGCGTAAGCTATGCAGCACGCTCGTCTTTCATCGAACCAAACCGCGGGCATCGAGGCGCTTGCGCTCGCCAGCACGTCGCGCCGGGATTTTCTTAAAGCCAGTGCCGCAGCAGGCGGCGGTTTATTGCTGACGTTCGGCTTGCCGAGCTTGAGCAAGGCCGCAGCCATGGGCCAGGCCGATCGCGGTACCGCGGTGCTCAACGCCTATGTGCGAATCGCGCCCGACAACTTCGTCACCATCGTGTCGAAGAATCCCGAAATCGGGCAGGGCATCAAGACCATGCTGCCGATGCTGATCGCGGAAGAGTTGGACGTCGACTGGAAGCAAGTGCGCATCGAACAGGCTTTGGCCGATACGGCCATTTATGGGCGCCAGGTCGCGGGCGGCAGCATGGCGACGCCGCTGGAATGGAGCCCCATGCGCAAGGTCGGCGCCGCCGGGCGGCAAATGCTGGTGACGGCCGCGGCGCGGCGCTGGAAGGTGGCGGCAAGCGAATGCGTAACTGCGTCCGGCACGGTACGGCATCAGGCTTCCGGGCGCACGCTGAGCTACGGCGCGCTCGCGGCCGCGGCGGCCAAGCTCCCGGTTCCCGATCTCGACAGCGTCAAGCTCAAGGATCCGAAAGACTACAAGATCGTCGGCCATTCGATCTTCGGCATCGACAGCCCGAAGGTGATCACGGGCGAGCCGCTGTTCGGCATCGATACCGTGGTGCCAGGCATGCTCCACGCCGTGTTCCAGAAATGCCCGGTGTATGGCGGCAAGGTTGCCAGCGCCAATCTTGATGCCGTCCGGAACCTGCCGGGCGTCCGTCACGCTTTCGTGGTCGACGGTGGAACCGACCTAGCCGGCCTCATGCCCGGCGTCGCCATCGTCGCCGACAGCTGGTGGCGCGCCGAGAAGGCGCGGCAAAAGCTCGAGGTGAAATGGGAGGAAGGCGCTACGCGGCAGCAAAGCAGCGACGGCTTCGCGGAACAAGCCGCGGAGCTGGAGCCGAAATCGCCGACGCTAAGCCTCCGCAATGACGGTGACGCAGCGGCTGCGCTCAAGCGCGCCGCGCGCGTGGTGGAAGCGACCTATCATTATCCTTTTCTCGCCCACGCTCCGCTCGAGCCGATGAATTGCACCGCGCATGTGCAAGGCCGCAAGGCGGAAATCTGGGCGCCGACCCAAAACCCCGAGCCTGGCCGCCAGCTGGTCGCGCAAACGCTGGGGCTCGATCAAAAGAATATCGTGGTCCACATGACGCGGGTCGGCGGCGGCTTCGGGCGGCGGCTGATGAACGATTACATGGTCGAGGCGGCCTGGATTTCGAAAGTCGCCGGCGTACCGGTCAAATTGCTCTGGAACCGGGCCGATGACATTCAGCACGATTTCTATCGGCCGGCAGGCTGGCATTTCCTCAAAGGCGGCTTAGACGAAAATGGCAAGGTCATCGCCTGGCAGCAGCACTTCGTCAGTTTCGGCAAGAACGGGACGTTCGCACGTTCAGCCAACCTTGATGCAGACACTTTTCCGGCCGGCCGCGTGCCGAACCTGTCCATCGGCTATTCCCTGATTCCGTTCGGTATTCCGACCGGGTGGCTACGGGCGCCCGGAGACAACGCGCTCGCGTTCGTGTTCCAATCCTTCATCGACGAAATGGCGCATGCCGCCGGCAAGGACCCGTTGCAGTTCCAGATCGACCTGCTCGGCAAGGACGAACTGCTGCCGGGCAAGGGTGTGGGTTTCAATACCGGCCGCTCCCGCGCGGTGCTTGAAAAAGTGCGCGACGTATCGGGCTGGGGCAAACGCAGCCTGCCGCCGCGCGGCGGTCTCGGCGTTGCCTTCTACTACAGCCATCTCGGCTATTTCGCCGAAGTAGTGGAGGTGGCGGTGGCCAACGATGGCCAAGTCAAAATCAACAAGGTCTGGGCGGTCGGCGACATCGGCAGCCAGGTCATCAACCCGACTGCCGCGCTGAATCTTACGCAGGGCGGCATCCTCGATGGGTTTGGCGAAGCTTTGAATCAGAAGATTACAATCGAGAACGGCCGGGCCGTGCAGGCCAATTTCGACACCTTCAAGCCGTTGCGGATGACGCAAGCCCCGCCGATCGAAGTGCATTTCTTGAGCACTGACAATTCGCCGACGGGACTGGGTGAGCCGCCGCTGCCGCCGGCCATCCCGGCGCTGTGCAATGCGATCTTCGCGGCAACCGGAAAACGGATCCGCACCCTGCCGATCGATCAAGCGCTTCTGAAAACCTGATCGATCGGGTTCTTTCACGACAGCCGAAGACGAGAGAGCCGGCCGGTAATGAGACAGCACGGCTGACTTATTACTGCGCTTGATTCTCTGCGGCCCCTTCCGCTAGAAGCTTGGCGTCCTATCTGCGGTTAACGCGGACTTTACCCGAATCCGCGAGCTTGACCGTCGAAGACGAGGGAATTTGAGAGCCATGTCGGCGCGCCAAAATATCTGCGCGATCGAACGGGCGGCCGCCAAGGCCGAACCCGCGGCTACCCTCATTCTGGGCACGCTCCTTCTCCTTATCCGCCCCTGAGGGCCGGCTGGGCAATTTGCGCCTGGGCACTCGGGGGATCGATGGAATGAGCACCCCATAGAGCGCCCAAGAGCTGCGCATTCGACGAGAAGGATTAAATGCCATGACTAGCAAGACCCAGTCCGACAAGGACCGCGTCGTTATCTTCGATACGACGTTGCGCGACGGCGAGCAGTGTCCCGGCGCGACCATGACCCATGAAGAGAAGCTCGAAGTCGCCGAGCTGCTCGACACCATGGGTGTGGACATCATCGAGGCCGGCTTCCCGATCGCCTCGGAAGGCGATTTCGCCGCCGTGCACGAGATTGCCAAACGCTCCAAGAACGCCGTGATCTGCGGCCTCTCGCGCGCCGGCATCAAGGATATCGACCGTTGCGCGGAAGCGATCAAGCCGGCTCGCCGCAAGCGCATCCACACTTTCCTGTCCACCTCGCCCGTACACATGAAGTGGAAATTGCAGAAGGAGCCGCACGAGGTCTACGAGATGGTGATCGCGCAGGTTACGCGCGCGCGCGGCCACACCGACGACGTGGAATGGTCGGCCGAGGACGGCACCCGCACCGAGCACGATTTCCTCTGCCGCTGCGTGGAAGCCGCTATCAATGCCGGCGCCACCACCATCAACATCCCCGACACTGTCGGCTATACGGTGCCGGAGGAGTATTTCGCGCTGTTCAAGATGGTGCGCGAGCGCGTGCCCAATTCCGACAAGGCGCGCTTTTCCACCCATTGCCACAACGATCTGGGTATGGCAGTGGCCAATTCGCTCGCCGGGGTGAAGGCGGGTGCGCGCCAGATTGAATGCACCATCAATGGGATCGGCGAGCGCGCCGGAAACGCCGCTCTAGAAGAGATCGTAATGGCGATCCGAACGCGCAGCGACGTGCTGCCGTTCCACATCGATATCGATGCCAGCATGCTCACCCGCGCGTCTAAGCTGGTGGCAGCGGCGACTTCGTTCCCGGTGCAGTACAACAAGGCGATCGTCGGGCGGAATGCCTTCGCGCATGAGAGCGGCATCCATCAGGATGGCATGCTCAAGAACGCGCAGACCTACGAGATCATGACGCCGGAGTTGGTCGGCGTGAAGCAGACTTCACTGGTCATGGGCAAGCATTCCGGGCGCCATGCGTTTGTGCACAAGCTGGAGGACCTCGGCTATCAGTTGGCCGCCAATCAGCTCGAAGACGCCTTCGTGCGCTTCAAGGCACTGGCCGACAAGAAGAAGCAGATCTACGACGAGGATATCGAGGCGCTGGTGGACGAGGAGATTGCCACTGCGCATGACCGCATCAAGATCATCTCCTTGACCGTGATCGCTGGCACCATGGGTCCGCAATCGGCCACGCTCACCCTCGACATCAGAGGGCAAGCACGTCACTACGCAATCGACCGGCAACGGTCCGGTCGATGCGATCTTCAATGCGATTCATGCGCTGGTGCCGCACGAGGCCAAACTCGAGCTCTATCAAGTGCATGCGGTGACCGAGGGCACCGACGCCCAAGCCGAAGTCTCGGTACGGCTATCGGCGGACGGCCGCTCCTACACCGCCAAAGGTGCTGACCCCGACACCCTGGTAGCCTCCGCGAAAGCCTATCTCGGCGCGCTCAACAAGCTGATCAGCAAGCGCAATCGGACGCCGGGCGTCGAGAACCGCATCCACTCCACTGACGTGGGCTGAAAAGTCCGCGATTTACGCAAAATGCCGCCTCGCAAGGGGCGGCATTTTGGCTTTGTGGGAAATGTCCCGCGTGGAACCTGAAAAGTCACATTTTGCCCGCATTTAGTTCGCTTTTGGGGCGGAATTGGCGGCTATCACCGGCCCATAATCCACACCAGACGTCGGGGATAATAACCGAATGAAGAAGACATTTTGCGCGGGCGTGTTCGCGCTCGCGGCGATTGGCTTGTTGTCGAATATCTCGATCGCCAGCGCCGCTGAAATCGGGAGCGGCTACGCGGCGCACGGGTCGATATCGGCTTCGATCGATGTCGGGCGCATCCGAAGCGTGCTCAAGCTGACGCAGGAGCAGGATCGCTACTGGCGGCCGGTCGAAGCCGCCTTGCGCGACCTCGCGCGCCATCAGGAGCAACCGGAATTGGATGGTTTCGTCCACCGAGTCAGCCGGCGGGTGGTCTCGATCGTGCTCAACACCGCGGCCGTCGAGCGGCTGGCGGTTGCCGCGCGTCCATTGATTTCCCGGCTCAATGACGAGCAGAAGCAGGCGGCCGGCCAATTGGCGCAGGAAATGGGCTTAGGGCCGGTGGTGATGGCAGCGCTGAATTAAGCCGGACGGCGGCGACCCCGCCGCCATTGTCGCGCACGCGGTTCGCTAACACACTGCGCTACCACTTTATCTCTACATGACGATGCAAAATGCCGCGCCTCCTCGGGCGCGGCATTTTGACTTGGGTCAACCCGACGCCCCCTCGGGACGTTATCATTTTATTTTTATGCCTCGGCTGACCGTTTGACACTTGAAAAGTGTCGGCGCAATTCTGCGGCCGAAATGCCCAGCTGGGGGCGATTTGTGGAGGAGCCCATGAAGAAAACCTTATATCTGCTCGCCGCGACCATGTTTTTTGCCGCGAGTCCGGCGTTCGCCCAAGAAACCATTACGATCGGCTTTACTGCCTCGCAGACTGGCGCCTTGAACAACGACTCGACCGCGCAGATGCGCGGCATCGAACTGTGGCGCGACGACGTCAATGCTAACGGCGGCATCAAGGTCGGCGGCAAGAGCTACAACGTCAAACTCGTGACCTACGACGACGAGTCGCAGAACACCCGCGTGCAGCAGCTCTACACGCGCCTGATCACTCAGGATAAGGCGCAATTCCTGATCAGCCCGTATTCATCCGGTCTCGTCGCCACTGCCGCGATCATCTCCGAGCAGTACGGCAAGGTGATGATCACGACCGGCGGCGCGCTGGAGAAGACCTACCAGCTCGGCAACAAGAACCTGTTCCAGCTCTACACCGGATCGAGCCAGTATCTCGCCGGTGCGCTGCAGGCGCTGAAAGAGAAGAATCCAAAGCCGCAAGTCGCCTTCGTCTATGAAGACGACCCCTTCAGCAAGTCGGTGGTGCAGGCGGTGCGCGACGTCGCCAAGAAGCAGGGCGACGCGGTGGTTACCGACGAATCCTATGCTGGCAGCACCACGGATTTCTCGCCCGTCATCAACAAGATGATCTCTGCCAAGGCGGACGCACTGCTCGGCGGCGGCCATTATGCCGACGGCGCGACGCTCGCCCGCCAACTGCATGAGCAAAAGGCCGGGGTGAAGTGGGTGACGCTGCTGGTGGCGCCCGACAGCCCGAAATTCGCCGAGCTCGGCGATTCGGCGGTCGGCATCTCGGTGCCCTCGCAGTGGGAGCCGCAGGCGGCGTTCAAGCCAGACTTCGGCCCGACCGTTCCGGCTTTCACCAAGGCGTTCACCGATAAATACAAAATCGCGCCCGCTTATCATGCAGCCGGCGGCTACGCGGCCGGCATGGTCCTGCAGCACGCGATCGAGAAGGCCGGTTCGATCGACCCGGCCAAGGTGGCAGCCGAACTCAACGCAATGGATGTCACCACCTTCTTCGGCCGCACCAAGTTTTCGACCGATCCGAAGCAACACGGGCTGCAGATCGGCCACGACATGGTGCTTGCTCAGTGGCAGAAGAAGGACGGCAAGCTGGTCAAAGAAGTGATCTGGCCGAAGGCGGCCAAGACCGCCGACGCCCTCTATTGATTGAACCAACCACAGCGGCGGCGGTCACGGCCGCCGCTGCCGTGTGGAATTGTGCATGATCGGCATCCTCGCCTCCGTGATTGACGGCATCCTCATCGGCGCAGTTTATGGGCTAGCCGCCATGGGCTTGACGCTTATTTGGGGCGTCATGAATGTCATCAATCTCGCCCATGGCGCGATCGTCGTCATCGGCATGTTTATGCTGTACATGCTGGCGAGCGCGCTCGGGCTGCCGGCCTACGGCGCCGTGCCGGTGATGATCGTCTTTGGTTTCGTCGTCGGCATCGCGCTGTACTGGATCGGCGTGCACCGGATGATCGGGCGCCCGGAATTAATGAGCCTGCTCTCCACCTTTGCCCTCAACATGGTGTTGATCGGGCTCGGCACTGCCTGGTGGACCACCAGCCCGTACAATGTGCCGGTCAACATGCCGGGCGTGAGCTGGCACGGCTATACCTTCACCGGCACGCATATAACGGCGGCGGTGCTCGCGGTGGTGATCGCGGGGTTGCTGTATCTGCTGCTGTATCACACACGCATCGGCAAAGCGGTGCGCGCGGTCGCCACCAATCGCGAGGCCGCCGAACTTTGCGGCATCCCGACGACGCAGGTCCTTGCCATGGCATTCGGACTCGGGGTCGCGCTCGCTGGGGTTTCCGGCACGCTGATCGCGACCATGTTCCCCTTCACCGTGCTGTCGGGCGAGGCCTATCAGCTCAAGAGCTTCGTGGTCACTGTGCTCGGAGGCCTCGGCAATCCGGCCGGTGCACTCATGGGCGGCATTGCGCTCGGCCTGATCGAGGGCCTGGCGACGCCGTTCATGCCGGTGAGTTGGATTCCCATCGTGGAGTTCGGACTGTTCGTATTCTGCTTGATCGCGTTCCCGCGCGGCATTTTCTCGTTCACCAAGGCCTGATCCCGTGTGGCGCCGCCCTTTTCCCTGGTTCATTGTAGCCGCGGCGCTGCTCTACGCGCTGTATCCCTATTTCACCGACGACGTCGGAACGCGCGAAAGCCTGCTGCTGGCGGCCGTCTACATCGTCCTGGCGAGCAATCTCAACCTGATGATCGGCTATGCCGGCTACGTCAATTTCGGCAACATCGTCTTCTTCGGTCTTGGCGGCTATATCTGCCTCTATCTGGTCACCGCGCTGCATTGGCACGTGATTGCGGCGGCTCTCACCGGCGGCGTGGCGGTGAGCGCGCTAGCGCTGTTGTTCGGCCTCGGCATTCTGCGCCTGCGCGGCGCGTTTTTTGCGCTTGCGACCATCGGGGTGAACCAGGCTATCCAACAACTGGTGGTTAATTTCGAGCCGTGGGGCGGGGCCACCGGCATTTACCTGTCACTCGATGCCTATGGCCCGCTCGGCGGCCCGATGCAGGCGCTGTGGACCACCTACCTGCTGATCGTCGCCGTGACTGCGGCGTCGCTGCTGGCGAGCTACGCGATCAGGAATTCGAAATTCGGTCTCGGCCTGCTCGCCATCGGTCAGAATGAGGATGCCGCGTCGGTGCTGGGCGTACCGACCGCGCTTTACAAAGCGATGGTCTATAGCGCCTCCGCCTTCCTGCCGGCGGTGGTGGGCGGCCTGTATTTTTTCAAGAGCGGCATCATCGAGCCGAGCAGCGCCTTCAATCTGCAGACCTCGATCGAGGCGATCGTGATGGTCATGCTCGGCGGTTCCGGCACCATCCTGGGGCCGGCACTGGGCGCGTTTCTGTACGAGGAATTGCGCGGCTTCCTGTTAACCGCGCAAAGCTTCTCCCAATTCCAGTTGGTGATCGCCGGCGCGCTGTTGCTGCTGATCGTGCAATTCGTTCCCGGCGGGCTGCTCGGATGGGTACACCAGCGATGGCCGCGCACGAGGAGGTGGCTGGAATGAGCAAGCTCCTCGAGGTTAGCCGTGTCAGCAAGCGTTTCGGCGGACTGCAGGCCGTCGACCGGTTGAGCCTGACCGTCAACGAAGGCGAAATCCTCGGGCTGATCGGCCCGAACGGCGCCGGCAAATCGACCGTGTTCAATTTGATCAACGGGGTCTATCCGCCCGACAGCGGCCGCATTTTCTTTGCCGGCGAGGATATTACGGGCGTGCCGCCTTATCGCGTCGCCCGCAATGGCATCGCGCGCGCCCACCAGATCGTGCAGCCGCTCGGCGGCCTTAGCGTGCTCGACAATTGCACGGTTGGCGCCTGCTTCGGCCGCGAGGCGCTGGCGCTGGCGCCGGCGCGCAAGGTTGCGCGCGAGGTGGTGGAGATGATCGGGCTCGGCGACCGCCGCGATATGCTGGCGGCCTCGCTCACCACCGGCGGCAAGAAGCGACTGGAACTGGCGCGTGCCTTGTCGGCGCGCCCGCGCCTGTTGCTACTGGACGAGGTTCTCGCGGGGCTCAATCCGACCGAAACCGAGCGGATGATCGAGACCGTGCGCAAAATTCGCGACAGCGGCATCGCCATCCTGATGATCGAGCACATAATGCGCGCGGTCATGAGCCTGTCGGACCGCATTGTCGTGCTCAACCTCGGCGCCAAGCTCGCGGAAGGCTCGCCGCAGCAGGTTGCCGACAATCCCGACGTCATTACCGCCTATCTCGGTGATTCCAAGTTGCTCAGCGTAGCGGAGAAACCGGCGTGAGCGAGATGCTGCTGCAGGTCGAAGGCCTCGAGGCCGGCTATAGCGATGTGCAGGTGCTCTGGGGCATCTCGCTCAAGGTCGCGCGCGGCAGCATGACCACGCTGCTCGGCGCCAATGGCGCCGGCAAGACCACCAGTTTGCGCGCAATCACCGGCGCCTTGCGCCCGCATGGCGGCAAGGTCTTGTTTGCCGGCGAGGATGTGACCTGGCTGCCCGCCCACGCCAAGGCCGCGCGCGGCCTCGTGCTCGTGCCCGAGGGGCGGCAATTGTTCAGCAACATGAGTGTGGAAGAAAACCTGGAGATGGGCGCTTACTCCCGCCGCGCCCGCCAGCACTTCAGAAGGCAGCTCGAGCAAGTCTACACCATGTTCCCGCGCTTGAAGGAACGCAGGGACCAAAAGGCCGGGACCTTCTCCGGCGGCGAACAGCAAATGCTGGCTATCGCGCGCGGACTAATGGCGGTGCCGGAAATCCTGATCATTGACGAATTGTCGCTCGGCCTGGCGCCGGTCGTGGTGCAACAACTGGCGGAAACGCTAAAGGCGCTCAAGACGGCGGGCGTGACTGTGCTGCTGGTCGAGCAAAATCTGCACCTGGCGCTGGCGCTCAGCGAATATGCCTATGTTATCGCCGAAGGCCGCCCCTTCCTCGAAGGGCTAAGCGCCGAAGTCGCGGCCAAGCCCGAAATCCGCCAAGCCTATCTAGGGCTTTGACCCGGGGCGAAACTCCGGACGGTTATACCCGCTACATCGGGCCGGAACGCGGCCCACTTGCCGTTTTGCCGGTTAAATGCAAGTCTTATCGTCAAGTAAATCAAGCAAAAAAGCCCCACTTTCTTGAAATCGTAGCGGAGGAAAATTCGATGCGCAAATGGCTTCTCGCGGCGGCTGCAGCTGCCATTATCGCGGCGCCAGCCAACGTCATGGCCCAGTCGCCGATCGTCATCAAATTCAGCCACGTCGTGGCGAACGACACGCCGAAAGGCAAGGGCGCGATCAAGTTCAAGGAACTCGCCGAGAAATACACCAACGGCAAGGTGCGAGTAGAGGTTTATCCCAACTCCTCCCTCTACAAGGACAAGGAAGAGATCGAGGCCTTACAGCTTGGCTCGGTGCAGATGCTGGCGCCGTCCACCGCGAAGTTCGCGCCGCTCGGCGCCAAGGAATTCGAAGCGCTCGACCTGCCAAACCTGTTCAAAGATGAAGCAGCCTACACCACGGCCATGAAGGGCGAAGTGGGCAAGTGGCTGTTCAAGAAGCTCGAGCCGAAGGGCATCTCCGGCCTCGCTTACTGGGACAACGGCTTCCACATGGTGTCGGCCAACCGCCCGCTGTTAAATCCATCGGATTTCCAGGGCCTCAAGATCCGCATTTCCGGCTCCAAGATTGCCGACCAATATTTTCGTAATGTCGGCTCGATACCGCAGATCATGGCGTTCTCGGAAGTCTACCAGGCGCTGCAAACCGGCGTGGTGGACGGCTGCGAAAACACGCCCTCGAACTACCTGACGCAGAAGTTCTACGAAGTGCAGAAGCACATCACCGTTTCCTACCACGCCCATCTGCAATATGCGGTGATCGTGAATACCAAGTTCTGGAACGGTCTGCCGCCCGATGTCCGCAAAGAGCTCGACAAGGCGATGGATGAAGCGACCGACTACACCAACTCGATCGCCGTCAAAGAAAACGAGGACGCACTGGCCGAGATCAAGAAGTCGGGCAAGACCACGCTGCACTATCTCACCGACGATCAGAAAAAGGCCTGGCAGACCGCGATGGCGCCCACCTATCAATGGGCGAAGGGCCGTGTCGGCACCGAGGTGCTCGACCTGCTGTCGAAAGAGCTCAATATCAAGATGAATTGACGGCCGCCTGCAGGGCCAAGAATAATACACGGCCGGGAGTGATTGCGCTCCCGGCCGTTTCGGTCTGAGACCGGGGGGATTCGAGTGTTCAAAAGGATCAATCGCACGCTCAACCATTTGGAAGAGCGGCTGATCGCCACGCTGATCGCGGCGGCGACTGCGCTGATCTTCGTCTCGGTGCTTCACAGGTACGGCACCGGCGTTTCGATCAATCTATCGAAATGGTTGGACGCGCGCGGCGTGCCCTTTGTGCCCGAGATTCTCAAGGACATTTATTTGTGGCTCGCCGCCCTCGACCTCTCCTGGGCGCAAGAACTTTGCATCTACATGTTCATCTGGATGGCCAAATTCGGCGCCGCCTATGGCGTGCGCACCGGTATCCATGTCGGCGTGGACCTTCTCGTCAACATGGTGCCGGCGCGTTCGCGTAAGCAAGTGATCCTGTTCAGCCTGCTGTGCGGCGCGTTTTTCACTGGCATGATCGCGACGTTCGGCGGCTCATTCGTCGAAGAGATGTTCAAGACCGGCCAGCAATCGAACGATCTCGAAGCGCCGATGTGGTTCGTCTACCTCGCGATCCCGCTCGGCTCAGGCCTGATGTGCTTCCGCTTCCTGCAGGTCGCGTGGTTCTATTATTGGACTGGCGAGATTCCGCATCATGATGAGGCATATGTCGAGGGCATCGATACAAATATCCCGCCGCTGCATCCAGCGTCGGCCGCTCCCGCGGAGGTCGCCAGAAGCAAGTCAAGCCCGCTGGGACTGATCCTGATCTTGGCGCCGATATTGATTCTGGCGGTCTGTCTTGGCGAGAAGGCTGGAGTCATCGAGCTGCCCCAAGCCGTTCGCGCGGCCACGATCTTCGTCCTACTGATCGCGCTGATGCTGACCGGCATCCCTGTTTCGATCGCGCTTGGCCTCACCGTGCTCACGTTCCTGTTCACGCTGACGACGGTTCCGATTGAAGCGGTGTCGATGAAGCTGTTCACCGGCATCGAAAGTTTCGAGATTATGGCGATCCCGTTCTTCATTCTGGCCGGCAACTTCCTGACGCATGGCGGCGTTGCGCGGCGGATGATCGCTTTTGCTACCTCCATCATCGGGCATTGGCATGGTGGACTGGGGCTCGCCGGAATCGTGGCATGCTCCATGTTTGCCCTGGTTTGCGGATCGAGCGTCGCCACTGTCGCCGCTGTCGGGGCGATCGTGCTGCCCGAGATGGTGAGGAACGGCTATCCGATGCGATTCGGCGCCGGCATCATCACGGTTGCCGGCTCGCTCGGCATTCTGATGCTGCCGTCGATCCCGAAGATCATTTATGCGATCTCCACGAATACATCGATCGGTGCGCTATTTGTCGCCGGGTTGCTGCCGGGCTCTCTGCTGACAGCCATGCTCTGCGCGGTGACTTGGTTTCTCGCCCGGCGGCGAAATTATCCAAGAATGGAAAAATCAAGTTGGCGCGAGAGCTGGCACGCATTCCGCGAAAGCGTCTGGGGCCTGATGCTCGTCGTCATCATCATCGGCGGGATTTACAGCGGCTTGTTCACCGCGACGGAAGCTGCGGCAATGGCAGCCGTCTATTCATTCTTCATATCGGTCTTCGTGTACAAGGCCCTCAAGATCAAAGATGTGCCGCGGGTGTTGCTGAGGGCCGCAAACACGAGCGCGATGCTTCTGTATATTGTCACCAACGCTGTGTTGTTTTCGTTCGTACTCAGCAATGAGAACATTCCTTCCGCACTTGCCGATTGGATCACGGCTCAGAATCTTGGGTGGTTCGGGTTCTTGATGCTGGTCAACGTGCTGCTGCTGCTGGCCGGCAATTTCATGGAGCCGACGTCCATCATTCTGATCATGGCGCCGATCCTGGCGCCCGCCGCGAAGCGGCTCGGCATCGACCTGGTCCATTTCGGCATCGTGATCGACGTCAACATGGAAGTCGGCTTGTGCCACCCGCCGGTTGGCCTCAATCTTTACGTCGCTTCGATGATCGCCGGCATGCGCATCACCGATCTGGCTGTGGCCGTCTTGCCGTGGCTGCTCACCATGTTGGTATTCCTGGTGATTGTGACGTATTGGCCCGGTCTAACGCTATTTCTGCCGCGGCTGCTCGGGATGATGTGACTGTCGCGCGGTGTTTCCCTGATGCGCGGTAACAACAGCAATTGGAATGAACATCCGTACATCAACATTGCGTTGAATTAATCTCTGTCCAAACTTTAACTTGAAAAGGCGGAGCGACATTCCACTATTGGCGTCATCTGAAATGCTATTGGAGGAATGCCATGTGGAAGACTTTTCTCGCCGGCTCCACCGCGCTTACGATCGCCGGCGCTACGCTTGCCTACGCGCAGCAGGGTCCCGGCGGACGCGACTTCGCGCCGCGCTGGCGGCCGAGTGCGGAGGACATCAGCGCGTTCGGTGATGCGCGCATCGCGGCGCTGCATGCCGGGCTCAAACTTACTGCCGAGCAGGAGAAGAATTGGCCGGCAGTGGAAAGCGCGCTGCGTGGTCTTGCCAAGCAGCGCTCCGAGCGGTTCGCCGCACGCGCCAGCGCCGATCGACCGAAGGATCCAGTTGAACGGCTGGCCTTGCGTGCCGACGTGCTTACGCAGCGCGGCGCCGCGCTCAAGAAGCTCGCCGACGCGGCCGGCCCGCTCTACAAGAGCCTCGACGAGGGCCAGCAGCACCGCTTCGTGATGCTCGCCCGGCTCGGCGGACGCCAATTCGGCGGCGAGCGCGGCCCACACGGTTACCACGGATGGATGCATCGCGGTCCGGGCGGCTCCGAGCGCGGTCCGATGGGACCGGACGGCGGCCCGCGGCCGCAGTGAGCCGCCGCAACGAGGTGTGGGGGCGGTAGCCGCCGTCGCCAGAAGCCGCCGGACGCGCCCGGCGGCTTTTTTGCGTCAACTTGGGAGGCGACCGCGGCTGGACACCCGGTGCCGCCTTTGCTAAGCGAACCTCGCTTGGCGGGGTCCCCGCTGACGGCAATCCGGGCGCATAGCTCAGTTGGTAGAGCAGCTGACTCTTAATCAGCGGGTCCCAGGTTCGAGCCCTGGTGCGCCCACCAAATCTTTCAATCACTTAGGCGGAACGCGGAACTTCATTCCGACAACGCAGTCACCTGCTATTCCGACAAATCACCCGCATTTGTTCTCATCGCGCGGCGCTTCTTTGCGCCAGAGATCAGTTGATTGCGCGTGCGCTTTGCGTAAGTAGGCAGTTGCCGTGCGGAACGGTGACGGCCAGCAGCGCGCAGTTCGGCGTCTGACATGTCGGCATCGGCACCTTCGGTAAATCCACCGTGACGGAACGACGTGAACGAAAGCTCGTCGCGAAGGCCGGCGGCGCGGACAACCTGCTTTACGGTGGACCTGAGATAATCAAGATCCCCGCGCGGCGTGATCCATGGCTGCGGGACACGGCTCCGACGGTGTGCGTGGTCGCGGCGGAACATCTGGCCGGCGATCATGCGGGACTTAATCTCGTCAAGCTCGGCCATGAGTTCGGGAAAGAGCGCGCGGCCCTCCGCATCGAAGAGCGGCCACCACGCATCCTCCCCCGTCTTGGGATGCACGACGTGGACGCTATTGGGCCTATCCTTGGGACGGTAGTGTGTTGCATCGAACGCGCCGAACAGATGTTCCTCTCGCTGTAGCCATTCCCATGTCATGAGCGCGGCCGTCGCGAGAGAGCCGAACCCAAGCTCACGAGCTTTGCTGCGAAACGTCATGAGTTCATCCCATGTGGCGGTAGGCGTCTCACGCGGCGCCTCGCCAGGGCGGCGCTTCTTCAGACCCATCTTTGCAAACGGATTGAGCGGCTGGACGATCTTTTCCTCCGCCCGCTGACCGATGAACCACGCGCGGCGGCATGCCGTCATAGCGGCGTTGGCAAACCGCCTGCGCTCGCGCGTCGTTGCGTTGCCTTCGGTGTCAAGTTCCTCGACGACAAGTATTTTTGCATAGAGCGCATCGACGAATCCGCGTGTGAAGTCGGCGATTTGTTTCGAGCCAACCCGCGCGTCATCCTTCAAGACATAGTTGGCCACGACGGCGAGCCCCTGTTCGTAGAGCCGTCGCGTCTTGCGATCGATATCCCGCCACGCTTGGTGCTGTTTAAATACCGTCACAAGCCAATCAAACGTGCCGACCCGAGGGCCGAGCGGAACAAGATCGGACCGGCCGCCAGTGCGCCATGAATCGAGAGCGGGCAATAGGATATCTTCGACTCGGCACACCGCCCGGCCGTAGTCATTTCCGAGCGCTTCGGCCGCAACCGGGCAGTCCGCCCGGCGTGCCCACGTCGGCGGCTCCACAAAGCTGAGTGGCGCGATCGGCAAAATCCTCGCTCAGCCCGATGTGCGCGAAAAGATCGAGGCGACCGGCATCGAGCCAGCGTTCTCGACGCCGGAGAAGGTGGCCGAGATGATCCGCACCGACTATGTGCACTGGGGCACGATTATCAAGAATGCCGGGATTAAGGCCAACTGATCAAGCGCAGTTGATTCAACGCAGAACGCCCGAAATCCCGCGCGGTGAACAAGTCGCGCAGCCCTCGTGACAAAAGTCGCTACGCCTACTTGTTAAGAAAATGCAGTCTCTTCACAAGTTACCTGTCGAGTTACTCGGTTTATGCCTGGCATATGCGTACAAATAGAAGGCGAACGTGATTTCGTGGAGGTAGGCGCCGGCCTGCCCTGTCGCCCAAACGATTCCTCATGCGTAACAGGTACGCCGGGTAGTTAGGCCCGTTCGTTTGTGCAGCGCAATAATTTTGGCTTGATTTATTGTGCAGTGCAGCATATATAAGTTGGGCGCCTCTCGGAACTGGCAAACATATCCAAATGAGGCTATCAGGCCGGAAAAGGAAAACGTCATGGTCAAGAATTTTGAGGAAGTGCAGAAACTCGGACAAGCGAATGCTGATACGGCGACGAAGGCATTTGGCGTGATCTCCAACGGAGTGCAGGCGATCGCGACCGAAATGATCGACTATTCGAAGAAGTCCTTCGAAGAGGGCACCAAGTTTTTTGAACAGCTGCTCGGCACCAAGTCGCCGGAGAAGGCGATTGAGCTCCAGCAGGGCTACTTCAAGACTGCCTACGAGGGCTTTGTCGCCCAGGCGACCAAGATTGGCGGGCTCTATGCCGACCTCGCCAAAGAAACCTACAAGCCGTTAGAAGGCTATGTGGCGAAGATCACGCCAGCGAAGTAGTTCGTCGGCGACACTGAATTGAAGAAGCCCGGCTTAAGGCCGGGCTTTTTGTTGCGGTGCTCATGAGTCCAATCAGTGTCCGCGCACTCATGGCAATTACAGAGATTTGCCATGAGTGCCGTGACCAGAGCAAGAAAAAATTAGTACGCAATTGGAATGATCGCGTAACGCCGAAAAACCTGACGCAACGTCGCTTCGCCTATCGAAAAATGAACTAAGTACCAAAAGAATGGTAATTCAAGGTGCCTATAGAAGTTCGATCATACCTGTCTAGGCTGCGGCCTTGTTCAACGGGCTCTTGACAGAGGTCGTGCTCATGTTGCGATCGAGCAGGGTTGTTGCTGAAGAAAATAAAATTTCTTAGCTCGCGGTTGAAACTGCAGCATTACGTACTGCCGTTGCACCTAGCCACGTTTCTGCTTCTTTTAGCACAATCCTCGCTTCCGGGACAAATTTCAAGTCTGCGCCCACCAACAAAATCAATAACTTATTGGATTTGGCGTCCGCGGGCGTCGCTCAATAGGTAACACCTAAGGTAACAGCGCGAGCCTGTCGGCTGCCCGCCGGTGCCTCATGCCAACGCATGAGCGAGCGCCGAGCGCACTACTGGCCGTTCCTTGTGGCGCTTTCGGATCGCGGGATGGGTTAGGCTAGCACTGTCCAAGATCGGGCGAGGGATACTTTTATGTTTCAATTTTTGCGCGGCGTCGTTCTCATCACAGCGGTAATGTTGAACTTCGCGGGGGCAGTATCCGCAAAGGAGAAGGACTACGATTCGGCAAATGCCATGATGCCTGTCTGCCGTGAAGCCATTAAGAGCACCAACGCTAAAAACGACCCCCTTCGTTTCCTTATGCAAGGTAATTGTATGGGGATCGTTGCGGCGCTCCATTACTTCAACAAACAGTTAGGCTTATGCATGCCTAATGGCGTTACAAACGGGCGGGTTATCCGCGTCGTCGTGAAGTACATCGACGACCGACCCGGGAGGTTGAATGAAAACTTTATGGCATTAGCCTTTGAGGCTTTGCGGGCGGCTTGGCCGTGTCCGAAATAGCGCGTCGCACATCTTTATTGTGGACGCTTCGGCGTGGCGCACAGCAAAAAGAATGCCCCGCCGAAGCGGGGCTGGATCGCGGCGAATTAGTAGTTGCAGACCATCCGGCAGTTTCCATATGGGCCGCAGACTTGATGCGCCCCTCGGCCTCCGCATGGTCCTGCAGGAGCCACAATTACCGGGGGCCCGCCATAATAAGGAGCGCCCCAGTAGCGACCCCCATAGTAGCCGTTGCGGCGACATCCGCCATAAGGGCCGCGATGAAAGCCGATGCCGCATCCGCCAGCGACTTGAACGACCAAACTGTCTTGCGTTTGATTGCCAAACGGCATGGCTTCGGCAGCAATTGCTGAAAAACCGACAGCAGCAGTAATTAAAGCGAATGCAAAAAGTTTGTTCATTCGTTCTCTCCCTAAATGGGCATGTTTTTCGCCCAAGCCCGATCTTATTGGCGTTTGTTGGATAGGAAAAGCCAGGCCTTCGGCCAGCGGCGAGCGCCGGGATTGGGCGATCACCCAATCAGCTTTGCGACTACGACCACGGCCGTTACCACCCACACCACCACCATTACAACAGCCAGGAGATTGAGTGTTCTGACGTGGATCATGGCGATGCCTCCACGATTGCCATGTCTGCAAGCTAGGTGGGAATCAGAGCGCCCTCCTATGCCGGAGGTCACAGGAAGCGCCGAAACGGATCGCGTATGATTAAAATATGCGCCGAGTTGTTTTCATCGTTTTGGCCCTCGGAATAGCCGTATTGTCGGCAGTCATATTAGGGTCAATTGCACATGATGGCCTAGGTATTCCTCCCGGCACTATCCGCAGACATGCGCTTACTAGTGTCATAATTGTTGGTATTGCCGTGGCAGGCGTTATCTTTGTTGGGCGTAAATAGTAGCAAGCGGCGAGCGCCTGGAATGAGCAATCGGGCGCGTAATGCTGATTTGATAGTCTAGCGGGCAGCAGCCTAATTGGATCGCTTCAATGCTCCCCTTGCTTGGTCTTAGATGCGGTAGATGAATTTGGGCGAATGTTTTCCCACGGATCGGCAGACTTTTGCTTATCGGGGATTTTCTTGAGTGCAGATTTATATGCATCTTCAGTGGCTTTTCGCTTTTCTTCTTCTTGTGGCGTCAATGAAGGCTCATCGCCTGATAAATTGAGACCCGGCAGCGGCAACTGAGCGGAAGCAGCGCCTGCTAATAGGGCGGTTATAGCTGCCGCATGGATAACTTTCCGCAATGTATTCCGGGCCAAATGCGCCATGTAAGAAATATGCCCCACGGGCCTTCTGTGAGTCACAGGGCCGGCATTTATCGCCCTCAGCCAGCGGCGAGCGCCGGATTGAGCGTATGGGCGAAGCCAGCCACCGGGCCACTCAGTCGGCCCGTCTTGGAAAAACGTAATGCGGTTCCACGGCATCTTCACCGAGCACCGTCTCGACGAATGTCTGTGCAATGGCTCCGAGCGCACGGTGTTCGCTGCGGGCACGGCTCACCACGGCCCGCGCAATGTCCTCGGTCACGTCGCGTGCCCGTCTCTCGGCGGTGTTGAAAGCGACCACCCGCATCGCGCTGATCTAAACCCGGAAACAGGCGGCCACCGGGGCGCGGGACCGGCAGGCTAGGCGCTGGAAAAGCGAGAACCTACCGGAACCTAGCGGACACGACAGTGTGCTTGCTCGTCAATTGAAAAACACAGCGATCACATCGACGATGATATGGATAGGATCATCTGAGTTTGAGTCAGTCAGACGAACCCAACAATTTAGAGTTCTCGCTTGTCCGTCGATTCCAGCAATCGCGTAGCATTGGCCAAGGGGTCGCTCCGTGAGATTGTTTCCGTTAACGAAGGCGTGGTTGACGCCATTAAGCATGACGAACCAACCGGCGTTTTGCGGAATATTGATTGACATCGATTGAAAGAGCGGCCGACCGGGCAAGAGATGACCCGTGCCGCCCGGTTCCTGGAAATCAAATCTATGGCCAACCACGCCGCTAACGCTGGCGAGGGGCAACATCTCTAGCCTGCCGTCGACAAGTCGGTTGTATGACTTCGACGGTGGCGGTGAAAATGCCAGAACATTGGGCGGATTCTCAAATAGTGCTGCGCGAACTTTTTCTGCCATGGCTTGCCTCCGTAAGAATTAGAGTTTCCGACGCGAAGCAGAGAATATCGGGGGCCCTATTAAGCGAATGTGAGCCACCTCACTTACAGTCTTTCCGGGGGGAGTACCCACGCCGCCACCGCCTCCACCACCACCGCCACCTCCGCCGCCGCCGTCACGAGCGAAATGCCTGTGACCGGGTTCACAAGAGAGAGAAAATATTTCGTGCCCGGCCCGAAATGGTCAGCACTGCTGCCGTTTGATCGCGGTGATCGGGGTCGGCCTCAAATACAGCGCGGAAGAGGGGAATTCCGCACTCGCGTAAAGATCCCATAAAAATCGTCGTCATCTGTGAGGCACTTCACAGAGAGTTGCTTTTCGTTGGAATTACTAATTTGCATCAACATGATTTTCTCTCCCGTGCAAAGCCAGGGAGAACGCCATGAGCGACAAGAATGTTACGCTGGATCGCATCGAGTTCGAAAAGTTAATTGAGCAGTCTAAGGCGGAGCGAGCGGAGTATATGCGCCAGTGCGGAACGGCCGCGCTTGGGGTGGTTGGCTCGACGTTACGCGCACATCATGTCATCGCTGTCGTAACAGTTCTCCTCATTTCGTTCGGAGTGAAAATGTTTTTCTCCTCGTCGGCTCCAACTGCTGAAGCGAACATGCGCGCCGTTCCGAGTGCCATCCCGAGTGCCAGCGTAAACGTTCTTCAAATGCACCGTGATGCAAAATCTCTTCCAGTGCAGAAAATGAACGACAGGACGTTTATCTTCACCGATGAAGAGTGATGGCGCTGTTTGGCATTGAGAAAACGCGGTTGAACTTATTGGCCTGTACTGAATCGGTTCCGAGTGCCAATTGGCCGTTACCGTAAGGGCTGTCGCCCGCGAGAGGAACCGATGGCAGCGTTCAAGGCGGCGTGGGAGCCGAGCCGTAATCCTCAAATTCGAGACGCGGCACATAAACAAAAATTTATTTGTTAGATTTCATTCGTGACGATCACCGCGCCCTGGCTTTTGGACAATCCAGAAAATCGGTACCATCCACGCCAAATTTGGGGAACATCTGGGGCATCGGACTTTAACATTCACCGACGGCATAATTGGCTGAACGCGCAGGAGGGAGCACATGACGACCTTTACGTTTTCTACCATTACCAATCCGTTCGGGGTTTCTCGGAACTACGGAATGCCATCAGGCGCAAGTTTGGGACGCCTATGGTCATTGCCGTTGGCAGCAAGTCTGTCGGTGAGATAATTGGGCTACCAGCGAACCAATTAGAACTGCGGCGCGATGGAGAAGCGGCTGAAAGTCATAGACCCTTGCCCCAAGACGGTGCCGCCACCTGCCCGCGCTAGTTTAGCGGCGACGAGACTCGCAGAATAGGAGCGAGTATTATTAGCGCCCGCATAAGAGCCAAGGTCACAGACCATGAAGCTCACGCTAAAGCACGCCATCGCCGCTATCATTCTGGTGTTGAGCTTTTCTGCCCCAGTGGCCGCAGGGCCCTTAGAGGATGCTGTTGCTGCCCTTGATAGAAGTGACTACGCGACCGCCCTTCGACTTTTTCGTCCGCTGGCCGAAAAGGGAAACCCAAGGGGGCAGTTTAATCTCGGGTTCATGTACGCTAATGGCCGCGGCGTCCCCAAGAACTACGCCGAGGCTCTGAAATGGTATCGCCTTGCGGCCGACCAAGGCTTCGCCTCTGCGCAGCATAATCTCGGGATTATGTACGCCAACGGCCAAGGGGTAGCACTCGACCATGTCGAGGCGGTGAAGTGGTATCGTCTCGCCGCAAACCAAGGTTTGGCCAAGGCACAGAACGAACTCGGGTGATTACGCGCAAGGCCGAGGCGTACCCCAAAACTACGATGAAGCGTTGAAGTGGTATCGCTTGGCTGCTGATCAAGGCGACGCCGGGGCGCAGCTTAACCTCGGGACGTTATACACCACCGGCCAAGGCGTTCCGCAAAACCATGTTGAAGCGTTGAAGTGGTTTCGCTTGGCTGCTGATACGGGTAACGCCGGTGCCCAGTTCAACCTCGGGCTCATGTACGCGAACGGCCAAGGCGTGGCGAAGGACCATGTCGAGGCTGCGAAGTGGTGGCGCCTCGCTGCCGACCAAGGCTACACCAAGGCGCAGCTTAACCTCGGGACGTTATACGCCACCGGCCAAGGCGTGCCAGAAGACAAGGTTCGCGCATACATGTGGTTCAGCTTGGCAGCGGGGCGAGGTGATCTTACTGCGCTAAACTATCAAAACCGTGTCGCGCGGGAAATGACACCGGCGCAGATAGCCCAAGGCAACAAACTTGCTGCCGACGAAATTCGCAAGGCTGCGGACCAAGGCGACGCCGACGCCCAGTTCAATCTCGGGTTCGCGTACTACATGGGGCGGGGCGTACCGCAGGACTACGCAGTGGCGGCGAAATGGTTTCAGAAAGCTGCCGATCAAGGCCACACCCGCGCTCAATACAATCTTGGCGTCATGTATGAGGAGGGCAGCGGCGTGGTGGTGAACTACGCCGAGGCTCTGAGGTTTTACCGCCTTGGGGCCGACCAAGGGTTCGCCCCTGCACAACACAAACTCGGGGTTATGTATGCCTTTGGCCATGGGGTCCTGCAGGACTACGCCGAGGCGATAAAGTGGTCTCGTCTCGCTGCGAACCAAGGCTACGCTGATGCCCAGTTCAATCTCGGGATTGCATACGCGAACGGCCAAGGCGTGCCGAAGGATTATGCTGAGGGGGCGACGTGGCTTCGGAGGGCTGCCGATCAAGGTCTCCCCCTTGCTCAGTTGAGCCTCGGGGTCGCTTACGCCCTCGGTCATGGCGTGCAGCAGGACTTTGTCAGCGCCCACATGTGGTTCAGCTTGTCGGCTGCGCAGGGCAACCAAGATGCAGTAAAAGATCGAGACAGAGCCGCAGGGAACATGACCCCCGGCGCAGATTGCCGAGGCGCAGAAACTCGCACGCGAATGGAAGCCGATTAGACAGGCGCCGCGGTAGGTCGCTTAAACATCATCGCGGATCGACGCGCGTCCGAATTGGAAAGACATGCACAAGCACGCGGACGCATCTACGCCGGACGTATTCTAAACGGCGAAAAGCCGGCTGACCTGCTGGTTCAGCAGTCCACCAAATTTGAGTTTGTGATCAACCTCAAGACTGCGAAGGCGCTGGGCCTCGAAATATCGCCGACACTCTTGGCGCTAACCGACGAGGTGATCGAATAGCGGCGCTGTTTGCTGCGGTGCGTCGGTCGCTGTTGGCACAAAGCGGAAAATTCTAACCGCACCCGCGTTTGTCCGCTTTTGGGCAACAGCGGACAACGGTGGATTTTGACCCGTGATGGCTTGCCCGCTTTCGAACTCAAAGCGGACATGCGATGCGCCGTCTCGGTCAAGTCAATGCTACAGTTAGGCCCTATGCAGGGGCTGCTAGGAGTCAGGGCGAGGCATCGGGGGGTGAAGACCGATCTTGGTAACCATCCGACGCGAAGTATCAATTAGTGTCGGAGCATGAGCCGCACCGTCACGGCTACTACCGCAGCAAGCGCAGCACGGCCGCGCCGGTATCCTTTTGCGGGTCTCGGTGCTGTTGCGGTCGGGGCGAATTAATATTGCACCTAAGGACAATATCATAAGGCGAGTTTCCGGCCGAAAAACAATCAATTGCGGTTCGGGTTCTCGTCTTAGGCTGGGTAATTTGTCGACAAAACGACGAGTCGCGATCGTTGATGACGAACCCAGCATCTTGAGGGGGCTCAAGCGGATATTGGACGCGTCTGACTTTACCACAGAAGTTTTCAGTTCCGCCGAGGCATTTCTTGACCGCGATAGCGCGAGCGATGTGACGTGCATTGTCCTCGACATCCACATGGGCGGCATATCCGGCATTGAGATGCAGCGTCGGTTGAAGGCGAAGGGTTCTACGACCCCAGTGATCTTCATGACTGCGCTTGACACGATGGAAGTCCGAAGAGAGGCCATGGACGCGGGCTGTGCGGCTTTTTTGCAGAAGCCGTTTTCCGCACATGAATTGATTAATTCAATTCGGAACGCGACGTCTTTCATTTGAAGCGAATCCGAAAAGGCGTGGAGGAAAAATATGTACAAGCGTATTTTGATCCCGACCGACGGCTCAAAACTATCAAGAAAAGCCATCAAGCACGGTATTTCTTTAGCTAAATCGATCAAGGCAAAGGTTACCGCTGTAACAGTATCGGCACCAATTGAAGGCCTGGCGTTCGAACTCATCACCGAGCCATCGGAGCAATACAAAAAACACGGTGCCAACCTTGCTGCGAAACATCTTCGCGTGGCCTCGGATATGGCTACTGCCGCGGGCGTGACTTGTAATGTGGTACACGTTGAACACCATCAGCCTTACGAAGCCATCATAACCGCCGCAAAGAAGGCGCACTGCGACCTAATTGTCATGGCCTCTCATGGTCGACGTGGCTACGCCGCAGTCTTGCTCGGCAGTGAAACCGTTAAAGTCATGACCCACAGTAAGATCCCCGTCCTTGTCTATCGCTGATCAAGAGAATGAAGTTGTCTTCAAATACGCCCGAAGCGGGAATGCTGAATTTGATCAGGCTTGGTCAACAGCGTGAAGTTGTCGTGCAATCACCGGCGGCGCCATGATTGAATGAGCTTGTCCGCTTAGGCCGCTTCGGCTATTGCGTCACGTGCAACAGCCTTAAGAATATTAGCCCGGCTCACAATGCCGACGATTTTTCCGTGATCAACGACAGGAACGCGTTTGATCCGGTGCTTATCGAACAAGCTGACCAGCTCATCGAGCCCCATTTCTGGGTTGGCGGTGATCGCCGGCTTGGTCATTATATCGGCGGCTTTAACGCCGTGCGACTTCAAGAAATCGCTTCCCTCGAGGTGAATCAAATCGGCTTCACTTACAATCCCGACGAGCGCCCCATCCTCATCCACCACCGGCACTGCGCTGATTTGGTTGTTGACCAAGACCCTCGCAATATTTGCAACGGACGTGTTGAGTCCAACAATGATGACGCCAGTAGTCATAACATCGGAAGCTTTCATTGAATGCTTCCTTTCGGTTTTGCGACCCTTGCAAGAAACGCGATTATTTTATTGCATACAAACCAACTTGGGGCTTTGACCAAGATCAATAACTGTGCGGCTGGCTCGTTTGCCAGCCCACATATTGCGGCGGCCATATCGCTATAGCGTCGATCGTCGGCGGAGCGGTATCCTAGCTATTCGATCATCTGCCCGGCTCAAACAATGCCGCACGATCGCAGCCCAAAGCTCATTCTCGTCCATGTCAGCAAGAGCCGGCCGAGTGGCAAATGGTCGGGCGATGACTATGACGTGTGGGACGCCAATGCCAAAGTAGTCGGGCGCATTTTTCGGGTCGTCACCACTGCCCCACAAGGGCGGCCCTGGTTCTGGACGATCACGCGAGCGCCGCAACGGGCAACTGACCGCGGCTACGCGGCGACGCGGGAGAAAGCAATGGAGGAATTCAAGCGCGCGTGGAAAGGCGAGTAAAGGACAGCGGATATTGGTCGGCCCGGACGCTGAATTGATCGGCCGCGAATGACCCAACAGATGGGGTAATCGGCCGGCCCAGCTTGTGGATAGCTGAAGAGTTTTGGTGCTGCGCTTCAGGCGGATGGTGAAACGAGGTCCGTTGACACGGCCTCAAGCATCAGAAGGAGAAGCGCAGCATGGACCATTTTGCTGGACTAGATGTTTCAGTCAAGGAGACGAGCGTCTGCATTGTGGATGACACAGGCAGGATCGTGCGGGAAGCGAAGGTAACGAGCGAACCTGAGGCACTTCTTTTGGTGCTGAAGAACCCCGCCTACCACTTCAAGCGAATTGGAATGGAAGCCGGGCCGCTATCGCAGTGGCTGTTCAGCGAACTCGCGGAAGCGGGCTTACCGGTGATCTGTGTCGAGACGCGGCACATGCGGGCGGTGCTGAAGGCGCAAATCAACAAGACCGACCGCAACGATGCGCGTGGCATGGCGCAGATGATGCGGGCGGGGCTTTATCGTCCGGTGCATGTGAAGACGTTATGCAGCCAGAAACTGCGGATGCTGCTGACCCACCGCAAGCTGCTGCAGTCGAAGGCGATCGCCATCGACAATGATCTGCGTGGTACTTTGCGCAACTTTGGTCTCAAGGTCGGGATGGTGGGGAAGGTAAGGTTCGAGGCGCGTATCAAGGAGCTGGTCGAGAACTTGCCCGATCTGGCCGCTATGGTTGAACCACTGCTCATTGTCCGGCGGACGCTTCGCGAGCAGTTCTGCGTCCTGCACCGCCGCTTGCTCGCTATCGTGCGGGACGATGAGGTGTTCCGGCGCTTGATGACGACGCCCGGTGTTGGCCCCGTGGTGTCGCTAACCTATCGCGCGACCGTCGACGTGCCGGCCCGCTTCCGAAAATCCAAGTCGGTCGGAGCGGTATTTGGACTGACATGCTCCAAGTATCAATCGGGCGAGGTGGAATGGAGCGGCAGAATATCACGCTGTGGAGATGAGATGATGCGGGTCATGCTCTACGAAGCAGCCCAGAGCATGCTGCGTTCGAATAAATGGTCCTGGCTCAAGGCCTGGGCGATGCAGATCGCCAGACGCCGCGGCATGAAGAAGGCAATCGTGGCACTGGCACGTCGGCTCGCCGTAATCATGCACCGCATATGGGTTGATGGCACTGAGTTCCGCTGGACCCGGGAACAAGCCTCGGCAGCAGTATAAAAACCGCACAGGATCACATGCGATAGGAGAAAACTCGAGTTCCACCAAGCCGTGGAAAGATGTCCCTCGCGGGACGATGGATGAGGTGAGTTCGTAAGTCCGCTTGGACCTGCCGTTACACTGACGGTAAGGCCGCCCAACAGATTGTTCCGCCTTGTCTTCGAATCCCATAGTGGAAGGGCCCTAGCGCCGATTCCGAAGAGAAGCACGAGCCCGCGAGCGACATCGACACTGTGGTGGTGGATAGCCTGAAAGTGCTTGACGCGGAACGGCCGATTAGAGAAGCGACATTGGAAGTGCGAGAGCTAATCCCTCGGTCCCTCGACCCTATTGTCAACGATCTTTCGCACTTCCACGAAAGCTTCGGTTGAGCACGGCAACGTCGCGGCCGGCCTCAGCCCGTCCTCGTCGTATATCGTCACGATGAAACCGGCTTGGCGCGTGAGATCGAGATCAGTTGAAATTGTAAGTTTCCGATTTGAGGATCACGGCCTGCGGTTCGAGTATTGCGTTAATCGTGCAGAGCTAGGCGAAGGGCTGGTGTATCGGTTGACCTACAAGTGACGCTCCATAAATGGCAGTGCCTTGCGCGGCATCGTCAAGGAAATTGATCACCTGCCCAGGCAATGGTCCGAGATTATTGGCGAGTGCAATGCCGACGGCATCGCCCCATGCAGCACCACGAGCTGCGAGATCGATTTGGGTTGCCGAGGGGCTAGCAATACCGGGGATTCCGTTGCTGGTGAAAAACGCCTTCCAGTTATTGACGAAAGTATCAATGGCTGTCGGCGTGCCGGAAGTCGCGCCTGAGCCGAAGATTGTGCTGGAAGCCGCCTGAGCAAAGGCTAGATCGCCAGCGGTTGTGTTCGGCATCGCGCTGTTCGATGGTCCGAAATTGTTGGCGAATGCGGTTCCGCCGCTTTCGTTACCAAATGCGAAGGTCAGACCAAGCGCCTCGCATCCGTAAACAAGCTGGTTAAGACCGAAATGTGCCGCATTCGCCAACTGTGGCGGCAAGAAATTTGTGGTGAGTGAGGTAATCGTCGCTGAAGTGCCTGTCGCGCTATACATCGAGGCTTCGACCGCTACGGCCGGAATGGTTGTTGATTGAGCCTGACCGATAAGCTGATTTACATAATTGGTGAGCGTCAGCGCCCCTGAATTGATGATGGCAGCCACCGCATATGCATCGGTAACCGTATCGGCGACACGGAGAATTCCCAGATTCGCCGCCTCGACCGTCCCCGGGGTCACCGTGCTCGAGAGGCCGAGATCCGCCGCATATTGAGAAAGAAGATGAAATAACGCTGCCGCAGCCAGCGGATCCACGTCTGCATCCAAAGGTGAACCAACGGGCTGAATCGTGCCGAAATGGTTTCCGATATGGCCGACCGGATCCCCGTAGTCGACGTAGTTAATGAAATTGGGTGCGTTCACGGGAGCCATCAAGCGAGGGTCCCCTGGAGCGCCAAATGTGACGCCGCTTTCGCCAGGATCGATAACGAAAGCGACATCCTGTGCTTCCGTTCCACCCAACGAATGGCCGGTAAGATAAATCGGATTTGATCCTAAGTTGTGTTGCGCGAGATATTGCTTCACATCCAATGCAAACGTATCTGCATCCAGAAATGCCTTCGGCACGAGCCCAATGCTAATATCGAAATCAGCGCCCCGTGAGCCATTGCCGTAGGGAGTATTAAAACTAGGATCCAGAGGGTCAATAATACTGCCCTCGAACGCAATTATTATGTTCCCAGATGCATCCTTAAATGCTTGCGCAAAAAATCCATCAGAAAGCCAGTTAGAGTTTCCGGTTAATGACGAATCTCGGCTATCCAGCACCAACGTCAAGCCTGTTGAGGCGGGTGGCGCGGTCCCGCTCTGAGTGCCTATAGCATTGTCAGCATACACTGCATTTGCAGCATTGTAGTATTCCAGCAAGTTCGGGGAATTTGATGCCACAGGCGCGCTCCAACTCATCGTCTATTAGCTGTCCGACCGGCATCATCCAAATACCGTGCGTGGCCTGTTTCAACGATCAAGCCCGAACCTAAATGAATGCTTAACGTCGCCGTTGACGTGCGGTTAGACCGACAGGACAAAAGCCAAGGTGAACTGCGCAGAAGTTCTAGAATTATCATGTCGCTGACTCAGTGATCGCTTCTGGCGACACTCCTTTATGGGTCACAATTCAATTCGCCGAGGAACAGCGAAGTGCGGGCGCGCGCGCCCCGATCATGCCTGCCAACTTCCGGCCTTGGTTGTGATCAGGAGCCCGGCGACCGAGGCGACGTCCTGCAGATACTCGAAGTGCTCGCCGGGCAGGACGATCTGGATGTCGTCCCAGTCTGATAGGTGACGCACCTTGCCGTCGGCCGCGCTTTTGATCGTGATTTTGGAGTTGTCGAGGGTAAAAAGACCTGGATTCGCGGTCCTCGGGCTACCCCGGCAAAAAGGCCTCCCATTGCTCCCATAAGGAATAACAGTTGAACTGAGTGCGTACGACTATCGGCGGTAGTAACTTTCTGGCAAATTGGTGACTCGCAGTCGGCAACGAAGCCCTGCAGGCGGTCGAGCATTCCAGTTAAACAGTTCGAGACCATTCGGCCGGTTACACGTAACGATCACTCATTCAGGGCGTCATCGACAAAGGAATTAATCGCAAACTGAATGGCGCTCGGATCCTTGCGGAACTCGTTCTTTAAATAACCCTTGCGAACGAGAACCTCGATTTCTGTTACGTGTAACAAAACGCTCACGCAGCGCATTCCCGTGCGCAGGTGTTGACGGTAAAGGCGCATGCGTTCGGCTGGGGAGCGCGAGCGCGTATCCGATTTTGCTGCTTCAGAGCTCATTGCCAACTCTCTAGATAGGATGCAGGGCTAGTGTGATAGCTGCCCGCCGGTCTGAAGCAATCCTTGGCGTCACCGCCAGAGCGGGGATGGGTTTCCAGCAGCGGAGCTTGGGTCCGTAGCCGGTTTCCTCGACGCTCAGGGAAGCAGCCGTCCCAAGCCTCGACCTCAGGCAGGCCATGTCCGATCCCACGTGGCGTAAGATCAGAGGGACGTTTGGGTCATAGCCGTCCCCTATTAGGTGACGGGCAGCGTCAAAGAATGGCGTCCGCGATACGCACAGGATGTGATCGCCATTATCGCGGCGAGCCTCAAAGCGTCCGGCACCGCGTCATCACACATTAACACCCACGCTGCTCAAATCTTGTTTCGACATTTTCCAGTTTCCTTTCCGGTTCAATCCCGGAACGAACGGAGGAAATGTCGAAATGGGCTTGATAAATAAGAGTTATCTGGTGGCTCTTAATCAGCGGGTCCCAGGTTCGAGCCCTGGTGCGCCCACCAACAAAATCAATAACTTATCGGATTTGGCGCCCGCGAGCGTCGCTCAATAGGTAACGCCTAAGGTAACAGCGCTAGCCTGTCGGCTGCCCGCCGGCGCGCCTCGTGCCAACGCACCGAGCGCACTACTGGCCGTTCCTTGTGGCGCTTTCGGGCCGGGGGCGCGCTAGACTGCCGAGATCGGTATAAACTTTATCGCGCATCGACTGGTGCATCCTCGTTTTGGAGATGGGAGGTCGTTCATAAGAAACGCCTCAAGGTCCCGCTCAGATCGGGATATTTTTACGGCACCATGCCTGACGCTAAGAACCGCGCATCGGCTGTAATGTTAGCTCTGACACATACTGAAAAAATACGGCCTCAGTCGAAAATCTAATTGCCGCGAATAGATCGGTTTTTGAAATTGGCAGTGGCCCCTTTTGGATGATGGCCAGCGCATTGAGCAAACATCCGTAATTGAAAGAATGCACCGGTAATTGAAATAATTGGGTGAGGCGATGTCGGAGTAACCTCTTGGGATTGCAAGAGGTTGCTGATGAGCAAGTACCGGCGAATAACGTATGAGGACCGCTGCCAGATTTATGCGCTGAGCAAGCGTGGGACCAGCCAAGAAAGCATTGCCAAAGTTTTGGGCGTGAGCCAAAGCGCAATAAGCCGAGAGATATGCCGCAACCGAGGTCAGCGTGGCTATCGTTTCAAGCAAGCAGAAGCGAAGGCTCAGGCACGACAGGCTATACGGAGTAAGCCCCGCAAGCTGACGGCGCCAGTGCGACGTAAGATCGAGGCGAAGTTGCGCCAGATGCGCTGGTCGCCGGAGCAGATCAGCGGCTGGCTCTGCGAACAGGGCATCAAGCTGAGCCACGAACGCATCTACCAGATAATCTGGCAGGACAAACGCGACGGCGGCGACTTGTGGCGCTGTCTGCGGCGGCACGGAAAACGCTATAACAAACGCGCTGGCAAGAACTCCGGACGTGGCCTGATCCCCAATCAAATCGACATTTCCGAGCGTCCTGCCATCGTCGCGCGCAAAACCCGTCTGGGAGACTGGGAGGGCGATACTGTCGTTAGCGCCGGGCACAAAGGCGGCTTGCTCACGCTGGTCGAGCGCAAAACCCAACTGGCAAAACTCACAAAGTTGCCGCGCACGACCGCCCGCGCAACACAGAAAGCAGCTGTGCGTCGCCTCAAGCCTATCGGCACCTTCGTGCGCACCATCACCTTCGACAACGGTAAGGAGTTTGCTGCGCATCAGCGCATCGCCCATGCCTTGAAGGCAAAAATCTTCTTCGCCACGCCGTACCACGCATGGGAGCGCGGCTTGAATGAAAAACCAACGAACTCATCCGCGACTTCTCCCAAAGGGCACAACTTCTCTACGATCTCTAAGCCGAGGTCGCCAAGGTCGAACGGCTCAACGCAAGACCACGCAACCCTCGGCTTCGTCACCGCAAGAGGTATCCCTCGCTACTCATAAAATCTATGCACGACGAGAATACTCAAGTTCCTATTAGCAAATCGCCTGCGCCAAAGCCCCATGACTTAATCAGCAAGCGGTTCTGAATAGTTGCGCCGCCCCGCAGTTCCCCCATGATCGCGGCTATGCAGAGACGCGAGAGGAAGCGATGGCGGACTTCAAGGCGGCGTGAGAGCGCGAGGCTAAATCCTCTCAGTCAGCACCTGAACGGCGTTGAGTACGCGATCACTGATAAACGCCACTAGGAAAAGCCCGCCGGTTAGCAAGGCGGCGACCGTGAGAACGATGCTGCCCAACAACACGGCAGTGACGAGGATGGCCCAGACCATTGCTACTCCTACTTCAGCAACGACGCTGAGCGAGCATACGCCTCCTCGGTTAACACTCAGTTTCCCTAACCTGCGTACTTACGGGCGCTGCGGCAAAACAGCGTTGCCAATTCAACGCCATCGATCATTTCGCCGGCAACGTAAGCTCGATTACATCGACCGGCGTAAAGCCCTGATCCTCTGCATCGCCCGTGGCCCGTTTAGTGGTGCCAGCATGGCGCACCGCATAACCGAGTTCGATGAGCTTTGCTGGCAGTGCCAAATCTCGACGCACCTCAAAGCGCAAGTGTTTGGTTCCTGGCAGGCTAGTCACCCAACCGCCATTCGACTGAATGTGCGCGGCGAGGGCGCACCATAATTTATTGCGCTGCTCGAATTCCGCCGCCCTCGAACTTATGGCCCGCGCCGCAGCCTCGATCTCCCTCGACGTGCGTTTGGTGCGCTCGGCAGCCATTGCAGGATCAGCTCGATTTTCCGTTTCCTGGTGCAAAAGCCGAAGTTGGTTAAAATGTACTGTCGTTACGGCATTATCCAAAACCTAGCCGCGTCCTTTGATGACGATTACGCCAGTGGGCGTGAGGAGCGGATGAGCGAGGGCCAAGTTGGGCCAAGTTTTTTTCATGCTGCCCAGTTATGGATCAAGCCGCGCAAGGCCAGTTGCACGGCGACGGCAACGTCGGCATCACTAATTTGACCGCGCATCTCCCAAACCGCCGTCACCGCCGCAGCCACCCTCTCCAAAAACTCCTGGCACGTCTCCTCGGGCAGCGGCTCGGCCGAGCGCATGATGACTTCGAGCTGGTTGTCGCTTAAGCCGATCATGGGGTTGTGAATTACCAACGGGGATCTGATGATCTGCCCCTATTACCGGCTTATTGGTTACTCAAGTCCTAATTTCAATTCGGACCTCAAGGCGATAGACGCCTACGTCAAACGCGGCGGCGGCCTCACCAGCGCCGCTTACTGAAATAAAAACAGCAAATACTGTCGCAGGCTTATCGTTCCTTGCAAGGCCCATAGCCGAGCGACCTATGCTCATTCTGAAACGCACCTACGAAAGCGACCGGGTCGGACCATGGTCTGACGACGACTACGTCGTGTTAGATGGCGATCAGCACAGCGGTCGGATCATGCTGCATCCGCAGGCGCCGCAGGGTCAGCCGTGGTTCTGGACGATCACTGCGCGGGTGCCGCAGTACCCGCATCATCGCGGCTATACAGCGACGCGCGAGGAAGCAATGGCGGCGTTCAAGACGGCATGGGAGCGCGAGCCGTGATCCTCAAAAACGAAACGACCACAAACGAAAAGGTGCGCGTTCATCCGGCGTCACCTCGTCGCGATGGGGGGTGGGAAGTCCATGGCCACGGCGATAGATGAGACGGGGCTTCCATCGCCACTTGCAATCTAAACCGAAGACCATTCTTGCCGCCAAGAACAGCGAGGTCGTGACCATCGAATCTACTGCAATGCACTACGAGCGCATTTGGCCGAGCTCGGCATCGTGGCCGCACAGGGACGCGAAGGCATCAAGGAATTACTGGCGATCGTTGCAGATGATCAGGATGCACGCTTGCCGATCGATGCGCGAGCGAGCGTCATTGTGCTTGCTGCACAGCTTCAGGCGCTGCAGACGCTGATCGGATCGATCGAAAAGCGGATCAAGATGCAGCATCGCTCGAACGAGGCGAGCAAGCGGCTTGAGAGCATTCCGGGTATCGGCGTCATCGGTGCAACCGCGATTGTGGCAACCGTAGTGGACCCGACGGTTTTTCGGTCGGGGCGGGATTTTGCCGCCTGGATCGGGCTGGTGCCGCGCGAAGATTCAACCGGCGGCAAACAGAAGCTTGGACCGATCTCGAAACAGGGCGATCGCTATTTGCGACGCATTCTGGTGGTCGGAGCCTGTGCGGTGTTGCGCTACGCCAAGCAGAACCCTGAAAGATATCCCTGGCTCACGCAACTCTTGGCGCGGCGACCCTTCAAGGTCGTAGCGGTGGCCCTCGCCAACAAGATGGCGCGCATGGCATGGGCGCTGCTGGCCAAGGGCGGCACTTATCGGGCACCTGCGCTTGTGCCTGCGCTTGCGGCAGCGGCGTAAGGGGTCTGGCAATGGGAGGATGAGGTTGCGTCTGTGCGTTCACGAACTGCAGGGGTGATGACGGCATTGATGCGAAACGGTCGAGACCGTCGATTGGGAGAACCCGTTATGGGTCACGCAACACTTGAGCGCGTGCGATTGTTTGGGACCCGATCAGCGGATTACATCAGGGCCAGCGGCCATAGCGGCTGCATCGCGACAGAGGTAGTCCTCCAAGCGAAACAGGCCGAATACATGACCGCACCCGAACGCTTCGCTGAAATGTCCGATTTTTCCCTTGCACCGCGGGCGCCGTCCATACATGACCCATAAGCAACATTGGCTGTGCACTGCGGCAATGGTTTTGATGCTGGTTTCAGCCCCTATCAAAGTACTCGCCTGAGCCGATACAATGCTGTCTCGGGAGCTTGTGGCGGACATGAGAAGGCGCGAGTTCATCACGCTAATCGGCGGTGCGACGGTCACGTGGCCGCTCGCCGCTGTGATGCTGCTCGCGACGCACCAACATCCCGCCACCGCCCAAGACTGGCCAGCACGGCCGGTGACTATGGTCGTGCCCTACGCGGCCGGCGGGCCGATCGATACCATCGGACGAATTTTGGCATCACGCCTGGGCGAGGTTCTGGGCCAGCCGGTAATTATCGAAAACATCGGTGGCGCAGGCGGAATGACGGGCGCCAACCGTGTCGCGAAGGCCAAACCCGACGGCTACACGTTCCTACTTGGTAGCTCCGCCGTGCTCGCGGAGAACCAGAGCCTGTATAAGAAACCACTATACAATGCTGCGACCGATTTTGCGCCCGTTTCCCTGATTGCTGATTCCGCGCGGATTTTGATTACGCGCAAGAACTTTCCGGCCAACACGCTTAGGGAATTCATCGCCTATGCGAAAGCCCACCAAGCGACTATGCAATATGGCTCCGCCGGCGCCGGCTCCGGGCTGCATATCTGCGCCGTGTTGCTGAACATGGCGATGGGCACGAACATCACCCATGTCCCTTATCGTGGTAGCGCACCGGCAATGCAGGACTTGATCGGCGGTCGCATCGACTTCATGTGCGATCAGATTTCGACGGCGTTCCCTCAGATCAAGGGTGGTGCTGTGAAGGCGATTGCGACGCTCGGACAGGCCAGGGCAACCGTGCTCGCCGATCTTCCGACCGCGCAGGAGCAGGGCTTGACCGACCTCGACTGCAACTCATGGACCGCCCTCGTTTTCCCGAGAGGGACGCCTGAGGCTTTCGTCCGACGCCTTGCCGATGCCACTAGCGAAGCGCTGAACTCACAGGCCGTCCGTGAACGCTTCGAAAGCGTCGGCGTGACTGTCGTGATGACCGAGCGCCGTGGTCCGGACTATCTCGCCAAGTATATTCCTAGCGAGATCGAGAGGTGGGCGAGTCCTATCAAGGCGAGCGGAGTTTCGGTAGACTGACTACCGGTCTGCGGGTGCAATGATATTCTGATTTATAAGCCGTCAGCGACATTAGCCGCGATCAACGGCAGTGCTCTCGATGCCGGTTTCAGCCTCTATCAAAGTATCCACTTGAGCCGATACAATGCTGTCACCTGACCTTGGGGACGGACATGAGGCGGCACTCCAAAGCGGGTGGCAAATTAGTAAAGGCGCGACGCCGCAAGATGATTCCGCTGAAGCGCCGCAATGCGCTAAAGGCCGCGCGTCCCCACAAATCCCCCGGCGCCGGCGAGGAGACAGAGGTCGCGCGCCTCAGGCGCGAATTGAACGAGGCGCTGGAACAGCAGACGGCGACGTCCGAGGTGCTGCAAGTCATTAGTAGCTCACCCGGAGAGTTGCAAACGGTGTTTGACGCCATGTTGGCGAAGGCGGCCGAACTCTGCGAGGCGAGCTACGGGACCATGTGGCTCCGTGAAGGAGATGGTTTCCGCGCCGCTGCGCTGCACGGTGCACTGCCGTCGGCTTTCGAGCAAAGGCGAAGCGGTACTTTGTTCCGACCCGGCCCCGACACCACTTTGGCCCGCATCGCCCAGACCCGAACGCCGATACAAGTTGCCGACCTGCGTAAATCTCGGGGCTACCTCGTTGGCGACCCGCTCGCTGTCGCTGGTGCCGATGTCGCCGGCATCCGGACTTTGGTTTCCGTGCCGATGCTCAAGGAAAGTGAGCTGATCGGTGTTATCTCCGTCTACCGTAAGGAGGTGCGGCCCTTCACCGACAAGCAGATCGAGCTGGTTAAGAACTTCGCAGCCCAAGCGGTCATCGCCATCGAGAATACGCGCCTGCTCAACGAGCTGCGGCAGCGCACGGACGATTTGAGCGAGTTGCTGGAACAGCAAACTGCGACCTCGGAGGTGTTGCAGGTAATCTCAAGTTCGCCCGGCGAATTGAAGCCAGTTTTCGAAGCAATGCTGGCAAACGCTACGCGGTTGTGTGAGGCCAAATTTGGAATCTTGTTCCGGGTCAAAGACGGCGCGGCTGTGCCAGTCGCAACGCTCGGCGTACCTGCGGCGTTTATGGAGCTTGTTCAACGCAGCCCACTTCGGCCAAGCGAAAACGCTCCGATTATGCGTGCCGCTAGAACAAAACAGATTGTACATGTTGTCGATCTCAGCAAGGAGCAGGTTTACATTGAGCGCGATCCGATGGTCGTCGTCGGAGTGGAAGTTGTCGGCATCCGGACGCTTCTCGTCGTTCCGATGCTCAAGGAGGACGAATTCATTGGCTCCATCACCATCTTCCGGCAAGAGGTGCGCCCATTCACCGACAAACAGATTGAGTTGGTCACCAATTTTGCGAAGCAGGCCGTCATCGCCATTGAGAACACGCGGCTGCTTAATGAACTGCGCCACCGCACCGACGATCTCTCGGAGGCGCTGGAGCAGCAGACCGCGACGTCGGAAGTCTTAAAAGTCATCTCAAGTTCGCCCGGCGAGCTGGAGCCTGTGTTTAACGCGATGCTGGAGAACGCCACGCGCATCTGCGGGGCGAAATTTGGTTCCATGGCTATTCGCGAGGGTGACGCATTTCGTTACGTCGCCCAGCACAATGCGCCGCCAGCATGGTTAGAATTGCGGCGGCGCGAACCCCTCGTTCGGCCGGGGCCTGGCACCGGTATGGGCCAGATCGCCTTGACCAAGCAAGTTTACCACATCGCTGATATTAGGACCGAACGAGGCTACATCGAAGGCGATCCGGTGTCGGTCGCTGGCGCCGACCTTGCCGGCTATCGGACTTTGCTCGTCGTGCCGATGATGAAGGAGGACGAACTGATCGGCACGATCAATATCTACCGGCAGGAGGTGCGCCCGTTCACCGACAAGCAGATCGATCTGGTTAAGAACTTCGCCGCCCAGGCCGTCATCGCCATCGAGAACACCCGGCTACTCAAGGAGCTTCGCCAGCGAACCGACGATCTCTCTGAGGCGCTAGAGCAGCAAACGGCGACCTCCGACGTGCTGAAGGTCATCTCAAGCTCGCCGGGCGAGCTAGAACCGGTCTTCAGCGCAATGTTGGCGAATGCAACCCGCATCTGTAATGCCACGATCGGTACTCTGTACCTATACGAGGGTACGAATTTTCGCGGCGTAGCACTGCATCATAGCGAGAAAAAGTACGTCGATTATTGGCGGAGTGACCCTGTCATTAAGGTGAAAAGGAATCCGGGAATCCCCCTCGAACGCCTCGTCGATACCAAACAAGTTGTCCACATTCCCGACCTACGGTCCGATCAGTCCTACATCGCGAAAAACGACCGTATCGTTAGCCTCGTCGAGGTCGGCGGTGTGCGGACCTTTGTGGCGGTCCCAATGCTCAAGGAGGGCGAACTCATCGGCGCGATTAACCTATACCGCCAGGAGGTTCGCCCGTTCACCGACAAACAGATCGAACTCGTCCAGAACTTCGCTTCGCAAGCCGTCATCGCCATAGAGAACACGCGGCTGCTCAATGAACTGCGCGAGTCTCTCCAGCAGCAAACCGCCACCGCCAACGTGCTCAAGGTTATCAGCAGTTCACCAGGTGAGCTTGATCCCGTTTTCCAGGCCATGCTGGAAAACGCGACGCGGATTTGCGACGCGAGATTCGGGGTCATGTTCCGATACGATAACGAAAGTTTCACGCCGGCCGCATTCTTCGACCCGCCGCCGGCGCTCGTGGAGTACATTCAGCAGCGTAGGTCGTTTCTGCCAGTTCCTGGGACGAACCTCGACCGCATGTGGCGGACAAAGGACGTGGTCCGCGTCATTGACGATTCCGCAGAACCGGTCCCGAGCCCCGCTGCGAAGTTCGGTGGGGCGCGATCGCTTATCGCCGTGCCGATGCTCAAAGAAGATGCCTTGATCGGCGGGATCGTCATCTATCGCCAGGAGGTTCGCCCGTTCAACGACAAACAGATCGAGCTAGTTTCGAACTTCGCCGCCCAGGCCGTCATCGCCATCGAGAACACCCGCCTGCTAAACGAGCTGCGCGAGGCCCTGCAGCAGCAGACCGCCACCGCCGACGTGCTCAAGGTCATTAGCCGCTCGACCTTTGATTTACAGACCGTGCTCGACACATTGCTCGAGTCTGCAGTCCGCCTATGCGAAGCGCGTTTAGGTGCAATGTTTCGCCTAGAGGATGATCTATTGCACGTAGTTGCCCATCACAACTTTGATGAGACGCAACGGAGGCTTCTCTTAGCCAAGTACCCAATGCCACCAAACCACGGCCATATGTCAGGCCGAGCGATTCTGACGGGTGCCGCCATTCAAATTCCTGACGTCCTTGCGGACAATGAGTATCGGAGCGCTGAAGCGAAAGAGGCAGGCTTTCGGAGCCTTCTTGGCGTTCCATTGCTTCGGAATGAGCAGGCGATCGGCTCGATAGTCATCTTCCGAATGGAAGTCGGCCCTTTTACAGACAAGCAATTGGAGCTCATTCAGACCTTCGCCGACCAAGCTGTTATTGCGATCGAGAACACGCGCCTGCTCAACGATCTGCGCGAATCGCTGCAGCAGCAGACCGCCACGGCCGAGGTGCTCAAGGTCATCAGCAGGTCGCCGGGCGAGCTGGAACCAGTCTTCAATGCGATGTTGCGGAATGCGGTCCAGATTTGTGGGGCCACTTTTGGAATGCTGTTCCGCTGCGAGGATGGCGTAGTGCGCGCGGATGCGATGCTAGGCGTTCCGCCGGCATTTGCTGAGTTCTGGCAACGCGGACCACAGCGGCCGAGCCGCCGCACAGCCCTCGGCCGTACCATCGAGACGAAGCAGACCGTCCATGTTGTCGACGTCACGAAGGAGCCGGCTTACGTCGAGGGAGAATCCGTCTTTGTAGCCGCCGTAAAACTTGGAGGCTTCCGGACCATTCTCAACGTTCCAATGCTTAAGGACAATGAGGTAATCGGCACGTTGGCCATCTATCGTCAGGAGGTAAGTCCGTTCACCGACAAGCAGATCGAGCTGGTCCAAAACTTCGCCGCCCAGGCCGTCATCGCCATTGAAAACACTCGTCTGCTCAGCGAGCTGCGCGAATCTCTCCAACAACAGACCGCCACCGCAGACGTACTCAAGGTTATCAGCCGATCAACATTCGACCTGCAGCCGGTGCTCGATACGCTCACCGAGTTGGCAGTGCAACTTTGCGAAGCAGATATAGCTGGCATTATTCGCCAGAAAGGTGACACTAATTATTGGGCGACGAGTTATGGCTTGTCGCCGGAACAGAACGAATACGTAAAGAATCTACCAATCGAGCCGGGGCGTGGGACTGTTGCTGGACGCGTTTTGAGAGAGGGCAAGACAGTTCACGTTCCTGACGTAATAGCAGATCCGGAATACACTTATCTCGACGCCCAAAAAATAGCCGGCTACCGCTCTTCGCTGGGCGTCCCGCTTCTGCGAGAAGGATCGCCGATTGGTGTAGTTCTGCTGATGCGTCGTTCGGTGCGACCGTTCACTGAAAAGCAAATCGAACTGGTCGAGACCTTCGCCGACCAGGCCGTGATTGCGATCGAGAACGTTCGCTTGTTTGATGAGGTGCAGACACGCACGCGCGACCTAACCGAGTCCTTGCAGCAACAAACCGCCACTGCAGACGTGCTCAAGGTGATCAGTCGGTCGGCATTTGATTTGCAGACGGTCTTGGATGCCTTGATTGAATTGGCAACGCGTCTGTGTAATGCCGACCAGGGGTCCATTACGCACGAGATTGGCGGGGTATTCGTCCGAGCCGCAAGTTACGGTTATTTGTCGGAGCTTTCGGACTTCATCCGCAACACACCGGTGCAAATGGATCGTGGCTCCATTGCCGGGCGAGCGCTGGTGGAGGGCCGGATCGTTCAGATTCCCGACGTCAAGACTGATCCCGAATACACGTTTTCGCCGGGACTCGATTTGGGTGACTTTCGCACGGCTCTCGGCGTTCCAATGCTGCGGGAGGGTGTGCCAATCGGTGTTCTAGCATTGACGCGCAAGGAAGTGCGTCCCTTCACCGATAAGCAAATCGAGCTGGTCACTACCTTCGCCGACCAGGCGGCGATCGCCATCGAGAACGTGCGGTTGTTTGAAAGCATCGAGGCTCGCACCCGCGAATTGGCGAAGTCGCTGGAGGAATTGCGCACCACGCAGGACCGCCTGGTGCAGACCGAGAAGCTCGCCTCCCTCGGGCAGCTGACCGCCGGCATCGCGCACGAGATCAAGAACCCGCTCAATTTCGTCAACAACTTCTCGGCGATCTCGGTCGAACTTATCGATGAATTGCGGGAGGCGCTTGCCGGAGCCAATCTCGACAACAAGCTGCGGGCACAGATCAGCGAGATTGCGGATATGCTGCAGGGCAATCTCGACAAGGTCGTGCAGCACGGCAAGCGGGCCGACTCGATCGTCAAGAACATGCTGCTGCACTCGCGTCAGGGCTCACAAGAGCACCGGCCGGTCGACATCAACGCCGTCGTCGAGGAGAGCCTCAATCTGGCTTATCATGGGGCGCGGGCCGAGAAGCAGGGCTTCAATATCACGCTGGAAAGGTCCTTGGACCCGACTGCAGGCGAGGTCGACGTCTTCCCGCAGGAGATTACGCGGGTGCTGCTTAACCTGATCTCAAACGGCTTCTATGCGGCAACGAAGCGGAAAGCGGAAGCGAATGGGGGCAATTATGAGCCCACCCTTGCTGCCACGACCAAGAACCTGGGCGACAGCGTCGAAATCAGGATCCGCGACAACGGCACCGGCATTCCGCCCGAGGTCAAGGACAAGATGTTCAATCCGTTCTTCACGACCAAGCCCGTCGGCGAGGGAACGGGGCTTGGCCTCTCGTTGAGCTACGACATCATCGTCAAGCAACATGCCGGTTCTATAGAGGTCGATACGCAACCCGGTGAGTTTACTGAGTTCCGGATCGTTCTGCCGCGCGGGGCTGCGACCATCGCCAAATCAGGAGAACGCGCGTGAACCCCATGCCGTTATAACTCCCGCCGCGATTGCCGGTGTGCTCATGATGCTATCGGCCACGAACATCCGGATGTGAAGCGCGTTACATACAAGTGTTTACTTTTCATGCATGTTATTTGCGATCCTGTGGACGATAGAACGAAAAGCCCGAGCATGAGCGTGACCCTCCTTATTCTCGTGGTCGACGATGAGCCGGACGTCGAGTTGCTGTTCCGCCAGCAGTTCCGGCATGACCTCCGCGCCGGACGCTTCACGATGAAGTTTGCCCCGTCTGCTTCCGCTGCGCTTCAGCGCATCACTGATACGGCGGGCTTATCTATCATCCTGATCCTGTCCGACATCAACATGTCGGGGATGAGCGGTCTTGAGCTCCTACCGAAAGCGAAGGCCATGCGGCCGGATGTTCCAATCATCATGATCACTGCCTATGGCGATGCGGAGACGAAGCGTAAGTCGTCGCGCCTGTCAGCGCGGTCGTCAGTGCCTCTCTTGCGGTCATAGTGCCCCCCTGGAGGCACGTGAGCTACCAAAAAGGATCACGGGCTACCTGTGAAATTCGTCACAGGTGCCTAGGCCGATCGTCGGCTACCTATGAAACACAACTGCCATCAGGGAAGATCGTGCACTTGTCTATTCAGACGTCGTATCAATTACACACTTCAGCCTTCGTGCTGGCGGTGTTGTTCGCGCTCCAATCAACAGCCTCTAATGCCGAACCCATCGGAAAAACCACCTCTGTGAGACCTGACGCGCATGTCAATACGCAGATGCTTGCGTCTGGAAGTGGGGTTAATTCGAACGACACGATACGCACCGGTAGTGTTGGCGCGGCGGATCTGCGGTTTAAAGACGACAGCAATCTTAGTGTGGGACCCACGTCGGACGTCCGGCTCAACAAGTTCGTGTACGATCCAAACAAGAGTTCCGGCATGGCTGTTATGGAGATGTCACGCGGCGCTTTCCGGTTCGTTACGGGCTCACAAAGCAAAGGTAACTACCAGCTCAAGACCCCATACGGCACCCTCGGCGTGCGCGGTTGAGCGATCCACTAATTGGACAAGTTAGGCTGGCAAAAATCGGGTCTCTTCTGGCGGAGAAGCTGCCGATTTTTGCTTCTGGCTTTTTAGCCCATCTAGCTGAATAGACTTGACGTCAGTTTCGTGCCGACACTCGCCAGTCGGACGCTGCAACCTGACGCACGCCTACGGCCTGCTGCACATGGCCGTGGCGTCATAATAACGAGGATAATATGTCGACTAGTCAGCACATGTTTTATTGCTTGTCGTGCGAGCGACAGACAATCCATCAGAAACAGCACCGCAATGTGTTCAATTTGGTCATGACGGTTCTGACCGCCGGTTTATGGACATTATACGCCGTCGATGGTCCGGGGCGGTGTACGCTGTGTGGCAAACATGCGGCGCTTTGGCAGGTGCCCGAAATAAAAGCGCAACACCGTGAAATTTCATGTCGCGGTGCTAATCGGCAATGGCTTGCTTGCGACGGGATTCGCCGCCGCATAGACCGTCAGTAGTGTGCAGGCGAGCAGCCTTGGCGAAGAGGCCGCAAACACTTATCGTAGGTTCATGGCGAACCCTTTACCACCCGACATTCCGCCCTCCTTTTGGGACGATTACCGAAAGCGGATTGAGGCCGATTTGGCGCAAGTCCGCAAAGACTTGGCTCACTTAGAATCTGGGGAAATGCGGTTGGGCGAGCGAAAAGTCGATGGACCTTGGCGCGATATTACTGAGCAATGGATAAAGCATTACAAGCATACCATCGGAACATTTGAGGCCATGCTAGCGGCCTTGAATAAAAAAGAGCCTCTGTAATCCGCTACTTCACGCCGCGGGAGCCGCCTATTGCGCCGCAAACGAAAACGCCGCCCCATTGCTGAGGCGGCGCAGCACTAGCCTCCGGGGGGAGTCGGGGGGCTCTTGCATGCATGACGTAATCGTGGCGGGGAGCGGACCGCTGGGTGCCGTGGTGGCCCGACGCTGCCGCGAAGCGGGCGCCTCGGTGCTGCTGATCGAGGAGGGCGGGCCGATCTCGGAACCGGCCGGTAGTCACGTACGCAATGCCGCGCGCTTCCCGTCATCGTTATTTATTGCCAACTGGCCCCCCCGGTGTTGCGTCGACCGGTTGAGATCACCACCCAAAGCGGACATGGCGCCCAGCGGCGGCCCCTAGCGTCCACGGTCTGCTCCATTTAGTTATTGTTCTGGACACGGCAGAATTGTTGCTCGATTTCCAGCCTGGAACCGCGTTCCCATCGGGGAAAATCAGTGGTGGTCGGTTCTTATAGAGAAGGCTCGGTCTCCGAAAAAGTATTGGACCTAAATGGGAGGAGAAGATGAAGCTTGCAAATTGGGTGCTGGTAGCGGGAGTGACGCTGGGAGTCAGCTTCGGCGCGTCGACGCTGCGTGCCGCTTCGGTTATCGATAATTGGGCGAGCGTAAAGGCACCATCGGCGCCAGAGTTGAAACCGGTGACGGTCGATCCCAAGACCACAGCATTATTGATGCTCGATTACGTTAAGCAACTCTGCAACCCTCAGCGCTATGCGCGTTGCCCGCAACGGCTTCCCGTCGTCAAAAAATTGCTCGATCAGGCTCGCGCCAACGGGGTGATGGTGGTCTACACCACCGCCATCATTCCGGACTCCGGGAGAGCCGATATTGACCCGAGCGTCGCTCCGATCGCTGACGAGCCTTTCGTAAAAAGCTATCTAAACAAATTCCTCAACACCGACTTAGAGAAGATCCTCAGGGACAAGGGAATTACTACAGTGTCGTCCGATCTTTCGTACTCGTGCGAGTTTGCTGCCTGACGGCTGTCTCGGAGAGCACGATGGGGCAGCTTGATTCTCGATGCGGATAATCGGCTGACGGCACTCTCGGCGAAGGGCGATCCGCTTGAGGCCATCGATCGGCTGGTGCCATGGGAAAGCTTTCGCGGCGACATTGAGGCTGCGGTGCTGACGCCGGAGACAGAGCGCAAGAGCACAGCCGGTCGGAAGCCGATCGATGCGTCGTGTTGTTCCGATGCTATCTTGCAGTCGCTGTACATCTGTCGGACGAGCAGGTCGAGTATCAGGTCCGCGATCGGCTCTCGTTTACGCGGTTCCGCCATCCGGTATCGAGGCTGCATCCCCGACGGCACGACGTTGTGGCTATTCCGCGAGAAGCTCGCCAGGCTGGCGTTATTGAAGCTGTTCGATCGCTTCGACCGGCATCTCGGCGCGAAGGGCTACATTGCGCGCGGCGGACAGATCGTCGATGCCACCATCGTGCCTGTGCCCAAACAACGGAACACGCGGGAGGAGAATGAGGCGATCAAGAGTGGCGAGACGCCCAAGGCCTGGAAGAAGAAGCCAGCCAAAAACCGGCAGAAGGACAAGGATGCGCGCTGGACCAAGAAGCATGGGCGGAGCTTCTACGGCTATAAGAACCATGTGAATGCGGACGCTATGCACAAGCTGATCCGGCGCTATGACGTGAGTGACGCGGCAGTCCATGACAGCCAGAAGCTGGATGCGCTTCTGGACAAAGCCAACAGGTCTGCGGATGTGTTCGCCGACAGCGCCTATCGCTCGGCCGAGCTAACTACAGTGATCTTGGTTGGGCAGGCCGCTCAAGGGGCCGTCATCACTACGGGCAGCGAAGCGGCGCAGCGCGGGTTCAAAGTCATCGTCGCAGTCGATGGAATTGCGGCGCAAGACGACTACTACGAGCAATATACGTTATGGCATCTCAGTACCGCACCGCTACTTGCGAACTTTGTTACATTGACGTCGACCGATATGATCAAGTTCTAGCGGCTATCGCTCGACGCCCCCGTTCAACAATGGAAGCCCCGGGCTACATACCGGGGTTTTTGTGAGCGGTTTTCACTTCGCAGTTTGCGGCTGTATATCATTGCTATGACGATGCGGCTAAGCCCATTCGATCCGCAGGCATTTGTCACCCATCTCGTGATCGGATTTGCTCACTTCATTGCAAGCCGTTACGACGAAGCAGCAACATGGGCAGAAAAGGCACTTCTGGAGCAACCTAACTTCGCCGGCTCGGCGCGCGGTGCGCCAGCAAGCAGTGCCTTTCTGGGGCGAACTGAGCGAGCCCAAATGGCCATGGCGCGCTTGCGCCAAATTTATACTAGCGCTTCGAACCTCAAGAATGTTACTCCACTTCGCAGCCCAGAAGACCTGGCCAGGTATGCGGACGGTTTGAAAAGAGCAGAACTGCCAGAGTGAATTGTAAATAGCAATGTCCGCCTTTGGCACAAAGCGGACCTTCGGTGCGCCGCAAAATTTGTCCGCTATTGGAGGTGGTCTCAACCGGTCGACGCAACACTTTATCGTAGGGGGAAAAGATAGAGAGTGTAGGACGATAGGTCAGTGACGTCGTAGTGGTATGGGGGCGGCAGAGAAAATGGTATTGTGGGATAGCTGGTTGCGAGGGGAGTTGCCGAAAGCGATTGGGCGAACGTTTTGGCAAGCCGCCATCGTTATTTATTGCCAACAAACCCCCAGTGTTGCGTCGACCGGTTGAGCCGGCAACCCCAAAACGGACATTCCAGTTATTCAGCCGCCATCCGTCCCGATTTATTTGTGCGGGATGCAATCTTTCGCCGAACGATATCGATGTGACTGCGCAGGTTATATATCTGGTCCGAGAAGGTTAGTGGAAAACGGATGTGGCTGACGGCATCCTCAATGCGCTCGACCTCGGTTTTGCTTCTCAATCAAATGTTTGTCGCTCAAACTGGCGTCAAAAGAGGCTTCCAAAGCCTTGAGTTGGCTGTACCAATAGAACAAACGCCGACGCATGTTCCATTTGTAAAGGAGTGGCAGATAGTGGAACAGTGAGGAACAGGGGAAGGCCAAGCGTATGCCTGCCACCAGTACCGCAATCGCTCTCTGTACATAGACGGATAGCCATCCGCTCACTGTCTCAGTTCAATGATTGCAATGGATTCGAGCGCGTCAAAACTGACACGTTTGTTGGATGGCCTCGCAATATTCCATCATTCGGTCACTTTAATCACGTTAGCCTGGACCTTCGGGGGATAAACCGAACGGAGCGCTGCATGAGTACGTTGATCTTCGCGGGAGGAGCTGTTGCCGTTTTCGGGATTTTCTGGCTCACCGGAAGCGTGGTATTGAGGAAATTGGCTCCGCCTAACTCTCAATGATCGCCCTAAATGCCTAACGCGACGCCGCCGCAGTTGGCGGCCTCTTCATTTTGTTTGCGCTTTTGCGATTACGGCCAGCGGAGAGGCTGGATTGAGCGCATGCGCGCTGCGCCTGAATTATGAAACTGGGCCCGGCACAAGGCGGCAGGCCCGTCATATAAAACCGGAGTCCCGCAAGATTTTTTCTTTCCCCACCGACATTTCTCACACGAAATGTCCTTTTTACTGATACAGCAGCGCTAAAAGTCAAGATCAAGGCGCGTCAAAGCCTTTGGACTTCATCACGGCTAACGAAGCGGGTGAGGAGATAAACGATGACAAAGCTTTTGCTGCTTCGATTTGATTGCTGCTCGTTAGAATTCCGACTGCGTATGAATTAAATTTCTTAGCTTGAGCAGGCAAAACACCCGCCAGTTCGGTGCCAGGTCCATTTGCGGCACTGAGCACCCATACCGCTAGATCAGCTTTGCCGTTTGCGACGGCTTCTAAAGCTGCGCTGCCTGATGAGAACGTCTTGATTTTTGGCTTTATCGCATTGGCAATTTTGAGCCGTTCGATCAGGCTGGCAAAATACTTTCCGCTCGCACTCGTTCCAGGATCACCCGAAGCAATCGATTTTGCGCTCATCAACGTCTGTATCAATGCATGAACCGTGCTCACGTCGGGCTTTGTGGTACCTTTCGGTATGATCACGGCAAATTCGAGCTTTGCGATCGGAGTCAAACTATCCTCGACGATCTTATCCCCTTCCTGCAGTTGCTCGATTTGCTTGGGCGACAGAATTGCCAAGTCAGCGATTCTTCCGTCTTCGATTTCCTTAACGAGTGCTGAGGCGGAGGCATAGAAAATCGTAACTTGGATGCCCGAGGAGCGTTCAAACTGCGGGACCAGATCGTTTAGTGCTGGCTTCATTGCCTGCGGGGACAAGACTTTCAGCTCAGCAGCATGCGCAATACTGTCAGTCATCAAAGAACCCGCGACCACCACCGCTAACGCAGTGATAGACTGGCGCAACTTCCCTGATGCTCGTGACATAGGCGCTCCCGCTCAAGCGACATGCTTTGTTGAGGGCTTGCCGCAATATTTCAGTCCCGTGTATCCAATCTGCCGAGCCTGATGGCTTCATAGGCCGCCATTTCGGCGACGCCTTAATCCAAATCAAATTCGGCTGCCAAAAAAGGCCGCGCTGTATTCATGCGCGGCCATCGCCACTTCTCAAGCCCGGGGGCCGGGAAGCCGGGGGTGGGCTCAAGAGCGGCTGGCCCATTAACTCCCATCAGTGTCCTAAGTTCGCCGGCTGAGTGTCCGAATTAGGACCAGCACCGGAAAAAGGGGTATTGGCCAGTGTTCTTGAGGCGCGGTCCAGCTAAAGGATTGACGCGTTTCAATAGGACATTGCATTCAGAATGAGAACGCTGACGAAAACAGCGCCGAGCGCCAAACCGAATAGGCGGTCACTTACTAGTTCGCTGATCATGCTCGACTCCCATCATTATCTTGAGCCTACAAACTCACGCCAGCGCGGCAATTGCCCTTTGGGGAGCCCCCGCATTGGTGTTTAATTTTTCAATGCAGATGGGGTGCTCGGTACTCACAATGTCCAGTTTTAGGTTTTCAGTAGATACAACAGCCGCCTTTTCGTTTCAGGGATGAGCCTGATCACCCGCCCGATTGCGCCAGCTCCTGACCGATGCGGTTGAAGCGTGCCTTCTGCTCACTGCTGAGCAAGGCATAGAAGCTGTCGAGCGACGGCTTCACCGTGTTAGCCGCATCGATCATCGCCTGCAGCCGCGTCTGCATCGCCTCCAACCGGCCGGTCGGGGTCAATGGCGTTTCGTCCGGACAAGCCGCCTGCATAATCGACACCGCCTTGGTGGTGGCGGCCTGCAGAGCGTTCAGATCGGCCTCCTGCGCGTCGGTCGGCTTGACCACATCTTCGATCTTCTCGATCGGCAGATTGGCGAGGCCTTCTTTCGGCTGCTTGCAGCTGCCGGATTCACCCGCCGACGCCTGGCTGGCCTGGCCAGTAGTGGCCTGGGCGGTCTTCGGTCCGAGCTCGTTGAAGCGTTCTTTCTGCTCGTCGCTGAGCGAATTGTAGAACGCCTCCAGCGCAGGGCGCACAGTCTGCGTGGCTTCGAGCGTCGCCTGCAGCCGAACAATCATCGCCTGCAGCCGGCCCGGCGGCGTTAGCGGGAAGGCGTTCTGCGCGGGGCACGAGGTCTTGAATACGGCGCTGGCTTTCGTGGCGGCGTTGCGCACCTCGCCAAGCAGGGACTTCTGCTCGGCACTCAAGCCGACTTTCTGCTGGATCTGCGCGAACGGCCAGGCGGTGACGCCGCTGCCGGGCTGCGTGCACAATTCCTGCACGCCGGCATTGGTCGCACGCGGGCCGGTCTGCGGCTCGACTTCGGCATATGCTTGCGGCGCGCCTTGCTCGCCCCAGAACACGCCGTCGAAGAAGTCGTCATAGGCATAGGCCCAGAAGCCGTCGTCATAGCCCGCGGGCCAGAACGCGTAGTCGAAAACGTCGGAATAGGCATAGGGCCAGAATATCGGCCCGTACCACGACACGAAGCCTGCGCGCTGTCCGCGGCTCCAGGCCCGCTGCGCGGCGACACGCAGGCCGCGCTGATGGACTTGCCCATTGGCGCCCGCTCCGCGGTTGGCGAAGGCCGCCGCGAAGCGGCCCTGCCGCGCCACCTGCGGCGTCACGCGTGCGGTACCGTTACGGCGCGTGGCGCGCTGCGCTTGCACATTGGATTGCACGATGCCGTTCGGCTGCACCCGAGCGTTAGAATTTTGTACGTTAGTATTTTGCCGCTGCTGCGCGCGCAGCTGGCGCTGTTGATTGATTTCCTGCTGCTTCTGCGCGCGCTGTGAAGGCGGTAGCGCCCGCAATTGCCGGCTCTCCTGTTGCCGGAGCTTGCGCTCCTGGGCTTGCTGGCTGCGTAACTGCGCGCGCGTTTGCGCGGCGGATGCAGCGGGGGCCGCCGCGGATGGCGTTGCGTTGCGAACTGCCGGCGTCGCTGTCCGGGCGGGCGCATTGGCCGGCCGGTTGACGACGCGGGGCGCGGCCTTATGCGCCTGCGTGGCGGCCCTTTGCGGGGGGCGCTGTGGGGCGGCGGCCCGGTGCGGGGCCTGACGTTGTTGCGGTGCAGCGGCTCTTTGCGGGGCACGTTGCGGGGCGGCGGCCCGCTGCGGGGCCTGACGTTGCGGTGCGGCGGCTCTTTGCGGGGCAACTTGCGGCGCGGCCGCTCGTTGCGGAGCCTGAGGTTGCGGCGCGGCGCGCGCCGCTGGGGCCGGACGCGCTGCCGGAGCAGCCCGAGCCGCTGGTGCTGCCTTTGCCGGCTGATCCTTCTTCTGTTCCTGTGCATTGGCGTTCAGCGGCGTTAGCGCCGCTGCCAGCACGAAGATTGCGCTCAGGCGCAAAAATTTTGTCATGATGGAAATATCCTTTGCAGCGAACGGTTCGCCCGCAGTTCATTTACAGAACGCTTTAAGGGAACTTTTGTTCCGCTGAACGAAAATAAATCTTGGAAATTTTCAGGTTCGCGACCCCGGAAGAACCGGCTACCGTGGGCAAGGCGGGTGTGACCTAACTGACTTTTTTAGACCAAGCATTGTTATGCAAAATCATTTAAACAAAGCAACGACCGGCGATACGACCCAAGATTGGATCGGAGAGTGGGCTTGCCAGTGCTTCGCAGTCGCGCGGCAGCTTCGGCGCCACCGCTAAAGAGCGCTTCCCGTCAGCAGTCCCTAAAGTGTTTAGGCGGGCGGACGTAACATTCGCAACTCGAACGATGTAATCCGGCGTATTCGCGTTCTTTTTAATGATCGTTGTGTTAGCGATCCGATCAGCACGCTGCATAGGCAACCGGTCACTCTTGTGAGAACGATCCACGTGTTTCGTGGAGGAGACATATGCGACGAGCACTTGCGGATTGGACCGCGATAATTGCGTCCCAGACAGGAAATCAATCGGACTGCCAGAGATATCAAACGCTATCAGAGCGGCGACAATGCCACTAAGGATGCAGCTGGAAAGCGAGGACAAATTATGCACTGGAGCCTCCTGACGAACGGCGGCTCCTGAGCGGGCCGTTGGCCCATTAGATGAACGCTACAGGCAGACGATGGTTCCGAATTAGAATCGAAACTGAACTGTGTTTGATTTTGGCGATCGCCAGTAGCTGCTTTTAGACCTGATTTAGACGGTGTTCCTCGGAAGGCATCGTTCGTTCACGACTTCATCAGCCCAGCAGCCTTCAGCGCGCGGGAGATTACGGCCTGCACATCGATAAGGTTGGTGCGTGGGCTTGTCGGCTCGGGCGCGTGAGCGATGGGGTCGCCCGCAGTGCGAGAGGTTTCCACACTCTCACGGTGCTTGCGCGGCTGGGCGGGGACGATCGAGGCAGATTTGCTCCGTCTGATCGGGACGGCGCGCGGATGTCCGGTCAGGCCCCAAAATTTCGCGATGTGATAGGAGGATGAGATGCCCACGTCGAGCAGAAAGTCGCCGGGTACGCCCACGAGCTCGTCGGACGGTCCGGTCGCGAGCGGGGTGCCGTGCGCCATGGCCGGGATGGTATAGGACTTCGATTACGCTCTGGCCCGCTGGATTGCGCCAGACTTGGCGCGGATATCCATCAACCCGATCGGTCGAGGTCGGCGGGAGCTCGAGGCCGTGCACGTCGGTCCACTGCTTGAGGATCTCGTCGGCGTTCTTCGACTTCACCACCGTATCGGCGCCACCGTGCCACACCGATACGCGCGGCCACGGACCCTTGTGCGGCGACGCGGCGCGCACGAGATCGCCCCATTCCCGCGCTGAGCGGGCCCGCACCTGAGCCATGCTCTCGAAAGCCTCCTTGACATTGGTGGCGGTGCCGTAAGGCAGACCGGCGATGATGGCGCCAGCGGCGAACACGTCGGGATAGGTAGCGAGCATGACTGAGGTCATCGCTCCGCCGGCGGAGAGGCCGGTGACAAAGACGCGGCGACGGTCGATCCCGTGATCGACGATCATTTTCTCGACCATTTGGCGGATCGACATCGCCTCGCCTTGCTCGCGCTTGATGTCGCCGGCACGAAACCAGTTGAAGCAGTTATTCGCATTGTTCGCGCGCTGCTGCTCCGGCAGCAGGAGCACGAAGCCGTGGCGATCGGCGAGCGTCGACCAGCCGGCACCAAAATCGTAACTCGCCGCCGTCTGCGTACAACCGTGCAGGACGACCACTAGCGCCGGCTGCGGGTCCACCGGCACGTATTCGAACATGCGCAGCGCGCCGGGATTGGAGCCGAACCCCGTGACCTCGGTCAGACGATCGAACGCCGGGTCGAAGTCGCGCGCGCGCAACTGCATGCGAGGCAAAGAGCGCCACAGGATTTCCCACTGGCGGCGCCGCCGGGCGAGGTTGGCTATCTTGGTTCCGAGACCGAGCAAGTTGATCGTCCTTTCGCGTGATTGATTTGTATTGATCAATGGCCGAGCTTAGCACTGGTTTCGTTGCAACGCAGCAGAATATGCTGCTCTGCAGCATATGCGAATTAAAGGGCGATGTGCCTCCCACACGGGCCGCCTGTTAAACCGCGCAATATCTATCTATTCATGTAATATCTAACGATTACATAAGTTTAGTTGGCACTGAGACAATGATCAGGTTCCGCGCGCGTAACTTCCCAGCCCTCCGTCGCGATCACAAATTGTTTCCATTTGCCCCGGCCGTGTTGCACTGCAACATTTAGTAACTACATGAGAGTTCGAAGTGACTGCATCGGTGCCCCAAAAGCGGCTCCGCCGGTTGCGATCTAAGAGACATCCGATCAGCGCCCAGGGCGTCGCGTCCGGAAGTCCAGCAGGAAACGCCCTAAGGATAAGTATCATGTTGGACTCAAAAAGCACGACTGCGAAGCCCGCCAAGATAGATGCTACGCAGGCATTCCGCGCGACGGCTGAAGAAGGCACCGCGCAAGCCAAGGAAGCTTTTGAGAAGGTGAGCGCCGCGACGGCTGAAGCGACTGATCTAATTAAGAACACCGTTTCGACGGCCGTTAAAGGCGCGCAGGACTATAACAATAAGGTCATCGAATTCGCTCAAACCAATACCAAAGTGGCCCTCGAGTTCGTCCAAAAACTGTCGGGCGTGAAATCTCCTTCAGATGTCATCGAATTATCGACCGATCATTCACGCAAGCAGTACGAGACACTGAGCGAGCAGGCCAAGGAACTTGCTGCGCTGGCTCAAAAGGTCACGCTCGCGACCGTGGAGCCTCTTAAGACGGGCGTTACCAAGGCATTCGGCCAATCCACTTGAGCTGACCCGCTCCAAACTTCAGCGTTCTTCGAAGCCCGGGTTATCGCCCGGGCTTCTTGCGTAAGGCGTGCCGCTAAACTTTTCGACTTAGGACCGGGCTATCACCATTACGTCCAGGTTTAAGTTTTCGGTACACACAGCGCTTGAAGATTCGCGGGGACGATAACGCAATGGGGGTGCCTGCTCCCGCGTCAGGAATATGGGAGCTGTCGAATGCTCTCCCCGGGCAGGTGCGTTGTCAGGAAAATCGGCAGACTCAGCTTGTTGCTGTAGTTGGCCTTGCTTTGTGGGGAGGCCGCCTCACTTGGCGGCTTTTATTTCAAACCAATCATGTAATGTCGCTTTCGGCGCAAAACGGACATTGGCCGGAACTGGCGCGGAGTGCATCGGTCGTCGCGAATGACCCAAAGCAGTCATACCAGCGCGATTGGCTAAGCACTTGGGCGACGGCGGACTCGGACAAGTACGCATCTTTCTAGGAATAAAAATGGCCCCGATTCCGAGGCCATTTTTTTGCACGTCGCCAGCTTTACTTCAATCGCAGACTCGCGCGCGTCGTATGACGCGATGGCCCCAGCGGTTGATAACAACGTGCCGCTCGATATAACAGCCGCCGCCATAGGCGTACGGGCCACCACCATAGGCGTACGGGCCACCATAGTAGCCCCCGTAGTACGGACCGCTGCCTATGACGGCGCCGGCCGCGAGACCGCCGACAAAGCCCGGACCAAATCCACCGCCGCCACCGTGATTATGCTGTGCATTAGCGGAACTAGCAAAGCCAACGATTGCCAGCGCTGCCACTGCCGCCACGCCTTTTCGCTTCCAGGGAGTTTGCATGTTGTTTTCTCTACTAGTGTGAACTCGTAGTCGATGAACTCGCCGCGCGAATAAATGTTCCAAGAGTTTACCGTTCCAGAATAATCACCCGTAAGCTCGCATCAGGCAAACTGTAAAGGTGAACAGCGCCAAATAAATTAAATGGAAATGGCCCCGTTTCCGAAGCCATTTTTATTTAGTCGTTGTCGTGGTCGCGATGACGGCGGTGCTTGATGATCACAACTTTCTCGTGATGGCGCCACCTTTCTCGTGATGGCGCCACCCGCGGTGCAGGCCGCGGTCGTGATCGCGGTCCGGCTGGACGACGACGACCGCTCCCTGGGCGCTGGCGCCGGAAGTGCTAAGCGGCATTGCGATGCCCACGGCCGCGAACGCGGCAAGCGCGATAGCAAATTTACGCATGAATTTTCCTCCAAATATCTAGCAAAAATGCTGATTACTAATAACGCCGATGGATGAAATAGGATCCGGGATCCTAGGATAAATTTCCTGAATATCTATTCATTAAAGCCAATTTCAATGCGCATAGTCGACTGAGCGCACAACGTAATAGTTGTCCGATGACAGGCAGCGTCGAGCCTTTAGCGCGTACTTTAGCAGTAGTCCGGCTTTCGGCGTAATAGCCGACTCAAGCTAGGCGGCACCGCCATTGTTCGGCGCTGACGCTGAATGGATCGGTCGCCAAGACCCAAAGCAGACCATCCGCGAGCCTTCATGTACCGAAGTGCAATATCGCTTAAAAATAGGAGAGCCATATCACCGAAGCTGCGGAACGATCGTAGATGTTCGACTGTTATCGTCACGATCGCTAAATCAAGCAAGGAGAGAACAACATGGACAAGGATCGATCCAAGGCTCCGTCGAGCAGGCCAAAGGTAAGGTCAAGGAAGTCGTGGGCAAAGTGACCGGCGACGCCAAGCTCGAAACCGAAGGCAAGACGCAGCAGACCGCTGGCAAGATTCAGAACTCTGTCGGCGGCTTCAAGGACGCGCTCAAGGATGCCGTCAACGATTAACGCGGTCACCGCCTTCACAATGCGAGGCCACCTCATGTTTAGATGGCCCCCGATATGCAAAAGCTTTCTTACGTGAAGGGCAGAGGTCGCATGCGGTCATGTGTCCGGCCTTTCTGTGCGGTCGCACATGGACCGCAGGCCTTGATGGATTCCGCGGGTCGAGCCTCCTTATCAGTTGGTCGGGATTTGAGTCCCTCTGAGGCGGCCAGGCTTCTCTCGATCCGTCGGGTCGACCGACTGTGCCATCACATATTTTTGCTCTCGCAAGCTTTCGGCCGCGCCGCAGGTCAGCAGATCATGCTGCCACTGCTGCGGGTCGGTAAGAATCCTGTCTGCTCATGATGGCCCAAGAGCCATGGGTCGAATTGACGTCAACTGGCACGTTGCTCCTAAGCGCCGCGCCACAGCGTAACCGTACATTCAGTTCGAATCTTTCTCGCTCCGCCACCGTCGTTGCGCCGATGGCTCTCAGCCGCAGAGACAATTAGCTTGCCTTGCCCTGCAATGCCGCCATCATCCGCTCCGGAGTAAATGGAACGGTGCGCAGCCGCACGCCCGCCGCGTCGTGCACGGCGTTGGCGAGCGCCGCGCCGACCGCCGCGCATGCGGCCTCGCCGGCGCCTAGCGGTGGCTCATTCGGCCGGTCGATCAGTTCGATTTCGAGCTTGGGCAGGTCGGAAAATCGCAAAATCGGATAACTCGACCAGTCGACGCTTAAGACGCGCGAGCGGTCGAATTTTACCTCTTCTAGCAGCACCCGGCTTAAGGTTTGCAAAATGCTGCCCTCGACTTGGGCGCGCACGCCGTCGGGGTTGATGATTTGTCCGCAATCATGCGCGCAGGCAACGCGCTCCACCTTGATCCTGCCGCTCGCGCGTTCGACCGCGACCTCCATTGCCATCGCGACATAGGTCTCGCTGTGTTTGTAGTGAACGAAGCAGATGCCGCGCCCGCGCGCGACGGCTGCGCTCGTGTCAGCTCCAGGAGAGGGCCGGGTGTGCCACTTTATCAGCGCGGCAGTGCGCTTGATGACCTCGACGGCGCGCGGATTCTTAAGACCGCGCAGGCGAAACTCGATCGGGTCAATGCCCGCCGCTGCCGCCAGTTCGTCGGTGAAGCTCTCGACCGCGAAGCAGTTGGCAGGCTTGCCGGGCGAGCGAAGCGGCGCCGGACGTAGCGGCGTGTCTTTCAGCCAATGCGCGACGACCTGGATGTGGTCCGCCGCATAAGGCGGATCGCCGTTCTGCGAGATCAAACCGGTGTTGAGGCCCACGATATTGTCGAGCCCGGCCGCTTGCGGCCCGAGTAGCGGGATATTAAGCAGCCCACGGGTTGTCTGCGGAATCCACATGTCGGTGCGCCAGTCAAGGATTTGGCCGTCGGCGCCGACCACGCCCGTAATGTCCAGCAATTGTGGCGGGCCTTTGGGATCCCAGCCGTGTTCATCCGCGCGCGACCATTGCACGCGGACCGGGCGCCCGGTCGTCTGTGATAGGATCGCGGCATCGGCGGCAGCGTCCTCATGACCGTTCATGCCATAGCAGCCGGAGCCTTCGAGATAGATTAATCGCACTTTATCCTTCGGCAAGCCGAGGAAGCGGGCAAAGGTGGTTTGATTGTCGTGTATGCCTTGGGATGCGGTCCATATCGTCGCCCCATCGGCGCGCACGTCGGCCACTGCGCAAGAAGGACCGATCGAGGCGTGGCTCTGCATCGGCCAGAAATAGCTGGCGGCCAGCGTCTTGGCATTTTGCGGCTGCGGCGCGACCAGCGCCCCCTTGGTGACGAGGCTCTGTTCCGTGATGCTGGGGTCTGCCCGCAGCGTATCCGCGAGCCTGTGCTGCGCCGGCAAGCCCGACCATTCGCTCCATTGCGCGCGCAGCGCACGGGTGGCGCGTACCGCCGTCCATTCATCCTCGGCGACAACGGCAAGGAAGTTCTTGATCCGCACTACCTTCACGCCGGGCAGATTCTTAACCGAATCCTCGTCGACCGAAATGAGCGTAGCACCGATCGCCGGCGGCCGGATCACGCGGGCGTGTTGCATGTTCGGCAAAGTGAAATCATGTACGTAAACGGCGGTACCGATGCATTTGGCCGCCACGTCCGGCCGCGGCAGCGGCCTGCCGACGATTGTGTAGTTCGCGGGATCCTTAAGCGGCGCCTTGGGATCGAGCTTGAGGTCGAACTGGCGCCCGCCAATCAAGCTGGCAAAACGGATGCCAGCGCCGCCGGCTTTCGGCCGCACTTCACCGCTGGTGGTGATGAGGTCTTCGGGATTCACGTTGAGGCGTTGTGCCGCGAGAGCGATCAGCGCCTTGCGTGCGGTCGCCGCGGCTTGCCGGATCTGCATGCCGCCGCGCTGGATGCCGTTCGAGCCGGAAGTCCGGCCCTGGTTGGGCGTGAGCGCAGTATCTCCATCGATATACTTGATCTTGTCGATACCAATACCGAGTTCCTCGGCCGCGATCTGTGGAATGGCGATGCGCAGCCCTTGGCCGAGATCGACCTTGCCGCAGTACACGGTCACGGTGCCGTCGCCGTTCACGGCCAGGAAGGCATCGACCTCCTTGCTGTTGAGCACGCGTGGTGTGCCCGCCGCGCCTTGTGCGGAGGCATCATTGTATAGGCCGGTGAGTGCAAAGCCGACGGTGAGCGCGCCGCCCTTGAGGAGGGCCCGGCGCGAAAAACAATGGGTTTTGACGGGCGCGTTCATGTCAACCTCGCTGTCCCGATGCCGCCATCACCGCGCGCACGGCCCGCACGTGGGACCCGCAGCGGCAGAGGTTCACCTCGAGGGCCGAGCGAATATCGCTCTCGCTTGGTTTTCGCTTTTTGGACAGCAGTGCGGCCGCGCTCATGATCATGCCGCTCGTGCAGTAGCCGCATTGCGGTACTTGCTCATCGGTGAAGGCGGTTTGGATGGGATGCGGTTTTGCTGCCGACCCGAGTCCCTCGAGCGTGGTGATCACCTTGCCCTCCGCATTCGCGACCGTTGTCTGGCAGGATTGCACTGCGGTGCCATCGACGAGGACGGTACACGCACCGCACTGGCCAAGCCCGCAGCCGAACTTTGCCGCTGTCAGACCAAGACCGCGCAGCACATATAGCAGCGGCTTATCGACATCCAATGAATTGACGACCCGCACGCTTCCGTTGACGCGTAACCTGTACCTGGGCATTGCAGTGCTCCCTTATCGATCAGCGCTGTTTTTTCGATGCTGACCGGCTGTCATTTTAATCGAAATTCGGTCGCCGATTAAGGTGCCGGTTATCCCTACACAAAACTCATAAAGCCAATAAATCATGGAGTTTTTTCGTATTGGATGAGGTTTTCGGCACACACGGAACGCTGGAATACGCTGGCTTGCCTGGAGAAGGTTAGTTTCCAGTTCGTCTCGCTCCGCCACCATCCCGTCGCGAACGGTTCTCAGTCGCGATTTTGCTGCGAGAAAACACGAGGAAATTGCAGCATCCTGAGACCGACCCCTGCACCTTGGAAGGCGGCTCGCTCAATTGCCCACGTAATTATTGTCATTCGAGACGAGTGCTGAACCACCAGGTTCAAACTTCGGCAATCGGCACTTCATCAATCTTGTGTCCGTGCTGGTTCACGATGGTGACGAACCAGCCGGTCCAGTTCCAGCCCGGCATGACCGCGCCATGCTTGAGGTCGCGCGCGAGCGTCAAAGCATCCGCGCGAGCGGCGGCGTTGCCCGACAGATTAATGCCCTTGTGATTGTTCAGAACTTGTTTGCCATCGGTGAGATGGAAATAATACCGCGGCATCACGAAACCTCGCCTGTTTGCATCGACTATGTGCGATATTATCCAAGTATATGGATTCTGACACCTTTTTTGCGCCGAGCCGCTTCGTTGTCTTGTTGCTAGCAGCTGGATTCTTCGTATCCTGCCGGCATGACTAACGTCGCGCTCTTGCGGCTACCGGGAAATTTGTCCTTGGATCGACAAAGCAGGCGAAATCGCTCTGTGAGGCTTTCTGTGACTGGGGCGAATCGCGCTGCGATTTTTGTGGTGGGCGGCAGGTAGAATGAGCGCGGCACTAGTCGGGCAGCCAATTCTCCAGAGCCACAAACGTGGTTACTTCGACTGGAGGCCGCGTTTGACCTGAGGAGGCTTTTCTGGGACCTAAAGGGGGCACCAGACCATGAATCGCAACATTCTCTATCTGGTTATCAGCGTTCTCGCCATTGTCACCGTGGTGATCGGCTATCAGCTCTACCAGGAGCGGCAGAAGACCACCGGGATTGAAATCAATGTTGGCAAAAGCGGAATTTCCATCGAGAAGAAGTAGTCGGTATTTCCCGGATGCGCCCTCGACAGGGGGGCAATTTGGGGAACCCGGTCGAGGGCTTCGCGGTCCGAGTTACGAAGAGGCACAATGTTAGTTAGGTCCTGCCAAAGGAGATAAGACCATGTCACTGGGACTCATTCTTGTCATCATCCTCGTCATTTTTCTGCTTGGTGGCTTTAGTGGCCGCTTCGGCGGCTACGGCTACGGTTACGGTCACGGTGGTGTCGGTCTCATCGGCACGATCCTGATCATCATTGTCATCCTCATGCTGCTTGGTCGGCTCTGATCCGACCGGCGGAATGTCGGATGAGCCGTCTTCGACTGAACCCGGAGAACCACTTCGTCAGCCGCATCGGGTGGCTGCGCGCCGCGGTGCTCGGGGCTGGCGCAGCATCGGGTTATGGTGTTTCAACAATGAAAATGACGTTAAGCGGATTTGGGGTAAAGCGGACGTAACGCGGACATCCCTGAATGTCCGCGTATGACCCAACCCGGAAGTGGGTGCCTTGCGGAGATCGAGCGGTCCGCCTCATAAAGTTCTAACGCTGGGAGGACCAGTTACCCCGATCGTCGCTTACTTCAAACGATCGCGAATTTTGTCCAATCCTGCTCGTGCACAGGTGTCATCGAGCTTGGCCCCGGGCGCACCTGCCGCGCCAATGGCGCCGATGATTTCATCGTTGAGCTTAATCACTACTCCACCGCCAATAAACATGACATGCGGTAGCTTGGCGAGTGGTGCAATCGAGTCCTCGCCCTTCGTGCGCTCAACTAAAGCAATTGTATCATTTTTGAAAGAAACGCTCGTATACGCTTTGTCATGCGCGCTATCGAGCGTGTGGATGCCGGCCCCATCTCCGCGCACCGCAGCGATCGTGGCTCCGTCGGCGTCGACCACAATTGCAGTTTCGCGGTAACCCTGCTTCGCGCATACCGAAACCGCCTCAGTGGCTGCCTCGACAGCGAGCGCGGCAGGGATTCGATGTGTTTGCAAGGTATCAGCAGAACACATCGATGCGCTGGCTACTGCGCCTGCCAGTGCCATAAGGAACGTGTATCCCAAATTCATGATTTCCTCCCTGAATGTTTGATGTCCCCAGCGGTATAGCGCGGACGTAACTACACTAACCCCGCGCGACCTGTTTTCGACCGGCCAAAAATAACAGGAGGGCAGCTACCGGCATGTTGATTGCGGCGACCAGGGCGATGGCACGTGCCATGTCCGAAACGAACGTGGACCAGTGCATAGATTGTCCCCTCAAATTTCATTCAGCCCTCGCCAACAACTCGGACCGGTCCGGTTAGTTCCTCTCGCTCGCGTCTTTTGCCCCACCTCGGACATTGCCGGCTGCTCAATGGCCTGTGCCTCGACTCTTACCCGCCTCTTCCAGAGTGCTAATTTGAGCTAGTACGATGCCAAGCACTGGGAGACCGCCGGCAAAAGCGGACCTTCCGCACGGCATGTTTTATGGGCACACGCCATAGGCCAACGCTGGTGGACGCCATTGAATTTACGGGCTTCTTTACACCGGAAACTTCATTAGTTAGGACCCGCGCTGCGGGCGAAACCGAGGGTGGAAAATCCTCCTTTTCGCTTGATATTTGCTGATACCAGCGGGCTCCATTATTTATTTAATTCGCAGAAATTAAATTGGGTATTTAATTCGGTGGAATCAATTTAATTGGGGAAATTCGTTTCGGCTTCCACTCGCGCGCTAGCTTCTGCGCTTCAACCATCTGCGCGGGGGTCATGAGTCGTGCGACTTTGTTTCGATCTATTATCGCATCTTGATCGAAATGCGCCGCCGCCAAGCTAAACCACATGTATGCGCGGACATAGTCGCGCGGTGGGCCATGGCCTTGTGCATACAGGAGGCCAAGATTGACTTGGGCGAAGGCGACGCCTTGCTCGGCGGCGAGCTGATACCACGTCGCAGCCTCAACATAGTTCTGCGGTATACCCTGGCCGTTTTCGTACATCGCCCCGAGATTGACTTGGGCCTTGGCGTCGCCTTGGTCCGCGGCGAGGCGATACAACTTTGCCGCCTCAGCATAGTTCTTCGGCACGCCCTGGCCTTGTGTAAACATGAACCCGAGATTGTACTGGGCGCTAGCGTGGCCTTGGTCGGCAGCTAGGCGATACCACCTTACAGCCTCAGCGTAATTCTGCGGCACACCCTGCCCAGTGTTGTTCATAACGCCGAGATTGTACTGCGCGCCGGGGTCGCCTTGGTTGGCGGCGAGGCGGTACCACTTGATCGCCTCAGCGTAGCTCTGCGGCACTCCATAGCCGGTAGCGTACATGACACCGAGACCGTACTGGGCGCTAGCGCGGCCTTGGTCGGCTAGCGGCAGAAAAAGCCGCAGGGCGGTTGCGTAGTCACCTCTGCGATACGCGGCAATCGCATCCTCAAGCGGTCCGGCGGTCGGGGTATCTAATTTTTTTATTGGATCTGATATGGCCGGTGAGACTGCCGGCGCAGATTCTTTAGCGACTGTGTTTGGGGCGGCAGAAGGAGCGGGACACGGGGTCAGGTGTCCGTTGGTAACACATTGGACGGCCTGAGCGGCGACAGGGTTAAGGTGCGCCGTCAGGATCAGCGCTGAAGCTATTACTAACGCTCCGCGCACGTACGTCATAATGATACTGTTTCCTGCTGTTTAGACTAAGCATTGCAGGAAAGACGCCCAAATCTATTCGGCCAGATGGCCTAAGAAGCCCGCGGCAAACTTGCTTTCCGCCGGATGTGCTGGTCGCCATCGAATACGTCGTGGGCGTTCCATTGGCCGCTCGGGCCGGATGGAGGTGCGCTTAAGGATGAGCATGGATCAGATTAGAAAATTTGCAGCCCGACCGAGGCGCCATACGACATCGGTTGGCGTTGGTGTGAAATAATTGGCGGCCGCCGGGGTTATTCTGCGTACAATCGCGGGATCGTTAATTGACCGATGCGATGCCCATCGAACGATCGGGGCACGTTATACCGAGGTGTCGAAAACGCGTTTTAAAGATTTCTGGCCCAACAAATGTGAAAGCCTGAGAAGGTTGTTCCGCTTCGCTCGTGCGGCCCAGGGCGTCACAGGTAAAAAGGTGCGACGGAACGCCTCATGGCACACGTAGCGTTTGTCACCTTGTCACCCTGGCCAGCGCTTTATAGTTGACGCCACCAAGCCCTTTATATGTTAAATCGCTGACCGGGCCACTCGATTGTGGCGGATCACATTTTGGCTGCGGCGACACTGACTGACGAACAAAAGCCCCGCGTGTTGAAGCGCAGCATGCGCGTGATTGGCGCGCTGCTCCTTACCCTGTCCGCCATCACGCCCGCTTCTTCCGTGTTCGTTATTGTGCCGGGGGTGATCAGACAGGCGGGTACCGGCGCGTTCCTCAGCATGCTTGCTGCGGCGCTTCTGGCCGTGCCTATTGCCTACGTCTATGCTGAACTTTCGTCCGCGTTTCCGATTGCAGGCGGCGAATATTGCATGGTGGGCCGTACCGTCGGTCGCGGCTCCGGCTTTGTGACCCTAGGCCTCACGGTGGCGGGCAACATGTTCGCACCGGCTGTGCTTGCGCTGGGTGCGAGCGATTATATCGCCGTTATCATTCCTGGGCTCAATCAGACTGTTGTCGCAATCGCGATCATCGCCGTGACGACGCTGCTTGGCATCCTACACATCCGCACCAATGCCTGGGTCACGGGAATTTTTCTGCTGCTTGAGGTGCTGGCGCTCGCCGTGCTTTCAGGTCTTGGCTTTTGGAACGTCAAACGCTCGCTGTGGGACATGGTTGCGCATCCGGTCATGTTGAGCGGCTCGGCGCTGCATGCGACGCCGCTTGCCATGATTGGACTGGCGACGTCCATCTCCATTTTTGCCTATAACGGCTATGGTGCCGCAGTCTATTTCGCAGAAGAGATGCACGAGGCGCCGCGCGTAGTCGCACGGACTATTCTTTGGGCGCTAGTCATCACGGTTGTAACCGAGCTTCTGCCCGTGACCGCGGTTCTCGTCGGCGCGCCCGACCTCAAGGTGCTGCTCGCCTCGCAAAACCCATTCAGCGATTTCGTCGTCGCGACGGGCGGCCGGTTCCTCAGTATTGCCATTAGCCTGAGCGTGGCACTTGCCATTCTAAACGCTGTGCTCGCGACCATTCTGCAGAATGCGCGCTTTTTCTACAGCACGGGCCGCGATGCCGCCTGGCACACGCGCATCAATGATGCGTTCGTGGTTACGCATGACCGCTTCTACTCGCCCTGGATCGCGACTCTGGCCGCCGGCGTCTCTTCGATGGCCATGTGCTTTCTCGGCATGCAGTGGCTGCTGGTCCTCACCGGAACGGGAATAGCGACCATCTATGCAGCAGTATGTGTCGCCACGATTGCGGGCCGCCGCTCAGGCGCAAGCAATCATGCGGCGTATCGCATGCCGCTCTATCCGCTCTGGCCGGTGCTGGGGTTGCTGGCGCTGGCCTATGTTTTTTACACCAGCGCGTTCGATCCAGACGTGGGCCAGCCGAGTCTGCTCGCCAACGCGGCCATCATTGCACTCTCGCTCGTATACTATACCGTCATGCTTCGCCGCAAAGGCGGCTGGACATTGCGTGACCCCGAAGAGGTTTAATTTACACAGCACGCGTTAGCGCTACGAGCGAGATCGCCGGTCTACAGCAGCGGCAAATGAAAAAACCATTTAGGGCGTGGACTCATAAAAAGTGTGGGCAAATGCGGGCTTCCGGTTCGCCCCTTAATGTCCTGCTATTAGCGCTGTGGATGGCTTGCCGCTCTTGCCAACTTGGTCAATAGGGAGGGCCATTCGCCCGCTTTGCTGGTGGCGGTTCAGTTTTTTCCCACCGAAGTTCTTCCGGAATCGATTGGCGTCCTGCCGATTAGCGAAACAATAGATCACGTATGACAGCGCATTGATAATGACCGAGCCATGGTCAACGCCGAAGTTGAGATTGGCGCAGTAGAGTTTATGGAGTTTGGCCTTGTCGCCTGTGTATTCGCTTGCTGGCAATATTATCTGGTGCCGGAAATCTCGGTTAATTTGAGCCCTTGTGCGATAACTGTCCCAACGCATGGTTCGCACCACCAGTTACCGTGATGATGCTGCTACGGGTTTAATAAGTCCTAAAGCCTTCCCGCTCTAGGTCGGTTGGCAGCTGGCTCTGGGTCGGCCAGAATGGCAGGCGCAAGGAGGAATAGCCGCCGGATAGGGCCCATGAGCAATCCACTTTCCAGCATCGCCACGCGCGTGAACTATGGCGCAAGCCAGTTGCCACGCATCGCCTGGTATCTTGGGCACGGCCTCATTATGCGCCGGCTTGCGGAGGAGGCACGACGACGGGACAATGGAACCGCTAGTCAGGGCGCGCATACCAATGCGCCTGTACCGGATCGCAGACGCCTCTATGCGGACATGGCCGCGCTTCTCTGGCAGGACCTCGCCAACGTAGAAGCTGGCCTTTACCCACTTCCCGCCGATCATGATGGATCGCTGTTGACACTACTCCACCGCTCCCGGCTCTTCTTCGAGGATCTGCCCGAAATCTATCGTCGCCGCAAAAGCGGAGGAACCAGCGAAGTCTTGAGCGAAAAGACTGCCGGGAAGCGGCCCCGCTACTATCTGCAAAATTTCCATTTCCAGTCAGGTGGCTGGATGACGGAGGAATCAGCAAGACGCTATGACACACAGGTGGAGGTGCTGTTCAACGGCACAGCCAATGCCATGCGACGGCAGGCCCTGCCGCAACTGCGCGAATGTTTTAAAGGACGCGATCAGCGCAAACTGAGGCTCCTCGATATCGGCTGTGGCACAGGGCGCTTTCTCGATCTCGTCAAGCAAGTCTGGCCGCGACTTCCCTCACTAGGTCTCGACCTGTCAGAGCCTTACATTAAGTACGCCAAGCGTCACTTGAGGCGGTGGTCGTGGACCAACTTCGTTGTCGGTAACGCAGAATCGATCCCTACGCCGGACGCTAGTTACGACGCGATAACAAGCATTTTCATGTTTCACGAATTGCCACCAAAGGTGCGCCGCATCATCTTCGGCGAATGCGCTCGCGTGCTGAAGCCAGGCGGTCGTCTGGTGTTAATTGACTCGCTCCAGCGCGGCGACGAACCGGATTATGACGGTCTGTTCGACCTTTTCCCGCAGAATTATCACGAGCCCTATTATGCTAGCTATACGACTGAGAACTTTGGCGGCATCGCAAGAGCCTGCGGCCTAACGCACATACGCGACGTGCAAGCCTTCGTCTCTAAGGTGATGGTGTTCGACAAGCCAGTAAAGGCGTATCGCAGGGGAGAATCACCCCGTCATTGAGAGCGATGTTTGCGATCCTGTATTCGCTCAAAATGTTCATCGCCATCGCTAATATGGGAAATAGCATGACCTTGAAAGAATTGGCCGACGAATTTGAATCCCTTGATGAGGATGTATTCGCTTCTCTCCTTGAACTTGAATACACTCATGACGATCAACCGGTGCGCGCAAACCCCATGGGGATCGTGAGGAATCGCAAGCTCCGTTTTTGCGGTGCTATAAGACCGCAGGCGGTTCCGTCTGTCCGTTTAGTAAGGGGCCGATAATGCCAATGAACTGGCTGCGCCCTCTGGCTATTTTGCTCCCTACGCTTTTGAGCGCATGTGCGACAGGCGCTCAAACGGAAGTAGCCCGTATGGAGCAGGCAACAGTAGCTCTGAATGCAGAAAATGAGGAATGCATTGATAGTATTTTCGCGAAGGCTGATTATGACGACCTAAGGATCAAATTATTTCTCAGATCCGAACCCAATAAATCGCCCCCACTGGCATTTTGGACGGACAATAAACGTCCTACAAAGAAGGAAATCTCTGAGGTTAACAAACTTCACTCGGACTTACAGAACTGCCGGAAGTTAGTGCTAGACGGTGCGCCGAATGTTAATCCTGCGTACGCAGCGATTATGATCGAGGGGTATTCAGCATCGGATAAGCTATGGGCGGAATTCGCATCCGGCCACATGACGTGGGGGAAATTCAATAGAAAGCGCCAGTCTATTGCTATGCAACAGCATCAGCGACTTAGCGAAGTCGATATTGCAAACGCGTCTCAATTACAGAACCAGAACCAATCTGAATTGGAATAGCGCCAACATGCCATCGCATCGCAGCAATGGGCAGATCCCATAGCTACTTGAAAACCAACAACACAATTGACGAAACGCTTTGATCCGATCGTAGTGTCTCTGTCGCGGCTGCGATCACAGCCGATAGATGGGGCGCGCACGGCGGGCAGTATGACAAGGGCACGGGGATGAGTTTGCCCTCTGTGGACAGGTGATCCGACATCGCGAGGTTAGCCGAAAAGTGGCGGCATCCTCGCCACAGGGACCTGGATTCAATTTTTGATGTGTAATTAGATTAAGACTTTTACAAAAAATTTAGAAGCTGATGTCATAGTCCCGTGCGACCCGCTGTCGCACTCTAGATCAGACAAGATCAGCCAATGACGATTGCGAGGGCTAGCCGGCGGGCGGGCTCGCGATCATTCCAGTAACGACTGTCGGCCTCTTTACACTTCGGTAACCAACAGTCGCCTACGGTCTGCCCGCGCTATAGGGTCAGCTTTAGCGCCATTTCTAGGTGAGCCCGACCGTCACCCCGGTCGGGGCTCTTCTTTTGTTCTTGGCCCGCAGGATCAGGTAACCCACCCAATGAAACTGCTGTTGCTATTTGTCTTCGTCGGTTCAATCTTATTGATGTCCTATTTCTCTGAACCCATCCGCCGTCAAACAGGGTGACGGAACTGCTTCACCAGGCTGACTGGCGCGCGTGCTTACAATGCATAATTACGGCACCTCGGCGACGCTGCCGTAGATCATTGGATAGAAGGATTCCGGTATCACTGCAAAGTTTTCCCGTCGCGTTCGAACCAGCCGCGCGCTGGGATGTCGCCGCGAGATCGAGTATGTGCCGGCGCGCCACCGCCGCCCTCACGCGGTCGGGAACACGTGTGAACGGCCGTCGCAGATGCGCTTGGGGTCCACCGCATAGTAGTCACCGAGCTTACCGCGCCAGCGGTTGCCACGCATTATCTTGAGCACATAGCCCCTCTCGGTGGCGAGTTTTCGATTAATGCGCTGAATTGCAGCGTATGATAATAATTGCCGCCTTGGCGGGCCATGTCATGCGCGAACTTATAACTCTCCTGCTTCGAATTATAATTCTCTTCTCTCTAGCTGTTTATTTTATTCCATCCCGATCTAATATGCGTGGTTTCATTTCGTGGGTGCAAAAAGCTTTTCTGAAATTGAAGCGTCGAGACCCATGCTTACCCTCAAACGCGAATACGTAGCATTGTCTCGATTTGGCAATATATCTTGCAATAAACTGCAAAATTTCGCATTTAGCCTGAAATCCGGCCGCGCACTGTGCTGCGCATCTTGTGGTTTTGTGAAATGTTACATCGCGCACAACTTGTCGAGCGCCGCTGCCAACTGATGTGAGGCCTGAAATGAGACACCTAGATAAAATGCTGCTCCTCCTCGCCCTTGCAGGATGTTCATCATCAGGTGACTGGTTTCATCAAGAGGAACCGATCAAGCCCGAGGCTTTGACAAACCAGATTGATCCCGCGCTTAGTCCCGGTCCTCAGAGCGTTCCCCATAATTTGTCTCCAGCAGCAAGCGCCGCAGCACCTACCGACGGGAACGTGAGCAAGGGCGAGCTGATGGATTGCGTGACCGAATCCTGCAAAATCAATTGTTCTCCAAAGGTAGCAGTACGATTCAGACCAAAATGGTGTGCGCGCTTTAAGGAGCCAATCTGACACTAACAGGCGGTCCATCCCTGAAGCGCAAGGTCATTAACGGACATCCCGCGGTGTCCGCGTTACGTTCGCTTTGTCCCCATCCATTGCACGCACGTCACCGCAAGCGAAACAACGAAAAGTATGCAATTCAGCAAATGACGCCACCCCGGGGATTGAGAAGCCGAACGGTAAAATGCGGGTCCATTGACCATCACCACTTCGCACTTTGATGATAGTAGCGATACGATTCTTGGCCGTGGTCAATTACGGGTGTTTCCTTAGTGTCGAATTTAAATTTTAGAATATGGGATTTCCCCTTCAAATAGTGCTCAATTGACTTGTAACGAAGGAACTGCCGAACGCACCGAGAGCCGTTCTGCAGGGGGAGACGTCATATGACGATGCCGTCGGCAGCGAGACTTGCTCCCATCCCGATCGTCGATGTTCGGGACGATGGGCCCGTTCGCCACGCTACCGAAGGCCGCGCGCGTGCACGGGCTCTGCGCGACCAATGCGTTGGCTGGTTGCCGCGCGTCGCGGCGGGCCTGCTGCCGGCTATGGACTCGGTGACCCGCCGCTGGCTTCTGCGATCACGTTCGCCTTATGCGGCGGAGGTCCACGCCATTGCGGCAGAGCTCGGCTTTCCCGGCATCTGGTTTCTCAACGGCTGCTATCAGTGGGGTTGCACCGCGCTCGCTTGCGAACAAGGCGGCGCGCCGTGGCTTGTGCGGACGCTCGATTGGCCGTTTCCGGGGCTCGGCCGTCACCTGGAAGTGGCGCGGATGCGGGGCGCCGCTGGGGATTTCGACAACGTTACGTGGCCGGCCTATGTCGGAATTCTGACGGCGTCGGCGCCAGGACGTTTCGCCGCCTGCATCAACCAGGCTCCGATGTGGCGGCGCACCCGGCGACCCTGGCTGCGACCCTATGACATTGCCTTGAATGCGCGGCGGACGTGGCGGATCCGCTCCATTCCGCCCGACCATCTGCTGCGTGAGGTGTTCGAGACCTGCAAGACCTTCCGCGAAGCGAAGCATCGCCTGGAGACGACGCCGATCGCCCGTCCCGTAATCTACACATTGGTCGGTTGCTATCATGGTGAGCGGTGCGTGATCGAGCGCACGCAAGACGGCTTCGCCAGCCGCGAACACGATACCGGAGCCGCAAACGACTGGCTGCGAAGCCGGCCGCCTTGGGAAGCACGCGTGGGCGCTGAGGTCCTTTTCACACGCACCTTCGACGAAGCGGCCGAGAACAGTCGCACAAGACGTGATCACCTTGCGGCCTGGCCCAGTCCCTTTGTCGGAGGATTTGGGTGGGTATCGCCACCGGTACTCAATTCCCAGACCCGACTTGCGGTCGAGATGTCTCCTGCGACCGGCGTGCTCCGGGCAATCGGCTACGAACAGACCGAAGGCCAGGAACTGCCGAAGCCAGTAACACTGGCCTGCGAACTGGCGGAGCCGCCTGAAGCGCACCGCAGGGCCGCAAAGTGGATAGACGCGGACGCTGGATGCCGCCCACAGACACAGTTGGGGAAAGTCTGCTTTCGCGCGTCAAGTCCAATCCACCCCCAATAGCGGACATTGATCGCCAAGGCTGACATATCCGCTTTGCGCCTTGTCATTTTTCCTTGTTCAATGCTCTTGTAGCCGCGGTCGGTGCATCACCGCACGATCAACGCTGGCACCTCGCTGTGCGCAAGCACTTCGTTTGCGTGGCTTCCGAGCAGCAGGCGTCCGACCGCGCGACGGCCGTGTGACCCCATCACAATTAGGTCGCAGCGAGCTGATGGTCGGCGCCATGACCATTCACGGCATCGTGCCGGGCCCGCAGGTGATGGAAAAGCAACCGGAACTGTTCTGGAGGATGATCGCCTCGATTTGGCTCGGCAACCTGATGCTGGTCGTCATAAACCTGCCGCTGGTCGGCTTGTGGGTGAGCCTGTTGCGGGTACCGTACCGGCTGCTTTATCCGTCGATCATCGTGGTTTGCTGCATCGGCATTTTCTCGATCAAAAGTTCTCCGGCCGATGTGAAAATCGCGGCTGGCTTTGGCCTCTTCGGCTATTGGCTGATCAAGCACGACTTCGAGCCAGCACCGCTGGTCCTCGCCGTCGTGCTTGGGCCGCTGATGGAGGAGAACCTGCGCCGCGCTATGCTGATCTCGTGCGGCGACACCACCGTGTTCATCACGCGGCCGATCTCGGCCGGGCTGATGGCGGCGGCGTTCGTGCTGCTGGCGATCGCGGCGCTACCGATGATTCTCAAACGGTGCGATGAGGTTTTCGTCGAATAGCGCCGGTGAGCATGTCGGCAGGGCAGCGCGCAACGATGCCCCTGTGTGTGTAGCGAAAACCTAAGCCCTCACCGCCAGGGGTTTTGCTATCGGCGGATTGATTAAGGCGCGTGGAACCCGGGACACTGACGCCAGTTGGCCGACCCGAAATCCGATCAGGTGCCTGAACGTTACCACCGGCGTCGGACGCACCGCACCACTTGATGACTAAGAATAATCCATTTAAGCAAGAACTACTGTTTTTGACGAGTTGCGAGATATCAGATGTTGGCAGCGACGATGGCAAATGGTGTGACAGTAATAATGCGCCTTGTAATATCCGCAACGGCAATGATCTTGTTATCTGGGTTCACTCAGGCTGAACTAGACACAGCTCAAAAAGCGAAGGAATTTTTTAAAGACGGCTATTGGAAATGTTTAGCGACCGAAATTGTCAGATTGGTACCAACGAATATATCGGAACAAGAGTTCTCTTTATTTGTAAAAGGCGCCTGCCGAAAAGAACGAAGTGATTTTTTTATTTCACTCTCTGATTATATCGTCATGCTACATCCTGATCTTGATAAGAGTTCAATTAGTTCAACGTCTAATATTGCGGTCAAGGCGGCGCAAGATGATGCCGTAAAAGTTTTTGTTAATCTAAGATCTGACGGTAAAGGAAAATAGATGGCGATCAATGCTGCTTTTCCCTTTATTTCAATGCTAAACTTATAACATACGGCGGGCAATTTCAGCCTTCGCCGGCGCTGCATAGGGCCTACCGGCAGCGCAGCCATTTCCGTTCTGCAATGTTGCAGTTGAGTCATTAGCGGACATCGCGATAACGGGAGTCCCGTTAGCGAGGGTGACATCCGGTGCGAGCTTTGCTCGTACTCATGAGAACGCCGACGACTCACATCCGGTCCGCTTGCTGCGCCCGCGCCGAAAGCACGCATTCGACCATGCGCTGGCACAGTGGGTTGTCCTGATCGCCGGATCGACCGGCTCTGCATTAAGTGCTGTTCGCCCTCCCAACCTTCACATCACGCCGGATGTCCAGCGCGATCTCGTTTACGCCGCAAGAGCGACGGGTTCCTTGTAGCTCTCGCCCTTAGCCATCATCGCCCAAGCCATGCGGGCAATCTTGTTGGCGAGTGCAATGGCGACGACCTTGGTCGGGCGCCGCGCCAGCAATTCCCTGAGCCAGGGCCGATGCTTGGTGCCGTGGATCTTGGCATAGCGGATGACGGCGAGAGCGCCGGCCACGAGGCACAGGCTTCGATGCCGACCAGGCACGGTGGCAGCTTCTCAAAGAACGCCAGGACATAGCGGCGTTTCAACTGACGTCGGATGACTACCTTGCCTTGCGCATCAACGCCGTGGACCTGGAGCACCGACTTGGCGATGTCGAGACCGATTGTCGTGATCGTGCGCATGCTTGGCTCCTCCAAATTGTGGGGGCCTTAACAGCACCCACATTCATGGCACTCCCGTGCCGGTGGAGGAGCCGTCCACAGCATCATAAGCGGACCAACGGCGATCCTGAGCCGTCGAGGCACAATCAATACCGTCAACGCTCAGGGATCTGAAAGCGGAAGCAAGCGTTACAGTTCAGACGGACGCTATCTGATGTTCTGGACCCCAACGACAGGACAATCCGGGTTGTTGGGCAACTGGCCGACATTGATCAACTGGACGCGCCGGTTCTCCGCTGCCTTGGGATTGCTTCGATTGAGCAGTTGCTCCTCGCCCAGACCCAGCGTGTCGATCCGCAGCTTGCCGATCCCGAACGGATTGATGAGCGCCTGCCGAATGGCCTCGGCGCGCCGGTCGCTGAGCTTGAGATTGTAGTCTCGACGGCCGGTGGCGTCGGTGTGGCCGACGATCAGGAAGCAATAGCCATACAGCACGGGGTGATACAACGCATCCGCCATCAGCCCAATGGCGCGGTACGAACGCGGACTGATGCGTGCCGAGTCGAAGTCAAACTCAATCGCGATGGTCAGTTGCGAGAGCGTGTTGAGCTGTTCGAACAAAGGCGCCCGGTGGTAGGGATCGGCGCGCGAGGGATCGTGCGCCGCTTGAGCGGCAATCTCGCGCATCCGCGCGACGTCAATGCCGGGGGAGGTGCGCTCGACACCCACGAGACTACTGACGATGTCACTTGAACTCAGGTGGACCTGAGTGCCCAGCGGACCCGGGTCGAGGGTGGCCTCATAACCGGAATCGGCCAGCGCCTGTCGGCACGCCGGCCTCAAGACGCGCCTCGAATCGTACATGCAGTTCAGTATCTGCGCGTCGCCTGGCTGAATGCCGCCGCAATACTGAAGCCTATCCAATTCGCAGACGCGCGGAACGGCCTTGCGGGCCTCAGCTCTTTTTATCAAAAGAGCGGCCGTCGTGGCTGCAGTTGACTTGCACCTAGGCGAGACATTAGTCACATTTCGTTCCAAGCAGTCTGCAACTGCCCCCCCGCCGAGATTGGTCCGCCCGCAGAATCGTGCGATATCTTTGCCGCAACTCGCCGCAAGCTCTCCGAGCGCTTCGGCATAACCAATGGTCTGCGCATGGAGGCATTCGTTACCGGCAAACAGGAGCGACGCTGCGAGCGCAAGATACATGAACTTATATCGGATCATATTCCCCCTCCATGACTGACAATTGCTTGCGTAGATTTCAACACTTACCACGGCCATAGCGCTGCGCCTAGCCAAGCAGCTCCGCGCAAGGGGCTATGTCATTCGGGTGTCGTGTACGGCTATAGAATTTATGGAAAATGAGGTCGGAAGGCGTTGATGCTTAGTCTCGTTCGTGCAACGAAATTTTGTGCAGTACTTATAGTGGCGGCGATCCGCGGTGGGCATTATGGCCAGCGGCCTCGTGTGCCGCGGCCGCTAAAAAGCCAATGCGGGTAAAACGGACTACCCTCCGAAAACTACAGCTGTTGCCTATATTGGGGGCACGCGCGGAGCAGTGGCCATGACCAAAAAAGAGTGCGGTTTTTGGAATATTAGGGGAGCCTTTTAAAAAGGCCACGACGCGTCCTTCTCCCGAAAGGCCGTGGCCGCCGCCGATCTGATGTTTCCGCACGCGGCCGGCACTTTCACCTGTGCGTTGATCGCATCGGGGCTGCCGCCGTTGCTCGACTGCACTCCAATTCCACATTCCTTGCCGAACTCGCCGCGGTTCGCGTCAAAGGCCTCAAACCCACTCGGGATTGCGATGTCGAAGCGGCGGGAATGACTCTGGAGCCACCTCGTGCCCCCTAACCATTTCGTAATTGGCTTATTCGCATTCAAAAAAAGCGTCCCAAAGCCAAACAGAGACCTTCAACCAACTCATTCTAATTTGTTCGTTAGCGGTAGTTGCAGCTTTTGTCTGGTCGGAGTGCCAACGGATCTTGGCTCTATTCCAATAACTAGGCCGTCGTCAGTTGACGGCCTCTTTCATATTAAACGAAGCGAGCAATAACGCTATTGCACAATGCGGGCATCGCGATCGCGTTGACGAATGTCCGCTTTCAGGGGCATAGCGGACGTACGACCTAGAGATCCTTAAATCTCCTGGCAATCCGGGAGCGGGCTGGTCACTCGTTGCTCTATTTTGACGGAGGTGCATTGATTGCGAATGGCAATTGGTATGAGCCCAGATACTGTTTTGCATAATAGACCCGCAAAGTAAGCACAACGAAGCCGCCACGATGGATCGCTACATCACTAAGATGCTCGATGTCATGAAAATAGCTTCCGTAAGCTTTCTGGACGTCCGGAATGTAATAGTCCGTACCAATGATTAGGGCGTCCCAGCCTAAAAAGTTGTTCAAATTCCAACTAAAGGCAATATCGCGCGGATCCGCGCACAGGCATACGACTGGCAAGAATTTTCCGATCTCTAGATCGACCTTTCCGACCTCTTCCCGATGCGCCGTGACCACAAACAATCGCGGCTTATCAAGAAGCTGCCGCTCAGCAATTGCGGTGCGAAGCTCCTTCCACTCCATGCCATCAAGCGTAAAATCATGACCGGGTCGAAGTGAATTCTTGAGCAGCGAGTGAATCCAGCCGGTCGCAGCTTCGGTGCCGATCACGGCTATGATGACGAAAGGCGCTGCTATCGACAGCCGTAACCATATTAGGGTCAAAGCATCGCGATCTCGCAACTTCTCAAGGACGTATTTGGCTAGTAATGGAAACAACAACAGGTATCCGGGAGCTTGCCAATGGTAATGCCCGTGGCTCGGCGCCCAAAGGGAAATGGCCGTAAAAAACAAAATTGGTACCGAGCCGGTGCATAACAAGAACCAGCTGGTCGAATTTGCCCTTCCGTCTTGGATGGGGCGTATGCAAGCTAATATCACGGGAATCCAAATCCATGGACCAATGAATACAGCTTGCCCCAAAATATTTTTAATCAGGGCTCTTATATTGACGCCAGTAAACTCAGTTGCTCGTTCTCCTTGAAAGTCAAAAGAAACCCAGTGATGCTGAAAGTTCCAAATCATAACAGGACTGAATACCGCCACTGCAATTGCACATGCTATATATGGACCGGGTTTGCGAAACCACTCTCTATGCTCGCGGCTCGTGAGCGCGAAGAGAGAGATTCCTGCTGGCAGTAGAACTGCGTAATATTTGGCGAGCATAGCAAGGCCTAGCCAAAAGCCCGCTTGAGCCCAAAGTGATGTCTCAGCTATCGGTTTGCGCTTAAACGTCAAGCATATGATACACAGAGTCGAGGCAAGAATGCAGAAGATCAGTGGACCGTCCGGTCCAACCCACCCCCCGATGCTAATGGCGAACAGAGGGGAAATGTTAAGAAGCAACGCCGATAATGCGCCCACCCATTCGCTATAAAGCGAAGCGCCAACTCGGTATATTAGCCAAGTGGTTACCGCAAAAAGAAATATGAATGGCATTCGTAAAACGATAAGAACATCCGATCCCGTCAACTTCATTGCGGCTCCGACGAGCCAAAATGCGAGCGGAGGATGATCAAAATAACTCAACGCGAAATGTCTAGCGTTGGCTACATAATACGCTTCGCCATAAGTCAGGTCGATTGCGAAGGCGGCGTAAAGAAGTCGGACGGATGTTCCGAGCCCGATCGTCCAAAGGACAACCCCGATTGGTGAGTTGAATCCGAGTTGCGCTATTTGCTTAGGAATATCGGGTAGAGTTCGCATTGCCACTCCGAAACAGATTTGCCTCGCAGGCGTGCCGGCGCAGAACGTCGGTTGACCCAATACGCTAACGCAAGCGCCACACGAAAATTGCGCTGACCATGAAATTCCAGAACACGCCGACTACCGCGCCGGCGAGACCAGCGATTTGCCAAGCGCTATGTTGCTCATAGAACCAATTAGCGATGCCAACGTTCGACATCGCGCCGACGCTACAGATCAGTGTGAATTTTACCCATCCCAACAACAGCCGAAAACCACGCAAACGCAGGTCATTATAAGTAACGATATTGTTGAGTAGATAGTTGCTGGTTATTGCCAGTATCGTTGCTGTTATTTGCGAGGCATTGAAGGACAGACCGCCGGCGGACAGGCTGATAAGTAGCGCCAACATGTGGACACCGACGCCGGACAAGCCGATCAGGCAGAATAAGAGAAATCGGACAGAGACAACATCATTGGTGATCTTGGCGAGCAGCAGCGTAATGTAGGCGAATGCCACCTGGCTATCGAACTTGCTTTTGCCATGCAGACGTTCGCGGAAGACGTAGGGAACTTCGCCCGTGCGCAGCCGGCCGTGCGCAGTAGTCACAATGTCCAACAGAATTTTAAATCCTTGCGAGGACAGTCGGGGCGCCAGCACCTCAAACACGGCCCGACGAATGACGAAAAAGCCGCTCATGGGATCGGTCAGTGTCTCGCCCACCAGAGTAGTCGCGAGTCTCGTCGCCCAGCCGCTAAACCGCGCTCGCGAGCGGTCGAACCCTTGCGCAGCGTGACCGGTCATATAGCGGCTAGCAACGACCAGATCGAGATTCTCATCCTTGATCATGTGCAACATCGTCACGAGTATGGTCTCGTCATGCTGCAAGTCGGAATCCATTATCGCAACGTAGGCTGCTTGACTCGCAAGTACACCCTCGATGCAAGCGCCGGCCAGGCCGCGCCGTCCGATGCGACGGATACAGCGAATGCGCCGGTCCGCCTCCCCGATCCGGCGGACCTCGGCCCCAGTGCCATCGGGCGAGTCGTCATCGACGAAAATCGCCTCCCATTCCAGCTCGGACAGAACCTCGCGTAGCCGCTCGACTAGGATCGCAATGTTTCCGGATTCATTGAACGTTGGGACGACGACAGTTAATTCGGGAGCCAGACGAGCGACGTTTGATACCGAGTTGCCAATGCGCGGCGCGCTACTTGTCGAACTAGGGCTGGCCCCGCAACGACTATTCCGGTCTGGTAATTCATCTGCCGTGTTGTCACGCCCCCAGAAATTCTTGATCATTTTTCGATGAGTTCCGTAACGCAGCCATTACCGTCGTCGTCGCGACATATTGCGATGAATAGAAATTAATCCACAAAGGTAGAAATAAATATACCGGCGACCAATATGACTGAAAGAAAAACCATAATTGCGCGGATGGCACGATCATTCATGGTCGTCATCCTCCTGAAACTCCCAAATATGAATGTCATTTTTGGCCGGCTGTTAGCATACTATTTTGGCTGTTCGGGCACCACAACCAACTTCTTGTCGATGGCCCGATAGTCTATCGGGACCGGTCCCCCGACCCAGATCCCTTTGCGCTTGGAGGTAGCGATCTTTTCACGCACCCGCTCGCCGATCACTTCGCGCTCGAACTGGGCAAAGGACAACAGCACATTGAGCGTCAGCCGCCCCATGCTGGAGGTGGTGTTGAATGACTGGGTAATCGAGACAAACGACGCCCCAAACTGATCGAACAAATCGACCAGCTTTGGCGAAGTCGGCGAACGAGCGGGTGAGCCGGTCAACTTTGTAGACCATCACGGTATTGATCTTGCGGGCCCTGACCTCGGCCAACAGGGCTAGCAGGGGCAGGGCGCTCGAGCGGAGCCACCGAAACGCCGCCATCGTCGTAGTGGTCGGCAACGAGGCCTCCCAGGCCTCGCGCTGGGCATCGAGTGAGTTGAACTTGAGGTCCAGATTATACTCGGTCGATTTGGAGGTGTAGATCGCGCAGCGGAAAACCTGCCGGTCGCTTGGCTTCATCGTCGCACCTTGGTGCGGGCAGGGGAGATACTGCTACGACGCGATCGTCCAACGGCGGCAATGCCAGCATGGCTTCCCGCTGGCTCACCTTCGATGACGTCGGAACGATTGCCGCCAGCACGTAGCCCAAGGAAACGTGGGCCGTTCCAGGCCGTGCCGGTGATGTTTAACGCGATGGCGGAGAGGCTCGCGTAAGTCGCGTCGCGCCAGAGGTATCCACCGGGCACGACAGTGACCGTGTGCCGCTCGCCCTCGCGCACGAGAACGGTGCCGGGCTTGAGGCGCCGATTCACTCCTGGCTTGTCGCCCCGGGGCGAGGCCGTCCAGGAGCTTGGCGGTATTTGCATCAACCCCACCGTGGGCCTGCTCCTGGATATGCCAGCAGATAAACCGGAACATGAGGTCCTTGGTGAAGGTTGTCTTTGCGCTGCGCCGAGGTAGCCTCGGCAGCGATCCGATAGACCGAATGGCAGCAGCATTCGGTCCTTTCTGGATAATATTGTTGCTAGTTTGGGCCAATCCCCAGCATCTTGAGCCGCCGACTCTTAATCAGGTTCGAGCGCTGGCGCGCCCACCATAACTCATTGATAATTAAATAGAATATGCGACGGGGGGAAATTCGCCGTCACGATCTTCGTGGTCGGGGCCGCGTCGGACGTGATGGTGATGAAGTCGCAACAAAATAGGCTAGAGTATACCTTGGCTTGTCGGCCGCATTTCAAATCGCGGTCATCGACCGGCCGTAACATTTCGCTCGAATTACGGCCAGAGCGAAGCGACGACGGGAACATCGCTGTCCTGCGATGGGGGGTGCCAAACATGAATCGGTTTAATCGGCAATGCGCTCATGTTGACGTTGCGCCGGCCCAGCGTTCGTCGGTGGCTAATTTGACGTGCCGTATGATCTTCGTCCTTTTGGTTTTGCTTTCCAGCCACGGCAGCGGTCATGCGCAGCGCGCCGGACCTTTCGAGCGATTGGCGGGTCAATGGTCCGGGTATGGCACAATCGACCTGTCGAACGGCACACGGGAGCCAATACGGTGTCGGGCGGCATATGATGTGCTGGCGGAACGACACAATCTCCAGATCAACATTCGTTGCGCCAGCGACAGTTACAATTTCAATCTCTATAGCAGCGCGGTTCTAGCCGGCCGTGCCGTCAGCGGGACGTGGAGCGAATCCACTCACGGCGTAGCCGGGACAATCTCTGGCACGGCCGAAGGCGATCAGATCCAGGTCCGCGCCGAGAGCGTCGGCTTCACCGCTAACTTGAGCCTGGTTACGCACGGTAGCCGGCAATCGGTTTCGATAAGAACGCTCGACCCGAATGCTGGCATCAAGGGCGCTACAATCGCCCTGCGGAACCACCGTTAGGCCGCCAGGGCTTCGCTCGCGGAAGGCCTATTCAGCCGGCGACCGGCTTGATCGCCGCAAGGCGATATGGCGTGCAATCTTGGTGAGAAACGTGGCCGTCGGCCGCAAAATGAGCAAATCAGCGATCAGCGCCGAGATCATCGCAAACGCGCTCAGCCATCCGAACAAGCGGAGCGAAGGGAGGCTGGAAAAAACCGTCATTGCCAGCCCGCACGCCAGCACGGCCGACGTCAGGATCAACGGAGGCCCGACAAGAATGGTCGCGCGCTCGACGCCGATCGCCGGATCCGGTTCGGTATCCTCGATCTGCAATCGGTTGAGGAAATGAATGGTCGCGCTCAGGCCCAGGCCGAATGAGACCGTCAGGGCAATGACGCTAGCAAATTGCAATCCGAGGCCCGTCACCCACAGTAAGCACCCCGCTAAAACGATCGGGAAAAGTCCCGGCAAGACACTGGTTAGCATGACAATGAAAGACCGGAACGCCAGGCCAATAAACGCTGCGACGAAGACGATCTCCACGGTCAGCCCGCGGCTCAGCTTGTCGATCATAATCGCGCTGTTGCGGGCAGCAATCACCGACAGGCCGGTGACGGCGATCGTATAGCCGGGATATTTTGCGCTCAGGGCGCTCAGCTTCTTATCGAGGGCATCGACGATGGGCAAAAGCTTGCTGGCGTCGGCGTCGGGAACACGACCGTTGACGATGACGGCATCTTGTTTTTCGGAGATGAACCGCCGCGTGAGATAGGGTGGGAGCAAGTCGACATATTGTTTGAGCGTAGTGACATCCGTTTTTCCCGCCTTTGCCGCCAGCCATCGCCGCAGCGTCTCCAATGACCAGACATTGCCGACGCCCGCCTGTTGCTCGAGTGTCGAATGCACGTCGGAAATGACGGCAAGCGTTTCGGGGTCGTAGAGGGACCGCCCCTGCGGGAACTCGATCAACACGTCAACCGGATTAGCGCCGGTCAGCTTGACATCGAGACGCTGGCTGGCCGCAACGGCCTGCTCCCGGTCGGGCACTTGGTCGGCGAGCCGATAGCGCGGCTGAAGCTGCGTATATCCGAGCGCAAGAGCAATGACCACGAGCAGGCCGGCCAACGTATATAGGCCCGGATGGGTGACCATGCGAAGTGCGACCCACCCACAAAACCGGCGCAAAACGTCGAGAGCCTTGTCCATGCCCCTCACGCTCGATGCAAATCCCGCCTCATTGCGAATGAGCAAGACCCCAAGCAACGGTACCATCGTCACCACCGCCACCATGGCAATGAGCGTGGCGATGAGCCCGGCCTCGCCGAAAGTCCGGATCAGGTCGGACGTCGAGAACTGCAGGGCGATGAACGAAATTCCAGCGGTGGCATGCGTGAGCACGCAGGCCGGCCCGGCAATGAGCAGGGCATTGCGAAAGGCGGTAAATTTGTCGTCGCCGGCGATCAGCCGGTCACGCGCCGCAAAAGTGAGCTGCATGCTATCGGAAAAGCTGATGACCATGATGAGCGGCGTCATCACGTTCAAAAAAATGTTCAGGCGAAAGTCGAGCCAGCCAAGCGCGCCCAGCGCCAGCAGAATGGCGGCTAGCGGCGGCGCGGCGGCAATAATCATGAAGGACACGCGGCGGAAGAACAGGACAGCAATCAGGCAGCCAGCAATAAATCCAAGCGCGTTGTAGACCAGTCGATCGCGCTCGATCGCGTTGCGGGTCTCCAGTTGCATCACCGGGACGCCGGACAACTCGCCGCTCAATCCAGTACCTGCCAGATGCTCGCCAACCGAGTCGCGGACGTCCCGGATGACGGCAGAAAGCCTTTCTTGGGCGGCAGACGGATCGAGGGCCAGCACGATCAAGGCGAGTTTGCCGTCGGGCGACAGTAATTTGCCGCGAATGATTTCGTTAGACGTCACCCGCTTAATAAGGTCGCTGTATTCCGCGCCTGTCGGCAATGGATCGGGGAAAAGGGGGGGCGGTATTGGTCCATTCTCGGGCGGCTGCCGCGCCGAAAACAAGGAGATGACGCCGCGCGTGCCGTCGATCAACTGCAGGTCGATCACTAGATCACGCAGCTTTTGCAGTGAGAGGCGATCGAGCAGCGTGGGACCTTCTACCACGATGAGAACGTCGAATTCCGTGGAGGGAAAATTGCGTGTGACGTCTTCGTAGGTTTTGTATTCCGCCGTATTGGACCGGAACAACTGACTGAGCGAGTCATCGACCTTTAAGCGCGAAAATCCGACTGCGGCCGCGGCGCAAAGAGCGACAAAGACGACGACGGATATGAACCGGTACGATAGCGGGATAAACCCAATGCGCTCGATTCCAAGCGCCAGATTTCGGGGCACGATCGCGCGTGGCGATCCCATCAAGTCTGGTTCCGGTGTCGGAGCGCTTGTCACGGGTGCACGCTACAACAATTTCAGTTGAGGCCGGGCCGAAATGAAACGCGGAGCGAGCATGTGCGGTCACCATGCGTAATGTGCACGACGCGACAATCGCATGAGCATGAGCGTAAGTATAGTGGCCGTGCCGTTCCCGATAGGTACTACGTACGGCAAGTTTTCAGCGGCGGCGATTTGCAATGAAATGTGCTGCCGCCTTCAATATCGCGCCGTCTTTGCCAAACGACGCAATCGCCTTCTCAGCCTCGGCGATAAGCATCTTGAGGCGTTTCCGCGCCCCATCGACCCCCAGCAGGCTCAGGAACGTCGCCTTGTGGGCGGCCGCATCTTTTCCCGTCGCCTTGCCAACAATGGCTGCATCGCCTTCGATATCAAGCAAGTCATCGGCAACTTGAAATGCCTCGCCGACCGCCGAACCGTAGCGTTCGAGCGCCGCCCGCGCCTTTCGGGGGGCCTCGCCGAGCATCGCTCCGCTCGAGCAGGCGAACTTTAGGAGCGCCCCGGTTTTCATTGATTGCAGAGTTTTTACATCACCGAAATCAAGTTGGCGCCCCCGGCCAGTTGTAAACCGGCCTTCGGCAGCAAGATCGAGCATTTGTCCGCCAGCCATTCCGCCGACGCCGGCAGCTCGGGCAAGCGCCGAAATGAGCTGAATTCTGATGTCGGGCTTTGTGTGTGTTTGCGGGCGAGAGAGGATATCGAAGGCGAAGGTCAAAAGGCCATCGCCTGCCAAAATCGCGGTTGCTTCGTCGAAGGCTTTATGAACGGTGGGCCTTCCGCGGCGCAACGCGTCGTCATCCATCGCGGGAAGGTCGTCGTGGACGAGCGAATAGCAGTGCACGCACTCGAGCGCGGCGGCAACCATCAGGGCCTGCCGTCGTGGCACGCTGAACAATTTCGCCGTTTCAACAACCAAAAAGGGCCGGATCCGCTTGCCGCCCCCGAGGCTTGCATAACGCATGGCGTCCAGCAGGCGGGTCGGGCGCGACAGCTCACCGGAGGCCGGTTGGGGTGCCAGTAACCGATCGAGCAGGTCCTCGGTGTTGGCTGCGACCTGATCCAAGCTCTGTTTAAAGCGGTCTGTAGGGTCGACCGATCGAGAAGGTTTGCCTTTGACCGACAGTATCGAATTTTGCGAAGGCAGACCCATAAATTCCTAGCTTTTCAGCCCCCTCGGTGACGACTTGAAGGATTTTTTATACCAGTCGGAGAGAGACTACTGCACCGGTGCAATATCATCTACGTGGAGAATCTTGCCGCCTTCCGCGCTTTGCCCCGCGCGGCCGAACCGCTGCTCGATATAGTCCGCGACCATGTGCTTGAAATCCGTGGTGAGCGTGGGCCCGCGCAATGTCGCGGCCTTTTTGCCGTCGATGAATACCGGCGCAGTAGGCTGCTCGCCGGTGCCGGGCAGTGAGATCCCGATGTCGGCGTGTTTGCTCTCGCCCGGGCCGTTCACGATGCAGCCCATCACCGCAACCGTGAGCGTCTCCACGCCCGGATAGCGCGACTTCCAGCCCGGCATCGAGTCGCGGATGAAGCTTTGGATGTCAGAGGCAAGTTCTTGAAACGTGGTGGACGTGGTGCGGCCGCAGCCAGGGCAGGCGGCGACCAGGGGAACGAACGTCCGAAGCCCCATGGTCTGCAACAGCTCCTGCGCCACCTGCACTTCAAGCGTGCGATCGCCGTTCGGCTCCGGCGTCAGCGAGATGCGGATGGTGTCGCCGATGCCCTGTTGCAGCAGCACGCCCATGGCTGCGCTCGACGCGACGATGCCCTTCGAGCCCATGCCGGCTTCCGTCAAACCGAGATGAAGCGCGTAATCGGACCGACGCGCCAGTTCGCGATAGACCGCAATTAGGTCCTGCACCGCCGAGACTTTCGCCGACAGGATGATGCGGTTTTTCGGTAGGCCGATATCCTCGGCGCGTGCAGCCGACAGCGTCGCCGACTGCACCATGGCCTCATGCATCACCTCGCGGGCGCCGCGCGGCGCCGGAGATTTGGCGTTCTCGTCCATCAGTTTCGTGAGCAGCTCCTGATCGAGCGAGCCCCAATTGGCACCGATGCGCACCGGTTTGCTGTGCTTGATTGCCATCTCGATGATAGCGGAGAACTGGCGGTCCCTTTTGTCTTTGAAGCCGACATTGCCGGGATTGATGCGGTATTTGTCGAGCGCCTCAGCGCACCCCGGATGATCGGCGAGCAGCTTGTGGCCGATGTAATGGAAGTCGCCGACAATCGGCACGTTGACGCCCATCTTGAGCAGTTGCTCCTTGATGCGCGGCACCGCCGCCGCCGCCTCGTCGCGGTCGACGGTGATGCGCACAAGTTCCGAGCCGGCGCGAGCGAGCGCCGCGACCTGGCGCACGGTTCCCTCGATGTCGGCGGTGTCGGTGTTGGTCATCGACTGCACGACAATGGGCGCCCCGCCGCCGACCATGACGCCGCCGACGTCCACCGCAATCGATTTATGACGTTCTTGTGTCGTGGTGCTCATAAGATGTTCTATTAGGGTGATCCCGTATGGGGACTATATCGCGTTCCCTCGCGGGTGCGTCAACGCCACCGGCATGAAAGGTTCCGCGAGAGGGTGGTTTCGGTCAGATCAGACTTCGCTGAGATTGAGCAAGCCGAAATTCGGCCCTAGCAGCCGGCGGACGCGGAGGAGGGCCCGGCGCGCCGTATAGGCATCATAAGCGATGCGAAGCAGGCCAGACAATTGAGACGGCCCCGCGATCAGCTCGCGCAGGACCGCAGTTATGCTGGTGCCTCCGTCGGGGCGCATGCCGGCAAGCGCAGCTTCCGGCACAATGCGATGCGCGGGATCGATTACCACCCTGACCGCTGCAAAACTCAGCCCGTGTGTCGATGCGAGCCGGGCGACCAGATGCGACTCCATATCGACTGCCGCCGCACCGGTCTTGACGTGCATTCGCCGTTTGGCTTCGGGCTCGGCGACCGCGGAGTCGACGCCCGCGATCGGCCCGTATTCGGCGCCCGGGATCATCTTCAGGATCGTTTCCGACCAAACACGATCGGTGGGGCGAATCTGCTGCGCGTCAATGATCGAGGACGCAACAACCCAGTTTCCCGGACGCAAATGCGGAGCGAGCCCGCCCGCCACTCCGAAACTAATGATGCTGCGGCATCCTCCGTTGACGGCTTGGTAGAGCGATGCGGCAAGGTCACTTTGCGTATTGCGACAGATAACGACCACGCCTGGCCCCGAAGCAATGCGGGCTTCGAAAGCCAAGCCGACGAGGGCGATGACAAAGCGGTCGGCCGGGGTGCATGCCGCGTCCAAACAAGCCGGCTGACCAAGGTCTGTGATGCTGGGTTGAGGAATGGGGCAAGGCATCGTGCGGGTCTCCGGCGGCTGGGAGACCCATGAATCGTTCAATCCGTTTCGCGCCATTGATGCCCCTAAACCCTAGCTCTGGGAAGCAAATTTCATGCCGCAGTAGAAACGTACTTATCTGAATTGTGCACTGCGGCGGTACCCCAATGCCAAAACCAACCTCCGCCGGCCGCGTGACAGATCAAACCGGTGGGACACCGATCGCTGCCCTGTTCTTGGATTGAGCTTCCCCTTTGGCCGGAACTCGAATAGACGACCGACCATAGCAGATCGGCCACAGTGGTCCGCATGAATAATAAAAGAAAAGATTCTCGTCACTGGAGCAAGCGGATTCGTCGGCTCGGCCGTCGCACGCAAACTCGTTGAGGCCGGCTATTCGGTGCGGGCCCTGGTTCGCCGCAAAAGTCCACGCACGCACCTCACGGGACTAGACTTGGATTTTTTCGAAGGTGATCTGCGCGACCGGAAATCCGTCGAGCGCGCGCTAGCCGGCATGCGCTACGCTTTTCACGTCGCGGCGGATTATCGCCTATGGGTGCGCGACCCCCGCGAGATTTTTGCTTCTAACGTCGAAGGGACCCGCCACCTCATGGAGGAGGCGATGCGGGCGGGCATCGAGCGCGTCGTCTACACCAGCAGCGTGGCAACCATCGCCTTGCGATCCGACGGGATCGCCGCAGACGAGACCATGCCATTGCGCGAGGATCAGGGCGTCGGCGCCTACAAGCGCAGCAAAATAGCGGCCGAACGACTGGTCGAGGCCATGGTGGCGGAACGCGGTCTCGCCGCCGTCATCGTCAATCCCTCGACGCCGATTGGCCCGGGCGACGTGCGGCCCACCCCAACGGGCAGGATCATCATCGAAGCCGCCAAAGGCCGCATTCCGGCATTTATCAATACCGGGCTCAACCTCGTGCATGTGGACGACGTCGCCAGCGGCCATCTTGCGGCGTTGCGTCACGGGAAGATCGGCGAACGCTACATTCTCGGCGGCCAGGACGTTTTGTTCTCACAGATGCTGCGCGATATCGCCGGCCGGGTCGGTCGCCGCCCGGCGCGGGTGCGCCTTCCGTGGCGTGCTCTCGTTCCGGTTGCGTATGTCGCCGAAGCCGTGGCCAACGTCACGGGACGCGAGCCTTTTGTAACTCGGGACGGGGTTCATATGGCGAAATACCGTATGTTCTTCGTATCGACCAAAGCGGAGCGGGAACTCGGATATCGGTCGAGGCTTTATACTGAAGGAATAGACGACGCCGTACGTTGGTTTCGTGACGCCGGATACCTAAGTTCCTAGCGCGTCTCGCCATTAACTAGGCGCTCGATGATTTGATCGGCCCACGGAAATTGGTGGTTTTTGGTTTATATTGTGGTTACGGGAACCCTTCCGGGAAATGGAAATATGGATTTGGTATAAATCTTGCCTTATTTACTTTTGCTCATATAACCAGCTAGCTCCTACGATTCATGAGCTAAATTGCCACGCACAACGCAGATTGGAAGCAAAATGTTGGATGCGATTAAAGAGCCTTGCGACCTGCGACGCCATGAGGCGGCGGACCTCAAGCAAATAGCCGATGAGTTACGCCACGAGACGATCAACGCTGTGGCGGCGACCGGCGGGCATCTGGGGGCCGGGTTGGGGGTGGTGGAACTCACGGTGGCGCTGCATTACGTATTCGACACGCCGGTTGACCGGCTGATTTGGGACGTCGGGCATCAGGCCTATCCGCATAAGATTTTGACCGGCCGGCGGGACCGGATCCGCACCTTGCGACAGGGCGGCGGGCTGTCCGGCTTTACCAAGCGCGCGGAGAGCGAATACGACCCGTTCGGCGCCGCGCATTCCTCGACCTCGATCTCGGCCGGCCTCGGCATGGCGGTGGCGCGCGATCTCGCCGGCAAGAAGAACAACGTCATCTGCGTAATCGGCGACGGCGCGATGTCGGCGGGTATGGCCTATGAGGCGATGAACAATGCCGGCGCGCGCAACGAGCGGCTGATCGTCATCCTCAACGACAACGACATGTCGATTGCGCCGCCGGTCGGCGCGATGTCGGCCTATCTGGCGCGGCTCGGCTCCGGCCATATGTATCTCAAGCTGCGCGACGTCGGCAAACAGCTCACCCGGCATCTGCCCAAGAGCTGGGACCGCGCCATCACCCGGGCGGTCGAGCACGCGCGCACCTACGTCACCGGCGGCACGCTGTTCGAGGAACTCGGCTTTTATTATGTCGGGCCGATCGACGGGCACAATCTCGACCACTTGCTGCCGGTGCTGCGTAACGTGCGCGACGCCGAGATCGGACCGATTTTGGTGCACGTGGTGACGCAGAAGGGCAAGGGTTACGCGCCGGCGGAGACCTCGGCCGACAAATATCACGGTGTGGTGAAGTTCGACGTCGCCACCGGGGCGCAGGCGAAGTCGAAGGGCGGCGCGCCGCAATACACGAAAGTATTCGGCGAGAGCCTGATCAAAGAGGCGCGCAAGGACGACAAGATCATCGCCATCACGGCGGCGATGCCGTCGGGCACTGGGCTCGATCTGTTCGAGAAGGAGTTCCCCAACCGCTGCTTCGACGTCGGCATTGCCGAGCAGCACGCGGTGACCTTCGCCGGGGGGCTGGCCACCGAAGGCTTCAAGCCGTTCGCCACGATCTATTCGACCTTCCTGCAGCGCGCCTACGACCAGGTGGTGCACGACATTGCGATCCAGCGGCTGCCGGTGCGCTTTGCCATCGACCGCGCTGGGCTGGTCGGCGCCGACGGGCCGACCCATGCCGGTGCCTTCGACGTCACCTATCTCGGCTGCCTGCCCGGTTTCGTGCTGATGGCGGCGGCCGACGAGGCCGAGCTGGTGCACATGGTGGCGACGCAAGTCGCCATCGACGACCGGCCGTCGGCGCTGCGCTATCCGCGCGGCGAGGGCCGCGGCGTACCGCTGCCGGCGGAGGGTGTGCCGCTCGAGATCGGCAAGGGCCGCATCCTGCGCGAGGGCCACAAGGTGGCGCTGTTGTCCTATGGCGCGCGGCTGGGCGAATGCCTCAAAGCGGCCGACGAGCTCGCCGCGCTCGGTCTATCGACCACGGTGGCGGATGCGCGCTTTGCCAAGCCGCTCGACGTCGACCTGCTGTTGCGGCTGGCGCGCGAACACGAGGTTCTGCTCACCATCGAGGAAGGCGCGATCGGCGGCTTCGGCTCGCATGTGCTGCAGACGCTGGCCGACAACGCCGTGCTGGATGCCGGCTGCAAGGTCCGCACCATGGTGCTGCCGGACGTCTTCATCGACCAGGACACCCCGGCCGCGATGTATGCCAAGGCCGGCCTCGACGCCCGCGGCATCGTCGCCAAGGCCTTCGAGGCGCTAGGTAGAGACGTTAGTGCCGAATCACTCAAGGTCGGCCTCGCATGACCGATTGGATCCGGCGGAGAAAACGATGAGCCAGAAATTGCCCATGCGGATTGTCCTGGCGCAGCCCCGCGGCTTCTGCGCGGGGGTGGTGCGAGCGATCGAGATCGTCGAGCGCGCCCTGCAAAAGTACGGGGCGCCGGTCTACGTGCGCCACGAAATCGTGCACAACAAGCATGTGGTCGACAGCCTCAAGGCCAAGGGCGCACACTTCGTTGAGACGCTCTCCGAGATACCGGAACATGCGGTGACCATCTTCAGTGCTCACGGAGTCGCCCGCAGCGTCGAGGAGGAGGCGGCGGGACGTGGCCTTCCTGTGCTCAACGCCACCTGTCCGCTGGTCACTAAGGTCCACAACCAAGGCAAGCGCTATGTCGCGCAGGGCCGCACCCTCATCCTGATCGGCCATGCCGGCCACCCTGAGGTCGTCGGCACGATAGGGCAAATTTCCGGTCCGGTAGTGCTGGTGCAGACCGAGGAAGACGTCGACAAGCTCAATATCCCAGCCGATGCACCGGTTGCCTACATAACCCAGACCACGCTGAGCGTGGACGACACCAGGGGAATTATCGCAAAGCTCGAGCAGCGCTTCAGCAATATCGTCGGTCCCGAAATGAGGGATATCTGCTACGCCACGCAGAATCGCCAGGCGGCGGTGCGCGAGTTGAGCAGGCAGGTCGACGTCATTCTGGTAGTCGGGGCAAAAAACAGTTCGAATTCCAATCGCCTGCGCGAGATCGGGTTGGAGACAGGCATCCCGAGCTATCTTATTGCCGACAGCAGCGAATTGCAGCCGGAATGGGTGCAGGGCGCGCGCACCGTCGGTCTCACAGCCGGCGCCTCGGCGCCGGAGGTTCTGGTCGAAGGCGTCATCGATGCCTTGGCACGCCTTGGTCCTGTCGAAGTTTCCGTCTTAGATGGCCGAGAGGAGACGATTGAGTTCCGGCTACCTGCGGAGTTGGCGACGGTATAACCGACGCCATTTCCTTTCCGCATGTTGCGCGGCGCGCAACAGTTCGAACAAGAACCAAACGAATAAGAGAACGACAAATTATGACTGTTCCCTATTTCAAGGAAATTTGCATCGCGACCTATCTCCTCAAGCAGAGGATCATGGGGCGCAAACGCTATCCGCTCGTTTTGATGCTGGAGCCATTGTTCCGCTGCAATCTGGCCTGCGTCGGCTGCGGCAAGATTGATTATCCGGACCCGATCCTCAACCAGCGTCTGTCGGTCAAGGAGTGCCTCGACGCGGTGGACGAATGCGGCGCGCCGATGGTGGCTATACCCGGCGGCGAGCCGCTCATCCATCGCGAGATCGGTGAGATCGTCAAAGGCATCGTCGCCCGAAAGAAGTTCGTCTCGCTTTGCACCAATGCGCTGCTGCTCGAGAAGAAGTTGCACCTGTTCGAACCCTCTCCGTATTTATTTTTTTCGGTCCACCTCGATGGACTTAAGGAACATCACGACAAGTCGGTTTCGCAGAAGGGCGTGTTTGACATTGCGGTGCGGGCGATCAAGGCGGCAAAGGCCAAAGGCTTCACCGTCAACGTCAACGCAACGATCTTCGATGGGCACGCCGCGGAGGACATCGCTGCATTTCTCGATCAGGCGAAGGAGCTCGGCGTCGGCGTGTCGATCTCACCCGGCTACGCCTATGAACGCGCGCCGGACCAGGATCACTTCCTCAACCGCCGCAAGACTAAGGAACTGTTCCGCCGTGTGTTCGCCTTGGGCAAGGGGAAGAAGTGGGACCTGATGCATTCGAGTCTGTTCCTCGATTTCCTCGCCGGCAATCGGGAGTACCACTGCACTCCGTGGGGGATGCCGACTCGCAACCTGTTTGGATGGCAGAAGCCCTGCTATCTGCTCGGCGAAGGCTACGCAAAGTCCTACAAGGAACTGATGGAGACTACAGACTGGGATTCCTACGGAACCGGACGGTATGAGAAATGCGCCAATTGCATGGCCCATTGCGGCTACGAGCCGACCGCGGCGCATGCGTCACTCAGCAATCCTTTCAGCGCCCTGTGGACTACATTTCGCGGCGTGCGCACGACGGGACCAATGGCGCCGGAAATCTCACTCAAGCAGCAAAGGCCGGCGCAGTACGTCTTTTCCCGCCACGTCGACAAGATGCTGAATGAGATACATGCGGCCGGGGGCGATCCTTCCGGCACTAAGCCCGCCCAGTCGAAGATATCGGCAGCCGCGGGATAGGTCGCGGCCCATTGGCGTTTGATCTCCGGCCTCGTGTGTGCCCGCCGCTGATCCCCTAATATGCGATCGGGCGATCGGATGCCCCCCACTCCATGCTCACATCACTCATTGTTCGCATCATCGACGTCTGCACGCGCAACGCTTGGCGCGTAGTCGCCGTCGGATTGGTGCTGGCTTTGGGGTCGGGGGTCTATGTTGCACGTCATTTTGCCGTCAACTCGGACATCAACACGCTGCTCTCGTCCGATCTTGGCTGGCGTAAACGCGAACTCGCCTTCGAGCAGGCGTTCCGCCGCTTCCAGCTGATCTTTGTCGTCGTTCAGGCACCAACGCCGGAACTGATGAACGAGGCGACAGCGGCACTGACGGAGGCGCTGGCTAAGAACAAGGATCGCTTCCGCGCGGTGACGCAATTCGGCGGCGGCGGCTTTTTCGCCAGCAATGGGCTTCTGTTTCAGTCGCCGGAGAATCTCAAGCACAGCCTCGCGCCGCTGGTCCAGGCGGAACCGCTCATTCATGATCTCGCGATCGATCCGAGCTTGCGCGGGCTTATCAGCGGGCTCGAGGACGGCCTCATCGGGGTACAGTCCAATCACATCAAGCTCGATGACTTCACGCGCGTCTTCAATATGGCCTCCGACGCCCTGGAGAAGGTGATCGCGGGGCAGCCGGCGAGCTTCTCTTGGCGCGTTCTCGTTGAGGGCCACCCGGCGGAGCCAAACGATCTGCGCGGTTTCATCGAGGTGCGCCCGGTGCTTGACTACAGCGCAATAGAGCCCGGCCACGCCGCCACTGAGGCCATCCGTCTGGCAGCGGCTGAGATCGCCCCGAAATTCCAGGCAAACGTCCGGCTCACCGGCCCGGTGGCGATGGCGGACGAGGAATTCGCCACCATCAAGGAAGGCGCCATGCGCAACGGTCTAATCACCGTCGCCATCGTGCTCGTCATCCTATGGTTCGCGCTGCGCTCGGCGCGGCTCATCGTTGCCGTGTTCATCAACTTGTTCATCGGGCTCGCTTTCACCGCGGCGCTTGGCCTGTTGATGGTCGGCACGCTTAATCTGATCTCGGTCTACTTTGCCGTGCTGTTCGTCGGCATCGGTGTCGATTTCGGGATCCAATACAGCGTGCGCTACCGCGCGGAGCGCCATGACTTTGATGATTTAAAGGGTGCGGTCCTGCAGGCCGGCAAATATGTCGGCGCGCCATTGACGCTGGCCGCGGGCGCAACGGCCGCTGGCTTCCTGTCGTTCCTGCCCACCGATTACCGCGGCGTGTCCGAATTGGGTCTTATCGCCGGGTTCGGCATGCTGATCGCTTTCGCAACCAGCATCACAATCCTTCCGGCACTGATTCGCCTGCTCAACCCGCCGGGCGAGCCGGACCAGCTCGGATTTTCTTCGTTGGCGCCGGTCGACCGATTTCTTGAGCGGCAGCGCATTCCGATCATCGCCGGCACCGCCATCGTGGTGATCGCGGGCCTGCCGCTACTCTATTGGCTCCGTTTCGACTTCAACCCGATCAATCTGCGCGACCCGAAATCGGAATCTATCGCAACTTATCTCGAGCTCAGCCGAGACCCCGCCACCAATACGAATGCTATCGAGGTGCTGGCGCCTTCGCTCGGCGATGCCGACGTCATTGCAGGCCGCCTGTCGAAGCTGCCGGAAGTTTCGCGCGTCGTGACGCTTGCAAGCTTCATTCCGAACGAACAGCAAGAGAAGCTGCAGCTCATTCGTGACGCAGCAAAGAAGCTCGAGGGCGCGTTCGACCCGAAGAACGCGTTGTCGCCGCCGACCGATGCGGAAAACGTCGATGCGCTCAATGAGGGCGCAGATCGATTGATCGAAGCCGCTGGCGATCACAAGGGCTCCGGCGCGAGCGCGGCGAGGCGGTTGTCCGCGGCGCTCACATCGGTCGCCAGCTCGAACCCGGAGTTGCGCGCAAGGGCTGAGAACGCGTTTATCCAGCCTTTGAAGACGGCGTTGGGCGGCCTGCATGCTTCGCTTCACGCGCAGCCGGTGACGCAGAAATCGTTGCCGGCCGATCTCGTTCGCGACTGGATAACATCGGACAGCCGCGCGCGCGTGGAGGTCGCGCCCAAGGCCAATCCCAGCGACAACTCGGCGATGGGCCAGTTTGCACGCGCCGTGCTCGCGGTCGAGCCAAATGCCATTGAAGGGCCGATCTCGGTCCTGGACGCAGGCGACACGATCGTGCGCGCATTTATCGAGGCCGGCCTGTGGGCGCTGCTGTCGATAGGAATCCTATTGTGGCTTGTGCTTCGGCGAATCGGCGATGTGCTGCTGACGCTCGTTCCGCTGATTTTGGCGGGCGTCGTGACGCTGGAAATCAGCGTATTGATCGGTCTTCCGCTCAATTTCGCCAATATCATTGCGCTGCCGCTGCTGCTCGGTGTCGGGGTTGCCTTCAAGATCTATTACATCATGGCATGGCGCGAGGGACAGACGAACCTGTTGCAGACCAGCCTCACGCGCGCCGTGTTCTTCAGCGCACTCACCACCGCTACCGCATTCGGCAGCCTGTGGTTCTCCAGTCACCCCGGAACTGCCAGCATGGGTAAATTGTTGGCTCTATCGCTGATGTGCACGCTCGCAGCGGCGGTATTGTTCCAACCGGTCCTCATGGGAAAGCCGCGCAACGACATGTTAGGGAACGGCTAGGAAAGCCAATCAACGATAAGCCAAGAAAAGGGAAGCAAAGCAGTAGCAAGCGGCGCAACGGCAAGTCACGCAAAGTAACGTCGAATATCAAGTCTTGATATCGGAAGGCGCGCCACCGTGCACACACGCGGGATGGCAATGAATTAAAGGAGAGCTAATGATGATCCGTACATTCGTATTAGTGGCCGTCCTGACCGCCGCATCATCGGCGGCAATCGCGCAGGGTGGCACACCCGCAGAGCAGGCCGCATGCCGCCCGGACGTCCGCCGGTTCTGCCATGCCATCAAGGAGGGGTCGGGCGACGGGAGTTTTCTCGCCTGCCTGCAGGAACACCGCGCGAAACTCCGTCGCGCCTGCCGCGAGGTGCTGGAAAGTCACGGGCAGTGACGGCCGGGACACCCGGCGCGCGCGATGGGCCTCGAGACTTGCAAGAAATGCTGACTGGTGGAACCCGGACGGCCGCCACGTAAACTAAAGAATAAGCCAGACGTGTTCGTTTGATTCCGCGAAAAGAACACATTGCCGAATCATGTACAGAGCGTGCGTCCACTGCGGTGACTCGGGTGCTGAACTATGAAGTTAAAGTTTCTGACGGTCATCCTAGCGAGCCTTATGGCCGTGCTTGCATGGGCGAGCCCGCCGCTCGCGGCCGAGCCCTCGGTGGCCGGCATGTGGGCGCAGGTTGACGAGCACGGCCGGGTCGGTGGCTGGTTTCTCATATTTGAGCATGACGGTTTTTACGAAGGTGCCATTGCCAAGATGTTCATAAAACCTGGCGAAGACCCAAATCCGATCTGCACTCGCTGCAAGGGCGACCAGAAGAATGCGCCGCGTCTCGGCCTCACCATCATCAAGGGCATGCAGCGCAAGGGTCTCGTCTACCAGAACGGAAACATCCTCGATCCGCGCGACGGCCAAGTCTATCATGCCAAAATGACGCTGAGCCCGGATGGCCAGCAGCTGACTTTGCGCGGCTATCTCGGCATTGAGCTGTTCGGCCAGAACCAGGTGTGGAGGCGGCTTCCCTATGATGTGATGCCGCAAGAGGAGATGCCGGCAAACCTGGTGCCATATTGGCTCGCACTGCCGAAATCGTCCGACGGGATGGTGACGAAGGGCGCCGGACCTCCACAAACCGGAAGCATAAAGAGGTCGCAGCCAGGCCGGTGACCGAGCGCCCCTGTATTTGGCAGCGTCACATGCCGAATTTGACGTACCGGCCCTGCGTCAGGTTCCGGTAGCGCGCTAGCGCCCAGAGCGGAAAGAATTGGGCGTAGCCGTGGTAGCGCAAATAGAACACGCGCGGAAAACCGGTCGCAGTGTAGCGCTCCTCCGCCCATAGCCCGTCGGGTCCCTGCGTGCGCAGGAGGAAGTCGATCCCGCGCTTGACTGCCGGATGATCGGCCGCACCGGCCGCCATCAGGCCGATCAGCGCCCAGGCGGTCTGCGAGGCGGTGCTCGGCGCACGCTCGTAGCCGTTATAGTCGAGCTTGTAGCTGGTGCCGTCCTCGCCCCAGCCGCCATCGGCATTCTGGATGGAGACGAGCCAGTCGACCGCTTTTCGAATGACCGGGGAAGCCGGATCGAGTCCGGCGGCGTTGAGGCAGCACAGCACCGACCACGTGCCGTAGATGTAGTTCATGCCCCAGCGGCCGTACCAACTACCGTCTGCGAGTTGGGTGCGGCGCAGATAATCGAGCGCCCGCGCGACCGCCTTGCTGTTCGTAACCGTGTCGCCGAACACCGCCAGCATGGAGACGCAGCGCGCCGTGACATCCTCTGTCGGCGGGTCGAGCAGCGCTCCATGGTCGGCGAACGGGATGTTGTTCAGGTAGTAGAACTCATTGTCGGCATCGAATGCACCCCAGGCGCCGTTATCGCTTTGCATGCCGATGATCCACTCGCGCGCCCGTTCGAGCGAGGCGCGAAAATCCTGACGCCCCGATATTTTCTGGACGCGATCCATGGCCATAGCGACGACGGCAGTATCATCGACGTCGGGATAGTGCGCATTGACATATTGGAACGCCCAGCCGCCGGGACGCAGGTTGGGTCGCCGCGCAATCCAGTCGCCGTGCACATCGAGAATCTGCTTCGGCACGAGCCAGTCGAGGCCCTTCTTGACCTGCGCGATCGCGCGCCCGCCGCCGACCTCGAGCAGCGTGTGGCAGACGAGGCCCGTGTCCCAGATCGGCGAAACGCACGGCTGGCAATAGGCTTCGTGCTCGTGGACGACAAGAAGCTTCTCCACCGACGTGCGCGCAATCGCGCGTTGCGGATGGCTTTCCGGATAACCGAGAACGTCGAACATCATCACGCTGTTTGCCATCGCCGGAAAGATCGCGCCGAGTCCGTCCTCACCGTTGAGGCGTTCGCCGACCCACGCGACAGCACGATCGATCGCGCGCTGATGCGCGGGTAGCCGCCGCAACAGTAACGGCTCGATCACACGCAATACATTGTCGACGCCGCGGAAGAACCAGAACCATGACGCTTTCTGCTGCGGCGCCTTCGGCGTTGGGCCGAGGTTCGCCGGTGAGTCAAGGAAAAGCTCGTCGATCCGCACGCCCTTCGCGTTGCGTGCAATCGGTCGCTTTGCCATCAGCACCAGGAGCGGCACGATGACTGTGCGGCTCCAGTACGAAATCTTGTCGAGATGGAACGGAAACCATTTCGGCAGCAGCATGATCTCGACCGGCATGACCGGGACAGCGCCCCACGGAATGAATTCGAACAATGCGAGCATGATGCGCGTGAACACATTCGCGCGTTCGGCGCCGCCTCGCGCGCGCACCGCCTCGCGCGCGCGTGTCATGTGTTCGGCTTGCGGATCGTCGCCGATCATCTTCAGCGCGAAATAGGCCTTCACGGTCGCGCTGACGTCGAGATCGCCGTCGCGAAACAGCGGCCAGCCGCCATGCGCGCCCTGGATGCGGCGCAGATAGACGGCGATTTTCGCTTCCAGCGGCGCGTTCACCGGTTCGCCGAGATAGTGCCGGAGCAGCACATATTCGGCCGGGATCGTGGCATCGGCCTCGAGCTCGAAGACCCAGTGCCCGTCGGGACGCTGGCGCGCGAGCAAGGCCTCGGTCGCCGCGGCGATCGCGCGATCGAGCGCGGAAGGCTTCGTATTCCCCATAGTGTCGGTCAAATGATCTGAGGTGTCGGACATTGCGTCTTTCGCTAATTCGTTTTGCCGATCAAATCGGCCGCCCGGTTGCCAGAACGTATCGCGCCCTCGATTGTTGCCGGCAGGCCAGTCGCGGTCCAATCGCCGGCAAGCAGAAGATTGCCCCAACGCGTATGCGGGCCCGGACGCTTGGCGTCTTCGCCCGGCAAAGCGGCAAAGGTCGCCCGCCGCTCCCGAACGATTTGCCACGGGGGCAGGGGGCCGGCAATGCCTGCGATCTCGGCGATTTCCCGCCAAATCCGCGCAGCGAGTTCCTCGCGCGGCGTATCGAGCAGCCGATCGGCGCTGCTGATCGTGACTGAAAGGCGGTCATGAAACGCGAACAGCCACTCGGCCGTGCCGTTGATGATGCCGGTCATCGGCGAAAGCCCGGCGGGCGGCGTGAGGCGGAAATGGGCGTTGACGATGGCGCGAAACTCGGTCGGCGTCGTCAGACCTGGAATTAGCGATGCCGCCACCACCGGCGGCACCGCCAGGACGACGGCATCGCCTGGGCGCAGCGGCACTGCGAGATCGCCGAAATCAAGACCGGCGGCGCGGGCCGCCTCGAAAGCGAATGCGCGCAGGCGCTGGCCGAAGACGACCGTGCCTCCGTTTGTTTCGATGAACCGTAGCGCAGGCTCGACGAAGGCCGCCGACAGCCCGTCGCGCGCGAATAGGGGACGGTAGCTGCGCCCACCCGCCGCCAGCGTTTCGCGGATCACCGCCGCGGCGAGACTGGTGGAGCTCTCCGGCGGCTCGGTATTGAGCGCGGCTAATAGAAGCGGCCCGATCAGCCGGTCGTACAGCGGCCCTTTGCAATCGAGCACCTCGCGGATGGTCGCGCCCGGCGCGGCGCGCAGAAGGCGCAGAACGGACATATAGTCGCGCGCGCGTGTTCCCGGCACCCGGCGATTGCTATCGAATATCCACCACGGCAGGCGGCCGTCGTTCGCGCGTAGCGTCCAGCGCTCTTTGGTCGCGAGATCGATAAAGGGAAAACTCGCGCTCGAAGGCCCAATCAGGCGATAGCGGGCGCCGATCGTATCGAGGTAGCCGAGCGCCGCCCGGTTGCCGGACAGCAGCAGGTGGTTGCCGTTATCGATCGTTATCCCAAGGACGGGGTCCAGATATGAACGGCAGCGCCCCCCCGCCTGGTTGGTCGCCTCATAGACAACCGCGCGCACGCCCTGCTCGCAAAGCCGCACGGCGGCGGCGAGGCCGGCCAGTCCTGTACCGATGATATGGACCGAGCGTGGCATCACAAAATCGCGTAGCGCAGCAATATCCATAGGAATTGCCAGCGTCGCAGCCGCACCGGCATGCGCGGCGGCTGCCATCCGCGGGCGATCATCTGGTCGAAGATCATGCGGTAGGCCGTCGCCATGATTCGCGGCGTGCGCACGATGTGGCGTGGGCTCCTCGCCATGATGGCGTCGGCTTCTGCGAAGTGGCGTTCTGCGCGCATGGCGACCGCTGCGCAGGCTTGACAGATCGCCGGACTGGCCAGCACCGTCGCCGGGTCGTTGGAAGCGATGCCGGCGTCAGCCAAGGCTTCCCGCGGCAGATAGAGGCGGCCGATGGCGGCGTCCTCGTCGAGGTCGCGCAGGATATTCGTCATCTGCAGCGCGCGCCCCAGATGATGCGCGAGCGCCAACCCCGGCTCCTTCTCCATTCCGAACACGCGAACGCTCAGCCGACCCACCGCGCTGGCGACGCGGTCGCAATAAAGGTCGAACGTCGCGAGATCGGGCGCGCGGATGTCGGAAATGACGTCCATCTCCATGCCGTCGATGACGGCGAGGAAGTCCTCCCGTTGCAGGTCGAAAGTGCGCACGGCCCGCGCGAGCCCGCTTAGTTGCGGTGGCGGCGTGCGAGCGTAGATCGCATCGATGTCGGCACGCCAGAGCCGCAATTGCTCGAGGCGCAGATCGCGCGGGCCGATTTCGTCCGCGATGTCATCGATCCTGCGGCAGAACGAGTAAATCTCGAACATCGCCTCGCGCTGCACCTTCGGCATAATGCGCATGGCGAGGTAGAACGAGCTGCCGGACGCGCGCTGCTCGGTGCCCGCCGCTTGTTCGTTCGTCACGGCAGTCACGGCTGCGCCGCCGAAGTTGGGCGGTGAAGGCCGGCCCGGAGCGTGACGCCCTTGAGCACGGCGAGCAAGCTGATGCCGGCGACACCGAGCTTGCCGAGGTGCACGCGTTCGCTCAAAGGATCGCGCCGCATGAGTATGCGGGTGAGATGCCGCGCCAGCGTCTGGATGACCGATAGCTCAAGCGCGAGCCGCGCGTCCTCGACCAGGCTCGGCAGCGCGTCGCCCTGGTGCAGAAGGACCGCGGTGCGCTCCGCCATCCCTGCGAAGCAGCGCCGCAATTCCGGCGACGCGTTGCTCGCACCGAGCGCCTCGACGCCAAGGCCGTAAGCGGCGAGGGCGTCGAGCGGAATGTAGACACGGTCCAGATTGCGGTAATCCGCTGCGCAATCCTGCAGGTGGTTGATGATCTGCAGCGCCGCGCAGATGGCGTCGGACGCGAACCAGGTGCTGCGGCTCTCGCCGTGCACGTCGAGCACGAAGCGCCCGACCGGCATGGCGGAGTAGGCGCAGTACCCCATGAGGTCGTCCCAGTCGCGGTAGCGCAGCTTGGTGGCGTCGAGCCGAAAGGCCTTGAGCAGATCTTGCGCATGATGCGGCGACATGCCGCTCTCGGCAAGCGCGCGCCGCAGCGCGACTGCCTGCGCGTTGCGATCGCTGCCGCCCAGCAGATCCTGCTCCAGCCGGTCCAACAAGCTGACCTTCTCCTGCGCCGGAAGCGATGAGTGGTCGGCGATGTCGTCGGCGCAGCGCACGAATTCGTAAAACGCGAGGATCAGCGAGCGATGACGCGGATGGATGAGCCACGACGCCACGGGAAAATTCTCGTCGCGGTGGCCCTTGCCGGACCGAAATTCACTGGCATTCGTCATTGTACGCCGTTCACGTTTGACTGAATGCGGCCCTTCCACATGCCGCCGCGCTTGCGGGCATATTGATAGGCGGAGTCGAGAGTAAAGGCCATGTAGGCTAACGCGATCACCGGCAGAAAAGGTCCCCATAGCGGTGACAGCCGGTAGAACCGCAGCATCGGCTGGAACGCGATCGCCATGATCGCCCAAGCAGGCAGGCCGAGCATCTGCGCAAGGCCGTGGCCGAACAGCGCCAGAACGATCGGAAGCAGATACACGAGCGCCATGCCAGCCACCGTTGCGGCGAGGAGCAGCGGCGTATAGCGCAGCTGCGCATAGGCCGAGCGCGCGACCATGTGCCGGATGTCCTGCACCGTCGCATAGCTTCGGATGCTGCGGACGCCTTGGGTCAGGCTGAGCCGGATCGGCCCCTGCGGCTTGAGATTGCGCGCCAGCGCGCAGTCGTCGATCAACGCGCCCCGGATGGCGTCGATGCCCCCGGCCATGCCGAGTGCATCGCTGCGCACGAGCATGCAGCCGCCTGCCGCCGCCGCCATATTACGGTCGGTACGGTTCACCCAGGCGAACGGGTAGAGCATCTGGAAGAAAAAGATGAAGGCCGGAACAAACGCGCGCTCGGCGAAGCTTTCACAGCGCAGTCTGACCATCAGCGAATTGAGTACAAGCCCGTTCGCCAGCGCCCGTGAAACGAGGCGTGTAAGTGCGTCGGGATCGTAGACAATATCGGCGTCGGTTAACAGCAGATAGGCGGGGTTGCTGATCAACGCGCGCGCGACGCCTTGCTTCATCGCCCATAGTTTGCCCGTCCAACCCGCCGGTAGCACAGCGCCGGGCACGACGGTCAGCCGATCCGCGGCCGCCGCCGCAGCATGCCGCGCGACCTCAGTCGTGCCGTCGGTGCTTTGGTCGTCCACAAGGATGACGGAGAACGGGCCTGGGTAATCCTGCTGCAGCAGCGACGCGATGGTCTCGCCGACGCCTTGCGCCTCGTCACGTGCAGGGATGACGGCTGTGACGGCCGGCCATGTCGATGGCTCCGGGCCACCGACGTCACGTTCGGAAGCTAGCCAAAAGCCGCCGCGCCCCACAATCAAATACACCCATATTGCGAGCGCGGCTGTGGCTAAGAAGTTCAACACCATTTGGCCAAAATGTTCCTCGGATTAGCCCCGGTATTCTTATGGCGCAGACGCCACAAGCATTATGGCGAAAGCCGCCATACATTGTTCTGGACCATACCGTGAAAATTCAATCTAGATGACCAAGCCAGATAGAAAGTCCATGGTTAATTTCGGAATAAACCATGGCCGAAATCAGAACCGTTACAACACTGCGGCGAAGAAACAGACGAAATCCGCAAAGCCATCCGCAAATTCGAGCGGTGCCTTGATCAAGCCCGCGCCGAACGTGTGCGGCCAGCGCTGCCGTCAGCGTCCCTGATAGGAAGGCGTGCGCACGATTAAACCGTCGAGCGCTTCCGTCATCTTGATCTGGCAGGACAGACGCGACGTCGGCTTCACCTCGAAAGCGGTGTCGAGCATCTCTTCCTCCTCGGCCGAGGGCGGGCCGACAATCGGAAACCAGTTCTCGTCCACATGCACCAGGCAGGTCGCGCAGGTGCAGGAGCCGCCGCATTCGGCGACAATGCTGGAGACGTCGTTGCGCAGCGCCGTCTCCATCACGGTCGAGCCGATTTCGGCCTCGACGGTGTGCACGGCGCCGTCATGTTCGATGTAGGTGATCTTCGGCATTGATGGCTACGCGACGCCAAGCTTCTTCTGCAGGCTGGTGGAAGACGTAGTGTATTGGAACACCAGCCGCTTGTCGGGATAGACGTAGTGATAGGCCTTCTGCGCCATCAGCGCGGCCTCGTGGAAGCCAGACAAAATGAGCTTGACTTTGCCCGGATAGGTGTTGATGTCGCCGATGGCGAAAAGGCCCGGGATATTGGTTTCGAACGCGGCGGTGTCGACCGGGATCAACTCGTCTTCCATTTTAATGCCCCAGTCGACCACCGGACCGAGCTTCATCGTCAGCCCGAAGAACGGCAGCATGGTGTCGATCTCGACTTTCGAGCTGACGCCGTCTTTGTCCTTGATGTGGGCTCCGGTGAGCTGACCGTCGGCGCCTTCCAGAGCAGAGACCTGGCCGATCTTGAGGTCCATGCCGCCGGACGCGACCAGCGTGCGCATCTTGTTGACGCTGTCGGGTGCGCCGCGGAAATCGTCGCGCCGGTGCACTAGCGTGACCCGCTTGGCGATCGGCTGCAGGTTGAGCGTCCAGTCGAGCGCGCTGTCGCCGCCGCCGACGATTAGCAGCCGCTTGTCGCGGAAGGCGTCCATCTTGCGCACGGCATAATGTACCGACTTGCCCTCATAGGGCTCGATGCCCGGGATCGGCGGGCGCTTCGGCTGGAACGAGCCGCCGCCGGCGCCGATCACAACCACCTTCGCCTCGAACACCTTGCCGTGGTCGGTGCCGATCCGGAACAGCGGCTCGCCGATCTTCTCGAGCGTGGTCACCATCTCGCCGAGATGGAAGGTGGACTTGAACGGCTTGATTTGCTCCATCAATGCGTCGGTCAAACCATGTCCGGTGATGTAGGGGATGCCGGGAATGTCGTAGATCGGTTTTTCCGGATAAAGCTCCGCGCACTGCCCGCCTACCTTGTCGAGGATATCGACCAGGTGCGCCTTGATGTCTAGCAGGCCAAGCTCGAATACCGCGAACAGACCGACCGGCCCCGCGCCGATGATCAGAACGTCGGTCTTGATCGTTTCGCTCATTCGTTTCGTTCCGGCCGCGGCCGGCTCCTTACTTCGAGTTTCCGATGGTCACGCCGACCTGCGCGCGATGTGGGCTACCGGGACTGCGATGAGGCGCAGCAGTTCCGCCAGATTCTGCTCGGGCGTCTTGCCGGTGGTGGCGAGCACGGCGTCCGCTTTGGCGTACAGCGGTTCGCGGCTCTTGAGAATGGATACCAGATCCTCCATGGCGCGGGCGTTGTTGGCCATCGGCCGCATGTCGCCCTGCGCCATTACCCGCTTCATATGCTCCTCTGGCTCGGCGCGGACCCAGACCGTGAAGCACGAGGCCAGCAGCAATTCAAGCGTGCCCGGTTCGGTGACGATGCTGCCGCTGGTGGCGATCACGAAATGCGGGTGCCGGCGCAACACCTCGTCGAGCGCCTCGCGCTCGGCACGGCGGAAGGTTTCTTGGCCGAACATGTCGAAGATTTCGCTCAAGTTGGCGCCGCTGCGCCGCTCGATCTCGCGGTCGAGCTCGATGAAAGGCACGTCGAGACGCTCCGCCAGCAGGCGGCCGAGTGTGGACTTGCCGCCGCCGCGCAGGCCCATCAGGGCGACGCGCCGTCGATCCTCGGAGGGCGAGCTGAAATGCTCGGTCACGAGCTTGCGGGCTTCTACGAGCATGTCCGGCTGCAACCGCTCGAGAAATTGCGTCAGCAGCACCAAATCTAGCGGCGGTTCCGCGCCCTCATACACAAGCTGTGTGACCGGCAGGCCGATGGCGCGCGCGATCCGCCGCAGCAGCGCGATCGAGCAATTGCCTTTGCCGACCTCAAGCTGGGCGAGGTACCGCTCCGATACTTTCGCATGCTCCGCCAATGCCTTGCGCGTGATGCCGCGCTGGTGGCGCAGCGTGCGCACGCGCTCGCCGAGCCGGTGCAAATAGGCATCGGCGTCGCGGCTTTGGGCGGGCTTGGCGCGGGCTGCTTTCATGCTCATCGGCTAACATGCATTATAATGCGAGGCAAGTGGCGGCGCGCCAGATTTCAGTGGCATTCTCATCGCTGAGATTATTAGAAGAATGATCCTTGTTTTGTTGAGTTATTCACATAGGCCCCACCCGGGTTGTGGAACCGGGAGTTCGTTGCTGTTGTGGTGGTGCGACGGACGTGCTACTAATATGCAAAATAATGCATACAGGGAGAAGGCAGCCGGGCGGCTCTGAACCGGCGCCCGCTAAATCATGCAAACCATTGATTTTCAGACCGAGCCGTCGCGCTACCGCCACTGGCGCATCGAGCGCGATGGCGATGTTGCCTATCTGATCATGGACGTCGATCAGGCCGGCGGACTATTTGACGGTTACGAACTCAAGCTCAACTCCTACGACCTCGGCGTCGACATCGAGCTAAATGACGCGGTGCAGCGGCTGCGCTTCGAGCATCCGGAGGTGCGCGCGGTCGTCATCAAGTCCGGTAAGGACAATGTGTTCTGCGCCGGCGCCAATATCCGCATGCTCGGCAAGTCGACGCACGGCCAGAAGGTGAATTTCTGCAAATTCACCAACGAGACGCGGCTGGCGATCGAGGACGCGTCCGAGAATTCCAAGCAGACCTATCTGTGCGCCATCAATGGCAATGCCGCCGGCGGCGGTTACGAACTAGCGCTTGCCGCCGACTACATCATGCTAGTGGACGACCGCCGCTCGGCGGTGGCGCTGCCGGAGACGCCGCTGCTCGCCGTGCTGCCGGGCACCGGCGGGCTCACCCGCGTTACCGACAAGCGTAAAGTGCGGCGCGACCGTGCCGACGTGTTCTGCTCCATTGAAGAAGGCATCCGCGGCGCCAAAGCGGTCGAATGGCGGCTGGTGGACGAGGTGGTGCCCAATTCGAAGTGGAAAGACACGGTGGCCGCGCGCGCGCACGAAATCGCCGCGCGCTCGAACCGGCCGAAAGACGCCAAGGGCATTGCATTGACGCCGCTCGATCGCAAGATTGAGGCCAACCGAGTGTCCTATTCTCATGTCGAGGTCGAGATCGACCGCACGCGTGGTCTCGCCACCGTCACCGTGCGCGGTCCATCGCAGGGCGTTCCGGCATCGGTCGAAGCCGCCCATACGCTCGGCGCCAAGTTCTGGCCGCTCGCCGTGGCGCGCGAGCTGGAAGACGCCATCCTGCACCTGCGCGCCAACGAACAGTCGGTTGGCGTCATGCTATTGCGCACCGATGGCAATGCGCAAGATGTGCTCGATCACGACGATTTTCTTGGCAAGGCCAATGGCGACTGGCTGATGCGCGAGATCCGCCATTACCTCAAGCGCGTGCTTAAGCGCCTGGACGTGACGCCGCGCAGCATGATCGCGCTGATCGAACCGGGCTCCTGCTTTGCCGGCACTCTGGCCGAACTCGCCTTTGCCGCCGATCGCTCACTGATGTTGATCGGTACCCGTGAAGGCGATAACCGCAAGGCCGCCACGATCACGCTCGGGCAGGCCAATTTCGGCTTCTATCCGATGGGCAATGGGCTCACACGCCTCCAGACGCGGTTCCTCGGCGAGCCGCAAACACTCGACACGCTTAAGGGCAAAATCGGCGAAGCCATCGAAGGAGAAGAAGCTGCCGAGCTCGGTATCGTGACCGTGGCTTACGAAGATTTCGACTGGGACGACGAACTCCGTGTCATGCTGGAGGAGCGCACGAGCTTCTCGCCCGACGCCATGACCGGCATGGAAGCCAATCTCCGTTTCGCCGGCCCGGAGACCATGGAAACCAAGATTTTTGGACGGCTGACCGCCTGGCAGAACTGGATCTTCCAGCGGCCGAACGCGATCGGCGAGCAGGGCGCGCTGAAACTTTACGGAAGCGGCGTGTCGCCGACCTTCTCAAAGGAACGGGTGTAGCAATGAACATCAACATCGCCGCAGTCGACTACGATGGCTTGATCCCGAACAATGTCGGGCTCGGGCAGGACGAGCGCGTCAAGCGCGCGCTGGAGAAGTGGCATCCCGGTTACATCAACTGGTGGAACGACATGGGGCCGGAAGGCTTCCAGGAATCGCTTGTATATCTGCGCACCGCGATCAGCGTCGATCCCAAGGGTTGGGCCAAGTTCGATTATGTGCGCATGCCGGAATACCGCTGGGGCGTGCTGCTGGCGCCGCAGCATGAGGGCCGCAAGATTCCATTCGGCATGCATAAGGGTGAGGACGCCTGGCAGGAGGTGCCGGGCGAATACCGCGCTATGCTGCGCCGGCTGATCGTGATCCAGGGCGACACCGAGCCGGCTTCGGTCGAGCAGCAGCGCCATCTCGGCAAGACCGCGCCCTCGCTTTACGACATGCGCAACCTATTCCAGGTCAACGTCGAGGAGGGCCGCCACCTCTGGGCCATGGTCTATCTGCTGCAGAAATATTTCGGCACCGATGGCCGCGAAGAGGCTGAAGCCCTATTGCAGCGCCGTTCCGGCCATGCCGACACGCCGCGCATGCTGGGCGCCTTCAACGAGAAGACTCCGGACTGGCTGTCGTTCTTCATGTTCACCTATTTCACCGATCGCGACGGCAAGATGCAGCTCGAGGCGCTGGCGCAATCCGGCTTCGATCCGCTCTCGCGCACATGCCGCTTCATGCTAACCGAGGAAGCGCATCATATGTTCGTGGGCGAGACCGGCGTCACGCGTGTCATCCAACGCACCTGCGAGGCGATGAAGCAGGCCGGCATCAGCGATCCCAATAATATCGAGGCGGTGCGCAAGCTCGGTGTGATCGACCTGCCGACCATCCAGAAAAAAGCGAACATGCATTTCTCGCTGACGCTCGATCTGTTCGGCAATGAGATCTCGACCAATGCCGCCAACGCCTTCCACGCCGGCCTGAAGGGCCGCTATCGCGAGGACCGGCTCAAGGACGACCACCAGCTCGAGAGCGGCACCTATCCAGTGCTGCGCTTGATCGACGGCAAGGTCCAAAACCAGGACGCGCCGGCGCTCTCCGCGCTCAACATGCGGCTGCGCGACGACTACGTGGTGGACTGCAATGTCGGCGTCGGCCGCTGGAACAAGGTGATCGCCGAGCACGGCATCCCGTTCGAGGTCAAGCTCCCACACGTTGCCTTCCACCGCCACATCGGCGAGTTCGCCTCGATCAAGGCGGATGTGAACGGCAATCTGCTCAGCGACGCGGAATGGGAGAAGCGTAAGGCTGAATTCCTCCCCTCCGACAGCGACCGCGAATTCATCGAAAGCCTGATGCAGCCGCAGATGGAGCCGGGCAAGTTCGCCAGCTGGATCGCGCCGCCGCGGGTCGGCATCGACAACAAGCCGGGCGACTTCGAATATGTGAAGATCGCCGACGCTTAATCGGCGCGCACCGTCTGCAAATCTTCGTCGCGCAGCTTGAAGCGCTGGATCTTGCCGGTGGCGGTGTGCGGCAAGTCGGTGCGCACGTCGATCCAGCGCGGATATTTCCACGCCCCGGCGTGCTCTTTGACGTGGGTTTTTAACTTTTCCAGCAAGCTGTCGTCGGCGACATAGCCGTTCTTGAGCACGATGAAGGCCTTCGGCTTCACCAGCCCGTCGGCGTCTTGCTTGCCGATGACTGCGGCTTCCAGCACCGCCTCATGCGAAGTCAGCGCGGCCTCGACGTCGAACGGCGACACCCACATGCCGGAAACCTTGAACATGTCGTCGGTGCGCCCGCAGTAGAAATAGTAGCCGTCGGCGTCGCGGCGGAATTTGTCGCCGGTATAGGTCCATTCGCCAACGAAAGTACGCTGGCTCTTGGCGCGCTGGTTCCAGTAGCCTTCGGCCGCCGATGGCCCGCGCACGATCAGTTCGCCCATCTCGTCCACGCCCAGTTCGCGCCCCTTCTCGTCGACGATGCGCGCTTCGTAGCCGGGCACCGGCTTGCCGGTCGAGCCGTAGCGGATGTCGCCGGGGCGGTTGCTCACGAAGGTCTGCAACAATTCGGTCGAGCCGATGCCATCGAGGATGTCGACGCCGACGACCTGGCGCCAGCGCTCGCCAATATGGGCGGGCAGCGCTTCGCCGGCCGAGACGCAAAGGCGCAGCCGGTCGGAGCCGGCGCCTTTGCAAATGTCGGGGTGCGAGAGCAGGGCGGTGTAGAGCGACGGCACGCCGTAGAAGATGGTGGGGCGATGCTTGCGCATCATTTCGAACACCGATTCCGGCGACGGCCGCTCGGGCCATAGCGCTGCGGTGGCGCCGACCGACAGCGGGAAAGTCATGGCGTTGCCGAGCCCATAGGCGAAGAATAATTTCGCCGCCGAGTGAACGACGTCATTCTCGCTGATGCCGAGCACGCCCTGTCCGAAAAGCCGGGCGGTCGCCATCAGATTGGAATGAACGTGCTTGACGCCTTTCGGATCGCCGGTCGAGCCAGAGGTATACATCCAGAATGCCACTTCGTCGGACACCGTGCCGGCGGTGAACGGCTCGCTATCTGCGGCGGCGATGAAATCTTCGAACAAAATCACGTCACGGCCGGGAAACGCCGCCTTGTCGTCGGCGATGGCGCCGACCAGGATTACACTGCGCAAATGCGGCAGCCACTCGATCATCGGCCAGATCGCCTGCGCCAGCGGCGCGGCGGCGACGAGCGCAGTGGCTCGGGAATCGGCCAGGATGTAGGCGTATTGCTGAATGTTGAGAAAGGTGTTGAGCGGGATCGCGACGCGGCCGGCGCGCACCGTGCCCCAGAATGCCACCGGATAATCGACCGTGTCGTGCAGGAGCAGCGCGACGCGTTCGTCTTGCCGGACGCCGAGTGCACGAAGTGCGTTGGCGAAGCGGATCGAGCGGGAATGCAGGTCGCCGTAAGTCAGCGAGCGGTCGGGATCGATGAACGCGATCTTTTCGCCAAGCCCGCGCGCAACATTGGCGTCCACGAAATCGGAGACGGCATTGTAGGGTCGGCGCTGGCTGAATTCGTCGGACAAGCCCATCCGCCTTCGTCCCGTCAGCTTTCGAACAATCGTGTCAGCAGCCGCCGCGCCAGCACGCTGGCCACGCGCCGGCGGTAGTGGCCGGGCGTGAAGGTGGTCTTCATCGGCATGATCTGGTCGCGCACCAGGGTGTCGAGGCCCTTGTACACGCGCTCGTCGAACTTGCCGCCGCACAACTCGGCGGTGCCCTCAAGCAGTACCGGGCGCGGATTGGTGCCGGTGAACGCCACGCGCAGGTCGGCGAGCGTATCGCCGGCGCGTTTAAGCGCCACCGCGACGCCGGCGACCGGATATTCGATCGACTTGCGGATGCGAATCTTGTCATAGGCCGAGCGCAGTCCGGGCGTATTTTTTGCGCTCACCGCGGTGATGATTTCGCCCGGGCGCAGCGAAAGATAATATTTGCCGTCGCCTTGCGTCTCGGTGATCGGCACGTCCTGGCGTGCGAAACCGATATAAAGCTTATTGAGCGGGATCGTGCGCATGCCGGCGGGCCCGGCGATGTCGACCTCGGCGCCGAGCGCAAGCAACGCCGGCGCCAGATCGCCTGAGAAGGTCGCGAAGCAGACGCCGCGGCTTTTCGGCGCCACGTGGCACGTGGTGCCGGTGGTCTTCAGGCAATGATTATTGGCGTCCCGCCACCATTCGCTCTGATTGTAGAAAATGCAGCGGGTATCGAGGCAGAGATTGCCGCCGACCGTGCCCATGTTGCGGTGGGTGGGGCCGGCGATGTGGGAGGCCGCCTGCGCCAGCACAGGGTAATGCTTGACGATCGCGGGATGCTCGGCGAGTGCGGTCAGCCGCACCGAGGCGCCGATGTCGAGCGAATTCGCGTCGGCATGAATTGCGGACAGCCCCGCCACGCCGTTCATGTCGATCAGCACCGGCGGCGCCACGATACCGCGGCGGATGTTGACGACGAGATCGGTGCCGCCGCCGAGCGGCATGCCGTCCGGATTGGCGGCGCGGGCGGCAATCGCCTCGTCGAGCGTCGCCGGATTAAGCACGCGGAAATCGGGCAGAGCGTCCATCAGCCGCTCCCGTTCTTCTTTGGCGCTTTTTCGAGTGCGCGCTTGCGCTTCTCGATTGCCTCGAATACGCGGTCGGGCGTCACCGGCAGATCGTTGAAGCGGATGCCGATGGCGTCGGCGATGGCATTGGTCAGTGCCGGTAAGAACGCTGCGAGCGAGCCCTCGCCCGCTTCCTTGGCGCCGAACGGTCCGTGCGGATCGTTGCTCTCGACGATGCCGACTTCAATTGGCGGCGAATCCTTGATCGTCGGCACTCGGTAATCGAGCATGTTGGCGGTGAGCATCAGCCCGTCGTGATAGGCGGCCTCTTCGCTCATGGCCTGGCCCATGCCCATCCAGACCGAGCCCTGCACCTGGCCTTCGACGGTGAGCCGGTTAAGCGCCTTGCCGCAGTCGTGCGCCACCCAGACCTTGTCGACGGTAACGACGCCAGTTTCTTCGTCGACGCTGACCTCGACGATCTGCGCCGAATAGCTGTAACCCATGGTGCCGCCGATAGCGGCGCCGCGATATTTCTTGCCGCCATGCGATTCCGGAATGGTCGAATAATTGCCGGTCACCGTAATAGTGCCGGAATCTTTCAGCGCCTCGGTCACGACCTCGTCGAAGGTGGCGCCCTTGTCCTGCGCGCCGGCGCGATAGAGCTCGCCAAGGCATTCGATATCTTCGGGCCGGGCTTCTAGCTTGTGGGCGGCGGCCTTGACTAGAACGCTTTTGAGGTTGCGCGCGGCATCGAGCGCGGCGTTGCCGACCATGAAGGTGACGCGCGAGGAGTAGGAGCCGTTGTCCTTCGGCACCACCTCGCTGTCGCCGGTGACCACGCGCACGCGCGCCAAATCGAGGCCGAGCACCTCGGCCACGGTCTGCGCCAGGATTGTCGTTGAGCCTTGCCCGATATCGGCGGCGCCCGACAGCACCACGATGGAGCCGTCGAAATCGAGCTTGATCTTTACGGTGGCGTGCGGCTCGCCGGTCCAGTTCACCGGCTTGGAGGCGCCACTGATGTAATGCGAGCAGGCCATGCCCAAGCCCTTGCCCTTGCCGAGCTTGCCCTTGCGCTCGTTCCAACCGCTTTGTTTCTCCACCCAGTCGAGACATTCCGGCAGACCGTAGCTGTTCACCATCATGTCGTTGTCGGTGAAGGTCGGCGCTTGCAGCAGATTGGGGCGCCGCACCGCGAATGGATCGAGCCCCAGCTCGCTTGCCATCTCGTCGAGCAGGCTCTCGAAGGCAAAGCGGATATCGACCGTGCCGTGGCCGCGGAAGGCGCCGCAGGGCGGCGTATTGGTGAGCACGCGCCGGCCGACATATTTGACGTTGTGCAGGTTGTAGATCGCGTACAGCATCGAGCCTGAATAAAGGATCGTCACGATACCGTAGCCGGAATGCGCGCCGCCGCGCTGGTCGCAGTCGCATTCGACCGCAGTGATGCGGCCGTCCTTGCGCATGCCGATTTTCAGGCGGATGTCGGTTTCCGGCCGGCCGCGATGGGTGATGAAGGTTTCCTCGCGCGTCGTCACCAGCCGCACGGTGGCGTTAGCGCGGCGCGCCAGCAGCGCGGCGATCAATTCGACGTTGAGCGTCTCGGTGCGACAGCCGAAGCCGCCGCCGACATGCGGCTTGATCACGCGGATGCGCGACATTTCCATGCCGAGAATCTGCGACAGCATCAGGTGCACGTAGTAGGGCACCTGCGTCGAGGCGTGCACGGTCATGCGGTCGCGCAGCGTGTCGTATTCGGCGATGGCCGCGTGCATCTCCATCTGGTTCTGGCAGACCTCGGCGCAATTGTAGGTGCCCTCGCTCACAAGGTCGGCTTGCGCGAAGCCCTGCTCGGTGCTGCCGAGTTCGAACAGCACGTCGCGCTCGATATTGCCCGGCTTCTTCTCGTGCAGCGCGATCGCACCGGGCGCCAGCGCGGCTTGGGACGTGTAATAGGCCGGCAGTTCGCGCACCTTGAACTTGATGCGGCGCAGCGCTTCGCGCGCGCTGGCGTCGTCGACCGCGGCGACCGCGGCCACCGGCTCGCCGCGATAGCGCACGCGGTCGCGCGCCAGCGGATATTCGCTGCGCGCAATCGGCAGCACGCCGAACGGCGTGTCGCAGTCGACGCCGGTGACGATGGCGCGCACGCCGGGAACCTTCAGCGCCTCGGACACATCGACCTCGACGATCTCGCCGTGCGAATAGGGGCTGCGATAGATGCGGCCCGCCAGCATGCCGGCTTGCAAAATGTCGGCGGTGTATTTGGCGCGGCCGGAGACTTTCTCCGGCCCATCGATCATCGGCACGTAGCCGCCGATATTGTGCGCCGGGACGATTTCGTTCACGGCGACACCCCTTGCGCGTTGAGCGTGGCGGCGAATTTTACCGCCTCGATAATTTTTACGTAGCCGGTGCAGCGACAAATATTGCTGCCGAGCGCTTCGATGATTTCAGCCTCGCTCGGCTTAGGATTTTTCCGCAGCAGCCCGGCCGAGGCCATGATGAAGCCGGGCGTGCAATAGCCGCACTGCGAGCCGAGCTTTTCGTGGAAGCCGCGCTGCACGGCGGAGAGCTGCCCGTCGTGCCCGAGCGACTCGATGGTATCGACGCGCTTGCCCGCGATGGTCGCAGCCAGCGTGAGGCAGGACAGCGCGGGCTTGTCGTCGATCAGTACGGTGCAGGCGCCGCATTCGCCGCCGTCGCAGCCGGTCTTGGTGCCGGTGAGGCCGATCTGCTCGCGCAGGAAATCGAGCAACAGGATATTGTCCGCGACCGCGTCGACGCGGTCACGCCCATTGAGCGTGAACTCAAGAAGCCGGCTCAAATGTTTCTTCCCTGTGCGGCGCGTGTTCAGCGATTCGCGCTTCGTTTGATTATGCCGTTACGACACACCAACGCGCCCACCCTCTCCAGACCCATTATCGGGAATGGCTGGTACGATTGGTCGCGGTCCGCCGGTGATTAGCCAAATTTGGCAATGACATCGCCCGGAATTGTGATGCCGTGGATCTTGTCCGGATTCTCCTTGTCGCGGGTTGCCCAGACCCGAGTCTCGGCCCCGGCCACCGCCAGTTCACCGCCGGTGGTAAGCCGGTGCTCGACATCGAAGCTGGAGCGGCGGAACTCGGTCACCCGCGAGGCGATCTCCACCACGTCGCCGAATTTAACGGGTGTCAGAAAATTGGCGCGCGCGTCCACCAGCGGAATGCCGATGATGTCGAAGGTTTCCGCCAACTGATGCGCCGTCACGCCGAGCGCGGATTCGAACAGCATCCAGGTGCTGATATCAAACATTTCAAAAAAACGGGCGTTGAACACGATGCCGGCCGGATCGCACTGGCCCCATTCGACGGTCAATTGTCGGCGGAATGTGAAAGACGCCACGCACTACCTCCAGTCCTATGGGTCGATCATACACTTATTTCGTCGGTGCGACCCGGCGCTCGGGCGGCACCGGCCATTCGGTCACGTCTTGCGATTTTAATTCGACCTGGGTCGTACGCCGCCGTTTGTGGAGCGCGTGCTTCGGCGCCACCGGCACATGCGGCGAGCGGTCGAGCCGATCCATCAGCCAGTCGAGATCCTCGGGCGCGATCAGCCAGCGTTTGGGCGCGTAGCGCGCGAGCGAGAACGGGCGCGAAAATGCCTGCATTGATTTCTTGCCGCCATCCAAATTGTATTCGTGGGCGTAGGTCATCGCGAGTTCGCGCGCGCTGCGGTAGATCGGATCGCGCCAGCGTAGGACCGCGTGGTTGGTCTTGCTGATCGCGCCCCACAGACCGCGCTCGCGAAACAGCGTAACGATGTGATCCTGGTCGCTCGGCAGCGCCTGGATGTCCATCAGCCAGGCCGGCTTGCCGTGATAAATCAGCGCGGCAACCGCGAGGACCGCCGCCTCCGCGCAATGGGCCGTGCGCAGCTGCAGCACGCGGCGCGGCGACATGCAGGTGTCGCCCTTGAGCTCGAAATTGGGCGGCAGCTTTTCGATGTAGGTTTGAATCTTTTGCGGTGTGTCGAGGTGCACGAGCACCCGGTGTTCGGCGGGCGTCAGCAGCGCGCGTAAGCGGTTTCGGTAGGCGGTGGTGGTCATGCGCGCGGCGACTTTATCTGGGCGGTGCGGGCGGCGGGGGCTCCGCCGCCAACGGCCCACAGCTAAGTTGCCGCCCTTCTGCCCCGAAACCGGCAGAACCGGCGTTCTCTAATAGCCTTCCGCGAAAGGAAATTATTGCGTTCGTTGGACCGAAAAGCAGGAAATATCTTCTTATTTTCCGGCACTTATTGCGGTTGCGAAGAATAAGTTTCTATTTAGCAGCTCCTTCTGATTGCCCGGAGCTGAACCGATGACTGACCTTAGCAATGACCCGCCGCGCTTTCTGGCGCGCTTCTCCCTCGATAGCTGGGCCGTAGCGATCGCCAGTGCGCTGGTGGTGCTGATCGTGCTCGGCGCGCTGCCGCATATTTCGTGGTGAGACGGCGATGAGCACCGCCGTCGCCGCAACGTCGCGGATTTCCCTGCCTCAGCGTTTCGTCGAGCTTCTGCCCGGCGTCGCCCTGCTGCTGACCATCGGCTATGCCGGCAAGCTGATCGAGTATTCGATCGCGCTCTACGGCAAGACCCACCACATCGCATTGCCGAATATCGAATACGTGCTGTGGGCGATCGTCATCGGCCTCATCATCGCCAACACCGTGGGCGTGCCGAAAATCTTCAAGCCCGGCATCGCCACGTACGAATTCTTTCTCAAGTTCGGGATCGTAATGCTCGGCGTGCGCTTTCTGCTCGGCGACGTGCTCAAGCTCGGCGGCATTAGCCTGGTGGCGGTGGCACTCGAGCTCACGATTTCAATCGTGCTGATGACTTGGCTCGGCCACGTGTTTAAGCTATCGCCAAAACTCACTAGCTTGCTGGCGGTCGGCTCGTCGATTTGTGGGGTCTCGGCCATCATCGCCGCTAAGGGCGCGATCAATGCCAAGGACGAGGACGCCTCTTACGCGATCGCCGCCATTCTCGCGCTCGGCGCCATCGGGCTGTTCACTTATCCGTTGATCGGCCATTTCATCGGCTTCAGCGACCATGCTTATGGCCTGTGGGCGGGCTTGTCGATCGACAACACCGCAGAGGCGGTCGCCGCCGGCAATCTGTGGTCGGAGCAGGCCGGCAAGATTGCCGTGCTCGCCAAGACTACGCGTAACGCGACCATCGGCTTTGTCGTGCTCGGCTATGCGATTTACTGGGCTGCCAAGGGTGAGGTGAGCACCGTCGACAACAAGGCGGCGTTTCTGTGGGCCAAGTTTCCGAAATTCGTGCTCGGCTTCGTGGCCGTTTCGCTGCTGGCCACCTTCGGCGCTTTCAGCAAAGAGCAAGCCGCCGACATCGCCAATCTGTCGCGTTGGGCTTTCCTGTTGACCTTCGCTGGGGTCGGCCTGAGCACCGACTTCCGCGCCATGCGCGTCCAGGGGCTTTATCCGTTCATCGTCGGCGCCGTCGGCGAAGTTGGTATCGCGCTGGTGACTCTTGGCATCGTGATAGCGATCCAACCCTGGTTGCCGGCTTAAGGTAGCAACGCATGTCGTCAGGCTTTGCGACCATTCCGAAGACCGCGCCGTTCGCCGAGGAGGATATCGACCTGCTCAATCGCGTGGTGGGGCCAGCCAATGCGATCCAACGCGCATGGCTTGCCGGTTTCCTCGCCGGCGTCGAGTTGGTCACCGGACAGGCGCAACCGGTGGCGCCGGTGCGTCCGGCCGAGCCGATCACGATTGTCTACGCCAGCGAATCTGGCAATTGCGAGAAGCTCGCCGGCGATCTCGCCAAGGCGGCGCGCAAGAACGGCCTGAAGCCGACATTGATTGACATGGCCGATCTCGATCTGCCCCAGCTTGGTTCGGCGAAGCGGCTGGTGTTCATTGCCGCTACCTGGGGCGAAGGCGATCCGCCGGCGCGCGCCGTGCGCGCCTATGGCGAACTGATGGGCGAGGGCGCCCCGCGCCTCGATGGCGTCGAATACGGTGTGCTGGCGCTCGGCGATACGGCCTATGCGGAATTCTGCGCCATCGGCAAGAATATCGACGAAAGGCTGGCCGCGTTGGGTGCCAAGCGCGTGGTCGATCGCGTCGATTGCGACCTCGATTTCGCCGCCCCGGCAACCGCCTGGATCGGCGACGCATTAAAGGTTCTTAGCCCGCCCGATGCTAATCGCGGCCGGGTGATCGAGGTCGATTTCGGCAAGCCCGTAGCGGCGCCCAATACCGATATTTTCGAGGCCGAGATCCGCGAGCACGCAAACTTGAATTCCTCGCGCTCGAACAAGGAGACCATCCATCTCGCGCTGACTTTCGACGGCGCCATGCCGGCCTATGAGCCGGGAGATTCGCTCGATCTCTACGCCGAGAACGATCCGGCCTATGTCGATGAACTTCTGAAGCTCGCCGGCCTGGCGGGCGACGATAACCTACGTGCCGAATTGCTCAAGTCGCGCGATGTGACCACGCTGTCGCTCAAGACCGTCGAGACCTATGCGGCGCAGACCGGCCATCAATACGTCAAGGCGCTGATCGCCGAAGCCCGTGCCAAGGAATGGATCATTGGCCGCCAGCTCATCGACCTGATCGCCATTTACCCGATCGCGCTGACCGCCGACCATCTGCGCGCGGTGACGCGGCCACTCGCACCGCGCGCCTATTCGATCGCGTCGTCGCGCCGCGAAGTGGGCGACGAAGCCCATCTGCTCGTTTCCGCCGTGCGTTACGAGAGCCACGGCCGCAGCCGCAAGGGCGTCGCTTCCAATTACGTGGCCGAGCGGCTCAAGCGCGGCGGCCGCGTGCGCGTGAAGCTCAAGCCCAACAAGCATTTCGCACTACCGGCGGCGGACAGGGACATCATCATGGTCGGCCCCGGCACCGGCGTCGCGCCGTTCCGCGCCTTCGTGCAGGAGCGCCGCGCGGCCGCGGCCAAGGGGCGGAACTGGCTGTTCTTTGGCGACCGCCAGTTCACCCACGATTTCCTCTACCAGCTCGACTGGCAGGACGCGCTGAAAGACGGCGGGCTCACCCGCATGGACGTCGCCTTCTCGCGCGACACGCCCGAAAAGGTCTATGTCCAGCATAAGCTATGGGACCGGCGTAACGACCTGATCGAATGGCTCGACGGCGGCGCCAATTTCTACGTCTGCGGCGACGCCAAAGCCATGGCAAAAGACGTGCGCGCCACTCTGGTGCGTGCCTACGCCGACGTGAAGGCGCTGTCGCCGGATGCCGCCGAGCAGGCGGTGGCGAGCCTGGAGCGCGACAAGCGCTACCTGCAGGACACTTACTGAGCCTGCACCGATTGGAACGCCAATGACCCGCGAAGTCTCGCGCAACGAGCGCATCAAGGAAGCGAGCGATTACCTGCGCGGTACGCTGGCTGAGGGCCTGCGCGAGGAAATCACCGGCGCGATCATCGAAGATGATCAGCAGCTGGTGAAATTCCACGGCATGTATCTGCAGGACGACCGCGATCTGCGGCCCGAGCGCACGCGCAAGAAGATGGAGAAGGCTTTCGCCTTCATGATCCGCGTGCGCATTCCCGGCGGCGTGCTTGACGCCGCGCAATGGCTGGCGCTCGATCAGGTCGCGCGCGATTACGGCAATGGCACGATGCGGCTGACCACGCGGCAGACGGTACAATTGCACGGCGTCATCAAGTCAAATCTGAAGGCGACTTTGAAAGAGATCGACGCCGCGCTGCTCAATTCGATCGCCGCCTGTGGCGACGTCAACCGCAACGTGATGTGCAACGTCAATCCCGAGCAGTCTGGTGCGTACGCGGCGGCCATCGAGCTCGCCCGCGCCGTCTCCGGCCACTTGCTGCCGCGCACGCCGGCCTATCGCGAAATCTGGCTCGACGGCGAGCGCATCGCCGGAGGCGAAGATGAGGTGGTGGAGCCGATCTACGGCAAAACCTATCTCCCGCGCAAATTCAAGATCGTAGTGGCGGTTCCGCCATCCAACGATGTCGACGTGTTCGCGCACGATCTTGGCTATATCGCCATTCTCGACGGCAAGGACGATGTCGCCGGGTGGAACGTCACCGTCGGCGGCGGCATGGGCATGACCCACGGCGAACCCGACACCTATCCGCGTACGGCCGACGAAATGGGCTTCTGCATGACCACGGACGCGGTGGCGATTGCCGAAGCGGTGGTCACCGTTCAGCGCGACTGGGGCGACCGGCTAAATCGCAAGCATGCGCGGCTGAAATACACCATCGAGGACCGCGGGCTCGATGCCTTCCGCGCCGAAGTCGAGCGTCGCGCCGGTGTGAAGCTTTCGCCGCCGCAACCTTTCAAGTTCACATCGACCGGCGACCGCTACGGCTGGAGCGATGGCGCTGACGGCCGCAGTCATCTCACGCTGTTCGTGCAAAACGGCCGGCTGCTCGACAATGCCAACGCCAAGCAATTGGCGGCGTTGCGCCAGATCGCGGAACGCCACGAGGGCGATTTCCGCATCACGCCCAATCAGAACCTGATCGTCGCCAATATCCCGGCCGATCGGCGCACCGAGATTCACTGGATCGCCAAAGAAGCTGGGCTGCTCGAGCCCTGGTCCGGGCTGCGCCGCAATTCCATGGCTTGCGTCGCGCTGCCGACCTGCGGCCTCGCGCTGGCCGAGAGCGAGCGCTATCTGCCCGATCTGATGACAGCGCTCGACGAACGGCTCGCCGCGCATGGGCTGTCCGCAGACGACATCGTCATCCGAATGACCGGCTGCCCGAACGGCTGCGCGCGGCCGTATTTGGCGGAGATCGGCTTGGTCGGCAGAGGACCGGGACGTTACAACCTGTATCTCGGTGCCGCCTTCAACGGCTCGCGCATGAACAAGCTCTATGCCGAGGACCTGGAGCATGCGGGCATCATTGCCGCGCTCGATCCCATCTTCTCGGCCTACGCGGCCGACCGGCAGAAGGGCGAGCGCTTCGGCGATTTCACCATTCGCGCGGGCTTTGTCGCCGCCACCGGCAACGGCCGCGACTTCCACGCCAATGTGGGCAACCAAGCAGGACGCGCGGCGCGGTGAGCCCTGTGCGACGGCTCGGCGGAACTTTGCTTAGTTTTTCTGCTGGCGTTGCTGCTTTGCGAGGCAAGCGCCTACGCAATGTTCCATCGAGTAAAAATACCGTAAATATATCAGTGCCTTCTGGGCTGGCATGCTCCTTGCTGCTCTGCAGCACGGATGCATTTGCGGTCAGCCGGACTGACGTGCGCGCTGATCTCGGCGACCGCCAAAAAAGGGAGTCGAGAAATGGACTATGTGAAGCCAGTCGACGTCGCCAGCGCCATGATCGAAACGGGGCGCCGCAAGCTCGCCTTGTCGCCCACCGATCTGCTCATTCGCGGCGCGCTCGCCGGAAGCATCCTGGCCGCTGCCACCAGCCTTGCCATTACCGGCACAGTGCAGACCGGTCAGCCGCTGGTCGGGGCGCTGATCTTCCCGGTCGGGCTCATTCTCATCGTGCTGCTCGGTCTCGATCTGGTCACAGGAAGTTTTGGCCTGCTGCCGCTGCCATGGCTCGAACGCGATGCCAGCAGCTCCGCAATGTTGTCCAATTGGGGATTCGTCTTCGCTGGAAATCTGATTGGCAGCGTCGCCTATGGCGGACTGCTGGCGATCGCGTTGACCAATTTCGGCACTGCCGCGCCGGCAGGAGTCGCCGCCAAGATCATCGCGATCGCGGAGGCCAAGACCATCGGCTACGCGGCCATCGGCCATGCCGGGCTGATCACCGTCTTCGTCAAGGCGATCCTGTGCAACTGGATGGTCTGCCTCGCCATCGTCGCGACCATGACCACCAATTCGACCATCGGCAAGATCGCCACCGCCTATATGCCGGTGTTCATCTTCTTCGCGCAGGGCTTCGAGCACTCGGTGGTCAACATGTTCCTCATCCCCACCGGCATGATGATGGGCGCCAAGATTACGGTCGCCGACTGGTGGCTGTGGAATCAAATCCCAGTCACGCTCGGCAATCTGGTTGGCGGTTTCATCTTCACCGGCCTGGCGATCTATATTACGCACAAGCCGCGCAAAGCCGTCGCCCCGCTGACCATGCCGACACAGGTCCCGGCGGAATGACGACGGAAGCCGGCAGCGATCTTAAGCTGGCGGGCGCAACGGCGACCGGCGACTTCGAACCCGAACAGAAGCGCTATCTGGAGGGTTTTGCTGCCGGCTTGCAGATCGCCAAGACGGCGAAGGGGCTCGCCGGCTCGGGCTCAGCTGCGGGGCTGGAGGGGGCGCTGGCCGCCCCCGCGCCGGAGCCGATTGGCCCCGACGCCGCTGCATTCAAGGCGCAGGACCGTGTGCTCAAGGCTGGCGGCAAGCTGTCGGACCCGGAGAAGTTCAAACGCGAACAGCATCCGTTCGACACTTACGAGCGGCTGAAGGATCACGCCGGCAAGAACGTATACCCAAAGCCGCCGGACAATTTCCGCTGGCGCTTCTTCGGCCTGTTCTACGTGGCGCCGAACCAGAATTCCTTTATGTGCCGGCTGCGCATGCCGAACGGCATTCTCAAGGCCGCGCAGTTCGCCGGTGTCGCCGATCTGGCCGAGCGCTATGGCGGCGGTTACGCCCACGTCACCACCCGCGCCAATCTGCAGATCCGCGAGATCGAGGCCAAGAACGCGGTCAACATGATCGAAGCGGTGCAGGACCTCGGCCTTTGCTCGCGTGGCTCCGGCGCCGACAATATCCGCAACGTCACCGGCGGGCCTACCGCCGGCATCGACCCGCAGGAGCTGATCGACACGCGCCCCTATACCCGCGAATGGCACTTCCACATTCTCAACGACCGCTCGCTCTACGGCCTGCCGCGCAAGTTCAACGTCGGTTTTGACGGCGCCGGGATCATTCCGGTGCTGGAGGACACCAACGACATCGGCTTCCAGGCGGTCGCCGTGAACGACGGCTTCGCGCTCGAGCCCGGGGTCTGGTTCCGGCTCTGCCTGGGCGGGCTCACCGGGCACAAAGATTTCGCGCGCGATACCGGCGTGGTGGTCAAGCCCGCCGATGCCACCTTGGTCGCCGACGCGGTGGTGCGCGTTTTCATCGATCAGGGCGACCGCACCGACCGCACCAAGGCGCGGCTCAAATATGTGCTCGACAAGATGGGCGTCGACAAATTCCTCGGCCTGATGGAGGAAAAACTCGGCCGCAAGCTCGACCACGCCATGCCCGGCGCGCTGGCGCCGCGGCCGCCGTTCTCGCGCACCGCGCATCTCGGCATTCACCCGCAGAAGCAGGACGGCCTCAACTGGATCGGCGTCGTCGTGCCGGTCGGCCGGCTGACGGTCGAGCAGATGAGGGGGCTGGCCGACATCGCGCGCGAGATGGGCGACGGCGATATCCGGCTCACCGTCTGGCAAAACCTTCTGATTTCCGGTGTGCCGACCGACAAGCTCAATGCAGCGCGCGCGAAGATCGAAGCGCTCAGCCTGGCGATCGAAACCAATGCGATTCGCGCCGGGCTGGTCGCTTGCACCGGCATTACCGGCTGCAAATTCGCCGCCTCCGACACCAAGCGGCATGCCGAAGAAATCGCGCGCTGGTGCGAGACGCGTGTCGCGCTCGACACGCCAGTCAATATCCATCTCACCGGCTGCCATCATTCCTGCGCGCAGCATTTCGTTTCCGAGATCGGCCTGCTCGCCTGCAAGGTGCAGGAGACGGAGGACGGCGACCCGATCGAGGGCTATCATTTGCTGATCGGCGGTGGCTTCGGCCCCTATGCGGCGCTCGGCCGCGAGCTCTATCGCGACGTGAAGGCGGACGACGCGCCAAAGACCATCGAGCGCATCCTCAAAACCTATCTGGCGCACCGTGAATCACGCGAGGAAAGCTTCATCGCTTTTACGCGCCGGCATGAGATCGACGCCCTAAAATCCATGGTCGAACTGGAGGCGGCCGAATGAGCATCACGCCGCGCCCGCCGATCCCGTCGCTAATCCCGGAATCCGCGCCGTTCACGCCCGAGCAGCGCACCTGGCTGAACGGTTTGTTCGCCGGCATGATCTCGCTGGAAGAGAGCGTGACGCCGCTGTCCGACGAACAGGCGGCCAAGCTGTTGCCGGACCTGCTCGACCGCGGCGCGCCTGCGGAGGCCGACGATGGCGCGCCATGGCACGACCCCGCCATGCCGCTCTCCGACCGCATGAAGCTCGCCGAGGGCAAGCCGCTGCCGCGGCGGATGATGGCGGCGATGGCGCAGCAGGATTGCAGCCAGTGCGGCTATAACTGCAAGGACTACGCCGACGCCCTGTTCGCGAAAAAGGAAGAGCGGCTGAACCTGTGCGTGCCGGGCGGCAAGGACACCGCTCGCGTGCTCAAGAATCTTTATGCCGAACTCGGTGTGGCGCCGGCGGCGGCGAAGGCCGATGCCGCGCCCGCGCCGGCCGCAGCGCGGACCGCGCCGGGCCGCTCGCGCGACAATACGGTCTACGCCACCTTCCTCTCGCGCCGGCGGCTGAACAAGCCGGGCTCGCAGAAGGAAACCTGGCATATCGAATTTGATCTTGCCGAATGCGGGCTCGACTATGTGGTCGGCGACGCGTTTGGCGTCTATCCCGCCAACGACGGCGCGCTGGTCGAAGCGGTGCTTACGGCGCTCGACGCGCCGCCGGATTTTCCGATCGGCGGACGGACCTTGCGCGAGGCGCTCACCGACGGCGTATCGCTATCGCCCGCACCGGACATGCTGTTCCAGCTCATTTCCTATCTCACTGGCGGCGATCGCCGGCAGAAGGCGAAAGCATTGGCCACGGGCGAAGACCCGGACGGCGACGCCGCGACGCTCGACGTGTTGGCGGCGTTGCAAAAGTTTCCCGGCATTCGGCCCGACCCGGAGGCCTTCATCGAGTCGCTCGACGCCTTGCAGCCACGCGTCTATTCGATCTCGTCGTCGCTGAAATGCAACCCCGGCCGCGTCGGGCTCACGGTCGACGCGGTGCGCTATGAGGTGGAAAAGCGCACCCGACTTGGCGTCGCCTCGACCTTCCTAGCGGGCCGCGTTTCGCCCGGCGACAAGATCAGGGTCTATATACAGAAGGCCCAGCACTTCGCGCTGCCGGCCGATCCCACTAAGCCGATCATCATGATTGGGCCGGGCACGGGACTCGCGCCGTTCCGCGCCTTCCTGCAGGAGCGGCAAGCGACCAAGGCACCCGGCCACAACTGGCTGTTCTTCGGCCATCAGCGCAGCAATTACGATTTCTTCTACGAGGACGAACTGGTGGCGATGCGCTCGGTCGGCCATCTCACCCGCCTGACGCTCGCCTGGTCGCGCGACGCTGGAGAGAAGATCTATGTGCAGCACCGTATGCGTGAGGTCGGCCGCGACTTGTGGTCGTGGCTCGCCGATGGCGCGCATGTCTACGTCTGCGGCGACGCTCAGCGCATGGCCAAGGACGTCGAACGCGCGCTAGTCGACGTGATCGCCGAACATGGCGTGCGAACGCCGGCCGATGCGGCCGCTTTCCTCGCCGAGATGAAGAAGCAAGACCGCTATCAAGCCGATGTTTATTGAAGGATCGAAGCCGTGGACATGATACGCACCCCTTCCGAAACACGCCCAGGACGAATGGAGCCGCTGGCGCGGCTGCCGGTGTTCCTTGCGCTCGACGGCAAGCGTGCGGTGGTCGCGGGCGGCAGTCCTGCTGCGGCCTGGAAGGCGGAGCTATTGTCGGCGACCGGCGCGCGTGTGGAGGTCTACGCGGAAGCGCTATCCGATGAGATGTCGCAGATCGCCAGCGATCCGCCGCGCGGCAGCGTCGTGGTGAACCGGCGCGCCTGGACGGCGGAAGACTTGCGCGGCACGGCGGTCGCCATCGGGGCCTTCGAGGGCGATGATGGCGCGGCGTCCTTCGCCTCCGCTGCCCGTGCTCTCGGCGTTCCAGTCAATGTGATCGACAAGCCGGCGTTCTGCGATTTCGCCTTCGGCGCCATCGTCAATCGCTCGCCGCTTGTGATCGGCATTTCCACCGATGGCGCTGCGCCGGTCTTTGCGCAGGCGATCAGGGCCAAGCTGGAAGCGTTGCTGCCGAAGGGCTTTGCCGATTGGGCCGCCGCCGCAGCACGCTGGCGTTCGGCGCTGAAGGCGTACGGCCTGCCGTTCTCCGGCCGCCGCAAGTTCTGGCAGCTGTTCACGGCGCACGCGGTCAGGAATCCCGGCGCCGAACCGACGCAGGGCGATTTCGACCGCTTCGTCGCTGAAGTGAAAGGCCTGGGCGCCGCCACCGAAAACGGCTCGGTGACCTTGGTCGGCGCCGGCCCCGGCGATCCCGAATTGCTGACGCTGCGCGCCGTGCGCGCACTGCAATCGGCCGACGTGATCCTGTTCGACGATCTGGTGTCGCGCGACGTGCTCGACTTCGCCCGCCGCGAGGCGCGCAAGCTGCTGGTCGGCAAGACCGGGTTCGGGCCGTCGTGCAAGCAAGACGACATCAACGCCCTGATGGTTAGCCTCGCTAAGCAAGGCAAGCGCGTGGTGCGCCTCAAGGGCGGCGATCCGCTGATCTTCGGCCGCGCGGCCGAGGAGATCGCGGCCTGCCAGGCCGCGGCGATCGCCGTCGACGTGGTGCCTGGCATCACCGCGGCGCAGGGCGCGGCCGCCAAGCTCGGGCTCCCGCTCACCGACCGCAAACATGCCCGCCGGCTGCAATATGTCACCGGCCACGCCAAAGATGGCGCGCTGCCGATGGACCTTGATTGGTGCAGCCTCGCGGACCCGGCCACCACGACGGCGATCTACATGCCGGTCCGCACGCTGGAAGCGCTGGTCGAGAAAGCTACCGCGGAAGGCCTCGATCCTCAGACGCCAGCGCTCGCCATCGCGCGCGCCACGCGGCCTGACCAGGCCGTGGTATCGGCCCCGATCGGTGAACTGCCCGCACGCCTCGCGCAAGCCGCGCTGCCAGGCCCGCTGCTGGTGATGCTGGGACGCGTGTTCGGCGAACAGGCCGGCGCGCAGAATGTTGCGCGCGTGGATCAGAAAGCCGGCTAACAGGTTCAGCTCAACGCATATTGTAGCGGATCGGCACGACGATCGCGACCTGAGCGCCGGAAATCTCCGGCGGCGGCGGCGGCAACGGCGCCGCCCGCTCCACCAGCGCCAGCGTTGCCTCGTCGAGCAGGCTCGAGCCCGAGCTACGCACAATGCGGGCATGATGCACGCCGCCGCTGCGGTCGACGCTGAAAGCGAGTTGCGCCACGCCTTGCTCGCCGCGCGACTGTGCCTCCGCCGGATAGCGCTTGTAGCGTTCCAGCCGGGCGACCAGTTGCGATTTCCAGTTCGGCACCGCGTCGGGATTGCGCGAGGCGCCGCCCGGCGTCGGCGCCGCTGCGCGCTCGGCTCTGTTTTCGGCCGTGCTTGGCGCGCTGCTCAGGCTGGCATGCTTTTGCCGGTGCTTCTTTTCGACCGGCTTCGGCGGCGGCATGACCGCCAATTGCGGTTCGGCCTGCGGCTCGGGCGCCAGTTCGACCGTCTTCTCGGCCGGCTTTGCCGGTTCGGGCTCCGGCTGCGCTTGGGTTTGCTGAGGGCCGGGTGGCACTTCGGTCGGTTTGGTTTCGGGCGCGACCGGCAGGGCTGCGAGCTCGATCATGATCAGCGGCGCATTCACCACCTGGTCGGATTCCTCGCTCCAGCGCGCCAGCAGCGCCGCCGCGCCGGCAGCGTGAAAGCTGAGCGCGAGCGCGAAGCAGACGCTCCAGCGCAGCACTTCGGGCCAGCGGCGCACCGCGGGTATTTCGCGCGTCGCGTTCATTGCTGCAGTTTGTCCGCTTCGAGGCCGACCAGCGCTACATGCAGATAGCCCGCGCTGCGCAACTCGTTCATAAGCGTCATCAGCTCGCCATAGGGCACGGATTTGTCGGCGCGCAGGAACACGCGCTGTTGCTTGTCGCCGTCGGTGGCTTGGTCGAGCTCGGCGGCAAGCGTCGCGCGGCTTACCGCGTCGTTGTCGAGCGTTAGGCTCAAGTCGGATTTGAGCGTTAGGAACAGCGGCTTGTCGGGCCGCGCGCTGCGCTCGGCATTGGCGGCCGGCAGATCGACAGAAATATCCACGGTCGCCAGTGGCGCCGCAATCATGAAGATTATCAGCAAAACCAAAATCACGTCGATGAACGGCGTGACATTGATCTCATGGATCTCGTTTAACGTTTCGTCGCCGTGGTCGAGACGCACACTCATGCACATCACTCGGCCGCTGACACCGACCGGCGGCGCTCTGCCGGGCGAACGAAAGCGCCGCGATCGAGATCGCGGCTGATCAGGCGCAGGATCTCCGCTGCGGCATCGGCGTACAACGCCCGATAGCCGGCGACCCAGCGTGAGAACATATTGTACATCACCACCGCCGGGATCGCCGCCACCAGCCCGAGCGCAGTCGCGAGCAGCGCCTCAGCGATGCCGGGCGCCACTACCGCCAGATTGGTGGTCTGCACTTTCGAGATGCCGATGAAGCTGTTCATGATGCCCCAGACCGTGCCGAACAGTCCGACGAATGGCGCCGTGGCGCCGACGGTGGCGAGAATGCCGGTGCCGCGGATCATCTGCCGGCCGGCGGCGGCCTCGACGCGCTCCAGCCGCGAGGCGATACGCTCTTTCACGCCGGCAGGGGAGAGGGCGTCGGACGACAGCCGCAATTCGTTATCGGCGGCGGCGATCAGCGCGGCCGTGCTGTCGCGACGCCCTTGTGAGGCCACGCTTGCTTCGCTCCAGCTGCGCGCCTGGTCGAGCGTTTCGATCGCCGCGCGCAGGCGGCGGCGGGCGGCCACCAACTCGATCGCCTTGGCAAACCAGATGGTCCAGGTCAACACCGAGGCGAAGGCGAGGCCGATCATCACCGCTTTAACCACGACGTCGGCCGCCATGAACATGCCCCAGGGCGACAGGTCGTGCGGCAGCTTCAGCAGGATTTCCGGTGCTGTCGGCGGCGTTTGGGCGAACGCCAAAGCTGGCAACACCAGGCCAAGCGCGACCAAGGCCGCCCAAAACGGCCAGCGCCGCTGATTCAAAGGGTTACGGTTCATCTCTTATTACTGGCCCTTTTGGGCCCATTTGTCTGCCAGGTTGCGCATTGTAACTTTGTAACGTAATTGCGTCATCCCGCGGGCCGCCGATTGAACGGCGGGCCGCTGGCGTGCCATCGTCCGGCGCGCCGGCATCCGCCGGCACGTGTTCATCCTGCAAGGTCCCGATCCCCATGCCATTTTCAATGTCTCAGGCTTCCCTGCCGGTCTTCGAGATCGGTCTCAACGCGCTCTCGGCCGTGCTCGACAAGGCTGCCGCCTTCACGGCGGCGAAGAAAGTCGATCCCGCGGTGCTTCTCGGCTGGCGGCTCGCGCCCGACATGTTCGCGCTCGCCCGCCAGGTGCAGGTCGCCTGCGACCAGGCCAAGAACGGCGCGGCGCGGCTTGCCGGCGCCGAACCGCCGAAATTCGAAGACAACGAGACGAGTCTCGATCAACTCAAGGAGCGCATCGCCAAGACCGTGGCCTATCTCAAGACGCTCGATGCCAAGGCGATCGACGCCTCAGCCGACCGCGAGATCACCTTTCCGCTCGGCCCGACCAAAGGCCAGATGCAGGGCGGCGACTACCTCAATCATTTTGTGCTGCCGAATTTCTATTTCCACCTCACCGCCGCCTACGCCATAGTACGCCATTGCGGCGTGGAGCTCGGCAAGCGTGACTTCCTCGGCGCGATTCCGATCAAGCGGCTCTGAGGCCGCCGCTTCACAGGTTACGAAAAAAGCCGCCCCGCCAATGGACCGGCGAGGCGGCATTATCTTGCCTGTCTCTATTTGAGACGCTTGGCCGCTTCCTGCGCCAAACTCAAATCGACGTACTTTTTTATGTCGATCTTCTTTTTCACAAAGCCAAGGTCCTGGGTGGTGTCGACGTTGCGCTGCAGTGCCTCGACGTTCGGGATCAAATTGGCATCGCGGTAGGTGTCGGCCTTGGTGAACAGCCAGCCGAACCGCTCCGGCGGCGCCTTGGTGATCTTGGAGGCGATCTGGGCGACCTCGTCGTGGTTTTTCGGGTCGAGGTACCAGTGCACGATGCGCAGCATGTCCTCCATGAAATCGACCATGGCGGCGCGGTTCTTGTCGATGAACGACTTGCGCGCGGTCAACATGATCATCTGGGTCACGCCCAGAATATCGCGCTGCTCAAACAGGACCTTGCCTTCTTCCCTGAGCTTGGGATTGAACGAGAACGGCAGCACCGCCGGAATGAGGTCCACCTTCTTCTCCAGCAACATGGCGGGCATCGCCGGCAGCGGGCCTTCCAGCATGGTGTAGTCGCGCTTCTCCTCGAGGCCGTGCTTGTGCAGCATGGCGCGGATGGCGACGTCGATGGCACTGCCGCCGCCATTGGTGCCGATCACCTTGCCCTTCAGGTCCTCCACCTTATTGATGCCGCTGTCCTTGTGGACGTAAAACTGCCCGCTGTAGTAGCCGGGCACGCCGTCCTGGAATTCATCGGCAATGACGCGGACGTCGTCGAGCCCGGCGTTTTCGATGGCGATGGCGAGCGAGGAATAGGCGAGGCTGGCGACCTCCAGCTCGTTGTTGGCGATCGCCGTGATCGTCTGCGGTGTGCCCTGGTAGCGGATCGACTCGAGCGTATAAGACTTGCCCAAGTGCTGGGCGAGGTCCTTTTTCTCCAGAATGATCGAGCCCCAGTTCGCGATCGGGGCCACCCAAGACATGCGGATCTTCACCGGCTCCGCGCTGTTGGCGGCGCCAGGGCCGAATAGACCGAGCATGCACACGCCGGCCAGCGCGAATTTCGCTAAGCGCATCGTTTCCTCCCAGGTTCGCCGGGCTTGCGCGTTCAAAGGGCAAGCTCACGCCGCGAATGAAAAGATTGTCGGGGGTCCAACCGATTTTGGCAAGTCTTACGGTTGCGGCGTTTTACCCGCTATGCGGTACAGTGCGGATTATTCGTCAAGCGAGGAGCCCTGGTCGCGGTAGGCCCACAGCGCGTCGCGCGGCAGCGAGACCGGTGCATCGGCCCCGACATCGTGGCGCGCCGCGGTCCCGAGTTCGAGCACCTCTAGGCGGTTTCCGGAGAGATCGATATCGTAGACGGTCTGCGTACCCTGATAGCGGCGGTCGAGCACGCGTGCGCGAAATGCATTGCTGCCGTTCGCCGCGCCGAGCGTGATATTTTCCGGCCGCAACGCGATGCGCACCTTCTCGCCGGGCCCGATCCCGTGCACGAGTGACGCCTCGACGCGATTGCCGCCGCCGATATCGACCATGCCGAACGCGCCGTTGCGCTCGAGCAGGGTCCCGGTGAGTTCGTTGGTGGCGCCGGTGAAGTTGGCGACGAACAGATCGGCCGGCCGGTTGTAGATTTCGTCTGGCGTGCCCATTTGCAGCAGCCTGCCGTCGCGCATCACCCCGATGCGGTCGCCGAGTACGACGGCCTCGGCCTGGTCGTGCGTGACGTAGAGCGCAGTCATGCCGGTGGTTTTCAGGATGCGCCGCAGATCGTCGCGCAGCCGCAGGCGCAGTTTGGCGTCGAGATTGGACAAGGGCTCATCGAGCAGCAGCAATTGCGGGCGGTAGACGATGCTGCGCGCGAGCGCCACGCGCTGCATCTGGCCGCCCGACAGGGCGACCACCGGCCGGTCGGCATATTCGGACAGCCCGACCAGATCGAGCACTTCGTCGACCTTGCGGCCGGCGTCGGCGCGCCCGATTTTGCGGTGCTTGAGCGGATAGACCACGTTCTGCCGTACCGTCATGTGCGGCCACACCGCGTAGGACTGAAACACCATGCCGATGTCGCGCAGCCGCGGCGGCAGCAGAATGCCGTGCGCGGGCGACGACACCACGCGGCCGCCGATGCTGATGGTGCCGGCGGTCGGGTGTTCGAGTCCGGCGACGCAGCGCAAGGTCGTGGTCTTGCCGCAGCCCGAGGGACCGAGCAGGACCACGATCTCGCCGGCCGGCACGCCGAAGCTCACGCCGTCGATTGCCGGCCGGCCGACCGAGAACTGCTTGCGCAGATTGCTGACGTCGAGAGTCGCCGTCATGGTTTCACTTTGGCTTCACATGCGCCACTATCACTGCCGATAGCCGAAGGTCTTGTCCCATTCCGCGACCCACGGCCCGTGCAGCGTCACGTATTCGTCGAAGTTCGGCAGCCAGACCTTGACCACCTTGGGATCGAAGCGTGCCGGATAGACCGGCGCCACCTTGAGCGAGGTGAGGTTGCCGAGCTCTTTGATCATGAAGGTCTGGCCTTCTTTTGACAGGCACCAGTTGAGGAACAGCTTCGCGGCATTGGGATGCGCTGCGGTCTTCGGAATTCCCGCCGCGTAGGGATTGACTGGCACACCTTCGGGCGGAAAGAAGATTTCGACCGGCGCGCCGTCCTTTTGCTTCGGATAGATCGCATTGTAGAGCAGGGGGCCCATGGCGACTTCTCCGCGCACCATCGAATCCGACATCGGCGCGCCGGAGGGATAGAGGATGGGGTGGGTCGAGGCCTGCTTTTTCCAATAGTCCTCGCCGAGTACTTGGCGCTCGAACATGATGCGGGTCCAGGTGGTGCCGCCGGATTGGGCGAAGACTTGGCCCGTCATCTTGTCGTATTCCGGCTTGGTCAGATCCATCCAGCTCTTCGGCGGATTTTTCACCAGCTCCGTGTTGTAGGCGATCGACCACACCAACGTGGCGCGCGGCCACAGCTTGGGAGAAATCTGTGCAGTCGGCAGATAGTCGGCGGCATTCGGCGGCGCATAGTCTTGGAACATGTCGACCAGCGGCAGCATCAGCGCGCGGTCGGAGTGATCGACTACGTCGGCGATCAGCTTGCCGGCGGCAGCCTCGGTCTTGATGCGGGTGATGAGTTGGCCGCCCGGGGCGCGCACCATCTCGACCTTGATCTCGGGAAACCGTTTGTTGAATTCTTTGATGACCTGCTGCTCCACCTCAGCGAAGTTCGCCGTGTAATACACCAGCTTACCTTCCTTCTTGGCCGCCGCGATCAGTTCGGGCGAGCCGAATTCCTGCTGCGCCATGGCCGGCGCGGCCAGCGCGATTGCAAGGCCGGCGATGCCGGCGATAGCAACGCTTTTTTTCTTCATAGCCAATCCTCCCTTTGTCTTGTTTAACCAGTGCGGGGAACGCTACTTTGCGCTGCGCCTCTCGATAGCCAGTTTGCGCCCCCAATCAGCACGCCGAGCAACATCGTCTGCACCAGACTGAATGCAGCGGTTTTTCCGAGATTGCCGCCTTCGTAATAGTCGAGCAGCAGCACGGACATCACCATAGTGTTGCTCGTGTAGAGAAACAGCGACGAGCCAAGCTCGCGGATCGCCAGCACGAACAATAGCGTCATCGCGGCGATCACGCCCGGGCTGGCCAGCGGCAGCACGATGGTGCGGATGGTGCTGAGCATGCCCCTGCCGCACATCCAGGCCGCCTCTTCCAGCTCGCGGTGGATTTGCAGGAACGAAGTTGACAGCGATTTCACCGTATCCGGCATGAAACGGGCGATGAAAGCGAGCGCCAGGATCCAGATGGTGCCGTAAAGTCCGCCCGGAATGCCGATCCAGGCCCACAGATAGGCGACGCCGATCACTAGGCCGGGAATGGCGACCGGCAAGGTCGACAGCAGGTCGATCGAGCGCCGGCCCGGCACGTGCGTGCGGTGAATCGTGTAGCCGATAGCGAAGGCGAGCGCGCCGCCCGCCACGGCGGTGATAACGCCGACTTCGACCGCATTGTAGATCGAATTCAGCGTGAGCGGGTTGTCGAAGATGCTGTGAAAGTGCATCAACGAGTATTGCCGCATGTCGAACAGGCTGGCAGCATCACGGATGAACATGAATTTGCGGAATGCCGCCACGATCAGCGCCAGCGTCGGCAGCACGGCGACGACGATCAGATAGGTGATGCCGAAGCCGAAAGTGAGCCAGCGCCACGGCCCGAGATCGAGATTGCGCGGGCGGTAAGCCTTGCCGGCGACGGTGACGTAACTGCGTCCGCTCAGCACTTTCTGCTGCGCAAAGACCAGCGCCCCGGTCACCACCATGAGAATGATCGCGACCGCCGCCGCGGTGTTGTAGAGCGGCGGCGACCAGTTCGTGAGCTTGAAGATGTAGGTGGTGAGCACGTTTATGTTGCTCGGCGCACCGAGCACCGCTGGAATGCCGTAGATGCCGAGCATCACGATGAACGACAGCAGCATGCCGGAGATGATCGCCGGCATGATCAGCGGGAATGTCACCGAGAACAGCGTGGCGAAGGCGCTGGCGCCTGAAATCTCGGCGGCCTCTTCCAGGCTCGGATCCATGTTGCGCAAGGCCGAGGCGGTGAACATGTAGACGTAGGGCGCGTAATAAATGCCGAACACGAAGATCAGGCCCGACAGCGAATAAAAATCCACATGCCAGTCGAGATGCATCCACTTGAACATGGTGTTGATCAGGCCGGTCTTGGGCGAGCCGAGAATGGTCCAGGCGACGCCGGCGACCAGCGGCGGAGCGAATAGCGGCAGTATGCTCGCCGCTGCGATGAAGCTTTTAAACGGCGTGTTCGTGCGCACCACGATCCAGGAAAACGCCAGCCCGATCGTCACCGCGATCAAAGTTCCGCCGCCGCAGGCGACCAGCGTGTTGAACAGCGCCTCGCCGACATTCGGATTGCCGAGCACGGTGAGGAAGTTATGGATGGAGAGCCGGGCCAGGCTGAAGCCCTCGACCACCGGATTGGTGTCGGTCAGCGCACCCAGTAGCAGGGTGAGAAGCGGGTAAACGACCAGAAAGGCTAGGATCGCGAGCAGCGATAGCACCCACGCCGCCGTCAGCACCCCGCGGCGGCGACCCGCATCGGTATCCTGCACCGCGCCTTGCAGCGGCGTGGCCAGCTCGGTCAAAGTGTTCCCCTTAGGCGACGATTAGCTCGTTTTTTGCCCTTGGGCACTATCCCACACGATCGGCGGGCAGTCTGCAATAATTTCCGTCAGGCCGTGGTCGGATCGTTGGTTTCTTGGTGCCAGATTAAAAGCCGCCGCCGCGTCAGCGCCATCGCCTTAACCAGGCCATAGCCGACCACGGCGATCTCGACGATACCGGCGAACACTCCGGTAGAATTGGCGAAGCGCGAAGCCGTCATCATGGCGCCGCCCAGGCCGTAACCGCCCATCAGCATCTCGGCCACCACCGCCACAATTAATGAAAGGGGAAGCGCCACCTGCAACCCGGTCATGATCTGCGGCAGCGCCGCCGGCAGCATGATCTGCGTCAGCAGTTCGCGGCTGTTCGCCCCCATGTTGCGCGCCGACCAGATCAACTCGCGCTCGACACCCTGGATCGCGATGACGGTGGCGGCGATCACCGGGAAAATTGCGTCGATGACGATGATGGTGATCTTGGACACGTCGTAGACGCCGAGCCACAGGATCACCACCGGCAGAAAGGCGATCTTCGGCATCGGAAAGCCGACCGAAATGATCGGATCGAAGAACCAGTTGGCGATCACGTTGCTCGACATCGCCATGCCGATAATGACACCGAACACGGCGCAGATCAGGAACGCGGCCAGCGCGCGATAGAGCGTGAGCGCAGTGTTGATCCAGAGATCGCCGGTCCAGCCGTCGTTCCAGATGCGTCCGACGACCTCGCTGAAGGCCGGCAGCTGAAAATGCGTGAAGGCGCCGCTGCGCGCCAGGATTTCCCACGCCGCCAATAACAGCAGGATCGAAAATATGCGGGTGAATGCCCAGAACAGCATGTAGACGAAGCGGGCGGCTTTCTGAGGCACGCCGTTCGGCGCCTCGCTCGGCATGGTTTGCGTCATTCGCGCCATGCCAGTGCCCGCTTGGTGATCAGGAGATAAACCCGGTCGGCGGCGAAGCCGAGGAACGCCACGGTGAGCACCACGGCGTACATCGCATCATAGGAGCCATTGGCTCCGAGCGAGCCGATCAGATAACCAAAACCCTTCTGCGCCACGATCAATTCAGACGACACCAGCAGGATAAAGGCGAGCGCCAACGCGGTGCGCACGCCGTTGAGCATTTCCGGCATGGCGCTCGGCACCACCACGTCCCACAACATGCGCAGCCGGTTGGCGCCCATGCTGCGCGCTGACCAGACCAGCGCCTGCTCACTTGAGCGCGCGCCGTTGTAGGCGCCGAGGGTGACCGGCAGCATGCAGCCGAGGAAGATCAGCAGGATCTTGGAGCCGTCGCCGTAACCGAGCCAAATCACGGTGACCGGGATCAGCGCCGATTTCGGCAGCGGATAGAACATCTCCACGATCGGCGCGAGCAGCACGTTCACCGGTTTCCACCAGGCCATGACGATGCCGAGCGTGGCGCCGACCAGGATCGCCAGCGCCAGCCCAGCGCCGGCGCGGTAGAGCGAAGACGCCCCGTTGCTAACGAGATCGCCGTCCTTGAGCAGCTCGATCCAGGCCCGGATCACGTCGGACAAAGGCGGCAGCGCGGTGGTCGACACCAGTTCGAAACGCGCCGCCAGCTCCCAGGCGACGGCCAGCAGCAGAAGCGGCAGATAGCGCGCGACCTGCTTCATGGTGCGCGCCTTCCCTGCGCCTTGATGGCTTCCTCTTTCACCAAGTTCCAGATCTCGTCCACTTTCTCGACAAAGGGCTTAGCCTTGTGGATGTTGGGATCGTTCTTGTCGAACTTGGTATCGACGATGGTCTTGATGTGCCCCGGCCGCGCCGACATCACCGCCACCCGGTCGGCGAGATAGACCGCCTCCTGTACGTCGTGGGTGACGAAGATCACCGTCTTCGGCGTGCGCTGCCAGATGCGCAACAACTCGCTCTGCATTAGGCCGCGGGTCTGCGCATCGAGCGCACCGAACGGTTCGTCCATTAGCAGGATTTTCGGATCGAAGGCGAGCGTGCGCGCGATCGCGCAGCGCTGCCGCATGCCACCGGAAAGTTGCGAGGGATAGCTGTCCTCGAAACCATGCAGCCCAACCAGCTCGATGAAATCCATCGCGCGCTTTTCGCGCTCCTCCTTCGGCATGCCCTGCCGTTCCAGCCCGTAGAGGATATTGCCGCGCACGGTTTTCCACGGAAACAGCGCGAAGTGCTGGAACACGATGCCGCGGTCAGGGCCGGGGCCGGCGACCGGACCACCGTCGATTGCGATGGTGCCGGTCTCGACCGGGAGAAAGCCGCCGATCAGGTAGAGCAGGGTCGACTTGCCGCATCCGGACGGCCCGAGCAGAGCGACGAATTCGCGGTTGGCCACCTCGAGCGACACCTGGTCGAGCGCCAGCACCGCACGGCCGCGCGGCGGGCGATAGAGGTGGCTGACGCGGTCGACGAAGATTTGCGCGGGAGCGGCCATTACGGCATGAAGCGTCCCTAACCGTCGCCATCTGTCAAGCGCCGTCGGCGCTGTTGCAGCATTATCGCTGACCTATAATGTGGGACACCAAACCTTCAGAATCGCAAGAGGAAACCTCAGTGGCCAATTCGCTTAAAGAAGCCCGCGCTGAGCTCGCGCTCGCCAACCGCATCGTCGCCCATGAAGGCGTCATCGACGCCTTCGGTCATGTCAGCATGCGTCATCCCGACCAGCCGGGTCGCTACCTGCTGTCGCGCTCGCGTGCGCCCGAACTGGTGACGCCTGAAGACTTCGTCGAATACGACCTCGATTCCCAGCCGCTGCACGACCCCGGCGTCGGGCAATATTCTGAACGAGTGATCCACGGCGAAATCTACAAGGCGCGGCCGGAAGTCATGTCGGTTTGCCATCACCATAGCCCGGCCTTCATGCCGCTGCTCGCCACCAACACAGATTATGTGCCGATCTTCCATCTCGGCGCAGTCGGCGGTATCAAGCCGCCATATTGGGATCAGCACGATGAGTTCGGCGACACCAATATGCTGGTGGTCAAGCCGGAGGAGGGGGCCTCGCTCGCCCGCGCGCTCGGCAGCCAATGGATGGTGCTGATGAAGCGCCATGGTGTCACGGTCGCCGGAACGAGCGTAAGGGATTGCGTGTTCCGCTGCGTTTTTTCGGCCCGTAACGCCGAATACCAGGTGCGGGCGCTGAGCATCGGCAGCAACATCGCATCGCTGTCGCCGGGCGAAGCCCAATTGGCCGGCTCGATCAGTACCAAGACCACGGGGCTCACCCGCTCCTGGGAATACTGGTCGATGCGGGTGGCCAAATCTGGGGGCGTGGCCGGCGGAGTGCTATCGGCGCGCAAGAAGCCTGCACGGGTGGCTGCAAAGCCGCGCGGGGTGCGTAAAATGCGGCGGCGCTGAGACTTTAGGCTTTGCCCGTGGGCCATACTCGGTGTTGAATGCCGCCCTCCGACGACTTGCAACGATAGAAAATAGGTGAGGGAGGACATCGGATGCCGAAATTCAAAAGCATCGCCGCCGCGCTCGGCCTGGTCATGCCGCTGGTGCTCGCCGGCGCCCCGGCGTCTGCCGAGGACACGCTCAAGCTCGTGATCGGCCAGATCAACAATTGGGAAAACCAGGCGCCGACCCTCGGCCAGGACGCCGGCATCTTCAAGAAACACGGCTTGATCCTGGAGAACACCGGCTCGCAAGGCGCCGGTGAAACCATCCAAGCGGTGATTACCGGCTCAGCTGATATCGGCGGGGGCGTCGGCGCCGCCGGCATCATGCGGGCCTTCGCCAAGGGCGCGCCGGTGCGGATTCTTGCGCCCATGTTCACCGGCACAGGCGATCTATTCTGGTACGTGCGGTCCGACTCCAAGATTCAAAGTTTGAAGGACACCACGCCCGAGACCACCATCGCCTATTCGACCAGTGGTTCGAGCTCGAACAACATCGTCGTCGCCTTCATCAGCGAACTCGGAGCCAAGGCCAAGCCGACGGCCACCGGCGGTCCTCCCGGCACGCTGACTGCGGTGATGTCCGGCCAGATCGACATCGGCTGGGCGGCGCCGCCGTTCGGCCTGCAGGAAATCAAGGAGGGTAAAATCCGCATCGTCGCGCGCGGCAGCGACGTGCCGTCGCTGCGCGGGCAAACGACGCGTACGCTGATCGTGAACGCCAACGCGTTGAAGACCAAGCACGACGCGATTATGCGCTTCATGGAGGCCTATCGCGAGGCGGTGGATTGGATGTATTCCGATCCCAAGGCGGTCGAGATGTACTCGGTCAAAATCAAGCGCCCGGTCGAATTGCTCAAGGAGTTGATGGATAAGTTCCAGCCGAAGGAGACCATGCAAACCGATAAGTTTGAGGATCTCGATGGCGCCATCGCCGATGCGGTCAAGCTCAAATTCCTAGAGAAGCCGCTGACCAAGGAGCAGATCGCGGAGCTCTTGCAAATTCCGCCACGTAAGAAATAAGCGCGCGCCGCGCAGGCGCGCGAAAAAGAAAACGGGCCGCTGCGTGACAGCGGTCCGTTTTTTGCGCATCATGCAATGACGAAGGCGCGCGGCTTACTACATTTTTATCGGCTTCTTGGCTTTCTTCTTGCCGCCCTTCTTGCCTTTCTTGGCTGCTTTGGCCGGGCAGACCTTGTCCGACACCCCCTTGGTGCCGTCCTTCACCGCGACGCATGCGCTGGCATAGGTGAAATTCATGCCACCCCGCGTTGTGCACACTGGCTTCTCCGCTACAAAACACGGGCCCGGGGGCGGCGGTGGCGCAGCTGCGGCTTGCTTTTTCGCAGCTTCACTACTGCCGGTCGTGCCAAGCACGAAGGTTGTAGCGGCGATCGTCATCAACGCGGCGTTATCCGAGATTTTTTAGCTTCATGGCATTCCTCCCCTATTGGATGCGCGGGCATCGTAGGAGGGCAGCAGTAATAATTACAACGAATTTACGCTTCGCTGCAGCGCCAAATTTCTGAACATGTGTTCAGGTGTCCTAATGCCGATCCTTGGCGGCGGCGCTGATGGCATCGAGCATGGCGGCGCGGCCGGACTTGAGCGAGGCGCGCACTTTGTCGTACTTGCCGATCGCGCCCATCTCGCGCTGGCGCTTGACGGTTGAATCCACCATCAAGGGGTCAAGCCCGAGCTCGCGCAAAGTGGCGGCCGACTCTTCCATCTCGGCGGCGCGGCGCTCGCCGTGGCTCGCCATACGCTCCAGGTTGTATTCGGCGATCTTGGTCCAATCGAGAGAGGGGTAATTGTTCTTCATCGACACGGTCACTTCCTCCAGCACGCCAGCGCGGGAGGCAGCGAGGAAGCATTCGAGCGTGAGCGCCTCGATGCCCTTGATCATCACGCTGCGGATCATCTTGATGGCGGCGGCATGGCCGGTGTCGGCGCCGACCACGCTCAGTTTCATCTCCAATTCGTTTAGCAGCGGCGAAATTGCTTCCGCATGCGGGCCGGCGATCAGCAAAGGCGTACGGTGGCGCGCAGGATGGATCGGCGCGATCACCGCAACGTCGACATAGCGGGCGCGCTCGCCCAAAAGCTTCGCGGTCGCCTGCTTGCGGCCGGGTGAAACCGAATTGATGTCGAGATAGTAAGGCGCGCCGTTGAGGTGCGGCTCGACCGAGTGCGCGGCCTCCAGGCTTGAGGCAGCCGTCACCGCGGAAATGATCATATCAGTTTCAGCGACCGCATCGGCCGCCGAGTTCGCCAGCCGCACGCCGATGGTCTCGCCGGCCGCTTTCAGAGGCGCGCCACCGGGTTCGGGAAAAAGAATGTCCCAGGCGGCGATACGTTCGATGCCGCTCTCGCGCAGGCCTGAGGCGATCGCCTGTCCGGCCTCGCCGAAACCGATAAAGGAAACGCGCGGTGAGTTGCGGCGGGTCATGGTCTTTCCATCCTAAATCGTTTTCACGGCTGCGTCCTGCCGCGTGGTCTGAAAGCTTATCGTCATCAGCCATCGGCCGTCGCGCTTGACGAAGACGCGGCTCACGCGTGCCGCCTTGCCGTGGAATGGCTGGTGCTCGCAGGTCATAACCATCGCATCTCTAAAGCCGAACAGCCGCGCCGACACCAGCGGAGCAGGGGCGGAATTGGCGCCCGTGCGCAGTTGCTCCTCGAGCACCGCCTTGCGGTCGGCCTTACTGTGGCGGCGCGCGGCGCCGACCACCATGAATTCGTCGGCCACGTGCTGCGCCCAGACGTCCGGCTCGTGATGCATCACCGCGATTTCCAGCCGCTGCCAGGAGGCAAGACAGCCGCGCTCGTCGGCATTGCGCGGCTGATAGGGCAGCGTGTCGCACGGATTGTCCCATTGCTTGCGGCCGGGTCCATGAGGCGCCGGCGGCAAGTTCTGCGAGACCTCGTGATAGGCGAGCAGTCGCCAGCCTGCGGCGCGTTTGACCCAGATGCGCAGTACAAAAACCTTGTCGCGCTCGACCGCGACAGTGGCTACCTCGCCGTAGCAATGCACGGCCGGCGTCAGGCCGGTTTCGCCGCCGAGCGGCGGTTTGGGCAGGGCGCTGGCCACTTGCGGCTTGTCGAGAATACGGCCGTTCAAATCCACCCAGGTAAAATCGTCATCGAGCAACATCGCCGCAGCGCCTACGTCGCCATTCGCCAACGCAGCTACCAGAGCGTGATCGGCATGCATCACATCGTCATCGAGGGCCAGCATCGGCTTGCGCTCACCCCTTCGCCCGCGCCGGAATCTCCGGCGTGCCGTGGGTATGGAACGATTCGATCGTCTTCAGGCCCCAGGCCTGGCCTTTCCGGCGCTCGTCTTCGGTCCAGGTGATCGGCTTCCAGTCCGGCGCCAGGATCAGCTTGGCCCCAGCATTGGCGACTTCGACCCGGTTGCCGCCCGGTTCGTAGACATAGAGGAAGAAGGTCTGCTGGATGGCGTGCTTGTGCGGGCCGGTCTCGATGAATACGCCGTTCTCCAGGAAAATATCGGCGGCGAGCAGCACCTCTTCGCGCGAATTGAGCGCATAGGTCAGGTGGTGGAAGCGCCCGCGCGCACCGGTTGCGTCGCGGGTATAGGCGAAATCGTAGGACTTGTTGGTGGCGGTGAACCAGATGCCGGCTTCGCTGCCGTCATTGAGCACGATGCGCTCGGTCAGGCGGAAACCGAGATAGTCCTCAAAGAACTTGCGACAGCCGCTGATATCGGCGGCGAGCCCGTTCCAGTGATCGAGCCGCCGCACATTGCAGCCGCGCGCCGGGAAACGCTGTGCCTGGTTCTTGAGCGCCGGCTTTTGATCGGCCGGCGGCTCGTACCATTCGGTGTCGTAATAAAGTTCGATCACGTGCCCGTCGGGGTCCTTGCAGACGAAGGTCTTGCCGTGCCCGAGGTCGCCGTCGCTCCAGCCGACGTCGAAGCCGGAGCCTTTCAGCGCGGCGGCGCGACGCTCCAGCGCCTGGGCTGAGCGCGTGCGATAGGCGACATGCGCCATGCCGTTGGTTTTCGATGCCGTGAGCTTGAGCGAATAGCGCTCGTAGTCGTCGTAGCCGCGCAGATAGATGCTGTCGCCTTTCTCGCCGCTCTGGGTCATGCCCATCACGTCGATGAAAAAGCGCGCGCTCTTGTCGAAGCTCGGCGTCAACAGTTCGAGGTGCCCGAGATGGGCGATGTCGAGATTGGGTTCCGGCGTCATGGTGCCTTGCATTTGGGTGCGTGCGATCGAGATCAATTCTGCCGGACGCCGTGCGCAAACGCCAGGACGAGGTTGTTCGCCGGCATGGGCGCGATCTCGGCAGCCGTCAGGCCGGCGTCATGCGCGAGCGCGTTTAGATCGTCCACGTCGCGCACGCCCCATTCGGCATTTTGCGCCCGCAAGCTGGCGTCGAAAGCGGCGTTGCTCGGCGCCGTGTGCTGTCCGGAGCGCATGAACGGGCCATAGATGAATAGCCGGCCATCGGCAGCCAAATAGCGGCCGGCTCCGGCGAACAAATTTTGCGAAACGCGCCACGGCGCGATGTGCAGCACATTGATGCACAGTATGGCAGTGAGCGTAGCCCCGGCTTTCCCATCCGCCGTCCAAAACCATGCCGGATCGGTGAGGTCGATGCGCTGCGGCGCGCGCAGGTTCGCAACGCCGGCATGGCGGCGCCAGGCCTCGATACTGGCGAGATGCGAAGGATAAATATCGCTTGGCCACCAGGTAAGGGCGGGCGTCAGTCGCGCGAACTCGGCACTGTGCTGCCCGGTGCCACTGCCAAGTTCCAGAACGTCGCCTGTCTGCGCGCCCAGGAATGCGGCCACGGCCGACCAAATAGCCTCGTGGTTGCGGTGAAAGGCCGGGCCGTCCAGCCGGCCATCGGGCTCGGACGGTGCTCCGGATTTTCCGAACTCGACGACGAATTCCGCCATGACTGCCATGGGCCTTATGGGTTGCAGAGGAACAATACTTCCCGCGGCTGACCGGTTAATGATTTACGGATAAATGCGCCGGCCGATATTTCAAGCGATTTCAACCGAAAAACGCGCTCGTTTGCGGCCGCATTCGTTCGCTTTTCAAACCAAAGTCGGGTTTCGTGTTTAGCGTTAAGCGATCGTTACCCGTGTCGCCTATACGTCTTCCGGCTTGTCGACATAGCGCAGCCCCGCCTTCGCCAGCCCTTCGCGCATCTTGTACATGTCGAGGCTGAGTTCGCCGGTCGCGAGCTGCCGGCGTTTGCCGTCCTCGTCGTCCTTGCGCTTCTGCGCCTTCTGCGCGGTCTCGACCGCCAGCTTCTTCGGAATCACCACCACGCCGTCGTCATCGGCCACCACCACGTCGCCCGGCTCGACATTAACGCCCGCGCACACCACCGGAATGTTGACAGCGCCGAGTGTGGATTTCACCGTGCCCTTGGCCGAGATCGCCTTCGACCACACCGGAAAGCCCATCTCCTTGAGCGGCTTCACGTCGCGGCAGCCGGCGTCAATGACCAGGCCGATCACGCCGCGCGCGTATAGCGCGGTCGCCAGCAACTCGCCGAACATGCCATCGGTGTTGTCGGCCGTGCAGCCGACCACCAGCACGTCGCCCTTCTGGCACTGCTCGACCGCCACGTGGATCATCCAGTTGTCGCCCGGCTGCGCCAACACGGTGACCGCCGGACCACAGATCGCGGCCCCGGCCCAGATCGGCCGCATATAAGGCTTCATCAGGCCTGAGCGTCCGAGCGCCTCGTGCGCGGTGGAGACGCCGACGGCGGTGAGCGTGACAATGGCGTTAGGATCGGCGCGTTTGATATTGCGGACGACGACGGGTTTCATTTCAGAATCTCCTCCACGGTCGGGAATAGCCGCTGGTAGGCTTCGCCATAGGTCATCGGCACGCCGGTATTGCGGCTGCCCTGGATGCCGCGGTTGAGCGCGACCCGTTCGTAATAGGCCCACAGGTGCTTCTGCGCCGCCAGAATATGGAAGGCCTTGTATTTCTGCTCCCACACCTCGTCGATCTTGAGAATGAGGTTGGGCTTGTAGTTGCACATCTCGGGCTGGTGCGGCTCGAACAGAAACATCGGGGGTGCCGAATATTTGTACTGGGCGGCCGGCTTGTGCCCCATGGCCTGCGCCACCACGCGGGTTTCCTGCGCGAAATGCGCGGCATTGGGATGATCGAAGTTATACGGATCCTCGAGCGCGTGGCTCAGCACGAAGGACGGATTGAGCTCGCGGTAAATGTCGACCGTGCGATCGAAATGTTCCTCGGTGAGTTTCAGCGGATAGTCGCCGCAATCGAAGAATTCGATCTCCGCGCCAAGCAGGGCGGCCGCGCGTTCGGCCTCGTCCTTGCGGCCGGCCTTGACCTTCTCGAGCGTGGCGCCGGGCTCCTTCCAGGCGAACTGGCTTTCGCCGCGCTCGCCGAAAGATAGGCACACGATCTTAACCCGGTAGCCGCGCTTAGCGTGCAACGCGATGGCGCCGCCCGCGCGCCACACGAAATCGCCGGGATGGGCGGTGATGACAAGCCCAGTTTTGTTTTCCGGCATGGACTTGATAACTCCCTTTATCCATGAGGATTCTTTAGACTAAATAGGGCTCCAAAAGAAAGCCTGCTTCCCATGCCCGACGTGACTACTCTTCGCGTCGCCATCGGCGACTATCCGCACACCCTGCCGCTCAAGCGCGGAGAGATCGTCTCGCCTTGGCTCAAGCTAGACTTCGTCGAGGTCAAGCCGCTAGACAAGGCGTTCAAGCCGATGGTGCGGGAGCACGCTTACGACGCCAGCGAGATGGCGCTGGTCACTTATCTGCAGGCGAAGGCCTACAATAAGGGTTCGCGCCGCGGTGCGTTTCGAGCCGGGGCAGACGCGCGAAGTCACGCTCGTCGCGCTCGCCGGCAAGCGCACGATTTACGGTTTTCGTCAGGATGTCATGCGGAAGTTATGACCCCTAAAAGCCATAACGGGCGGACCGTCGTCCACCCGTCACAAGCTCTCGGATCCATTTCCGGGCCGCACGCGTGAGCGCGCAACACGGTACCCAGTTACTGAGAGCCAGGGTCGGCAAACATGGACCACAAATACTGCAAGCAGTACCCACGTTCCATGCCCGCTCCGGCCATGGCGGCCATCCGTGTCCGGCAGAGCCGAAGATGGGTGACCTGTCGGTAACCTTATCCGCCTCCGCGCACGACGCAAGAGCGGAAAAACGCGACTGTTAACTTCGGGGATAACGTCATGCCGATCAAAATGAAACATGCGGCCTATGCCGACATGTTCGGGCCCACCACCAGCGTCGGCGAGATCGCGCGGTTCATTGAGCAGAAAGGTGGATTAAAGGCATGACTGGAATTTCCGTCCGGGAACGGCTCGAAGCCGCACTCATGTCCATCGACGACTTGCGTGGCGAGGGCATGCGCGCCTGCCTTACCGTTTATCGCGAGGCCGCGCGCGGTGCCGCCGCCGCCGCCGATGCGCGCGCCCGCGCCGGCATCTCGCTCGGCCCACTCGACGGCGCCATTGTCACCATCAAGGATCTGTTCGACGTCGCCGGCGAAGTCACGCGCGCCGGCTCGAAGGTTCTGGCCGAGGAGGGCAAGCCGGCCGACGCCGATGCGCCGGTGGTGCGCGCCTTGCGCGCCGGCGGCGCGGTCATCGTGGCCAAGACCAACATGACCGAATTCGCTTTTTCCGGCGTCGGCATCAATCCGCATTACGGCACGCCAGGCAATCCGGCCGATCGTAAGCGCATTCCCGGCGGGTCGTCGTCGGGCGCAGCCGTGTCGGTCGCCGACGGCATGTGCGATATCGCCATCGGCAGCGACACCGGCGGCTCCACCCGCATTCCCGGCGCGCTCTGTGGCCTGGTCGGCTTCAAGCCGAGCCGGCAGCGTATTTCCACCGCCGGCGCCTTTCCGCTGTCGCAAAGCATCGACTCGATCGGCCCGATCACGCAGTCCGTCATGGACTGCGCCAAGGCCGACGCGGTAATGTCGGGCGACGACTTTAAGCCGCTTGAGCCGGCCCCGCTCGCGAATCTGCGCGTTGGCATCGCGCAAGGCCTGCCGCTGGAAAACCTGGATGACACCGTGGGGAAACGTTTCCCCGACGCGCTCGACTGGCTGGAGCAGGCGGGCGCGCGGCTGTCTAATGAAAAGCTGGCGCTGCTCGACGGCATGACGCGGGTCAACAGCCGTGGCGGTGTGCAGCCGGCGGAAGCCTTCACCTTGCATCGCGACCGGCTCAACCGGCGCGGAGCCGATATCGATGCGAACGTGCGCGCGCGGCTGGAGCGGGCGCGCAACATCAGCGCGGCCGACTACATCGAGATGGTAAACGAACGCGCCGCGCTGATCGCCGAGATGGATGCGCGCTTGGCCGATATCGACGTGCTGGCATTGCCGACCACACCGATGGTCGCGCCGACCATCGAGGAAATGGCGCCGCCTGATTTTTTCGCGCGCAAGAATGCCATGCTACTGCGCAACACCTCGATCTGGAATTTCTTCGATTGCTGCGCCATCTCGCTTCCGCTGCCGCGCGAGGGCGGCTTGCCGACCGGCTTGATGCTGGTCGCGCGCAACGGCCACGACCATCGCCTGTTGCGTATCGCCGCGGCGGTGGAGCGGGCGTTTGCGGCGTAAAAGGCGGTAACCCACTGCACCGCTTTTCGAGCTTGTTAAAGCTGCCACATATCCGGCATCATTGGGAAAACGGCCTTTTGCTGGGCCGGGGAGGACTGCCAAATGAAACGCAAATCGCAATCGAAAACGGCGCGCGTGAGCCGCCGCACCTTCAGCGCCGGGCTCGGCGCTGCCGGACTTCTGGCGGGGACCGCGCCGTTCAATATCGTGCGCGCGCAGGGCGCGGCGCTTAAAGTCGGCGTGCTGCTGCCGCGCTCCGGCTACCAGGCGGGCATCGGCCAGGATTGCCAGCGCGGCGTCGATATCACGGCGGGGATTCTGAAGGACCTTGGCCTGCCGTCGCTGCAGATCATGAACGCCGACACCGAGACCAACGTCGATGTTGCGCGCGCGCGCGCCGAGAAGCTGATCGGCGAGGGCGCCCAGCTTCTGGTCGGCGCCTTCGATTCTGGACAGAGCACGGCCATCGCGCAGGTCGCCGAGCAAAAGGGCATCCCATACGTTATCAACATCGCCGCCGCCCCGCCGATCACCGAGCAGGGCTACAAGTTCGTGTTCCGCAACTTCCCGACCGCCGGCATGATCCTGCGCGACGCCTTCGTCGACCAGAAGGAAATTTTTGCAGAGGTAGGCGCCGCGCCGAAGACGGCAGTGTTCATGCACGTCAACGACACCTTCGGCACCGCGATGAAGGGTGGTATCGGCGCGGTGATGCCGAAATTCGACATGCCATACAAAATCGTTGAGACGATCGCCTACGATCCGGCCGCGCGCGACCTGTCGGTCGAAATCTCAAAAGCCAAGGCGACCGGCGCCGACGCGCTGCTGATGGTCAGCCGCCTCAACGACGCCATCCTACTCACGCGCGAAATGGTCAAACAGCGCTGGACACCGATGGCGATCATGAGCATGGGACCGGGCTGGTACGAGGACCAGTATCTCAAGACCCTGAGCAAGCTCTCCGATGGGCCGTTGAGCTTTGCGCCTTGGTACGATCCAAACAAAAAGATGTCGAAGCAACTCGATGCCGTGCTCGCCAAGGCGCACCCAGGCATCAACCTGAACACCAACCACGTCTACACCTTCGAGGCGCTGCTGATTGCCGCCGACGCTTACAAGCGCGCTGGTTCCACCGATCCGAAGGCGCTCGCCGACGCCGTGCGCACGACCAACATCAAAGACAATGTGAGCATCGGCCCCGGCATCCAGTTCGACGCCAAAGGCCAGAATGACAAGATCTTGGGCGGCGGGATCCAGAACCGCGGCGGCAAGCTCATCACTGTCGCGCCGAAGGAAGCGTCCAATGGCAAGCCGGAATGGCCGCTGAAGCCCTACGACAAGCGCAGCTGATGCGCGTACCGTTCGTATTTGCTCCGGCCGTCATAGCGGCCGGAGCATTGCGTTATTAGGATCGCCCTGTGCCGGCAGATGTCTATCTCAATGTGGCCATCGGCGGCGTCCTGACCGGCCTCGTCTATGGGCTGATGGCGTTGGGGCTGTCGGTGATCTTCGGCGTGGTGCGCGTGGTCAATTTCGCCCACGGCGAGATGATGACCATCGCCATGTATATCGCGGTGACATTGTTCACCGCCTTCCACCTCGACCCGCTGGTGATGCTGGTGCCGATCGCCGCGGTGATGTTTGCCTTCGGCTACGTATTGCAGACGCGCCTGATCAACCCATTCATCACCCGGCCCGAATACAGCCAGTTCCTGCTGCTGGTCGCGGTGGCGATCATCATCGTCAATCTGCTGCTGATCACGTTCGGCCCGGACGCGCAAAATGTCCAGACCTCATACGGATATGACAGTTTTCAGATTGGCCCGCTGATCGTCGACGCGACCAAACTCTATGCCGGCTTCGCCGCTATCGTGGTGGCGGCCGCGCTCTTCGGCTTCTTCCAATACACGCGGCCTGGCACGGCGATCCGCGCCTGCGCCGACAACTACACCGGCGCGCTGGTAGTCGGCCTCGACGTCAAACACCTCTATGCGCTGACCTTCGGCCTCGGCGCAGCCTGCGTCGGCGCCGCCGGCTGCATGCTGCTGCTGATATTCGACGTCACGCCCGCGGTTGGGCCGGCCTATACGCTGCTCGCCTTCGTCATCGTCATCACCGGCGGCTTGGGCTCAATGCCGGGCGCGCTGATCGGCGGCGTCTTGATCGGCCTTACCGAGGCGATGGCCGGATTGCTGTTCACGCCGTCGGCCAAGAGCATGTTCGCGTTCGGCATCCTCGTTCTGGTGCTGCTGTTCCGCCCGCAGGGCATCATGGGCAAGAGGGCGGCATGATTGCACGCCTGATTGAGGGTATTCCGCGCCGGGCCTTGGTCTTGCTGGGCGCGTTACTGGTCGCGCTCGTCGGCGCACCGCTGGTTGCCGGCGACTACCTGCTCACGGTGCTGATCCTGATCTTGTACTTCGCCTACATCGGCCAGGCCTGGAACATCATGATGGGTTTTGCCGGGCAGCTTTCGCTCGGTCACGCCCTGTATGTCGGGCTTGGCGCCTATACCGCGGCGTCGCTCTACGTCCATTTCGGCATCGGCCCTTGGCTCGGGCTCCTGGTGGCGGTGCCGGTGGCGGCTTTGGCCGGCGCCTTCATCGGCTTTTTGGCGTTCCGCTTTCGCGTCGCCGGCGTCTATTTCGCCATCCTGACAATTGCCGTAGCTGAGTTCGCGCGCGTTGGCTTTGATCATTTGGCGTGGACCAGCGGATCGTCAGGGCTGTTCTTGCCGGTCGCGCAATATACGCACAACGATCTCTGGCAGCTGCGCGGCCATCCGGTGATGTTCTATTACATCCTGCTGACCGCGACCGTGCTCGCCTTTATTTTCTGCCGCGCCTTGCTGCAAAACCGCGTCGGCTATTTCTGGCTGGCGATCCGCGAGGACGAAGAGGCCGCGCGCTCGACCGGTATCGACGTCTTCCACTACAAGATGATCGCGGTGGTGGTCTCCGCCGCCATGACGTCTTTTGCCGGCGTGTTCTATGCGTTTTATTACAATAACCTGTTTCCCGAGCAGGTGTTTCACATCTCCCGGTCGATCGAGATCATCCTCGGGCCGATCGTAGGCGGCATCGGCACGCTGTTCGGACCCATCCTGGGCGCCGTCGTGCTGACCGGGCTGGCGGAGACGCTCACTACCGCGCTGGCAGCAGCTGGGATCGATCTGCCGGGCGCCAAGCAGGTGTTTTACGGCATTTGCCTGCTGCTGGTGATCACGACGCTGCCGGACGGCGTGTGGCCATGGGTCTGCAAGCGGATCGGCCTGGCGGAGCGCAAAAAATGAGCGCGCTCTTGTCGGTCAGTGGCGTGAGCAAGCGGTTCCGCGGCCTGGTCGCGGTCGACCGGGTCAGCTTCGACGTGCCGGAGGGCGGCATTTTCGCGGTCATCGGCCCGAACGGCGCCGGCAAGACGACTCTGTTCAACATGATCGCCGGAGTGTTTCCGGCCGACACCGGAACCATCACCTTCGCTGGCGAGCGCATCGACGGCCTGCCGCCGGACCGCATCTGCCGGCGCGGCATCGGCCGTACGTTTCAGATCGTGCGGCCGTTTCCGGCGCTCAGCGTCGAGGACAACGTCATCGTCGGCGCACTGGTGCACCGCCGCCATGTGGACGACGCGCGCGTGCGGGCGCATGAGGTGCTGCGCCGCCTCGACCTTTACCGCAAGCGCGATCAGCGCGCTTCGGCCCTGACCTTGCCCGACCGCAAGCGATTGGAAGTGGCGCGTTCGCTCGCGACCGATCCGAAACTGCTATTGCTCGACGAGGTGATGGCCGGCCTGCGGCCGACCGAGATGGACCGGATCGTTGCGATCCTGCGCGAACTTAATCGCGAAACCGGGCTCGCCATCTTGCTGATCGAGCACGTGATGCGCGCGGTGATGGCGCTCGCCTCGCGTATTCTCGTGCTGCATCACGGCGCGGCGATCGCGGAAGGGCTGCCGGAACAGGTCATGCGCGAGCGCGCGGTGATCGACTCCTACCTGGGCGTGGAGGCGGTCGAATGATGCTCACGATCGAGAACCTCGACGTGTTTTACGGCGACGCGCAAGCGCTCGACGGCGTTTCGCTTGAGATCGAGCAGGGCGCGATCGTCGCCATTATCGGCGCCAACGGCGCCGGCAAGACCTCGCTGATCCGCACCATCGCCGGCATGCACCAGGCGGCGCGCGGGCGCATTCTTTATCGCGGAACCGATATCGCCGGCTGGCCGAGCCATAAGGTCTGCGATCTCGGCATCGGCCAGGTGGCCGAAGGCCGCCAGGTTTTCCCCTCGCTGTCGATCGCGGAAAATCTGGCGATGGGGGCCATGCTGCCGCGCGCTCAAGGCTCGCGCGAACGAAATCTCGATCACGTCTATACGCTGTTTCCGGCATTGGCCGAGCGCAGCCATCAACTTGCCGGCACGCTGTCCGGGGGCGAGCAGCAGATGCTCGCCATCGGCCGGTGCCTGATGGGCGCGCCGGACCTGGTGATGTTCGATGAGCCGTCGCTCGGTCTCGCGCCCACCGTCGTGCAAAGCGTGCTGCGATGTGTGCGCGACCTCAATCGCGAAGGCCTCACCTGTGTCCTGGTGGAGCAGAACGTGGCGGTCTCGCTCAAACTGGCGAGCCGCGCCTACGTGTTGGAGAACGGCCGCATCACGCTGTCGGGCAGCGGCGCGGCGCTGCTCACCGACGACCGAGTGCGGCAGGCCTATCTCGGGCTTTAGATCTACTTCAGCGGCGGGCCGATGGTCACCGTAAGCTTGCCGACGCCTTCGACCTCGCACTCGATCTTATCGCCGGCGACGGTGGCGGCGACGCCCGACGGCGTGCCGGTCATGATGATGTCGCCGGCTTCAAGCGCGACCATCTCCGAGAGCTTGGAGATCGTCTCCGGCACGTTCCAGATCATCTGGTTGAGATCGCCGTCCTGGCGGATCTTGCCGTTGACCTTGAGCGTGATCTTGCCCTTGCTCGGATGGCCGATTTCGCTCGCCGGCTTGAGCGGCCCGCACGGCGCGGAATGGTCGAACGCCTTGCCGACTTCCCACGGCCGCTTGATCTCGCGCGAGGCGAACTGCAGGTCGCGGCGGGTGAGGTCGATGCCGACCGCGTAGCCGTAGATGCAGTCATTGGCCTTGCCTACCGGGATGCTGCGGCCGCCGCTCTTGAGCGCGACCACCAGCTCGACTTCGTGGTGCATGTCCTTGGTCAGCGACGGATAGGGCACCGTTCCGCCGTCCGCCACGATCGCGTCGGCCGGCTTGGCGAAGAAGAACGGCGGTGCTCGCTCGTCCTGCCCCATTTCGCGGATGTGCTCGATATAATTGCGCCCAACGCACCAAATGCGCCGGACCGGAAAGACTTTGCTGGAGCCGGCGACCGCGATGGTCGGCTGCGGCGGCGGCGAAATGACGTAGTCCGCGCTCATGGGGAATTTGCCTTCTAGGATGTTATGAGAATGCGTTAGCCGGCGGGCCCATCCGGTATCGCATAATGCCGACTTGAACAAGGCGGAAAAAGCGGTCGTTCAACGGGCCTATTGCGCCGCCGCTTCGACCGGTGTGCGGGCTTCCTGCTGCTTGAGCTGGAGCCGGTAGAATGAGGCATAGCGACCGCTTTTGCGCAGCAGGTCGTCGTGCCGGCCCAATTCGACCACCTGACCGTCCTCGATCACAAAGATGCGGTCGGCGTGCGAGACCGTGTGCAGCCGGTGCGCGATCGCTACCGTGGTACGGCCCTGGCAGAGATGCTCCATGGCCTCGCGTACCTGCAGTTCAGATTCCGAATTGAGCGCGGCGGTGGCCTCGTCGAGCAGGATGATCGGCGCGTTCTTGATCAAGGCGCGCGCGATGGCGACCCGTTGGCGCTGGCCACCGGACAATTGCAGGCCGTGTTCTCCGACCGGCGTGTCATAGCCGCGCGGGAAGGAGAGAATGAAATCGTGCGCGTAGGCACCCTTGGCGGCCGCCACGATCTCATCCTCGCTGGCGCCCGGCCTGCCAAATGCGATGTTGTCGCGGATCGTGCCGCGGAACAGGAACACGTCTTGCCCGACATAGGCGAGGTGCTCGCGCAGTGAGCGGCGCGCCACTTGGCGGATGTCCTGCCCGTCGATGACGATCCTGCCGCGCTGGACATCGTAGAAGCGCAGGATCAAATTGATGATGGTCGTTTTGCCGCTGCCGGAGGGGCCGACCAGCGCGGTCAGCTTGCCCGGTTCCGCCACGAAGGATATGCCGCGCAACACCGCTTCATCGGTGCGATAGGCAAAATGAACATCGTCAAATTCCAGCCGCGGAATCTTGATCTGTAGCGCCGGCTTGTCGTAGTCGACCGCCTCGCTCGGCGGCGAGTTCGAGCACCTCGAACAGGATACGGACGCCGACCAGCCCGCTGTTGAGCTCGATGTTGAGCCGGGCCAGCCGCTTGGCTGGCTCGTAGGCCAGCAGGAATGCAGCAATGAACGAAAAGAACTGCCCGGGCGTCGCCCCGGTCTCGATTACACGATAGCCGCCATAGGTAATGGCGATCGCGATGGCGCAGCCGCCGAGTGTTTCCATTAGCGGGCTGGCGCGATTGGAGACGCGTGCCATCTTGTTCGCCTCGTGCTCGACTGCCGCCACGTTGCGGTCGAAACGCTCGCGCATGATGTCTTCGAGCGTGAAGGCCTTGACGATGCGAATGCCTTGCAGAGTTTCCTGCAGCGTCTCGATGATGCGGGTGCCGCCCTGGAACTGACTGCGCGCAATGCCGTAGATGCGGCGGATCAGTTTGCGCAGTACTAAAAACGCTGGCGGCGCCACCACGAAGCTGATGAACGACATCAGGGGGTCCTGCACCACCATCACCATAACCAGCCCGATCAGCGACAGCAGATCACGGCCGAGCGAGGTGATCAGCAGGTTGATGACCTGGGTCGCCGCCGCTGCGCCCGCGCTCAGGCGCGCGATGAATTCGGTCGAGTGCCGGTCGGAGAAAAAGCCGATCCCTTCATTGAGCAACTTGGCGAATACGCTTCGCTGATTGTCGGCGACAATGCGATTGCCGATCTGCGAGAGGATCACGCTGTGCCCGTAGGTGGCCAGCCCCTTGGTGGCGAACAGCGCGGCGGTAATGCCGCCGAGGATGATGATGCCGGCGAGGTTCTTATTGACATAGGCCTGGTTGATGACGTCGCCGATCAGATAGGCGCTGAGCGCCGTGCAGCCGGCGGAGATCGCCATCAAGGTGAACGCGAACGCGTATTTGCGCCAATGCACAAGGCCCTGTTCGGCCAACAATCGCCGGATCAGGGCGATCGTGCCGTAACGCTCATCGTCGGCCGATGGCAAAGTGTGGTCGTTCATCCGCCCTCTGTCGGGCTCTGATTATGGCACAATTGAATGCTGGCTGGAGCAGGCGTTTCCTTGCCTACTGACAGCGGAATTTTCAAGCCAAAAACCAGTAAAAAAGCGGATATTCCCGCGCTCGAATTTCCCGAGCAGTCAGGCCGGAGCAGTTTCGCGGCGGCCTGGCAGCCGGCGCTCCCAGGCGAGCGCATGGGTAACGATGGTATCGAGTTCCTCGAACTGCGGTTGCCAATCGAGCGTCGACCGAATGCGCCCGACGTCGGCCACCAGCGCGGGCGGATCGCCCGGCCGTCGCCCGGCGATCTCGACCGGAAAATCGCGCCGGCTGACGCGCCGCACCGCCTCGATCACCTGTAACACAGAAGTGCCATGCCCGTAGCCGCAGTTGAATGTCGCGTTGGCGCCGCCGCGGCGCAGATAGGCCAACGCCGCCGAATGCGCGCGCGCAAGGTCAGTGACATGGATGTAGTCGCGGATGCAGGTGCCGTCCGGCGTTGGATAATCGGTGCCGAACACGTCGATCTTGGGCCGCTTGCCGAGTGCCGCTTCGCAGGCGACCTTGATCAGATGGGTCGACATCGGCGTCGATTGCCCGGTACGCAGCTTCGGATCGGCGCCGGCGACGTTGAAGTAGCGCAAGATCACGAAGCGAAGCCCATGAGCGGCGCCGGCATCGTGCAGCATGATCTCCGACATCAGCTTCGAGGTGCCATAGGGCGAGATCGGCGCCGTAGTCGCATCCTCGCGCACCGGTACGTGCTCAGCATTGCCATAAACGGCGGCGGTCGATGAAAAGATGAACTGCTGCACGCCGGCCTTGATGGCGACGTCGAGCAGGGCGCAGGTATTCATGGTGTTGTTGCTGTAATAGCCGAGCGGATCGCGTACCGAGTTCTGGCACGACGATCGACGCGGCGAAATGGATAATGGACTTCACGCCATGGTGGGCGATGGTCTGCGCCACCAGATCGCGGTCGCCGGTGCTGCCGGCAACGAACGGGACCTCGCCGGGGACCAGGAAGCGGAAACCGGTCGACAGATTGTCGAGCACGACCACCGGCTCGCCGGCATCGACGAGCTCATGCACCATGTGGCTGCCGATATAGCCGGCCCCGCCCGTGACCAGAATCGTCATGATCCATGCCCCTCGGATATCCACGCCGTTTTACCGGGCGACCGTGAAAGGGCGCTTAGGCCGTACGGCAAGCGGTCATGGTTATGGCGGTCATGCTTAATGCTCGGTATATGACGCCGGCAGGGGCACTATGGCCGATATTCTCTTCATCAAGACATCGTCGCTCGGCGATGTGATTCATCACATGCCGGCGCTGACCGAGGCGCGCAAAGCGCGGCCCGAGGCGACGTTCACCTGGCTGGTGGAGGAGGCCTTTGCCCCGCTCGTCCGTCTGCATCCGGCGGTGGCCGAGGTCGTTCCGGTGGCCTGGCGGCGCTGGCGAAAATCGCTCTACACGCCGGCAACGCTCGCCGAGATTGCCGGCAGCCTACGCGCCATCCGGGCGCGGCGCTACGATGAGATCATCGACAGCCAAGGCCTGCTGCGCACCGCCGTCATCGCCCGGTTCGCGCGAGGGCGGCGTCACGGCTACGATGCTGCGAGCATCCGAGAACCGCTTGCCGCGATGCTCTACGATGTCCGCCACAGCGTCAGCCGCGGCCTGCATGCGGTAGAGCGCAACCGCATTCTCGGTGGCCTAGCGCTTGGATTTAAGCCGCAGGGCGCGCCCGATTTCGGGCTCGACCGCGCCCGCTTTCCCGCGCCAGGCGAGCGCTACGCCGTGCTGCTGCACGCCACGGCGCGGCCGGGAAAACAATGGCCGGAGGCGCATTGGATCGCGCTCGGCCAAACGCTCGAACAACAGGGCGTCAATCTCGTGCTGCCTTGGGGCACCGCCGATGAGCAGGCACGCAGCACCCGCATTGCCGCCGCGCTGCCGCGCGCGCGCGTTCCCGAACGGGCGCCGCTCGATACGGTTGCCCGGCTCATCGCGGGCGCTCAATTCGTGGTCGGAGTCGACACCGGGCTGATGCATCTGGCCGCCGCGCTCGGCGTGCCGCTGGTCGCGATCTTTGCCAGCAGCAAGCCCGGCCTGACCGGTCCGGTCGGATACGGACCGCTCACCGTGCTTGGCGCGGAGGGGACGCCGCCGTCAGTCGAGGCGGTCGCTGATGCGGTTGCGACAATCGCGCGTTGATTGTGCTTAAGCGGCGCCGGCGCGCAACAGATCGTGGATGTGGATGACGCCGACTGGCTTGCCGGCCTCGACCGCGAACAACGCCGTCACTTTCGTCGCATTGAGCAGCTCGAGCGTTTCGCTGATGAGCTGATCGGGCCGCACCGTCTTCGGCGCCCGCGTCATCACGTCGTCGACGCGCGCGTCGAGCAGATTGTTGCGCATATGGCGGCGCAGGTCGCCGTCGGTGATGATGCCGACCAGCAGGCCGCGCGGATCGGTGATGCCGACGCAGCCGAACCCCTTGGCGGACATTATGAGAATGGCGTCGGACATGCGCGTGCCGAGCGGCGTCAGCGGCACGGACTCGCCCGTGTGCATGAACTCGCGCACCCCTTTGAGCAGCGCGCCGAGCTTGCCGCCCGGGTGCAGTAAGCCGAAATCGACTGCCGTGAAGCCGCGGCTTTCCAGGAGCGCGATCGCCAGCGCGTCGCCGAGCGCAAGCTGCATCAGCGAGGAGGTGGTGGGCGCGAGATTGTGCGGGCAGGCCTCGCGCGCCTGCGGCAAGGCAAGCACCACGTCGGCAGTGTTCGCCAGCGTCGAGTCCGCATTGGCGGTCATCGCAATCAAACCGATGCGGAAGCGGCGCGAATAATCGGTGAGGTTTTTCAGCTCCGCCGTCTCGCCCGACCACGACAGCGCAACGATGACATCGTTGTTCGCGATCATGCCGAGGTCACCATGGCTTGCTTCGCCCGGATGCACGAACAGCGCCGGCGTTCCGGTAGAGGCGAAAGTCGAGGCGATCTTGCGAGCGACATGGCCGGATTTGCCCATGCCGGTCACGATCACCCGGCCTTGCGCGGCGCGGATCAGGTCGACGGCCGCGGCGAAGGTCGCGCCCAGTCCGTCGCGCAGCGCGGTGGCGAGCGCATCGATGCCGCCGCCTTCTGCGTCGAGTGTGCGCAGCGCGGAATCGATCGCCGCCTGCGCGCGCTCGCTGCTCATATCGGCTGGCTTGGGTCTCGCCATGCGGAGGTCGCGGGTCCTTTACTGATCGCGGGTTAGATAGCATGGAACGAGCCGCGCGTCAGGCTTGCGGCGAGCCAAACGTTAATGTCGCGGCTATGCAGGAATTAACGGCCTTTCCGAAGCACCTCGCGTACGCTCGCCAGCACGGTCTCGACTGCGATATCGGCGGTGCTTCGGTGGCGCACCGCATCATTGCCGTCAGTGCGTGCGCGCTTGGCCGCCACTTCGTCGCCGGGCGGCTCGAGGATGGCGGCGATCGGGTTGAGGGGTTTCCAGTGCCACGGGCTGGTCGGGCCGAAGATCGCGACCGTTGGCGCGCCGATCGCTGCGGATACATGCATCAGTCCGGAATCGTTAGTGACGGCGGCGTCGGCGGTGGCGAGCGCCAGGATCGCGTTGCGCAGATCGCTGCCGGTGAGATCGCGCACGCGGTTTCCGGCGGCGTCGGCGATTTGCATGGCGAGCGGCGTCTCGGTCGGACCGCCCAGTACCCAGACCGATGCGCCGTCTTCGGCTAGCGCGCGCGCCAATCGGCCGTAGTGGCCGACTGGCCAGGCCTTACCGGCGCCGACCGCGCCGGGCGAAAGCGTGACGATGGGGCGGCTATCGGCTGCGAGCCCACGCTGTGCACGCCAGGTCTCAACTTGAGCCGGCGGCACATTCAATTCGGGCAGCGGCCATACGGCCGGCAGGCTCGCACCTTTCGGCAAAGCCAGCGCGCCCATCTGATCAATCATGCGAGGGAGTTTTCGTTCGCCGAAGCGCACGTCATTGAGCAGACCGAAGCGGAATTCGCCGGCAAAGCCGGTACGCAGCGGAATGCCGGCAAGGAACGGCGCCAGCGCTGCCTTCCACTTGCGCGACATCACCAGCGCCTGCGCGTAATTGTTTTCTCGCAGCCGGTCGGCCAATTGCCGTTGCAGCGCGACGCCGAGACGGCGGCGCGGCAGATCGATTACGATCGCCTGCCGGATGCCAGGCATGTAGTCGGCGAGCGGTGCGCATAGCGTGCTGCTGACGATGTCGATCGGCGGCTCGGGTGCCTGCGCGCGCAGCAGCTTCGCCACGGAATGGCAGCGGACGAAGTCCCCGATCCAGACATAGGGGACGATCAGGATCGGGCTTGGCGGTCGGATTAATTCTTGGCTCATTCGTTCGGCACCGCAGCGCCTCGTGCGTCCGTTTCGGTCGGCCCGGACAGGCGTTAGCCTGCGGGGCCTAAGGCTGTCCAGCCACGATTTTTACCGTTTCCTGAGCCATTTGCGGGGGAATCAGGCCTAACAATTGCGCCCATCCACGGACTGAGGCAAGGATTGCCTGGCGGCGAGGTAGCGCATGTTTTTGGTCACCGGTGGGGCCGGGTTCATAGGATCGAACGTGGTGGCCAACCTCAACGAGGCGGGCGCGAGCGATATCGTAGTCAACGACCTGCTCGGCCAGGACGACGCCAAATGGCGCAATCTCGCGAAGCGCCAAGTGGCCGACCTGGTGCCGCCGGCCGAGTTGATGAGCTGGCTCGACGGCCGCAAGCTCGACGCGGTCATCCACATGGGCGCCATTTCCGACACTACCGCGACCGACGGCGACCTGATGATGGAGAACAATTTCCGCCTATCGCTGCGCCTGCTCGACTGGTGCACTGCCACCCGCACACCGTTCATCTATGCCTCGTCGGCGGCGACCTATGGCGACGGCAGCGCGGGCTTCGACGACAACTGGTCGCTCGAAGCATTGCGCAAGCTACGCCCGATGAATCTCTACGGCTGGAGCAAGCACCTGTTCGATCTCGCGGTGGTCGATCGCTACGTCAAAAAAGAAAAGCTGCCGCCGCACTGGGTGGGCTTAAAGTTCTTCAACGTCTACGGCCCGAACGAATACCACAAAGGCCATATGGCGAGCGTGCTTGCGAAGGTGTTCGACGAGGCCAAGGCCGGCAAGCCGGTGCGGCTGTTTAAGTCTTATCGCGACGGCATCGAGGACGGCGACCAGCGGCGAGATTTCATTTATGTGGACGACGCCATTGCGGTGCTGCGTTGGCTGCTCGATGCCACCTCGGTCAGCGGCATTTTCAATGTCGGCACCGGCAAAGCGGAAAGCTTCCGGGACATGATCGGCGCCATGTTCAAGGCGCTCGGGCGGCCGGCAAATATCGAATATGTCGAGATGCCGGACGCGATCCGCGGCCAATACCAGTATTTTACGCAAGGTAATGTCGAGAACCTGCGCCGCGCCGGCTATAACGCCGGCTTCACCCCACTCGAGGCGGCCGTCGGCCAATACGTCACCGGCTATCTCGACCGCGAAGACAAGTACCGCTGACGCCATGTTCGACTTCGATAAACATCTCACAGACCTGACCGAGCAGACTGTGCTCTGCATTGGCGATCTGATGCTGGATGAGTTTGTTTATGGCGAGGTCTCGCGCATTTCGCCGGAAGCGCCGACGCCTGTAATCGCGGTCAAGCGCACCGAGACGATGATCGGCGGCGCCGGCAATGTGGCGCGCAATCTGGTCGCGCTCGGCACGCGCTGTATTTTCATTGGCGTCGTCGGCGACGACGATGCCGGCCGCGCGCTGAGCGAGGCTTTGGCTAGCCATCCGCTGATCGAATTCCACTTGGTGGTCGATGCAACACGGCAGACCACCCGCAAGGTCCGCTTTGTTTCGGAGCACCACTCCACCCATATGTTGCGCGCCGATTGGGAAATGGCCTCGACCGTCGATGCGGTAAGCGAGAGCGCGCTGATCGGTCACGTCATTAAGGCAATGCCGCGCGCGGGCGCCGTGGTGTTGTCCGATTACGCCAAGGGCGCGCTCACCCCGCGCGTCATTCGCGCCGTCATCGATGCCGCCAATAAAGCCGGCAAGCCGGTGGTGGTCGATCCGAAAGGCCGCAACTACGGCATCTATCGCGGCGCAACCTTGATAACGCCGAACCGGCAGGAGCTCGCCGATGCAACCAATTCATCGGCCCAGACCGACGATCAGGTCGCGGCAGCCGCCGCAGAACTCGGCCGAGCGCTGGGGACGCAAGCGGTTTTGGTGACCCGTAGCGAAGCCGGCATGACGCTGGTGGGCGACGGCGCGCCAATTCACGTTCCCGCCTATCCGGTGCGCGTGCGCGACGTGTCCGGCGCCGGCGATACGGTGGTTGCGGTGTTGGCGGCTATGCTTGCCATGCGGGCCGATTTCGAATCCGCCATGCGCGCGGCCAATGCCGCGGCCGCGGTGGTGGTGGGCAAGCGCGGCACCGCCACCCTTTCCGTTGCGGAATTGCGCTCGCGCATTCTGCCGGCAGCCACGCTCGCGCCCGAGGAGAAAATCGTGTTCGACTGGGCGCTGCTCGACGAGCACATCGGCGAATGGCGGCGGCAGGGCATGCGGGTGGGCTTCACCAATGGCTGCTTCGATCTGCTGCATCCCGGCCACGTCAAACTGCTGGCCGGCGCGCGCGCGGTCTGCGACCGCTTGGTCGTTGGCTTGAATGGCGATGCCTCGGTCACGCGGCTAAAAGGCGAGGGTCGTCCGGTGCAGCAGGTCGCAGCGCGCGCCGAAGTACTGGCCGCGCTCGAAGCCGTCGATCTTGTCGTCGTGTTCAACGAAGACACCCCGGAAAAACTGATCGCGTGCGTGAAGCCGACCGTGCTGGTCAAGGGTGGCGACTACACGCGCGAGCAGGTGGTCGGCCGCGAGATCGTCGAGGCGCTGGGCGGCGAAGTGATCCTGATCGACACCGTACCCGGCCACTCGACCACAAACATAGTTGAGCGCTCGCGCAACGGTCGCTAAGCGCCGGGTTCCCGCCGGATCGATTTGCTTTCGGGCGGCTGCCAATTTTGCGCTTCTTCATGGCGCTTGGCGTAGCGGTAGAACGTTCCCTCGAAATTTCCCATCGCGATGACGAAACCAGCCCAGCCGTCGATGAAGCCGAACTTAAAAATGTAGTGCTTGAGGAACGACCACACGCCGTGTCCAAGCGCGCCCGCCATCGACACGCGCTTACCCGCAAGTTTTGCTGCGCCGAGCGAGGAATACCGGTTCATTTTCCGGATGACCTCTTCCAGATTGCGGAACGGAAATTGCCAAATGGCGTTGCTGAGCGCGCCAACCGGCTTGCTGCTCAAGACTTCAAAACCCTCGTGCACGGGCTCGAGCGTGTAGCGCATGCTGCCTTTGCGAAAGAGCTGAGGCTGACGGAAATTCGGATACCAACCGGAGCCGCGTATCCATCGGCCCATCATGTAATTTCGGCGCGGCACGCGATAGATGTCGAGGGGAGGGCCGTCGGCCAGCAGCTTGATAATTTCGTCGCGTACTTCCTCGGTGCAGCGCTCGTCCGAATCAAGGCTGAATATCCAATCGTATTTGCAGGCTTCGCTTGCGCGGTTGCGTAGTTCGCCGAAACCATTGAAAGGCACCTGTACCACGCGCGCGCCGAGCGCGGTGGCAATTTGAGTCGTGCGGTCCGTGCTGAACGAATCCACGACCACGACCTCATCGGCCCACAGCACGCTGGCAACCGCCGCCTCGATTTTATCGGCCTCGTTATAGGTCAGGATATAGACTGATATCTTCTGCATAATCGGATGGTCGCCGTTTCAGTCTCAAAGACTGCGCGCCAAGCTAACATTCCCGGCGCCAATTGGTCACGTCTTTCCGGCTCGCAAATCAGTGCCGCACGATTAGGCCCATTCGGCTGGCGGGCCGGCAAGCCGCGCGAGCGCCTCGCGGTTCGACATCGAACGGCGATATTTCCGCACTTCGCGATGATCGCGCCACAAGCGGCCGATGCCGCCGCGCAAGAGCCCAATGCCGCGGAAGCTTTTCCAGTCGGTGACAAGTGTGGGCAAGTCCCAGCGCCGCAGGTCAGAGACGAGAATCTTCGTCGCATAATAGCTTGCGACTTTTCGAAATCGCGTGATGTATTCCGGGCGCTGGGCGAAATAGGCGAGGAGATCTCGGCCGGCCCCTTTCCATTCATTGGACTCGCTGTCGAGAGTCCACGACTTTTCCCACAACAGGTCCGGCAGGAGGCGCACCGCGCCATGCGGCGCCAATCGAATGAGGAATTCGCGATCTTCGGTTCGATGCAAATCTTCGCAGAAGCCACCGATGGCGCGCGCCGCCGCGGTGCGCACCGTGATGCCACTTCCATCGACGCCGATGAGGTCGCAGTAGAGGGCCCACTCGAAAGCCGCGGCAGGCAGCTTCACATCCGGCACGATGCTGGTGCGAACCTCGTCCCGGACCTGCTTTATCGCCGACGACAGCGTGCAGATCACTTCGGGCTCGTTTGTCATCACCTCGAGCGAGCGGCGCAGTCGCTGCGGCCGATAGACGTCATCGGAGTCGAGGAACGCGACGACGGGCGCGCGGGCTTCCGCGAGGCCCCGATTGCGCGCGGCACTAACCCCGCGATTGTGCTCCGACAGAATGACCTTGATTCGGGGGTCGGTCAGGGTCGCGAGCCATGCGCGCGTGCCATCAGTCGATCCATCATCGACAATGATCAATTCAAAATCAGGCTCGTCCTGCGCCAACACGCTCGCCACGGCCCGGGGCAGCATGTTAACGCGGTTGTAAGTGGGGATGATGACGGAGCAACGCAGTTGATGACTCACGTTTGGCCGCAGGGCGATACGTCGCCGGATAAGCAAGCAACCGGGAAATTATCATGATTGACCAGCGGTGCACAGCGAGGTCGACAATGCGCTCAGCCGGCACGCCATTCGGACAGGCTTGCGATCCGCCAAATTCCGTGATTTGTAAAAACGTGCGATGCGGTTTTTGCGCGCCGGCGGACAAGCAGAGCGGGATGACATCGGCGTTCGCAGCGAGGCACTTCCTTGAATGAATTATTTTCCGTCATTGTGACCACGTACAACCGCGAAGACGCGCTCGAAGCGGTGTTGCGCTCGCTCGCCTGCCAGACCGAGCAGGATTTCGAGGTCGTGGTGGCCGATGACGGCTCGACCGCGGCCACCGCCAAGACGATTGACGCCTGGAAGGGGAAGATCGGGCGCCGCCTCGATCACGTCTGGCACGAGGATCGCGGGTTCCGCGCAGCAGAGATCCGCAACCGCGCAATCCTGGCGTCGCACGGCGCCTATTGCATCTTCCTCGACGGCGACTGCATCGTGCGCCCCGATTTCGTTGCCACCCATCGCCGCCTGGCCGAACCGGGCTGCTTCGTCACCGGCAATCGTATTCTATTGTCGCGCGAGCTTACGGCAAATGTGCTGCGCGGGAATCTCACGCCGGAAGCATGGACTTTTGCCGACTGGCTGGCGGAACGCCGGCGTGGCGGCGTCAACCGGCTGTCGGCGCTGCTGCGTTTGCCGCTCGGCCCGCTGCGACGGCTTCGGCAGCGGAAGTGGCGCGGCGCGCGATCCTGCAATCTTGCGATCTGGCGCGCCGATCTTGATCGGGTCGACGGCTTCGACGCCGACTACAGTGGCTGGGGCAAGGAGGATTCCGACATCATCGTGCGCCTGCTGCATGCTGGCGTGCGGCGTAAGGATGGCGTGTTCGCGACCGGCGTACTGCATCTATGGCATGCCGAGGCCGAACGCGGACGGCTCGCGGAGAATGAACGCCGGCTTTCAGATAGTCTCGCGGGCGACCGCATCCGCGCACGGAGCGGTCTGTCCGCAATACGGTCCGCGCCTTCGCCTGCTTTGGCAGGGTGAACGGTGTCTACGCTTTCGATCGCGTCACGTCTTGACCGCACACTTGCTAAAATTGCCGACGGCCTCGCCATCGCTGTTGCGACTTCGCTGCCGTGGTCGACTTCGGCCGGCGCTGCGCCATGACTGGCGTTGCCCGCATCGAATTGCCGGAGCGCCCGCGCATCTTGGTGGTCACCTTGCGCCGCATTGGCGATGTGCTGCTGACCACGCCGCTGATCCGCAGCCTGCGGCGCGCCTGGCCGGAGGCGCGGATCGACGCGCTGGTCTTCGCGGACACTGCCGGCATTCTCCAGGGTAATCCCGATCTCGATGGCGTCATGACCATTCCGCCACAGCCCTCGGCGGCGCAGACGCTCGCCTTAGGAGCGCGACTGTTCCGCGGCTACGATCTCGCGATCTCCACCCAAAGCGGCGACCGGCCGACCGGATTTGCCATCGCCGCCGGACGCCTGCGCGTCGCGCCGGTTCCCGCGAGCCTCAACGGCCGCGTGAAGCGAGCGCTGCTCCATCGCGGCATCGCTACCGTGCGCGGACTGCACAGGGTCGACGAGATGTTGCGGCTCGCCGACGCCCTCGGCATTGCGCGTGTGCCGGAGCTGGTCTGCCCGCGTGCCGCCGAGGCGGGTGAGCGGCCGCCCGGCCCCTATGCGGTGATCCATGCGGCGCCGATGTTTCGCTACAAGCAATGGACCGGAAGCGGCTGGCGAGAGCTTGCCAGCGCGCTTGCCGCGCGCGGGCTCACGGTGATCGCGACCGGCGGGCCGGCCGAGGCCGAACGGCGCTATCTCGACGAAGTGTGGAACGGCGCATCCGTCACGCGGCGCGACGGCCAACTCGCCTGGCCGCAACTCGCCGGGCTGTTATCCGAGGCGCGCGTTTATATTGGCCCCGACACGTCGGTGACCCATCTCGCCGCCGCCTCGGGCTGCGCGACCGTCGCCCTTTATGGGCCAACCAACCCGAGCCTTTGGGGCCCATGGCCGGTCGGTGGCATGGACCGGATCTGGGCGGCAACCGGCGCCATCCAACGCCACGGCAATGTCTGGCTGGTGCAGAACGCGTTGCCGTGCACGCCATGTCAACTCGAAGGTTGCGAGCGCCGGCTCGACAGCTACAGCCAATGCCTCGATGAACTGGCGCCGGAGCAGGTGATCGCCGCCGCCGATCAGGCCTTGGCGGCCGCAAAACGGTAAAGTAGCAAACCGACCAGAACGCAGCCGGCGATCAGCGCGGCACCGTGCAGAAGATATGACGCTGTCAGCAGGGTCGTAACGGCGAGTCCGATCAAAACGATATTCAGCAGGAATACACGGCCGACGACCTGATAGACCCGTAAACCTCCGTCCATCGCTCGCTGATAGAAGTGACTGCGATGCGCCTGCAAGATCGGTTCGCCGTTCGCCGTGCGACGCAACAGCGTGATCGTCGCGTCGGCGAGGTAATAAAGCGGCAGCAGCAGCGCGGCCGCGAAATGCCCGGCGCCCGCGAGCAAGACCAACAGCCAGCCAAGCAAAAGGCCGATCGGCAGGCTGCCCACATCGCCGAGAAACAGACGTGCGACGGGGCGATTGATAGGCGCAAAGCCGATCACTGCGCCGCACAGCGCAAGCGCCATGATCATGGCATTGCGCGGAAGCGCACCCATGAGGCCGAAAAAAACGAGGCCGGCGCTGAGCGGCACCACTTCAGCGATCGTCATCCAGTCGATGCCGTCCATGAAATTTGCCAGATTGACGAGCCAAAGGATGGCGAAACCCAGGAGCGTGCGTTCGACCCAATAGGGAAGAAACGGCACGACGCGCAGATCGCCTGGCAGCGCGGCGACCACAATCGCAACCCCGACCATTTGCAGAATCAGTCGCGGCATAACCGCGATTGAACGAATGTCATCGATTGCACCCACCAGGGCGATGAAAACGGTGGCTGCAAGGACGAGCCACACTGAATGTCCGTCGAGCCCGGACACGCCAAACAGAACGGATAGGGCGACGACGCCGACCGTCGCTGCGATCACCGCGATTCCGCCGCCCTGCGGCGTCGGTGTTTTGTGCGACGAGCGGGCATTGGGATGCGCGAGCGCGTGGCGTTTGAGCAGCGGCTGCAACAGCCAGATCAAGACCACACTGACTAGTGCGGAGGCCACGAACACGAGCGCAAGCTCACCGACGCTTATCATGTCACAGCCGCCACAGCGCGATGCCGGCCGGAATTCGGCTGCGATCGAGGCGCGCCTTGACGTCGACGACGACGCCCTTGCCGTCGCGGAGCAGTGGCGCGATCAGCGCCCAGCCGGCCTTATAGGCATCATGTGCGACGGCCAGTACTACCGCGTCGGCAGGCGACAATGCCTCGAGCTTTACCAGCTCTATGCCGTATTCCCGTCGCGCATGGCCGGGGTCGGCCAGCGGATCGTGCACTTGCACGGCGATGCCGGACGCCGACAATTCGTGCACGATGTCGACGACTTTCGAATTGCGGATATCCGGCACATCTTCCTTGAAGGTGAGGCCGAGAACAGTCACGCGCTCTGGTTTTCGGCTACCGGCTTCAAGCAGGCGCAGACATTCGCGCGCGACTTTTTTGCCAACCGCATCGTTGACGCGCCGGCCGGCGAGGATAATCTTTGGATTGAAACCAGCTTTCTCCGCGCGATGGGTTAGATAGTAAGGGTCGACTCCAATGCAGTGGCCGCCGACCAGCCCGGGCGTGAAGGGAAGGAAATTCCATTTTGTTCTCGCCGCGGCGAGCACGTCGGCGGTATCGACTCCGAGCACGTGGAACAGCTCGGACAATTCATTCATGAACGCGATATTGAGATCGCGCTGGGTGTTCTCGATGACTTTGGCGGCTTCCGCCACCTTGATTGACGGCGCTTTGTAGATACCCGCCTTCACCGCCGACCCGTAAACCTCAGCGACGATGTCGAGCGTGCGCGCATCCTGTCCGGCCACCACTTTGGCGATAGTCTCGAAGCGATGTTGCCGGTCGCCGGGATTGATACGCTCGGGCGAATAACCAACGGTGAAATCGCGCCCGCTGACGAGTCCGGAGGCGCGTTCGAGCACAGGCACGCAATCTTCTTCAGTGGCGCCGGGATAAACCGTGGACTCATAGACCACGATATCGCCTCGCTTAAGCGCGCGGCCGACCAATTCGGACGCTTTCAGCAATAGGCTCAGATCGGGGTGAAAATGTTCGTCGATCGGCGTTGGGACGGTGACGATAAAAAAATCTGCCGCAGCCAGGTCGGCCGGATCGGAAGTCCAGCGGGCCTCCGCTGCACGTAACTCGTCGGTTGCGACCTCGCGGGTGCTGTCATTGCCCGCCGCGATACCGGCGATGCGTTCGGCATCGATATCGAAACCGATGACGCTTGCGCCCGTGCGCGCAAAAGCGACTGCCACCGGCAAGCCGACATAGCCGAGGCCGATGACGGCGAGCTTACGGGCATGAGCCACGGGTGTTTCCTTCGCTGATTGGGCCCCTGTTTATCCGGGAGTTCCCGGCGGCTGCAATAGCTAGCCGCCGCCGGAACCCTGCTGCAGCCGCCGCCGATAGAGTGCGACGATCTCCTGGCCGATGCGCAAATGGGAAAACTCGCCTTCCACGATGCGGCGACCGGCGGCGCCAAAGCGGCGGCGCAATTCGGCATCGCCGGCAAGACGGTCAATGGCGTCGGCAAGCGCGGCGGTGTCGTTCGGTGGCATCAGCAAGGCGTTAACGCCGTCGCGCGCGATCTCGCGGCAGCCCGGCACGTCTGTCGCGACGATCGGCCGTGCGCAGGCGGCGGCTTCCAGGAGGCTCAATGGCAAGCCCTCGCGCAGCGACGGCAGAACCGCGATATGCGCTCGCGCCCAGAATGCGCCAATGTCGTCGACTTGGCCGAGCAACGTGAGCCCCGGGCGTCGCTGCCATTCGGCGATGGTTGCCTGTGGGATCGAGGCGGGATTGGCTGGATCAGGTTCTCCGGCGATCAGGAGCGCGACCGGCCGGCCGCGGCGCGCAAGCAACGCATGGGCCTCGACCAGCGTGGGCAGGCCTTTGTCGGTGAGCAGCCGGCCGACGAAGCCGGCGGCAACCGGCGGTGGCGGCTCGGGCAATGGCTTGAGCACATCAATATCGACGCCCGATCCGGCGATGAGCACGATTTTGTCGTTGCTTACGCCGAGCGACTGGACCGCGGCGCGATCGTCCGGGTTCTGCACCAGGACGAAGGCATGCGCGCGGCCAAACAGCCGGCGCAGCGTCGGCTCGAGTAGCGCGCGGAGCAGCATGGCTTTAGGCGTGCGCGTGGTGAAGGCAAAGCCGAGACCCGCCATGGCATTGAGGCATACGATCGGCAGACCGAGCGCGGCCAGCGATCCGATAACGGCCGGCATCAGAGCGACGTGATGGACAAGCTCGGGCCGCACACGCCGATACAAATGGCGGACCTCGCGCACCGCCGACAGCAAGCGCAACGGATCGAAGCTGCCGCGACGCCAGCCGAGCGGATGCAGGATGAATCCCTCGCGCTCGATCGCGGCCGCGTGGTCCGCGACCCTGGTCGCGACATGCACCTCAAAGCCCGCGCGTAGCGCCGCCCGCGCCATCGGTAGCCGATGCGACACGAAATACCAGTCTTCGGAAACGAGATAGAGAATCTTCTGCGCCATCAGGTTGACAATCTATGCTGCCTTGATGGCCGGCGCACGCCAGCGCGTGTGCAAAGCCTCGAGCATCAGGATATCCCAAAGCAAGTGGTGGTGATTTCGACGCCCGTCGAGGTGTTGCTTCCACAATGCGCGGACCGCCGCGCTATTGACAAGACCCGTTTCCCGCAGTCGCTCGCTCATCGAGCAGCGTTTTCGTCCAGTCCCGCAAGGGACCGCGCAGCCACTCCGCAAGCGGGGTGGCGAATCCCATCTTGGGCCGCTCTATCAGCGTGGCAGGCACACAGAACCTGACGCAGCAGCCACTTGCTGGTGCCATGGCGCAGTTTTGCGCGACGCGGAAATCGCCAGGCGAATTCGACCAGGCGGTGGGCCGCCGATGGCGTCGAAGCGACGGTACCGCGTTCCTTGCGGTCCCAAACACCGAAGGCAAACATCCCGATGAGGCGATCGATTTAACCGGGACCTCAGTATTGGAATGCCCGATGAAGCTGACGCCGCGGGCTTGCAACGCGGCACGAAGCCCTGCATAGCCGTAGACTTCGCCGTTGAATGTAATCACGTAGCGGCCGTCGTGCGACACCATGGGCTGATGTCCGGCGGCGGAAAGATCGATAATGGAATGCCGGCTATGACCGAAGGCGACGCCGGCTTCGTAATCGGCCCAGACGCCGGCATCGTCCGGTCCGCGATGCTGCAAGCTGCCGGCCATCGAACCGACGTCGGTGTCCAATTCGCTGCTGCGGACCGCGGACCCGTCAATGAAGCCGGCAATGCCGCATATGCGAGGTCCCCATTTGATCCTGACCGGTCATTCCGGATATTCATTACCCGCCCAAGCGCCTTGCAACAATCTTGCTGTTATCGGCGTAAAATCCAGGCGCGGCGTTAGGCTAAAGCCAGAAGGCATCGATCCGTGGCAGCTGTAAATCCCATTCTGGTCACCGGCGCCGCCGGCTTCATCGGTTTTCACGTCTCGCGCCGTCTGGCGGAGGCCGGCCGCGAGGTGATCGGCGTCGATAATCTCTCGCCCTACTACGATCCGAAGCTCAAGCAAGCGCGGCTGCAACAGCTCGCGGGCGGCAAGAATTTCAAGTTCGTGCGGCATGATCTGGCGGACCGTGCCGCCACCGCGGCACTGTTCGCTGAACATCGCTTTCCGTTCGTCATCCATCTCGCCGCCCAAGCCGGTGTCAGGCATTCGCTAGTCAACCCGCATGCCTATGCGGATGCAAATCTCAGCGGATTTCTCAACATCCTGGAAGGTTGCCGCCACCAAGGATGCCGCCATCTCGTTTATGCATCGTCATCGTCGGTCTACGGCGCCAATACTAAGATGCCATTTCGCACATCCGATAACGTCGATCATCCGCTTAGTCTTTACGGCGCCTCGAAAAAGGCGAACGAGCTGATGGCGCATTCCTATTCGCACTTGTTCAATTTGCCGACCACAGGCTTGCGCTTTTTTACTGTTTACGGTCCGTGGGGACGGCCCGACATGGCGATGTGGATCTTCACCGCCGCGATTAGCGCCGGCAAGCCGATCAAGCTATTCAATCACGGCAATATGCGGCGCGATTTCACCTATATCGACGACGTCGTGCAGGCGGTGGTTCGGCTTATCGATCGGCCCGCCCAGGGCGACCCCAACTGGTCGGGCGATGCCCCCGACCCTGCAAGCAGTTCGGCGCCGTGGCGCGTTTACAATATTGGCAAAAACAGTCCGGTCGATGTTCTCGAGGTTGTGAAAATTTTGGAACAGACGATCGGAAAAAAAGCCATTCGCGAGCTGCTACCAATGCAGCCCGGCGACGTTCCGGCCACTTTTGCCGATGTCGACGACCTCATGCGCGACGTCGGTTTCAAGCCGTCGACGCCGATCGCCGAGGGGATCGCGCAGTTCATCGCCTGGTACAAACAGTACCATCAGGTTGGTTGATAACGGCAACACGTCGCGGATGCGCGCTGGCTTAAGGCACGGTCCTAGCCTGGCCGCGGTCCATGGCTTGCGTCACCACCGACCGTCGACGGCAGCGTTTGATTGAAAAATGCTGCAATGAAGATGTAGCGGAACGCATTGGAGATCGTGAATGGCGGATCATCCGGCGTGTCGCAACGATAGACGATCCTCTGCCACCGCAGCGTGCACAGCGGAAGCTGCGCGATCCGGATCAAAACCTCCGCCGCCAGCCAAATGTATCGAAGATCGTTGGGTTGCCGGCCGATCAGGTCAAAATTCACGTGCGCGAGGTTGAAATAGAGCAGAATGCACAAGATGGCCGGTTTCAGGGCAAATGTGAACAAGTTTCGCATTGATTCGGGTCCTGCGGCGAAACCAACGAGTATTTGTGGGATTCTCTCTTGCTGGCGTGAATCGATGATGCGTGAGACGGTCGTGGGGAAAATCCGAAAATTTCATTGCTCATAGCTTGATTGTGCTGCGATGAGAATGGGATAAATAGAAATTCGAAAAGGCGGTAGGCATGCCGAAACTATCCGATCTCAAAGTCAAGCTGTTCACCGACGGCGCAGACAAGGCGCAAATCGTCGAAATGGCCAAGCAGGCCTGGATTGCTGGGTTCACCACCAATCCATCGCTGCTCAAGAGAGCCGGGGTGAGCGACTACGAGCGCTATGCCCGCGATCTCGTCGGCGCCGTTCCCGATCGCCACATCTCGTTCGAGGTGTTCTCAGACGACATTCCCGAAATGGTCGCGCAGGCGCGCGTCATCACGACCTGGGGAAATAATGTCTACGTCAAGCTGCCGGTAACCACTACGCGCAACGAACCGCTGTTCGACGTGGTGCGCTCGTTGTCGCGCGACGGCGTCAAGATCAACATGACCGCGATCTTCACATCCGAGCAGGTCGCCCGCGCGGTCGAGGCACTCGACAGCGGCGCGCCGGCCTGCGTGTCGGTATTCGCCGGACGGCTGGCAGATTTCGGCATCGACTATCGGCCGATCATGCAGAATGCGGTCGGGCGCGCGCGCAAGACGCGGAATATCGAAATCATTTGGGCTTCCACGCGCGAGGTTTTTAACGTGGTGGAAGCCGACGCCATGGGCTGCCACATCATCACCGCGCCAGCCGACGTGCTCAAGAAGCTTCCTGTGTTGGGCACTAAGTCCGCGGCGGAGCTTTCACTCGGGGCGGTGAAATCTTTCCGCGATGACGCGCTGGCCGCCGGCTTGCAGTTGTCCGTTCCTGCCTCGCGCGCCGCCGAATGATATAAGCGTGAAGTCGTTCGCAGCAGCCGGATTTTTGGGCCGTTGCATTGCTGTAACGCTTTGAATCAAAACGTGTTCGCGGCGTTTTCCCGGGGTGGTCGCCAGCCGCCGCTGAGCGTGCTAGGGGAAGACTTGGCCGAGGGTCAGGGCCAGGGGAAATCCGTCAGAACATGACGCAAGCGGTAAAAACGGATGCGGGGCCTTTGTTGCGTATCGGCGTGATTGGCGTCGGCGTGATGGGCAGCAATCATGCCCGGGTGTTCACAGGCCTGCCTGGAGCGGAACTCGTCGGCGTCGCTGATCCGGACCGTAAGCAGGCCGAATTCGTCGCCCGCACCCTCGGCTGCGCCGCCGTTGCCAATGCCAATGAACTGCTCGACCTCAAGGTCGACGCCGTCACTATCGCAGCGCCGACCCATCTTCACCGTGACATCGCGCTCGCCTGCATCGCGCGCGGCGTCCACGTCATGGTAGAAAAGCCTATTGCGTCATCGGTCGAAGAAGGCCATGAGATCATCGCCGCGGCGCGCCGGGCCGGCGTTACGCTGATGGTTGGTCACGTCGAGCGCTTCAACCCGGCGGTCGAGGCGATCAAGGACGCCATCCGCAACGAGGATATTCTCTCGATCGCCATAACTCGGGTCGGACCGTTCCCGCCGCGCATGTCGAATGTCGGCGTGGTCATTGATCTGGCCGTGCACGACATCGACTTGATCCGCTGGTTCACCGATTCCGATATCGTCGAGGTGCAGCCGCAACTATCGAGCGCGGTGGCCGAGCGCGAGGACATTGCGCTGTTGCAATTCCGCACCGCCTCTGGCGTGCTGGCGCATATCAATACCAACTGGCTGACGCCGTTCAAGGCGCGCAACGTCACCGTCGCTACCCGCGGCAAATATGTGATGGCCGATCTGCTCACCCGCCAGGTGACCGAATGCTTCGGTTTCCAGCCGGACGGCAGCTATTCTATGCGCCATCTTTCGGTTGGGCATGCCGAGCCGTTGCGTTCCGAACTGCTGGCATTTCTGCGCGCGGTACGGTCCGGATCGGCGGCGGCGGTGACCGGAGAGGAAGGCGTGGCCAGCCTTGAAATCGCCATCCGCTGCTTGGCCGCCCGCCCGGCGGCCACGACGTCGTCACAGCGGCAGGCGCCGCGCGTGGTTGCCGGCTGACCGGCGCCATTGCTTGGAATTGGTATGAATCAGCGACCCAACCCACCCATGATTCCATTCATCGATGTGGCCGCGCAGCGCTGCCGGCTCGGCGGTGCCATCGATGCCGCAGTTGCGCGCGTGCTCGGGCACTGTCAGTTCATCCTCGGCCCGGAAGTGCGGATGTTCGAGGCGGAGCTCGCGAAATTCTGCGGAGCGCGCCACGCCGTGTGCTGCGCCAGCGGCACAGATGCGCTAGTGCTGGCGCTGCGGGCGAGGGGCATCGGGCCGGGCGACGCGGTGATTTGTCCGTCATTCACGTTTTGCGCGACCGCCGAAGTAGCGGCGCTGGTGGGCGCGACGCCGGTTTTCATCGATGTCGACGCCGCCACGTTCAATATCGACGCGAACAGAATCGCGGGCGCTATTGCCACGGCAAAAAACGCAAGGCTCACGCCGAAAGCGATCATCCCGGTCGACCTTTTCGGCTTGGCGGCTGACCATGCTGCGGTCGCCGCCGCTGCCAAGGCGGAAGGCCTGTTTATTCTCGATGACGCAGCACAGGCGTTCGGCGCGACGTTCAACAAACGCCGGCTCGGCACTTTCGGCCATGCCACGGCGACCAGTTTTTTTCCGGCGAAGCCGCTCGGCTGCTATGGTGACGGCGGCGCGGTTATGACCGACGACGATGAGATGGCCGAAGTCTTGCGCAGCCTGCGCATGCACGGGCAGGGTAGCAATCGATACGACAACATACGTATTGGTCTTGCCTCCCGCCTCGACACGATCCAGGCCGCGATCCTGATCGAAAAACTGAAGATCTTCCCCGACGAGATCGAGGCGCGCGACCGCATCGCACGCCGCTATTCCGAAGCATTGGATGATGTTGTGATTGTCCCCAAAGTGCCGCTCGGTTCGGCCTCAGTGTGGGCGCAATACACCATTCGCGTCGCCGGCGGCCGCCGCGACAAATTGGCGGCCGCGCTCAAGGCGGAAGGCATTCCCACGGCGATCTATTATCCGATTCCGCTGCATCGGCAGCAGGCCTACAAGCATTACTCAGTAGGCGAGGGCGGCGTGGCGGTGAGCGACCGACTTGCCGGCGAAGTCATCAGCCTGCCTATGCATGCCTATCTCGACGCCCCGACGCAGGATCGCATCATCGATGCCACGCGTCGCGCACTAGTGTCGTGAGGATTTAGAGGCTAATTTTTCCGTGCGGCTTGTAAAATTGAAATTCAGTTTCTCCCGCAAACGATCAAAATGAAGTAGCACTATTGGGCAAAAGGCTCGGATTGATCGGATGAATGTTCGCCTGCGGCGGCTTGAGGCCGCAGGCGGTCTATATTATGCGCAAGGTTCGACGTCACGACGCTCTCTAAGCTCGCCGCCAAGACGTTGACGTTGAACGAGGCGGGCGGACTGGCCTCGCATAGGTTACGCACGCGCCGGGCTCGAGGTTGTCCGCATAGGCGCGCCGGAACGCTCGATTTCGCGCTGCGATCTGGTGAGCAAAACCGGACGTGTACATCGGCGCGGTGGCCACGCTGATGACCGACGCCGGCCTCATTGTGCTTTCCTCGTTCATCTCGCCGTTCCGCGCCAAGCGCCGCATGGTGCGGGAATTGCTCGACAGGGGCGAATTCATCGAAGTCTTCGTCGACACGCCGCTCGATCAATGCATCGCGTGCGATCCCAAAGGCTTGTACCGAACGCGCGCTCGTCGGCGAGATCAAGAATTTCACCGGCGTCGATCAGCCCTATGAAGTGCCGGAAGATCCCGAACTCCATCTCTTGGCTGGCATCAAGGAAGCCGATCTGCTGGCGAACCAAGTGGTCGAGACGCTGGCGCAGCGCGGGATTTTGTAAGGCGATTTAAGCACCGCATCCATCGCTATTTCCGCGTCCGATTTTGATCGAAATCAAGATCGCGCATTGCGACGCCATTATCATATTTAAACGTACGAATATGAATTTGCGTGACCTGTCCAGGCGCGCAACGCATTGCAATGGAGATTGGCAGATGACGAATTGGCCGGAGCACACGAAAGACCTGATTGCTCATTTGCGAACGCTGCGAAGCGGCACGCCCGAGGTCATGAAGGCGTTTTCCGGTCTCGCGCAAGCCGCTTTGGCTCCCAAAGCGCTCGACTGCAAGACCAAAGAGTTGATCGCTCTCGGCATCGCGGTAGCGATACGGTGCGACGACTGCATTGGTTTTCATGTCAAGGCGGCGTTGGAACACGGTGCGTCTCGCGATGAAGTCTCGGAGACGCTCGGCATGGCCGTTTATATGGGTGCCGGCCCATCGGTCATGTACGCCAGTCACGCATTGGATGCATTCGAACAGTTCAAGAATGCAGTGGCTAAGCCGGTCGTCACGGCAGCTTAATTTGGCACATAACAAATTACGCCGCATCACCGGGCAGCTCATTGACTCGGCAACCGGAGCGGCAGCCCGGCGGCGTGCAGGGCCTCGCCCAACGAGGCTGGGTCAAACGCGGCTTCAACTGCGCTTATAAATATCTTCGATGCGTTCGATGTCGTCCTCGCCGAGATAGCTGCCGGTCTGTACCTCGATCAATTCGAGCGGGATTTTGCCGCGGTTGGCCATACGGTGAATGCTGCCGATCGGGATATAGACCGACTCGTTTTCGTGCACCGCGCGGACCGTGTCGCCGATGGTGACCTCGGCGGTGCCGCGCACGACCACCCAGTGCTCGGCGCGGTGACGGTGCTTCTGCAGCGACAGCACGCCGCCCGGGATTACGACGATGCGTTTGACCTGGAAACGCTCGCCCATATCGATCGATTCGTAATAGCCCCACGGCCGGTGCACGCGCTTATGATCGGTGGCTTCAGGACGCTTGGCGGCCTTGAGCTTGGCCACCAGCTCGCGCACATCCTGCGCGCGGGCGCGCGGGATCACCATCACCGCGTCGGACGTGCTTACCACCACCAGGTCCTTGGTGCCGACCGCGGCGACGAGCTGGCCGTCGGAATGCAGCACGCAACCGGTGGCATCCATGGTGACCACCGGGCCTTGCACGACATTGCCTGCCGCATCGTGCGGCGTGATGTCGAACAGCGCATCCCAGCTGCCGATGTCCGACCAGCGGAAGTCGCCCGCCACCACCGCGGCGCGGTCGGTCTTCTCCATCACCGCGTAGTCGATCGACTTGAGCGGCGCGCGCGCGAATGCCTCCGGCTGCAGGCGCAGGAAGCCGAGATCGGTGGAGGCCTTCGCGACCGCAGCCTCGATCGCTTCGGCCATCGCCGGCTCCAGCCTTGCCAATTCGGACAGCAGCACGTCGGCGCGGAACAGGAAGTTGCCGGAATTCCACAGATAGCCGTCGCGGACGTAGCGGGCGGCGGTGGCGGCGTCCGGCTTCTCAACGAAGCTCTTGACGGCGTGCACGCCGTTCTTGCCGATGGCCGCCCCCGGCAGGATGTAACCGTAGCTCGTCTTCGGCTCGGTCGGCTTGATGCCGAAGGTCACGATATGCCCGGCCTCGGCGGCTTCGCGACCGGCAAGGCAGGTGGCGCGGAACTGCGGCACGTCGAGGATGATGTGGTCGGCGGCAAGCGCCAACACCACGGCCTCCGGGTCGCGCTGGCGCGCCACCGCGGTGGCGGCCGCGATGGCGGGAGCAGAGTCCCGCCGTAGCGGCTCGATAACCACGGTTGCGTCGACGCCGACCTCCTCGGCCTGCCGGCGGGCGAAGAAATGGAAATTCGGGCCGGTGATGACGATCGGGGGCCCGAACATAGGGTCCTGCACGCGCAGCAGGGTTTCCTGGTAGGTCGAGCGGTTGCCGACCAAAGGCAGGAACTGCTTGGGCAGGGCGTCGCGCGAGACCGGCCAAAGCCGCGTCCCGGTGCCGCCGGCGAGGAGAATGGGAATGATGGGCGAGGGCATGGCTATGGCGGGACCGGTCCGGGCTCTATGTTTGGGGCGGGAATCGTCTTAAGGCAGTTCGACGTCACTAACTATCGCTATCGTTGCCCATAGTCCAAGTCCATTCAACTTCGGCATATTCGCGCGGCGCTAGGCAAGTTCACCGATGATAGAGCGCATCCTTACGGTCGGCGGGCTGACGCTGCTGTCGCGCATCACCGGTTTTGCGCGCGACATCGTGTTGGCCGCGATCCTCGGCGCCGGCCCGGCGGCTGATGCGTTTTTTGTCGCGTTTCGCCTTCCGAACCATTTCCGCGCCATTTTTGCCGAAGGCGCTTTCAATGCCGCCTTCGTTCCGGCCTATGCCCGCATCCGCGAGCAGAGCGGAGCCGCACGTGCCGAGCTGTTCGCCGACCGCATCTTCACGCTGCTGCTGGCAAGCCAACTTGTGCTGCTGGCGTTGGCGCTGTTGTTCACGCCGGCGGCCATCGATCTGCTGGCGCCCGGCTTCGCGAAGGATCCGGGGCGCTTTGCGCTCGCGGTCGATCTCACCCGCATCACTTTTCCCTATCTGCTGCTGATCACTTTGGTGACGCTCTATGGCGGCATCCTCAATGCGCTTCAGCGCTTCGCCGCCGCCGCCGCCGCCTCGACGCTGCTCAATCTGTCGATGATCGTGACGCTCGCGCTTGCCGCGTTCTTTCCGACCGCGGGTCATGCCGCGGCCTGGGGCGTGCTGATCTCCGGCGTGCTGCAGGCGCTGCTGGTCGGCGGCGACACCTGGCGCGCGGGTGCGATGACCGCGCTGCGCTGGCCCGAACTCGACGCCGACGTGCGAAAATTCTTCCGCGCGCTCGGGCCGGCCACCATCGGCTCCATGGGCGTGCAGCTCGCGCTGTTCGCAGATACGATCATCGCGAGCTTCCTGCCCGCCGGTGCGCTGTCGGCGCTCTATTACGCCGACCGCATCGATCAGCTCCCGATCGGCGTCATCGGCATCGCCGCCGGCACCGTGATATTGCCGGAAATGGCGCGCCGCATTGCCGCCGGCGACGAAAGCGGCGCCTCAAACGCGCAGAACCGCGCGATCGAATTCACGCTGCTGTTGTCGATACCTTGTCTTGCGGCGTTCTTCGTCATCCCCGAGCTGATCATGCGGGCGCTGTTCATGCGTGGCGCCTTTACCGCGGTTGACGCGGTCGCCGCCGGCCGCACGCTCGTGGCCTACGCGTTCGGACTGCTGCCTTTCGTGCTGATCCGCAGCACGGTCGCGACATTTTTTGCCCGCGGCGACACCGCGACGCCGGTGAAGGCGGCGCTCATCGCCGCCGCCGTCAATATCGCGTTCAAGTTCCTGTTGATGGACTTGCTGGCGCAAGTTGGGCTCGCGCTAGCAACCTCGATCGGCGCCTGGATCAATCTCGGCCTGGTGGTCTGGTTCGCAGCGCGGGCCGGCCACGTCCACATCGACGAGCGGCTCCGGCAATCGACGCTCAAGCTGGTGGGCGCCGGCCTCGCGCTGGCCGCTGCGTTATGGCTGTGCGAGGCGCCGGTTGCGCATCTATTCGCGGACTGGCACCGGCTGCGCGATGTCGCCACCGTTGCGCTGCTGGCTGCGATCGGCGGCGGCGTTTATGGTGGCGTCGTATTGGCGCTGTTCGGCTCGAGCTGGATCGCCGCTTTTCGCGCCCGGTGGCGCGGCTGACGCAAGGTTCCGTAGCGCATTCGCCATCCTTGCCAATCGGGACCGGTGGACATAGCTGCTGCCCGACGCTATGGGGACGGGCCGGGTCATAAGCTGTTGGCCGCTGCGGCAGGTATTCATGAACACCACACGGGTAAATTCATCAGTTTCATTGATGCGTGGCGCCCGCAACGCCGCTGTGTTGTGCGCGCTTGCAACTTTGGTTGTAAGTTGCGGCGAACGCCAGCAGCAGGGCGGCGGGCCGCCGCCGCCGGCGGTCACTGTGGCCAAGCCGGTCAAGCGCACAGTTTCCGATTTCGACGAATATGTCGGCCGCTTCACCGCGGTCAATTCGGTGGAGGTGCGCGCGCGCGTCTCTGGCTACCTCGACGGCGTGCATTTCAAGGACGGGCAGATCGTCAAGCAGGGCGATCTACTGTTCACCATTGACAAGCGGCCGTTCCAGAACACGCTCGAGCAGGCGCGCGCCAATCTGGTGCAGGCCAAATCCAATCTCGCCTTCACCGAATCTGACTACACGCGCGGCCAGCAACTGGTGCGCGACAAGACTATCACCGACCAGACGTTCGAGCAGCGCGCGCAGGCCTACCGCAACGCGCAGGCATCGGTCAGCAACAACGAAGCCGCGGTGCGCCAGGCCGAACTCGACATCGAATTCACCGAATTGCGCGCCCCGGTTAACGGCCGCATTGGTGATCGGCGCGTCTCGCCCGGCAATCTGGTGACCGGTGGCACCAGCGGCAATACCACGCTGCTCGCCACAATCGTGTCGACCGAGCCGATATATTTCGAGTTCACTTTCGACGAGGCGTCGTTTCTGCGCTATGAGCGGCTGTCGAACACCGGAAATGAGGTCGCCAGCCGCAGCGCCGGCGTGCAAGTGACGCTCAAACTCATCGACGAGCGCGATTTCGAACATCAAGGCCGCATGGATTTCGTCGACAACGTAATCGACCGCGCAACCGGGACCATTCGCGGCCGCGCAGTGTTCGCCAATCCCAATAATATTTTCACGCCCGGCATGTTCGCCCGCGTGCGGATGCCGGCGTCGCCGCCGAGCGAAGCCCTGCTGGTGCCCGACGCGGCCATTGGCACCGAGCAGGTGCAAAAATATCTGCTGGTGGTCGACGCCGAAAACACAACGCGACAGAAATACATCGTGCCCGGCCAACTTACACCCGACGGCTTGCGCGTTATCAAGGAAGGACTCGGGCCCGACGACCGCGTGGTGATCAGCGGGCTGATGCAGGCGCGGGCGGGCATGAAGGTGCGGCCGCAGGAGCAGGGCGCCGCGCCGGGCGCGGCCGGCGCGTCGCAGCAACCGTCGAAATAGCCGCCGGCTTCAGCCCATGCGCATTTCGCACTTTTGCATCGACCGGCCGATCTTCGCCTCCGTGGTGTCGATCGTGATCGTGATCCTTGGCGCCGTCGCCTTCGTGCGGCTGCCGGTCGCGCAATATCCCGAAATCGCGCCGCCGACCATCACGGTCGCCGGCCAATATCCCGGCGCCAGCGCCGACGTCGTCGCCTCGACCGTGGTTACGCCGATCGAACAGCAGATCAACGGCGTGGAGAACATGCTCTACCTGTCGTCCAACTCCACGGCCGACGGAAAATTCTCGGTCTCAGTCACGTTCGACATCGGCACCAATCTCGATATCGCGCAGGTGCAGGTGCAAAACCGCGTCGCCATCGCGCAACCGCGCCTGCCGGCGGATGTGCGCAATATCGGCGTCACCGTGACGAAGAGCTCGCCCGACCTGATGATGGTCGTGCATCTTTATTCCCCGGACAAGTCTCGCGATCCGCTGTTCATCACAAACTATGCCACGCTTGAGATCAACGACACGTTGACGCGCGTCGACGGGGTCGGCTCACTGATCGTGTTCGGCAGCCGCGACTACGCCATGCGGATCTGGCTCGACCCCGACCGGCTGCAGTCGCTCGGCCTGACCGCAAACGACGTGGTGGCCGCGTTGCAAGGACAGAACGTGCAGGTCGCCTCTGGCACCCTCGATCAGCCGCCGGTGAAAAAACCCGGCGCATTCCAGATTGCGGTGCAGACGCTTGGCCGGCTGGCCGATCCGGATCAATTCGCCAACATCGTGGTCAAGCAGACGCCGACCGCCGTGGTACGGCTGAAGGACGTTACGCGGATCGAATTGGCGGCGCAGGATTACAGCTCGAATTCCTATCTTAATCTCGATCCTGCGGTGGCAATCGCGGTATTCCAGCGGCCGGGCTCGAACGCGCTGGCGACCGCGCATGCGATCCGCACCACCATGGCGGAACTTTCCAAGCGATTTCCGCAGGGTTTGAAATACGACATCGTCTACGACCCAACTCAATTCATTCAGCAATCGGTCGACGCCGTGCAGGAGACCATCGGCGAAGCCATCGTCCTGGTCGTGCTGGTGGTGGTGATGTTCCTGCAGACCTGGCGCGCGGCGATCATCCCGCTCATCGCCATTCCGGTCTCGCTGATCGGCACCTTCTTTTTGATGGCGACGTTCGGGTTCACGCTCAATACGCTGTCGTTGTTCGGTTTGGTGCTTGCGGTCGGCATCGTCGTCGACGACGCCATCGTCGTGGTCGAGAACGTCGAGCGCAATATTGCGGCCGGCCTCAATCCGCGCGCCGCGGCGATCAAGAGCATGGACGAGGTGGGCGCCGCCTTGATTGCGATCGCGCTGGTGCTCTCGGCTGTGTTTGTGCCTTCGGCCTTCATCACCGGCATTTCCGGGCAGTTCTACCGGCAGTTCGCCCTCACCATCGCCAGCGCGACCATTATCTCCCTGATCGTCTCATTGACGCTGTCGCCGGCCTTGTGCGCCTTGCTGCTCCAGTCGCATCGCGAGCGTCACGAGGACCGCTGGTGGGAACGGCCGATCCATGGATTTTTCACGCTTTTCAACAAAGGTTTTGACCGGGTCGCGCAGAGCTATGGTTGGCTTGCCGGCCGAGTGGTGCGCGTCGCCGTGCTGATGCTGGTCGTTTACGCCGGCGTTCTCGCCTTCGGCCTCAATGAATTCCGCAAGACGCCGATCGGCTTCATCCCGCAGGTCGATGGCGGCTATCTCATCACCGTCGTGCAACTGCCGCCGGGCGCCTCGCTCGACCGAACCGACGCGGTCAACCGCAAAGTCGTCGACATCGCCTTGCATACGCCCGGCGTCGTGGGCGCGGTGAATATTGTCGGGTTCTCCGGAGCGACCTTCACCAACGCGCCGAATTCCGGCGCGATCTTCCTCGTGCTGGCGCCGTTCAACCAGCGCGCCAAGGATCCGAACCAGTCGGCGGCCGCGATCCAACGCCGGTTGTTCGGACAATTTATCGCCATGCAGGATGCGCTGGTGGTGGTGGTGGCACCACCGCCGGTGCGGGGCATCGGCAATGCCGGCGGTTTCCGCATGATGATCGAGGATCGCGCCGGGCGCGGCTCACAAGCCTTGCAGGGCGCGGCCTACGCAATGATGGCGCGCGCGGCGCAGACGCCCGGCGTGCAGCAGGTGTTCAGCTTGTTCGAGACCTCAACTCCGCAGCTCTATCTCGACATAGACCGCACCAAGGCGCAACTGCTCGGCGTCAATGTGCCCGACGTCTTCGCCGCGCTGCAAATCTATCTCGGCTCGGCCTATGTCAACGACTTCAATCTGTTCGGCCGCACCTTCCGGGTGACGGCGCAGGCCGACAGCGAATACCGCATGGAAACGCGCGACGTGCTCAAGATCCGCGTGCGCAATTCCAACGGCGACACTGTTCCGCTCGGCTCTTTCACCACGGTGCGCGACATTTCCGGTCCCTACCGCGTGCCACGCTACAATCTATATCCCGCGGCGGAACTCGACGGCAGCGCGGCGCCCGGCTATTCGCAGGGTCAGGCGATTGAGATCATGCAGAAGCTCGCCACGGAGACCTTGCCGGATGGCTTCTCGTATGAGTGGACGACGCTTGCTTTCCAGCAATTGCGCGCCGGCAATACCGCGGTGTTCGCCTTCATGCTGGCGGTGGTGTTCGTGTTTTTGGTGCTGGCGGCGCAATTCGAAAGCCTGACGCTGCCGCTTGCGGTCATTCTGATCGTGCCGATGTGTCTGGTCGCTTCCATCGTGGGCGTGGTGTTGCGCGGACAGGACAACAATATTCTCACCCAGGTCGGTTTCGTCGTGCTGATCGGCCTGGCGGCGAAGAACGCGATCCTGATCGTGGAATTCGCCAAGCAGATCGAGGACCAGGGCCGCGATCGCTTCGCTGCCGCGGTCGAAGCGGCGAAGCTGCGGTTCCGACCGATCCTGATGACGTCACTGTCCTTCGTTTTTGGCGTCTCGCCGCTGGTCTGGGCGGTCGGCGCCGGCGCGGAACTGCGCCAGTCACTTGGCACCGCGGTCTTCTCCGGGATGATCGGGGTCACCGCCTTCGGCCTGATCTTCACGCCGGTGTTTTACGTGGTCTCGCGCTGGTTCGCGCTGCGTTTCGCGCGACGCCGACAGCAAGCTCGGCCTGCGGAGCGATGACGATGAAATTCGGATTCGGGCAGGCACTCACGCGCAAGGAGGACGACGCGCTGCTGCGCGGCACCGGGCGTTACGTGGCAGATTTTGCGCCCGCGGCCACGCTGCACGCGGTGATGCTGCGCTCGCCGCATGCGCATGCCCGCTTCGCCATCCACGATCTCGACCGCGCGCGCGCTATGCCGGGCTTGCGGCTGGTGCTCACTGGAGCGGACGTGGCGGAACTCGGACCGCTGCCGACGCCCGGGGTGATCCCCGGACCCGAGATCAAGATCCCGGTCTATCCGATCCTTGCCAAGGACGTGGTGCGGCACGTCGGCGACGCCGTCGCCTTCGTGGTCGCCGACAGCCTCGCCGCGGCGAAAGACGCCGCCGAGGCAATCGCGGTCGACTGGCAGCCGCTGCCGCATGTGATCGGCGCCGTGGCCGCGCTCGCCCGGGGTGCGCCGCAAGTGTGGCCCGACCGGCCAGGCAATCTCGCCTTCGAGACCGAGCTGGGCAACGCGGCGGCTACCGAGGCGGTGTTCGCGCAGGCCGCGCGCACGGTCGCGCTCACCATCGTCAATCAGCGGCTTGTTACGAATTACATGGATACCCGCGGCGTGATCGCGGAATACGACGGGCAACGTTATACGCTCACGCTCGGCAGCCAAGGCAGCCACATCATCCGCGACATCATCTGCAACGATGTCTTGCGCATCCCGCCCGACCGCATGCGCGTCATCACGCCCGATGTCGGCGGGGGCTTTGGCACCAAGCTGTTTCCCTATCGTGAATACGTGCTGGCGGCGGTCGCTGCCGAGCACTTGCGCCGGCCGGTGAAATGGGTATGCGAGCGCTCCGAACATTTCCTCGGCGACAGCCACGGCCGTGACAATATCTCCAGCGCACGGCTGGCGCTCGACAACAAGGGGCGCTTCCTCGCGCTTGCGCTCGATATTATAGCCGACATGGGCGCGTATCTTTCCTGTTACGCGCCTTACATTCCCTGGCTCGGCGCCGGCATGGCGACCGGCGCCTATGACATTCCGGTCGCGCATGTGCGGCTGCGCGCGGCCTATACCAACACCGTTCCGGTCGACGCCTATCGTGGCGCCGGGCGGCCGGAAGCCTCCTATTTGATCGAGCGGCTTGTCGATGCAGCGGCGCACGATCTCGATACCGCGCCCGATGCGCTGCGCCGTAAGAATCTGATCAAGCCGAAGGTGCTGCCCTACACAACGCCGACCGGGAAAATCTACGACTCGGGCGATTTCGCAGGCTGCATGGCGCGCGCGCAGGAGATTGCCGACTGGGACGGCTTCAACAAGCGCGCGGCGGCGTCGAAGCGCGCCGGCAAGCTGCGCGGCATCGGCATCGCCACCTATGTCGAGGCCTGCGGCAATAACGGGCCGGAAACTGCCGTCGTGCGGCTCGAACGCGACGGCAACGTCACCGTCCTGATCGGCTCGCAGTCGACCGGGCAGGGCCACGCCACGTCCTATGCGCAACTCGTCGCCGAGCGGCTCGATCTGCCGCCGGAGCGTGTGCGCGTGGTGCAGGGCGACACGGATGCAATCGCCTCTGGCGCTGGCACTGGCGGTTCGAGCTCGATTCCGGTTGGCGGCGTTTCGGTCGATCGGGCAAGCAAGACGTTGGCTGAACAGCTCAAGCAGCTGGCCGCCGATGCGCTCGAGGCCGCGCCGACCGATATGGAAATCGCCGACGGAGCGGTGCGGATCGCCGGCACCGACCACGTCATTTCGTTTGTTGACCTTGCAGCGCATCCGCAGGCGAAACCCGAAACCTTGCGCGCGTCTAGTCAGTTCGGCACCGACCAGCCGACATTTCCGAACGGCACGCACATCGCGGAAGTCGAAGTCGATCCCGACACCGGCGCCACTGCGATCCTGAATTATGTCGTGGTGGACGATTTTGGCGCTACGCTCAATCCGCTACTGCTCGCGGGCCAGGTGCATGGCGGGGCCGTGCAGGGCATCGGCCAGGCGCTGATGGAAGACACCGTCTACGATCCGGTGTCCGGGCAATTGCTCAGCGCGAGTTTCATGGATTACGCGATGCCGCGCGCCGGCGACGCGCCGTCCTTCGTGTTCGAAACGCGCAACGTGCCGTGCAAGAACAATCCGTTGGGCGTCAAAGGCGCGGGCGAGGCCGGCGCCATCGGGTCATGTCCGGCGCTGATAAACGCGATCCTCGATGCGCTCTGGCGCGCTTACAAAATCCGCCACATCGACATGCCGGCGACCCCGCAGCGGGTCTGGGCCGCGATCGCAGCGGCCAGAAATTAAGATCATAACGAATTTGTGATCAGGCCACGCAGGATAGAGCTTGCGCGGCCAACAAGCGCGCCATCGCGGTCGTTCGCATGATGCGCGGGCAGGCACCATTCGACGCGGCCGAGGTCGATGCCGCGTTCACGCAATGGGCCGAGACCGCGCAGAAGCTGCCAGGCCTGCTCCCGGACAATTCCAAGACCGGAGGCGACAACTGCGCATCGCCGAAGATTTGGGTGGACAAAAAGGATTTCGACGCCAAAGGCCGCAGCCTTCGCCAAGGTCGTGTCGGATAACCACGACAAGGCAAAATCATCACTCCGGGGCTTGCAGTTGCGCTTCACCGGCGGGCCGAGCCCCGACGGGCAGGGCAGTATTCCCAACATCACCCAATACAAGCTCAAGGATTGGAGCGAGGCCGAGATCGCGGAAACGCTCGAGTCCGGTATTACGGCCGACGCCGACCGGGTCGGCGGCAACATGGTCGAGGTGGTGCGCAACACCTCGCAAATGACTGCGGCGGATCGCATGGCGATCGCGACCTATATCATGTCGCTGCCGGCGGTCGAAGGGCGCAAGCCGCCTCCGGAGAGGAAGGAATAACTCGCGCCAGAGCATGGCTGAAGAGTCGACATTGGCGCGGGCTGCTATAAGCCGACCTCGATGAATCTGTTCAAAGCCATCGGTTTCAAGCTGATCTCTGCGCTGCTGTTCGCCGCCATGTCGGCGCTGGTGCGCAAGGTCGGCAATGTCGCGCCGGTAGGCCAGATGGTGTTCTTCCGCAGCGCCTTTGCCATTCTGCCGGTGGTGGTGATCTATGCCTTGCGCGGCGAGTTGGCGAGCGCGGTCTATACCCGCCGCCCGCTTGGCCAGCTCGGCCGCGGCCTGCTCAGCGTGTTCGGCATGTTCACCAATTTCTCTGCGCTCACACGGCTGCCGCTGGCGGACGCGACCGCCATTTCCTTTGCTTCGCCGCTGTTCACCGTGGCGCTCGCAGCGGTCATTCTGAAAGAGCGCGTGCGCGTCTATCGCTGGTCGGCGGTGCTGGTCGGTTTTGCCGGCGTGATCGTGATGCTGATCCCGCATTTCGACGTCGGCCACTACGCGGCGGCCGGCGCCGCCGCCACCGCGGCAATCGGCTCGCTGTTCGCGCTGTCGTCTGCCGTCTGCAACGCCGGCACGGTGATCCAGACCCGCCGCCTCGTGCAAAGCGAAACCACGCCGTCGATTGTGTTTTATTTTTCGATTGTCTGCGCCATCGCGGGTGCGCTCACGCTGCCTTTTGCCTGGCACACGCCGACCGCATCAGAACTGGCCGCGCTGATCGCGCTCGGCGTACTCGGCGGCATCGCGCATATTTTTCTGACCGAGAGCTATCGGCATGCCACCGCCTCGGTGGTGGCGCCGTTCGACTATACCTCGATGCTGTGGGCGCTCATGCTTGGCTACTGGATGTTCGGCGAATTGCCGAGCGCGCTGGTTTATCTTGGCGGCGCTATCGTCGCCGGCGCCGGGCTGTTCGTGATCTGGCGCGAGCGCCAGCTCGGCCTCAGGCGCGCGCGCGAGGCCGAAGGGCCGCGCCGGCCGGAGATTTAGCTCATTGCGACGCGAGGTAATTCGCGCATACCATGCGCGTCGCCCGCGGCATTTGGGCAAATGAGGAACGCCGCGGCGCCGTTATTTCGACTTCCGATCGTCGAGCCAGCTTGCGGGAGCTAATCCCAGCATGGCGGTTCAGACACCTGCGGTCGTCGGCGTGCGCCCGGGCGGCGCGAATGCAATGCTTGGATTACCGGCGTTGCGGCGCCAATTCTGCTAGCGGTCGCGTTGTTGCTGCCGCCGCTAGCGATGATCGGCGCCCACCACGGCGCGGGTGAAGTCATCCAGCTCGCCAAGCAGCCGGAATGGCGCACGCAAAATCTACAGACTTTGCCTCCTGCACAGTATCGCGGTCGACGACGTCAGCCACTTGTATTCTCCAATCGGCTATGCCGCGGCGACGAGCCGATGATGGTTCGTATCGCGGCGGACCCGACCGTCTTGGCACGCCTCGTGCTGCGAGCGCTTCATGTTGCAAAGCCACAAGCTTCCGTGGCTCAGGCCAGCGCCTGATCTAAGCCTTGAACGCCTTGAAGGTGATGATGGTGTGGGTGTCCTTGATGCCGGCCATGCACTGCACCTTCTCGTTGACGAAGTGGCCGATGTCGGTGCCGGCGTCGACGTAGAATTTCACCAGCAGGTCGTAGTCGCCGGCGGTCGAGTAGATTTCGGAGGCAATCTCGGCTTCGGCCAGCTCATTGGCCACCTGATAGGATTTGCCGAGCTCACATTTGATCTGGACGAAGAAGGGGGTCATCGCGATCCTCCGATTTGGCAGCAATGCAGCAAAAACACGGCTCACTTGCAAGGCGCCCAGGTCGTGCAGGCTTGCGTTGGGGCGACGCGCGGACTAGTTAGTTACCAGCAATCTCGTGGGGTGTCCGGCAGTTGCCGGACTGAGAGGCCGATCCGAGGCTAACCCAACGAACCTGATCCGGGTCATGCCGGCGGAGGGAGATGAGATGCACGATTCGAAACAGCAACGCCCGACGCTTTATCGCGCAAAGACGTGCCACAAATCGCGGCGGCGATGCTCAGCTGCTTGCGCACGCGCTCACCGCGCGTCCACTGCATTACCAACGCGGTAGCGCAGAATTTCACGGCCAACGTGCTGCTCGCGGCGGGCGCGGTGCCGTCCATGACGCTGTCGGTGGAGGAGATCGGCTCGTTCGTTGCCGGCGCTAATGCGCTGCTGGTCAATCTCGGCACTTTCGATCACGAGCGCCGCGAGGCGACCGAGATCGCGGTAAAAACCGCGGCGCAAGAAAATTTGCCCTGGGTTCTCGATCCGGTGTTCATTGACCGCACCCCGCCGCGCGCGGCCTTTGCCCGCGCCTTGATCGCGCGCGCCCCCAAGGCGATTCGGCTCAACGCCGCGGAATTTTCCGCGCTGTCGGGCAGCGAGCCGACGCGCGGAACGCTTGCGGGCTACGCGCGCGACACAAAAACCGTGGTCGGGCTGTCGGGCGCGACCGATTGGGTCAGTGACGGCGAGCGTTTTGCAGCCATCGCCAACGGCCATGCGCTGATGGCCAAGGTCACCGCCATGGGCTGCGCCGCCTCGGCGCTGGTCGCGGCCTGTCTGGGCGTCGAAAAGGACGCGTGGCAGGCCACCGCGGCTGCGCTGACGATGATCGGCGTCGCCGGCGAATTGGCGGCCGTAAAAGCAGACGGTCCCGGCAGCTTCGCGGTCGCGATCGTCGATACGCTCTATAATCTCGATGGGCAGACGCTCATCGCCCGCGCAAAGGTGAATTGATGGACGTCGATCTTCGGCTCTATGCGCTTGTCGATCCCAACGTCGCCGGCGGCCGCACGCTCGCCGATCTCGCCGGGCTGATCGCCGGCAACGCCACGTTGGTGCAGTTGCGCGACAAGCAAGGCTCTACCCGCGCCATGGTGGACGAAGCCCGCGCGCTGCGGGGCGTCCTGGAGCCGGCCGGCGTGCCGCTGCTGATCAACGACCGCGTCGACGTCGCGCTCGCGGCCGAAGCCGACGGCGTGCATGTCGGCCAGGACGACATGTCGCCCGCCGATGCGCGGCTGCTGCTCGGGCGGACCGCGATCATCGGGCTCAGTATCAGTACCTTGCAGCAGGCAAAGGCCGCGCCGCTCGAACTGCTCGACTATGTCGGCATTGGCGCGGTGTTCACCACCAGCTCGAAAGATGATGCCGATGCGCCGATCGGGGTTTCTGGCCTACGCGACATCGTGCGCGCGATCCGTGCCCGCGTGCCGAAATTTCCGATTTGCGGCATCTCCGGCATCAATGCGGGCAACGCCGGCGAGGTGATCAAGGCCGGTGCCGACGGCGTGGCGGTGATCTCGGCGCTTTCGCTGGCGCCCGATCCGGGGAAAGCCGCGCAAGATCTGCGCGCGGTGGTGGACGCCGCGCTGTTGCAGCGGGTCCGCGCATGACCGCGATTGCTGTCACCATCGCCGGCTCAGATCCGAGCGGCGGCGCCGGCATCCAGGCGGACTTGAAGACTTTTGCCGCGCTCGGTGTCTATGGCGGTTCAGTGATCACCGCGCTGACCGCGCAGAACACGCAAAGCGTGGCTGCGATCCGCGAAGTGCCGCCGGATTTCATTCTGGCGCAGATGAACGCGGTGTTCTCCGATCTCGATATCGGCGCGGTGAAGATCGGCATGCTGTCGCAAGCGGCCGCCGTCGAGGCGGTGGCGACCGGTCTCGCGCGTCACCGCGCACAAAACATCGTGCTCGACCCGGTAATGGTCGCCAGTTCCGGCGACACGCTGCTGGCGGGGGATGCGATCGATGCGCTACGCCGGCTGCTGATCCCGCGCGCGCTGGTGGTGACGCCCAATCTGCCGGAGGCCGCTGCGCTCGCCGGCGCGAGCCTGGCGCGCAACGAACAGGAAATGGAAGTGCAGGCGCGCGAGATTTTGTCGCTCGGCGTGTGCAGCGTCCTGATCAAGGGCGGCCACGGCCAAGGCGATGAAAGCGTCGATCTGCTGATCGGGCAGGGCGAAGTCGTGCGTCTGTCGGCCAAGCGCATCGTCACCAAAAACACCCATGGCACAGGCTGCACGCTGTCCTCGGCCATCGCGGCCGGGCTCGCCAAGGGCCTCGATCTCATTGCCGCGACGCAAGCGGCGAAAACTTACGTCACCTCGGCGATCGCCGGCGCCGACCAGCTCAAAGTCGGCCACGGCCGCGGGCCGCTGCATCATTTTTATGGACAATGGAGAGAGCTATGACCACGCGACGTCAATTCACCATCGCAGCGGGCGCGAGCGCGGCTGGCCTGCTGGCAGCACCGGCCATCGCGCGCGCGCAGACGGCCAAATGGCGCATGGTCACGTCCTGGCCGAAGCGGTTGCCCGGGCCGGGCATGTCGGCCGAACGCGTCGCAGAGCGCATCCACACGCTGTCGGGCGGGCGGATCGACATCACGGTCTATGCCGCGGGCGAGGTGGTGCCGGCCTTCGAGGTGTTGGGGGCGGTCGGCAACGGCGTTGCCGATATCGGTCACACCGCGGCATTCTACTGGCAGGGCAAGATGCCGGCGGCGGCGTTCTTCACCACGGTGCCGTTTGGGCTGACGCCCGCCGAGCACGTCGCCTGGATCGAGGCGGGCGGCGGGCAGGCGCTGTGGGACGAGCTCTATGCGCCGTTCGGCGTGAAGCCGTTCATGGGCGGCAATACTGGTGTCTGCATGGGCGGCTGGTTCCGCCGCGAGCTCACGAGCCTCGCCGACCTGCGCGGCTTGAAGCTGCGCTCGCTCGGCCTCGGCGGCGAGGTGTATCGCCGGCTCGGGGCCACGCCACAGACCACGCCGCCGGCGGAGATCCTCACCAGCCTGCAATCGGGCGTGCTCGACGGCGCCGAATTCGTCGGGCCGGGCACCGACATCGCGCTCGGGCTCTATCGCGTGGCGCCGTTCTACTACTATCCCGGCTTCAACAAGCCGAACGGCACCGGCGAATGTATCGTCGCGCTGAAAGTGTGGGACGCGCTCTCCACCGAATTGAAGGCCATCGTCGCGCATGCCTGCGCCACAGAGGCGAATTACGCGTTGGCCGAGATGGAGCGGCTCAACGCGCAGGCGCTGGCTTCGCTCACCCAAGAGCACAATGTGAAGCTCGCCGCATTTCCCGACGATCTGGTCGCCGCGGCGCGCAAGCAAGCCGACGATGTGCTCGGAGGCTTTGCCGTTCGTAGTGACATTACCGGCAAGGTGTCGGGCTCCTACACCGCATTCCGCGAGCGCACGGCGCCGTGGTCGCGGGTTTCGATCGAGGCGGTGCTGCGCGCGCGCGGGGCGTGACCGCATTTCATTCACGTCTTGAATGGCAGCGCCGTCTTTGCTAGCGGCTTGTCCGCCAACCGGAGCTCCCCTCGCCTATACGGAAAGGTAATTGCAGAATCATGCGTATCGCAGCCGTGCACAGCCCGCAGGGCAAGATTTTCGGCTCCATTCAGGACGACAGCTTCCGTCCGTTTTCGGTCGGCGGCGCCTCGCTGCGCGATCTGCGCCATGTCATCAAGCTGGTGGGCGAGGACACGGCGGCGCCGGAATATGGTACGCCGATCGCGCTAAACCGCGTCAAGCTCGCCGCCCCGGTCGGCCCGCTCGCCAAGAACGTGATCTGCGTCGGCAAGAATTATCACGACCACGCCCAGGAATTCGCCCGCAGCGGCGTCGATCAGTCCGGCGACAAGCAGGAGGTGCCGGCCGATCCGGTGATCTTCACCAAGTCCACCTCATCGCTCGCCGATCCGTTCCAGAAAATCTCGGCGTCCTTGGACCCGACCCAGACAGTGGACTATGAAGGCGAATTCGGCGTCGTGATTGGCAAGCGCTGCAAGAACGTCAAACGCGCCGACACGCTCGACGTGGTGTTCGGCTACACCATCGTCAACGACCTCACCGCCCGCGCCGTGCAGCAGCGCCACAAGCAGTGGTTTCTCGGCAAGAGTCTGGACGGCTTTTGCCCGGTTGGACCCTGGCTGGTGACGCGCGATGAGTTCGGCGTGCCGGGCGACCAGGAGCTCGCCACCTATGTGAACGACGAACGCCGGCAGTTCGCGAAGCTGCGCGACATGATTTTCGACGTCCCGAGCTTCATCGAAACGGTCACCGCCTATGTCCCGCTGGAGCCGGGCGACCTGCTGGCGACCGGCACGCCGGCCGGCGTCGGCATCGGGTTCAATCCGCCGCGCTATCTTCAACCGGGGGACGTGGTCCGCATCTCGATTTCGGGCATCGGCGAGCTCACTAACCCGGTAGTCTGAGGCGCCGGCACCCTTTATAAAGGCGCTGGCAAACAAGGAATTTTGGCCCGGGCTTGCGAAATATCAATGTTGCCGGCGACAAAAGCGGTCTTGTCAGCCTGATTATTCGGCCCGGCCAGCCGGGAAAAACGCCCTAAATTCACCCCACGATGGCTATGCGAGAGGAGTAACGGATGGCAATCCCCACACCTTGGAAAACCAACGACTGGTTCGTCAGCGAATGGAACTACGCACCTGAAGTCACCAAGGACTTCAAGTTCGCCAAGAACATTAAGATTCACGACGTCACATTGCGCGACGGCGAACAGCAGACCGGCGTTATCTTGAGCAAGGACGAGAAGATCCGCATCGCCGAGGCGCTGGCGGAAGCCGGCGTGCACCGTATCGAAGCCGGCATGCCGATCGTCTCGCCGTCCGACAACGAAGCGATCAAGGAAATCGTCAAGCGCAATCTCGGCCCGCAGATCTTCTCCTTCGCGCGCTGCATGAAAGAGGACGTCAAGCGCGCCGTCGACACCGGAGTCAACGGCATTGTGATGGAGATCCCCTCCAGTAAGCACATGCTCGAGCTCGCCTATCGCTGGCCGTTGGAAAAGGCGATCGAGACCTCGATCGAGGCCACCAAATTCGCGCACGACAACGGCCTCGAGGTCGTGTTCTTCCCGATCGACTTCTCGCGCGCCGAAATGCAGTGGGCGCTGGACCTGATCGAGAAGGTCGGCAAGGAAGGCCACATGGACGCGCTGGCGCTGGTCGACACCTTCGGCGTGGTGTCGCCGCACGCCATGAAGTACTTCGTGCAGCAGGTGCAGAAGCGCATCAAGAAGCGCCTTGAAGCGCACTTCCACCAGGACTTCGGCATGGGCGTCGCCAACACCATCATGGCGCTGTCGGAAGGCGTCGAAGTCATGCACACCACTGTACTCGGCGTGGGCGAACGCTCCGGCAACGCGCCGATGGAAGAAATCGTCATGGCGCTGAAAACCATGTACGGCGTCGACGTCGGCATCGATACTACCAAGCTCACCTCGCTCGCCAATCTGGTGCAGCGCCTGACCGGCGTGGTCGTGCCCACCAACAAAGCGATCGTCGGCAGCGGTCTCTACCAGATCGAGTCCGGCATTATCGCCAGCTGGTTCAAGAACTGCGGCGAGAAGTACGCTACCGAACTGTTCCCGATTCGCTGGAGTGCGGTCGGACAGCCGCCGGCGGAAGTGGTGATGGGCAAGGGCAGCGGCATCGACTCGGTCAATCTGTGGCTACAACACGTCGGCATGCAAGTGTCCGAGGAGGACGCGCTCAAGATCATGGCGGCGGTCAAGATGCACTCGCTCAAGAACAAGAAGATGTTGTCGCACGCCGAGTTCCGCGATCTGGCGAAGAGCGTGATCAACCGCGCGGCCGCTTGACCCAACAGCGGCTAACAATGATCGGCCCCGGGGCGGCGCCCCGGGGCTTTTTTTATTCGCAGATTTACGTTTCTCGCTGAGAGCAATTCTTACTGCATTTTGATGTCGGCGGTCTTCACCACCTTTTCCCACTTTTCGGAATCCTTTTTGATCAGGGCGGTAAACTGCTCGCCGGGCAGCGTCATCACGACCAATTGCTGATCGGTAAACTGTTTGACAGCCGCGGGGTCGCTCATCACCGCAAGGATTTCCTTGGTCAGGCGGTCCACAATTGGTTTGGGAACTCCAGCGGGGAGGATGATGCCGACCCACGGCGCCATTTCGAAACCGGGAATGGTCTCGGCAATGGCCGGAACGTCCGGCAGATCCGACATGCGCTTCGGTTCGCAGACGGCGAGCGCGACCAGCTTTCCGGCCTGAGCGTACGGCCACAAGGTCGCAACGTTGTTAAATGAAAGTTGCACTTCACCGCCGATCAATCCGAGGGCGGAAGGGCCGGTGCCCTTGTAGGGAACGTGCAGGAGCTTGATACCTGTCGCCAGCGCGAACAGCTCCGCCTCGAGATGACTGAAATTGCCGACGCCGGCAGAGGCGTAAGTGAGGCCACCGGGCTTCGATTTCGCGAGCGCGATCAACTCGGCAACATTGTGCACGGGAAGGGAAGGGTGCACGGCCAACAATGACGGCAGCCGGATGACAGATGTCACGTGGATGAAATCCTTCATCGGGTCATAGGGAATACTCTTGTAGACCCATTGATTGACCGTCATCGGCGAGTCGGACGTCATCGCCATCGTGTAACCATCGGGAGGCGATTGCTTCAACGCCTGCAGTCCGACTTGACCGTTCGCGCCGCCGCGGTTCTCGACGATAATGGTCTGGTGTAAACGCTCCGATAGATATTTTCCGACGATGCGGGCAACGACATCGGTACCGCCGCCGGCTGGGTATGGAACGATCAGCCTGATCGTTCCGCGCTGCGGCCATTCTTGTGCGACCGATGACGCCGCCGTGATGCTCAACAGTCCGGCCGCGATCGCGAGTGCCGTTAGTAGTTTTCTCAATTTCGCCTCCCTATTTGTGAAACAATTGAAGTTCTGTCCGGTATTGTCTCGAGATTGCTACCATCCATGCGGCTCGGTGTCGAAGAGTCCGAGTGTTTCGAGCGCGCATCTGATCTCTTTTTTTCTATCCGGCAATAGCGGACGGTTCGGCAGCCGAGGTGAACCTACGGGCCGCCCCATGATCTCCCACATGGCCTTTGTCGGCGCAGGATACTCGACCTTGGCGATCTGATAGAGCTCGGAAAATTTGTATTGCAGTTCGAGAGCGTCGTTCAGCCGGCTGCCGGTCGTTGCATCATAGAGAGCCTGGACAAACTGGGGCGCAATGCCGCCGAAGATCGACATGCAAGCGGTGCCGCCAAGCGTCAGGCTTGGAACGATCCACTCTGTACCTACGAATAGGCCGAAATCCGGACGAACTTTTTTGGCCGCGCGGCCGAGTTCAAGATATTTTTCCCAATTGTGACTTGCCTCTTTGAGCCCGATGAATTTCGGAAAACGCTCTAGCAATGCGACGAGCGTCGAGGGTGTAATGCCGACGCCATCCATGATAGTGGGCGAGTTGTAAGCGATGAACGGCAGCTCGGTCGCCGACATGATTGCGGAAAAATGTTCGTAAAGACCCTCCTGCGACGGTTTCCAATAATATGGCGCAATGGCAATCACACAGTCGGCGCCGGCCTTTTCGGCATGGCGGGCAAGATCGACTGCCTGGTCCGTGCCCGGTGTACTGACATGCACAATGACCGGCACTCGGCCGGCGGTCACCTCGACCGCGGCTTTGGTCAGCAGCTTCCGCTCCTCGAGTGTCAGATTGAGAGATTCTGCGAGATGCAGATTGATGCAGAGCGACGTCGCGTTGTGACGGAGCAGGAATTCAATAACGCGACCGAAGGTGTCGAGATCGACCTTGTTGTCCGGTGTGAAGGGCGTGACCGGAACGTCGATGATGCCGCGAGGAACGGCCACTAACGGCTTGCGCTGGGACATTGGTTTCCGCTCCCTCACGCTATTTTGCAATCACGTCGCGCCCGCGGAATAGGTGACGAAATTCGTATCTGTCATGCGGAAATTCGCCGAAGGTCTGATCTAAAGATTGCGGCGAGCCTCACGGCTTGAACGGCACGATTTTCTGCTTCTGCGTGCCGAGCCCCTCGATGCCAAGTTCGACCAGGTCGCCGGCTTTCAGGTACACCGGCGCCGGCTTCATCCCGAAGGCGACGCCCGGCGGCGTGCCGGTGGCGATCACGTCGCCCGGCTCGAGCACGAATAGCTGCGAGCAATACCAGACCAGGTGCGCCACATCGAACACCATGGTCTTGGTGCTGCCATGCTGGCGCTTCTCGCCGTTGACGTTTGTCCATATCGCGAGGTTCTGCGGATCCTTGATCTCGTCTTTGGTCACCAGCCACGGCCCAAGCGGGCCGAAGGTCTCGGCGCCCTTGCCTTTGCAGATGGTCTGCCCGTGCTCCATCTGGAACGCGCGTTCCGATACGTCGTTGGCAAGGCAATAGCCGGCGACCGCGTCCATTGCCTTTTCCTTCGCCAGATAGCGCGCGCGCTTGCCGATCACGATGGCGAGCTCGCACTCGTAATCGAGCTTGGTCGAGTCCTTCGGGATCATGGTGTTGTCGTTCGGCCCGCAGATGCAGGACGGCGCCTTGTTGAACACCACCGGCTCTTTCGGCACCGCCACGCCGGATTCCGCCGCATGGTCGGCGTAGTTGAGGCCGATTGCGATGTAATTGCGCACATGGCCGACGCAGGGGCCGAGCCGCGGCTTGCCGGCGACCGTTTTGAGCCGCTTCAGATTGGTCTTTTTGATCTTGTTGAGGCCGCCGGCGGCCAGCATAGCGCCGTCGATATCCTGCACGATGCGCGACAGATCGTGGATTTGGCCATCAGCGTCGATAATGCCGGGCTTCTCGCGGCCGGGGGCGCCATAGCGGACGAGCTTCATGTCGGGTTTCTCCCTGGAGCGTTTGTTTTTTGAGATTGGTTCGAGTGACGGGTCAGAAGCCGATCATGCGATGGCGGAGGGGGAGAGGGCAAGGGAGTGCAGGCGCCGTAACGACGCCAGCAGGGGCGAGCCGATCATCCCGCTCGCTCCTCTGCTCTTGGCAGCGATTATTTTGGTTATCGGGCGATCCTGCCGCCGCTTAGCCGAGTTTTATAGAAATTCGGTGGGCGCGCAGCGCCCGACCATTATCCGCCGCCGTCATTTCCCGGCACCCGGCTTCGCGCGTGAGCCCGATTTTGAGTTCTGTGGTGGCCTCATTCGCCGGCGCGGCGCTTTCGATTGCGTGGACATTTTCCCGTACTCCGCAAGCCGGGAACGGCGTGTCCGGCAGCAGCAGCCGCCAGATTTGTTTCGCATCGGCATCGGGTTTGCAGGGGCGACTGGCCATTGCATGAATATGGGCACAACGGACGCGCCGCGCCAGAGGCTAAGCGCGCAGCCCGCGCTTACCGCTTCTTGCCGCTCTTCAGCTTCCAGAGCTGATAGCCGTCACTGGCGATCGATGCTTCGATCAGGTCGCGGCTGAGGTTGTTCGGCGGCGGCGCATCCTCGCGCACGACCCCGACCGCGTGCCAGGGGCGGAATTGCGCCGGCAATTTCTGGCCGCCGCGATCGTCCGAAAACGCGCGCAGGTCGCGGCTGCTCTCCGACTTGAAAATATAGAGTTGCATGGATCGTCTTTCCGCGGACGCCGGTCCGCTCTCACATGTCATGATGGCTAAACTTGCCGCCGAGCTATAGGCGCAATGCGGCATCGTCACAAGTTGGGCAGCCGCGTACTGCGTGACCGGCATTCTCGCTCGAAGCATTGCCGGCGAAGGACGTGCCCTGCCCCCAGGTCGCACTTTAATATCATCTCGGTGGGGTTCCACTATCGCTGGGACAATCCGGCGCCTGGCGCCGGCACCGACGTCGAAGCTCTACCACAAATAGTCGAGCGCTATTCGTGACGTGAAAAGGCCGGCAGAAACGCCGGCCTTTTTCGTCTAACGTGGCGGTCGTCCCCGCGAAGGCGGGGACCCATAGGCCCTGTGCGTCCGTATCGTGAGTGCGGTCGCTATGGATTCCGGCTCGCGCTCGTTCCACTCGCTTGGCCGGGACGACAGCCTCCTTCAGAACGCCCCGTTGAAGGTGCCGCCGTCGATCAGCAGGTTCTGTCCGGTGATGTAGCCGGCCTGCACCGAGCACAGGAACGCGGCTGCCGCGCCGAACTCGGCCGGATCGCCGAAGCGCCGCGCCGGGATACTGGCGGCGCGCGCTTTGGCGGCTTCCTCGACGCTCACGCCCTTCTGCTCGGCGGCCTTGGCCAGGGTACCGCGCAGCCGGTCGGTGTCGAACGCGCCCGGCAGGATGTTGTTGATGGTGACGTTGTTGCCGGCGACCATGCGCGCCACGCCGGCGAGAAAAGCGGTCAGGCCGGCGCGCGCGCCCGACGACAGATCGAGACCGGCGAGCGGCATCTTCACCGAGCCGGAAGTGATGTTGACGATGCGGCCGAATTTGCGCTGGCTCATCGGGTCGATCACTTTCTGGATCAGTTCGACCGCGACGATCATATTGGCGATCACGCCATCGATCATCTGCTGGCGGGTGAGCTCGCGGAAGTCGCGCAGCGGCGGCCCGGCATTGTTGTTGATCAGGATGTCGGGCGCCGGGCAGGCGGCGAGCAGCGCCCTTTGGCCTTCCAGCGTGGCGACGTCGGCGGCGATGGACGTGACCTTGGCGCCGGTGGCCTTGGCGATCTCGGCGGTCGCCGCTTCGAGCGTGGGCGCGTTGCGGCCATTCATTACGACTTCGCAGCCGGCTTCAGCGAGCGCCCGCGCACAGGCCTTGCCGAGCCCGCGGCTCGACGCGCAAACGATGGCCTTGCGGCCGGCAATTCCGAGATCCATGGGGTTTCCTCTTTCGGCGTTTTTGTGACGCGAGTGTCGGGGGCGGGCGCACAAGCGTCAAGTGCATCGCGCTGTCGCCGAACTGTAGCATTTGCTTGGTAATTCGAATGGATGCGACCATTCGATTGCGGCAACGCCGATGGCAATGCCAGCCGCGACGGATACCGCAACGACATATTATATTTTCAGCGAGTTCCTTCCGGTTCAGCTGCGAGAATGCAATCAAATTAGGCGTTTAAATACAACGTGACATTCGCTGCGCTTGCTCTGACGCAAGCTGCGGCGTTAGCCTCGCCTTATGGGCGCCATCGAGACCGCGATGCATCCGACTGCCGCCGATATCGAAGCCGCGGCGAAACGGCTTTACGGCGTGGCGGTGCGCACGCCGCTGATCAATGCGCCGGTGCTCGATGACCGGCTCGGCGCGCGCGTGTTTCTGAAGGCGGAGACGCTTCAACGCACCGGGTCGTTCAAGTTCCGCGGCGCCTATAACAAGGTTTCCTCGATCCCCAAGGATCGCCGCGCCGCCGGGGTGGTGGCCTATTCGTCCGGCAATCACGCACAGGGCGTGGCGGCAGCCGCAGCGCTACTCGGCATGCGCGCCACTATCGTGATGCCGGGCGATGCGCCGCGGCTCAAGCGCGATCGGACGGCGGCGCTCGGTGCCGAGATCGTGCTTTACGACCGCAACACCGAGGACCGCGCCGCCATCGCCAAGAAAATCGTGGCCGAGCGCGGCGCCACGCTGGTGCCGCCCTACGACGATCCCCTGATCATCGCCGGACAAGGCACCATCGGGCGGGAGATCGTCGAGGATCTCGGGCAGCTTCTGCTCGAGCCCGAGATCGTGGTGGTCGGCGCCTCGGGCGGCGGATTGGCCGCCGGCATTTCGCTCGGCGTCAAGGCGCGTGTGCCGTCGGCCAGATTCTACACCGTCGAGCCGGAGGGCTTTGACGACACGCTGCGCTCGTTCCAGAGCGGGCGGCGCGAGGCCAATGCACGCATGAGCGGCACCATTTGCGACGCGCTGATGAGCAATACGCCGGGCGAGCTGACGTTTCCGATCAATCGCGAATTGATCGGCGCCGGCATCACGGCAAACGATGCGGAAGTGGCCGCCGCGGTGCGTTACGCGTTTCACGAATTGAAGCTGGTGGTGGAGCCGGGCGGCGCCATCGGGCTCGCCGCCCTGCTCGCCGACAAGCTCGAGGTAAAAGGCAAGGTGGTGGTCGGTGTGTTGTCCGGCGGCAATGTGGATGCGGATTTGTTTGCGCGGCTGATCACGTAAACAGCGCCAGGCGCTCATCCTCGCTCAACGCCATGATTGCGGCTTCGGCGCGTGGACGGCCGGGCCAGGGGCGTCGATCTCGGGGCGGGCGATCAGCAGCATGCGCAGATCGTCGCGCAGGCGCTGCACGGCGGAAGCATCGTCGCTCAAGCGATCCTCGATGCGCCCGATCGGCTCGAGCAGCGCCGCGGTGTCGGCCTTGCGGCTACGCCAGGCATGTTCGTCAAGGAATGCGCGGCCGCATGGGCGTCCGGCTGCCTGATCGCCAGCGCTAACGGCTCGTTCGCCATGTGCAATCCGTAACCGGCCGTTTATGAATCAGCCGGCCTGATTCGGCTAGCCACGCCTGTTCCCGAAGCAGCGGTAACGGGTTCATTGATCAGCAAAAAGACAGCGAAATGCGGCTCTTAAGCCCCGTGCAAGACGGTTTCGTGCCGCGCCTGGCGGCGCTCTATGCTGGCCTGTTCATCATGAGCGGCATCCAATTGCCGTTTTTCCCGGTCTGGCTGAAAGCCAAGGGGCTCGACCCACAGATAATCGGCGTGGTGCTTGCGGCGCCGATCGTCGCGCGCCTGATCGCCGTTCCGCTGGTCGCGCGCGCCGCCGACCGCCTCGAGGCCTTGCGTGCGGCCATCATCGCGGCGAGTTGTTTGACGGTCGCGGGCTACATGCTGGTGGGCCTGGCCGAGGGTGCGCGCGCGGTCTTGATCGCTTATGCGTTCGCCTCGCTGACGCTAACGCCAGTGATGCCACTGGCGGAGACCTATGCGCTCAAGGGTCTTAGCCAGCGCGGACGCGCCTATGGGCCGGTGCGCCTGTGGGGTTCGGCGGCCTTTATCCTCGGCACCTTCGTGGCCGGTTTTGCAACCGATACGATCCCCGCCCGCCATCTGATCTGGTTGATCGCCGGGGCGAGCCTGCTCAGCGCGCTGGCAGCGCTGGCGCTGGCGCCGCTGTCGGCAGCCGCGCCTCCGGCCAGCGAACCAGCAAGGCCGCGCCAGCATTTGCTGCGCGATCCCACCTTCGTCGCAGTGCTGGCGGCGGCCAGCCTGATCCAGGCCAGCCACGCAGTCTATTACAGTTTCTCGGCGCTAGAATGGCGCGGCGGCGGCCTCGACGGCACGGCGATCGCGGCGCTATGGGCGCTCGGCGTGATCGCGGAGATCGTGTTGTTCGCGATTTCCGGACGGTTACCACCGTTCTTTCAGCCGACGGTGCTGTTGATAATCGGAGCGGCCGGCGGCGCCTTGCGCTGGGCGGCTATGGCGCTCGATCCGCCGGCGCTCGTGTTACCTTCGCTGCAATTGCTGCATGCGCTGTCGTTCGGCGCCACCCATCTCGGCGCGCTCGGCTTTGTCGCACGCCATGCGCCGGCGGGGCGGGGCGCGACCGCGCAAGGCTATCTCGCGATGGCGCTCGGGGTGACGATGGCGGCCGCGACGGCATTATCGGGATGGCTTTATGGCGCCTTCGGCAGCCGTGCCTACGCGGCAATGGTGCTAGCGGCTGTCGCTGGCGGCGTTTGCGGGTATGTCGCGGACCGGGCGCGACGAGTAGCGGCGCTCTGAGCGAAGTTGCGCGCGCGTCGTCGGCTGGTCGCAGCTCGCCACGATGCCGCTAAGCGAGCGGCCTTCCATGTAAATCATTCTGCGCGACAAGCCGCCGTGCCGGCTGATCCAGTGCCGCACCGATACCGGATAAATATTCCACAGCGCCTGCGTTCCCATCGGGCTGGTGACGGGGTGGCCATTCGGGTCGGGCATCCAGGCGGCGTGGAAGCCAAAACGCGCGCGCGGCGTCGCGCAGATACGGTCGTTCGGGATCAGCCCTAGCACCAGCGTGCAAGCCGATAAGCAGTTGCCGTCGATGACCACGCGCTCGCCGCTCTCGCGCACGGCGGCAAAGCTTTGCAGGTATTGGCCGATCTGACCGCCGCGGTCTTCGCCGATACGCATGGTCGCCGACGCCGACGAAACACCGCACACACACAAGGCGGCGCAGAGCAGTAGGCCCCGAATTCGCATGACCCTGTCCCCGTTGTCGTAACCCCGCCTGTTCCGGCGGCTGTGTGATTTAAGCGCAAGTCTAGGCTAGGGGGTGGGCGATGGAAAGACTTGGTTAAGCAAGAAATGGGAATAGTCCGCAATAAAATCAGGCGGTTGCCGGACGGCTTCTAGCCGCGCTGTGGAACATTCGGGGCTGCGGTTGGGATCGGCGTCGCGGGCGGCCCGCATGCAGTCGTGCGCCAGACGCTCGGGTTTGTTTGCCGTTTCCTCGTTCGCCGTCGGCGATCTCCCGGTAGAGACGGGCATGCGCGAGCAGGCGCTCACGGATGGTCGAGGATTGCAACATGCTGGTCTAATGCCTGCAACCAAGCATAGTTGCATTGAGAAATATCAATCACTCCTGAATACCAGCGCGCGCTCAGCCCCACAGCGCGGGCGCCGGCGGGAATACCAGGCTATCCGCATAGCGGAGCCCGTCGGGCCGATCCTTGGCGAGCAGGAGTGGACCGTCGAGATCGACGTAGCGTGCCCTCTGCGCCAGCAGCATCGCCGGCGCCAGGGAAAGCGAAGTCGCCACCATGCAGCCGGCCATGATGGCGAAGCCGAGCCGCTCGGCCTCCGCGGCCATCGCCAGCGCCTCGGTCAACCCGCCGGCCTTGTCGAGCTTGATGTTGACCGCGTTGTATTTGCCGGCCAGCGCCGACAACGAAGTGCGGTCGTGCGCGCTTTCATCGGCGCAGACCGGGATCGGCCGCTTGAGGCCGGCGAGTGCGTGGTCGCAGGCGTCGGGCAGCGGCTGCTCCACCAGCACCACGCCGGCTTGCGCGCAGGCGGCGAGATTGGCGCTAAGGTTGCGCTCATCCCAACCTTCATTGGCATCGACAATGAGCGTTGCCTTGGGCGCCGCTGCGCGTACCGCGGCGATGCGCGCGGCATCGCCGCCATGATCGCTATTGCCGCCAAGCTTGACCTTGAGCAGCGCGCGGCTGGCGTCCTTGGCGGCGGCCTCGGCCATAGCGGCGGGCGGGCCAAGCGAGATCGTAAAAGCGGTGGTGAGCGGGTGCGGGGCTGGAAGCGCGGCGAGCTCATGAACCGGATGCCCGCTGCGCTTGGCTTCGAGATCCCAGAACGCGCAATCGAGCGCATTGCGGGCGGCTCCGGGCGCCATCGCAGATTGCAAGGCCCGGCGGTCGAGACCGACGGCGAGCACCGGCTCGAAGGCCTTGATCTGCGTCATGACGCTTTCGACGCTTTCGCCGTAGCGAGTATAGGGGACGCATTCGCCGCGGCCGCGTGCCTTGCCGTCGCCCAATTCGGCGACCACGACCACGGCCTCGGTCTTGACACCGCGGCTGATCGTGAAGGAACCGGCGATCGGCCAGGTTTCGGCAGCAAGGGCGAGGGTTAAGGGCATGTCCACCGTCAAAACCTCGACAGTTTCAGGGCCTTGGGTCAAGCGCGGCCCGGCGATTGACCCATCTTATCCCCGAGGAAACGAAGCGCAATCAAAGGCTTGGCCATGAGCGACATATTGCTTGAAGCCACGGGTGATGGCGAGCGGCTTAAGCTTGCCGCTGTTGGCGCCTGGGTGGCCGAGAACGCCCACAGTTTGGAAGCGCAGATCGAAGCCGCGACCCGAAGCGGCGGCGCCGGTAAGCGCGTCGATATCGACATGGGCCGGGTCGAGCGGCTCGATACTTTCGGCGCTTGGCTGCTGGAGCGGCTGACGCGCAGCTTTTCCGCGCGCGGCTGCGAGACGGCGGTGACCGGGCTCAAGGAAGACTATCGCGCGCTGATGGACGAGGTGCACGGCGTCAAGCGAGAATCGGCGCCGGCGCGCCGCGGCGGCAGTTCGCTCGTCTCTGCGATCGCCTCGGTCGGCGAAAGCGTCGCCTCGGTCGGCGGATCGTTCAAAGCCTTCGTCAACATGGTAGGTGCGGTGGTGGTCGCACTGCTGCGCGACGTAGCGCATCCCAGCCGTTTCCGATTCACCTCGATGGTGCACCAGCTCGACAATGTCGGGTGGCGCGCGGTGCCGATCATCCTGCTCATCACGTTTTTGATCGGCTGCATCATCGCGCAGCAGGGCGTGTTCCATTTCCGCAAATTCGGCGCCGACATCTATGTGGTGGACATGGTCGGCATCCTGGTGCTGCGCGAGATCGGCGTGCTGATCGTCGCCATCATGGTGGCCGGCCGCTCGGGCAGCGCCTACACCGCCGAACTCGGTGCTATGAAGATGCGCGAGGAGATCGACGCGCTGCGCACCATGGGCTTCGATCCGATCGAGGTGCTGATCCTCCCGCGCATCGTGGCGCTAATCATTGGCGTGCCGATCCTCACCTTCCTCGGGTCGATGGCGGCGCTTTATGGCGGCGGACTGGTGTGCTGGCTCTATGGCGGCATCAGCCCCGACATTTTCCTGTCGCGGCTGAAGGAAGCGATCTCGCTGCAGACCTTCGAGGTCGGCATGATCAAGGCACCGTTCATGGCGCTTGTGGTCGGCATCGTAGCTTGCGTGGAAGGGATGGCGGTGAAGGGCTCATCGGAATCGCTCGGGCTGCAGACCACCGCCTCGGTCGTAGAGTCGATTTTTCTGGTGATCGTGCTCGACGGCCTGTTCGCGATCTTTTTCGCCTCGATCGGAATGTAAGCGATGGCGAAAGGCAACGGCGGCAAGGACGTGGTGATCGAGGTGCGCGACGTGGTGGTCGGCTTCGGCGATCACATCGTGCTCGATCATGTCGATCTCGACGTCTACCGCGGCGAAATCCTCGGCTTTGTCGGCGGTTCCGGCGCCGGCAAGTCGGTGCTCATGCGGACCGTTATCGGGTTGCTGCCGAAGCGCGAGGGCACGATCAAAGTGTTCGGCGTCGATCTTGCGGCAGCCCCCGACGCCGAGCGCCAGGCGATCGAGCGGCGGTGGGGCGTGCTGTTTCAGCAGGGCGCGCTGTTTTCATCGCTGACGGTGCGGGAAAATCTACAATTTCCGATCCGCGAATATCTGAAGCTGTCGCAACAACTGCTCGACGAACTGGTGGTTGCCAAGCTGGAAATGGTGGGGCTCGACGCCAGTGCGCTGGAAAAATTTCCGGCAGAATTATCGGGCGGCATGACCAAACGCGTGGCCTTGGCGCGCGCGCTGGCGCTTGATCCGGAAATCGTGTTCCTGGACGAGCCGACCTCCGGCCTTGATCCGATCGGGGCGGGCGAATTCGATACGCTGATCGCGACTTTGCAGCGTACGTTGGGGCTGACCGTCTTCATGGTGACCCATGACCTGGACAGCCTGCATACGGTTTGCGACCGCATCGCGGTTTTGGCCGACCACAAGGTGATCGCGACGGGCACGATGGACACCATGCTCGCCTCCACCCATCCCTGGCTGCAGGCCTATTTCCACGGCAAACGGTCGCGGGCGGGCCAAGCAGCGAACGTCTAGCTGGAGTCAATCGTCGCTCAGCGCGTATTGCATGGGACCGAGCGCGCCGTTGCCGGCGGCCACCGGCTCCAGTGCCTTGGCGTCGAGTTCGACCACCTCGGGTTCGAGGCAAACTTAAATTTCGCGTTAGAAACGGCTAAATGACACGCGGGCCCAGTTTCCCGAGCCCGCCTAAATATCGGTCAACCGCTTGCGATGAGGCTAGTCGAAGTGCCCCGCCGCATGCGCCAACATGGTGTAGACCTTGCCGGTTTCCGAGGTGAGGTAGGTGCGCGCCACCACCTGGCCGCGGTCGTCGCGGGAGACCTCATCGAGCAGCCGCTCGAACTCGCCGATATAACGGTCCACCGTCTGCTTGAACTCGCGGTCGGCGCGGTACTTCTTGCGGATTTCGTCGAACGCCTGCTGGCCCTGTAAGGTGTAGAGCCGGCGGGTGAAGACGTTACGCTCGCCGCGCTTGTAGCGGTCCCACAGATCGGCCGCCGCGTCGTGATCGATCATGCGGGCGATGTCGACCGAGAGCGAATCGAGCGACTCGATGCTGTGCCGGGGCGTGCGCTCCTCGGGCCCGCGCAGCGGCTCGCGCGCGCTGTCGCGCTCCGGCTCGTCGTCCTCACGCGAGGCGCGGCTAAGCAGATCGGTGAGCCAGCCGCTGCGGCCGGTAGCGCTCGCGGGTGGGTTGAGCGAGGGCGCTTCGGCGCGGCGGGCGGCTGGCGCGAAGTTGCCGACGTCGGTGCGCGGGGCCGGGCGCGGCGGAAGCTCGCCGCGGCCACTGCTGGCTGCGAGCGAGATCTCCTCGCGCGCCGGACGCCGCGGCTCGACCGCGTCGAGGTTGCGGCCGTGGCGGGCGACGATGCGGTTGAGCTCGGCCAGCGCCTCGATCTGGTCGACGATAACGCGACGCATTTGCGCGGTGCTCTCGGCAGTCTCCTGCGGCAGCTCGTGCATGCCGCGGCGCAGTTCGGCGCGCGTGGCTTCAAGTTCGCGGTGCATTTCCGAGCGCGTGGCTTCGAGCTCGCGCTGCATCTCGGCGGCCATCTGCTTCATGTCCTGCACCGTCTTGGCGAAGCGCTCGTTGGCGTCGCTGAACATTGCATGGGTGTCGCCGGCGGTTTGGTCGTAGACCGAGCGCATTGCCTCGGCGGTGCGGCGGCGTTCGTCCTCGGCCTGTTCGCGCACGCGCTCGTACTGCTCGCTAATCACCCGGCTGCCCTCGGCCGTCGACTCCGACACCACGCGGGCGACGTCGCGTGCACGGGCGGAGGCCGCTTCGAGCGACTCGTCGAGCAGGCCGGCGGTTTGGTCGTAGACCGAGCGCATTGCCTCGGCGGTGCGGCGGCGTTCGTCCTCGGCCTGTTCGCGCACGCGCTCGTACTGCTCGCTAATCACCCGGCTGCCCTCGGCCGTCGACTCCGACACCACGCGGGCGACGTCGCGCGCACGGGCGGAGGCCGCTTCGAGCGACTCGTCGAGCAGACCGGAGAAACGCTTGAGCCGCTGATCGAGGTCCTCGGTGCGGGTATCGAGCGTGGCGATGAGTGAATCCAACGTGACTCGGCGCTCGTTAATGCCTTCTTCGGTGCGCCGGTTGCTGCTGTCGATCTGTTCGGCGGTGCTAACGAGGTCGCGGCCATGGGAAGCGAACTGATTGGCGAGCTGGCCGAGATCGGCGATGACCCGCCCCGTGACGTCGCGGAAGTCGGCGATGTTGCTTTCCACCCGGTTGGTGGCCGCGCCGGTCGCGCCGGTGACCTCGTTCATGGCCGTGACGAATTCCGACACGCGCAGCACCAGAGTGTTTTCGAGCGCGCTCATGTTGGCGTGTGAGCCGGAGAGCACCTCCTGTAACATGATGTTGGCTTCGCGCAGCCGCTCGAACAACGCGGTGGTATCGGCGCGTAGCATGTTGTGCGTTTCCAGCATCTCGCTGACGGTGGCGGTCACGGTCGATTTCGACAGTTCGATCGCTTGCTGCGCGGTGCCGTGCAAATCGTTGAAGCTGCGGTTGATAGTATTGGTGGCGGCTTCGCCCGCGCTGTTGATCATGCGCGAGATTTCGGCGCTGTTGTCCAGCATCGTGCGCGTGAAGCCGAACCCCTTTTCCTCGACTGACTTCATCGCCTCGTCGGCAGCTTTAGTGACATCGCTGGCGAATTGCCGGCCCTTTTCGCTGATGGCCGCGAGCACGCTGCCGCTCTTGTCGGACAGCACAGCCGCCATCTCACTGGTGCGCTGGCTGACCGCCTCGCTGATCTCGTCGGCCTTGGCGACGAAGTTGCGGGCAACCTCGGCGCTCACGCCCAAGAGCGTGCGCTCGACCTCGCCGGCGCTGTTGCGCAGCGTGTCGGTGGTGGTGAGCGCGATTTGGCCGAGCGAGCGTTCGGCGTCCGCCGAGTTGGATTTGATCGATTGGCTGAGCTGCTCCAGGCGGGCATGCAGCGCGTCGGCGGCGGCCTTGGTGCGGGCCTCGAGCTGATTGGTGACGGTCTCGGCGCGCCCGACCAGCAGATCTTCAAAACGGGTGACGCGGCTGTCGAGCGTGTTGGCGATTTCGAGCGCGCGCCCCCCAAGGGCCTGGTCGATCTGCGCGATCTTGGCGCTGATCGCATCCGCGACCTCGGTGCCGCGCGTCGTGATGGTGCCGACCACCGCGCCGATGCGGCCGTCAAGCGTGTCGATGACCCTGTTGCCGCCGTCGGTCAGGCGGGTCGTGAGGTCGGACACGCGCGTGCCAAGAGTTTCTTCGAATTGCGAGAGCCGCACGTCGATCGAGCCGGTAAGCTCGCCCGCGCGGGTGTTCACCCGCTGATCGAACGTATCGACGTAATTGCGCATCGCCTCGGACACATCCTGGGTGCGCTGGCCCAGGCGCTCGACTAGTTCGACGCCATAGGTCTTCACGGTGCGGTCGAATTCGGCGATGTGGCGGGTGATCAGGCCGCCGAGCATGGTGGAATCGCGCGAGACCTTTTCGGCGAGCGCGGTGCCGCCGTGATTGAACATGTCCTCGAAGGCTTGCAGGCGTGTGGCCAGCATGTCCTTGACCGCGTCGCCGCGGCTGCTGATCAGCTGCGCCAGGGCTTCGGCATTTTCGCGGAAGTTGTCAGCCACCGCGTCGCCGCGGCTGACGAGGTCATCGGCAATGCGTGAACTGGTCTGCTCCAGCTTGGCGACCACGTCGTTGCCGCGCTCGCCCAAATTGATCGCCAACGCTTCGCCCGTTGAGCGCAGCCTGGTGTTCACTTCCTCGGCGCGGGCGGCGATGGTTTCGGCCATCTGGCCGCCGGTTTGAGTGAGCGTGTCGTTGAACTGCTGCGAGCGACTCGCCATAGTTTCGATGCTGACGGTAGTCTTCTGCGCGAAGCCTTGCGCGAGCTGGTCGAGCCGGGCGCTCATCATCTGCTGCAGCCGGGCGGCGAGGTCGGCGAACTCGTCGTGCACGGTCTCGGTTTTGAAATTGAGGCTGGCGGTGAGGCGGTCGCTGGCGGATGATATGGCGGTGCTCGCGCGGTCGCCGGTGGTCTCTAACCGGTCGAGCAAAGTTGAGCCGCGTTCGGTCAGCGTGTCGATCATGGAATCCCCGACATGGCCGAGTGCGAGCGTGATGTGCTCGCCCTTCTCGGTCAGCGAGCGGGTGACACGCTGCGCGACTTCGCTAACTTTGTCGGAAACCAGATCGCCGACCGAGGTGATGTCGTGCGACAGATCCAGGTGAACACTCGCGATGGCGTTGCGCACGTGCTCGGCCTGATTGACCAACGTCTCGCGTTGGTTGGTGAGCTCGCTGAGCAGGTCGCGGATGCGCACTTCGTTGTCGTTATAAGCGCGCTCGAGCGCAGAGACTTCGTTGTGCACCAGCGATTCCAGCTCGGCCGCGCGCGCGAGCGCGCGCTCGACTCCGTCGCCCATGGCGGCGACTTCGCGGCGGATGGCCTGGCCGACCGTCACGATCTCTTCGCGCGCGGAGGCCTCCGGCTGCGCCAACCGCATCGCCACCTCGGCCATGGTCTCGGCGACCAGACGCAAATCCTGCGAGCGGCGGAACATGAGGGCGAGCACGTAGAAGAAGATCACCGGCACGGCGATGGCGCTGACGAGGCCGATCCCAGCGGCAATACCGCCGCGCGTGGTCGCGAATAAAGCCTGCAATTCGTTGAGGTAGAGATAAGCGATGGCGAAGACGCCGGCGGTCCAGATGAAGGCGGCGACGCTGGCGACGGCATAGGGCAGGCGCGCCGGGCGGCGATGCATAGCCTGCAACATCAGGCCAAGGCTGGCGCGGTCGTCATTGGCGGGGCGGCGCGTCAGGGTGCCGTCGGAGTCCCAGGTGTCCGACTGCGGCGCGTCGTTGAACAGGTCGGCGGCCGCCGGCGGCGGGGCTTGCTGGCGATCGCTCTCGCCCGCGGCCAGCGGCGCGGCCGGGCGCTCGGGCTGGGCGGCGTTGAGCGCTTCCTGGATGGCGAGCAGCGCGTCTTCGGTCAGGTCAGGGGATTTCTGCGGAATATTCGCCATTCGGTCGTCGCCTCGTTATTACGCCGGACAATTGCGGCCCGAACCGTCGGCTTGACGGATCGCGCCACGAGCGGGAAGCCACCGGAGCCCCGGTTACCGCAAATCATGCTTTATATCGCGCCCTGCCATCCTATCGGCTTGGCATTGCGAAAGAAACCGCGATGGTAAGGACTTTTTTATCATCGTTAACTTCCTATTAACCATGATATTTCCGGCGCCTGGCGCGCTATTACAGCGCCCATTAACTACGGCGCAGAAACCCGGTCTGCGGCGGCCGCGCATTTACCCGGTTTTGGTCCCGCGCAGGTCACAGTGCGCGGCGACAGAAGGGCCGCAGAGCCCTCGGGAGGTTTCATGGCGCAACTCCCGACCAAGATCATCGACCAGGAACCGGCCGCGCCAGCCGCGGCAATCGACCGCAGCCAGCTCGCGCGCATGGCCTCGGCGACCTCAGCCTCAAGCGCGAAGTGTTGCAACTATTCGACCGGCAAGCCGGCCTGATGCTCGCGCGCATGCACGCTGGAGAGCCGGCGGTCGTGGCCACACTCACGAATACGCTGAAAGGTTCGGCAGCGAGCGTTGGCGCGCGTGGTGCTCGCTGCCGCAGCGGTAGAGCGGGCCGCCAGCGCATCCGAGCGGTGGATCGCTTGCCATGGCCATAAAAGAGGCATGCGCAGTGATCGCCAGGCTACCGGGCGCGTGAAGGGATAGCGTCCCCGGCGGAATGATTATATACGGGGCGCCGCCTAGCGCCAATTCCGGCGCAATTTCCCGCACCCGTCCGCCATGCCGAAGATCACTTACATCGATTCTAGCGGAACCGCCCGCACGGTCGACGCTGAGCTCGGCGCCACCGTGATGGAGACCGCGATCCGTAACAACATTCCCGGCATCGAGGCGGAATGCGGCGGCGCTTGCGCCTGCGCCACCTGCCACGTCTATGTCGATGAGGCCTGGCGGGCAAAGACCGGCGAGCCGTCGCCGATGGAAGAAGATATGCTCGACTTCGGTTACGATGTGCGGCCGAACTCACGGCTGTCGTGCCAGATTAAAGTTTCCGACGAGCTCGACGGGCTGGTGGTGCGAACACCCGAGAAGCAGGCCTAACTTTTCATTCCCGCTGGTGCGACGACCGACAAATTCAGCCCCATCTCATCGAACGCCTGACGCACCAGGCCGGAGGCCTTCGCTTCCTCGATGAATTCGGTGACGTAAGCCAGCGCTGCCGGCTTGCCCTTCGGCACCGCCACCGAGGTGGTCGAGTTCAAGAAGCCGCCGTCGAGGATGCGCGATCCGGGCACTTTCGGCTGCAGGCCGGTGAGCGACTCGCGCGAGAACGCCAGCGCGTCGACCTCAGCGCTGCGCAGCGCCGTCAACGCGGCGTCGGTCTTGTCGAAACTGACGTGAGTGGCGTTGGGCGCGGTCTTGTTGGAGGTGCGGAAGGTCGCGGTATTGGCGACGCCGCCGATGCGCACACCGGCGGTGTTGGCGGCCGCGACCGACGCGATCTTGCCGCTCGGGCCCACCAGATAGGTGCTTTGCAGCAGGTGATAGGCGTTGCCGAAGTCGACGAATTTCTTGCGCTCCTCGTCGACCGGCAGGAACGCCACGTCCCATTTGTTGTCAGCAGCCGAATTCTGAATTTCACCGGAACCGTTGTGCGCGATCAGTTTGGCCGGCACGCCGAGCTTCTTGGCCAAAGCGCTGCCCAAGATGACGGCGACGCCGCGGTAATTACCGGCCTCGTCCTTGATGGCGAATTGCGCGGACGGTGACGGCGCAATGGCGATGGCGACGCGCAGATTTCCGGTGGGGGCGAGTTGCTGCAATACGGTTGCGTCAGCCATCGGTAATTTCCCCTAAGAGAACGGCAAGGGCGGCGACCGCCGCCCGTTTTCGCCAATAGTTTGGCGTGCCGCATTCAGTGCAGCAAGCCGGGGGTCTCATTGTGAGCGCTTTTTCGTGCCAGCACGGCCAGCATGACCACGAAGGCGGCAAGCCAGGTCATGCGCGCCCGTAGCGGTCCTGCGGGTAGCCCTTCCAAAGCGCCGAGGCGATGAGTAGCGCGATCGACAATATAACGGCAAGCGCCCAGAAGGCGCGATCGCGCGCTCGCATGCTCGAATCCCCCGGCCTTACGTTTGTTAGGGTTGTTATGGCTATTGTAACCGGCTTGACGCCGCCGGGGCTAGGGGCGAATTGTGATCGTATGTTCGTCAATTTCTTCCAGGAACTCAAATCCGCCGGCGTGCCGGTGACGCTGCGCGAGTATTTGACGCTGATGCAGGCGATGCAGGCCGATCTCGCCGGCCGCCGCGTCGAAGAGTTCTACTATCTGTCGCGCGCCACGCTGGTAAAGGATGAGCGCAATCTCGACAAGTTTGACCGCGTGTTCGGCCACGTGTTCAAGGGGCTAGAATTGTTGAGCGATGCGGCGGAGGCGGACATTCCCGCCGAGTGGCTGAAGAAGCTGGCTGAAAAATATCTCACCGAAGAAGAAAAGAAGCAGATTGAGGCCATGGGTGGGCTCGAGAAATTGCTCGAGACGCTGCGCAAACGGCTGGCCGAACAGAAGGGCCGCCACCAGGGTGGATCGAAATGGATCGGCACCGCCGGAACGTCGCCCTACGGCGCTTACGGTTACAATCCGGAAGGCGTTCGCATCGGCCAGGACACCAACCGCAATTTCCGCGCGGTGAAGGTGTGGGACAAACGCGAGTTCAAGGATCTCGACGATGAGGTCGAGCTCGGCACGCGCAACATCAAGATCGCGCTGCGCCGGCTGCGCAAATTCGCCCGCACCGGCGCGCCCGACGAGCTCGACCTCGACGGCACCATCAAGGGCAGCGCGCACAAGGGCTATCTCGACATCCAGATGCGCCCCGAACGGCAAAATGCGGCGAAGTTGCTGCTATTCTTCGACATCGGCGGCTCGATGGACTGGCACATCAAGGCGGCGGAGGAGCTGTTTTCGGCCGCGCGCTCCGAGTTCAAGCATATGGAGCATCTTTACTTCCACAATTGCGTGTACGAAAAAGTGTGGAAGGAAAACCGTCGCCGCTTCCAGCAGACAACGCCGACCTGGGACGTGCTGCACACCTATCGGCACGACTACAAGGTGGTATTCGTCGGCGATGCCTCGATGTCGCCTTACGAGATCACATCGCAGGGCGGCTCTGTCGAGCATTTCAACGATGAGCCGGGCGCGGTCTGGCTCGAGCGCGTGACGCGCACTTATCCGGCAGCGGTGTGGCTCAATCCCGTGCCCGAGAAGGAATGGGACTTGACCTATTCGATCCAGATGGTGCGGCAGTTAATGGGCGGACGCATGTATCCGCTGACGCTCGACGGGCTCGACCGCGCGATGCGGGAGTTGGTGCGGTAAGCAGAGCCCTACGTATTTTTCCGTAAGCCTTGCGCGCATTATCCATTGCGCTGGATCAATGCCGAGCTAGCGAAATCGGTTCAAATAAAACCATGGGCCGATTTAGCGAACTTCACTTGACGTCCAAGGCGGCGCGCGAGGTGCATTCAGATACTGTGCGCGGCATGGCGGCGATGATAGGAAAGCTTCGGTTGACGACCGTTCCGGCGTCCTGGCCGACTGGGGTCTCGCCATTGGCGCAGGCCGTCGACGCCTGTCAGCGCCGCGACACTCGCGAAGTGGATTGGCCGGCGGGGGCGTCCAATTCAATTGTGCTGCTGCCGGCTTTTAGCCCGAAGGGGGGCGCGTTCGCGCGCTAACGCTGCACCCAGATATCGGCGGCCTTGACGTAGCTGCGCTTGACCGCCGCCCAGGCGATGATATGCGCCCGCTTTTCGCGGTCCAGTTCGCCGGCATGGGCCGCGAAGGCGTGGTTGAACGCCTCGCGGTAGATGTCCTGCGCGTGGTCGGGCAGATGGTTTCGGACGGAAGGCGGCAGGTCGCTGTTGACGCGATAAGGCATGTCGAAAAGTTCTCGGCCCCCGCCGGGAAGAAGCGGTCGCAAGCTAGCGGAAACAGGCGCCGGCCCGCTTTGCGGTAAATCAATTGATACCTGGTTTAATCGGCCCGCGGGGGGCTAAAAAAGCCTTCGCCAAGCGCGGCACGGCGATGCGGCAAGTTTCGTAAAAATACTTAGGCGACATGGTGGTTAAAGCAATCCACAAAATCAGACGTGAATCGCGAGATGCCGCGGTGGGAGACCAAGGATGAAAAGAAAACCGGCGATTTTTGCCACTGTGATCGCGGCGTTCGCCTTGAGCGCCGATGCCGAGTGGCGCAAGCACTACACCGACAAGCGTATCACCGCGGTCTCGATCGCGGTCGGCGCGGCGTCGACCGCGACCTACTTTGGCATCAATCATTGGTGCTAGAACGGCTGGGACAATGCCAGCGGCTTGACTAGCGTAGGTGCATTGGCCTTCACCACGATCGGCTGCATGGCGGTGTCGCCAATCGTGGCGACGGTGGTGGTCAATCGCCCGTTCACCATGCGCGAGGCGCACGTCCTGGTCGCCTCCTGCGTGCTCTCCCGTTCATTGGGGGCTGGCTGATCAACGAGGCCCACGACGCTCATCCGCGAAGATGTAACCGCGGCGCCGGACATAAAGGTTTCGGTGACGATCGCCGGTACCGACATCATGTCGGCGCCAGCGGTTTCATGTTGGGGCTGACCGGAGCTAAGCGTGTTCTTTGAATTGTGGGCTACGCCCGCTTGGCGATGAACAGGCCTTCGCAGAGGCGGAAGGTGAGCTCGGGCCCGTCGCCCTTCGGCTCCATGACGGCTTTTACCTCGGGCGTCGCCAGCGCCAGCATCGCGCGCAGGAAGGCTTGCATATTGGCGTCGTGGCGGGCCGCCCAGCTCTTGAATTCCATCTGTTTGTAGAGCTGCTCTTCGTGGCTGATGGAGAATCCAGCGTTCTTCAGCGCGGCGCGCCATTCCTCGATGGTCCAGGCGCGCAGATGGCTGGGATCGCGGAAGCGCTCGAAGGCGTTCACATAATCGCCGACACTGCCGGCCGGCACCACATTGTCCACCACCGCGAACAGGCCGCCCGGCTTGAGCACGCGGTGCACCTCGACGAGAAATTCCGGGATCGAGTCGAAATGATGCGGCGCGATCCGGCAGGTGACCAAGTCGAAGCTTGCGTCCTCGAACGGCAGCGCTTCGGCCTTAGCGTAAGCCGTGCGCACATTGGCGAGGCCGCGCTTTTGCGCTTCACCCTTCACCATGTCGAGCATTTCCTGAGTAATGTCGGTTGCCCACATGCGCTCGACATGCGGCGCGAAGGTGTAGGCGACGTGGCCGCCGCCGGTGGCGACGTCGAGCGCGCGCCAGGTGTTCTGCGGAGAGGTGAGGGCGACCAGCCGCTCCAGGCTCTTGCCCAGCGCATGCGGCGTCGAGGTGAGATAGCTGGCGGCGGTCTTGCCGAATTGTTCCTGGACCAGGGTCTTGTTCATAAGTCTTTCCGGGTGGGTTTGATGGCCGGACTATAACCCAAAGATGAAAAAAGCCCTGCATCTTTCGATGCAGGGCAGTGTTGCACTGAACTCCCAAGGGAGAGTTTTCAGTGCACGATCATGCCGGTGAATACGTAGGCCTGGAGCATGACCAGGACGCCCACGAGGCACGCTAGCGCGATCGAGTGCTTGAACACAAACCGCAGGATCGTGCCTTCATGTCCGAACCAGTTGGTCGCGGTCGATGCGACGACGATCGATTGCGCATCGATCATCTTGCCCATGACGCCGCCAGAGGAATTGGCGGCGCCCATCAGGATCGGCGACAGGCCGAGCTGTTCGGAGGTGATCTTCTGCAGGTTGCCGAACAGGATGTTGGATGAGGTGTCCGAGCCGGTCAGCGCCACGCCCAACCAGCCGAGCAAGGTGCCAAAGAACGGGTACAGCACCCCGGTGCCGGCAAAGGCTAAGCCCAGTGTCGCGTCGACGCCGGACAGGCGGGTCAGCGTGCCGATCGCCAGCATCGCCGAGATGGTGAGCAGCGAATAGGCGCAGATCCTGATGGTCCTGCCGTATTCGACCGCGAGCTTAACCGGCGAGAAGCCCATCAGGAAGCCGGAGATGATCGCGGCGATCAGCATGCCGGAGCCGGTGTAGGACAGCCAGGTGAAGGAGAACACCGCGCCCTCCTTGGTCGGGACCGGCACCACCGGAGCGACCTTGTTGATCATGTTGTGCAGGCCGGGGACCGGGTAGTTCCAGGTGGCGTAGGCGTTCAGGATCGCCTTGATGTAATTCGTGCCCCACAGCAGCAGGACGATGCAGACGATGATCCAGGGCAGCAGCGAGAACCACACCTGCGCGGTCGACGGCTTGGGCTTCGTGCTGACCGGCTTCTTGGGCATCGTGGCGGCGGAATTGTCATGGCTGCGCAAGGCCGGCGAGGTCCAGATTACCTTCGGTTTCCAAATCTTCAGGAAGCCGATCAGGCAGCCCATCGAGACCAGCGAGGCGCCGATGTCGACGATCCAGGGATTGATGTAATTCGAGATCAGGAACTGCGGGACCGCGAACGAGATGCCCGTGACAATGATCGCGGGCCAAACGTCCTTCATGCCCTTCCAGCCGGCGAAGGCCCAGATCAGCCAGAACGGCACGATCAAGGAGAAGAACGGCAATTGCCGTCCGACCATCGCGCCGAGCAGGAACGGATCGATGCCGGTAACGCTCGCCAGTCCGGCGATCGGCGTGCCGAGCGCGCCATAGGCGACCGGCGCGGTGTTGGCGATCAGCGAAAGACCTGAGGCCGCCAGCGGCGAGAAGCCGAGACCGATCAAGACGGCGCCAGTCACCGCGACCGGGGTGCCGAAACCCGAGGCGCCCTCGAAGAACGCGCCGAAGCAGAAGGCGATCAGCAGCAACTGTAGCCGCCGGTCCTCGGTGACCCCGCCGATCGTGGTCTGCAGCGTCTCGAACACGCCTTTCTCCACCGTCAACCGGTAGAGGAAGATGACGTTGAGCACGATCCAGCCGATCGGGAAAAAGCCGGTGATGGCGCCCAGCACGGTCGCGCGCAGCGACATGTCGGCAGGCATCGTGAAGATAAAAATGGTGACGAGGTTGGCGACGATCAACGCGATCACCGCGGCGATGTGCGCCTTCACTTTATTGGACGCGATCAATACCAGCAGTGTGACGACCGGTAACGCCGCGGCGCAGGTCGACAAGGCTGCGTTGCCGAGCGGGTTATAAATCTGATTCCACATGGTTACCCCCCAAGCCGCAGGGCGCGGCCCCTATTGCTTTTAATGTTCGACACAGGCGCCCGAACTAACGCCGCGCGCAACTAAAGGAGCCCTTTGCGTAAAAAACAAGCAGTCGGTTGCCTTGATCAACTACTTTGATTGCAACGAGTGCTTCCACGAAAGTCGCGGTTATCGTTCAAACAATTGATATATAATGCTATTTACAGATGCGACTGTGCATCGTCGTCGTATCCGTGGCGGCTCGAGTAGTATACCAACCCCATCAGCCCGCCGCCGATTAGCAGCGAGAACAAGACGCCACCGGCAATTGCGAAGTAGCCATAGACCGGCATGGCCTCGCCGCCGAATCGCTCCCAGGCGGCGCCGGCGAACCAGACCGACACCGCCAGTAGGGCGAACAAAGCAAGGATGATCAGTGTGCGCACGGGGTCGATATAGAGTGCACCTGTCGCCTTGTCACTCGATCGAGCGGCGAGGCAAAAATGGCGCCCGGCGGCGAGCCCGAGCGTCCCGGAACACAAACGCGGGCCGTGCGCGTGGCGCCGCGAAAGCGCACTCGACGAGTAGGGCCTTGTCTGTGCTCCGGTCAATGAAACGGGCGCGTACTATGTCGCGCAGGCGAGTGACATGGGCTTTGAGGGAGCGAGTGCCGGCGAGAACATCGCCTATACCTACCGCCTTCGCTCTTGGGCGCGGCCTAGGAGTTCAAGCTCCGGCGACGGAATCGAGGGCCGCCGGACGCAAAGGTGGCCAACCGGCGCATCGCGCAGGCCGCGCCACCGGCCCGTTTCGAGCAGGGCAGCAATCCGCTGCTGTATTGGCCGGGGCTGATCGCCTATGTCGGCGTGACTTTCGGGCTGGCCTTGCTAGTCGTGCGCGCCTTGTAGGCCGACGCCAAGGGCGGCGCGGCGTTCATCGGTGGCTTTCTCTTGCTGTTTCTCTGGCAGGGCGGCAATTTTTTCGCCGTAACCGGCCGGGGCTTTATCGTCCCGAGGCGCTGCCGGCCGAGATGATGCCAAGAGGCTGGTGGCTCAGCTAAGCTTGTTCGTATAGGCAACTAAGCCAGGATAGCCGGTGCGAACTCTCATCCGGCGATAAAAGCCTTGATCGGGGTCAATGACGCTCGATCGCGGTAAATGCTACGAATTCCAAAGAAAAGCCGCGATGGGTGCTCATTCGGGAACTAGGACCACCCCATCTGCGGTAAAGGCCGGCGACATGCCTTTTTCGCCCGCAGCAGATCTTGAAGGGAACTTGCCCTTGCCCCGCACGTTTGGCCGCCTACCGCTGTATTCGTCCGCCGCCTTGCTTGGCTGCTGGCTAATCGCACTGATCTCGGTGTTCTCCGTCCTGCTGTTGCCCACATCGGCGGCCACGGGACCCTTTGCCGACTTTTCCGGCAACTGGTCCGGAACGGGAACCGTCCGGCCCGGCAGCGGCGCCACCGAACGAATCCGTTGCACCGCGAGCTACCGCCAGCGTGGCAGCACCCAACATGAAGTCGATCTCCAACTGCGCTGCGCCAGCGACAGCTATAATTTCGACCTCAGCGGTCGGTTCTCGGCCGACGAGCGTAACGAGATCACCGGACAATGGACCGAACACAGCCGCAATATCGGCGGCACGGCCATCGGCAGTGCGCAAGGCACGCGCTTGGACGTTCACGTCGAAAGTGCGGCCTTTGCTGCCGATCTCGTTATGGTGACCCACAACCGGCGGCAGAGTGTAACCATCGACTCGCAAGGTGGCGGACAGATCGTGAAGGCGTCCATCACCCTCAGCCGGAACTGATCGGCCTCCGCCGCGGTGCGGGAGCCAAGAGTCGCCACTGGATCGGTATCATGGAGACCCGCGCCCGCTACATCCTGATCGGTTCCTTTGCGCTGGCCTGTCTCCTGGCCGGCTTCGGCTTTGTCTATTGGATCAAGACGCTCGGTGGTTTCGGCCAGCGGGCGATCTATGATGTCCGCTTCGAGCAGCCGGTGTCGGGGCTGACCGCAGGGGCGAACGTCCTGTTCAACGGCATCCGCGTCGGCACCGTGACACGCATCGATCTCGACCCCAATGATCCAAGGCGGGTCACCGCCGCGATCTCTGTCGATCCGGCGACGCCCGTCCGCGCCGACACCGAGGTGGACATCACGTCCCAGGGGTTCACTGGCGCTCCGGCGGTCGGCCTGAAAGGCGGCTCGCCGCAGGCGCCGCAGCTGACGTCTGAAAACGGGCGTACCCCGGTCCTCATCGCACGGCCCGATGCTGGCCGCAGCCTGACCGAATCGGCGCAGCAAACGCTGCACCGTGTCGACGACATCTTGAACAAGAATGCGGAACCACTGCACACGGCGATTACGGGTATCGCGGCCTTCGCCGATATGCTTGGGCGCAATTCGAAGCGCGTCGAGGGCCTCATCGGCGGACTGGAGAACCTGACCGGCACCGGCGCGCCGAAGCAGGGCCCGGCGATCTATGACCTTGCGGCGGCGACCGCCTTTCCGCAGATCGAGAAAACCATCAAGGCCCAACTGGTCGTGCCAGATCCGAGCGCCCTTATTCTGTTCGACACGCAGAAGATCCTGATCCGTAGCGGCGCAGGCACCTATTCGAATGTTAGCGATGCGCAGTGGGCCGACAATCTGCCGAAGCTGTTTCAGGCCAGGATCGTGCAGAGCTTCGAGAATGCGCATCAGCTCAGGGCCGTGAGCCGGCCGCTCGAGCAGCTCACGGCGGAATACCGGCTGGAGCTCACGATTCTCAGCTTCCAGATCATGTTGGAACCATCAGCGCAGGCGGTGATCGACGTCACGGCGAGACTCGTCAACGACAAGGGCGTTGTCGCCGGCGCGCGCGCGTTCGCGGCGAGCATCCCTGCCAAGAGCACCCAGGCGCCGGACGCGGCCGCGGCGCTCAACGAGGCCTTCTCGCAGGTGGCCAAAGAGATAGTCGTCTGGACGGTCGGGGCGATTTAGCAGGTTCAGCTTTTTGTGTTGCGCACCACCAGTACCGAGCATTTCGCGTAACGCACCACATGGCCGGCATTGGAGCCGAGGAAATAGGTGCGCATGGCGGGCCGGTGCGAGCTCATCACGATCAGGTCGGCGTTGATTGCCTTCGCTTCTTCCAGAACCTCGTGATAGATGCCGCCTTGCCGCACCGTGCCGGAAATATGCGCGGGATCGAGCCCGCTTTCACGCGCGATAATGGCCATGGCTTCTTCCGCCGATTTGCGCTGCTGCACGTCGAAATCCGGCGGCACGTATTCCGCGAGCATCACCGGCGTCATCGGTAGCACATTGATCAGGCGCACCGAGCCGCCGGACGAGCGGGCGAGCGTCACCGCGGCTTCGATGGCGGGCTTCGCCAAATCGGTGTCGGCAAGGTCTATCGGGACCAGGATCTGCTTGTACATGACAGCGCCCCTATTTTCGCCGCAGGGATGCGATCATGGCATGTTTTCGCGGCGGCGTAGAGGGAGCTCTATGGATACACCATCGCCGTGTTGGCGACGGCGCTTGCTCTGCGCGATCTCGGGCGCTCCACTCGAGCAGACATTAAGCTGGGCGCTTATGGGTCCACGGCCTAATTGGCCGCCGCTTCCAACGACTTCGGGCTCACGAAGCGCTCCAGCCGGCCGGACTGCGGATGCAGCTTGCTCCAATTGTCGAAGGCGAAATCGATGATGACTAACCCCGAGGTCGGCAGCTTTTCGCGCAGTAACTCGCGCGCATCGACGTCGCCCGCGGCGATCAGCATCAGCGCGAGATCGTGCAGCCCGGGATTGTGGCCGATGACCATGAGCGTATGGGCGGACGCCGGGGTGTCCTTGATGACCGCCAGAATGCAATGCGGCGTTGCGTCATAAATTCGTTCCGCCGACATCGCCGCCGGCGCGGGATGGAAGGCGGTAGCCGCGTATTTCCAGGTCTCCTGGGTGCGCGCGGCGGGCGACAGGATCACCCGGTCCGGAACCAGCGCATGGGACGCCATATAGGTGCCGATCTTGGCGGCATCTTTGCGCCCGCGATCGATTAGAACGCGGGAAAGGTCCTTCGTTCCGGGCTCGGACCGTTCGGCCTTGGCGTGACGTAGCAGCAAAAGGCGGCGCATTGGTGTATTGGGATAGTGGGACGCCGAAGCGTCGATTTCGAATCTGCGGCAGTCTAGCATGTGAGCCCGCGGCCATTGCCGTGCCGCAGTGATGTGGACAATTATTGCGATGAGCGAAGGCGAGAATACGGCGGCGGGCTGGTACGAGGCGACTCGGGTGCCAAGTCCGGAGCGCCCGCGTCTGAATTTCGATCTCGACGTTGATGTCTGCGTGATCGGTGCCGGGCTAGCGGGCTTGACCGTGGCGCGCGAGGTGGCACGGCGCGGCTGGTCGGTGGCGGTATTGGAGGCCAGCCGAGTGGCTAATGCGGCATCCGGGCGCAATACCGGCTTCGTGCTGCCGGGTTTCCAGGAAGATATCGACAGCATGGTCGAGCGCATCGGGCTCGATCACGCCAGGCAGCTCTGGGCGCTGTCGGAACAAGGCCTCCAATACGTGCGGCGCACGATCGCGGAAACTGGCATGCCCGGTGTCGATCCGGTGCCGGGCTGGCTGCACATCTCGAAGACAGACAACGACGATGAAGTCCGCAGCGAGGTCGAACGACTGCGCTGGATCGGCGCCAACGTCGAGGCTTGGCCAATGGAGCGCGTGCGCGAGGTGCTGCCGAACAAGCACTATTTCGGCGCGCTGCATTTTCCCAGCGCGATCCACATTCATCCGCTCAATTACGCGCTCGGTCTAGCCGCCGACGCGGAGGCGGCCGGCGCGCGTATCTTCGAGGACACGCCGGCAATCGCGGTCGATCCAACCGGTATCCGCAAGCGCATCGACGCGCCCGCAGCCCGCGTGCGCGCGGCGCATGTGGTGTTCGCCTGCAATGTGCAACTCGGCGACCTGATGCCGCGGCTGGGCGCGACGTTGTTGCCGATCACCACCTTCGTGCTGGTGACCGAGCCGATCGGGCCATTGTTGCAAGAAGTGGTGCGGTATCGCGGCGCAGTCAGCGACACCAACCGCGCCGACAATCATTACCGCATCGTCGGCGGCGACCGGTTGCAATGGTCCGGCCGCATGCGTGCCTGGCAGGCCGATCCGCGCTGGGTTAGGGGCGGGCTCATCGCCGACATCAAGCGCAATTTTCCCGCGCTCGGGACGGTCAAGATCGCGCATTTGTGGCGTGGCACGCTCGGGCGCACTATCCACCGCATGCCGCAGATCGGCGAGATTGAGAGTGGCCTGTGGGTGGCGAGCGGCTTCGGCGGGCACGGGCTCAATACCACGGCGATGGGTGGCGAGCTCGTCGCGCGCGGCATCGTCGAGAACGAGCCGACATGGCGGATGTTCGCGCCCTACGAACTGGTCTGGGTCGGCGGGATACTCGGCCGGGTCGTGGCGCAAGGCATCTATTGGGGGACGCGACCGATCGATCGGATCGAGCAGGGACTGGCGCGCTATCGCGAGCAGGCGCGCATACGCAAAGCGGCGCGGCTCGCCGTCCGCAACGGGCATGAGCGGCTGCCCGCACCGGAGCTGCCGCCGGGCGACGTCGCTCTATCGCCCGACGAGCCGCCCGCCGCCCCGCCGGCATGACCGGCCGTTTAGGCGGTCATCCGGAGTTTGTTCGTTCGATCTATCCGGTGTGTGCCAGGCTTGCGGTCGCATGATCCCCCAACCCGACGTTTCATCGCCATTGCTGTCGGCACCGGTTGCGCCAATACCGGCGACACGAGTGGCATGTTCGGCGGCGCGCCGCCGAAGCCGAAGACCGTGCTAGTGGCGGATTTCGGGGCGTCACCCGAAGTAGAAGCGAACGACCGCGGCTTCAGCATGCGGATGGACCGCAAGGGCAGCAATTCCCGATCCTGGAGCGCAAGCGGCGGACGCTCGGACGCGTCAACGACGAGATCATGGCGACCATCGTCGCCACCCGGCGCGAGGCCGGGCTCGATGCGCAGCCGGGCAGCGAGGAGGTGCTCACGCCGCGGTGGTGAACGGGCGGCTGCGCGCCGGCGAGCAGGCCAGTCCTGCGAAGAACAAACAGATCGGCTCCGCCCCCGACGTGAAAACGCAGGCGCGCCAGTTCGGCCGCGCCGTGGGCGAGAAGGTCGTCGCCTATGCCAAAAGCCAGGGTTGGCTCGCGGCGCCGGAAGTCGAATTCAGCCGCAAGAGCGGGTGAAGCTGCCGGAACCTAAGCCGGCACAAAAGCCGAAAAAGCAGAACAAGCCGATGGCGTGAACCGCGTCAGCGCCCCTCGCGCCGCGCCATGAACGCCAGCCGCTCGAACAGATGCACGTCCTGCTCGTTCTTGATGAGCGCGCCATGGAGGGGCGGGATCAGCTTCTTGGGATCACGCTCGCGCAAAATCTCGGGGCCAATGTCTTCGACCATCAGCAATTTCAGCCAGTCCAATAATTCGGAAGTGGATGGCTTCTTTTTCATGCCGGGCACATCGCGGATCTCGTAAAACAGCTTGAGCGCCTCGCGGACCAATCTTTGCTTGATACCGGGGAAATGCACCTCGATGATCGCGGTCATGGTGTCGGGATCGGGGAAGCGGATGTAGTGGAAGAAGCAGCGGCGCAAAAAGGCGTCTGGCAATTCCTTCTCGTTGTTGGAGGTGATGACCACGACCGGCCGGCGGCGCGCCTTGACGGTTTCGCCGGTCTCATAGACGAAGAATTCCATGCGATCGAGCTCCTGCAACAGGTCGTTGGGAAACTCGATGTCGGCCTTGTCGATCTCGTCGATCAGCAGCACGGGGCGCTCGTCGGCGACGAGAGCGTCCCACAATTTGCCGCGCTTGATGTAATTGCGGATGTCCCGCACGCGGGCATCGCCGAGTTGGCTGTCGCGCAGGCGCGACACCGCGTCGTATTCGTAGAGGCCCTGCAGCGCCTTGGTGGTTGACTTGATGTGCCATTCGATCAACGGCGCGCCGATGCTCTTGGCGATCTCCATCGCCAGCACGGTCTTGCCAGTGCCAGGCTCGCCCTTAACCAGCAAGGGGCGCTCCAGGGTGATCGCGGCGTTCACCGCGACCTTCAGATCGTCGGTCGCCACGTAGGATCGGGTGCCTTCAAAACGCATGCAATTCCTCGCTTATTCGATCTGACACTAGGCAGCACTGTCAGCCTCGGCAAGCCGATTTGTGGCTCGCATCAACGTGATGGCGGAGTGATGGCAAGTTGAATGGCTATTATGCGCAAAGCGTATATGTCATGGCCCGAGGTGATCGAATTCGGGAGGATCGGATGCCCCGCTTGCTGCTTGGCTTTATACTTTTACTTGCCACCGCCGGGCTCGCGAGCGCGCAGATGGCACCGCTGCCAAAGCCCGGACCCGGGCAGGCAGTGGCGACTTTCGCCGGCGGCTGCTTCTGGTGCACGGAATCCGATTTTGACCACGTGCCGGGGGTGATCTCAACCACGTCGGGCTACACCGGCGGGCACGTCACCAATCCAAGCTACGAGCAGGTCTCGTCCGGCGGCACGGGGCACGCCGAATCAGTGGAAGTGATCTATGACCCGAGCAAGGTCTCCTACCAGCAATTGCTCACTTATTTCTGGCACTACGTCGATCCGACCGTGAAGGACCGCCAGTTCTGCGATGTCGGCCACCAGTACCGCACCGCAATCTTCGTGCATAACGACGAGGAGCGCAAACTAGCGGAAGCCTCCAAGAAGAACGTCGAGGAGCAGCTCAAGAAACCAATTTACACCGAGATCGCCGCTGCCGGCCCGTTCTACCCGGCCGAGGAATATCACCAGGATTTCTATCTGAAGAACCCGACGAAATATAAATTCTACCGGTGGAATTGCGGCCGCGATCAGCGGCTGGAGCAACTTTGGGGCAAAGCCAAGGGAGACAGCTGATATGATCGACCGACGAGCCCTGTTGACGGTCGGCGTTGCGCTTGGCGCGCTCATGGCCGCGAGCAAATTTGGTGAGGCAGAAACAATGACGACAACGACGCAAGATATTGACTGGCGTAAACTCACCGATGCCGACTGGCGCAAGCGCCTCGACCCGCAGCAATACGACGTGCTGCGCAAGCACGGCACGGAGCGCGCCGGCACCAGCCCGCTCAATCACGAGAAGCGCAAGGGCACCTTCGCCTGCGCCGGCTGCGACCTGCCGCTGTTCTCGTCCGACACCAAGTTCGAGAGCGGCACCGGCTGGCCGAGCTTCTACCAGCCGCTGCCGGACGCGGTTGGCACTACGACCGACCGGAGCTTCTTCATGACCCGCACCGAGGTGCATTGCAGCCGCTGCCTCGGCCATCTCGGCCATGTGTTCGACGACGGCCCGAAACCGACCGGTTTGCGCTACTGCATGAACGGCGTGGCGCTGAAATTCGAGCCGCAGCAAAGCGGTCAATCGTAAAGCCCCTAGACGACTCAGTGGGGCTTTTTTATCCCTCGGCAGGGAACCCTGCCGAGGTGCCGCTTTCACAGCCCAAGCCGCAGCCGCTGAACGTGCAGCAGGCCTTTGCGCAGAGGCTTAAGCTGCATGCGCAGAGGCGCCGGGCGGAAGCCATTGGACTGTCATACAAATCTTGTAAATGACCGGGCCGCGCTCAGATATTGTCCGCGGGCAAGCGCACGTATATAAGCCTGCCCCACCGGGGGCGGACTTCGCATCCGAGAACAATAAAAAATATCGCATCCAAGAACGATAAGAATACAGGGAGTTCAGTGGGATGTTGGCTAAAACCAAGACTTATCGGCCATCCGACAAGGAGCCGTTCATGAACGAGCGCCAGCGGGATTATTTCCGCATGAAGCTGCTCGCATGGCGGGAAGACATCCTGAAGGAGGCCAAGGAAACGCTGCTGCATCTGCAGGAAGAGAATCAAAATCACCCCGATCTCGCCGATCGGGCTTCCTCGGAAACCGACCGCGCCATCGAGCTGCGCGCGCGCGACCGCCAGCGCAAGCTGATCGCTAAGATCGACGAAGCGCTCGGCCGCATCGACGATGGCACCTACGGCTATTGTGAGGAGACTGGCGAGCCGATCTCGCTGCGGCGCCTGGAAGCGCGCCCGATCGCGACGCTGTCGGTGGAGGCGCAGGAGCGCCACGAGCGGCGCGAGCGGGTCTATCGCGACGATTGAGGCTTCCTTGTCGTCCTGGGCGAGCGCGTCAGCGCGAGGCCTAGAACCCATACTCCGCAGTATATCGACGGGTCACGGCGTATGGGTCTTCGCATTCGCGGGGACGACGCAGAAATTGTCGCGCGCTCCGCGCATCGCCCGATTCAAATTTCAAACAGCCCGCCTACGCTCCGGTTCGGCGAGGCAAGCCAACGCAGCGCGCGCCGGGCTTGCCCGGTTCGCGCCAAGGCAAGAATCATCGCCCGTATTCTTTGCGGCGCCGACGGCAACGATCGCCAGCGAGGAGCCTCGGCCGCAGTCGCGGAATGTCCGCTACATGCCAACAGCGACGCGCAGCAAAACGTTACAGCTTGATGTTTGAGCACGCACAGAAAGACCGCCTCGCGGCGGCCTCCGAAATCGGATCAGGTGTTTCGATCAGACGGCTGCGATGCCAGTAGCACCTTTCCTCTTCCTACGCTGGCGAAAGAGAAAGGGCCGAGCATGGTGCCCGACCCCTCCATCGCTATCCTTGAAAAGCCTCGTCGGAGACTTCGGCGGTCCCAAAATTAGGGATAAATTAAGAAGCCATCACCAATCAATAAACTGGTCAGGCGGGGCAGACAGACAGGCCGCTGCAGGCCGCGAGTGTGTAGTTCGCCGCTTTCTCCCCCACCGTACCCGCCGCAGCCTCCAGCGCCTCGTCGGAGACTTCGAAGGAAAAGATTTCTTGTTCGGTCTGTTCAAGTCCCATCGTGGTTTTGGTCATGGCATTGATCCCTTTTTTAGGCACACATCATTTGCCTACTGGCTCAATAAGGGGTACTCAAGTGCGGGTCAATAGCGGACATGACGCGTCCGGGTTATTTAAACTAGGCTTGTCGCGTTAGTCCGTCATCAGCCATGCAAAAAGCGGGCAATACCGCGGATCGATCCAGGTCAAAGACTTTAACTGTTGCTTCGAGTTCTTCTTTTGCCAATCATTGGGCGAGCTTGTAGTTTGAGGGGGCTTCGGCATCCTCGACGGGCAAGACGAGTGGGGCGTTCTCGGTGTCGCTCCCGAGGGCGCCCCTCTTTTTTATGAGTGATCTCATGCACGGGTCTGGGAATATCGTCCCGAAACAAGATCACATTTTTGATCCTAAATAGCTGCATTAAGCGCTCTGCTATCGTCCCGCTCGAGCGCATTAGCGCGAGGGCCGGGACCCATAGCCACTGGGCTCTCGAAGGCCGCGGACTATGGGTCCCCGCTTACGCGGGAATGGGCGCATTTGGCCTTACGTCCCGTAGCTGTGAATGAGCGAGCCGGCCACCAGCACGAAGACAATGGGCTTGAACGGCAGCGACACGACGACCAGCGGCAGCATTAGGAACGGCAGAAACAAAAGAAAGTCGATCTCGAAGGCGCGCTTGAGCTCGGAGATCATGAAACCTGGCGCCAGCACGCGCAGCGAGATATCTTCGGGCTTGGCGGGTTCAGATTCCTTCGCCAGTCTCGTAGGCTTTCTGCAGCGCCGGGTCCTCACGAAAGCGGTGGGAAGAGTGCAACCGCACTGGGCGGGGCGGTGGCGGTGCCGAGCGCGGTGCGCAGCAGTGATAGCACCACAGCGATGCGGATGAACGACGTCATAATGACGAGGATGGACGTCGCCACCGACTGCACCGTGAGCAGCGCGATCATCTGGATCACGCGCGCTCGGTCAGTCTGCTGCATTGCGCGAAATTGAGCTGATATCCTCCGCTCCAGCAGGCTGGTCGCAGCTGCGATCAGTCCGGGCTACCGTCAATAAACGGACACGGCGGTCGGAAATATCACTTCTTTCCTGGCTGACGGCCCAGCAAGCTGGCCATCTCCTCTTCGAGATTGTCTAACGGCGCCTTGCCCGACGTGGGCTTGGTCTCGGCCTTCTGCTCGACCGCGGGTTCGACCTTCGGTTCGATCTTTGGCTCGTTTTTGGCTTCGCGCATCGGTTCGAACTTGTTTTCAAATTTGGGATCAAACTTGGGTTCGATTCGCGCCTTGAAATCGCGCACCGGCGCCGCTTTGGCTTGCTGGGCCGCAAGCGGGTCGGTCACCGGCGGACGGCTTTCCGGCATCGGCGTGCGGCGCAGCGCGGCTTCGAGCTGCTGCGCCATCTCCGCGAGGTTATGATCAGTCTGCGCCGGCATTACGGGTTCCGGGGCTGGCGGCGCCACCACGGGCACAACACTTGGACGCGGGGCCGGTTCGTTGCGCGCGGCGGGCGCGGCGACCTCGGGCGGAGCGAGCCGCGTCGACAATTCAGCGGCCACACCGCTGAGGCTGTCGGCCGGGCGCGCCCGCGCACCCGGCTCGGGCGGCAGCCATGGTTCCTCGGTGGCAGTCGCACGGTAGGGGCGCGGCGCCGGGATCGGCGGCAGCTCGTTCGTCGGCTGCAGCGGCCAGGAGCCCTCTCCGTTCGGACTTGGTCGCGCGGCGGGCTCGGTCAAAACCGCGACCCGTGCCGGCTCGCGCGGCAAGTCGCGGGCGCCGGTCGCGCGCACGATATTGGGCTCGACCACCACGTCGGTGGGGCCGCCGATCATCAAGAGATGTTCGACATTATCGCGGCGGATCAGCACCAAGCGGCGGCGGCCGTCGATGGTGGCCGCGTCGATGACCGCCAGCCGCGGCTGACGTCCGCGCGCGGCGCCGCCTAGGCGGTTGGCGCCGAACCGGCGCACCAACCAGGCGGTCAGACCGATCAGCGCGAGAACCACCAGAAACGCGATGAAAAACCGCGCCGCCAGCGGCATTTCCGAGCCGAACAGCGTCTCGAACATCAATGTGCTCCGTACTTCGTGCCGCGGCTCATGGGACGGGAATCGCCCAAATGGTTAATTCCGTAAAGCACAATTTGCCGCCCGGAATACTAGCTGAACATTAACAAATATTAGGCCTTTTGCCATCCCAAAGCCGTTTCCGCAACGCTAACGATGGTAAACGGCGCCCGGGGCAGGGCGTTCCTTCCCTCTCCCTTTAACCGCCATTAACCATACGCCCGGCAAAGTCTGCCTAGTAATGCGACTCTGCTGCGAACGGCGCCTTTTGAGGGGTAGTTCATGGCGATCAGCAATATTCCGATCCTGTCCATGCGGCGGACCCGACTGCAACGGTCGCAGGAGCGCCAACGCGTGTTGGCGGAAAAGGTCGCCAACGGCGATACGCCGAGCTATCGCGCCCGTGACCTGGTGCCGCCGAAATTCGAGACGCCGGCCGTTGGGTCCGCCGGACCGCTATTTCGCTTCCGCGTACCGAAAACGGATACATGGCCGGCATCGGGCAGAGCGGCTCGGCGTTCCGCACCGAACGCAACGGCGATTACGAGGTGCGTCCGACCGGCAGCGCCGTGAATCCTCGAGCAGGAGATGATGAAAGTGGCGGCGAACCAGATCGATTACCACCTCATCCAGGCGCGTTTGCGAGAAGCAGAAAATGTCGCTGCGGGAATTGAATGAGTAGTTCAGGCAGAGCGAGTGCGACCCGGTCATCCCGGGCAAGATGAAGCAAGTGCGCCAGACCCGGCAGCGCCGGCGCATGATCGCGGTTGTGCCCAAGGCGGTGGTGCCCAAGGCGGTGGTGATCATCACCAACCCGACCCATTACTCGGTCGCCCTGCAATTATGAGCGCGGCATGGAGGTCCGTCGAGAACCCGCCGCTCGCTCGCGCGCTGCATGCCGCCGTCGAGATCGACCAGGCGATCCCGATCGAGCACTACAAGGCGGTGGCCGAAGTGATCGGCTATGTCATGCGCCTGCGCCGGTCGGTCGCCGCAAAACATCATAAATCGCGATTTTCCAAAGCATGGGATTGCTACGGGCTGGCTCTTGCGCCGATAGGCCGGCTTAAGGCACTGAGGAGTCATGGCAGGCCAGGAACCCGCAGCGCAGCCACCGGACCGCAGCACCGGGCCGGGGCGGCTGGCTTTCGACAAAAGCCAGAGCGCTCCGCGCAGCGGCTCGGTCGGCATGGTGCTGCTGGTCGCTCTGACGCTGATCGCCGCCGCCGCCGGCCTGCTCTATGTCGAGCCCACTTACGCCGGAACCTACATTCTGACGCTGCTGGCCCTGCTTGGCACCACCGGGGTCTGCGCGCTGTTCGCCATGGCCTCGGGCATCATGCAGCTTTCCAACCGGGGCGAGCGCAATCCGCTGCTCAAGGCGGTGGTCGACAACGCCTTCGACGCCATCGTGATCACCGACCAGGCGGGCCGCGTGTTCTACGCCAATGCCACCTATCTCGAGCTGATCGGGGCGACCAATAACAGCGATGTGCGTCCGATCGAACGGGTGTTCATCGGCGATCCGGACGTGTCCGAATCGATCTACCGCCTGCTCAGGGCCGCGCGCGAGGGCCGCCGCCTGCAGGAGGAGGTCCGCATTGCCGGCGCCACGGCCACCGCGGCGCGCTGGCTGCGCATGCGCGTGCGCCCGCTCGGCGAGAGCAAGCACGACGTGCGCATGACGGTGTGGTCGATCGCCGACGTGACGCGCGACCGCGAGCGGCAGGAAAACGTATTCCAGGAGCTCCAGCACGCCATCGACTATCTCGATCACGCGCCGGCCGGTTTCTTCTCGGTCGATGCGACGGGCGACATCGTCTATCTCAACGCTACGCTAGCCGCCTGGCTCGACCACGATCTCGCCCAGGTCGGCGCCGGTTCGCTCAAACTCGGCGATATCATCGCCGGCGAGGGCGCCGCGCTGCTCACCACGCTCAATGCCGCGCCGAGTGAAGTGAAGACCGAGGTGCTCGATCTCGACCTCAAGACGCGCGGCGGCAAGCCGGTGCCGGTGCGGCTGTTTCACAAGGTGGCATTCGGCGCCGACGGTGCGGCGGGCGCCTCGCGCACGCTGGTGCTCAACCGCGCCAAGGATGACGGCAGCGATCCGCAGCGCGCGGCGGAAGTGCGCTTCATGCGCTTCTTCCAGAACACACCGATGGCGATCGCCACCGTCGACAAGACCGGCCGCATCGCGCGCAGCAATGCGCGCTTCGCCTCTGCCTTCGAGGGCATGCTCAAGGGCGACGAGCGCTCGATCCTTTCGGTTGTGGCCGAACGCGACCGCCCGGCGCTGGAAGCCGCGATCCGCAAGGCGGGTGAGGGGCAAGGCGATATCGCGCCGGTGGACGCCGCGCTCGCCGGCAGCGGCGAGCGCTGGGCGAGCTTCTTCGTGTCCGCGGTCGACGAGGAGGATCGCGACGGCGAGGCGGCGATCGTGTATGCGCTGGAGACCACGGCGCAGCGCACGCTGGAAAACCGCGTCTACCAGCAGCAGAAGATGGAGTCGGTCGGCCAGCTTGCCGGCGGCATCGCGCACGACTTCAACAATGTGCTGTCCGTCATCATGATGGCGACCGATTTCTTGCTCAATGCGCACAAACCGACCGATCCCTCGTTCCAGGACATCATCCAGATCAAGCAGAATGCCAATCGCGGCGCGGCGCTGGTGCGGCAGTTGCTGGCGTTCTCGCGCAAGCAGACCCTGCGGCCGCAGGTGCTCGACCTCAACGAGACACTCAACGATCTGACGATGCTGTTGCGCCGGCTGATCGGCGAGAAGGTCACGCTGATTCCAGCATTCAGCCGCGATCTGTGGCCGGTGAAGGCGGATCTCTCCCAGTTCGAGCAGGTGATCGTCAATCTGGCGGTCAATGCCCGCGACGCCATGCTGGACGGCGGCAAGCTCACCGTGCGCACCGCCAATGTGCCAGCCCATGAAAGCGACTCGCTCTCGTACAAAGGCATGCCGAGCGCCGACTACGTGCTGGTGGAGGTGGCCGACACCGGCACCGGCATTCCGCCCGACATCGTTGATAAAATCTTCGAGCCGTTCTTCTCGACCAAGGAGGTCGGCAAGGGTACGGGCCTCGGCCTTTCCACTGTCTACGGCATCGTCAAGCAGACCGGCGGTTTCATCTATGTGGACTCAAAGCCGGGCACTACCTCGTTCCGCATCTTTCTGCCGCGTTATGTCGCGGGCGCGGAGGAGGCGGTACCGCAAATTGCCGACGCCGGCGCCCAGGCGATCGCCGGTGCCATGTCGGCCGCCGACACTATGGCGCGCACGGCTACGGCCGATTTGACCGGGCAGGGCAGCATCCTGCTGGTCGAGGACGAAGAGGGCTTGCGGGCGCTCAATGCGCGCGGGCTGACCTCGCGCGGCTACACCGTGCACGAGGCCAGCAACGGCGTCGAGGCGATTGAGGTACTGGAGAACCAAGGCCACGTCGATCTGGTGGTATCGGACGTAGTGATGCCGGAAATGGACGGGCCGACGCTGCTCAAGGAGCTGCGCCGGCGCGATCCGAACGTGAAAGTCATCTTCGTCTCAGGCTATGCCGAGGAAGCGTTCCAGAAAAACCTACCCGAGGAGGAGCAGTACGAATTCCTTGCCAAGCCGTTCACGCTTAAGCAACTGATCACCAAGGTCAAAGAGACCATGGCGGATTGAGCGCGACTAGAATTGAGTGCGCTAGATCCGGCCCGAGAGCGCCAGCACCAGCACCACGATCAGCAGGACGCCGGTAATTCCCGAAGGCCCATAGCCCCAACCGCGGCTATAGGCCCAGCGCGGAAAGGCTCCGATCAGCGCCAAGATAAGAAGAACGATCAGTATGGTTCCAAGCATGACATGCCCCATCGGTTTGCCACGCAGCACGACACTCGGATGAGCGTCGACCGCAATTGTCGTGCTGGGATCAATAACGAAGGGCTTGCCGCTTGGTTCCCGCGCACAAAAGGCGCGCGCGTGCGATCAGTGGCACGATTGCGCAAGACGTGTCTTGTCGAAGATTATCAACTGCAAGCGGCACGGAAAAGTACGTCCCGCGGCGTAGGTCGCTGGCGGTGCGCGGAAATAATCCCGCTCGGCGCCGGCGGGTCCGGTTGAGATCGCAAAATCGTCAAGCGACGTCGCCGCCGGTTGCGGCTCGACCGGCGCGAGTTTGCCCTGCGCCGTCGCGCCCAGGGCCACAAGCAACGCTAATGCAATGACGTTTTTCATCTCGAAATGGGAAATTTCCAGGGCGGCGATAGGTTCCTGGGCGCGCCATGACATTCCCGTGACATCTCAGCGCGCCCCGTCAGCGCCCCTTACAAATGGTGTTCTCCCTACCTATTGTCATGGTCGCCAATTTGGCCGGGGAGGTTTACACCATGTTTCGCCACCGTTTTCTAATCGCGCTTGCCGCGATTGCAACCGCGCTTGTGCTTGTCGCGGGCGACGCGCAGGCCCGCGCCGGCGGCGGCTTCTCGGGTGGCAGCCGTGGGCTGCGCACTTTCTCCGCGCCGCCTCCTACGCGCACCGCACCGTCCGCGGCCTCGCCGATCCAGCGTTCGGTCACTCAGCCGGGCAGCACTGCGCCGCTCGGCCAGCCGCGCCCCGGACTGTTCGGCGGATTGTTCGGCGGCGGATTGTTCGGCGGACTGGCCGCCGGCTTCCTCGGCGCCGGATTGTTCGGACTGCTGTTCGGGCACGGATTGTTCGGCGGCATGGCGGGTTTCGCCTCGATCATCGGCTTGCTGTTGCAAGTCGTGCTCGTCATCGTTGTCGCGCGGCTGATCTTTGCCTGGTGGCAGCGACGCAATATGCCGCAGGCGGCCTATGCGGCGGCACATCCGGCGACTGATCATGCCTTTGGCGGATTGGGTGCCATGCTGGGCGGCAACGCGCCGGCAGGCGAGCCGCTCACGATCGCCAAATCGGACTACGATGCATTCGAGCATTTGCTCGGGGCCGTGCAGGCCGCCTATTCGGCGGAAGATCTTTCCGCACTGCGCGCCGAGGTGACGCCGGAGATGCTGTCCTATTTCTCCGAGCAGCTGGCGCAGAATGCGAGCCGCGGGCTGATCAATCGCGTCACCGATGTAAAGTTGTTGCAGGGCGATCTGGCGGAAGCCTGGCGGGAAGGCGACGTCGATTACGCCACCGTCGCCATGCGCTTTGCGCTCAACGACAGCACAGTTGAGCGTGCGAGCGGTCGCACGGTCGAAGGCGGCAGCCCGGGCGAGGTCACCGAATTGTGGACATTCAGGCGTGCGCGCGGCGGCGACTGGCTGCTCGCGGCGATTCAGCAGATCTGATTGTAAGAATTTACGCGTCGACTTTCGGCGCGAGCGTGGCATTCGCGGCAGCGGCGAGGCTGCGTTCGAATTTCACACCCATCTGAGTGAGCTTGCGCCACACCACGCGGTAGATGCGCCGCGCGGCGCCATTGCTCGAAAGCATCAGGACAAAATAGTCGGGAATGGTCTTGGAATCCTGCACGTCGATGCGCGCGCCGGTGTCGGAAACGTCGGAAATCACGCAACCGAGCCGTTTGTCGGCGGTCACCGCCACCCGAGCGGTGTAACGCAAAGGCTGTCGACGTGCGCTGCGTTTTTCCTTGATCATGCTGCCTCTTTGCCGCCCGATTGGGCAGTCGCGCTCTGGGATTTTTAATCCTTGAACGCTCGGACGTATGCACCGTGAAACTATACCGGTTGGCCATTACCAATTCATAGAGCGTTATATGGAGCCCATTTCCGCGGGGCGCGACCTCGCTCGGGCGTTGACCTTGCGTCGAAATCCGTCTATGTCGCCGCGCGCAACCTAGTTTTCGGCCTCATCTTGCTGACACGCTGCCGGCTTTGGGCTGCGACTCAAGTGATCTCCCAAAAACTCGGAGTGTTGCCGCCAACGCGATGGGCGCGCGGGCGTTCAACAAGAAGCGTGAAAGGAACTCTGATGCCTGTCGGAACTGTGAAGTTCTTCAATACCCAGAAAGGCTTCGGCTTTATTCAGCCGGATGACGGCTCTAAGGATGTGTTCGTGCACATCTCGGCGGTGGAACGCGCCGGCATGCGTTCGCTGGTGGAAGGCCAAAAGATCAGCTACGAGATCGTCACCGAGCGCGGCAAGCAGGCGGCAGGCAATCTGCAGTCGGCCTAATGTTCTGAGAAACTTTGCTGAAACGAAAGCCCGGCGGCGACGCCGGGCTTTTTGCATGCGCGTCGGTCGTGTAAAAAATGACGTTCGGAAACGAACGCGATAGGGGAGGGAATAAGCATGGACATTATCGCTTGCGGGTCGCGGCCGTCGCGCCGGGGACCGGCGCAGAGCTTCACCGGAATGGTATGGCAGGATCCGATCATCCAGGCGCCCGACCCCGCGCTGCTGCGCGCGGGGTGGGTGCGCTTCGAGCCGGGCGCGCGCACCTTCTGGCATACGCATCCGCTCGGACAGGCGTTGCACATCACGTCCGGCATCGGCCATGTGCAGACTTGGGGCGGTCCGATTCGTCAGGTCCGCGCCGGGGACACGGTCTGGATTCCGCCGGGCGAAAAGCACTGGCACGGCGCCACGCCCGAGCACGGCATGGAGCACCTCGCCATGCAGGAAGCGCAGGGCGGCGAGCACGTCAAATGGCTGGAGGCGGTGACCGACGAGCAATATAAAGCCAAGCCCACGGCCTGACGCAACGGGGCGTCGCAAGGTCGGCCGATCAAGGATGCGTGAACGGCGGAATAGCGACACGTGAGGGGGTTCTGTATTGGCGCGGCGACGGGCCGCGCGCTAGTCATGAAGAAACTCATATTCGCCTGTTGCGCCTGCGCCGCGCACAACAGCGCAAGGCAAGCCGCCAATGTCGGGAGGAACCTAAATGACGACTATTCGGATCGGCGGGCCGTTGGCGGCCAAGGATGTCGCCGAGCTGCACGGCGCCAACAACGTAAAGAAGGAGACCGCGCTGAGCGAAAAGGGCGAGGTCATCAATGGCTACGGCGACAAACCGAACCGTCTCTCGGCCACTCGGACGGTAAGGGCCCAACCGACGCTGAATATATTCGGTCGTGGAACTCGTCGCATCCCTCGCATCGTCCGGATGGCGGCTGCTCGCAAGCCGACCTACGCAGCACCGGCGGCGACGGGCTGCTGTATTGCTTTGCCGTAAACTGACGCAACGGGTAAAACCCGGCAGAAAACTGCCGGGAGTTTCCTCATGCGCTATCACCTCTATTATTGGCCGGAAATCCAGGGCCGCGGCGAATTCGTGCGGCTGGCGCTGGAGGATGCCGGCGCCGCTTACGACGATGTAGCGCGCAGCAAAGCCGGCATGGACCGCATGCTGGCGATGATGAATGGCGGGCGTGAGAAGCACCCGCCATTCGCTCCACCGTTCCTGAAAGCGGGCAAGCTCGTCGTCGCGCAGGTGGCCGAGATTCTGTTCTATCTCGGGCCGCGCCTGAAGCTTAGCCCGCGCGACGAGGCCGGCCGGCTCTGGCTGCATCAATTGCAGCTCACGGTGATGGATTTCGTGAAGGAAATCCACGACACCCATCACCCGATCGCCGCTAGTCTTTATTACGAGGACCAGAAGGCCGAGGCCAAGCGTTTCACAGAGAATTTCCTGGACGAGCGGACGCCGAAATATCTCGGCTACTTCGAGAGAGTGCTACAAAAGAGCGGCGGGCCGAACGTGCTCGGACGTAAGTTCAGCACGATGGACCTATCGCTATTCCAGCTCGTCGAGGGTCTGCGCTACGCCTTTCCCAACGCGATGAAGCGCATCGAGCGCAAAATTCCGCGTGTGGTCGCGGTGCGCGACCGGGTGGCGGCGCGTCCGCGCATCAAGGCCTATTTGGCATCAAAGCGCCGCCTGCCGTTCAACGAGTGGGGCATTTTCCGGCATTACCCGGAATTGGACGAGTAACAGCCTCGGTGCTTTTACCCTCTCACCTTGTGGGAGAGGGTGCCCGAGCGAAGCGAGGGCGGGTGAGGGTTCCGGACTCTCGTGAGGTACAGACCCGTCACCCGACTCGTGCTCGCTATCGCTCCGCACTCGCCACCCTCTCCCACAAGGGGGGAAAGGAAGAGAGAATGCCGCGACTGCTGTTGCGCTAGCCATGCGCGTTGAGCGTCTTGCCGCCGGCGGTCACCGGCTTGGCCGACACCAGCGTGAACGCGATCACGCAAGGTGCGGTGCCCTTGTTGACCCAATTGTGGATGGTGCCGCGCTGCACCAGCACGTCGCCGGCCTTCAGGTGCACGCTGCCGACGTCGAGATCCATGTCGATCTCGCCGGAGATCACCACCGCGTAGTCAATCGAGTCGGTGCGGTGGTTGCGTGGACTTACGCCCGGCCCGAAGCTGACGATGCGGAACACTGTGCCGTTGTCGATAGTGGTGGCGATGGCCTTGTGCGAGGGGTCGTGATCACCGTCATTGTTCACCGGGAAGCCGACGCTCGACCAGATTACCGATGAATTGGCCCCGGGCCGGCTCGAAATCACGTTGCTGACCTGCTCGTCGACCAGCACCTTGGCGCGGCCCTCGTCGTCATGGCCGGTGACGACGCGGCGGATGGTCAGGCTCATCGGTAGATCCTCCCTGGAATTTTGTTGCGGCGATCTTTCGCGCATTGCAACCGCGATTGCAATTGTCTTAGTCGGCGGGCAGCGGCTTCTTGCCGGTCTCGTGCCAGAGCAGGAACAGTCCAGAGCCGACCACGATCGCCGAGCCGGCGAGCAGCGGCAGCGTCGGGATGTCGCCCCAGAACAGGAAGCCGAGCCCGATTGCCCAGACCAGCGAAAAATAGTAGAACGGCCCCACAGCCGATGGCGGGGCGAACGACAACGAGCGCGTCCACCAATACTGGCCGAGCCCATTGAGCAGGCCGTTCACTAGCATGGCGCCGAGGTCGAAGCCGGTCGGCCACGTAAGGCCGAAGATCGGCATGGCAATGGCGAAGAACGCCATGAGGAACACCATCTGATACATGGTGAGCGTTTCCGCCGATTTCAGTCGTGGTCATGCCGCGCACTGCCGCGGTGACGCTGCCGAACAGCACCGCATTGCCGAGCGCGAACAGCGCGCCGAGGCGGAAGCTGTCGGCACCGGGCGCCGCCACCAGCAGCACGCCGAAGAAGCCGGCGGCCAGCGCGCAGCCGCGCGCGAGCCCGACTTTTTCCTTGAGCCAGAGCGCGGCGAACAACGTGGCGAACAGCGGCGCGGAAAAATTGATGGCGATGGCGCCGCCGAGCGGCATCAGCGAGAAGGCGACGATGAGCAGGCTCTGTGCCACTGCCTGCGTGCCGCTGCGGCCGAGGTGATCGCGCAGGCGGGCGCTGCGGAATACCGTGAGCCCGGTGCGCGGCAGGATCAACACCGCGCAGACGGCGAGCGAACCGACCGATCGGTAGAACAGCACCTCGGCGAACGAATAGCTGGCCACCTGCCATTTCGCGATCGCCATGGAAACAGCGAACATGACGGTGGCGCCCACCATATAAAGAATGCCGCGCGGCACGCGGTCGGCGCGCGCGGCGGGCAGGCGCTGGTCGAGGCTCTCGGAGGTCACCGGGTGAAGGCCTCTGGCGGCGGGACGGGATGATCCGCCTAGCATGGCCGCAGGCGAGCGGGCAGGGGCAAAAACGAATGGCTGTTCTTCGACTATTTCCGCCTTCGCTTGGCTCGGTGCCGCTTCAGCGGCCGCTTTTGCAGCGCCCGCCGTTCGCGGGCCCGCTTGGCGCGCCGCCGCCGGCAGCGGCTGCATTTGCAGTTCGAGCGCCCGATCACGTTCTTGAGATAATCGATGCCGTAATTATAGACGATCTCCTCGCCCGGCTTGATGGCGCGCAGCGCGTAGATGAACACGCGCCGCTTCACCGACGTCGTCTCGGCGTTGGGATTGCAGGAATGGTTGGCGTAGCGGGCGACGTTGCTGCGCGGCGTGCCGTCGATGGTCCAGCGGCTGTTGATCTCGTAAAGATAGCGGTTGCCGCTGCGCTCGAGCTTGTCGGCGGCTTTGGTGGTCAGCAGCCGGCCTTTGTATTCGGCGATTTGCGAGCGCTTCCTGATCGGTCGGGTGGCGAACAGGCCGAGGCCGGTGCGTGAGCGGCCGACGCGGAACGGTCTCTTGGGCATTTTCGGGAATTCGGTTCCAACGAACGAGCGTTGCGAATGACAGAAGGCCGCGCGCGCGTCAACGCCGAAAAACCTTGGCCCGGACAAGCCGGGCCAAGGTCGCATCGAACAGCCGTTGCCGGTTTAGGGGGGCAGGGCGGCTGTAGCCGCGCGGCAGCCGCTCAGTGTAATTGCTACGTGAGCGAACACCACCGCGCTGCCGTAGTCAGGCGTGAACTCGAAGCCGCGGATGAGGAAACGCTAGTGAGCGCCTGCGCGAAGCGCAGCAGCGCGGTTGGGTGGTGATAGTCGGTGAAGATGTTGTGCGCGCTGGTCAGCGCATCCAAGAGCTCGAGCGCCGCGACCACGACCAGCGCCAGACGCAGCAACGGATGCGGCGCGGGAAAGACCATAGTGTCAGTGGTCCGAGCAAGCGCTCCCCGGTGCTTGTGCCGATAGCATACGCCAAAATCCGCATGGTTGCCGTCATTGCGGCGCCTCGCCGGGCGCTGCATGATGCCACCATGTCAGCACCCCCCGACCGCTGGCCCGCATTGCCCTACGCCGCCTGGGCAGATACCGCCGCCACGCTGCAGCTGTGGACGCAAGTTGTCGGCAAGATACGACTGGCGCGCACGCCCTGGCTCAATCATTCCTGGCACGTCGCGCTCTACGTCACCACGCGCGGGCTGACCACCTCGCCGATCCCGGACGGCGCGCGCTCGTTCCAGATCGATTTCGACTTCATCGACCACGTGCTGTGGATCAGGACCAGCGACGGGCATTTCCGCCAGCTTGTCTTGCAGCCGATGCCGGTCGCGGAATTCTACGCCGACGTGATGATCGCGCTCAAAGAGCTGGGCATTGTCGTCGCGATCCGCACCATGCCGTGCGAAATCCCGAACTGCATTCCGTTCGAGCAGGACACCGTGCACGCCTCGTACGATGCCGACGCCGTCAACCGGTTCTGGCGCGTGCTGTTGAGCGCGCAGCGCATGATGGCGCATTTCCGTACCGGATTTCTCGGCAAGGTGAGTCCGGTGCATTTCTTCTGGGGCAGTTTCGATCTGGCGGTGACGCGGTTTTCCGGGCGTAGCGCGCCACGTCACCCCGGGGGCGTGCCGCATCTGCCCAATGCCGTGGCGCACGAGGCCTATTCGCACGAGGTGTCGAGCGCGGGCTTTTGGCCGGGCAGCACGGGGCCGGTGGATTATCCCGCGTTTTATTCCTACGCCTATCCGGCGCCGGAGGGTTTTACGGCGGTGCGCGTCAAGCCCGACGCGGCGTTCTTCTCTAAGGAGTTGGGCGAATTCATTTTGCCCTATGACGCCATGCGCAACGCGCGCGACCCGGACGGCGCGCTGATGGAGTTCTTGCAGAGCACTTACGCCGCGGCAGCCGATTTGGCGAAATGGGATCGCGCGGCGTTGGAGTGCGGGTTGGGCGTGCCCGGTAAGCCGCGAGCGATCTAAATCCACCTCATCCTGCGGACACGCTCACCAACGCCTTCCTTAAGATTCTCCGCGGTCTTCTCCCGGCCTTTGCGTCCGTCGTCCGACAGTTCGGGCATCGGCACTGCGGAAACGCCCTCGCGCCCACCACGCTCGGCAGCAGCACAGTATCGGGCGCGGCGCGCACGATCTTCGGCACGATGTCGCGATAGATCTCGGCATTGTTGCCGAGCAGGCGCAGGCGGCCCTGCGGATCGCTGCGGTCGGTGGCGCCGCCGGTCTTTTCGTTGACGCCGGAGGTGATCATCACCAGCGCGCTGCCTTTGAGCACGTCATAGTCGCCGTCGGCGATGGTGACCGGCGGACACAAGACGCTGCCGTAGCGGATGTCGGTGGCGACCGCTTCGGCCGTCTTGCGCGTGCGGTTGACCGGACTGATCTTGCGCGCGCTGCCGCGCTTGACCGCGGCAAAAGCGCAGGAGCAGCCGACATTGCCGGCGCCGACGATGCCGAGTTTCATGGCAGGTGCTCCTCGAAAGGCTCAGCGATTAACCCGATACCGCGGCTTTACGTTCCCGCGTTGCGGCTTTCAATCGCTACGTAAAATGCCTAAAACGGCAAATCCGGCGCGTCGCCGCCTTGTATCCGAGAAGTCTTCGATGAACGCCCCCATCACACCCCCCGCCGTCCCCCCGTACCACCACACGCCGCTGTTCCCGCTCGGGCCGGACAAAACGCCCTATCGCAAGCTCGAGGTCGGTGGCGTCACGGTCGAGAAGGTTATGGGCAAGGACATGCTAGTGGTCAGCCACGAGGCGCTGCGCGCGCTGGCCGAGGCCGCATTCACCGACATCAATCATCTGCTGCGCCCGGCGCACCTCAAGCAGTTGCGCGCCATTCTCGACGACCCGGAGGCGAGCGCGAACGACAAGTTCGTCGCCTATGACTTCCTCAAGAACGCCAACATTTCCGCCGGCGGCGTATTGCCGATGTGCCAGGACACTGGCACCGCCATCATCATGGGCAAGAAGGGCCGTTACGTTTTCACCGATGGCAGCGACGAGGGCGCGCTGGCCGAGGGCGCGCGCGACGCCTACCTGAAAAAGAACCTGCGCTATTCGCAGCTGGCGCCGATCTCCATGTTCGAGGAGAAGAATACGCGCTCCAACATGCCGGCGCAGGTGGAGATCTATGCGGAGGGCGAGGACGGCTACAAGTTCCTGTTCATCGCCAAAGGCGGCGGCTCGGCCAACAAGTCGTTTTTGTTCCAGGCGACACCGTCGATCCTCACGCATGACCGCATGCTCGCGTTCCTGAAGGAGAAGGTGCTGACGCTCGGCACCGCTGCGTGCCCGCCGTATCATCTGGCGATCGTGATCGGCGGCACCTCGGTCGAGCTCACCATGAAGGCGGTGAAACTTGCCTCCACGCATTATCTCGACGAGCTGCCGACTAAGGGCTCGGAGGACGGCCACGCCTTCCGCGATCTCGAGATGGAAAAGGAAGTGCTGACGATGACGCAATCGACGGGCGTCGGCGCGCAGTTCGGCGGCAAATATTTCTGCCACGACGTGCGCGTGATCAGGTTGCCGCGGCACGGCGCGTCGCTGCCCATTGGTCTCGGCGTGTCCTGCTCGGCCGACCGGCAGGCAATGGGTAAGATCACGCGCGACGGCGTGTTCCTCGAGGAGCTTGAGCATCACCCGGCGCAGTATCTGCCCGACATCGATCAGGAGAAGCTCGGCGGCGCGGTAGTAAAGGTCGACCTCAACAATCCGATGAAAGAGATTCTTGCGCAACTTTCGAAATATCCGGTGAAGACGCGGCTCTCGCTTTCAGGTCCCATGATTGTCGCGCGCGACCTTGCGCACGCGAGACTTCGCGAGCGTTTGGAAGCAGGGAAGGGCCTGCCGGATTATTTCAAGAACCACCCGATCTATTACGCGGGGCCGGCGAAGACTCCCGCCGGTTACGCCTCGGGCGCCTTCGGGCCGACCACCGCGGGCCGCATGGACAGCTACATCGATCAGTTCCAGGCCGCCGGCGGCTCGATGATCTCATTGGCCAAAGGCAATCGTTCGGCGCAGGTGCGCGATGCCTGCCACAAGCACGGCGGCTTCTATCTCGCCTCGATCGGCGGCAGCGCGGCTAATCTGGCCGAGCACTGCATCAAGAAGGTCGAGGTGCAGGAATATCCCGAGCTCGGCATGGAAGCGATCTGGCGTATCGACGTGGAGGACTTCCCCGCCTTCATCGTGATCGACGACAAGGGCAACGACTTCTTCAAGGAGTTGAATTTGGGGTAGGTTTCCTGCGTCAGGGAGGATGCAATGATCACCGCAGTCGTGCAATTCGAATTGCCGTCACCGATCAGTTTGGAGGAGGCTGCCCGCCGCTTCGAGTCGAGCGCGCCGAAGTATCAGAACTTGCCGGGGCTGATTCGCAAATACTACATTCGCGCCCAAGATGGCCGCACCGCCGGCGGCATCTATTTGTGGGAATCGCGCAAAGCTGCCGAGGCCGTTTACGGCGGCGAATGGCTCAAGCGGGTGGAGCAGCTCTACGGCGGAAAACCCGTGATCACCTGGTTCGATACGCCGGTGATCGTCGACAATCTCGCCGGCGGGGCGATCACCAAAGTGGCTTAGCGCCTACACGCAAAAATTGCTTTGCACGCGTATATATATCGCAGCAATTCCGATCATTGAATTACGCTTGTCGAACTCCCCGGCACGGGCGTCGTCCGACGATGACACGCTAGACTTGCCAGGAACAGCCCATGGCGAACGCCACCATTGATTTCGACGCGCCCGATCTCGCCAAGTGCGCCGAACGTGCCAGCCTGTTCGAGCTCGACCATCTGCCGTTCGGCGTCATCCGGCTCGCCCGCGACGGCACCGTGCAGTTCTACAGCGCCACCGAGGCGCGACTGTCCGGCTATGGTGAGATTCCGTTGTCTTTTCGCCAAATCAACTTGTCTCGGCAGCGACGCCTTCCGCGGCCGCATCGAACGCGCCATGGAGTAAGGCCCGGTCGATCTCGAAATCGGCTGGCCCGGCGACTACGGCGATCCGTGGCGCGAACTGCGTATTCGCGTGCAGCGCGGGGCTATGGCTGTTCATCGAGCGCGATGACGCCACACTCAAAAAAGCCAGCTGAGCGGGCACGAATCCCGAAAAATGGGTACCGGTTTTCAGGACGAGATCGTGCGCAAGCAGATTGCGCTCAGATCGTCGCCACCGCCACCATCAGCAGCGAGATGCCGACATATTTTGCGGTCTGCATGACGTCCGGCAGCTGATCGGAAAGGCCAAATAGCCAGAGCAGGGCGGCGCCGGCGATCAATGAATATTTTAGGACCGGTTTCTCGTTCAACTTCTTCAGCATGGCACCCCATCTCCACCGCGCCCGGCCGATCGCGGCTTGGCCCATCGATGTTGCATCGAACCAATAACTTGTCGCGCTGAAAAAAGGCAAATTCCGGTTGCCTGGCGGGACGGTCGAGCATTGCCCAAAATAATGAATTCCCTCAGGTGATCAATAGATTAGCCGCCTCATAACCCGGTGGCGAAGCGGGCCATTACCACGATGATCAAGACCTGCATAGTGCCTTGCATCGCCACCACGCGCACGTAAGTGCGCATCCAGCGCTTGAGCTTGTCATGGTCGGGGGCGCTCTTCATGATTTCAAAATAGAGCTTGAGGTTCATCGGCAGCAAAATTCCGAGTCCCTGCACCGTGAGCACACTGACGATGGCGAGCGCGGCGATCACCCACCAGAACTGCGGGTAGGCGATGTCGAGAAAGCCTGTCCGCGCCGCCAAGAACCAGCCGGAGGTGGAGGTGATGGCCGACAGCGTCGGCATCAGGATCAGCGTGCGAGGAATGATGCCGGCGATCATAGCGCGGCGGGTGTCGAGCGAGACGCGGCGTAGCACCGGGCCAATCACGAAGCCCATGAACAGGTCGATGCCGGTCCATAAGGCGCCGGTCATGACGTGGACAAAATCGAGGAGCCAGAGACTGCTGCCGAGGATGGCCGCGGTCATCGCCACGAAGGCGGCGGCCGCGACGGCTATGTAGGCCGGCCGCAGCGGCGCGGCTACGCGCGCGGGCGGCGCTGCAATAATCGTGTCGGCCACACGGCGCTCCCGTTGTTGCAACGGAAACGACGCTAGCGGCGACTAGCTGGAATGCCAAGCCCGCGTCGCGCGGGCCCGGCAAAGAGACGCTCAGTGGAAATCGGCGTTTTCCGCGGCCCGTTGCGCGACGGCGCCGAATTCTGCGGCCGCAGTCTGCCCACGCAGCTGATTGAATACGAATACGCGGATCGCCGAGGACAGGTTGTTGCCTTGCCGCCCTTGGTCGATCTGCCGCACCAGCGTCGACAGCTTTGCCTTCTGCGTGTTGGCAATCTCACGCAGGCCTTCCCAAAATTCGTCTTCGAGCGACACGCTAGTCTTCTGGCCGTTGCGGACGATCGAACGTTTGATATTGGCGGAATTCATGGTCTCTCCAACGTTTAGTTGCGGCGGGCCTACAACCGCCGTCCCACAGATTGCGATCGCACCATGACTTGAGTTCGCCGCGACGGTATTGAGCGAGATCAAAATTACATGCGGCGCAATAGCTTCCCGCGCGGCACCATGGGCGAAATGTAGCCGGCGCAACGCCGGCCGCGGATCCGTTTAATGCTTGTTTTTAATGGGTAATTTACAACTCGCGGGCCGGATCTGGATCGTGAGCCCTGCTGCTCAACGCCCCAGCTGCCGCGCGCGGGCGCCGGCCAGCGGTTGCCGACCGGCGGCTGCGATTTGGATTCGCAAATCATCGTCGAGCAGCTCAGGCATCTGTGGACGTCAGGTGGCGCCATCCCCAAATACCGCCGCTTTGGAATTGATCCAGATCAATGCGGTTCCCTGGCGCCAATGTGCCGGCACGGCCGCCCCACGCCGAACCGGCGCCGGCCTCGAACAACATGATTTAGGTCAATGCGGCGGTTGATTCCGCAGCCAAACATTATTCAATGTGGCAACAAGTCTCCACCGCGCCGTTCGACCGCGACCTTGAGCTGGCCGTCATAGATGATGATGGACCGCACGCGCTCGTATTCCCGTGCCGCCGCATCCTCAACGGGTGGATGAAAGTGGAGACTAAGGAACGGCTGGACGTGCGTCCGACCCATTGGCGCGAATGGCAAGCTGCGCAGGCGAGCCGGCCCGATCCGGTCAGATCGAACCAGAATTCCGCCTAAGATTTTCTCGCGCGTCGAACCGGCCGGCTGAAATAAAAGAGGCCGCCAAGCGGGGCGGCCTTCAGTCGGGTTGCTCACGCCAAACGGCGCGGAAATCCCGGTGCGATCAACAGTCCGCGCATCAGCATCGGCCGAAACGGCAGACGCGGCGATGGAACGGTCCGCACCAGCGGCCCAGTAAGGCCCGCAGGCGGCCTTCTCGATCGGCGTGAAGTTTTGCGCTTGCGCAGATCGTCGCGGCTCCGCGCGAGGTCTGGGCGTCGGCTTTGAAGGCGAGCGAGCCCGCCAGCAGAATCGCCGCAGGCATGCATGGAAGCGGAGAGGAGTGCGTTCCCAGAAATGAAAGAGGCCGCCACCTGCGGCAGCCCAATTGATTACGCTAGCTGATCCGGTATCTGCCGGCCCGCGCCGGACTCGCGCCAACGGAAACGGCCTCTGCCTTTAGATAGCCGAATTCTCCCTCTGAAGAGGGACAATGAAAAGAGTTATTATTTCTCTCACTATCGCCCTCGTGGCTATCGGATATTTTCTTGTCTCTCCCTTTGTCGGGTTAGCGCACCTGCGGTCCGCTATTGACGCGCGAAACGCTTCCGCGCTGTCCGAAAGAATAGATTTTAAGCGGCTAAGGAACTCGCTCGGCCAGCAGATCATCTCAACGTATTTGAAGATCACCGGCAAAAGCGCGCAGCTTGGACCATTGGGCACGAGCATTGCGGCTGGCGTCGGGGCCTCAATCGCTGATCCTTTGCTGGCCGATCTCGTCAATCCAGAGATGATGCTGGATCTGCTGTCGGGCGGCGGAATTTCTGCCACGTCACTTCAGATGCCCGGCCTTGGACCGTTTTCGAAAGACGCCCTCGGGTCCGCCTGGGAGATTTTCATCAATACCGAGTACGGAATCGGAAATTTTTATATCAGTCTGCCGACGCGGGCCGCTGCCACCGACCAGTTTCGGCTGAGACTTCAAGTCCTCCAGTGGAATTGGAAATTAACCGCTGTCGATCTGCCGGAGCGTGTGCGCGTGGAGCTAGCCAAAGAGCTTCAGCGGCGCATTGGTGATTAGGCCGATTTCGTTTTCAATTCAGAGTACCTCAATGCGCACAAAACACTATTTGGGCTCCTTGAAATACACTGCCCCGGGTGCGCGAAAATTCCGTGTGTAGAAATCGGCCCAGGCCAGCGTCACGGCAAACACCGCGAACACCAGAACAATCCCGGCAACGATGATGGCGGTTTCTGTTGGCATGGCTATGCGTCTTTCTTTGGCGTTGGTGCGATGGTGATGGTCAAACCGCAACGCTGACAGAGATGGAGGACGCCGTTCTCAATCTTGGTCGCCTGCATTGCGACGTGGCAGACAGGACAGATCTTTGGCGGCGTGGGGCGTTGCTGCATGCCTTCCCAGGATACCTCCAGCACAACGGGCGCTTTGATTTAGATCAAAAAGGGCCGCAGGGAATTCGAATGGGACGACTAATGCCGAGATGAAAAGGGGGACTGTATCGACAAGCCGGCATAACGCCGGAGAAAGAAGGCGTTTGGCAAAATAACAGAGGCCGCCAAATGAGGCGGAGCACCTACTGGCGGGTACTGGCCGAAATAGGAAACAGGCGAGTACCTACTGGTCATCTGAATCCAATTCGCCACATTATAGGAGAGCGCTCGGATCTTTGAAAGCAGAGCGCTTATGGCGAACGCAGGTAGGAGAGGCCGGCCTATCGCGCCGTTGGTGCTGAGTGCGGAGGAACGGGCGTATTTGGAGAGACAAGTTCGTCGTCACCGTGTTGCCCGATCGCTATCTGAACGATGCCGCGTCATTCTGCGATGCGCAGACAGCTTGGCGAGCAAGGATGTGGCTGCCGAACTCGGCCACCATGAACACACGGTTGGCAAGTGGCCCCGCCGATTTTTCAAGGATCGCTGCGATGGTCTGCTAGACGAGGCTCGTCCTGGCCGACCTCGAACTATCGATGACGATCAAGTTGCGGCTGTGATCGAGCGGACGTTGCGCACCACGCCTGTCGACGCGACGCACTGGTCGATCCGCTCGATGGCGGCGGAGACCGGCTTTTCCCACACCACGATCCGTCGAATGTGGGCAGCATTCGGCTTGCAGCCGCACCGTAGCCAAACGTTCAAGCTCTCGAGCGATCCGCTGTTCGTCGACAAGGTACGCGATATCGTCGGCCTATACCTTTCCCCGCCCAACCGAGCTCTCGTCCTTAGCATCGATGAGAAGAGCCAGATCCATGCCCTCGATCGCGACCAGCCGGTGCTCGCCGATGATGCCTGGCGTACCCCAACGTCGCACGCACAGCCACGTGCGGCAATATAGATAGATAGGACTGGCGCAAAAGAACATATTGCGAACGAAGAACAAATAGTGTACATTTTTCCAGTCGATTCCGGCGGGGCGGCGGGGCCGCGTTGTCGGGGGGTCGATTCCCGGCCATAAGGAGCGCGACATAAGTCACCCTGCCCTGCGTATCGTCGAAGGATCGTCCATGGACAAGTCGAAAGCCCTAACTGCCGCGCTCAGCCAGATCGAGCGGCAGTTCGGCAAGGGCTCGATCATGCGGCTCGGCAAGAACGACAAGTCGATGGATGTGGAGACCATCTCCACCGGTTCGCTCGGGCTCGACATCGCACTCGGCGTCGGCGGCCTGCCGCGCGGCCGGGTTGTGGAGATTTACGGGCCGGAATCCTCAGGCAAGACCACGCTGGCGCTGCATACCATTGCCGAAGCGCAGAAGCTCGGCGGCATCTGCGCCTTCGTGGACGCCGAACACGCGCTCGACCCGGTCTATGCCCGCAAGCTCGGGGTCAACGTGGACGACCTGCTGATCTCGCAGCCGGACGCCGGCGAGCAGGCGCTGGAAATCGCTGACACGTTGGTGCGTTCCGGTGCAGTCGACGTGCTGGTGGTGGATTCGGTCGCCGCGCTGGTGCCGCGTTCCGAGCTCGAAGGCGAGATGGGCGACGTGCAGCCCGGCAGTCAGGCGCGGCTGATGAGCCAGGCGTTGCGCAAGCTCACCGCCTCGATCTCTAAGTCGCGCACCATGGTCATTTTCATCAACCAGATCCGCATGAAGATCGGGGTGATGTACGGCTCGCCAGAAACCACCAGCGGCGGCAATGCGCTGAAGTTTTATGCCTCGGTGCGTCTCGACATCCGCCGCATCGGCGCCATCAAGGAGCGCGACGAGGTGGTCGGCAACCAGACCCGCGTCAAGGTGGTGAAGAATAAGCTGGCGCCGCCGTTCAAGCAGGTCGAGTTTGATATCATGTATGGCGAGGGCGTCTCCAAGGTCGGCGAGCTGATCGATCTTGGCGTCAAAGCCAGCGTGGTGGAGAAGTCGGGCGCCTGGTTCTCCTATGACAGCCAGCGCATCGGGCAGGGCCGCGAGAACGCCAAGCAGTTCCTCAAGGACAATCCCGACGTCGCCGCCAAGATCGAGGCGCAGGTGCGTCAGAACTCGGGCATCGTCGCCGAGGCGATTCTGGCGGGCGAGGTCGACAAGGACGACGACGAGGCCGCCGAAGGTTAAAAGTTGTAAGGCGCGGCGACGGCGCCGGTATCATCCGTCGCACCAATCTGGTGACGCGTCTCGCGTATCGCCCCCGTCGGCACCCGGCTGCGTAAAGCGGCCGCCACCGAGGACGGGGGCGATGGCGTTATTATCCCTCCCCCGCGAAGCGGGAAGAAGGAAGAAAGCGCCGCGCTTCCTGGACTTACCCCACCCTCATCGCTAAATAGGCCCGGAAACATCAAGCCGGACGGGGATTTAGCCCCGCAAAAGAGGGGCTCGCGCAGCGTTTTAAGATGAGCGGCGTCAACGATATCCGCAAAAACTTTCTGGATTTCTTCGCCCGCAACGACCACCAGGTCGTGGCGTCCTCGGCGCTGGTGCCGCGCAACGACCCCACGCTGATGTTCACCAATGCTGGCATGGTGCAGTTCAAGAACGTCTTCACCGGCCTGGAAAAGCGTCCCTACAGCCGCGCCGTCACCGCGCAGAAATGCGTGCGCGCCGGCGGCAAGCACAACGACCTCGACAATGTCGGTTACACCGCGCGCCACCACACCTTCTTCGAGATGCTCGGCAACTTCTCGTTCGGCGACTACTTCAAGGAGCGCGCTATCGCGCTCGCTTGGGAACTGATCACCAAGGAATTCGCTATTTCGTCGGAGCGGCTGCTGATCACCGTCTATACCGACGACGATGCCGCCTTCAGGCTGTGGAAGAAAGTCGCAGGGCTGCCCGATAGCAAGATCCTGCGCATCGCCGGTGACGACAATTTTTGGGCGATGGGCGAAACCGGTCCGTGCGGCCCGTGCTCGGAAATCTTCTACGACCATGGCTCGCACATCCCGGGCGGCCCACCCGGCTCGGCCGAGGCTGATGGCGACCGTTTCATCGAGATCTGGAATCTCGTGTTCATGCAGTACGAGCAGCTTGAAGGCGGCAAACGCCTCGACCTGCCGCGGCCCTCGATCGACACCGGCATGGGGCTCGAGCGCATCGCCGCGGTGCTGCAGGGCACTCACGACAATTACGCAATCGACCTGTTCGCGACACTGATCCGCGCCATCGCCGACATGACCGGCGTTGCCTCCGATGGCCCGCAGAAGGCGTCGCACCGGGTGATCGCCGATCATCTGCGCGCCTCCGCCTTCCTGATCGCCGACGGAGTGCTGCCCTCGAACGAAGGCCGCGGCTACGTGCTCCGCCGCATCATGCGGCGCGCGATGCGCCACGCCGAACTGCTTGGTGCCAAGGAGCCGCTGATGTGGCGACTGGTGCCGGCGCTTACCCATGAGATGAGCCAAGCCTATCCCGAGCTGATCCGCGCCGAGGCGCTGATCAGCGAAACCTTGAAGCTGGAAGAGACGCGCTTCCGCAACACGCTGGAGCGTGGCCTTGCCATTCTCGACGAGAAGAGCGCCGGCTTGAAGAAAGGCGCCATGTTCGACGGCGAGACGGCGTTCACGCTTTACGACACCTATGGCTTCCCGCTCGATCTCACGCAGGACGCGCTGCGCGCCCGCGGTATCGGCGTCGACATCGCCGCCTTCAGCGACGCTATGGAGCGCCAACGCGAGAAGGCGCGCGCCTCCTGGTCGGGCTCAGGCGAAGCCGCACAGGAGACCGTGTGGTTCGACCTGCGCGAGAAAGTGGGCGCAACCGAATTCCTCGGCTACGAGACAGAGAGCGCCGAGGGCGTGGTGGCCGCGCTGGTGCATGACGGCAAGGAAGTGGGCGAGCTGAAAAAAGGCGACAACGGCGCGGTGCTGATGAATCAGACGCCGTTCTACGGCGAGAGCGGCGGCCAGGTCGGCGACACCGGCGAGATGCGGCGCGAAGGCGTGCGGCTAACCGTCACCGACACGCAGAAAAAGGCTGGCGATGTCTTCGCGCACCTGGTCAAGGTCGAGCAGGGCGCCGTGAAGGTCGGAGATCCGCTGCTGCTCGAGGTCGATCACGCGCGGCGCGCCGCCATCCGGCAGAACCATTCCGCCACCCATCTGCTGCACGAGGCGCTGCGCCAGGTGCTGGGCGACCACGTGGCGCAAAAGGGCTCGCTGGTCGCGCCCGACCGGCTGCGTTTCGACTTCTCGCATCCCAAACCGATCAGCGCGCTGCCGAATTGAGCGCGTCGAAGATATCGCCAACGACATCGTGCTGCAGAATGCGCGGGTGACCACGCGGCTAATGGCGCTCGACGATGCCCGCGCCTCCGGCGCGCGCGCGCTGTTTGGCGAGAAATACGGCGACGAGGTGCGTGTCGTGGCGATAGGCGAAGGAAGCGGCAACACGCTCGGCTGGTCGATCGAGTTGTGCGGCGGGACGCATGTCAGACGCACTGGCGATATCGGCCTGATCAGCGGCCTCACCGATTCCGGCGTCGCCGCCGGCGTACGGCGCTTGGAGGCGTTGACCGGCAGAATCTGGCGCGCAAGGCCGCCGAAAAACAAGTGCAGGTCGCTAAGGCGGCGGCGGCCGAACTCAAACCCCGCTCGAGGAAATGCCGGCACGCATCGCGTCGCTGCTCGACGAGCGCAAGAAGCTCGAGCGTGAACTCGCTGACGCGCGCAAGAAGCTCGCTATGGG
>CAVPXX010000032.1:0-46037 GCA_963709855.1 uncultured Alphaproteobacteria bacterium | reverse complement strand
GCCGCGCTGACCGCGGCCTTCGGCAACCGCGTCGTCACCTCGCAGGCGGTGCGCGAGCAGCACGGCAATACGCTGACCTGGGTGCCCAACCAGCCGCCCGATGCGGTCGTCTATCCGCAGAACACCGCGGATGTGCAGCAGATCGTCCGCATCTGCGCCGGCCAACGGCGTGCCGGTCATCCCGTTCGGCGTCGGCACCTCGCTCGAGGGCCACGTCAACGCGCCGCTCGGCGGCGTGTCGATCGATTTCCGCGACATGAACAAGGTGCTCGCGGTGCACGCCGAGGACCTCGACTGCGTGGTCGAGCCCGGCATCACCCGCAAGGCGCTCAACGAGCATCTGCGCGACAGGGCCTGTTCTTTCCGATCGACCCCGGCGCCGACGCCTCGCTCGGCGGCATGGCGGCGACGCGCTGCTCGGGCACCAATGCGGTGCGCTACGGCACCATGAAGGACAATGTGCTGGCGCTGAAGGTGGTGATGGCCGATGGCGAGCTGATGACACCGCGCGCCGCGCGAAGAAGTCGTCGGCCGGCTACGATCTCACGCGGCTGATCGTCGGCTCGGAAGGCACGCTCGGCGTCATCACCGAGCTGACGCTCAAGCTGTCGGGCATCCCCGAGGCGATCGCCGGCGGCGTCTGCCCGTTCCCTTCGGTCGATGCCGCCTGCAACGCCACCATCCTCACGATCCAGTCCGGCATTCCGGTCGCGCGCATCGAATTGCTCGACGCGCTTGCAGGTCAAGGCCGTCAACGCCTACTCGAAATTGTCGCTGCCGGAAATGCCGACGCTGTTCGTCGAATTCCACGGCAGCGAGGCCGGCGTCGCCGAGCAGTCGCAGCGCTTCGGCGAGATCGTCGCGGAGTTCGGCGGCGGGCCGTTCGACTGGGCGACCAAGCCGGAGGACCGCAGCCGGCTCTGGCAGGCGCGCCACGACGGCTATTGGGCGGCCCGCCATCTGCGCCCGGGCGCGCAGGCCTTCGCCACCGACGTCTGCGTGCCGATCTCGCGGCTGGCCGAATGCGTCACCGCCAGCCAGCGCGCCATCGCCGAGCTCAGCCTGGTCGCGCCCATCGTCGGGCATGTCGGCGACGGCAATTTCCACCTGGCGCTGCTGGTCGACATGGACGATGCCGACGAGGTCAAGCGCGCCGAAATCCTGATGGAGCGTGTGGTCGAACTGGCCCTTTCGATGGACGGCACCTGCACCGGCGAGCACGGCGTCGGGCAGGGCAAGATGAAATATCTGTTGGCCGAGCATGGCGCGCCGGCGCTCGCCGCCATGGCGGCGATCAAGCGCGCGCTCGACCCGCAAAACATCATGAATCCGGGCAAGATCGTCGCGCTCATTGTGAGTTCGACATAGATTTGCCGCCAAACACCGGCAAAAATAGCGTACATTTCACATCGTCAAGCGCGGAGCGCGCCGGGCCGCGCGGGCAACCGCGTTGGAGTTGGCGTTGCAAACCACCCTGCTAGGATTAGCGATCGCGATCATTCTGGCGCTGGTAGCGGCGCTGGTCGGTCCGCTGCTGATCGATTGGGGCGGCCATCGCTCGCTGTTCGAGGCTGAGGCGAGCCGCCTGATCGGCGTTGACGTGCGCGTCGCCGGCGCCATCGAAGCGCGGCTGCTGCCGACGCCGTCGCTCACGCTGCATGAGATAGAAATCGGCAGCAGCAGCGACGAATAAGCTTCGCGCTCGCTCGCTCGGTTTCGAATTCGCGCTCGGCCCGCTGATGCGCGGCGAATGGCGGGCGGCCGAGATGCATCTGGTCGGACCGGAACTAAGCCTCGGCCTCGACCCGTCGGGCCATGTGCTGGCGCCGAGCCTGGCGATCAATTTCAGCCCGGATAACCTGTCGATCGACCGGTTCAGCGTCGAGGACGGCAAGGTGACCCTTACCGACGCCGCGAACGGCGCCCGCGCCACGCTCGACGGGCTTTGGTTCAACGGCGAGGCGCGCTCGCTGCTCGGTCCGTTCAAGGGCGAGGGCGCCGCCACCATTGGCGGCGAGCTTTACCCGTTCCGCATCGCCGCCGGCCGCTATTCCGATGACGGCGCGCTCAAGCTCCATGTCAATGTCGATCCGGTCGATCATCCGCTCAGCATCGAAGCCGATGGCATGCTGGTGTTCGCTGGGGCTGAGCCGAAATTCGACGGCACCTTGAGCTTGATGCGGCCGGTGGGCATCGTATCGCGCAACGCCCAACAAGTGACCCAGCCCTGGCGCGTGAGCGGCAGGATCAAGGCCACTGCGGCATCGGCGCTGATGGAGCAGTTCGAATTCCAGTACGGCTCGGAAGAGCAGGGGTTCAAGCTCACCGGCGTCGCCGATTTCAAATTCGGCAAGCGCCCGCGCTTCGACGGCGTACTGTCTGGCCGGCAAATCGACCTCGACCGCGCGCTCGCCGGCGATGACGGCGGCCGGCCGCCGCCGGCCGCCGCCATCCGCAGAATTGCGGAACTGGCCGGCGGTGCCTTCCGCCCCGCCATTCCGATCCAGATCGGCGTCGGCATCGACCAGGTCGCGCTCGGCGGCAGCACCATTGCGAACTTGCGCGGCGACATCAGCACCGACGCCAATGGATGGAATTTGGATCGCTTCGAGTTTCGCGCGCCCGGCTTCACGCAAGTGAAGTTGAGCGGTCATCTCGCGGTCGGCGGCGACGGCGTCAGCTTCACCGGTCCGGCCGAGATCGAAGCTGGCGATCCGAAGTTGTTGGCGGCCTGGCTAGAAGGGCGCAATGACGTGACGCAAGGCGAGATGCGGCCTTTGACGCTACGCGGCGACGTCACGCTCGGCAGCGACAAAATTGCCGTCGAACGGCTGCAAGCTGCGTTCGACCGTAAGACCGTCACCGGCCGCCTTGCTTATGCGTTCGCGTCCGGCAACCGGGCGGCCAAGCTCGATGCCGCGCTCAACGCGCCCGAGCTCGATATCGACGCCGCGCTCGGCTTTGGCAACGCGCTGATCGCCGGCTCCAAGATCGAGCGGCCGCACGACATGACGATCGCCGCCGATATCGGCCGCGCCACCATCGCCGGGTTCGTCGCGCGTGATGCGAGCGCGCGATTGAAAGTGGACGGGAACGGCGTGCAGATCGACCGCCTCGCGGTCGCCGATCTCGGCGGCGCCGCCTTTTCGGCGAGCGGCCGGATCGTGACCACGCCGTCGCCGCAGGGCAGCATGCGGGTGGACCTCGATGCGCCGGACATGACGCCGGTGATGGCGCTGCTGGCAAAGCTCGCGCCGAAAACCGCGCAGGCGCTGCAAAGCGGCGCGGCGGTCATGGCGCCGGCTAAGCTGCACGCGCAATTCACCCTCGACGGCGCGGCGCCGGCGACGATCGCCAAGCTCGCCATCGACGGCAGTCTCGGCAAGGTGCGCGTCGCGCTCGCTGGCGAGGCCAAAGCCGATGCGATCGCGCTCAGCACCGGCGACCTGCGGCTCGACGGCAAACTGGAGGCCGACGACGGCAAGCTGCTAGTGGCCTTACTTGGTCTCGACCGCATGTTGGCGGTGGAGGCCGGCCCCGGTACGCTGACGCTCAAGGCCAGCGGGCCGGCGCGCGGCGAATGGCGGATCGACAGCAAGTTGACTGCCGGCGGCCTCGAAGCCAGCGCGAGTGGCACCGCGCGTCCATTCGCGGACAACCCGTCGGCTGCGTTGCGTGCCACGATCGCGCGCGCTGATGTGGCGCCTTTGCGCGTCGGCGCACGCGGCTGCGCTGCCGGTCGCGTTCGCCGGCAATGTTGCGCTGACGGCCAAGGACCTGACGCTGAGCGACGTCGACGCCACCGTGGCGGGCGCGACGATGCGCGGGAAACTCGCTTTGACGCTGCCGGCGCCGCATCGCCTGCAAGGGGAGATCGACGCCGACAGTATCGATTTGGCGGCACTGATCGCGGCGGCAATCGGCACGCCGGCGCCAGCCGGCAACGACAGCAATATGGCCTGGGTTTGGTCGAGCGAGCCGTTCGCCGGCGGCTTGTTCGGCGACTACGACGGCCAGATCGCGCTCAAGGCGCGCCGTGTCGACGGGCTGCCGCGACTGACGGCACGTGAGTTTCGCGCTACCTTGCGTTTCGGCAAAGACGAGTTCGCCTTGGAAGACATGACTGGGGCCGTCGCCGGCGGACGCCTGGCCGGTCAATTGTCGTTTCGCTCCGCCGAGGACGGATTGAAAGCGCGCGGCAAGATTTCGCTCACCGGCGTGGATGCCGCCGGCCTGCTGCCATCCGGCGCGCGGCCGCTGGTCACCGGCTCGCTCGGGTTTTCGGCCGATGTCGAAGGCACGGGCTTGAGTTCGGTCGCCATGATCGGTTCGCTGCGGGGGTCCGGAAAGATCGCGCTCGACGACGCGCAATTCGCCGGCCTCGATCCGCGCGCCTTCGATGCCGTCACCCGCGCGGTGGACCAGGGGCTGGCGATCGATGCCGCCCGCATTTCCGACGTGGTGAGCAAGGCGCTGGACAGCGGCCAGCTTGCAGTCAAGCGCGCCGACGGAACGATCTCTTTAAGTGCCGGCCAGGCGCGGTTGAGCAATGTGACCGCCGACGGCAAGGACGCCGCCTTGTCGCTTGCCGGCAACCTCGATCTCACCGACGGCTCGATCGACGCGCGGCTCATTCTCTCGAGATCGCGCCAGGCCGCCGGCACGCGGCCCGATATCTACATGGCGTTGAAGGGTCCGCTGGCGGCACCGGCGCGCAGCATCGACGTGTCCGCGTTGACCGGATGGCTGACCTTGCGAGCGGTCGAAAATCAAGCAAAGCAACTGCGCGAAATCGAGAACGCGCAGCGTCAATTGAAGCCGCCGGCGCCGCAGCCGAAGAACGAACTGGCGCCCGCCTTGCCGGCGCCGATCGATGTCAAGCCGTTGCCCGTGCCGCGGCGCAGCGGTCTGCCGGAGGCGTCAGTCGGCACGCAGAACTGAAGCTGTCCGCGAGCCGTCAGTGTCGCGCGATTTGCCGCTGGCGCGACGGTCGCTGAGCTGCCCGCGATAGTGATCGAGCACGAACAGCCGGATCGCCGACGACAGGTTGCCGTCGTGGCGCCTGGTATCGATTGAGGCCACCAGATCCGACAACGTTATCTCGCGGCTGCCGGCGATTTCTTTCAGGCTCTTCCAGAACGCGTCTTCCAGACTGACGCTGGTCTTGTGACCAGCGATCACGATCGAGCGTTTGACAACCGGGGATTTCATCCGCCGTCTCCCTTGTCGATCCGGTGCTGGTCGAGATCGCGGCTGGCTTTCGCCCGCTGCGCGGCGTCGAGTTTGCGCCGATGCTTGGGCTGGCCATGGGCGAGACGGTTGGCGTCGGCACGCAGATCGTCTTGCCGTTGCTTGGCTCGCTTACGAGCAATTCGAAGATTGATCAGGTCAGCCATGCCGCACCTCGACGGTAGCCAGATACATTGGCCCCCAGGCCCTCATATGAACCTTTGCATTGCTGCCAAAGTCGCCGACGCGCCGACCAAAGACCCGCCGCTACGCATTCGGCATGCGACTCCATAGGATCACGCTATTATGTTGGAGGAGATGCCAATGGTAATTCAATACACGGTTAGTTGATCGCAAGCGATGCTAACTGTTCAATATTGCACACAACTAATAATGATTGACCGAATTTGTAGATTTTTCACGTGGTCGCAGGCATGTATTATGTCCCTCGAAAGAATTACTGAGGAACTTCATACAACCGACGCTCAACAGCCCTTTTCGGCAAACGTAAGTCCGCACATTTTGCCGCAGACGTGCGGTAGAATAGTAATGGGATACGCAGGCGGTGTGCCGGCAATACGTTGGGTACGCGACATAAGACTTATCGCGGGCGGGTCATTTTTTCTGGGCGCACCAGGCGGTCGAATTCGGCGCCGCTGACAAAACCGAGCCGCACGGCTTCCTCGCGCAAGGTCGTTCCCTTGGCGTGCGCCGCCTTGGCCAACTGCGCGGCCTTGTCGTAGCCGATGCGCGGCGCAAGCGCGGTGACTAGCATCAGCGAGCGCTGCATCAATTCGCGGATGCGTGGTTCGTTGGCGCGTATGCCAACGACGCAATTGTCGGTGAACGACGTCACTGCGTCGCCGAGCAGGCGGATCGATTGCAGCATGCAATAGGCCAGCACCGGCTTGTAGACGTTGAGTTCGAAATGGCCCTGGCTGCCGGCTACCGTGACGGTGGTCTGGTTGCCGAACACCTGGCAGCAGACCATGGTCAGCGCCTCGCACTGGGTCGGATTGGTCTTGCCCGGCATGATCGAGGAGCCGAGTTCGTTGCTCGGAAGGATCAACTCGCCGAGCCCCGAGCGCGGGCCGGAGCCGAGTAGGCGGATATCGTTGGCGATCTTGAACAACGCGGTGGCAGCGGCGCTGAGCGCGCCGTGCACGAACACATAGGCGTCGTGGCCGGCCATGTGTTCGAATTTGTTGGGCGCGCTGATAAAGGGAAGTTTTGTGAGCTGCGCTATGCGTTTCGCGAAGGCCTTGGCGAATTGCGGTTTGGAATTCAGCCCCGTTCCAACTGCGGTTCCGCCTTGTGCAAGTGGATAGAGTTCGCGCTCGGCAAGTCGCAAACGCGCGATCGCGGATTTCACCTGGGCGGCATAGCCGGAAAATTCCTGGCCCAAGGTGAGCGGGGTCGCGTCCATGGTATGGGTGCGGCCGATCTTGACGATCCTGGCGAATTCCTTGGCCTTTTTATCGAGCGCGGCGTGCAATTGCGTGAGCGCCGGCAGCAGGTGGCGGTCAATCTCGATCGCCGCAGAGATATGCATGGCGGTCGGGATCGAATCGTTGGACGACTGGCTCATATTGACGTGATCGTTCGGATGCACTGGCTTTTTCGAGCCGAGTTCGCCGCCGAGCGCGACATTGGCGGCGTTGGCGATCACCTCGTTGACGTTCATATTGGTCTGGGTGCCGGAGCCGGTCTGCCATACCAGCAGCGGAAAATGCGCGTCCAGCCTGCCGTCGGCGATTTCCTGTGCCACCGCGACGATTGCCTTGGCGCGCCGGTTATCTAGGCTGCCGAGATCGCGATTGACCTCGGCGGCGGCGCACTTGATCAGGCCAAGTGCGCGCACGATCTCGATCGGCATGCGTTCCGTGCCGATGCAGAAATTATGCAGCGAGCGCTCGGTCTGCGCGCCCCAGAGCCTGTCGGCGGGGATATCCAGCGGCCCGAAGGCGTCGCTTTCGACGCGCGTCTTTTGGCGCGGCTTTTGACGGGTTTTGCCGGGCTTCTTGGCCATGATCGAATGTAAGCCGGTCGCCTGGCCGGCGAAAGGATACGGCTTGCGCTTATTTCTTCTTGCGGAAACGGTCGAGGCGGACCACCTCGCCGCCGCTTCCAGGCTTGTCGGGGTCCGGCTCGGCCGATGCCGACGTGGTCGGCGGCACGGCCGGCAGCGTTGGCGCAGGTGCGACGACGGCGGGCGGGGGCGGCGTGACGCGCTTCTTCTTGTCCGGCTTATCCTGCGCATTGGCCGGCGATTGCCGTTCCTCGCCCTCGGTGACTTCCTCGAATTGTAGGCCGAACTGCACCGACGGATCGAAGAAACCGCTGATCGCCTCGAACGGAATGCTGAGCTTTTCCGGAATACCGCCGAACGACAGGCCGACCTCAAAGCCGCGCTCGTTCACGGCGAGATCCCAGAACTGGTGCTGCAGGATGATGGTCATCTGCTCGGGATACTGCACGCGCAGCCGTTCCGACATCCGCACGCCCTCGACGGTGGTGTTGAACGAGATGTAGAAATGGTGGTCGCCGGGCAGGCCTTTCTTCTTGGCGGCCTCGGTGAGCACGTTGCGCACCACGCCGCGCAGCGCCTGCTGGGTCAGGAGATCGTAGCGGAAATGGTCGGTCATGGCTGGGTCTGCATTGAGATTCGGCGGATGCTAGCGCGGCGCAGGCGCCCGACGCTATCCCCGCTTTTGCGCCGCTGTCATGATTGGAAATGGCTGCCTTGAACGAAAGTGGAGGCTTCTGTTGCCAGGTGCCTCCGAACCCCGCCTAACCGCTGCTAAGACGGCTAGGGCTTGTAGGCTTGGTTAGTCAAACCGCTTACGCGGCCTGAGCAACCGGAGCATAGTTGTCGTTTGCAACTATGAGACGGCCCGATAACGGCGGTACCATGCCGAGCAAAAGTCCGTCCTTTACGCCCTCGTCGATCCTATTTCGCCCCCGCCGAAGCCCAGCCCGGACTGGGTTTGGGTGGAGGCGCCGGGTACTGCCCCCGGGTCCGAAAGGTTTATTACGACGGCCGTTTATCGCCATAGCCGGATTGCTCCGGCAGACTGAATATAGGCGCAATTGGTTGACGAAAGAAGACCTGCCCCCGCGTTTTATGTGAAACAATTCCTATCGAACCAATGCGTCGGACACATAGCGGGGATAAGCGGCGCTTTGGCCAGGGTTGATTTTGCTGCGTTTGTGAATGTGCGAACCGCATAACGAACGGCAAATCGGCAGTCCAAGCCCGTAGAAGTGCCGATGCTCGGGTTCGAGGATGCGCGAGCAAGCGCGCCGAGCAAAGGCGCGCCGGTGGGCGATGCTTGGTGCCATGCGTAGGGCGTGGGACCGAGCGGGAGTTGATGCCGACGCCCCCTCACGGCAGGGCGCCGTGCGCGCCGAGCACGCCGGCGGCGATCGCAAAGGCTGAGGCCGCGAGCGCCACCGCGTGCAATCGGATCGCCAACGCGAAGGCGCGTTCTTTGTCGCGCAGGGCGTAGTCATGAAACAAGCGATGCACGACAAGCGGCTCGAGCACGAACACCATCAACGCAAACACCGTCCAGACCGCGACCATGAGCGCGAGCCACCAGAACGCCGGATCGAGCAGCCGCGCCCAGGCCTGTAGTTTGTCCAGCATGTAGAGGCCGGACAGGCCGGCGAGCAAAATCGAGAAGCGCGCCTGCACGGCGAAGCGGCCCTCGAACGCCTCGAAGGCGGCGAGCGCCGCGCGCGCGTCGGGTAAGGCACGGGCGCGAGGCAGCACGATGGTGGTCACCATCGTCACGCCGCCGATCCAGTGCACGAGCGCGAGCACGTGTACGGCGCGGGCAAGCGCAAAATCGTCGATCGTCATGGCCGGTCTTCGTCGCCGTCACCGTCGAGCGCAAGCCCGAGGAAGAGGTAGCTCCACGACTTGCCGTGCGAGTCGAGGTTGAGCGAGCGGTTGACGCCGCCTTCGAGCGCGTCCTGCAGAACGAAATTCAAACCGCATAAATGTGGCAGCTCGTAGCGCGTCACCTGACCGCGGATCAGGTTAGGGAAGGCCTGCTTGATGCGCTCGGGAGTCAGCGTTTTCTTGAGCAGCTCGAAATCTTTCGGCTCGTAGGCCCAGACATTGACATTCGACGTGTTACCTTTGTCGCCGGCCCGCGCATGCGCGATGTCGCGGACAATCCGGCGTGTGTTTCGTCGTGGGGCGTTCATGCGACCAAGATGTCCGTCGTCGGCCTAATGCGCTCGCGCGGGATCAGCACCGATTTCGTCATCACGCAGGGGGTAATGACGCCGCGATAGCCGCCGCCGCCGGCGGGGCCGCAGCACAGCAGCGATTCCACTTCCCACAGCATCAACTCGGCATCTTCTTTCTTACCCGAGCGCAGCGCCACGTGCAGCCGCACGTCCTGCGCGTCGGCGGCGCGCACGCCCGCGGTGGCGAACAGCGAGCTGACGCCGATCAGATCGATGCGCAAATCGGATTTGATGCCGTGCACGCGCGCCATCCGCTCCGCCACGATCTCGGCCGCCAGTTGGCCGCGCTCCTGCGCGGCGGGCCCGGCATAACTTACGCCGGCCTCGCCCTGGAAGCCGCCGTCGAAGCCGACCGTCACTTTCAGCATGTCGGGCCGGGCCGTGCCGGTCGCATTCGTTACCTTGACGCGGTTGTCGCCGGCCGCCGCGACGTCGACGCGGCTGAAATCCGCCGTGACATCGGGCGTCAGATAGCGCGCCGGATCGTGCACCTCGTAAAGCAATTGCTCCTTCACCGTTTGCGTGCTCACGCAGCCGCCGCTGCCGGCGAGCTTGGTGATAATGGCGCTGCCGTCGGCCTGCACTTCGGCGATCGGATAGCCGCACTGCGCCAGGTTGCCGACATCCTTGACGCCGGGATCGGCAAAGTAACCGCCGGTGATCTGCATGCCGCATTCGAGTAAATGTCCGACCAGCGTGCCGGCGCCCATGCGCGCCATATCCGTAGCGTCCCAGCCGAAGCGGTGCGCGATCGGCGCCAGGAACATGGACGGATCGGCGAGCCTTCCGCCGATGATCACGTCGGCGCCGGCCTCGAGCGCGGGGGCGATCGCGTCGGCGCCGAGATAGGCGTTCATGCCGACCACCAGCATGTTGATGTCGGCGAGCGTGCCCGGCTCGTCCATGAACGGCTGGTCGGCCGGCACGACGGCGGAGACGTCGTCGCCTTCGATGCAGGCCACCTTGAGACCGTTGAGCCCGAGCGCGCGCGCGACGGCCAGCGTGCGCTCGGCCGCAGCGCGCGGATTGGCCGCGCCCATATTGGTGATCATGGTGGTGCCGGCGGCGCGGCAGGCGGGCAGCAGAGCGCGCATGCGGCGCTCGAGATGCGAATTATAGCCGCGTGAGGGATCGGCCATGCGGTCGCGGTGGCCGAACGCCACCGTGCGCTCGCCCAGACATTCCAGCACGACGGCGTCGAGTTCGCCGCGCTCGACCAGATCGACGGCGGGGTCGAGCCGGTCGGAAGAGAAGCCCGCGCCGGTGCCGATGCGGAAGGTGGACAAGCTCAGTCGCCCTTCCCGCCGCTCTCGGCGAAAAACAAATCGGCGATCGACGCCGGCGACTGCTTGATCGAGCCGATCTTCGCCATGAATTGCGCGGTCGCGAACACCTTCTGCGGCTCCAGCGTGAAGGCGTAATCCTTATCGCTGATCATCGCGACGATATCGTCGACCGACGTTTTTTTGTCGTGGGCAACTTCGAGATAGAGCTGGGCGGCGGCGCGCTTGTCCTTGTTGACGGTATCGATCGCCTCGCTGAGCGCGTCGAACACCGCCTTATAGGCTTTCGGATTTGCTTCGCGAAACTTCGCACTTGCCGTCAACACCAGCGCGGTCGCCGGACCGCCCAGGATTTCGTAGCTGGTCGTGATCAGGTGGGCGCCCGGCACCTTGATCTCCTGTTCGTAGAACGGCGAGGTTGAGAAGTGCGTATTCACGCCGGCGGTATTGCCTAGAAAAGCCAGCGTCGCATCCGGATGCGACAGCGACACCGTCAATGGATCGAGCTTCGTGTATTCCTTTTCGCCGAAGGCCTTTGCCGCCGCCATCTGCAGCATGATCGCCTGGGTCGATATCTTAACGGAAGGGACGGCGATTTTGTCTTTGCTGCTAAAATCCTTGATGGTCTTCACGTCCGGATCGCGGGTGACGAGGTAAAGCGGATAGGTCGTCAGCGCGGAAACGCCTTTGATCTGGCCGTGCGTTTTGTCCCACAGCGTGATCAAGGACGGCGCGCCTTGCGCGGCGAAGTGAAGCGCGCCCGAGATCAATCCGTCGTTCATGACGCTGGGGCCGGCCACCTTCGCCCATTTCACCGTAATGCCGGGAAGCCCAAGCTGCGCCGCGTGTTTTTCAACGAGGCCTGACTTCTCCATCACCATGAGCGGCAGAAAGCTCACGCCGTATTGCTGGGCGATGGTGATTTCGCTCACCTCGGCGCGGGCATTGCTGACGGCCATCGCCGTCAGCGCGGCGCAAAGCACGATTATTGTCTGGCGAAAACGCATGGGTCCCTCCCTGGGCAGATTTGTTCATGAGGAAACCAGCTTTTTGCGCGTGGGGGAAGAACTTCTGGCGCTCAATATTCTCGTCCGCAACGTCGGCCGGACCTTGCCACCGGCCAGCGACGGCTTCCTGTCCATTTTGGCGACAATGAAATAAGAAAATAAACCATGGTAACGCTCGGCTCGGCGCGCGCTTGGCCGAATATTGCCACAATGCAATACTGATCCTTTCGGGCATCAGGAATTCCCGCCCCATGCAGAGCAGCGAACAGTCGCTCCGGTTTCAGGTTGCCGCCGCGACGTTGCTGCTCAACGATCTCGGCATCCTGGGCTACAGCGGCCATATCGGCGCACGGCTGCCCGGGCGCGAGGCGCTGCTCATTCAATCGTTCGACCAAAGCCGCTCGACGGTGGGGCCCGCCGATCTGCTGATCTGCGATTTCGACGGCAAGGTTATCGAAGGCGCGCCCGGCGTGCGGCCGCCGTCGGAAGTCTATTTGCACTGCGAGATATTCCGCGCCCGCGCCGACGTGCACGCGGTGGCGCATTTCCATCACGATCCGACCACGGCCTTCACGTTGGTAAGGGGTGTTGCGCTGGCGCCGGTGAAGAACCATGCGGTGCGTTGGGCGAGCGGCATTCCCGTGCATGCCGATTCCAGCCACGTCAGCGACGCGAAAAAAGGCGGCGCGCTGGCGCGCACGCTCGGCAAGCACCACGGCTTGCTGATCCGCGCCCATGGCCAGGTCGTGGTGGCGGAAACGGTGCCGGCCGCGCTGATCGACAGCATCCATTTCGTGGAGAACGCGCAGGCGATGCGTTATGCGGCGAGTCTCGGCCCGGTCGTTCCGCTGAAGCCCGCCGAGATCAAGAACTTCGCGGGCGACTTCGACCGCGAGCGCCATATCGGCAAGCTGTGGGAGTATTATGTCGGGCGCGGGCGCGCGAGCGGCGTGCTGCCGGCGGATTGGGTACTTTAACCTGCTTTTTTGGCGTCCTGGATCGCCTGCCAGATTCGATAGGGCGTCGCCGGCATATTGATGTTGAGCACGCCATAAGGCTTGAGCGCATCGACGATGGCGCTCACGATTACCGCCGGCGCCGCCGTGGTGCCGCCTTCGCCGCCGGCCTTGATGCCGAGCGGATTGGTCGGGGAGAGCACCTCGACGATCTCGGTCCGGAACGACGGCAGCAGATGGGCGCGCGGCATGCCGTAGTCCATCAGCGAGCCGGTGAGCGGCTGGCCGGAATCCGCTTCCACCACGAATTGTTCCCACAGCGCCTGGCCGATGCCCTGCACGATGGCGCCATGGGTCTGGCCGTCGACGATGAGCGGATTGATACAGCGGCCGACGTCGTCCACCGAGGCATAGCGGGTAAGGGTGAGCCCGCCGCTGTCGGGATCGATCTCGATTTCGCAGATCGCGCAGCCGTTCGGGAACACCGGATCGTGCATCTCGTTGTCGGCGACGACAGCGAGGCCGCCGGCGAGATCGTCTGGCAGCGTGAGTTTTGCAATCTCCTGCGCCAGCTCGAGGAAATCGAAGCTGCGGTTGGTCTCGCGCGCGGCAAAGCGCCCGTCATTGAATTCGACGTGGTCTGGCGTGGTGCCGAGCGCGATCGCGGCGATGCGCTTGCCCTTGGCGATGAGATCGGTCGCCGCGAGCGAGAATACGGTGGCGGCATGGCGCATGGAACGGCCGGAATGCGAGCCGCCCCCGGCGCGCACCACGTCGGTGTCGCCCATGATAATGCGCACGCTTTCGACCGGCACCTGCAGCAGGTCCGACACGACTTGCGCAAAGCTTGTTTCATGGCCTTGCCCGGCCGGCTGGGTGCCGATGATGACATCAACGCGGCCCTCGGGCCGGATGGTGATGCGGGCCTGCTCCTTGGGCGCGCCGATCGAGGACTCGACGTAGTTGGCGAGGCCGAGCCCCAACAGCCTGCCGCGCTTTTTGGCGGCGCGCCGGCGCGCGTTGAAGCCGTCCCAGTCGGCGATGCGCATGGCGAGGTCCATGTTCTCCTCGTAGCGCCCGCTGTCGTAGGTCATGCCGACGGCGTTGCGGTAGGGCATCGCTTTCGGCCGCACCAGATTGCGGCGGCGCAGCCTGATGCGGTCGATGTTGAGTTTGGCCGCGGCGATGTCGATCAGCCGTTCGATGGCGAACGTCACCTCCGGGCGGCCGGAGCTGCGATAGGCCTGCGTCGGAATGGTGTTGGTGTACACCGACAGCGCGCGCAACGACGCGACCGGAATGGCGTAGTTGCCGGTGATCAGCCCGGCGCCTTTGCTGAGCGGGGAGAGCGACACGCAGCGCGCGCCGGCATTGCTGATATTGGTCGCGCGCAGCGCCAGGAAGCGGCCATTGCCGTCGAGCGCCAGCTCGAGTTTCGTGACCAGGTCGCGGCCCTGGTAGTCACTGATGAAGCACTCCGAGCGCGACGCGGTGAACTTGACCGGGCGGCCGAGCTTGCGAGACGCCCACAGCACCAGTCCGTATTCCGGATAGACGCGGTTGCGGGTGCCGAAATTGCCACCGACGTCGAACGACAGGACGCGGAGTGTGTCCGGCTTGATGCCGAGTACGCTGGCCAGTTCGTTTTTCTGCCGCACGGCACCGCCGCTGCCGGCGTGCAATGTGTAGCGGCCGCTGGCCGTGTCGTAATTCGCCACCGCCGCGCGCGGCTCAAGCGGAACGCCGGTGACGCGGCCGATATTGAAATCCATGGCGACGACATTCGCGGCCTGCGCAAAGGCGCGGTCGGTCGCGGCGGCGTCGCCGAATTTTGTATCGACCAGGATATTGCCGGGCACCTCGTCCCAGACCGTGGGGGCGCCAGGCCGCATGGCATCTTCCGAATGCAGCACGAAGGGCAGTTCCTCGTAGATGACGTCGATCGCTTCGGCCGCATCGAGTGCCTGCGCTTTGGTTTCTGCTACGACCATGGCGACCGCTTCGCCGACGTGGCGCGCCTTGTCGGCGGGCAACAGCAAATGCGGGCCGATGAACACCTCGCTGCCGCCCGGTCCGGTGAGCTTCATGTCGTCGCGCGTCTTCGGCAGCGGATCGTGCGGAATAGCCCCGAGTCCGTCGGCCAGACAATCGGCGCCGGTGAACGCGCCTAGCACGCCGGGCAACGCGAGCGCGCGGGCCTTGTCGATCGAAATGATCCGCGCATGGGCGCGCGGCGAGCGCACGATCGCGGCGTAGGCTTGCCCGGGAAAATTGAAATCGTCAGTGAAGCGGCCTTGGCCGACGATCAGCCGCGCGTCTTCGTGGCGCGGCATGGGCTGCCCGATAAAGCGGAAGCCGGACTCCGGTTTATTCATAGTCGGGCACCGGCCACGTTATGAATGCGCATTATTCCTTGAAGACCTTCGCCACGCCGTCGACGATGTCCTTAGGGGTCTTGATGATCTCGTCGCTGTCTTCCTGCACCTTCGCGCCGGGCGTCGGATCGAGATAGATATCGCGTTTTTTGGCGTCGGCGAGGAAATCCGGGTCCTTCACCATGGCGTCGAATGCCGCGCGTAGCGCGACCAGCCTTTCGTCCGGCAGGCCCGGCGGGGCGATCAGCGCGCGGCCGATGGCCGAGCCACTGGAAATGAACGTCAGTGCCTTCTTGGCGGCGGCATCGGTGGTGACTTCTTGCATGAGCGGCACGTTCGGCAGCTCGCCGCTGCGCCGCAGGCCGCCTTGCAGGACCGGAATGAAGGTGCCGTCCGTGATGGCGTCCTTGTTCTCGGTGCGCCAGGAATTCCACGCCTTCGAGACCATGTCGACCTCGCCGCGCAGCAGCGCCAGCGTATAGGCCGACGAGCCGTCGTAGCCGCAGATGATGTTGAGTTTGGCGCCGGCGAAGGCCTTCAGCGTGGCCGGATATTCGTAACTCTGCGAGGTGCGGCCGCTGCAGCCGACATTGGTTTTGGTCTTGAACAAATCCTCAACCGATTTGATCGCGCCGCCCTTGCGGATCATGAAGGCTGAGTTCACCGGCGCGAGCGAGCCGATGTAATGCATCTTGGTCACGTCCCATTTGCCCTGCACCGGGTCCATCAGCTGCACGTAGGCGATGGTTTCGGGAAACAGGGAAATAATCGAGCCGTCGTGCGGCGCGCGGTTGTAGAAATGTGCGGTCGCCTTCGAGCCGCCGCCGCCGGGCATTTGCTGCACGATGACCGTGGGGTGGCCCGGAATGAATTTGCCGATATGCGCGGCGGCAAGCTGCGCGTAGAGATCGTAGGAACCGCCGGGCGGATGACCGATCAGGATGGTCATTTCGCGGCCTTTGTAGAAATCGGCGATCGGATCGGCCGCGGCGAACGGCGCAGACGCGATCCCGGTGACTGTCGCGAGCGCTGTCGCGACCAAGATCCGGCGTGACGTTGCAGCAAGCATTGTGAATCCTCCCGCTTCATTGAACCCGCGCCACTTAGGCGGCTGTCAGGATTTCTTCGTCGTCCCCTCGGCATCACGGACCGGAGTCTCCGGTATCAGGCCGCCGCGCCGCCGCTTGATGGTCTCGTTTCCGCTCTCGGCCCAGCGACCTTCGACCGCGCGCTGCGCGTAGATGTCGTAGTGCTCGTCCCAGTCGCCGAGCGAATAGCCGTGCCACGGCGGCTGCGGAGTGATCGGCGGCAGGTCGAGTTCTTTCCAGAGCGTGAGCGCACGCTCCATGAATTCGCGCCGCGGCAGCGCCAGCGGCGGCATGTCCTGTTTGAGCGTGGCGTCGATCAAGATGGTGGAATTCCTCGCGCTTGCCCGACTTCGGTCCGTGTCCGGCCGAGCGGTAGGGCATGATCTGGATGTCGATGCCGGGATCGGAGCGATAGGCGAGCGACCAGAAGATGGCGTCGGCATTGGCCGGATTGATGTCCTCGCTCACCGCGATGCAGATCTTGCCGCAATCGGCGCGCAGCGAAGCCGCACCCTGCAGCCCGCGCCAGACTTCCGTGCGCGCCGTGCCGCGCGCGAATTGCAGGAAGATCACTTTGCGCAGATTGGTGAACGGCTCGTGCATCGCCACCCGCTTGATGCCGCGGATGCCGAGCTGGTCGCGCAGATGCGACAGGAACATCGGCTCGAAGGCGACTTTCTTCATCACGCTCGATTCGCTCGGTGTGACCTGACTGATGATGGAGACGAAGACCGGCTTGCGCTTGTGGGTGATCGCGGTCACCCGCATCGACATGTTGAAGTCCTCGAGCGCAACGTGGCCGTGGCTCTCGCCGAACGGGCCTTCCGGCTCGAGCAATTCGCTGTCGATCAGGCCCTCGATCACGATCTCCGCATCGGCGGGAACGTGCAGGTCGACGCTGGCCGCCTTCGCGATGCGGATCGGCGCTCCGGCCAACCCGCCGGCCACCGCCATTTCGTCAAGATCGATCGGCAGCTTTTGCGGGCCGGTGAACAGCACGACCGGCGCGCAGCCGATGACGATGGCGCAGGGCATCGGCTCCTTGCGCTTCTGGTATTTGCGCCAGTGCAGATAGCCGCCGGCTCCGCCCGGACGCGACGACATGCGCACGCCGAGCCGGTCCTGCGCTTTCAAGGCGGCGCGATAGGTGCCCATGTTCTGCACGCCCGTTTCGGGGTCGCGCGTGATGCACAGCGTCGCTGTGAGGTACGGCGCAGAATCGAAGCCGGGCGTCGAGATCGGCACCGGCAGGCGCGCCAGGCCTTCGCCGGGCTTCAGCAAGGCGTCGCCTTTGACGACCATCTCCTGACAAGCGGGAGACGTGACGATGACCGGCGCAATCGGATGCGCGATCGCTTGCGTCCAGGCTTCGCCGATGTCCTCGACCGGCTTGCCCATGCCGACTGCGTAGATTTCCGGCGAGGCGCCGAGCGCACCGACCGCAACTGGAATGTCGTAGCGCCGCCCGGAACCGTCGACGACATTGGTGAACAGAAAGGCGCGGCGCTGTTCCTCGGCGAGCCCGCCCTGGAATTGCCAGCGCACCAGCGGGTGCAACTCGCTGTCCTTGTCGATGGCGTGATCGATGCGGGTGACCAGGCCGCGCGCTTCCAGCTTGCGCAAGTGATCCTGGAAATCGAGCGGCGGACCGCCGGCCATCGCCGGACCGGATCGTGGTGACTTGTCCGCCTTGTCGAGCATCAGCCATTTCTCGTTTGAGATGCTTGTCTTCATACAATATGCGGGCGTTGTAATCCATCGCCCGCCGTGTATCGTGGCCGCGCTCAGTTCCGGCCGGGACCATCATCTTGCTGCACGAAGCGATCAGCGCGCTGGCGATTGTCTTCGATCCAGCGCGCTTTTCCATCATTTGCTGCGGCGTCGTGCTTGGCCTGATCATCGGCGTCATTCCCGGGATTGGCGGGCTCGCCGGACTGGCGCTGCTGATCCCGTTCACCTACGCCATGGATCCGCACACCGCGCTCGCATTCCTGATCGGGATGTGGGCGGTGACCGCAACCTCCGACACGGTGCCGGCGATTTTGTTCGGCGTTCCGGGGGCGATCGGGTCGGCGGCGACCGTGCTCGACGGTTATCCGATGGCGAAGCGCGGAGAAGCCGGGCGCGCCTTCGGCGCCTCGTTCTCGGCCTCGATCCTGGGCGGACTGTTCGGCGCGATCCTGCTCGGCGTTTCCATCCCGATCTTGCAACCGTTCATGCTGGCCATCGGCTCGCCCGATCTGCTCGCGGTCTGCATTCTGGGGCTGACTTTGATCGCGTCCATCAGCCAGGGCGCGACGCTCAAGGGCCTGACCGTGGCGATGATCGGCGTCTTGTTCGCCGCAGTCGGCAACGAAGCACAGACCGGCGCGCTGCGCTGGACCTTCGACGAGATCTATCTGTGGGACGGCATCCAGATCCAGGCGCTGGCGCTCGGCCTGTTCGCGCTGCCGGAACTGATCGACATGGCGATCGCGCAACGGAATTTGGCGACCGGACAAAAGATCGGCGGCCTGTTTCGCGAGCAGATGCGCGGCGTGCGCGACGTGGTGCAGAACTGGAAGCTCGTGCTTAATTCGTCATGGCTCGGTGTCGTGCTCGGCTCCATCCCTGGCATGGGTGCGCCGATCATCGATTGGCTCGCCTACGGATCGGCGGCGCGCATGCTCAAAGGCGCCACGGAAACCTTCGGCAAAGGCGACGTGCGCGGCGTGATCGCATCGGAAGCGGCCAACAACGCGCGCGAAGGCGGCGCGCTGATTCCGACGCTGGCGTTCGGGCTGCCCGGCTCGCCGTCGATGGCGCTGCTGCTCGGCGCGTTCCTGGCGCACGGCATCACGCCGGGCCCGAAGCTGCTCACGACGCAACTCGACATCACGTTCACGCTGGTCTGGTCGCTGGCACTCGCCAATGTGGTCGGGGCGGGCATCTGTTTCCTGTTTGCCGGCCAGCTCGCGCGGCTCGCCACGGTGCGCTGGAGCATTCTGGTTCCGATCGTTTTCGCCATCTGCTTCGTTGGCGCATTTCAAGGCTCGCGCTCTTACGGCGATCTGGTGACGCTGATCGGGTTCGGGGTGGTCGGCTGGTTCATGAAGCGCTACGGCTGGGCGCGCGCGCCGCTCATCCTCGGCTTCATCCTCGGCAAGCTAATCGAGAAATACCTCTTCATTTCGGTCGGGCGTTATGGATTTTCCTGGCTTGAGCGTCCGCTGGTGATCGTGGTGCTGATCATCGCCGCGCTTGTGCTGTGCCGGCCCCTGGTCGTCTCAGCGTACCGGCGCTGGCGCGGCGGTGGTGCGGCGGCCGGCGCCATTGTCAAAAAGCCGGGCGCATCCGAGCTTGCGCCGAATGAAAAATTCGTCGCGGCCGCGCTCTGGGTCATTGCCGGCTTCAGCTTCGCGATGGCGTTCTGGAGCGCGAGCGCGTGGCCGTTCGCCGCGCGTCTGATGCCGCAGACGGCCTCGGCCGCCGGGCTGATCGTCGTGCTGGCTTATGCGTCCGTGGCGATATCGGCTCGCTATCGTTCGGATCAAACGATTGCGGCCGGTTACGCCGGTACCGCGTCGCAAATGCAATTGATCTACACCCGGCTCGCCTCGCAGCTCGGCTGGCTAATCGCCATGCTGTTGTCGGTGCTCGTAATCGGCATGATGCCGTCGCTGGGCGCATTTATCCTGCTTTATCTGCGTTTTGTCGGCGCCGCGCGCTGGTCGACCGCGTTGCTGATCGCCGTTCCGTTGTGGATCGCGATGTATCTTCTGTTCAATACACTGCTACACGTGCCGTGGCCGCCGTCGTTGCTCGGCGATACCTTTCCGCAGCTTCGCTCCATGCTGGCAGGCCTGATCTAACGCTGAATATCTTAGACTGAGTGGTTTGCGGCATTTGGTGTCCGGCCGTCTTATGCGGCTACACCGGTAGCTTGATGCAGGCGCGCAGGCCGCCGCCTGGCCGGTTGGCGAGGATGAGCTCGCCGCCGTGGGCCTGCACGATGGATTGCGCGATCGCCAGCCCAAGCCCGATGCCGCCGGTGTCGCGGCTGCGCGAATCCTCGATCCGGTAGAACGGCTGGAACACGCGCGGCAGCTCCGCCTCGGGAATGCCCGGCCCGTCGTCGTCGATGGTGACCTCGATCGTAGTCCCAACGGTGGCGATCGCCGCCTGGGCGCGCTTGCCGTACTTCACGGCGTTGTCGAGCAGATTGGTGATCGCGCGCTTCAAGGCGCCCGGCTGGCAGTCGTGGATCAGCGGCGCTGCCGCCTGCATGGTCACCGGCAGTCCGGCGTCGGCCATGTCGTCCACCACGCTGGCGAGCAGCGCGGCCACGTCGACGCGCCGGCGCGGCTCCGCGCGCACCTCGTCGCGGGCGAAAGCTAATGTCGACCCGATCATCTCATTCATTTCGCCGATCGTCGCCAGCATCTTGTCACGCTCGTCGGCGTCGGCGACTTCCTCCGTACGCAGGCGTAGCAGTGTCAGCGGGGTGCGCAGATCGTGCGACAAGGCCGCCAGCATCTGGGTGCGGCTCTCGATTAGCCGGCGCAGCCGTTCCTGCATCCGGTTGAAAGCGCGCGCGGCGCGCTGCATTTCGACGGTGCCGGTCTCGGTCATGGGCTCCGCCGCCACATCGCGGCCGAACCGATCGGCGGCTCCGGCAAGCAATCCCAGCGGAGCGGTGATGCGGCGCACCGCCCATACCGAGACGGCGAGGACGATCACGCCCATCAGCGCCATCGAGATAATGAATTGCCACGACACGGAAGGCACGCCCTGCGGCAGCGTGGTGGCGAACGACAGCCATTGGCCATCGCTCAGTTTGACCGCCAATTGCAATCCGCGCCACGCGCCAAAGCCTGGTCCCATCATGCCGTGCATCATCCCGCCCATTCCGCCCGGTTCACCCATCGGCCCCGGGAATGGCCGGCGATCGAATGGCGGGCTGAAGGGTGCGCCGGGCGGCCGGTCCGTCGGCGCCAGGACCGCGGCCCGCACTTGGCGGTCCGGCCATTCGGGAAGCTGCTGGCGCACATAATCCTCGATCACCTTGGCGGGGCCATCGGCGTCGGCCGGCAATTGCTGCGGCGGTTGGGCTGAAAGCGCGACGCGGAAGGTCGGATCGCTCAGCGCCTGCACAATGCGCGGACGCCAGTCGGCCGGCGCTTCTTCGACCAGGCGCGACAGGTTGGCGATGCGCTGCGCCGCCGCGAAGCCACCGATCGCGCGCACTGCCTGCTCGCGCGCGCCGGCATAGATCCAGGCGCCGATCGAATGCGAGATGACGAGCCCGACCAGCAGGATCAGGAGCGTTTGGCCGAACAGGCTCTTGGGCAGGAAGCGGATCATTCCCGGCTCACGTCGGGGGTGAAGATGTAGCCGCCGCCCCACACGGTCTTGATGAGTTTCGGATCGCCCGGATCGTGCTCGATCTTCTTACGCAGCCGGCTCACTTGCGTGTCCATGCTGCGGTCGAAGGTGTTGGCCGCGCGGTGGCGCGCGAGATCGAGCAGTTGGTCGCGGCTCAAGGTGCGCTGCGGATGCTCGACCAGCGCCAGCAGCAGATCGAATTCGCCGGTGCTCAGTGGCACCGCGACCCCGTCACCGCCCAACAATTCGCGTTTGTCGACATCGAAGGTCCAGCGCTCGAACCGATAGCGCCTGGATTTGTCCTGAGGGGCCGCGGGCTCGCGCGCACGATTGCGCCGCAGCACGGCGCGTATGCGCGCAACCAGCTCGCGGCCGCCGAACGGCTTGGGCAGATAATCGTCGGCGCCCATTTCCAAGCCAATCACCCGGTCAACTTCGTCGCCCTTGGCGGTGAGCATGATGATCGGAATATCGGACTCGGCGCGCAGCGAACGGCACAGCGACAGCCCGTCTTCGCCCGGCAACATCAAGTCGAGCAAAATGAGGTCGATGCGCGCATTGGCCAGCAGCTTGCGCATGGCCTTGCCATCGCCGGCGGTGCTGACGCGAAAGCCCTCCTTGGCGAGCGCGCGCGATACCAGATCGCGCATCTCGCGGTGGTCGTCGACGATCAGGATGTGCGGACCATCGTTCATGCGCGTAACTTAATTTGGGGCGGGCTATTTGGGGCAAAAAAATTGTAACGATTTCTGCCGGATAGGCGCTCTGACACACTTGGTCACAAAATCGCGCCCGGCCGACAAACTTGAGTGACAGGTCACGCTCCTAATGCCGCTCAGCGACGGCAGTTACCATTGCAGCAAAAAGGAGCAATCCAATGAAATCGCGAAATGCTTTGATCGCCCTCGGCATTGCGGCCGCGCTGGCGGCCGGGGTGGGGGCTTTCATTTATACCGCCTCCGCACAAGGCGGTCCCGGTTGGATGATGGGCGGCGGCTACGGCCCCGGTTATCACATGCGCGGCTGGGGCGGTGGACCTGGACGCGGCGAGGGACCGTGGAACTGCCCCGCCGTGAGGCAAAACGACCAGCCGGGTACCGGACAAGGCTATGGCCCGGGCTATCACATGCGCGGTTGGGGCGGCGGTTACGGCCCCGGCATGATGGGCGGCAACGGGCCCGGTTATGGACCCGGCTACGGCCCGCGCGGCGCGGCCCAAGGCGATCAGAACGCGAACCAGAACTCAATCCACTACCGACGACGTAAAGACCCGCGTCGAACGCTGGCTCGCCTGGCGCGGCAATCCGCGGCTCAAGGTCGGCGAGGTGAAGGAGAAGGATGCCGACACGATCATCGCCGACGTCGTCACCAAGGATAATTCCCTGGTGCAGCGCTTTATCATCGACCGTCACACCGGCGCTTTCCGCCAGGACAATAGCTGAGCGGCCATTCACGACGGACGCGAACGAGTTGCGACCTTATGCCCGCGCGGCCGATGCCGTGCGGGCGTTATTTTTACCGGCCAGTCAGCGCGTAGTCGCAGCGACGAATGCGGCGCCAGGCTTGAGGCCGAGCCTGTTGAAGATCATGGCGGCCGGGCAAAAGCCGGTGAAAGCAGCTTGCAACATGTTGGCCCCGACAAAGGCTGCGAGCAGCAGCCAATAAGGATTGACCAGCCAGCCAAGCGCCAAGCTGGCCAGCACCATGGTGCCGGCAAGAACGAATACTGCGCGATCGACGTTCACGGGCGTAACTCCTGATCCAAGGGTCGACTGACATTTGGGCGGCGCCTGACCCCAGTGCGGCGCTATTGACTATATATACGATTATTCGTATATACGCAACTATGAAAATACAAGTTAATGAAATGCTGGCTGCGGCGGACGAGGCGAGTGGATTGCTCAAGGCCCTCTCCAACCGCCACCGCCTAATCATCGTATGCCAGTTGACCGAGAAAGAACGCTCGGTGGGCGAATTGGCCGCGCTGCTGAAGATCCGCGATTCGACCGTGTCGCAACATCTGGCGCTGCTGCGCAAGGACGGATTGGTGACGGCGCGGCGCGACGGGCAGACCATCTGGTACTCGATCGGCAGCCCGCAGGCGCGCGAACTCGTGCGCACGCTTTATCGGGTCTATTGCGCGCCCGCTTCGGCTTGCGCGCCGAACGCGCCCCGCAAGACGTCGCGCCCGGCGCGCCAGCGGAACCTTGCGTCAAATCAATGAGCGCGCGCGGTCCGCGCCGCACGATTGGGGCTCGAGTGAGATGAGTGAGGCGAAATAATGCGTGGCGGTATTGTCGTAGCAGCTGTGCTTGCGCTATTTGCGCAGCGGGCACTTGCTCAAGACACCTTCGTCGTGGCGCCGAAAACATTGGCCGACGAAAAGGCGGTGTTCGCCACGGTCGAAAGCGCCAACGTGGTGCCGGCGCGTGCGCGCATAGGCGGCACCGTGGTCGAGCTTGCCGTCAAGGAAGGCAACAGCGTCAAGCAGGGCCAGGTCGTCGCTACCGTCGGCGACGAGAAGCTCGCGCTGCAGATGAAGTCGCTCGACGCGCAGATCTCGGGCCTAGAAGCACAGTTCGCCCAGGCACAGACCGATCTCACCCGCGCGGAAGACCTGTTCTCGCGCGGCACCATTCCGAAGACGAACCTCGACCAGGCGCGCACCGCCTTCAACGTTGCATCCAATACGCTGAAGGCGCGCACCGCCGAGCGCTCGGTAATTCAGCAGCAGGTCACCGAGGGCAACGTGCTGGCGCCAGCTTCGGGCCGCGTCTTGAAGGTGCCTGTGACCACCGGCACGGTCATCCTGCCCGGTGAAACCGTCGCCACCGTCGCGGAGCAGAATTTTATCCTGCGGCTGCGCGTGCCGGAGCGGCATGCCCGCTTCCTCAAGGCCGGCGATTCGGTTCGCATCGACGGCGAGGAGTTTGGCAAGAGCGGCGCGCAATTCGGCACTATCCGCCTGGTCTATCCGCAGATCGAGGATGGCCGCGTGGTTGCTGATGCGGCAGTTGCGGGCCTTGGCGACTATTTTGTCGGCGAGCGCATCCGTGTCTGGGTTTCGGCCGGCGAGCGCACCAGCTTCGTCGTGCCGGGCTCGTTCATCGCCACGCGCTTCGGCATCGACTATGCCCGCATCCGCAAGGATGCTGCCACGATCGAGGTGCCGGTGCAGCGTGGGCGCGAGCTGCCGCGCCCGGATATGCCGGATGCGCTGGAGATTCTTTCCGGGCTCAAAAGCGGCGACGCCTTGGTGCGCCCGTGAAACTCGGACTGTCGGGGCGTCTCACCCAAGCCACGATCCGCTCGCCGCTGACGCCGCTGTTCCTGCTGGCAGCGCTCGCGGTCGGCCTGATCGCGCTGCTCACCATCGCGCGCGAGGAAGAGCCGCAGATCAGCGTGCCCATGGTTGACATCCGGGTCACCGCCGACGGCCTTAAGGCGCCGGATGCGGTCGAACTGGTGACCAAGCCGCTGGAAGCCATCATCAAGGGTATCGACGGCGTCGAGCACGTCTACAGCCAGACGGTCGACGATCGCGTCATGGTGACGGCGCGCTTCTTGGTCGGCACCAAATCCGACGACGCGATTCTGCGGGTGCACGAAAAGATTCGCGCCAATATCGACCGCATCCCGGTTGGCATTCCCGAACCGCTGATCGTCGGACGCGGCATCAATGACGTCGCTGTCGTGGTGCTCACGCTGTCGCCCAAGCCGGAAGCGGCGGCGCGCTGGACCGACAAGGATCTCTACGAGCTTGCCGATCAACTGCGCTCCGAACTGGTGAAAACCGACAACGTCGGCCTGACCTACATTTCCGGCGGCAACCCGCAGCAGATCCGCGTCGAGCCGGACCCTTCAAAGCTCGCGCTTTACGGCGTCACGCTGCAGCAGCTCGTCGCCAAGGTGCGCGATGCCAACCGTTCGTTCCAGGCCGGCTCTCTGCGCGACAACGATACCATGCGCGATGTGGCGGCCGGGCAGACGCTCACAGGGATTCCCGACATCGGCATGCTGCTCGTCACCACCCGCGACAATCGCGCAGTGTATGTCCGTGATGTCGCCAAGGTCGTGATCGGGCCGAGCCCGCTGGAGCACCGGGTATGGATGGATACGCCAGGGCAGGGCGGCCATTGGGACCGTGTGCCGGCGGTCAGCGTCGCCTTTGCCAAACGCGCCGGCGCCAACGCCGTCGTCGTGGCCGAGCAGTTATTGGCGCGCCTGCAGAGTGTCGAAGGGCGGCTGGTACCGGCCGACGTCAAAGTGACGGTGACGCGCGACTACGGCGAAACCGCCAACGACAAGGCGAACGAGCTGTTATTCCACCTGGCGCTGGCGACCGTGTCGATCGTCGTGCTCATTGCGTTTGCCATCGGCTGGCGCGAGGCGCTGGTCACCCTGGTGGTCATCCCGACCACCATTCTGCTCACGCTGTTCGCGTCGAAAGTGATGGGCTACACCATCAACCGCGTCAGCCTGTTCGCGCTCATCTTTTCCATCGGTATCCTGGTCGACGACGCCATCGTGGTGATCGAAAACATCGCCCGGCACTGGGCGATGAAGGACGGGCGCTCGCGCCTGCAAGGGACGATCGAGGCGGTGGCGGAGGTCGGCAATCCCACCGTCGTCGCCACCCTAACCGTCGTCGCCGCGCTGCTGCCGATGCTGTTCGTCTCCGGGCTGATGGGCCCCTATATGGCGCCGATCCCGGCCAATGCGTCGGCGGCGATGGTGTTCTCGTTCGTCGTGGCCATGGTGATCGCGCCCTGGCTGATGCTCCGCCTGCATCCGGAAGGCCATCCGGTGCATGAGCACGCGGCCGCGCATGGCGAGGGCTTTCTCGGCCGGCTTTACCGCCGCTTCGCCGCGCCGGTCGTGCGCTCGCGCCGCTCGGCCTGGACATTCCTGATCGCGGTCGGAGTGGCGACGCTGCTGGTGTGTGTGCTGTTCGTAACCCGCAGCGTCACGGTCAAGCTGCTGCCGTTCGACAACAAGTCGGAAATGGCCGTAGTCGTCGATCTACCCGAGGGCGCGACGCTCGAGGACACCGAGCGGACCTTGTTCGCGATTGCCGACGTGGCGCGGCAACTGCCGGAAATCCGTGTCATCGAAACCTATGCCGGCACGCCGGCCCCGTTCAATTTCAACGGGCTGGTGCGGCATTATTATATCCGCGAACTGCCCGAGCTCGGCGAACTCAATCTCAATCTGGCGCCGCGCGACGAACGCGGGCGCAGCAGCCACGCCATCGCGCTCGACCTGCGCGCGCGCCTGAAGAAAGTGGCGTTGCCGGCCGGCACGGTCGCCCGCGTGGTCGAAGTGCCACCGGGGCCGCCGGTGCTGGCGACGCTGTTGGCCGAGGTTTATGGCCCCGATTCGACCAGCCGGCGCGCGGTCGCGGCCGAACTGAAAAAGATCTTTGCTTCGGTGCCTTATATCGTCGACATCGACGATTCGATCGGCGAGCCGCGGCCGCGCCTGCGCATCTCGATCGATCAGGATCGGCTCGAATTCTTCGGGGTCGAGCAGCGCGACGTGTACGACACGATCGCGGCGCTGTTCGGCGGCACCGCGGTCGGCTATTCGCACCGCGGCGAAGGCCGCAACCCGATCGAGATCGTGGTGCGGCTGCCGAAACGCGATCTGTCGTGGAGCGAGCTTCTGGCCTCGACGCCGGTCCCGCCAATAGCGTGCCGGGCAACAAGACCGTGGTCGAACTCGGCGACGTGGTGCGCGTGAGCAAGGAGTTGGGTTCGCCGACGATCTTCCGCCGCGACGGGCGCTTCACCGATATGGTAATGGCAGAACTCGCTGGCGCCTACGAGGCGCCGATCTACGGCATTCTCGACGTCGATAAGCGTATCGAGGCGCATGATTGGGGCGCGCTCGGCAAGCCAACGATTCGCTTCCACGGCCAGCCGGATGACGAAAGCAAGCCGGCCATCCTGTGGGACGGCGAGTGGGAAATCACCTACGTCACTTTCCGCGACATGGGCGCCGCCTTCATGGTGGCGATCGTCGGTATCTATATCCTGGTGGTCGCGCAATTCGGCAGCTTCAAATTGCCGCTGGTCGTGCTCACGCCGATCCCGCTCACTCTAATCGGGATCGTGATCGGGCACTGGCTGTTCGGCGCGCCGTTCACCGCCACCTCGATGATCGGGTTCATCGCGCTCGCCGGTATCATCGTACGCAACTCGATCCTGCTGGTCGATTTCATCCGCCACGGCGCCGCACAGGGAAAAACCTTACGCGCGGTGCTGCTGGAAGCAGGTTCCGTGCGATTCAAACCTATTTTGCTGACTGCGCTCGCTGCCATGATCGGCGCGGCGACAATTCTCCTCGATCCGATTTTCCAGGGCCTCGCGATCTCGTTGCTATTCGGTCTTGCCTCGTCGACTTTGCTCACCGTGCTGGTGATCCCGGCGATCTATGTCGTGTTGCGCGACGCCGACCAAATGCTGCAACAAGGAAAGTAGTAGGCGGCGGCTCCGCGACGAAACTCTAGAAACACCGCGCAACCCCGCTATGCCTTCTCGATAATCTGGCCCTCTGCTATCGTCCGCACGTTCCAGATTTTATTCGGGACATGCCGGATGAATCGATGGGATACCCAGGAGATCGACAATGCGAAATCCGAAAATGAGGCATGGCGTTTTGGCCAGAGCCGTGGCGACGGCGTCGGCGGTACTACTCGCAGGTGCGATGATCGTGATCACTTCGGCGCAAACGATGGCGAACCCGGCCATCGCGAAGAAGACGGGCCAGGCCTGTGCGAAATGCCACACCGCGCCGCCGGCGCTGAACGACTACGGAAAGAAATACAAAGCTGGCGGTGGTTGATAGATCGGCGTCCGCATGAACGGCCGGGGCGCCGGAATTGGCCGGCGCCTGCAATACGGGCGGCAGCATGCGCCGGTTCACAGCCGAATATTTGTTGCTCCGATAATTTACCAAAACTGAACTGATTGCGCGCAGGCCATATTTCGGGCCGCTGCGGTTCCATGCCGGCGGGCGGCCGGACATGTCCGAAAACCACCGTTTGATACGTATCAAAGGTCGTTCTAGGCGGATCGGCTACGATATTTATGAGGGATTTTCGGGCGCCAGCATCCCTCCGGCCGGTTTGATGACGGTTTATCGCAATCGAAAACATTCGTCCTTTTCGGCGCCGAATGGGACGCGACGGTCGTCATGCAGCTGCAGCCACGCACTCTGAAATTTAAGGTCGTTCTTTATCTGACGGTCGGGCTGTCGGCGGCCATGCTCTTGTTCACCGGCGTGGTGGCTTGGTTTTTGTACCACGAAATCCTCGGCAAGGTGTCCGATCAAGTCATGCAAGTCTCCGAAGTGATCTCCAAGAGCACCCGCTTCGCGATGCTGCAGAACCAGCCCGCCTATGTCGACCGGATCATCCGCGATGTGGCCAACCAGGAGAAAATCCACCGGGTTAGGATCCTGAGCAAAGAAGGACGCATCACCCATTCGACCTACGCCCCGGAAATCGGTCAAACGGTGGACCGCAAAGCGGAAGCGTGCTCGCATTGCCATCAAAGCGAGCGGCCACTCGAACAAGTTCCCAAGAACGAACGGACGTGGACTTTCAAAGGCCCGAACGGCGAGTCGCTGCTCGGCAGCATGGAAGTCATTCACAACGAGCCGTCCTGCTATAACGCCGCCTGCCATCAGCACTCGAAGGAGACCTCCGTCCTCGGCGTTCTCGACATCGTCTATTCGCTCGACGAGATGGAAAAGAGTTTGCGCGCCAGCACGCTGGGAATCGCCGGATTTTCATTGAGCTTCATTGCCATCGCGGCGTTGCTAGTCGGCTTTTTCGTGCACCGTCTGGTCTACGTGCCGCTGCGTGACCTCGAAAGCGGGGCGCAACGGCTCTCCGCCGGCAACTTGGACCAGACAATACCGGTGCGCAGCGCCGACGAATTCGGCAAACTGGCCTCTTTGTTCAACGGCATGACCGACGCCTTGCGCAATTCGCGGGAGCAACTGCGCGATTGGGCCCATACGCTCGAACAAAAGGTCGAGAGCCGCACGCAGGAGCTACGCCGCGCGCAAGCGGAGACCATGCGCGGCGAGAAGCTCGCTTCGGTCGGGCTGCTCGCTTCCGGTGTCGCCCATGAATTGAACAACCCGCTCACCGGCATCCTGACTTTTTCGCATCTGCTGCGGCAAAAAATGCCGGACAAGAGCGCGGATGCGGAGGATATGGATCTGGTCATCCGCGAAACCAAGCGCTGCGCCGCAATCATCAAGCGGCTGCTCGATTTCGCCCGCGAAAAGCTGCCTGAAAAGAAATTCACCGATCTCAATCAGGTTATCGATGATACTGTGCGAATCGTCGAGAAACCCGCGCACTTGCGCGACATCGAGATCGCCTTGGACCTCGACCGGACGCTGCCGCCGATCTGGATCGACGCCGATCAGATCAAGCAGGTGATCATGAACATGCTCGTCAACGCCCAGCACGCGGTTGAGGAGAAGGGCAGCATCACCGTCAGCACCCGCCGTTCGACGGATCCGCGCGCACCGGCTACTGAGCCTGAGCCTAAGCCGATGGTGGCAATATCGATCATCGATACCGGCTGCGGCATTCCGGAAGCGAATTTGCGGCGGATATTCGATCCGTTTTTCACCTCCAAGGACGTGGGAAAGGGCACTGGATTGGGACTTTCCGTCAGCCACGGAATTGTCGAGGCCCATGGCGGCCTCATCGACGTACAAAGCAAAGTGGGTGAGGGATCGACGTTCCGCGTCTTTCTGCCGCTGACGCCGCCGTCAGTCGGGCCCGAGAGCAAAGTCAGCGGGAGCATTCAATGAGCGCGCGAATTCTGATCGTCGACGACGAGGAGATCGTCATCAGAAGTTGCTTGCGTATTCTCGACGGCGACGAGTTCCAAGTCGAATCGGTGCAGGACGGCCGGGAGGCGCTGCGCAAGATCGAGGAAAATCCATACGATGTGATGATCCTCGACATCATGATGCCCAATATCGACGGGCTCGAAGTGCTGCGCCGCGTCAAGGAAACGCATCCCAACGTGGACGTCATCATGATCACGGGGCTGTCGCAGATCGATACCGCGGTCCAGGCCATGAAGCTCGGCGCCTTCGATTATATTTCGAAGCCCTTCGAGCCGGACGAGCTGAAACTGGTGGTGCAGCGCGCGCTGGAGCGGCGCCGGCTGTTGCAGGAGAATCTCAACCTCAAGAGCGAGGTCAGCTCGAAATATCGTTTCGAGAACATCATCGGCTTGAGCCCGCAGATGCAGGCCGTCTATCGGCTGATCGCGCAATGCGCGCCCACCAGTTCGACCGTTCTGATTACCGGCGAAAGCGGTACCGGCAAGGAACTGATCGCCCGCGCGATTCACTACAACAGCTTGCGCAAGGACAAGCCGTTCGTGCCGGTGGATTGCAATGCCTTGAGCGAAAACCTGCTGGAAAGCGAGTTGTTCGGCCACGTCAAAGGCGCCTTCACCAGCGCGGTCGTGAACAAGAAAGGCATGTTCGAGGTCGCCGGGAGCGGCACGCTGTTCCTCGACGAGATCGGCAATATCTCGATGTCGATCCAGGCCAAGCTGCTGCGCGTCCTGCAGGAACGGGAATTCAGGGCCGTCGGCGATACCCGGACGCAAATTGCCAATTTCCGGCTGGTCACCGCGACCAACAAGGATCTTAAGGCCATGGTGGCGGCCGGCACCTTCCGCGACGACCTCTATTACCGGATCAATATTTTCCCGATCCACGCCCCGGCGCTACGGGAGCGAAAGGGCGACATCCCGGCGCTCGCCTACCATTTTCTTAAGGTATTCAGCGCGGAACTGGGAAAAAAGATCACGGACATTTCCGAAGGCGCGCTCAGCACGCTGGTCAATTACGGCTGGCCGGGCAATGTGCGCGAACTCGAAAACGTCATGCACCGGGCGGCGATCCTGACCAACGACAACGTCATCCGTCAGGCCCACCTCCTCAACATCCTCGATCCTTCGCCGCCGCAGGCCGACCTCGCGGTGCCGCGGACCGGCGACGAGCTCAAGCGGGTCAAAAAAGCCGCGCGCGAAAAGTCGGTAGAGGAGATCGAGAAGCAGTTCGTGCTCGAGGCACTCAAGCGCAATGAGTGGAACGTGACCAAGAGTGCCGAGGACACCGGCATGCAGCGTCCGAACTTTCAGGCGCTGATGAAGAAATATACGATCCGCGTGCGCGACACCGAACACAACGCCGACGATATGCCGGACGCATCGTAAACCGCAGTTGCCAGACGGCGGGGTCAGGGCTTCGCCGCGGCCTCCTCGTCCACATCCTCATAGCCGGTCATCATCGACTTGAAGTGCGCCGTCCGGGTGTGCCCGAGCGTGCCGAGATAGACGTGGACCAGGATGTAGAAGACGAAGGCGATAAAAATCAGGACATGCACGGTGTCGATCACGCGTACGCCGCCGAAAAATTCGACCTGCGCGGAGAAACGCTGCACGTCCCACAACAGGATGCCGGTATAGATCTGAATGGGCAGAAGCAGCATCATGATGATCTGGTAGATCATGCTCTGCAGCGGATTGAACTTGCGATAAATGGTGGGCTGAAACGGATTGGGCTCGCCCCTGAAGATGCCGAAGCCGTAGTAATAAGCCTGCCGCAAGCTGCCGATGAAATGCTTCCGCGGGTCGAGTTCCGAGTGATAGGCTCTAATGCGGTCAGAAAACAGATAAAACACCAGCCATAGGCAGAAGTTGGCGATCAGGATGAAGCCGACGAAATTATGCACGCTGACCGCGGTGCGGAACGAGACCACATCGATCAGACCGACATAGCGGATCTGCATGCCGGTGAGGATCATCAGGACGAAGCCGACGGCATTGGTCCAGTGCCAGATCCTGACCGGCAGCGGGTGAATGTAGAGTCTCATGGTGCAGTTCCTTTTAACGTGCCCGCGCCGTCATGCCGCCTTGGGTCCATCGCCACCGGTTGGCCCGTGGCCGCCGCTATGCGGGTGATAAAAGCCGAAGCGTTTGAACAGCCAGCCTAACGTAACGTGGCCAACGGCGATGCCGCCGCCGCCCAGGATGGCGAGGATCAACAGAATATCCAGGAGCTTAATCCTGGTGCCGCCGATCGCATAGAAGCCGCTCACCGAGTCGACCGAGAATGCCGAGTTCAGCACATCCGCATTGGCGCCATAACCCACGCGCCGGCCGTCCGGCCCGACCAGCGAGATGGTCACGCTCTGGAAGGCCTGCGAACCCCCGCGATGGCAGGTGCGGCAGTCGCTGATCGCTTTGCTCTTGTCGGCCATTTGATGCGCCTGCGGGCCGGTGAGAACGTCCAGGCGGCCGCGCAAGACGGTCTTGCCGGCGATGCCGCTGCGATTGAGCGTCTGCAGCAGATTCCATAGCGCCTGCGCATCGATTCCCTTGGCGTCCGAATTGGCGCTGGCATCGAACAGCGGCACGCCGATTTGTTCGGTCCCCCGCGCCTTGCCCTTGCTGTCGATCAGCATCAGATCGACTTTGCGCTGCGCGCCAGGCACGTGGCAGGCAGGACAAGACACGACTTCGAAATGCAATGCGGCATTGGGCAGCCATTTCTGGTGGGCTGCCAGCACGTCGGCGTGACAGCCGAAACACGCGCCCTCAGGTCCCTGGCCGAGCGTGCCGGCCGCAGTGGGCTTTACGGCATGGGCGGTGTGGCAGCCGGAGCAGATCGGTGCATAGCTGTCCTTCGAACTGAGCCGGGATTTTGCATGCATGCTGCCGAGGTAGGCGGTGTAAATGTCCGCGTGGCAGTTCTTGCAGGGAACCTGCGCGATCTGCGTCGCCGCATCCTTGATGACGGCATGCGGATTATGACAGTCGGTGCAGACGGGCGCCGCCGGGTTGCCGCTGCGCACCAGCGCGCCGTGAATGCTGCTCTCCCACTGCTCGAATTTGTCGGCATGGCAGTTGCGGCAGACCTGGGTCGTGGCAATCGCGAAGCTGCGTGCACTCTCTATTTTTTTATCGGCGGGCGGATGGGCGGCAGGATCGACGTCGGAGTGACAGCTGGTGCAACCGTTCGGGCCGTGGACAGATTTTACGAACGCGTCGGCCGGCACATGCAACTGCAGCGTCCCTCCGTCCGCCAGCTTTTTTTCCATGCCGGCGGTGCCGTGACAGCCAAGGCAATTCTGGTCGGCCGCGGAGGGTGCCGGGTCGGCTGCCAATGCCGGCGGCGCGGCGGCCGGTAACAGGATAAGCGTCGCGGCGAGGGCCGCAATCGAGAAGCCGTTCTCCAGGAACCCGGGCAGGATTTTGTGCGAGGCGCTATAGCAATCCATTTTCGCTCCCATGGAACCCTCGCATTCAACACCGTCCGGGGGGCCATTACCCCCCGGGATGATCAAGACATTGCAGGAATTGTCTGCGGCAAGTGGGCCGGGACTTCATTGATCTATCTCATTCAGCCTGCGCGGGCTGCGACCACCGCGCGGCCACCCATCCAGGCCAGCGCCGCCAAGCCGATGAAGGGGAAGAGCACGACGTAGGCTAGGCCGAGCACCGGCGCGGCAACCATCAGCCCGACGTTCTTCACGACGAGGGCGGTGGTCTTGACCGCTTCGTATTTGGCAAGGACACGGCCCGCCAACACTGCAAGGGCAGCGAGACCGACGAGCGGGAACGCGATGATGTAGATCAAGCCGATGAAGGGCGCAGCGAAGAACAAGACGATGTTCGTGAGGGCATTGCCCGCGGCCTCCGGGGCCGCTGCGGCGGCTTTCGCCGGCGCATCGTTGGCGACGACATAGAGCTTGGTAACAGGTGCCCGGGCGACCTTAGTGGCGAGAACGGGCTCTTCCTCGATGAGGATTTTGCGTAATGCGGTCATGGCGAACTCCTATTTTTTTGGCCCCAATGAGGCCTTTTGCTTGGATCTTTTTCTCGGTTTCTACATCGCATGGACCATGCCAGTCGCTCCGCCAGCATAAATATCGCTTTAATTTCAGATAGTTAGTTATGTTTGGCCTTGCCGCTGATGGGTCTTTCCCGCGGCTCAAGGTATAATTTTTTTGTCCAAACCGGCCGGTATCGCGATGGCTATCCAATGATTTCAAATACTTATGGGACAAGTCTTGTGCATATTTTTGCTATACAGCTGGCGCCCAAGTAACCAGCCCAGCTCAAAGTCGAATGAAAAAAGAGGCCGGGGAAGGGCTCCCCGGCCTTTCAGCCTCGCCCATGGACCGGGTGAGGCCTCAGTTGGCCACTTACGCACTCAATCTCTGGTCCGCGCCGCCAATGCCCGGCCGGCCAGCCACACTAATGTCGCCAGCCCGATGAACGGGAACAGCACGACGTAGACCAGGCCGAAGACCGGCGCGGCGAACACCATCGCGATGTTCTTCAGCGTGATGGCGACCGTCTTCACGGTTTCGTTCTTGGCTGCGACGCGCGCCGCCAGTACCGCCATGACGCCAAGGCCGACGAATGGGAAGGCGACAATGTAGGCCAAGCCGATGAAGGGCGCGGCGAAGAACAGAAGGATGTTCAGCAACGCGCTTCGGGTCGCGGCCGGTTCGGCCTGAGGCGCTTCGACCGCCGCCGGCGGGGCCACCACTTGCGGCGCGGGCGCTGCCAGGGCATCGCGGGCGCTGCCTTCGATCATCTCGGGCGACAGCGGTTTGTGCACGAAGCTCGACACGCCGGCCGCCTTGGCGCGCGCTTCGGCGGCATCGGTGCCGTAACCGGTAATGATCACTACCGGGGTCCACGGCTTGCGCGCCTTGACCTGTTCAGCCACCTCAAGCCCGCTGATTCCGGGCATGCGGATGTCGGTATAGACGAGGTCGTACTTTTCCTCGTTCAGCTTGCGCATTGCCTCTTCCCCGTTTTCGGCGGTGATGACGGCGTAGCCCTTGCTGGAAAGAACCCGGTCGATGCTCTTGCGGACGGCCGGATCGTCGTCGACGACGAGTACTTTGCGTGATGCGTTCATGGCCTTCTCCTTTTGGAATTCTTGCTGCTGGTTTGTTTGCTGTTTGAATTGGTTTGGCTTTCTTTCTCAGGCCGCGCAGGTGCCGCTCGCTGGGGCCAACTCCGGCACCCGCCGCAAGGCCCACTGTTTTCGCGTCATGGCGCCTTCGGTGACGCTGATCACGTCCTGCGGACCCACCGGCTTGGCGACGTAATCGTAAGCTCCGAGCCGCACGGCCTCCTTGGCGCTGTCCACGGTCGGATAGCCGGTGATGATGACCACCTCGCTCTCCGGCCATTTGTGTTTAATGGTGCGCAGCACCGACAGGCCGTCCTGACCGGGCATGCGCATATCAAGCAACACGACATCGAACGGGTCCCGCTCCATCGACTGCAGCGCCTGTTCGCCATCGCTGGCGGTCGCAACGTTGCAGGACATGCTGTCCAGCGAGCGCAGGTAACTCCGGCGCACCGTTTCGTCGTCATCGACGATGAGGATCCTGTTTTTATCGGTCATGTTCGCCACCTTGCTTTGCGGTCATGTTCTTGCTGACTATTCAGCAAGCGCCGTGCCACAGCCCGATCCGCGATTTTTTCGCTGTAATGACAATTACTTGGATGGTAAGGCGGGATTCGCTGCCGAAATTAATCGACGGCTGAAGTACATTTTTTCTAGGCAGCTGCCGCCCCGCCGCGAAGAAAAGAATTGGTATTTCGGGTCAATGTGCCGGCCGGCAGCCGCATAACCTTTTTATGCTGAAATGCTCCCCGGTTGGTTGCTTTGTTTTTCCGGCCGTCTTTGGCAATGTCAGAAAAGATGCATATGCGTGCAGGTGAGCCATGCAGCTCTTAACGACCGCCGAAGCCGCCAGCTATCTCCGCCTCAAGGAACGCAAGATCTACGAAATGGTGACGGAGGGCACGGTGCCCTGTACCAAGGTCACCGGCCGCTGGCTTTTTCCTAAGGCCGATCTCGACCATTGGCTGGCCTCCAGCGTGACGCGGCCCGCCGGCATGACGCGTCCGGAGCCGGCGCCGATCATCGGCGGCAGCCACGACCCGCTGCTGGAATGGGCGTTGCGCGAGAGCGGCTCCGGGCTTGCCACGCTCGCGGTTGGCAGCGAAGCCGGGTTCGACCGTTTCATCGCTGGCGAGACCATCGCCGCCGCCATGCACCTGCATGCCTTGGAAGACCCGGAAGCCGATGCCAACCTAGCAGCCGTTACCGGCCGCAACGATCTACAGGACGCGGTGATGATCGCCCTCTGCCGCCGCGAACAGGGCCTGCTGCTGGCGCCCGGCAACCCGCTCAAGGTCCGCACCATCGACGACGTGATCGGCAAGCGCGCGCGTATCGCCATGCGTCCGAAAGGCGCTGGCGCACAATTGCTGCTGCTCTCGCTGCTACATCGGGCGAAAGTCGCGCTCGATGCGCTCGTCTCGGTCAGCCCGGTCTGCCCGACCGGTCCCGATATTGCGCAGGCGATCCGCGCCGGCCGCGCCGACACCGGCATCGCCACGCGCTCGGTCGCCAATTCCGCCGGGCTCGATTTCGTACCGGTCGTCTGGGAACCGTTCGACCTGCTGATGCGCCAGCGCGATTATTTTCATCCGCCGTTGCAGGCGCTGATGCGCTTTCTGCAATCGGACGAGCTCGCCGCCCGCGCGCAGGAAATGGGCGGCTTTGATCTGAGCGACGCTGGTAAGGTGCGGTTTGTGGTTTGACGGGCCGCGCTGTAAGACAGCGCCATGACTGCTAACGACACGCAAGCGTGGCCGAGCGAACTGCGCCTGCACAAGGATTGCAAGACGCTCACCGTCACATTCACCGACGGGCAGAGTTTCGATCTGCCGGCCGAATATCTGCGGGTGAAAAGCCCGAGCGCAGAAGTGCAGGGTCATTCCGCCGAGGAACGCAAGACCGTTCCCGGCAAGCGTGACGTCGGCATCATCGAGGTGCTGCCGGTCGGCAATTACGCGGTGCGGCTGGTGTTCGACGACCTGCACTCGACCGGCATTTTCGGCTGGGAGTATCTGCTCGAACTCGGGCGCAATCGCACACGCTATTGGCAGGATTATCTCGACGAACTGGCCGCCAAAAACCTCACGCGCGATCCGCCGGTAAGGCGCAAGTGATGAAGCGAATTTTCATTGTGAGAGCATTTGGGTTTGTTCTGCCAAAATAACATTCAGTTGCGCCATTCCCTGTTGCTTCAATCGCTTGCAGCGACTGGCCAATTTCGGCCAGTGCCGGGATTCCCGAAAGTGGACCAAGTTGCGGACCGGCGAGGATGACCGCTTCGGTAATGCGCCTCTGTCAATTGACAGGTGACAGACGACAGAAATATAATTACCACTATGATCCGGTCGTTTAAACATCGCGGGCTCAAAGCCCTTTATGATGGGAGAACGGCAAAAAGGGTGGCGCCCGCGCATGTTGAAAAACTTCGCGACATTCTTGCGGTTCTGGATCACAGCCGTGGGCCGGAGGATATGAACATTCCTGGCTTCAGGCTACATGCACTCAAGGGAAAGCTCGCTGGCTCTTGGGCTGTCTCGGTGTCCGGGAATTGGCGAGTAACATTCCGCTTCGACAACGGCCATGCGGCTGACGTCGATTATACGGATTATCACTAGAAAGGCAGACGCTCATGGCTATGCACAATCCTCCGCACCCGGGCGGGATCGTTCGTCGGCAGTGCCTAGATACGTTTGACCTGTCCGTTACCGAGGCAGCAAAAGGGCTAGGCGTAACGCGTCAGGCACTCTCCGATCTGATCAATGGGCGGGCTGGGATTTCGATTGATATGGCAATTCGTCTTTCGAAGGCGTTCGGTTCAAGCCCCGAGACGTGGCTCGGCTTACAAATGGCTTATGATCTTTGGCAGGCGCGTGAACGCACACGCTCGCTAAAGGTGCGGCATTTCAAAGCGGCCTAGCAATTCATGGCCAGAGGAACAAGATCACCCGTCCGCGCAGCGGGATCGACGCAGCGGTCGGCCCGCGCACGACATGCCGTTGGTTCGGGTGATTGGGTTTGTTTCGCAAAACATGCCGTGTCGTGATGGGGCCGGTCAATCAAGTCATTGGCATTTGCGAAACGAACCCATTTTCCAGCGACGACGGGCTCCGCCATATGTTCGCGCCGTGATGGTCTCATGGTATCTACATGATGGAGAAGCCAATATGATCGTTGAATTTTGACAAATGGGGCAACAGTCTCGCCGTGCGTATCCCGAAGGCGTTGGCCGATGCCATCAAAGCAAGTGACGGCAAGCTTGCCGAAATAAAAAATTTCTTTCAGGGCCTTCGCCTGTATCAACCGTTTGACGCTCTTGTCGATCATAGCATCGATGCGTTCTTCAATTTGCAGCTCTTTGATCAGGCGATCTTCATTGAACACCTCCTCGATATGTCTCGGACTCAATTGGGGATCTTTCTTGGCGACCCGCACCGATATCATCGTCGGCACAAAGACATTTTCGAGCCTGTCAATAACGGCCGCGCTCCATGTAGCGTTGTCTGGGTAATTTTTTTGTTGAACGGCGTTGCGAATATACTCTGCACAGTTTTCTGGTAATGCATGATCAAGGATATTCCTCATTCAGATTTGGATCCTCTTTAATAATTCTCTAAAAGCCCCATGACTGATTCTATCTCGGCTTGAGAGATCTTTCTTGCCTCCTCTAAGAGCATCGCTAATTCAAGTCGCATCCTTTCTATTTGTACGTCCTGATATCTCGCAAGTCGACGTTTGCGTCACAATGGCACTTTGTAGTGTTGCGTCCAATTGTTCGAGCGGGCCAACCGGTTTCCACTCATCGTTAATGATCGATGGAGTTCATCGAAGTCTTCAATCGATTCTCCAGGCAAAATTATTTGTCCAGAATATGCTCCATGTTTGAGAGCATTTTTCTTCTGTTTCAGCCATGATGTTCCCCTACCGCTTGTTTTCCCGTTGACGGCAATTCTTAAATTATCCTGACGCCGAATCGCTACATGTCAGCTGCTGTCATGCATGTACGGTGGGGTTGCTGTTACCGTCGTTCACTCAACAATTGACTATGGTTGGAAAAGCCTCAGATCAAATGTGAATGGCGTGACCGCCGTAATCGTTATCCGGGCGCTGCCTGAGTGCCGGTGATTAATCAGCACATTGCGATCGGGCGCGCTGGCGATGGGCATGATGACAGAAGGGACCACGAGAATGAGTTCGGCGCATTCATCGAGCCATGCATCTCCGAGCATCTGCGTGTGGATTTCGCGTAATGCCCAATCGCTTGGCAGGTCATCAAACGATATGCTGTGCGCTCGGAACATCATCCGGAACAGCGTATTCCACCATGGCCTGAGGCGGTAGCAGGTTGGTGTCAGTGACGTGTACGCGTTTTTCCAATGCGGTGAGCGACGGCACCGTAGAACAATACGTCACTGGGCGCCCAGTTGTATTCCAGCGACCGCTGTTCGTGATCCCGTAGCCTCCATCGAAGTCGCGAGCGCGCCGCAGGCTCGATAACCGCCAAAGGCGCATTATGCCGCCGCGCCCCAATCGATCTTCGCCAACATCTGCTCGACGACACGGGCGCCGGATTCCGTTCGCGCTACTTCGAGCGGCGGCTTCCCGTCGAGAATTGGCAGATTTTCGCGAAGCCACCGGTTCGCTTTTTCTGCGTCGCCGAAAACATCCTCAGTCAATGCCTGAATCCGCGTCAACCGCACGACGCGATCGGATTCTTCGACAGTCAGCGGTTGTCTCTTGGCCTTGCGATGCCGCTGCGTCCGCTCAGGAATGATAAATCGTCCGATCTCTTGGTCCGAGAAGCCACCGCGCTTGACATAGATGAGCGCTCTCAAAGGAATCCGACGATGAACGAGGCGAGCAAGATCAGCCTCGGAGGTCACCTTCTGACCTAAGACCTCGCGGCCGCCTAGCTTCCGAAAGACCGTCTCTACTACAGGTTGGGTCGCTTGCATTTAAATCGGCTCCAATGCCATGCGGCAATCTGCCGATAATATATGCGGCATTTTGCCGGACATCAAGTTGAGTTTCTCGAAGGCTGATTGGATCCGCGTCAAGGTCGAGACATCCGCCCGACACCGGACTTTATTGGGCTAACGGTACGGCTATTTGGGTTGTTTTGTCCGCTGACGCTTGCGGAGACGGACCCCTGGGCCGCCGCCGTTCTCGTCGATGAATTCGATGCCGGCTTTTTCGAGAGCGGCCCTGATTTTATGAGCGGTTGTTTGCCGACCGCCGAGCCAGCCTTCCGCGGCCTCCAAGCGCTTTATGGTTGGAAGAGAGACATCCGCAGCTGAGGCTAGTTCCTCTTGCGACCAGCCGATGAGAGTACGCGCCGCCTTTAGCTGCCGAATTGATACTTTTAGTATTGACACGGCGGGGCTCCTAATAGATACTAAAAGTATCGAATGCTGCACGCGCTAAGATCCGCGAACTATACCGGTTCGCCGACTATCGGAGTTTGCCATGAATTCTCGACTTTGCCGCCACCACCTACCGCGCCATCCGCGACCGCATCCGCGCGCAAGACCCCCAGATCGACGAGCAGACCCTCGCCGATACCGTTGAAGGGCTCACCGATCTGCATGAAATCGTCTCAGCCATCATCCGGGCGGCCCTGGCCGATGAGGCCCTGGCCATGGGGCTCAAATGCCGGATTTCGGACATGCAGGGCCGGCTTGACCGGCTGCAGGACCGGGCCGCCAAGCGCCGGCAGATTGCCAAGGATGTGATGGTCGAGCTTGATCTGAAAAAGCTCAACGGCACCCGACTTTACCGCCTCGATCCGCGCCAGGCATGCCCGTCACTGATGGTGCTCAATGAAGATGCCGTGCCCGAGCATCTATTGGCAGCCGAGCGAGCCCCGTCTCAAGCGCCAGGAATTGGCCTACGAGCTCAAACAGGGCGCGGAAATCGCAGGCGTTGCCCTCTCCAACCCGGAACCGGTTTTGAGCGTGAGGACACGGTGATGGGCTTCTCAGCAAGACAGGTACAGGCGCTGCGGCGCAACCTCGATCACCGTCATATCCGCACCCGTGAGGCCCATGGCCGCGAACTGTCCTATCTCGAGGGCTGGTACGCGATCTCGGAAGCCAACCGGATCTTTGGGTTTGATGGCTGGAACCGGGAGACGGTCGAATCCAAATGCGTGCTTGCCCGCGAGAACCGCGGGACCTTCCTGGCGGTCTATATCGCCCGAGTTCGGGTCACCGTGCATGCGGATGGCGCAACCATCATTCGGGAAGGCCATGGCACCGGCGAAGGGCGCGGCACCTCCCCGGGCGAGGTGCACGACATCGCCCTCAAGGTCGCGGAAACCGATGCCACCAAACGGGCGCTCGCGACCTTCGGCAAACCGTTCGGTCTCGAGCTCTATCGGGGCGGCAGGACAGCATCATCCCAGAAGCCCCTGCCCTCACAGACTGCTATCACTGGGCCTGCTGTCCCCGTGCCGGCCGACGCCCATCTCGGCTTCCATCCGGACGATACGACCCCTATTCCACGGCCATCCCGCTACTATGGCCGTCGTCAGGATCTGGTCACTCGGGATCGGGCGCAGGGTCGCCGTGAACTGGAAGTCCGGCCATCCAGCAGGCACCTCGATCATTGTCCCGGCCTCACCCGGCCTCGTCCCAGCGCAAATCGACAAGAGCCTTCTCACCATCGCCGAGCCCAAGCGGCTGCGTGACAAAGCCCATCTGAGGTTCGTTGCCTCGCAACCCTGCCTGGTCTGCGGCCGGCAGCCGTCCGATCCGCATCACCTGCGGTTTGCCCAACCCAGAGCGCTCGGTCTCAAAGTCAGCGACGAGTTCACCGTGCCGCTCTGCCGCGGTCATCATCGGCAACTGCATCAGGCCGGCAATGAGGTGGCCTGGTGGGACAACCTAAAAATCAATGCACTGGAGATTGCCAAGGAGCTTTGGGAGCAAAGCCACGCAAAGGACGCAACGATCAATCAGCAGAATCCACTAATCATCGCTGCCGTCAGCGAAATAACGACCAAGAGCTAATGACCACAGACAACCAGATTGCAGCAAACCGTCGAAACGCCAGCAAAAGCACCGGGCCCCGGACCGAAGAGGGAAAGCGCCGGTCGCGTCAAAATGCTATTCGACATGGCTTGACGGCCGAAACGGTTATCAGCGGGCCTGGACAATCGGATCAGTTATGCCCAATTTGAACAGGCCATCATCGCCGATTACGAGCCGATCACGGCAATCGAATATCAATTGATCATAAGGCTCTCATCGCTGTTGTGGCGGCTTCGGCGCGCGGTGGCAATTGAATCGGGTTTGTTTCAGATTCAGGGACAGACCGTTCGCAATCGACGCCAATGTAAAGACAATGAGGGGCCGGATAGGCCGCTTAAGATCTTTCACGAATTACTCGGTCAATCTCATGACAAACCGGCCGCCGAGGATCACTTTGAGGATGATGGCGTCCCGACCCAAAACCCATCTCAATCATCGTCGCAGTATCCCGATGTGACGTACTCGTTTTTGCGGCTCGCCAATCTCAACAACGGCATTCTCGAGCGGATCGGCCGCTATGAAGTCAGCCTATGGCGTCAGGTCGCACAGACGCTGCTTCTCCTAGAATCGTTTCGCAAGGGTTTGGCGCGCACAATTCGCGAAGGCGGTTACTAAATGAGGCTTTCACACTCGGTAGGTGAGGGGGCGCATTATAAAATCTTACGCTGCAGAAGCGCCTCGATAACTTCATTTGCGAGCCGATCGGCTTCTTTGCTGCCGGCCAAGAGATGGAGTTCGGGATTTTCCGGTACTTCATAGGGCTGATCGACGCCGGTGAAATTCTTGATCTCACCGGCCAGCGCGCGGCGATACAAGCCCTTGGGATCGCGCGCGATACATTGGTCGATCGGCGTATCGACGAAGATTTCGATGAATTCATTGCTGTCGAGCAGTTCTCGCACCATGCGGCGCTCAGCCTGGAAGGGTGAGATGAACGAGCAAAGCACGATGAGGCCGGCATTGGTCATTAGCTTGGCCACCTCGCCAATGCGCCGGATGTTCTCCACCCGGTCAGGCTCGGTAAAGCCGAGGTCCTTGTTCAATCCATGCCGCACATTGTCGCCGTCCAACAGGATGGTATGAGCGCCACGCGTGTGCAGCGCGGCTTCGACAAGATTGGCGATGGTCGATTTTCCGGCGCCCGGGAGACCGGTAAACCACAGCACCGCCGGGCGGTGATGCATGAGGTTCGACCGCTCGGCCTTGCTCACCGTTTGTTTCTGATGGTGGATATTGGTGGCGCGGCGCAGGGCGAAATCGATCATTCCGGCGGCGACCGTCTCGTTTGAATAGCGATCGATCAGGATAAAGGCGCCGGTGTCGCGGTTGTCCGCGTAAGCATCGAACGCGACCGGCCGGGCAACCGACAGATTGCACACGCCCACTTCGTTTAAGCTGAGCGTCTTGGCGGCCAGCTTCGCCTGCGTATTGACGTCGATTTGATGCTTGAGGTCGGTGACGGTCGCCGCGAGCGTGCAATTATTGATTTTCATGAAATAGCTGCGCCCCGGGAACAGATGCTCGTTCGACATCCAGACCAGATGGGCCACGAACTGGTCGGCAATCTGCGGGCGATCGCGCAGCGCCGCAAGCATGTCGCCGCGCGCAATGTCGATTTCGTCGGCGAGCGTGATGGTGACCGAATCCCGCGCCTGCGCGGTATCGAGATCGCCACTGGCGCCGACAATCTTCTTGATCTTGGTGGTCTGCCCGGATGGAAGAACCGCGATGTCGTCGCCCACTCTGGCGCTGCCGCTCACGATCGTGCCGGCAAAGCCGCGGAAATCGGCGTTGGGCCGATTGACCCATTGCACGGGCATCCGGAACGGCTTGCCGGCGCGGTTGTCCTCGACGTCGACCGTTTCGAGATAGTCGAGCAGATGCGGCCCCGAATACCAGGGCGTGCGCTTGCTGTGCGACGAAACATTGTCGCCGTAGCGCGCCGACACCGGGATCGCCTTGATGTCCTTGAAGCCAAGCTCACCGGCAAAGCGGCTAAAGCTCGACGATATCTGCTCGAACACGGCTTGATCGAACCCGACGAGATCGATCTTGTTCACCGCGAGGACAACGTAGCGGATGCCCAGCAGGCTCGCGATGAGCGCGTGACGGTGCGTCTGGCTCAGCAGACCCTTGCGCGCATCGACGAGCAGTACGGCGAGGTCGCTATTCGACGCGCCAGTCACCATGTTGCGCGTATATTGCTCGTGGCCCGGCGTATCCGCGACGATAAACGCGCGCCGCTTCGAGGCGAAATACCGATAGGCCACGTCGATCGTAATACCCTGCTCGCGCTCGGCTTCCAGCCCGTCGAGCAGCAAGGCAAAGTCAATGTCCGCTCCGGTGGTGCCGTGCTTTTTCGAATCGCGCTCGAGCGCGGCCAGATGATCTTCAAAGATCAGGTTCTGCTCGTAGAGCAAGCGGCCAATTAAGGTGGACTTGCCGTCGTCGACCGAGCCGCAGGTCAGGAAGCGCAAGGCCGGGCGCGTATCAACACTGGCGCTGCGTTCGGGCGCGTCGGCGGCAATTGGCGCGGGACTTCTCATCAGAAATATCCCTCGCGCTTTTTCTTCTCCATCGATCCAGCCTCGTCATGATCGATGACGCGGCCCTGCCGTTCCGAACTGGTCGAGCCGCGCATTTCCGCGATGATCGCGTCGAGCGTGTCGGCGCTCGAGGGGATAGCGCCGGTCAACGGATAGCAACCGAGAGTGCGAAAACGAACCTGCATCATCCGCGGCTTTTCGCCGGGCGCGAGCGGCAAGCGGTCGTCGTCGACCATGATCAGCGTGCCGTCGCGTTCCACGACCGGACGCTGCTTGGCGAAGTACAGAGGCACGACCGGAATATTCTCGGCCCTGATGTATTCCCACACGTCGAGCTCGGTCCAATTGGACAACGGAAACACCCGCATTGATTCGCCGGTTTTGATGCGGGTATTGAATAGCCGCCAAAGCTCGGGCCGCTGATTGCGCGGGTCCCAGCCATGGCTTGCGGAGCGGTGCGAGAAAATGCGCTCCTTGGCGCGGCTCTTTTCCTCGTCGCGCCGCGCCCCGCCGAATGCCGCGTCGAAGCGCCACTTGTCCAACGCCTGGCGCAGGCCTTCCGTCTTCATGACCTGGGTGTGGATTGCCGAACCGGAAGCCACGGGCGAAATGCCGCGTGCAAGCCCCTCTTGGTTGACGTGAACGAGCAAATCCATGCCGAGGCGCGCTGCCGTTTCGTCGCGAAACGCGATCATCTCACGGAATTTCCAGGTCGTATCGACGTGCAGCAATGGGAACGGCGGTTTGGCGGGATGGAAGGCCTTTTGCGCGATGTGCAGAAGCACGCTCGAATCCTTGCCCATCGAGTAGAGCATCACGGGATTGCGAAACTCGCTGACGACCTCGCGCATAATAAAGATCGCCTCGGCCTCAAGCCGACGCAGGCTAATGTGCTGATGACGCCAATCCATCCGA
>CAVPXX010000031.1:0-52836 GCA_963709855.1 uncultured Alphaproteobacteria bacterium | reverse complement strand
GATGAAGGGCAGCCTACATACTGATGAGCTTATGCGCAGCGTTACCTCGGGAACGACCGGACTGCGGACAGCACGGCGGATCAGCCATGTCTTTGTCATGGATGTGCCCACCTACGCCGAGACGTTATTCATCACTGATGCCGCGATCAATATTTTTCCCGATCTCGATACTAAGCGCGATATCGTCCAGAACGCGATCGACCTCTTCACCCAGGTTGGTCTGGGCAAGCCGCGAGTGGCAATACTCTCAGCAGTCGAAACAGTAACGTCCAAGATTCCTTCGACGATCGAGGCGGCGGCGTTGTGCAAGATGGCTGATCGTGGGCAAATCACGGGGGGTCTGCTCGACGGTCCGCTTGCTTTCGATAATGCAATTGATCCGGAGGCAGCGAAGATCAAGGGCATTCGCTCAGAGGTTGCTGGGCGAGCGCAGATCCTTGTCGTGCCCGATCTCGAAGCCGGCAATATGCTCGCCAAGAATCTCACCTTCCTGGCCAAAGCAGACGCCGCCGGGATCGTGCTCGGCGCGCGGGTACCCATCATCCTAACGTCACGGGCGGATTCGCGCGAGCCCGAATGGCGTCCTGCGCCGTTGCGGTACTCTATGCACATGCTCGTCGTAACAAGACTGAGTTGGCAGCCGCGTGACCCGCCATGGATACGATTCTCGTCGTCAATGCCGGGTCCTCGAGCCTCAAATTTCAAGTATTCGAAATCGAGGCAAACACCAATCTAAAACGCTTGGTCAAAGGTCAAATTGACGGGATCGGCACGCGGCCACGCTTGCGCGCAACGGCGGCCGATGGGATTCTTGCGATCGATAAGACGTTCCCCCCGGAGCAGGTCTGCGATCTCCCCGCCGCAATTCAGGAGACGGCAGCCTGGTTGCGCAGCACGCAGAACTTCGAACTGAAAGCGGTCGGGCATCGCGTCGTGCATGGAGGCCCCGAGTACAGCAGCTCCGTTTTGATCGATACCGAAGTGGTGGCGCGACTTGAACGCTATATTCCTCTGGCGCCGCTCCATCAGCCTAACAATCTTGCCCCGATCCGTTCGCTTCTCGCGCGGCGTCCGGAAATGCCACAAGTTGCTTGCTTCGACACGGCATTCCATCGTGACCATAGTGCCGTGGCGGACCATTTCGCTATTCCGGAACGTTTCTACGCAGAAGGCGTCCGCCGGTACGGATTCCACGGCTTGTCATACGAATACATAGCGCATCGTTTGCGCGAGGTCGCGCCGACGATTGCCGACAAGCGTGTCATCATCGCGCATCTCGGAAGTGGAGCTTCGATGTGCGCACTCTCTGGTGGGCGGAGTATCGAGAGCACTATGGGGTTCACCGCACTTGACGGGTTGCCCATGGGCACACGGCCGGGACAACTCGACCCGGGCGTCGTGCTCTATCTAATTACCGAGAAAGGCATGGACCCGGCAGCGGTTCAGAAGCTTTTCTACCACGAGTGTGGCTTGAAAGGTTTATCGGGTCTCAGCAACGATATGCGTGACCTCGAGACCAATGCGGATCCACGCGCAGTCTTTGCAGTCGATTACTTCGTTTATCGGGCGGGACTTTGCGCCGGCATGCTGGCTGCGGCGCTCGGCGGGTTGGACGCTTTCGTCTTTACCGCAGGGATCGGCGAGAACTCAGCGACGATCCGCGCACGCATCGCCGAGAAGCTCGCTTGGCTTGGTGCAATGATAGACCCAGCTTTAAACACTGCGCGCGAACTATTGATATCGCGCCCGGACAGCCGCGTCGCCCTCTATGTGGTGCCGACAGACGAAGAGCTGATGATCGCTCGGCACACTTTGGCGCTGCTGGTGAAGCGCACCAAATAACGTTGGGGGAAACCGAAAGACAGCAACAGCGAACAAAGTTCGGCACTGGCACTGAAGCCTCCACTTGTTAGACTTATCCGGCTACTCGGCAGCTGCGGTGTGCTCCTTCGGTTTCGTCGACGGCCTGAGCTTCTCGCGAATTGCCTGAAACGCCACATAAAGTGGCGGGATCATGAATATCCCAATAAACGAGGCGAAGATCATGCCTCCGAATACTGGCGTACCGACGTCTCGGCGAGCCAATTGCGAGGCGCCCGTCGCGACCACCAGGGGACAGAGCCCGAGAATGAAGGCGAACGACGTCATCATCACCGGGCGGAAGCGCTGCCTTGCGCCCTCGGTCGCCGCTGCGAGCAAGGGCATTCCCGCCTCTCTCTTTTCCTTCGCAAACTCGATGATCAGGATGCCGTTCTTGGCTGCCAAGCCGATCAGCACGATGATGCCGATCTGCGCATAAAGATCAAGCGTCAGCCCACCGAGCACGATTCCGACGAACGATCCGAGAATTCCGACCGAGACCGAAAGCAGGACCGGGACCGGAATGGTCCAGCTCTCATAAAGCGCGACCAGGAACAGGTAAGCGAAAAGGAGCGCAAAACCGAGAATGATCGTAGTCTTGCCCTCGGCGCGTTTCTCCTGGAATGATGTGTCCGTCCACTCTCCCGCATAGCCTGGAGGCAGCGTCTTCGCGGCGACTTCTTCCAGTGCCTTGAGCGCTTGTCCTGAAGAAACGCCGGCTGCGGGCGCACCCTGAATGGTCACTGCCCTGAGATTATTGTAACGGATGAGTGCGGGCGGTCCGACGACAACGCGAAATTCCACCAGGCTGCGAAGGGGGACCATGTTACCATCCTTGTCCCTCACATTGATCCGGAAAATGTCGGGGACGCGTGAACGGTCAGATGCCTCAGCCTGAACCTGCACCTGCCAAGTTCGTCCGAACAAGTTCATGTTGTTGACGAAATAACCACCGAGCGAAGCCTGCAGCGCCTGGAAGACATCACTCAGCTTGACGCCGAGAATCTGCACCTTGTCGCGATCGATATCGAGGTAAACTGACGGATTCGTGGCGGAGAAAGTACTGAATACGTTATTGAGCTGCGGATTCTGGTTTGCTGCGACCGTCAGGCCGCGCAAGACTTGCGCAAGCTCCTTTGGGTCGGCGCCGCGCAGATCCTCAAGCACATAGGCGAAGCCACCACCGCTTCCGAGACCCAGGATCGGCGGGGGCGAAATCGGCAGCACCCCACCTCCCTGCACGGCCCTAAACTTCGGGTTCAACCGCGCAATCATCTGGCGTAGGCCGAGCGACGGATCCTTTCGCTCCTCGAACGACTTGAGTGTGACGACCAGGAACGCCGAATTCGACTGCGAATAGTTATCGATGAAATTGAGGCCGATGACTGATGTCACATCTGCGACAGAGGGATCCTCGCGTAGAATTGCTTCTACATGTTCGACGACCTCAGCCGTCCTTGCCACCGAGGCCCCGCCGGGCAATTGCACGACCACAAACAGTGCCCCCTGATCGTCTTCAGGCAGGAAGCCGGTCGGCGTAATCTTTCCAACCGCCAAAATGCCTACACCAGAGACCGCAACCAGCACGAGACCGATCACCGAAATCCGCACAAGTCGCGCGACCATGGTGCCATAGGCATCGCGCACTCGGTCGATCGAGCGCATAACCAACCCGATGAAACCGCGGCGAGGACCATGATGCGGGCGCAGCAGGATCGCGCATAAAGCCGGAGAGAGCGTGAGCGCGTTGACGGCAGACAGGAACATCGCAACGGCGACAGTCACGGCAAATTGGCGGAATAATTCACCGGAAATTCCGGGAATGAACGCAACAGGAACAAATACGGACAACAGCACCAGGGTGATGGCGATTATGGGTGCGGTGATCTCCGCCATAGCCTTCTTGGTCGCATCCGCCGGTGACAGCTCCGGATGCTCCTCCATCACACGCTCAACATTCTCAACCACGACAATCGCATCATCGACGACGATGCCGATCGCCAGAACGATAGCCAAAAGCGAAACAGTATTTGCGGAATAGCCAATCGCCAACAACACGACAAATGTGCCGATCAAGCTTACGGGCACTGCCATCGTTGGTATGAGAGTCGCACGAAAGCTTCCAAGGAACAGAAATACGACGAGCACGACGAGCACGAACGCCTCGGCCAGGGTCTTCTGGACTTCGTGTATGGTGTCCTTAACGAAAGTCGTCGGATCGTAGGTCACCTTCCAGGTCAGGTCTTCCGGAAACCGTTTTTCAAGTTCTGCCAGCCTGGATTTCACGGCATCCATAGTCGTGATCGCGTTGGCGCCGGGAGATTGATAGATCGCGATTGCTGCCGCGGGCGCACCATTCAACCGCGTTTCCCGGTCGAGATTCGCCGCGCCCAATTCGAGCTTTGCCACGTCGCCCAACCTGAGAACCGAGCCATCGTCATTTGTTCGAATCACAATCTTTTCGAACTCGGCAACCGAAGTCAGTCGGCCCTTCGTCTGAATATTGAGCTGGAGCTGCTGGTCGTTGGATATTGGCCGTGCGCCGATCCGCCCAACCGCAGCCTGGACGTTCTGCCCCTGAATCGCGGTGATAATGTCTCCGGTCGTCAGATCAAGCCCGGTCAATCGGTCGGTACTGATCCAGGCACGCATGGCGTAGTCCTGCGGGCCCCACAATGACGCATCACCGACACCGGGAGTGCTCTTGATCTGGTCGAGAATATTGATGGTTACATAGTTCGACAGATAGAGCGCATCGTGCGTGCGTTTCGGCGAGGAGACCGCTACAACGCCGAGTAAGGCGGAAGACTTCTTCTTGACGACCACGCCCTGTCTTTGCGCTTCGGACGGCAGGCTCGAAAGTGCGATCTGCACACGGTTGTTGACATTCACCGTGTTGATATCGGGGTTCGTCCCAAGCTCAAACGATACGGTGAGCGAATAGCTGCCGTCGTCACCACTGACGCTTTTCATGTAGAGCATCTTGTCTACGCCGACGACCTGGGCCTCGATCGGCTGGGCAATCGTCGCGTCGACAACGGCGGAATTGGCGCCAGGGTAAAATGTCGTGACGGAAACCTGCGGCGGGACAATATCCGGATATTGCGCGATCGGAATCGTCAACAGCGCCAATACGCCAGCAATCGTCGTGACGATCGCAATGACAATCGCGAGACGCGGGCGATCGACGAAGACGGAGGACAACATGAGGTCAGCTCGGGTTAATCGTCTGCAGCAAGGGTGCAGCCTGCACTGGCGCGCCGGGGCGAACGCCCTGAATACCCTGCACGATGACCTGCTCGCCCCCGTTCAGACCTTGCTCCACGACCACATCGGCGCCGGCCTCGGCTCCAATCTTGAGGCGCTTTATGACGGCCTTGCCATCCTCGACAACAAAAACATAAATGCCAGCCTGATCGGCGATAAGTGCGGCTTGCGGAACCAGAACCCTCTCTTCGGCCGTGCCGCTGTCCACGATGACCTGAACGAGCTGACCGTCGATCAGCGTACCGTTCGGGTTCGGCATAGTCGCACGGACGAGGATCGTATCGGTCGATCGACTGACCGACACGTCCACGAAATTGATATCGCCGACCTCCCCATATGTTGTGCTGTCGGAGAAACGAATACGGACCCTGGTGCGGTCCACATTCGCGTTTCTGTCGCGGGCTGCGATGTAGTCTCGCTGACTGACGGGAAAGCTGACATACATCGGGTCCTGGCTTACTATTTTTGTCAGGATGCCGCTTTGCGGACTAACTACGTTTCCTATCGTAACTGCTGTTCGACCAATACGCCCCGAAATAGGAGATGCTATATCTGTATAGCCGAGATTAATTTTAGCGGTTTGGAGATTGGCTTCGGCTTCTAAAATCGCGCCGTCGGCTTGCTGGTCCGCGGCTTGCGCTCGATCTCGGTCCTGAGCGCTGCCTGCTCTATCCGCAAAAAGCTTTTCTTGCCGCTGCAACTCTACTTTCGCGAGCGCTTTTGCTGCCTTTGCACGTGCCAATGCAGCCTCTGCGCGCTTCACATCTGCTTCGAACAATCCCTTCTCGATCCGGTAGAGCGACGTGCCTTCCTTCATCAGGTCACCTTCCTTGAACAGGACCTCCTCGAGATATCCCGTCACGCGCGCCCGGACCTCCACACGCTGGACGGCCTCCACGCGACCGACAAGTACGCCGGACCTTCCTATGGCCTTGCGTTCCGCGACAACCGTCCCGACCGCTACGGCCGAGGTTGGACTTTGCTGCGAATTGGCAGGCGCAGCAGCGTAAAGAATAATGACAAACGCACCAAGAAGGTGGCGCATAAACGCAAACACGAAGCCATTCATAATCTGTCCCCGTGGGTTATGGAGCGGCAGCTGTCGGAACCCAAAAAGCCTCAAACCAACTGGATCGCTCTGGTGTCTGCCAAGTCTAACTTAGCAGCAATCCACCCGCGCGATGTCGACGCCGAAGATGGTTGTTGAAAACTTAGTGCGAGTTGCGTCAAACCAGCAACAGCTCAATGCCCCTCAGTATAGATGAAATTTCTCCAGCTGATCATTCTAAGCAAGATGCGACGTATGAGTGAGAGATGGTGCCAATGGTGCGTGAGCAAAGCGACCTGAGCAGCCGATCCCAAGGGAATGTTATACTCGGAAATGTCATCGGTAATTTCGATTTGCGCTAGCGCACGGCCCTCGCCTTTGATTTGGCTCGGGTCAATGAGCGCGCCGCCGGCCTGCAATTGGCCTTGCGAGATCGCACCGATGACCGTGCTCGATTTACCTTTGAATACTCGCCCAGGCACAGCATCGAACGCGATCTCCGCATCATCTCCTGGCAAGACCCGCTGCAACGCATTTTGCTGAAATGCCCCGACAAGAATGGGATCGTCGGTGTTTACGAACGTCATGACTGGCCTCAACGGCAGCGGCACCGCCATCATTCCAGGGCGAAGGCCAACCTGCGTCACGTAACCCGGAGAGGGAGCGCGTACGACGGTTTGGGCGAGGTTAAAATCGGCTTCGATCTGTTTTGCCAAGGCATTTTCGTAAGCAGCCTGTGCAGCAAGATACAGGCCGCGCCGATTTTCAACATCGATCTCCGAGAAGGGAAGACTTTGCCCTGCAGCACGCGCTTTTCGATTGCCAGTGTCGTAACGTTCGAATTCCTGCTTGGTACGGTCGCGGTCGGCGATGGCCCCAGCGATTTGGGCTTTGGCGCTGTCAGCGGCGGCCTGATAGACGGTTGGCTCAATTCTAAACAGGACGTCTCCTACTTTTAAAGGCTCGTTCGCTTTAGCCGCGACCTCGATAACCCGTCCTTTGACATCCGGAATAATCGGCGTTGTCGAAAAATAAATTCTGGCTTCCTTCGTGAAGGGATGATTGTAATTCATGATCACTAGTATCATTGCAAGACCAAAAATTCCGCCGAGCGTAGCGGTCGCGAGTGACCATTGGTTGACCGGTATCCTGAAAATCTTGAAAATCACGTAGCAGAAGCTGACGTAAATCAGGATCAATAGCAGTTCCATCACTCGCCTCCAGTCCCAACTTTCGCCTCGAGTTGCGCCAAGCGACGCTGAAGTTCCTCAAGCTCGTTTTTCTGCTCCATTCCTTGTGGCGACTTCGGGTCAGCAAATCCCCATCCGCGCTCCGGCCGATACGCCATCGCCCAAATCCATAAAAATGGCCATAGCGCGTGAAGCGTGAACAGGCTGACCCATCCTGCAGCATGGATTGCGTCTTCGTGCGGATGATGTCGCGACTTTGCGATCAGATACGGAATATCATGGATGGCGATAATTCCATAGAAAAGCACAACCACGACGAAGATGAGCAAGCCAAGTGCGAAGTAATTCAAAAACGGATCACCCATGATCGCTGTCTTTCCGTTATCGTTGTACGCATTTTACACATGGCAAGTTAGCGTCTTGATTTAGCTCAAAACGCGTTTTTGAGCTAGCTCGGAATTACGTTTTGATTGTGAAGATCGTCTTGTAAAACGTAGCTAATTCAGGGATCGAGCCAGAGAAAGCCTCTACATTGCATGGGAATTAAAGGGACCGGCCGCGATGAAGATCCCGTCCTGACGTTATCGATCCCGCACGCGCGGACAACAGCGGTTGTCCGCCGCGACCCAATGGCCACCACCTTAAATGTTGTACTTCTAGCGGTTCGAATCTAACGCTTGGTACCGCCGAATGATGCAATTTGTTGCGGGGATATCTGCACTTCCTCCGGACTCAAACGTTTGAATTTCACCACTAGGGGGCGTCGAGAAACCAGCGCAAAGATTCTCTATAGCAATCTCACCATTCCGGCGGTCGGACCGTTGGTCCAATATTGTTGGGACCAGGTAGACCGGGAACCGGCGGCTGCGGCTCGTTAGCGGGCGGCAGCAGGGTTCCCCAGTTGGTGCGCGCGCGCATTTGCTCGGTTGTTGCGGCGTCTACGAAGTAACCGTCCTCCCGTATCTGCCATCCGCCGCCGAGCGCACGATAGACTGCGGTAAGCCCCAGCGAAACATTGGCCGAGGCCACGGCCAAACTGCTCTCCGCCTGGAAGAGATTTTGCTCCGCGACCAGCACGGTGGTGAAATCCAAGACCCCTTGATTGTATTGCTGAAATGCAATCGTTAGAGCACTGCTTGCGGCTTGGGTGCTGCTGCGCAGAAATCCGACCTGATACTGCGACTGCAAAAAGGTGGAAAGACCATTGTCCACTTGCTGCTGGGCCGCTAACACGGTGTTCTGATAGTCGACCAACAATTGTTGCAGCCTCGCGTCCTGCAGACGGACATTGTTAGTGATCTGCCCGTAGTTCAGGATGTTCCATTGAAACGCCGGCCCAGCAGCATAGGCCATGCCCTTCGAAGTGAAGACCTGGCCAAGGTTGTGGCCGTTGGCGGTACTTGCGACGCCACCGAACGTGCCGGATATGCTGATTGCCGGATAGAGCTCGGCCTCTGCGACGCCAATCTGTGCGCTCTGCGCCAAGGCGGCAAGTTCGGCGGCGCGAACGTCCGGTCTGCGGCGGAGCAGATCCGCCGGGATGCCGACGGCGACTTTACTGGGCGGCAACGGAATCCGGCCCCTTGACCGGGCGAGCAATGCCTCCAACGACTGGGGCGGGATGCCGAGTAGCACGCAAAGAGCGTTCTGCAATTGCTGCAACTGGATGGTCAGCTGGGGTATCACCGCCTGGGTCTGCCCCAGCACGTTTTTCGCCTGGAAGACGTCGCGCTCGCTGACGGTACCGGCCCGAAAACGTGACTCGGCGATACGGACTCCCTCCTCTTGTCTGCGAACGTTTTCGCGGGCGATCGCGATCTGCTTTTCGGTGGAGCGGATGCCGATATAGGTTGCGGTTACGTCTCCCAGAAGTGAAACCAGAACGTCGTCATAGGATGCGATCGACGCCAAATATGCCCCGTCGGCGGATTCCACGCCGCGGCGAAACTTGCCCCAGAAATCCAGCTCCCAGGCTGCCTGCGCGCCAACCGAATCCGGTCCAGAAGAATGCCGGGGTCGCATTCGGGGCCGACAGCGGCGTAGCGGCGCTTGCCCTGTTGTATATCAGCGACCCAGCACCTTGCTGCACCTGTGGATAGAATTCGCCAATGGCGATCCCTAATATTGCGCGCGCCTCTAGCACACGGGTTCCCGCGCTCAGTAGCGTCAAGTTCTGATTGTAGGCCGTCTGTATGAGCCGATTGAGGATCGGGTCATGGAAGCTCTTCCACCAATCCCGATAATCCTGACGCGTGGACTGAACCGAGCGGTTACTGGCTTCGCGGAATTTGTCGGCGATCGGAGCTTCGGGCGACACAAAATTTGGGCCGACAGTACATCCTGCAGCGGGAAGAAGTATCACCGCTACCAATATCAAGCGAAAGCGAGCGGCCGCGCGCCACGTGGTCGCCACAATATTTAGCCGCCCAATGACCGACGGTGTTGGGGCCATCGGAACCACACCGGCTTTGTCCGGAGTGTTCTCCAGCCTAGTTGTGGTAGAAATCGGACACCCCCAATGATGGCGCGGTTTATTTGAGCAATCCAACGAAATCGAGTAAGATGCGCAGGCTGGCCAAACAGTTTATCAATTGACCAGCGTCGTGACTTGACTTCTGGATCTAAACAGGGACGCTGATGCTTCGGCAAGACCCCTGTGCAGACTTTCGCAATTATCACCGCGGTCGACCAGCCGAATAGCAACACTCCGTTCATTGCGGTGGTCGGGCCCAGCAGACAATCTTTTCGCTCTTCGAATGGCTTGAGGGTCACGACGCCAATGCTCGACGGGTAGCATGTCGCCATAGCCGAGTGTCGTCCTTCTGTCGGTCCTGTGGGTATCCTTGGCTCGTTTGTTGCAATTGTCCTTGGCGGCCTAACTCCGATCGTATATTGCTACCTATCGGCCTGGCGGCCCACGAACGGGTGATCGAGTGACGTGGAGCTGACGGCAGTTTTTGCACATAGCGTAAATTGGAACTCATGCCTTGAACGGTCACCATTGGAGACATATCGGACATTGGTTGGCAGGGGCGCGAATACATCGGTCGCGAATGACCCGAAGCGGACACGGTATGCTGCTCCCTAGCTTAAATGCCCATAGGCGGCAGCGCAGGCGGTGACCTTGCATCGCATATTGGACACCGGATTAGCGTCCGGATCCGTATTCGATGTCGGCGCAGCATCGGGTGCGCTGCTGGGCTCACTAACCATTACGCCATTCGTGCACAGACGGCCAACAGGCCCGGCTTAGCGCCCGTCCGGCGTGCGCACGCCGGCCCAACTATCGCGCACCTGCTGGTAGTGCACCGTGGAGTTATAGACCGGAACATTCAACCCGAGCACCTGCGGCGACAGACGGCCGACCGACGACAGCAACGTGTAGGACGCCACCACCCGGTCATGCTGGGCGGTGACCAGCGCCACCCGCGCATTCACGAGAGTCTGCTGCGCATTGAGCACGTCGAGGGTAGTGCGCTGGCCGACGCGTGCTTCCTCGCGCACGCCGTTGAGCGCGATCTCGGCGGCTTGCACCTGCGCCTGCGTCGCCTCGATATTGGCTTTGGCCGCGTCGAGTTGGCCCCAGGACTGCACCACGTTCTGGCGCACCGTGTCGCGCGCGGTGTCGAGGTCGAGCCGCTTTTGCCCGAGCGTCTCCTTGGCCTGGCGGATCACGGAATATTCCGCACCGCCCTGATAGATCGGCACGCTCAGCGTACCCAACACCGAGGCGTTGTACTGTTTCATGACACTGAGGCTCTGCGTGCTCAGCCAGTTCTGGTTGAAACTGCCCTGCACCGTTACCGTCGGATAGAGCTGGCCCTCGGCCACTTTCACCTGCTGTAGTGCCACGTCCACATTGTATTCCGCCGTGGTCACCGCTGGATTGTTGGCGCTGCCTACCGCGATCGCGCCCGGCAGATTATGCGGCGAGAAGCGGTCGACCGGTGTAGCCGGTGTGAGATTGCCCGGTTCAACGCCGATCACTTGCCGATAGGTCGCGCGCGAGGCGGTATAATTGGCTTCAGCGAGGAGCACCTGCGAGCGGCCGGCAGCAAGACTGGACTCCGCCTGCGCGACGTCGGTGCGCGTCACTTCGCCGACGTTGAAGCGGTCGCGGGTCTGCCGCAGTTGCTCTTGCAGCACTTCGACGTTGCGCCGCTGTAGATCGAGGATGGCGGTGTCGCGCAGGAGGTTCATGTAAGCGGTCGCGGCGTTGAGCAGCACCGTCTGCTCAGCGACGCGCAGCGTCGCGCGCGCGGCCAACACCGCGCTCTCGGCTTGGCGCGTTTTGTTGGCGGTCTGGAAGCCGTTGTATAGCGTCTGCGCGATGGTGCCGCCGATCGAAGCCGGCGAGTTGTAGCCGGACACGATGTTGTAGTTAGCCTCCGCGCCCAATGTCGACGGGTTCTTCGTCGTTGTCGACGACGTCTGCTCGCCGGCGACCCCAGTGATCGTGACTTTCGGGCGATAGCCGGACAGCGCTTGCGGCACGCCCTCGTCGGTGGCGCGCGTGGCGGCACGCTGCGAATTGAGCGAAGGATTGTTCTGGTAGGCCTGCACCAGCGCGGTTTCGAGCGTCTCGCCCTGTGCCGGCGCGGCCAACGGCAATGTCGCGCACGCGATCACGCCAACCGCAAGCCCACCCACCCATTTACTGCGTCTAGGACGAGACATAATCACAACCCAGCCACAGCACGCCCCGCAATCAGCACGAGTCGCGCGCGTCAAATCAACCCTGAACCATAAGCGGACCCGCGAGTGCTTGAAACCCTCCGGCGGTCACCACCCACCGAAAAGGCGGCAACCTGGAGCATTTTCGCCACATATGAAGTCGGGGGTAGTATCAGAACGCAAAAACGGGCGTTTTGGCGAAGCCCGGGAGCAGTCCCGCCGAGGCATCAAAGACCGGCCGGCCGCCCGCCTCCTCGCCGCTGCGACGGTAAAGCATGGCCTTGGAGCCGGGACCCGAGCCCAGCACGCAGACCAGTCGGCCGCCGTCTTTGAGCTGCTGGCAGAGTGCGTGCGGCACGACGTCGGTGGCCCCATCGAGCACGACCACGTCGTAAGGCGCGCCTTGCGGCCAGCCCTCGGCGAGCGGCCCGCAGACCACGTCGACATTGGACTGCGACGACAATGCCTCACTCGCTGCCTTGGCGAGACCGGGGTCCTGCTCGAGCGCGACCACTTGGACCGCGATGCGGGCGAGCACGGCAGCGGTATAGCCGGTGGCGCAGCCTACATCGAGCACACGGTCGGTGGCCTCCAGTTCGGCGGCCTGAATCAGCTTAGCGAGCACCATCGGCCTGAGCAGGCGGCGGGATCCCCCCACCGGCACGTCGAGATCGAGATAGGCCAGCGAGGTCGAAGCCTGCGGCATGAAGCGCTCGCGTGGAACTTCCAGCATGGCGGAAATGACGCGCAAATCGGTGACGTCAGTGGTGCGGACTTGGCCGTCCACCATGTGGCGGCGCGCGGCTGCGAAGTCGGTCATCATTATCCTCGGCAAAAGCAGGAGAATGCGCGGACTTTGTGCGGCAAGCCTTGGCAAAAGGCAAGCGAGCCAGTGGCGTTGTCGTTGGGCGCCGGCTCCTATATAGGCTTGCATCCTGGGGAGGCGTGCGGCCTGTGCACGCGCGGGGCGCGCGCCTTCCGACGGCCACGTGGCGGAGTGGTTACGCAGCGGACTGCAAATCCGTGCACGCCGGTTCGATTCCGGCCGTGGCCTCCACCCGCCTTTAGCGCAGGCGGACAGCCTTATAGCGGCGGGCTTTCAAGCTTTGCAAAGCGGTTTGGCTTTGTTATAGGCCCGTGGCTTGTGGTTCCTGACTATTCCCTGGTAGCTCAGCGGTAGAGCGTTCGACTGTTAATCGAAATGTCGCTGGTTCGATCCCAGCCCAGGGAGCCAATCTTTTCCGTTTAACATTCCAAAAAAAGCCCGCCCATTGCGAGAGGCCATGATGCCCTCGACCAGTCCACTGCTCACCGATCTTTATGAACTCAACATGATCCAGGCCTATCTGGATCGTGGCCAGGATGGCGAGGCTGTTTTTGAGTTTTTCGTGCGCCGGCTGCCGGCGCGGCGCGGATTTCTGCTCGCCGCCGGTCTCGACGACGCGCTCGACTATCTGGAGACGCTGCGGTTCTCCGACGCCGAGATCAATTGGCTCAAAAGCACCGGACGCTTCCGCGACAATCTGCTCGATTATCTTTCGGCCTTCAGCTTCACCGGCGACGTGCATGCGATCCCGGAAGGCAGCGTTTGCTTTCCCAACGAGCCGCTCATCCGCATCACCGCGCCGCTGCCGCAGGCGCAATTGGTCGAATCCCGGCTGATCAACATATTGCATTTTCAGACGCTGATCGCCTCGAAAGCCGCGCGCATGGTGTTGGCGGCGCCGGGCAAAATCCTATCCGATTTCGGCCTGCGCACTGCCCACGGCGCCGAGGCCGGCCTCTATTCGGCGCGCGCGAGCTACCTCGCGGGCTTTGCCGGCGCAGCCAATGTGCTCGCCGGCGAGCGCTACGGCGTGCCGATCGTCGGCACTATGGCGCATTCCTTCGTGCAGGTGCACGACGACGAGATGACCGCGTTCGAGAATTTCGCACGCGCGCGGCCGCAAGGCGTGATCCTGCTGATCGACACCTACGACACCGAGCAAGGCGCGCGCAAAGTGGTCGAGCTGGCGCCGCGCCTGAAGGCCGACGGCATCGCCATCCGCGGCGTGCGCATCGACTTAGGCGACCTTACGGCAATGGCCCGGAAAGTGCGGCGCATTCTCGACGATGGCGGCCTGCACGATGTCATTATATTGGTGAGCGGCGGCATCAACGAGGACGTTTTGCAAACGATGACGAAAGCCGGCGCGCCGATCGACGGCTTCGGCATCGGCGTCAATCTCGCTGCCTCGGTCGACGTGCCCGCCCTCGACTGCGCCTATAAGCTGCAGGAATATGCCGGCAAGCCGAAACGCAAATTGTCTGAAGGCAAAGCGACCTGGCCGGGCCGCAAGCAGGTATGGCGCGCTTACGATGCCGACGGCCGCATGCGCGGCGATATCCTGTCGCTCGACAACGACAAACAGCCGGGCGAGGCTCTGATCGTGCCGGTGATGCGCGCGGGCAAACGTATCGCACCGGCGCCGACGCTCGTGCAGATCCGCGAGCGCGCCGCGCGCGATCTCGCGCGCCTGGCCGGTCCGCTGGCGCGTTTAGAAAGCGGCTTCGAATATCCGGTGAACGTCGCGGCCGCCCTCAGCGCGCTCGCGAGGCAGATCGACGCCAAGGCGCGCTAGTTACGCGTGCCTGCCCGGTTCCAGCCGCGCGCGCCCTCGCCGTAAACCTCGTGACCCGCGTCGGTCACCACCACGGTGTCTTCCAGCTTGATGAAGCCGCGGCTCGGATGCAGCAGCGTGGTCTCCACCGACACTACCATGCCGGCTTCCAGCGGCTCGTTGGCATATTCGTTTGGATAGGGCACCGGGCCGCGATCCGTGAGCCGCGGCGCCTCATGGCTCACCATGCCCATACCGTGGGCAAGGAATTCCATGTGATTGTGATGCTTGGATTTCGCCACCAGCGGCGCCGCTACGGCATAGATTTCGCGTCCCAGCACGCCGGCGCGCACCGGCTTCATCGCCGCGCGCTGGATGCTTTCGATCTCGGCGAGCAGATCGTTCAACTCGGCGTCCGGCTCGCCCTGGATCGCCATACGGCAGACGTCGCCGATATAGCCGTGATAGTTGCCGCCGGAGTCGATCGACATCACGTCGCCCTTCTCCCATTTCTGGTCGGAAGGCGCGCGGTTGAGGCTGGTGCCGCAAGTGATCAGGCAGTATTCGAACGTGAGGCCGCGATTGGTTTCCTCGCGCCGCAACGCTTCGACCACGTCGCTCTTGGTTACGCCCGGCGCGGACGAGGCAATGACCGCCTGCATTGAATCGATCACCGCTTCCGACGCCACCTTCAGCAATTTCAATTCGGCCGGCGATTTCTTCGCGCGCTGGCGCTCCAGCACATAGAGCGCGTCGACCCATTCGGCGTCGGGGAACGCCGCTCGCAGCACGAGCGAGGCGTCATAGGGGAGGAATCCGAATTCGGCGGCGATGCGTTTCGTCTTCAGGCCAGCCTTGCGGATATAGTCGACCGCCTTCTGCATGGCGTCGACCGAACCGGCGGTGGAGGTCTGCGTCTCGCCCGTCCACATCGGCTTGACCTCGCGCTGGAATTTTTCCAGCCGGTGACCGATATAGGCGGCCTTTTGCGGCGCCCCCTTCGGATAGACGAACACCGGCAGATAGCGGGTGACGCCGGTGGCATCCATGTAGTCGAAGAAATTGGCGCGGTGGCCGCCGAGCAAATACTGCACATTATGCTTAGAGGTCGCGAGCACGAGGTCGATGCCGGCCTCGTCCATGAGGCGATCGAGCCGCGCGTGGTCAAATGGAATTGCGAGGCCGCCGCTCGGCTGAGCGCTGATATTCATGGCTAGCTCCCTGATCGCCGGCTTCTTCGAACCGGGCAACAAAGAGACTAGCGCATGATCCCGAAAAGTGGAAACCGGTTTTCGGACATGATCATGCGCAAAAAGCAAATTTACCACAATTCGTTGCTCGCAAGCCGGGCGCCTTCGGCGAGTGCCTCGAGTTTCGCCCACATGATCGACGGGTGCACGCGGCGGTGGAACGGCCCCTGCGCGAAGCCGCAGTCGGTGCCGGCGATGATGTTCTCGCGCCCGACGATCTTGGCCAGCCGCACGATGCGCTCGCCCACCAACTCGGGATGTTCCACCACATTGGTGGCATGACTAATGACGCCGGGGATCAACACCTGCCCTGCCCCGAGCTTGGCGTTCTTCCACACCTGCCATTCGTGCTCATGGCGCGGATTGGCGCCCTCGATCACATAGGCGCCGACCTTCACCTTTAGAATCAGGTCGACGATGTCTTTGAGCGGCACGTCGCTGACATGCGGGCCGGGCCAGCTGCCCCAGCACACGTGATAACGGATGCGGTCGGCCGGCAGTCCCTCGATCGCGTGGTTGATGATGTCCACCTGTTGGCCGAGCCAGCGGCGGTAGTCCTCGAAGGTGGCCGGCGGTACCATGCGGTCATAGGTTACGGCATTGCGCGCATCGTCGAGCTGCACCAGGAAACCGGCGTCGATGATCATCTTGTATTCGGTGCGCATGGCCTCGGCGATGGCCGCCTGCAATTCCTGCTCGCTTTTGTAGAATTCGTTCTTTCGGTCGGGGATCACGCTTGCCGGCGCCGCCACCGGCAGGAACGCTTCTTCCACCTTCGCGCTCTTCAGGGCGGCCTTGAAGTTGTCGATGTCGCGCTGCAGCTCCCCCTGCCCGGTGTACTCGATCGGGCCGACGCAAATCGCCTCGGTCGTGGTGGCGACGCCTTCGCGCGCGTCGAGCTCAGCATAGAATTCGGCGAAACGCTCGCGGTCGGCGCCGCGCTTAAACGGATTGGCGGCGTCATGCTTGATCGGCCGCCGCTCGAAGCCGGAGAGGCGCTCCAGCGCATATTGAGACCAACTGATCGATTTGCCGAATTCGCCATCGCTCACCACGTCGATGCCGGCTTGTGCCTGCTGCCGCACCACTTCGCCGACCGAGTTTGTGAGGCACTTCTGATAGGCTTTTTCATCGTACCGCTTGCCGGCCTGCTTGGCGCGCAGGAATTCCTGTAAAGCCAGCGGGCGGATCAGACTGCCGACGTGGCTGGTGAGAATGCGGCTGTGGCTTCGCTTCATGGGCACGGCTCTCGCGTTCATCCAGAAATGTCCGGGAAATTGTCCGCAATCGCTATGCCCGCGCGGCAGGCCAAAGGCAATGCACGATCAAGCCCGGCCTTGTCGCCCCAACAGGGGTCCACTAGGGTCGTTTTTGTTCCCACCGCCACCTGGAACCGGGCATGCAGATCCGCGACGGCATCGTTGAGGCCATCGGCCATACCCCCCTGATCAAGCTGAAACGTGCTTCCGAGGCGACCGGCTGCACCATCCTCGGCAAGGCCGAGTTCATGAACCCGGGCGGTTCCGTTAAGGATCGCACCGGCCGGCAGATGATCCTGGAAGCCGAGAAACGCGGCGAGCTGCGCCCGGGCGGATTGGTCGTCGAGGCGACCGCCGGCAATACCGGCATCGGCCTCGCGCTGGTGGCCAATGCGCGCGGCTACCGCACCCTCATCGTCATTCCGCAAACGCAGAGCGACGAGAAGAAGGACATGTTGCGAGTGTACGGGGCCGAGCTCGTGCAAGTGCCGGCGGTGCCGTTCAGCAACCCGAACAACTACCAGCACGTCGGCAGAAGACTGGCGGAACAACTCAAGAAGAGCGAGAAGAACGGCGTCATCTTCGCCGATCAATGGAACAATCTGGATAATAGCAAGGCCCATTACGTTTCAACTGGCCCCGAGATCTGGCAGCAAACCGACGGCAAGATCGACGGCTTCATTTGCGCCATCGGCACCGGCGGCACCGTCGCCGGGGTTTCCAGCTATCTGCGTGAAATGAAAAAGGAAATCGTGATCGGCGTGGCCGATCCGCGCGGCGCGGCCATGTATAATTTGTTCGCACACGGCGAGGCGAAAGCAAGCGAAGGCGGCTCGATCACCGAGGGCATCGGGCTCGGCCGCGTGACCCCGATCATTGCAGACGTGAAAGTAGACAAGGCCTATCTCGTGCCAGACGAAGAGGCGGTCCCGCTGATCTTCGATCTTCTTCTGCACGAAGGTCTCTGCCTCGGCGGTTCCTCCGGCATCAATGTGGCGGGCGCTATTCGTCTGGCGAAAGATCTCGGCCCCGGCCACACCATCGTGACGGTGCTCGCCGACTACGGCACGCGCTATCAGTCCAAGCTGTTCAACCCGGTCTTCCTGCGCTCGAAAAATCTGCCGGTGCCGCAATGGCTGGAGCGCAAGGTCCGCAATTTCCATTCCGTTCGAAAAAACCTGAGCCGACCATGGCGACCGACTGCCTATTCCGCGATGACTCCTATCTAAAGGAATGCGAGGCGCGCGTCGTCGCGGTGACCGACCAGGGCGGCGTCGTGCTCGACCGCACCGTGTTCTACGCCAGTTCCGGCGGCCAGCCCGGCGACACCGGCACGCTCATCGTGCCCGACGGTACTCGCATCCCGATCGCCACCGCCGTCTACACCGACGCCGCGAAGAGCGAGATCGCCCATGTCCCGACAGCGGGCGCCCCTGCCCTCAAACCCGGCGATAGGGTCACCGCGGCGATCGATTGGGACAAACGTTACGCCCGCATGCGCATGCACACCGCGCTGCACCTATTATCCGCGGTGCTACCTTACGCGGTGACCGGCGGCTCGGTCGGCGAAAGCGAAAGCCGGCTCGATTTCGATATTCCGGAAGCCGGCTTCGATAAGGACGCGATCACGGCACGCGTCAACGAGATGATCGCGAGCGATGCCGCCGTCAGCAGCCGCTGGATCAGCGACGAGGAACTACCGCCAATCCAGGCCTGGTCAAGACCATGTCGGTGCAGCCGCCGATGGGCACCGGCCGGGTGCGGCTGATCGAGATCGCCAACCTCGATTTGCAGCCCTGCGGCGGCACCCATGTGCGCAGCGTCAAGGAAATCGGCGCGGTGCGGGTGACGCAGATCGAAAAGAAGGGCAAGCAGAACCGCCGCGTGCGGTTGGCGCTCGTCTAGATCGCCCACCCGCGTCTCGCGCACCTAGTAGTGCTTCGAGCGTGCATCGAAGCGCGCTTGAGCACGGCGCGCGCCTTCGGCCGACGGGTGCGCGCAAAAGTTCGATGCGGCGAATGCCGGCGATCTTGCGAGCCAGGATGCCGGGGATTATCTCAACGTTCAGCAAGGCTTCGTAGCCATCCGCGTTTTGCGGGGTCGTGCAGCCGTACCATAGTCGCGCAATCATGGTGCGCCCTCATATCGCGTGCATGCAACCTAATCGCGGCTTCGGCCGTTGCACATAGGCGCAAGATCGACCAAGGTTGCGACCTTTCATGGAGGCTGCAGTGCCCAGTTCAACTTCGAGCCGCTGGCTCAAGACCCCCGATTGGCTCGCCGGCGAACTGGGCAAGCTCAATGTCGTCGTCGTCGACGCCTCCTATTATCTGCCGACGCAGAAGCGCGACCCCAAGGCGGAATATCTTGCCGCGCATATTCCTGGCGCGGTGTTCTTCGACCTCAACGCCATCGCCGATGCGTCCACCGATCTGCCGCACATGCTGCCCGGCCCCGACCAGTTCGGCGCGGCGGTGGGCGCGCTCGGCATCGCGGAAACCGACACCATCGTCGTCTATGACGCCACCGGGCTCTATTCGGCGCCGCGCGTGTGGTGGACCTTCCGCATCTTCGGGGCCAAGAACGTGTTCGTCCTCGACGGCGGCTTGCCGGCTTGGAAGGCCGAAAGTCGTCCGGTCGAAGCCGGCGCAGTGAAGCGGCCCGCGCGCACCTTCAAGGCGACGATGGACACCGGCGCGGTGGCCATGGTTTCCGACGTGCAAATGGCCCTGACCGACGGTAGCGCCCAGGTGGTGGATGCGCGCGCCGCCGGACGCTTTGCGGGCCGCGATCCCGATCCGCGGCCGGGTCTGCGCCCTGGCCATATGCCGGGCGCGCTCAATGTGCCGTTCGCCGATATTCTCGAGAATGGACGCCTCGCCTCGCGAGAAAAAATCGCACAAGCCTTCGCCAAAGCCGGCGTCGATCTCGACAAGCCGACGATCACCACCTGCGGCTCCGGCGTCACAGCCGTGGTTCTGGCGCTCGGCCTCGATGCGCTCGGCAAGCCCCTGCCGCGCATCTATGACGGCTCCTGGGCGGAATGGGGCGGTCGGCCGGATCTGCCGGTGGTGAAGGATTAGCGCGTAGACACATCCTCAGCGCAGACGTGAATGCGCCGACGAACCTGGATTATCGGGATTAAAGCAGAATCCGCAACGGCTGCGCTTCAGGATTCAGCGCCCATCGTTCGGTCGGACGTCGGCCTTGAAACATCCACAACATCATAAACAAGTCCGAGCTTCTGCATTTAATTATGACGTTTCCGACGAAGAGTTTCGCGATAAATACCCTTCGCGGAATAACGGACATCGCGCCCAGTGTGTTCTATCAGTGCCGCCCTAGGCACTTCGGCCGCCGGCGTATATATATAGACTCGGCACAGCGGCGTGAGGCTTCGATGATCTTTCGCCAATTATTCGACAGTGTTTCCGGCACTTATTCCTATCTGCTCGCCAGCCGCGCGGGCGGCGAGGCGCTGATCATCGATCCGGTGCTGGAGAAGGTCGAACGCTATCTGCAATTGATCCGCGAACTCGATCTCAAGCTGGTCAAGGCGGTTGATACCCATCTGCACGCCGACCACATCACCGGACTCGGCGCGCTGCGCGATCGCACCCATTGCATCACCGTGATGGGCGAAAACACTAAGGCTGACGTGGTGTCGATGCGGCTCGCGGAAGGCGACAAGCTCACTATCGAAGGGCTGAGCATGGACGTGCTCTACACGCCGGGCCACACCGACGATTCCTATAGTTTCGTGATGCGCGACCGCGTGTTCACCGGCGACACGCTGCTGATCCGCGGCACCGGGCGCACCGATTTCCAGAATGGCGACGCGCGCGCGCAATATAAATCGCTGTTCGGCAAGCTGCTGCGGCTGCCCGACGATACCATGGTGTTTCCCGCGCACGACTACAAAGGCGACACCGTGTCAACCATCGGCGAGGAGAAACGCTTCAATCCGCGCCTGCAGGTCAAGTCCATCGACGACTATGTCGCGCTGATGAATAGCCTGCATCTGCCGAACCCAAAAATGATGGACGTCGCGGTGCCGTCCAACATGAAGATCGGCATGGCGCAGCAGGAAATCGCGCGCCGCGGCTGGGCGCTCTCCGCCGCCCAAGCGATGGCGCTGGTCGGACGGCCGGACGTCGCCTTCATCGACTTGCGCGAGGCGAGCGAGCGCCAAAAGCATGGCAGCATCCCGGGCGCGCTACACGCACCCTATGGCGAACTGCAGGACAATATCAGCGCTGGCGGCATTTTGCGCGAGCTAGCACGCTCGAGCGACAGGCGCATCGTGTTCTATTGCGCGTTCGGCGAGCGCTCGGCCATGGCGGTGCAGGCCGCCCAGGACGCCGGCCTCATCGCCGCCCTACACGTCGAAGGCGGCATCGATGCCTGGAAGCGGGCCGGCGGCGCTTTGGTGCGCTAGACGCCCATAGCTACGCAACCGCCCTGCCCGCTGATGCAATGGCCGGCGATTTTCAACGCAGGATTTGGCTTAAGAAAAGCTTGGTCCGCTCGTGCTGCGGATGATTGAAGAATTCCTCCGGCACGTTCGCCTCGATAATCTGCCCGCTATCCATGAACACGATGCGGTTGGCGACCTGGCGGGCGAAGCCCATTTCGTGGGTCACCACCAGCATGGTCATGCCGTCCTCGGCAAGCCCGACCATGGTATCGAGCACCTCCTTGACCATTTCCGGATCGAGCGCGGAAGTCGGCTCGTCGAACAGCATGATTTTCGGATTCATGCAGAGCGCGCGCGCGATCGCCACCCGCTGCTGCTGGCCGCCGGACAGCTGCCCGGGATATTTGCCGGCCTGCTCCGGGATCTTGACCCGCGTGAGGTAGTGCATCCCGATCTCCTCGGCCTCCTTCTTCGGCGTCTTGCGCACCCAGATCGGCGCCAGCGTGCAGTTCTCCAGCACGGTGAGGTGGGGAAACAAATTGAAGTGCTGAAACACCATGCCGACCTCACGGCGCACTTCGTCGATCTTCTTGAGGTCGTTGGCCAGCTCGATGCCGTCGACGATGATCTTGCCCTGCTGATGCTCCTCGAGCCGGTTGATGCAGCGGATCATGGTCGATTTGCCGGATCCCGACGGCCCGCAGATCACGATGCGCTCGCCGCCCATCACCTTGAGATTGATGTCGCGCAACACGTGGAACTCGCCGTACCACTTGTTCACGCCGATGAGTTCCGCCGCCACGGCGGTCGCGAGCTGCGTCGGCTTCAATCGAAGTCCCGAATTACCGGCGGCACTCATCACATAACCTCACCTCTTGTCACTCAGCGCGAGCCGGGCTTCCGTCGCGCGGGCATAGCGTGACATAGCGTAACAGAAGATCAAATAGAAGATCGCTGCAACCACGTAGCCGGTCGTGCTGGTGACCGGCGTCGCCCATTTCGGATCGATGCGGGCGACTTCGATCGTGCGCAGAAAATCGAAAATCCCTACGATGAAAACCAGCGTGGTATCTTTGAACAGGCCGATATAGGTGTTGACGATATTCGGAATGGTGATCTTGAGCGCCTGCGGCAAGATAATGAGCCGCATCATCTGCCAATAGCCCAAGCCCACCGCCATGGCGCCTTCGAATTGCCCTTTCGGAATCGCTTGCAAGCCGGCGCGCACGACCTCCGCCATATAGGCCGACGCGAACAGAGCGATCCCGACCAGCGCACGCACCAATTTATCGGGCGAGTATTCCTCGGGCACGAACAGCGGCAGCATCACGCTCGCCATGAACAAGACCGTCACCAGCGGCACGCCGCGCACGAACTCAATGAAGATCACCGAAAACAGGCGCACTGCGGGCATGCGCGAGCGCCGGCCGAGCGCCAGCAGAATACCGAGTGGCAGCGAGCAAACGATGCCGACCGAGGCAACGACGATGGTCACCAGCATGCCGCCCCACAGCGCGGTGTCGACCGGCAGCAAGCCGATCGCGCTCCAACCGGTCAGCAGGATGAACGAGGAAATCGGCACCACGACAAAGAAATAGATGGAGCCGAGGTCGCGGCGCGGCGCTTCCAGCCAAAGTAGCCAGACCACGCCAATCGCCAGCATGGCGAAGAAGACGTCGACGCGCCAACGTTGCGGGATCGGGTAGGAACCGTAAACGAAATAGGACCAGCGCTCCCACACGAACGGCCAGCAGGCGCCGATCGCACGATGCTGCACAACTTCGCGGCAGGCGTCGCGGTCGGTGCCGGTCCATACCGCGTCGATCAGCAGAAATTTCACGAGCTCGGGGATCACCCAGGCCAGCAGCAACGCGATCAAGATCGTCAAGGCGATATTGAACGGGCTCGACAGCAAGTTGGCGCGCAGCCAGCCGAGCGCGCCGGTCATCGCCGCCGGCGCCGGCCGTGCCGCGATGGGAGCGCCGCGGACAAATTTGATTTCGGTGACGGCGAGATCGCCTTCGGACATGGTCATGGCGCCGCCCTCACCGTTCCACCAGCGCGATGCGGCTGTTGTAGATGTTCATCAACAGCGAGGTCGCGAGGCTGATCGTGAGGTAGACCGCCATGGTGATGGCGACGACTTCGACCGCCTGCCCGGTCTGGTTCAGCACCGTGCCGGTGAACACCTGCACCAGATCGGGATAGCCGATCGCCACGGCCAGCGTGGAATTCTTGGTCAGGTTCAGATACTGGCTGGTCAGCGGCGGGATGATGACGCGCATCGCCTGCGGCACCACAATCAGCCGCAAGGTGGGGCCCGTCTTCAAGCCCAGCGAATAGGCCGCCTCGGTTTGGCCGCGCGACACCGCGGCGATGCCGGCGCGCACCACTTCGGCAATGAACGCCGCCGTATAGATCGAGAGGCCGAACAGCAAGGCGGCCAATTCCGGCAAAACCTCGATCCCGCCGTTGATATTGAAACGCCCGGCCGACGGAAATTCGAAGCCCAGCGGGAATCCGGCAAGCGCCAGCGCGACCAGCGGCAGGCCGATCACTAGCGCCAAGGCGGCGGAAAATACCGGCGCTTGCTGACCGGTCTGCTCCTGCCGCTTGCGCGCCCAGACATAAAAGGCAATCGCGCCGATAATGCCGACGGCGAGCGCAATCAACACCCAGCCGAACCCGCTTTTGAGGATCGGCAGCGGCATGAACAGGCCGCGATTGTTGAGAAAGATGCCGCCCGGGATAGCGTAACTTTCGCGAATCTCCGGCAACGCCTTGAGTACCGCATTATACCAGAACAGCAATTGCAGCAGCAGCGGTAGATTGCGGATGGTCTCGACGTAGCTGGCGGCGACTTTGGCCACCAGCCAGTTCTTTGACAGCCGCGCGATGCCGATGATGAATCCGAGTACGCTTGCGAACACGATGCCGAGCCCGGCCACCAGCAGGGTATTGAGCAGCCCGACCCAGAAGGCGCGGCCATAGCTGGAGGTCTGCGAGTCGAACTGAATCAAGGTTTGGCTGATGTCGAATCCGGCCGTGTTGTTCCAAAAGCCGAATCCGGACGCGATATGCGCGCGCTGCAGATTGTCGATGGCGTTGCTGGCGGCCCCGTAGACGAGAAATCCAATGACCGCGCAAAGCGCAACCTGGTAGGCGATGCTGCGGACCTTGGGGTCGTTGTAGAACGCGACCCGCGCGGGGGGCGACCCCGTCGGAAGGTCAATCGGCATTTACCCCTCGTCGGCCTCGCGACGCCCCTGACGGCGTCTAGCGCCGGATCGCTGGACCGCCGCGCGGCCTTCGGCGATGCGGCGTCGAATATCGGTCAGCGGACCGGCGGCGCATATTGGATGCCGCCCTTGTTCCACAATTTGTTCAGACCGCGGTCGATCTTGAGCGGCGAGCCCTGCCCAACATTGCGTTCGAACGACTCGCCATAGTTGCCGACCGCCTTGATGATGCGGACCGCCCAGTCCTTGGGCAGACCAAGTTGCTCACCGTAATTACCCTCGGTGCCGACGAAGCGCTTGACGTCCGGATTTGTCGATTTCATCATTTCGTCGACGTTCTTGGAGGTGATGTTCAGCTCTTCCGCATTGATCATGGCGAACAGCACCCACTTCACGACTGTAAACCATTTGTCGTCGCCCTGGCGCACGGCCGGGCCAAGCGGCTCCTTGGAGATGATCTCGGGCAGGATGATGTGGTCGTTGGCGTTGGTAAGACGCAGCCGTTCGGCGTAGAGGCCGGAGGCGTCGGTGGTGTAGGCATCGCAGCGGCCAGCGTCATAGGCCTTCACAGCTTCGTTCGCGGTCGCGAAAGTCACGCTCTTCAGTTGCATATTATGGGCGTGGAAGTAATCGGCCAGATTGAGCTCGGTCGTGGTACCTTGCTGTACGCACACCGAAGCACCGTTTAGCTCAAGCGCCGAATTGACCTTGAGCGCGTTACGCACCATGAAGCCTTGGCCGTCATAGTAGTCGACCCCGGTGAAACTCAGTCCGAGCGAGCTGTCGCGCGACGAGGTCCAGGTGGTATTGCGGAGGAGCACGTCGACCTCGCCCGACTGCAGCGCGGTGAAGCGATCCTTCGCCGACAGCGGCACGAACTTAACCTTGTCGGCATCGTTGAAAATTGCCGCGGCGATGGCGCGGCAGACGTCGACGTCGAGGCCAGTCCATTTGCCTTGCGCGTCAGGTAAGCCGAAGCCCGCCAGCGTGCCGTTGGCGCCGCAATTGAGGATGCCGCGGTCAGTCACCGCCTTCAGAGTCTGAGCGGACGCGTTCTGCGCGAAGACGACGAGGGCAAGAGCGAGCATACTAGCGAAGCGTTTCATGACGCGACCTCTTTGACGCAATTTCGGTTACGGGATCGCGCGGATCGGCCAAATATTTCTACCATCGCCGGGCCCGAGCCCCGCCGCGGAAGAATATATGTTCCTAGCCTTTTTCCCGAGCCCCTCGATGGCTCGCATCTCAGAACGATAGGGTTCCCAGGTCAAGGGGTTGACGCTCGCTGCCCATGCGGCCGTATATGGCGCCCGGCGCCGCGGTTCCGCGCGCCCCTCTCCACGGACCTGCCAGTCGCCATGGCCAAGACTCCTAAAAGCCCTCTCAAGCCGGAAACCCGCCTGGTCACCGCCGGCCGCGATACCACAGGCCAGCACGGCTTCGTCAATCCGCCAGTTTACCATGCCTCGACTGTGCTTTATCCCACTGCCGAGGATCAGGTAGCGCACCGCTCGCGCTATCAATATGGTCGCCGCGGCACCCCCACTTCGGAAGCGCTGGAACAAGCGCTCGCCGCGATCGAGGGCGATGATTGTGCCGGCGTCGCCTTGCTGCCGTCGGGTTTGGCGGCAATTTCGACCGCGTTGCTTTCGGTCGCCGGCGCCGGCGATCACATCCTGGTCACCGACAGCGTGTACCGGCCGACCCGCAATTTCTGCGACGGCGTGTTCAAGCGCATGGGCGTCGCGACGACGTATTACGATCCCCTGATCGGTGCCGATATCGCCAAACTGTTCAAGCCGAACACGCGCGCGGTATTCGTCGAGGCGCCCGGCTCGCAAAGCTTCGAGATGCAAGACATACCGTCAATTGCAGAAGTGGCGCATGACAAGGGCGCGGTGCTGCTAATGGACAATACTTGGGCGACGCCGCTTTATTTCCGTGCCTTCGAGAAAGGCGTCGATCTGTCGATCCAGGCCGGCACCAAATATATCGGTGGCCATTCCGACGTCATGTTCGGCTGCGTGTCGGCGAATGCCAAGACACTGCCGGCGCTCAAGACCGTTATGCAAACCATGGGTCTGTGCGTCGGTCCCGACGACATGTATCTCGCGCTGCGCGGGCTGCGCACCCTGGGTGTGCGGCTCGCGCGCCACAACGAGGCTGGCCTGCGCGTCGCACGCTGGCTGGAGAGCCGCCCGGAAGTCTTGCGCGTGCTGCATCCGGGTCTTGAAAGCGATCCCGGTTACAAAATCTGGCGGCGTGATTTTTCCGGCGCCTGCGGACTTTTCAGTATCGTGCTCAAGCCGACAGCGGAGAAATCCGTCTATGCCTTCATGAACGAACTGGCGCTGTTTGGCATGGGCTTCTCGTGGGGCGGGTTCGAGAGCTTGGTGATCCTGTTCGATTGCACTGAGTATCGCACCGCGACTAAATGGGCGCCGGGCGGGCCGACGCTGCGTTTTCACATCGGGTTGGAAGACCCGGAAGATCTGCTCGCCGATCTTGAACGCGGATTTACGGCGATGCAGGCGGCAAAATAATTTACGCCGGCGCGCCCTGCCCGCCGCTGCGGATGACAAACTGAAGATTGCGCAGGTAAACGAACACGCCAAACGCTTGCCCGATGATGAACACCGGGTCCTTGCGGTAGAGCGCATAGCCGAGCAGCATCAAGCCGCCGCCAATTGAGAACACCCAGAACGCAGTCGGCACCACGCTGCGCCCCGCCCGCTCCGAGGCGATCCATTGGACCGCGAAACGCATGGCGAACATCGCCTGCGCGATATAGCCGATCAGGATGCCCCAATCGGCGTTGCCCAGGAACACGTCGTGCAGATAGCCGCCGACGGCGCGCGTGATGTCGATCAGCATTTACTCCTCCGCGATTTCCGGAATTCGTTTCTCGCGGCGGATCAACCACCACACGCCGGCAAGATCAAGGATGCCGACCCATAGCCGATCCCACATCCCGTAATTCGACACGCCGGCCCCGCGCGGCCGGTCGACCACATCCACATAGCTGATCTCGAAGCCTTCGCGCTTCACCAGAGCCGGCAGGAAGCGATGCAAGCCATCGAAATACGGCAGCCTCAAGAACACCGCGCGCGGAAACGCCTTGAGCCCGCAGCCGGTGTCGCGGGTGCCGTCGCGCAATACCGCGCCGCGCACCGCATTGGCGATGCGCGATTGAAATTTCTTGAAGCGGCTCGCCTTGCGCCCGACCCGCTGGCCGGCGATCAGCCCGACGCGCGGCGCGCCCTCCTCGAGTACGCGCAGCAGCGCCGGAATGAAAGCCGGATCGTTCTGCCCATCGCCATCGAGCGTGACGATCAGCGGAGCGCGCGCCGCCGCGACCCCCGAGCGTACCGCGGCCGACTGGCCGCAAGACTCCCTGTGCCGCACGCGGCGCAGCCAGGGATATTGCCCCATCAGCCGCTTGAGCTCGGCCTCGCTGCCGTCGCTCGAGCCGTCATTGACGTAAACGACCTCGAAGCGCCATTGCCCGTCGAGCGCCTTGGCGATTTCCGCCACGAGTGGCGCAATGTTCCCCGCCTCGTTGCGCACCGGCACCACGACGGCGACCGCTGGATCGTTGGCGTTCATTTTTGAGGTCCCGTCGGCCGGCGCGGCCGCCCATCCGGGCGCTTATTATTGACCCAATAGCTCGCGGGCAACCGATTTGATGCGGCGCAGCGATGCGCCTGGCTTTTGATGCAAAACGCGATCCGGCGCAATTGAAAATCCCAGCCCGCGCAACGCGAACCAGCGGCGCACCAAGAGCGCACCCACCACGCCGACCAAGGCGCCGGCCAAGACGTCGCTCGGATAATGCGCGGTTAACGCCACTCGGCTTGCCGCGATCAGCAAGGCATAGATCCACATTATCGTGCGAGCGCGCGGCCACAGTGAACCGAACGCCACCAGCACTGAAAACGCGGTGGCGGCGTGGCCTGACGGCAGTCCGGCATAGTCGGGCGCCCAACTGAACGGGCTAAATAGAAACGGATCGAGGCTTCCGCCAACCATTGGCCGCGCCCGTCCGAAAATGTGTTTAACCACGTTCACGAACAGGCCGGGCACGGCGATCGCGACGAACAGAAACCCGGCCCGCACCATAATCGCCGTCAGCACGAGCTGCGGCACGCGCGGCAAGCTCGGCAGCGCGGCGAGAGCCAAAAACAAAATGCCCAGCGGCCACAGGAAACAGCCCGACTTCCCGAAGTCGGTGATCTGGTCGAAAGACCAAACGATCCAGCGCGGCAGATGATCGACGCCCCTGATGGCGGCGGCGTCGATTAAAAACATCGTCAGCAGGAAAATCACCAAAACCAGTCCGGCCGCGATGGCGAACTGCTGCGGCGCCAACGGCCACGGATTTCGCACGTGAATGCGCACCGGCCGCACCAGCAACGCGAAGGCCGCGGCCACATTCGCGGCGCAACGGCGCAGCGCGGTCTGCGCCGTGCACGCGCCGCTATCGATCCCGTTGGTCGCCGTCATGGTTTTTCCATCGAGCGGAACACCGTGAGCGTCACCGGTCGGCCGATGCTGATATTGTAGCCCTCGACGCGCTGGCTGAGTGCGTAATGCAATCCGATTGAATTTGCGCGTTGCACGAAGTTTGCGACGTTGCGCGCATCGATCAGCGCGAAACGGCATGGCCCCTGCCCGAGAAATATGGCGGCGCCAGTGCCATCGGTTAATTCGGTGTCGGTACCGAGCAGGAACACCAGGCTCGGCTCTTGATAATAGCCGGTCGCGGCTACCTTTGGCTTGGCGCAATCGCTGGCACGCAATTCGTCCGCGATCAGCGCGCTCGGGAATAGAGCGGGCAGCGACGGAAACGTCACGGCATAGACTGTGATGGCGATGAACACTGACGCCACCATGCCGCGCAGCAAGGCACGCTCTGGGCCGTCCACATCATAAAGCCACCACGCGAACAGGCCAAGGATCGCCGCCGTGGCGGCGGTTGGCCAGGCCACGAGCCCGAGATCGCGGCCAACAATGATGAAGATCACCGCGACGCCGATCGCGATCGCCGCGGGAAAGATAAACCAGCCGACCGTACCGCGCACCAGCCAGCGCTTGGTCACGAGACCCCCGCCTTCGAGAATACCGGCGATCAGGATCGCGATCGCCGGATAAAGCGGCAGCACGTAATGCGGCAGCTTGGTGATCACCGCCTCGAACACCGCCCAGGACGGCAGCAGCCACGCCAGCAGAAACCGCGCGCCCGGCTCGCTCCGCGCCTGCCAGATCCGCGGCGCAGCCAGTCCCGCCAGAATCGAGCCGGGCCAGAACGTCACCCAGAACAGCAGGAAATAATAGCCCGGCGGCGCGCCATGCGATTCCTGTCCGCCGATCACCTTGGAAAGCATATCCTCGCCGACCGACTGCGCGATAAACCCGCCGCCGGACTTGACGATGATCGCGACGAACCAGGGCAGCACCAGCAGCATCAGCCACGCGAAGCCGGTTACCGGGCGCAGCGACCAAAGCCAGCGGCCAGAGCGGTCGGCGATCGACAGCGTGAGCGCCGTGAGGGTGACGAACATCAGGATCACGGGCCCCTTGATCAACACGCCGGCTGCCATCGTGGTCCACAGGATCGCCGGCAGCCGCCAGCCGACCGCAAGGTCCGGCGTGCGCCGGCTCATCAGATAAATGCGCGCCATCGCGCCCATCGCGGTAACGCAGGTGAACAGCAGCACCGCGTCGGTCTTGGCGAGCCGCGCCTCCACGCCGAGCAGCACTGAGCCTGCCATCATCAGCGCCGCCAGCAGGGCGGTGCGCCGTCCGACAAAGGCGAGCGCGGTCCAATAGGTCAGCAGCACAGCGCCGATGGCGCCGAACAGCGACGGCAGCCGGTAGAGCCAGATGGTGGTGCGCGCCCGCGGGATGCCGACGGTCTCGCCCGCCATTACCGCCAGTGTCTGCAGCCAATAGACGCCGACCGGCTTCTTGTAGCGGACCTCGTTCTGGAAACGTATGTCGACGTATTGACCAGTTTCAAGCATCTGCTTGGTGGCCTGCGCGAAGCGTGCCTCATCGCGGTCGACCGGTGGGATCTGGAAGAAGCCCGGCAGGAACGCGATCAGCGAAAAAACGATCAGCAATCCGTAAGCGCGCCGGTGCGAGGCGCCGGCATAGTCCAGCACCGCGGATAGGCCGCGCGCCGGGCGAAACGATTGCCGCGCGTCATTGGTGGCCGTGCTCATTGCACCGGTTCTGTGCTGATTCTGCTCATTTGTCCGGACAATAAGCCCAAGCCTTAGCACTGTCATTCAGCGCGCTGGCGCTAAGATTATTGCAGCCGGACACTGACGCTGTCGGTGGCGCCGCGGGCATCCATCACGGTGAGCCGCACGAAGCCCGGTCCATCGGGCTCGAAGAACACAATGCGCCGGCTGCCTTGGGGGCTAAGCGGCACGCCATTGACCATGACGGTGAGCGGCGCGGCGCCCCCGGTAATCTTGAGCGCGACCGGCTCAGGTGTCGTGCCCTTGACCAGTTCGATGCGAGCGCCGTCGGGCGGGAACATGATGCGCGGCGGCTCAGAGGCGGCGCTCAAATCCCCATCGGAGCTAAAATGTTGCAGCGGTGGCGGCAATTTGTTGGTGGCGGCAAAGACCGCGCCCTTCGGCGCATGTGCCAGCGGTGCCAGCGCGTTGCCGCTGCGCGCGAAAGCGTCGAACAGGATCGGCGCTGCGGCGGCGCGACCGACCAGCCCTGGCACGGGCGCCCCGTCGGCCTGCCCGACCCATACTCCCAGCGTCATGCGGCCGTCGAAGCCGACCGCCCAGGCATCGCGATAGCCGTAGGAGGTTCCGGTCTTAAACGCGATGCGCCCCGGCGGTGCATTGTCCGGCGGCGGCGCACCGATCAGAATATTGCCGACATACCAGGCGGCGACCGGGTCGAGCAGCCGGCGTGGATTTTGCGCAAGCTCACCTTCCCGCTCGACCAGCGTCACCGCCGAACCGAGCCGCGCCAGCCCGGTATAGAGCATCACTAGATCGGATAGCTTGATGCCGACGCCGCCGAGGCCCATGGCGAGACCAGGCGCCTCGCCTTTGGGCAACACCAGCGCCGCGCCGGTTTGCGTCAGCCGTGCGCTCAACCGGCTGACGCCGACCTTGCCGAGCACCGCGATGGCCGGAACATTGAGCGACCATTGCAACGCCCGGCGCACGGTCACCGTGCCTTGGAACGTCAGATCGAAATTTTCCGGCGTGTAGCTGCCGTAGCGCGCCGGCCTGTCGTCGACCAGCGTTTCCGGATGCAGTAAGCCGTCTTCGAAGCCTAGGCCGTAAATGAACGGCTTCAAGGTCGAGCCGGGCGAGCGCAGCGCCTGCGTCATGTCCACCTGGCCAGCGCGGCGCTCGTCGAAATAATCGGCGGAGCCGACGCGCGCGCGCACCTCGCCGCTTTCATTGTCGACCGCAAGGATGGCAACCGAAATCTGCGGACCGAGCGCGTGTGCCCGCTCGCGCGCCAGCTCCTGCAAGGTCTTTTGCAAGCCGGCGTCGATCGTGAGCCGGTGATTGCGGCGGCCAGGCTCGGCCATGACCACCTGATCGGCGGCATGTGGCGCGAGCACCGGCAACGGCTTGCGCTCGCGCGGCACGGTTGCCGATTTCGCGCGCGCGATCTCATCGTGTGGCACCACGCCGGCCGCCGCCGCGCGATCCAGCACGCGGTCGCGCGCCGCCCGCGCCGCCTCCGGATAGCGATCCGGCCGGCGCAATTCCGGCGACTGTGGCAGCGCGACCAGAAGCGCCGCTTCCGCCAGCGACAGCTTGCGCGGTTCCTTGCCGAAATAGGCGAGCGAGGCGGCGCGGATACCTTCCAGGTTGCCACCATAGGGCGCCAGCGTCAGATAGAGCGAGAGAATCTGATCCTTGCTCAGCGCATGTTCGAGCTCGAGCGCGCGCGCGATCTGGCGCAGCTTGGCGCCGAGGCTGCGATGCTCGCGCGGCTCCAATAGACGCGCCACCTGCATGGTGATGGTGGAGCCGCCGGAAACGATGTGGCCGCTGGCCGCGAATTGCGCCGCCGCACGCGCGAGCGCTGCCACGTCCACACCGTGGTGCACCCAGAAGCGTTTGTCTTCGTACGCGAAGAGCAGCTTGAGGAATTGCGGATCGACATCGGTCTCGGTCGCCGGCAGCCGCCAGCGCCCTTCGCTTGTGGCATAGGCGCGCAGCAGCTTGCCGTCGCGGTCGAGCACCACGTGCGAGGTCTCGAGATCCTTGCCGAGCGGCGGCCGTCCGAGCGAATAAACCCAGGCGCCGCCCGCCAGCGCGGCCAAAAAAGCCGCGCCAGCAAGGCTCGCCAGAGTGAGACGGCAGGGCTTCATTTTGCCGCCGTGATATCGATCACAGCCGTCGCTGTGCGCGCGAATCGGTCGGGCCGGTACATGTCCTCGACCACCGCCTGCGGCAGCACGTAATGGCCGGGCGACACCGCGCGCACCACATAGGCCACCGTGAATACTGGCGGCGACTGTTGGCTGCGGTCGAACGCCGCGGTGAAGCGATCATCGCGGAATTCGCTGTTCACCGGTTCGGCCGCATCGGTGATCCAGGCGAGCGTTCCGGTCTCGCCCGAAGACACCAGGCGCGGATTGTCGATTTCGAAGCCGGCCGGCAGATAGTCGGCGACGATCACGCGACCAAACTGCGGCTGCGGTTCGGTCATTTTCAGCACCACCACGAAACGCTGGTTCTGCTTAGCGTTCGTCGGATTAGCCGCTTCGCCGTCGAGCGTAAAATAACTGCGCTCGATCTTAAACCCGCGCTCGGCGGCAGGTTCCGGCGTCAGCGGCGAACCGCTCACCGACACCACCGCCTGCACCGTACCGGCGCCATGGTTGCTCACCGCCAGCACCTCGCCGAGTTCGTCGGCGCGCAGGCTGTGGTAGAACGTGCCCAGCCGGATCTCGCCGTTGACGGAAAGCGAGATCGCGTTGAGCTGCTTGGCAAGCGCACGGGCGGCGAGCACCAGCCAGGCGTCCTCCTGCGTCGACGTCCTGCTGGTGAGTGCCCGGGCAGCATCGACACGCGCGACCGCGTCGTCGATGGTCCGCTGGGTGGCGCGCCCCTCCGAGGCGAGCGTCACCAGTGCGGCCGAGTCGCGCAGCACCGATCCGTAATCGGCGCGTCCGAGATCGAGCTTGGGCTGCGGCGCGATGGCGTCGAGCGCGGCGAGATAGACGCGGTCGGCCCGCGCCTTGTCGCCGAGCATTGAAAGCGCGGCCGCGACTTGCGCCTTGGCGATTGGAGTTGTCAGGTCGCCGAGCTTGGTGTCGGCGATGTAGCGGAGGTCGCCGACCGGCGCCACGCCGTTGCGCGCCAGCACGTAGAGCGCATAGGCGAGATCGCGGCCGCCGTCTTTGCTCGGGTCGGGCGTGCTCGCCACATAATTGCGCAACCGGTCGAGCGCCAATGTGAACGTCGCCGCCGGCACCTCGAATTTGCGCTCGCGTGCGCGCGTGAGGAAGTCGGTGACGTAGGCATCGAGCCAGGGATCGTTGCCGCCGACCGACCACAGACCGAACGAGCCGTTCGAGTCCTGTCGCGCCAGCAGACGTTGGATGGCGTCCTTGATGCGCTGGTCGATGTCACCGTCGAGCGCGAGCCGCGCTTGCGCGGCCAGCTCGTTGATGTAGAGCATCGCCACCGCTCGGCTGGTAATCTGCTCGGAGCAGCCGAATGGATAGCGGTCGAGCTCGCTCAGCAGCGTGGCAATGTCGAGCGAGGCGGAGATCGCAACCGACAGGCCCACCCGCCCGGTTCCCGGTACAAAGTCAGCAAACATGTCCTTCGACAGCGTCAGCGTCTCGCCCGGGCTGAGCGCGCGCACGGTCCGGCGCGTCAGAATCTGGTTCACCGGCCGCACGTCGAGCGCAAAAGCGCGCTCGAGCGCAAAGTTGTTCGGCCCGCTCACGGTTACTCTGACCGTGCTTGGCCCGGAGCCCGAAGCCGACACAGGCACCGCGACGCGGTCGCGCTGCTTGGCGGCGAGCTTGAGCGTGAGCGGCTTATCGCCGTCGAGCTTGACGGTGCCTTCGCTGCTCACGGCGAGGCTGTAATCGCCGGCCGCGCCTTCGACGTTGTCCAGCTCGAGCTGGACCGCGCCGCGGTCGCCGGTGCGCAGGAAGCGCGGCAGCGTCGCGGTCAGAACCACCGGATCGCGCACCACCACGTCGCCCGAAGCCCTGCCAACCTTGTCCTTGCTCCAGGCCACCGCCATCACGCGCACGGTGCCGGCAAAGGCCGGGATATCGAAGTTCACCTGCGCCGTGCCGTTGGCCACGACCTGCACGATGCCGGAATAAAGTGCGAGCGGCGCCTGCGTTGGCGGCGAGCCACTCAGTTCGGCCCCGGTGTCACCACCGGTGCGGATCTGCCCGCGAACGCCCTGCATGCCGTCGATCAGTTGCCCATAGAGATCGCGAATCTCGGCGGTGAGCTGGCGCTGCCCGAGATAGTAATTGTCGGGCGCCGGCGGCTTGTAGTTGGTAAGATTGAGAATGCCGACATCGACGGCGGCCACGACGACGTGCGCCTCCTCGCCAGCGGCAAGCCCTGCGAGCTTGATCGGCACGGCGAGCGCGGAGTTAGGCCGCATCGTACTGGGCAATTTCATGTCGAGTGCGAGCGTGCGCTGCGACCGGTCGATCGAGAACCACTGTACGCCGATCGCGCGGCCGGGCATGCGTTGCGCCGGCGCGTCGAGCGGACGGCGCAAGGTGGCAACGAGATAGGCGCCGGTGCCCCAGTCCGTGCCGACCGTCAGCGGCACGCGCACAGCGCCCGCTTTCACGTCTTGCGAGGTGCTGGCGACCAGCCGGTCGGTGAACACATTGAGCGTCAAGCGGCCGGCCGTGCGCGCGGTCACCGATACGGTCATGGCGTCACCGGATTTATAGTCGGACTTGTCGAGCGCGACTTCCAGCAGGTCGGGCGTATCAGCGTTGGCTTCCGCATAGAAGCCGGCGTCGAAGGTGAGCGAGGTAATGGCGCCATTCGGCGCGCCGCTCGACACCTCCAGCCGGTAGCGCCCCCATTTTACCGGCAGCGAAATCCGTGCCGGCTTGTCGGCCGTGACATCCACGGTGCCATTGCCGACGCGTTCGGTGCGCTTAACCGGCTCGTATTCCCATTGGCCATTCTGCCGGTACCATTGGTACGACGTCTCGACCCGCAGCAGATCGTAGTGCAGCCCGCTTTCCGCCAGCGTCTTGCCGTCGGGGGCGGCCATAACCACGTCGAAATCGGCATTGGTGCCGTCGCCGAGCGAGCGGCCCGAGAATGCCGGCTTGATGCCGATCATGGCTGCATCGGGCGCGATCGGCAGTGTGAGCTTGCGCTCGACCGCGCGGCCGCCGGATTCCGCCATGCTCACCGTAATGTTGGCTTCGAGCGCGCGCGAGGTTGTCGGAATCTTGTCGAGCTTGACGGGGAAATTCGCCTTGCCGGTCGCGTCGGTCGTCGGCAGATCATCGAGTTCCTGACGCACGGTCGTGACCTCGTCGTCGGCAAGTCCGAACGAATAGCCGGCAAAGCCCGGCCGCTCCTTGGCGGCCGCGATCGTCACCGCGCCTTGCAGATCGAGATTGGAGGCCGGCGCGCCGTAGAGGAAATGTCCGTCAACGCTCAATTGCGCCGGCGCGTCGCGCGGAATGGCTTTGGCCGCGGAGGTAAGGTCGAATTCAATGCGGTCGGCGACATAGTCCTCGACCAGGAAGCTGGCCTCGCCGACCGGCGGACGCTTGGGATCAGTATAGGCGCGCACGCGCCAGGTGCCGGTCGAAGCCGATGAGACGATGGGCACGCTCCAGCTGTGGCCGCCGAGGCCCTGGTCTGCGACTACCGCGCGGTGATATTCGACGCCGTCCGGCCGCTCCATCACCAAGGTGAGCGGCGAAGCGGCGGCAAAGCCGCGCGCATCGCGCAGCAGCGAGGTTACGTGCACGGTTTCGCCACTGCGATAGACGCCGCGCTCGGTGTAGACAAATGCGTCAAGTCCCGTCGGCACCTGCCGGCCCGTCACGCCGCGGTCGGACAGATCGAAGGCGGTCGTTTTCAGGCTGAGGAATGCATAGTCGGCCTTATCGGCGGCCACGATCGCGGCCGGCGCCTGACCGCCCTCGCCGCGAGCAAGTCCTGCCTCGAAATGCACGAAGCCCTCCTTGTCGGTGGGCTTGACCGCCAGCACCTCGTTATTGCGCGCGATCAGCCGAACCTCAACGAACCCGCTCGGCTCGGCGCTCGCGAGCGAGTGAACAAAGACGTCTATGCCGTCATGGCCGCTATAGGCGGTCAGCCCTAAATCGGACACGATGAACCACTGGCTGGCGCGCTGGTCGTAGTCGTTCGACACCAGGTCCTTCGGCGCCGCGGTCATCAAGTAGACGCCGGGTTTAAGATCGCCGAGCGCCTGATCGACCGGAAACGCGGTGGCGACCTCGGTATTGAGCTTAGGCGCGACGGTCAGTTCGCCGCTCCACACTTTGGCGCCGCGCTCGTTGGCCAATTGCTCGGCCTGGTATTGGCTGAGATTGCGCTGGAAATCATAGCCAAGCACGGTGTCGATCAGATTGCGGTCGCCGACGCGATAGACCGACAGCAAGACCGCGCTGGTGTTGACGCTGAGCACGGGAATGCCGCGTTGGCCGGTGCGCGGCAGCACATAGGCCTTGCCGGAAAAACGCACGAACGGCTTGCGGTCGCGCACGAAGATCGTGAAGTCGGCCGATTTCGCCAGTGTCTCCCGCACCACTGACGGCAGACCGGCGCGCAGCGTGATCTGGTAACGCTCGCCGTGCTTGAGACCTTCCACACAGAGCTGCTTGTCGTTGGCCGAGATCGCCGGCTTGTCCTGGCCCGCCACCGCCACAAAGGGCGAGAAATCAGTGCGCCGCCCCGGCAGTTCTTCCGAGAACTGGAAGCAGGCGCGTGGCGAGATGGCGTCGGAATCGACGGAGTAATCCAGCATCCGGAAGCCGTACTGGGTGCGCAGACGTTCGTATTGGCCGCGCAGGTCGGCGCTCTCGCGCAGATCGAGCGCGAGCCGCAAGGAGTTCGAGTGCTGGCCGCCAAAGCTTGCGGTCGGCGAGCGTCTTGCCGAGCAGCCCCAGGCTGTCGGCTTCCAGGTCGCGCGCGGTCGCGCGTTGATAGGCGATATAGGCGGCGGTCGAGGCGCGATCGAGCAGCAACACGCGCTCGCGATCGTCGCGCGGACGTATCTGCAGTACGGTGCGCGCTAGGCGCAGCCAATTTGTCGCGTCGGTCGGCGCGACCGTGACGAGCTGACCGAGCACCGTCATGCCGGTGCGAAAATCGTTCTTCTGGAAGGCGGCGTCGGCGTCGTGCCGCAAGGTAGCGGCCGGCTTGGTCACCGTGCCGGCATCGCTCTTTATCTGCGCTTCGAGTTTGATGGCCGCGTCGTCGAGGTCGCCGCGCTTGAAGGCCTTGTCGGCGGCCAGCGTCGGAATGGTGGCAAGGGCGATGAGCGCGGCGGCAAGGCCGGCGCGGACGGAGGTGAACATCGAGGGAGCCTCCCAGTATGCGGCGGGTCGTCTTTGTTGAATAGGCGCCGGCCGCCACTATCAGTTCAGCGCTTGAAGGTGTCGAGGTCGTGGCCGCGGCGTGAACGGAAAACGGCGGACGCGGCCAGACGACCAGACGCGTTCAACGGGTCAGCCGTTCAACGGCTTAGCCGACAGTGTAACGAAACGTCAGACCATGCCGCTAGTCGAAAATTCTGAGAAGTTAGATTAATTGCTGTAGCAATCGGCCCTAACACATTAATTTAACGCCAGAAAATTACTTAGCTACAACCCGGCAACCTTGGCATGGGCAGCGCCTGTTCGATGGCCCGCGCCGCCCGCAGCACTATTTCGTCGGCCCGTGGCGCGCCGACGATCTGCACGCCCATCGGCAGGCCGTTGCTCGCCAACCCGCAAGGCACCGAAGCGGCTGGCTGTTGCGTCAGGTTGAACGGGTAGGTGTAAGGCGACCAATTGATCCAATCGTCCCCATAGCCGCCGCCATCCGGCCCCTCTCGCCCCACCGCAAACGCGGTGATGGGCATGGTCGGCGTGAGGAGCAAGTCGTGCCGCTTGTGGAAATGCAGCATGGCTTTGTGCAGCTCGGTCCGCGCGGTGTAGGCAGCCACGTAATCGCGGACCGTGAAGCTCCTGCCACGTTCGGCCATCGCCCGCAGGCCGGGATCCATTTCGGCGCGGTGTTCCGGTGCCACCGCGTCAACTAAGCCCGTCATGACCGGCCACCACATGGCGCGGATCATGTCGGCGGTATGTGCGAGCGGCGGGTCTACATCCTCGACGATTGCACCCTGTCCTTCCAATGCATGTGCCGTCTTGCGGACCGCTGCCTCGATCTCCGGATCGAGCGCCCCAACATGGCCGAGCCGCGGCGAAAACGCCACGCGCAAGCTGTGCACGCCCGCGTCGAGACCGGCGGTGAAGTCCGGCGCCGGCGTATTCCAGGCCGCCATGTCGCGCGCGTCCGGCCGCGCGATAATCGACAGCATCAGCGCGGCATCTGTGACGGTGCGGGTCACCGGCCCCTGGTGCGCGAGTACATTGAGCGCCGACTGCGGATAGGTCGGCACCCGGCCGAAACTCGGCTTCATGCCGAGCACCCCGGTGAAGGCGGCCGGGATACGCAGCGAGCCGGCGCCGTCCGTTCCCAGATGCAGCACGCCCAAACCCAATAGCGCGGCCGCCGCCCCGCCGCCGGTCGAGCCGCCGGGCGTGTGATCGAGATTCCATGGATTGCGAGTGATGCCCGTCAGCGGACTATGGCAGACGCCGATCCAGCCATGTTCGGGCATGCAGGTCTTGCCGAGAATGACGGCGCCCTGCTCGCGCAACCGCGCGACCGCCGGCGAATCCTCGGCTGCCGGCACGGCATCGCTAGTTTTCGAGCCGCGCCGGGTCGGCAGGCTCTTAGCGCAGATGTTGTCCTTGATCGAGGCCGGAACCCCGTCGATCGGGCCGAGCGGGCTGCCGGCCCGCCATCGCGTTTCCGACTCGGCGGCGGCCGCCAGCACTTGGTTCGGTTCGATCGGCAAAAAAGCATTGATCGCGGCGCTCGCGTCAATGCGCGCCAGACAATCGCGCGCGACTTCGGCCGGCGATAACTCGCCGCGCCGGTAGGCCGCCGTCAAATCGGCGCAGGTCAGGTCGCCAATGGCGCTCATCACGTCGCCTCGGAACCACGTACGTTAGCCGCGCGAACCGCCGCATGCACCTTTCAATGGGGCCGCGGCGCGGGTAAACCTGAGCTCTAGGCATGACCCCGTAGCTCAGCCGGATAGAGCACCAGCCTTCTAAGCTGGGGGTCACAGGTTCGAATCCTGTCGGGGTCGCCAATAAAACATGGGTTTTCTTGAGCTTTCTAACTCTAGGGGACGCAGACCAAAACCCATTGGGGACGCGCTGGGGACGCAAATTTAGCCCCTGCTCGCCCCCAGCCGTGGCCGCCCATGCGTTCGCTTGTGGTGAGTGGAGTTGCTTGAATGCCAACCGGCTTTTCAGTCGGTCCGTCTTGGAAAAGCGTAATGCGGTTGTGCGGCATCTTCGCCGAACGCCGTCTCGACGAATGTCTGTGCGGCGTTTCCGAGTGCGTGGAGCCGCTTCGCTAGCTGCAACGAAAGGCGGTCCAGCCGATCTAACCGATCTATTCGATCCCAGTCCAACAAGGCCACTGCCTGTTCGTGTTCTGCATTTGTCATTGCACGATCTCCGAAATTAGAGCGGCAGTACTCAGCTTTACGGCTCGCGGTAGCGGTTAAGATGGACATGATTCACCCCCCCATTCCTTGATTGCAATGTCTGCAAACTAGGACGGAACGAGCACGGCTCTTTATGAAGTAGCTCACAGATGACGACGATTGGATTTTTACGAATGGGCCGAGGCTAGTTAGCTAAGAATGCTGCCGCCTGCGCCTGTGCGGCTTGCCAGAATGGTGCGGCCTGACCTGGTGGGCCGCCTATGGGTTCGCTTGTGGTGGGTGGGGTCAGGACGCCTTAGCGGCGTGGTCGCCTAATCCGTGGCGCTTACGTCCCCGCCAAGTAGGTGCATCGACCACCCCGGCTTTGCGTTTCGCCTCATAATCGCACCGATTGATCTGCTTGAGATAAGGCTTTACGACCCGTCCAAGTTCGGTAAGTTCTGTGTTTCTGCAATCTCGGTGGAATAATGGTCCGCCAAGTGTCCGCTCCAATCGCTTTATCGCATTTGTAAGTGAAGGCTGTGAGACCCCGCAGTGTTTAGCTGCGCGGGTAAAATTCCGTTCTTCACAAAGTGCCAAAAAGTAGCGGACTTGGTTCATCTGCATGACGCCCCCGCCATAATAATTGCCGACGCTGTAGTAGCTTGCCAGACTTGGAACTTGCCGAATGTGAGGTGCCTCACATTCCGTTCGGCTTAGCGCGGGTAAATATCACCATCGCTAATTGCGGGGCACGGCCATGACTCCAGACAAGATTTGGGAATCCGTCAGCCGAATTTACGATCAGATGGAGATCGCCCTGTGGGCGCTACTTCTATCGGGCACGATCTGTTTCTTTGCATTCACGGTCCCAAAGCTTCCCCAGATTTGGGCGCGGGCTGAGACAATTAGGTCGCAGGAAATTGCGGCGGAGAACGCACGCTATTGCGAAAAATTGGGAATGAAGGCGGCCACTCAGAACTATGAGCAGTGCTTACTTACTCTTGGCGAGTTTCGGCTAAAGGTCGAAAAGCGCATCGCCGCCGAGCAAGATTTTTAGGAATGGGATTCCAAATGCAGCGTCATGGCACGCTAGCTGAGCATTCTGCCATTCCAGACTTGGCGTGGATCGGTGCCTTGATATGCGCAGTGGCCATGCTGTTCATGATTTTGCCGAGCTTTGCGCGGGATAATGGTCAATGGGGAGACTCTGATCCAGTGATTAGCTGGTGGTTCCAGGGTTTAATGCGGCCAGATCATCCGCTGAGCCCATGCTGTGGCGAGGCTGATGCTTATTGGGCGGATGGTGTGGAAATGACAGATGGCCAGATAATCGCGATTATTACCGATACCCGGCTCGACGAACCGCTAGGGCGCGACCATGTTCCTGTTGGCACTCGTATTGTCGTTCCGCCCGAAAAGTCGAAATGGGACCGTGGAAATCCCACAGGTCATATTGTTATTTTTTTGAACAATAATCGCGATGTGCTTTGCTATGTTACCGGCACGGGAATTTAGCAAACGCTGTCACTTGGTAAATAGCTACAGCCGCTTGCGTTCGAGTTTACTATCCAAAATGGCTACAACAGTGTCCAAGTAGGCGACAACGCTACGCAAGTATTTGGTGTTGCCGGTGTTACCGGCGCAGCGTTCGAGGGGCTCGTTGGCAACTACACTGACAACACCAACAAGTCGCACGCTTTCCTGGCCAGCTTTAGCACTGGCTCAATTGAGCTCAGCGTTCCGTCCGGCGTGAATGGTACCTTTGCGCGTGGCGTCAACGACACGAGCCAGGCCGTTGGTTATTATTTCGACTCCAGCAACAAGGCTCACGGCTTCCTATACAACGGCGGCAGCTACACCACCCTGGACGATCCGTTGGGCGTTAATGGCACCTTCGCCCAAGGCATCAGCGACGCAGGGGAGATCGTTGGGGTCTACGTTGATAGCAACAACAAGACGCATGGCTTTCTTTATAGTAGCCATACCTACACCACCATCGATGATCCCTTGGGCGTCAATGGTACTACTGCGTTTGGCGTCAACGATTTAGGCGAGATCGTCGGGCAATATGTTGACGGCGGCGGTATCGTGCACGGCTTCCTTGCAGAGGCTTCCAAATTCCTCACTCTAACGCTTCAATTAGATCATCTCGGAATCACGCGCACCGCTCTGCCGTTTGACCAAGCTATTACGACGGCGAACACCATAAACCTAGGAACACAAACCGAGACTTTATATGTCAATAGTCTGCTGTCTCAGGTAGCCAATACGACCATCCCGGCGGTCGCGGTTGAAGCGTCAATGTATGGCGTGACCGGCACTTCGGAAGAGATCACTGTGCTCACCACCAATTTCCTGCCCGCGCAGGTGGCGAATGCCACAAGCCATGGTCTTAATCCGCAAGTTTATGCGTGTGAGGTGCTCGGCTTGGCGTTTGCTTTTGGTAACGAAACTCCTGGCAATACGGCATTTTCCAATAACTTCGGGCCATCGAAAATTCCAAGTGATACTGCCTTCGCAACATCGGCTGTAAATACAATCTTTGGCTCAGCAGCAACAGCTAATCTGGTCACCGTAATGCAGAATTTCGTCTCCAATTGGGATGCGTTCTATACAGCGCATGGTGTTCCCGGGGTGTCGAATCCGACTGCCGCCCAAATCGATCTTGCAGCGCGTGGTGCATCATGGGGTGACATGGTTGGGGTTGCGCTCGCCACCAACCTTGGTCCCTTAAGTGGGCAGGTGACCAATTTTCTCGACGACGCCGCGCAAGGCACTGCCGTTTACGGAGCGTCACTTGTAGGTCAGACGCCTCACCAGCCCTTCGCCTAGAGGGGGTGGCAGCAAGCATCACTCCCGCAGATGCACCAGCCGAACGGCCCTGGGTGTTTAGCGTCTTAGCGGGCGGCTCATCGTGGGGCTCGCGGCTCGCGACCCAGCCTTTTTTCTCGGTGTGTTGTTTGTCGTCGGCGGGTGATAGTGGAGAACGCGAAAAGGTTCTTGCGACTCAGCCGTGACGATGATCGATTGTTGATATTCCTCCCATCGACTTAGCCCGGTTTGTGTGGCGAACCGGGCGCATTTCCATTAATGCGCCAGCGGCAATTATTGCGCCTCGGAACATTTCATCAGTTGGTAAGTTTAATCCCGTTAGCTTGGGCCTTGGGGCTAAACCGAACGGAGCCTTGCATGAGTTCGCTCATCTTCGCAGTTGGATTGATTGCTGTTCTCGGGATTCTCTGGCTTACCGGAAGCCTGGTATTGAGGAAATTGGCTCCGCCTAACTCTCAGTGAGATCAGATCGTCCCCAATGCCTAACGCGAGGCCGCCGCATTTGGCGGCCTTTTGTTTGCGCCGGGGTGGAGAGAAAACCCGCACATTTCCCAAACAAATTCCAAAAAAATTATACAAAATCCGAATTCGGGCAAGTCGGTCGCCGTCTATTTGAAATAGCTGGCATCTCTCCCCCGACTTGCGAGAAGTTTTCCCGCTTTGCGTTTCGCATCATAAGCGCTTTTATCGAGCTGCTTGAGGTAGGGCTTTACGACCCGACCAAGTTCGGTGAGTTCTGTGCTCGTGTGATTTCGGTGGAATAATGGTCCACCAAGTGTCTGCTCCAAACGCTTGATCGCGTTCGTAAGTGAAGGCTGTGACACGCCGCACTGTTTAGCTGCGCGGGTAAAACTCCTTTCTCGGCAAATCGCAAGAAAGTAGCGAACTTGGTTCATCTGCATGACGCCCCCGCTTCAAGAATTGCCGACGCTCGTGGGGAGCAGAATTGAAGCCACAAAACTAAGCGTCTGCAAAAACTAAACACCTTCATTTACGCATGGAGGCCATGCAAAAGACTCCTTGCTCGGCTTTCCGCGAGGCCGTCAGATACCGGTGTTCCTCCCCTCCGACTACACCCGCGCTCTTATGGGCGCGGTTTTTTTTGCCACCGCATCTCAATTAGGCCGCTGTGGGAACATTAGGCGAGCAATCGCGTTCTACGTTAGATCGCTGCCGGATTGGCCTTACCCTCTCCCCCCGAAGGAGCCATTCCTGACGGCGACCACTTTTCGAGCCGCAAGCATTTGCGGCCCTTTTTTGTGGCCATCCCGACATTTTCCCGCAAAAATCCCAAAACAAAAATACCACGCTTGCATTCTCAATTTGTCTAGCGGCCTCGAGGGTTCGTGACCCATCCTGCCATCACAGCCGCCAATGTGAGGGCGACTACAGCGGTATAAGCCACCCATGCCGTCCAATCCCCGCCACGCTCAATCGCAAAGCTAAGTAAGAATGGAACCGGGAAAAGAAAGAAAACGATGTTACGTAGGATGAGGCCAAAATTGTTCATGCGCCGAGAAGCTAATTGCCGCCCTTCCGAATTCCCCAAGGGGAGCCGTACTATCCCCCCACGCACGGCTCTCCGGTTAAGCATCGCTCACGCTACCGCGTGGAGATGTAACACGGGTTGAAACTACTGCTCCCGCACCCAAGATCGACGCTAATTGAATTCACCCGCAACCTCTGAGCGATAGCTGGATTGCTGAACTGACGGGCGCACAGCACCACAAGAGAAACGGCTATCACCGTCAAGACTATCTTTGTGTAGGTATCGGTCGGCATTTATCCCTCCTATGTTGGTCGCCGTCAGTGTTTCACCTGTTCCAAAATTGCGATTACGATAGTTACGGCTACGCCGCGTGTCCTTCCTTCAAACCTCGACCCGCTCGGCCCGCCTCAGCCGAGCGGGTTTTGATTCAGGCCTCCATGCTGGTGAGGCGACCGCGCAAGCGGCGGCGGCGCGGTCGCTCATGCGTCGAATTTTGCAGAAGGGTGGCGGGGCAGGGTTCGCGCTGGCGAACGCATCGGCGGCGGCGTGGTTAGAACCTATCTCAAAATTACTGATTGCTGTCGATCCGCTATAAATGCGGAATTATTCGGCTCACAGCCGAGCAATGGGAACGCATCCGGGATCATTTTCCGGAGGAGAAGATTGCTGACGGACGCCCTGGCCGCAAACCGATACCGACGCGTCGTGTACTTGAAGCCGTGCTGTGGATTCTTAATACAGGCGCGCAGTGGCACATGCTGCCGCAAAGCTACCCGAACTACAAAACTGTGCATCGGCGCTTTCAGACGTGGTGCTGCAATGAGGTTCTACGTCGGGTACTGGCGGATGTTGCCAACGAGCTTCGCGATAAGGGCGCGCTGGACGAAGCTGAATGCTTTATCGACGCGACCTTCGTTATGGCCAAAGGCGGCGGCGCGGAAATCGGAGCAACGAAGCGCGGAAAAGGCATGAAAATTATGGCGATTGTGGATCGCCACGGATTGCCGCTCTCGGTTAGCACGCATGCGGCGAACCATCACGAAGTCCGCTTGGTACAGTTGTGCTTCGACTTCTACATGATCGAAGCCAAGCCAGAAAATTTGATTGGTGATCGCGCCTATGACAGCGATCCACTGGATGAGGCATTGCGACAAGACGGCATCGAAATGATCGCGCCGCACCGTTGCAACCGGAGCAAGCCGCCCACTCAAGATCGGCGACGGCTAAGCCGCTACATGCGACGCTGGCTCGTCGAGCGCTTCTTTGCTTGGATACAATGGCAGCGCCGCATCCTTGTCCGATGGGAATACCACACTCAGAATTTCCTCGGCTTTGTCCAGCTCGCCTGCCTCGTTATCCTCTTCAGGCGATTTTGAGATAGGTTCTAGTCATTCTCGCGCAAAGGTCCTTAACGGCGTTAAGCGCCGTTAAGGCGGTTAGTCGCTTTAAGTCATTGGCGCGAAAGGCCCCTGCCCTTTCTGTCGGGGTTGCCACAATATCAATGACTTAGCAGAGGCGTTCCTAGCGTCCGGAATGGTGGGCTAACAGACGGCTAACGAGCTGCTCGTGCGTTTCCAGCACCCGTCCGCTACCAACAGCGACAGGCCGTCGCGCAGCAAAACCAAATGCCCAATATCCTGACAGATTACGGGCAGTCTGGAAGTTAATTCAGGGCAATAAAGATTCGTTGTTTGGCTGGCGTTCGAATCAATGTTTCGGCTGTTTGATCCAGATCATGGCAGCCGGCCTGTAAATCATTATTGGAATACTATTCGATTTTCCCATTCGTAGCGGGGCCTCCAATGATCAGCAATCCGCATGAAAATCTTATAGAGCCCGCATCGCGAGGCTTCGGCCGAAGCGCCGGTTACGCGCTCGTTGCGCTCATCGTGGTTTTAATACTGATTGTCCTTCTCACCAATCCGGTGCTGCCCTAGTGCCGGATCGAGCGCTCCGCCCTTTGGTGATTAGCTAGCGGCGGCGAGCGCGGGATCGAGCGCAATAGGCGCGTAATGCTGATTTGATTTGCCCCCGTTTTTCAAACTGGGTCGGGAAGGCAGCCGAGGGGCCCCCTAATATGATGCGACGACGGCAGGCCCGCCTAATAGCGGGGGACTCAGGCAAGATTTTTCTCTCAGCCTCCACACATTTCACCAAAACAATTCTGCAAAAACCGAAACTAAGCACGATGTTCTCGCGCGTTGTTCGTGCGGTCAGCCGAATTGCACGCGCCTTAAGTCGGCAATCGGTGCAGAATGTCGACCGGCTTTGCTTTCGCTCGCATAATCTCACCCATGTCCCCATGGTGTACAGTGGCCGTATGACCATTGTCCCAGGCGATAGTGACTGCATCCCAACTCATTTCGGTGATACTGCCGCCGTCAGTGGCGTCGCCTCGCCAATAGACGCGACTGCCATTCTTGAGGCTTTTTGATTCGGTGGCGATCATCGATCTCTCCTCATTGTTGATGCACTCCCTACTCTCGGACGGGAACGCAGACGCGTCTCTCAATCACCAACGCCTAGTTCATTGTTATTGGTTGTTGGTCGGCGATGGTGGGAAGCGTGCGCCTTTCGTCCGCGAATAGCGACTTAAATCAAAAACAGCCGTTATTCAATTCAAAATCGGCCCACGGAGGGTCAAACCGGCCAGTACCCAATCCACCATCCTAATTCGGACCCTCAACTGGAACTTAGGACGGGGCCGCCGAATCCAGTAGCTACTGAAACCCCTTAACTCGGCTTGGCGTGCCCGCTTCTGTTCTGCTTTCCCCCATGTACGCGATGATGCCTAGGCTGTCAGGCCTAGTGGCAGCTGTGCGAGTTTCACAAGTGCGAATGATCTTTATTGATAGGAGGAAGAGCGTCAACGAGGTAGGAGTGCGTAAAGTGCATAAAATGGAAACCGTACATCTGGGCATCGTCGACCGACCGACCGACAACTTATCGCCCCCGGCTGCTGTGGGTTCGATCCGGACGCTAACCGAAGGCCCGGCGGTGTCACTGGATGCGCTGAGCCGCCGCCAGCGAGAGGTTCTGGACCTGATCGTGCAGGGCCTGACCAACGTGGAGATCGCGCGAAGCCTGGGGCTTGGCAAGGGAACCGTGAAAATTCATGTGGCCGCACTCTTCGGCAAGCTCGGCGTCCGCCGTCGGGCGGCTGTAGCGTTACGGGCTCGCGATTTCTCCCACATGGCCTTTTGAAATCCGCATGACCAAAATAACATTCTTCCGCACACTTTTCGCCGCGCGTGCGATTAAATTTCTTCGCTGTCTTTAGGTTCGCACCGAGCTCGCCTTGTGGCGGCTGATTTCCTGAGTGCCGCAAGGTGAAAGTTCACGGTTGTTTCGGGAAGCCCAAGACTGCGCGCGATCTCCACGTTGGTCTTGCCCAGCGCAAGCAAATAAAGGATATCTCGCTGACGGCGGGTCAGCACATTGCATACTCCTATTATTGACCCGCTGCTGAATTCGCAACGACCGCAAGTCAATATTTCAGGCTGACAATCCGGGACCTAGATTGCCAAACAGTAAAGTGCCCCACTAAAAAGTGCGCCCGCCCCTCCGGTCAAGAAAAGAATGCCATTAGGGTTTTTGCGCGATATCTTAATTGCATTTTAGCGGGATACACGTTCGGCCTCAGAACGCTGCAAAGTCGTCGAGGTATCGTTCGGCCTATCCGAAATAGCGGGGCGTGGGATTTCCTGAATTCTGACTCGACAGAAAAGCTGTCCGCCGCCTTTTGGGATTGCCTTTATTGCTGGCGATCCTTCCTTTGGCTGAGGCGATTTGGGAGTTGACATTCGATCCAAGTCTGATGGCAACCGACAGCATGAACCCAAGCGTCGGCTTTCCCGTTCTTCACCCGCACAGTTGGCGGGTCATCCGGAGAACCGGCACCGCATTGGACACAGACGGTTTCATGCTTGGCGCTGTGCTATGCAAAGTCATCCGCGTTATCCGCTTTATCCGCAGCGGTGCTAGTTGAACGATTGATTTCATAGGGGGGTACTCTGGATTGACTCGGGTGCGGATGAATTGCGGATGACTCGATCATCCGCAGTCATCCTCCGGTCATCCCCGCTGCCCCCGCCGTTATAACCAATCGAATTTACATCCGTTTTTTTGCGACACGTCTGTTCATGCCCAGTTGGTCGGAATAACTCGATGAGCGCCGTGTGCGGCACGCCCTGGCGGCCCGGTGTTTCCAGGCTAGGCTTGCTCCACGTCAGTGAGTCCAGGCGTCGCGGCGCTTGAACGAGAAGTTATCCGAATAGGACATGCCGTGCCGCACCGGCGCCGGCATCTCGGACACCTGATAGGCGATGCCATGGCGCTGGCAATAGGCGATCGCCTCTTCCTTGCTGTGAAAGGTCAGGCGCACCTGCTGGCGCATGTCGCCGGACGAGGTCCAGCCCATCAGGGGCTCCACCGTGCGCGGTGCCTCGGGCTCGAAATCGAGCACCCAGGCCTTGGTTTTGGCGAGACCCGACTGCATGGCAGTCTTGGCTGGCTTGTAAATGCGTGCGGTCATGAGATGAGAACCGGTTGGGGTCTAACCGGACCGGTATAAGGCCCTGTTTGGGTCATGGCAACGCGGCCAATGCCGAAATGCGATTAAGACGACGAAATCCCCGCGAGATCTCAGCGCAGCAAACCCGTGGCGGGCGGGTCTCACTGAAAAACAACGCAAGCAGCTAGTTCATCCGTTGTCCAATGTGCGCCGTTGGCGGCCACACAGGACAAGACCAAACACACCGACAATGATGCTGGCAAGGCCGCCGCTGCGTAAGCCTCCGGTGAGGACCGCGGTTTAGGCAGAGCGTTGCCGCTTGGCGGCAGGCTTTCGCGACCAGCGTTTCGCGAGCACGGCAACTTCTGCAGCAAGCCAACCAGCATCGACAATGTTGGGATCGAAGTCGTCGGAGAGCCACTCTTTGAATTCGGCGTGACGTTCGTGCTTTGGATCGCCGATGGCCTCGAGAAACTCGGCATAGCCCCAGGGGCCACCGATATCTTCGGGTGGGCAGCGTCCGTTCGCCTCGATCAGGCGAGGATAAAGAATGCCAGGTTCGGGATCGACGACGCGCTCGACCTTGATCGTGTGTTCCCAGCCATCGCCAAAATCGTAGAGGTACCTCAGCGTCTTGGCACCGACATCCTCAAGCACGTCGCCGAGGCGGGCCTTGCGCGCGTCTAGCGGGCCGTCGCCCCAATCGCGGTCGGGGATGCCCCATCCGACATCACGGGCACGGATCTCATAGAGGTGGGTATTGGTCCAACCCATCGCCGCCTGAATCACCAGATGCAGGCGATCGAGGCGTATATCGAACGGCACCTCGATGCGGCGCAGGACCGCAGGCTCAACGTCGTTGAGGGTGATCTTGAGGCGGGCGATGGTGTCGGCACTCATGCCGCCACTTTACGACGCTCCATCTCCGCGGCCCAGTGCCATGGCAACAGCGCCGCGAGGTCGGTGATGATGTGATCGTTGATCCGGGCGAGCACGTCGGCGAGCCAGGCCTGGGGATCGACATCGTTGAGCCGCGCGGTCTGGATCAGCGTGTACATCACGGCCGCGCGCTCGCCGCCGCGGTCGGAGCCGGCGAACAGCCAGGACTTGCGTCCGAGCGCAATGCCGCGCAGCTCCCGCTCGGCGGCGTTGTTGGTCAGGCAAATCCGCCCATCGTCGAGGAAGCGCGTGAATGCGGCCCAGCGCTTGAGCATGTAGTCCATCGCTTTGGCAACTTCGGCATGGCGGGAGAGCCTAGCGCGTTCGGTCCGCATCCAGGTCTCGAGGTCGGACACGAGCGGCATGAGGCGGGCATGGCGAACGGCCAACCGTTCCTCGGCCGATTGGCCGTTGATCTCGCGCTCGATATCGAAGATTGCGTCGATGCGCTTCACCGCTTCCAGCGCCAGCGGCGCGACAACGGGAAGTTTGCCGCGCGCCTTGGCGGTGATGTCGGCGAGCACGAAGAACTTGCGCCTGGCATGCGCCCAGCAGGCCGCCTCGATGAGGGGCGCCGGTCTACGGCCAGCTTCGTAGAGCCGGTTGAACCCGGCATAAGCATCGGCCTGGAGAACACCTGCATACCCTTGCAGATGCCGTTCGGGGTGATCACCGGTCCGGTCGCGGGAATAGAAGAACACTGCCGCAGGCGGATCATGACCGCCGAATGGTCGATCATCACGAACATAGACCCAGGCGCGTCCGGTCGCCGTCTTGCCCTTGGCCAATACCGGCACAGGGGTATCGTCGCCGTGCACTCGGCCGGCGGCGAATACGTGCGCGCGGATGAGGTCATAGAGCGGGCGCAGAACCACGGCGCAGCCGCCGACCTGGTCGGCGAGCGTCGAGAGGCTGAGACCTACGCCTTCGCGGGCATATCGCTCCGCTTGCCGATTGAGCGGCTGGTGCTGCCCGTACTTCTCGAACAGGATCATGGCCAAAAGGCTCGGTCCCGCAAAGCCGCGCGGCAGCACATGGAATGGCGCCGGGGTCTGCGAGATAGCCTCGCAGGCACGGCAGGTGAACTTCTCGCGCACGTATTGCACGACCTTCCATTGCCGCGGCACCACCTCCAGCGTCTCGGTCACGTCCTCGCCGAGTTTGGCGAGCCTGGTCGAACCGCAGCAGGCGCAGGCGGTGGGGCCCGGCACGATCACCCGCTCGCGCGGCAGGTGCGCCGGGAATGGTTTGCGCGAGGGCTTCTTGCGGGTAAACGCGCGCACCGCCGTTGTCTCTTCAGCCGCGGCCATTGCCTTCTCGGCGGCGAGTTCGTCCTCAGCAGCGGCCGCTTCGAGCTCTTCCAGCTCGAGCTCCATCTGATCGAGAAGGCGCGCCTTGCGCTCGCTGCGCTGACCGTAAAGCTCGCGCCGCATCTTCTCGATCGTAAGCCGCAGATGCGAGATCAGCGCTTCTGCGCTCGACGCCTCGGCACGAGCCCGCGCAAGCTCGGCATCGCGTGCGAGCAGCAGACGCTTCAGCGTCTCGACATCATCGGGCAGAGAATCATCGGCGCTCATCGCCAACGATGGAATCACAAGATGCTGCTCTTGTAAGCCCGCAATCGCGCGCTGATTCACAATGTCGCGGTCAGCCGGCTGCGTCTCGGCCGCCACGTCCGTTGCGGCATCCGCCAATCGATGCCCTCAAGCAGGTAGCCGAGCTGAGCCGGGCTGATCACCACCGATCCGTCGGCGGGAGATGGCCAGATAAAACGTCCGTGCTCCAGCCGCTTGGCAAACAGGCACATGCCCTGGCCGTCGTGCCACAGCACCTTGAGCAGGGAGCCGCGCCGGCCACGGAAAACGAACAGGTGCCCATTGTGCGGATCGCGCCGAAGCGTCTCCTGCACCAGCAGCGCCAGCCCGTCGAAACCCTTGCGCATATCGGTGTGGCCGGTTGCCAGCCACACCCGGGCCCCGTTCGGAATCGGGATCATCGATGCCGCTCAAGCACGCCGATGACCCGTGCCAGCGCCGCCGCGTCCACGCTATTGTCCACGATAACGCGTTGTCCTCGCCCTAGCACAATCTCTATCCGGCAAGGCGTCGCAACGGGACACGATGACGACGGCGAACTCTCTGCGATCTCAAGACCGTCCGAAAGCGCGGTGGGAATCCCCGTCGGAGGTTCGCAAGCGACAACCGCCTGTGCAAACGTCACGGCGTCGTCATTCACGACAAGACGGTCCATCCGGGCCAAACGGCGCCACGCGAAAAGCTGGCTGGCCGACAACCCATGCCGCCGCGCCGTCGCCGACACCAGCCGCGGCCCACTATAGCTCTCCGCCACAATCCGCTGCTTCTCTTCCAGCGTCCAACGCCGCCGAGCACCGGTCGAGATCACATCTAGCCGAGAAACTCTCGGCATAGGCGTATGGTCAGTCATACGCCTATGTCTTCACCTCTCCACGCACTCTGCAAGGCGGCCGTCACCGGAGGGATAC
>CAVPXX010000030.1:0-44156 GCA_963709855.1 uncultured Alphaproteobacteria bacterium | reverse complement strand
CCGGTCTCTAGAGTTTCCCCCTACAATGTCGCTAAAAAGCCCGCCGTAGGTGGGCTTCTTGCGTTAGCCGGAAAATCTCTGGGTCCCGAAATTGATATTTTCTCGGCCACGGTACCGAAAATCTCCGCGCACCTTCGGCATAGTGGCCAATTTCTAGAGAGCCGAGCTGGAGATTCGGTTCGATTACACTGGGTGGCCGACCAGCCAGTCGGGCCTCCCCGCTCGATTTAGAAGCAGCGAAACAAATCGAGTCTGAATTCGAGCTGTTGCGATTTGGTCTATTGGCAGACGAGCAATCCGGCGTGGGCGACCGCAACACCCTAGCTTCTCGGAGCCGGTCTTGTGATGGCGGCCCTCGCGGCCATCATGGGCTTAATCGACGTTTTCGGCGATCAGCAAATTCGTCAACTCTCAACTGTCTGGTGGCATGCGAGTGCGAACGTGCTCGTAGTACTGATCGAACTTTACAATCTCTTCTCTCGCTACCAGCAGGGCCCCTCGGCGATCGTTTCAAATGGCCTCTTGTTGTCCCTCATCGCCGTTCACCTACTACTGTTTAGTGGGTGGAAAGGCGGAGATTTGGTGTTTCATGGTCATGTCGGCGTTGCGGATAATTGAGAAAATCACCTCAGATGGTCAAGACGTTCAAGGTTGGCGATCACGTGAGTTGGAATTCAGAAGCCGGGCGGGTGCGCGGAAAAATCGTCAAAGTGCATAGACGGAACCTCAATTATAAAGGCTACGTACACCATGCCACGCCGGACGAACCGCAGTATGAAATCAAGAGCGACAAGTCCGATCATGTCGCCTTGCACAAAGCTGCGGTGTTGAGACACCTCGGCTGACTGCCGGGCATGAATTCGAAAGCACAGTTGCAAGCATGGCATTCCCGTACTTTACCATTGGCCATTCCACGCGTCCGATCGCCGAATTTGTCGATTTGCTCACCGCTTCAGAGATTGGCCTCGTCGTCGATGTGCGCAGTATCCCGCGGTCACGGACAAATCCGCAATATAATCGCGAGACGCTCCCTAAATCACTATCGGAATTTCAGATCGCATATGAGCATATCGCGGAACTCGGCGGGCGCCGCGCGCATGCACAGGGTATTGCGCCCGACGTCAACGCCTTCTGGAAGAACCAGAGCTTTCACAACTACGCCGACTATGCGATGGGCGGCGGCTTTCATTCCGGCTTCACCAGACTGCGCGAACTGGGCAGCGTCCGGCCCTGCGCCGTGATGTGCGCGGAGGCAGTGTGGTGGCGGTGCCACCGCCGGATCATCGCGGACTACCTGCTCGTCGCTGGCGAGCGGGTGTTTAATATTCTTGGGCCGAAAGCTGTCTCGCCAGCGAGTCTGACGAAGGGCGCTACGTCGATGCCTGACGGTGTGCTGACCTATCCAGCTCAACCTGTCCTTTCCGAAAATTCCATCCGGCGGAGATTCGCGTCGTGAGACAGAATCATCGCATCATTCTGATCGATGTTTGCGATCCTGCACGCACTCGATATGTTCAATTGCGATCTGCTCAAGTCTCGGTCCCGGCCCGTCGGCAGTTGCTGTGGTTCGAGGTGACACGGCATTCGCCGGCGGAGGGCTGCTCGACAGATCACCGAGGCCTTCCCTTGGGCATCAGCGCCGGCCTACCTGGTGCGCGACAATGACCGTGTCTATGGGCAGGTCTTCATGTCCCGGGCGAGAGCGATGGGTATTCGCGACCGGCCGATCTTACCCCCGGTCACCGTGGCAAAATGGGTGCGCGGATCGCCTGATCGGAACCGTGCGTCGCGAGTGCCTGGGCCGAATACTGATCTTCGGCGAGGCACACCTGTGGCGAGTTCCTGCTTCGTATGCGGCGTATTACAATCAGGCACGAACGCACTTGCCATTACAGAAAGATGCGCCCTTGCATCGAGCAGTTCAACGATACGGAACCATTACCGCGGCGCCCGTTCCTCGATCGCGGCGGCAACCGTTAGATAGCAAGTCGACGAGAGACGGACGTCTTCGACACAACACCGATCGTCAAAGAGAACGAGGATCACTTGCGTAGGCGATTTTCAAGATTCCTACCAAGGATGTCACCGGCTCCACCTTGGGCCGGCGAAGAAGCGATCCGCGAAGAGCTTTTCAGCGTCGAGCGCCTGGAGCAGCACGCCGAGAGCTTGGCTGCTGCGCAGTCTGTCAGCTCGCAGCCGGAGAGAGGGCAGCCACTTGCAAAACGGGTTCGCGACAACGATGAGGCCCTTCTTGACGCCTATCGTGTCATCGCAACCGCAATTGCAGAGAAGAAATTCATTACGCCGGCCGCCGAGTGGTTGATAGACAATTTTCACCTTGCGGAAGATCAAATTCGTGAGATCCGAACCGATCTTCCGCCAAGTTATTACCGTCAGCTTCCAAAACTGGCGGAAGGGCCGTTTAGGAGATACCCGCGGATTTTCGAGATTGCGTGGGCCTTCGTTGCGCACACGGATAGTCGTTTTGACGCGGAGATGCTGCGACGGTTCGTGTTGGCCTATCAGCGAGTTCAACCGCTGACGATTGGCGAGCTATGGGCTCTCGCAATTACAATTCGTGTCGTGCTCGTGGAAAATTTGCGGCGTTTGGCCGATCTCATTGTGGGCAACCAAGCATCGCGTGATGCCGCCGACGCATTGGCCGATCGGCTGCTGGATGCAGGAATCAGACCGCCCGAAGCCGCCGCTGCGGCCCTGGAAGAGTTTTCACAATCATCGTTCACGAGATCTTTTGCGGTTCAGCTTGTCCAACGATTGCGCGATGAAGATCCGGCCACGACGCCGGCGCTTCTGTGGCTGGACAAGCGTCTGAGTACTCAGGGAACAAATGCCGATGACATCGTGCGCGAAGAGCATCGCCGGCAGGGTGCGGCGAACGTCACTGTCCGCAATATCGTTACTAGCATGCGGCTCATATCCGAGCTTGATTGGGCCGAATTTTTCGAAAGCGTCAGCCTGGTCGACGAGGAATTGCGGGCGAACAGTGATTTTGGCGATATGGATTTCCACACGCGCGACAGATATCGCCGCGCTATTGAATCGCTTGCGCGCGGCTCGGCCCACTCGGAAACCGATGTCGCTCGGGCCGTCATCCTCATTGCAAAGCGCGCGGCGGCTGACGAGCAAGCCGGAGCGGCTGAGGTTGATCCACGTTCTAAGAATCCCGGGTATTCGTTGATCGGGCAGGGCCGTCGCGCGTTCGAGAAGAAGCTTGGCTTTCGTGTTCCGATGAAGGATTGGCTGGTCCGCGCCAATGCAGCAGTGGGAGTTTCAGGCTATCTGGCGGCGGTGGCGTTAACCGCGACGCTCCTTCTTGCGACGGCGCTGCTTCTGGTCGGTCCCGCTGGCACCACTGGATGGACTTTTCTACCGCTGGCGTTTCTGGGGCTGTTTATTTCGATTGATGCTGCCATAACGCTAGTGAACCGTGCAGTTGCCGATGAGTTCGGGCCGGCCGTGCTGCCGGGCCTTGAGCTGCGCGATGGTGTTTCAAGTGAACTCCGCACAATCATTGTTATTCCAACGCTCCTTACGAGCGCCGCGGCCATCGACGAAATAATCGAACGGTTGGAAATCCATTATCTCGCTAGCCAGGATGGCGATATCCGGTTCGCTCTGCTGTCGGACTGGACGGACTCGGCCACCAAGGATGCGACGGGCGACGATGAGCTTTTAGGCACGGCGATTGAGGGAATCGGTCGCCTTAATGGCCGATACGGATCGGCATCGGACGGGCCGCGTTTTTTCCTCCTGCATCGCCGACGGGTCTGGAACGAGGGCCAGGGCAAGTGGATCGGATGGGAACGCAAGCGCGGAAAACTGCATGAATTGAACCGACTGCTTCGCGGGGCCACGGACACCACTTTCCTGGCGGTGGGCGGCGGCCTGCCACTCGCACCCCTCGGAGTTCGTTACGTCATTACTGTGGATACTGACACGCGACTGCCCATTGGAGCGGCAAAGCGCTTGATCGGGAAAATGGCGCACCCCCTCAATCGACCGCACGTGGATCCCGCGCGGCGCCGTGTGGTCGAGGGATATGGCGTGCTGCAGCCCCGGGTGACGCCATCTCTTCCTAGCGCGCGGGATGGCTCAATTTATCAGCGCGTGTTCTCGAGCCCGACCGGCATCGACCCATATGCAGCGGCCGTTTCAGATGTTTATCAAGACCTGTTCGAAGAGGGCTCCTACAGCGGTAAGGGTATTTACGATGTGGATGCCTTCGAGGCTGTGCTCGCAGGACGCATCGCGGAAAGCGCCGTTCTCAGTCACGACCTTTTGGAGGGCATTTTTGCTCGCGCGGGGCTGGTTTCCGATGTCGAGGTCTTTGAAGATTTTCCGACGCGTTACGACGTTGCGGCGTCGCGCCAACACCGGTGGGCGCGCGGCGACTGGCAGTTGCTTCCTTGGATCTTGGGCAAGGGTCCGCGACCGATAGTGAAATTGATGGGGCGGGAATTCCGTTACTTGGCCGCTGGAAACTCGTAGACAACCTTCGTCGTACCCTGTCTGCCCCGGCAGGTTTTCTCGCTCTCTTGACCGGATGGGTCTCGCTGCCCCCAGCGGCCGCCTTGCTCTGGTCCGGCTTCGGCCTGCTTCCTTTCCTGTTAACCGCATTCCTGCCTCTGGTTGCCCGCGTGTTTCCGCACCGCTCGGGGATCACGACCGGCAGCCATCTCCGCGCTTTTCGTCAGGATCTCAGAGTCGCCTTGTTGCAGTTCGGCCTGCAAGTGGCGCTGCTCGCACACCAGGCCTGGCTGATGGTCGACGCCATCGTTCGGACGCTGTCGAGATTATATCGGCGTCGACAATTGCTGGAGTGGGTGACTGCCGCAGCGGCGAGCTCCGATCGAGAACTCAACCTTGCCGGCTTCTATCGGCGAATGGCCGGCGCTGTCGTGTTGGCTGCCGGCAGTACCATTGCCGTTGCATACGCTGACCATGGGACTTGGGTGATCGCCGCTCCGTTGATCGCTGCTTGGGCACTGTCACCGGCAATCGCATGGTGGGTGAGCGGGGCGCCCAGGCCCGACCAGAAATCGCTGTCGGATGCGGAATCGGAAAGTCTTCGCCTCGTTGCGCGGCGCACTTGGCATTTCTTTGAAACATTCGTTACGGCGGAGGATCATATGCTTCCTCCGGACAATTTTCAGGAGGATCCCCGGCCGGTCCTGGCCCACCGCACCTCGCCGACAAATCTTGGCCTCTATCTTCTTTCGGTCCTTGCCGCGCGGGACTTTGGCTGGCTCGGCCTCACGTCGACGGTTGATCGGTTGGAAGAAACGCTTCGTACGATGGACGGGCTCGATCGCTTCCGCGGTCATTTCTTCAATTGGTATGACACGCGTGATCTTCATCCGCTCGAGCCGAAATACATATCATCTGTCGACAGCGGTAACCTTGCCGGGCATCTGATTGTGCTCCGCAATGCCTGCCGAGAGATGATCTCGGCTCCTGTGATCGGTCCGCAAGCGCTTGCCGGGATCGCTGATGCAGTGACGCTCGCTCGAACTTCTCTGGACGCCGTAAGAAGCAATCACCAGGATCATGACATCGCTCGCAAAAAACTTCAAACCGAGCTAGAGTCGCTCGGGGCGTCACTAAAATCTTCTGCCGGTTCACTTGAGGATTTTGTCAATCGATTGTCGAACCTGAAACGAGAGGCCGGTGGACTTCCTGACCTCGCCCGAATTCTTGTTGAGGAAGGCGATGACTCCGTCTCCAGCAACGCGGATGTGCTGACCTGGACTGAGGGCGTTGCTTCATCTGTCCAGTACCATCAGCGTGATATTGATGTTTTGCTTCCGTGGATTCAGATTACCGCCGACGCCGCGGTATTGTCGGCGGCGCTGACTTTAGAGGACCTACCGGATCGTTGTCAGATACTGATTGAAAAACTGGGCCAACAAAGGGCCGCCCTCACACCAATAGACGCTGCCGAGGATGTCGCGCAAATTAACGGCCGCATCGCAGTGTTAGAGCAGTCGGCGGTAAATGCGCAAGCGCTCATTCGGCGCATTGAAGCTCTCAACGAGAGCGCGGCAAAAATGTTCGACGAGATGGAATTCGGGTTTCTATTGGATCCTGCCAGGCAGTTGCTCTCCATCGGTTACCAATCTGCCGAGGGCGCGCTGGATCCCAGCTGTTACGACTTGCTGGCTTCAGAGGCGCGCCTCGCGAGCTTCATCGCCATCGCCAAAGGCGACATCGCCCCGAAACATTGGTTCAAATTGGGGCGCGCGGTGACCCCGATCGACCGCGGGTCGGCTCTGATCTCGTGGTCGGGATCGATGTTTGAGTACTTGATGCCGGAACTGGTGATGCTCGAGCCCGAGGGGAGCCTGTTGCATCAGACAGCCCGGTTGATCGTGAGTCGACAGATCGAGTACGGCGCTCAGCTTGGCATTCCGTGGGGAATTTCCGAGTCCGCTTATAATTTCCGCGATCTCGAGCTCACCTACCAATACTCCAATTTTGGCGTCCCCGGGCTCGGACTAAAGCGAGGCCTCAGCGAGAACATCGTCGTTGCACCCTATGCGACGGCGCTTGCGTGCATGATTGACCCGGCCGCTGCGGTGCGGAATTTCGCCCGTCTGGCCGAAATTGGCGGTTGTGGCCAATACGGTTGCTATGAAGCCTTGGACTACACGCCAGGGCGAATCCCAGTGGGCAGAAATGTCGCCGTCGTGCGCGCCTATATGGCGCACCATCAAGGGATGAGCTTGGTCGCTATTGCGAACACTCTTCTCGACGGGACGATGCGTACACGCTTTCATGCAAATCCGATTGTCCAAGCGACGGAGCTTTTACTGCAGGAAAGGCCTCCGCGCGATGTCGCCGTCAAATGGGTCCGCGCCGAAGAAGTGAATCAGGCGATGCAGGTGCGCGAGCTTGCGCCACCCATGTTGCGCCGGTTTCGCTCGCCGCACGATCGCATCCCGCGCAGCCACCTTCTGTCAAACGGCCGCTATGCCGTTATGATCACCGCCGCCGGATCTGGTTACAGCCGCTGGCGCAATCTTGCTGTATCGCGTTGGCGGGAAGACGTAACCCGCGATCCTTGGGGGTCGTATGTCTATCTGCGGGATGTCGAAAACGGCGCTGTATGGTCGGCGGGTTATCAGCCGAGCGGCGCAAGGCCGGATAACTATGAGGTGGCGTTTTCGGAGGATCGCGCCGAGATTACGAGGCGCGATGGTACACTCACGACAACGCTCGATGTCGTCGTGTCGCCGGAGGAGGACGGGGAGGTCAGGCGTGTGTCGGTGTCAAATCTCGGATCGCGCACGCGCGAGATCGAGATTACGTCCTATTGCGAAATTGTCTTAGCACCATCGAGCGATGATGCGTCGCATCCGGTATTTTCAAAGCTTTTTGTACAAACGGAGTTAGTGCCTGAACTTGGCGCGCTGTTGGCGACCCGTCGAAAGCGGGCGCCTGAGGAACCCGAAGTGTGGGCCGCCCATCTGGCGGTAGTGGAAGGTGAGCCCACCGGCGCACTGCAATTTGAGACCGACCGGGGGCGCTTCCTTGGACGCGGCAATGGCATCAACTCGCCGGTTTCTATGAGCGGCGGCCGGCCTCTTTCGAACACGGTCGGGACGGTGCTCGATCCGATCTTCAGCATTCGCCGGCGCGTTACCATCCCGCCAGGCGCGACGGTTCGCGTCTCGTTTTGGACTCTACTTGCTCGTTCGCGCGACGAAGTGATCGGCCTGGCCGACAAGCATCACGATGTTGCGGCGTTCGAACGCGCAGCTACATTGGCTTGGACTCAGGCTCAGGTTCAACTCCATCACCTCGGAATAACACCGGACGAGGCGCACCTTTTTCAGCGCCTCGCCAATCGCATCATGTACTCGGACCTGACGCTGCGGCCGTCGTCTGAAATCCTTAAGCGGAACGATCTCGGGCCATCGGGGCTTTGGACGCACGGTATCTCCGGCGACCTTCCGATTGTACTTTGCCGGATCGATGAGGTTGAACATTTGGAGACGGTACGCCAATTGCTGCGTGCGCATGCCTACTGGCGGAGTAAGCAGCTCGCAGTCGACCTGGTGATCATCAACGAAAGAAGCACCTCATATGTGCAGGATTTGCAAATCGCTCTGGAGTCGGTCGTCCGCGTAAACCTGGCGCGAATGCCTGAGCGCCGACATGGGGCCGTGTTCCTGCTGCGCGCCGATTTGCTGTCCGCCGAAGTGCGCAACCTGCTGCAAACAGTTGCACGCGTCGTAATCGTGAGTCGACGTGGCGGCCTTGCCGAGCAAGTCAAGCGGCTACAAGAAATCGCACCGGCCGCTGCGCCGCCGCTTCTGAAGCAGCGAATCGCGAGCCCTCCCGAGTTTGTCGCACCACCGGCGCTCGAGTTTTTCAACGGGATTGGCGGATTCGATAAGGATGGACGGGAGTACGTCACCATCCTTGACGGGGACCAAATGACGCCCGCGCCTTGGGTGAATGTGATCGCCAATCCTTCGTTCGGCTTCCAGGTGTCCGCAGAGGGAAGCGGTTGCACGTGGTCGGTCAATAGCCGCGAAAACCAGCTCACGCCACGGTCGAACGATCCGGTCAGCGACAGCTCCGGTGAAGCTATCTACGTGCGTGACCAGGATAGCGGCGATGTCTGGACGGCGACCGCTCTTCCCATTCGCAACGACGCCTCCCGATACATTGCCAGACATGGCCAGGGATACAGTCGGTTTGAGAATGTATCGAATGGGATTGCGCTCGATCTGCTGCAATTTGTGGCTCTTGGAGACCCTATCAAGATTTCCAGACTGAAGATCAAGAACGTTTCACGCCGCCGCCGGCGGCTATCGATAACCGCCTATGCGGAGTGGGTGCTGGGACCAGAACGTACCGTTTGTGCACCCTACGTCGTCACCGAGATCGATCCCGATACCGGCGCATTGCTGGCGCGAAATCCGTGGCGCATGGAATTTGGTTCCCGTGTGGCCTTTGCGGATTTGGTTGGCCGACAGCAGTCATGGTCCGGGGATCGCACGGAGTTCATTGGTCGCAATGGCACGTTTGCCTTGCCATCGGCGCTCGCAGATCGCAAACCGTTGTCTAACCGGGTTGGCGCCGGCCTTGATCCATGCGGCGTCCTGCAAACCGCGATTGAAGTCCCGGCAAACGGTGAAGCTGAAATCACATTCCTGCTGGGCGATGCAGCAACGGGAGCGGAGGCGCAATCTCTGATCCTGCGATATCGCACGGCTAATCTTGACCAGGTTTTCCGTGACGTGATTGAGTACTGGGACCATGCGCTGGGCGCGGTCCAGGTGCGCACGCCCGATCGTGCGATGGACATCCTGATGAACCGCTGGCTTCTATATCAAACGATCGTCTGCCGATTATGGGCCCGATCGGGCTTCTACCAGGCAAGCGGTGCTTATGGCTTCCGCGACCAGTTGCAAGATGGGATGGCACTCTGCTTGTCGCAGCCGGGGCTGACACGGGAGCATCTGCTGCGTGCAGCGGCACGACAGTTTGCCGAGGGCGACGTTCAACACTGGTGGTTGCCGTCGTCGGGCAAGGGCATTCGCACGCGCGTTTCCGATGATTTTCTTTGGTTGCCCTACGCAACGGCACAATATGTGACGGCGACTGGCGATCTCGCTGTCCTCGACGAGGAAATTGCGTTTCTCGATGGAATGACCCTCGCGCCTAACGAGCAGGATGCGTTTTTTCAGCCGATGCCCTCGGATGAGCGGGCTACGCTGTTCGAACATTGCGCTCGCGGTCTCGATCGCAGCCTTACGCTCGGACGCCATGGTCTCCCGCTGATCGGCGGGGGAGACTGGAACGATGGATTGAACCGGGTCGGCGCGGGCGGACAGGGCGAAAGCATTTGGCTGGGTTGGTTTCTTCACGCCACCATCGCGAATTTCGTTGCGTTTGCGGACCAACGGGGTCAGCATGATCGCGCAGCATCATGGCGGCAGCACGCGACGCCGCTGCGCGAAGCGCTTGAGCGAGAAGGTTGGGATGGCGACTGGTATCGCCGTGGCTATTTCGACGATGGAACTCCGCTTGGGTCAGCATCAAGCAGCGAGTGCCGCATCGATTCCATCGCTCAATCCTGGGGTGTGATCTCCGGTGCGGCAGATCCGGCGCGGGCCGCGCGCGCCATGTCGGCGGTCGACGACAATCTCATCTTGCGAGATGACGGACTGGCTCTGCTGTTTACGCCGCCCTTCGATCAAACCGCGCTGGACCCTGGTTACATCAAGGGCTATCCGCCGGGAATCCGCGAGAATGGTGGGCAATATACGCATGCTGCTGCCTGGTCGATTCAAGCATTCGCCAAGCTTGGCGATGGGGACAAGGCGGCCGAGTTGTTTTCGCTGCTCAATCCTATCAACCACGCTCGCACTTGGGCCGCCACTCAATGCTACAAAGTAGAGCCGTATGTGGCTTGTGCGGATGTGTACTCGGTTGCGCCCCACGTGGGGCGGGGCGGCTGGACCTGGTACACGGGCTCGGCCGGATGGATGTATCGGGCAGGTCTCGAATCTATTTTGGGACTTACCATGGAGGGCGCCACGATGCGGCTCGATCCCTGCATGCCCCGCGCGTGGCAAAATTTCGAGATTGCATTTCGCCACCACACGACGCGGTATGAGTTGTCCGTTGAAAATCATAGTGGGGTTTGCCGCGGCATTGCTCGCTTGGAACTGGATGACCAAACGTTACCTCGCGGTTCGACCCACATCACTCTGGTGGATGACGGCAAAATCCATCATGTCCGAGCAATACTCGGATGATCGGTATGCAACGCGTCAAACCCAAAGCTTTGCTAGTAGACGGCCGGGGTGCCGCTAGGCCGCCTTGGGGTCCGGCGTATGGCGCGCGTTGTGGTTATGGCTTACGGTACACGCCTGCTCACGGCCGCACTTTATGCAGACGAATACCTCATTGTCCAAATCAAGGGTACGATTGGCTGACTCAATCTGTTTGAGTCGCAACTCACCGCCGCAGAGGTCACAGCGCGACGAAGGCGGCGGCTCGACAAGGGTGCGCATGGGATTTCCTTTCGTCCGACACGCTTCGGAGCGAGGGAAATGGAACACTCAAAAGGGTCCCAGTTGAAAGGTTGGATTGAAAGCCCGAACGCTTTGCGCTGGCGTCTCGATCGGTATGAAGCTGCACGTTTAAGAAAGGCGTGTCCAGTCACATTTTCGGAGGCGCACGGCGAGCATGCTCGTCTATGCGATCGGGCGGGCCATCGACACGTGGCTGACGTTGGCGGCCCTTCGCTCAGCAATCGCGGACCGTCAACCCAAGCCCGGATGTGTGGACCATTCTGACCGGGGAGCACAGTACGCGGCGGATCAGAACCGCGGGTTGCTTGCAAAGCATGGGCTGCGCGGTTCAATGGGCCGCCGTGGCATTCCCTATGACAACGCCAAGGCCGAAGGCTTCATGAAGACCATCAAGACCGAGGAGGTCTACCTCGGGGGCTATGAGACGTTCACGGATGTCGTTCATGCGCTTCCGCACTTTACCGACGAAGGTCTACAACAAACGCAGGCTCCAATCCGCGCTCGGATATCGGAGCCCTATCGAGTTCGAGGATCAACACGCCGACCAAACTGTCAATCCGGCACCCTAATCCCTGTTCACCCCCTGGGGTGCAGTCCAAAATTCCCTGTTCCGTCAAAATTATTCCCTGTTCCATTGAGTAGGGAATTTGCTTCCGACGCCCTGTAATGACGCCATTATTTGCGGTCTCTGGACCTCCCGAATCCGGAATTTTATAAAATTCCCTGTAAAATTCCCTGTTAGCAGGGAAAACGCGCAGAGCATGATACCGATCCGCACTGCTGCCCCAGCCACCTTTGGCGATCGTTCCAGTGATGTTCGTCGGCCGGCCACGTTGGAGTTGCACGGTTAGCCATCACTACACCGGCAACTCGTCATGCGCTCACACCGATGCAACGATGCCGAGTATCGACTCGGAGTCCAAATTTACGTACATCGGTTCCACCATTGGCAATGGCGTGGAGGTTGAAGCATGAACAATAGAAATCGGCGAATCGGCCGGCCCGCGCTTCAGGCGTTGCGGGCAATTATGCTTCTACTGGCGGTGCTGGTGGCCGGTCAGGCGCGCGCCGCCTGGCCCGAACATACGATCACTCTAATCGTCCCGTTCCCTCCCGGCGGCCCCACCGATCTGCTGGGACGGCTGCTGGCAGCGGAACTGACTACGAGGCTCGGTAATACCGTCGTTGTCGAAAATCGTGCCGGCGCGGCCGGCAACATCGGCATAGCCACCGCCGCACGCGCGACGCCCGACGGCTACACACTGATGGTTGTCACCGGCGTACTGCTGATCAATCCGAACGTCGCGAAAGTGAACTACGATCCGGTCAAGGATTTTGAACCGATCGCCTATCTCGGCGCTTCGCCCAACGCCATCATTACCCGGCCGGCCTCGGGCATTACCAGCATTCCGGATCTGATCGCAAAAGCGAAGGCAAATCCTGGCAAACTCACTTACGCCACAGCCGGTGTAGGCAGCCTCTCGCATCTCGCTGTCGAGTTCGTGAAGCTGCGTGCAGGCATCGAGATGATCCACGTTCCGTACAGCGGCGCGGTTCCCGCGCTCCAGGCTGCCATGTCCGGGACGACCGACATCGCTTCCGTTCCGATTGCCAATTTGATCGGCCACATCCGCGCCGGCACGCTGAATGCCTTGGTCCAGACCGGCAGCGACCATTGGGTGGACATGCCCGACGTTCCGACGATGGCGGAAGCCGGCATCCCGAATGCGGTGGTTGAGACCGAACAATATTTTCTCGCGCCGGCCCACACGCCGGCGCCGATTGTGAAGCGTCTCACCGAGGAGACGAATGCCGTCCTGCAAAATCCTGAGGTGCAGGCCAAAATGCTTAAAGCCGGCTTCTTGGTGAAATACGAGGGGCCGGATGGGCTGCGTGCGCGCATCGCGCGCGAATTGCCAATGTGGAAAGAGGTGGTCGAGCGCGCCGGCATCGGAACGAAATAGGACTACGGCCGCTTCCCCGACTGCCGGACATGCCTCACGTATTGCGGTGGTACTCGGCGAACCCGGATTTCAACCTTCGGTGCAAGAAATCGCGGGCAGCGTTCGAATGTTGATCCTGCGAAAATCGAGACGATTGACCAACGTCAATGCACCTATGCAAGTTTCCCGGTGTTAATGTGCGGGGAAACACAGGAAGACTTGATGTAAGGTCGTAGTTATCGCCCGACTGGAAAGATAGCGATCGGGGATGGCGCGCGACCGATACACTAATTGCAAGCAAGGCCGGGGTGTAATTGATTATGTCCGACAGTCAAGACCACAAGATCGTCTACGTTTCTCACCCCGCGAGCGGTCTGGCGCGATCCAATTTCCCCTTGGTCTCTCACGTGTCCGGCTCGAAGATCGTCAGGTCGCTGCCGTTCTACATTCCTGATGACGTGCGGCTCTACGAAATCAAGACGTCGCGCGGCACATTTTCGCGCCCGAAAAAGGAAGTGCAGATGCCGTTGGCGTTCGCCGCCAAGCGGCGCGTGCACTCCGCCTCGCGCGTCAAGTATCCGCTGCTAAGGACTGATTGGAGCCCCGATAATCCGAACACCGAACAACGCGGCCGCAGCGGCTATCGGCGGATCAGTTGGGATCAGGCGCTGGATATTATCGTCGATCAGCTCAAGCGCATTCGCGAGAAATACGGCTCGATGGAGCCCGTGCTGGTGCAGGCGGACGGTCACGGCCAGAGCGGCTATCTGCAGTCGCTGCACTTCTGGGGGCACTATCTCTTCGACATGATCCGCGAACGCCTGGGTTGGGGATGGTGGACGCAGCAAGTGCGCAATCCCGATAGCTGGGAAGGCTACTACTGGGGCGCCAAGCACGTCTGGGGCTTCGACAATACGCTTGGCGAGCCCTATCAGGATGCGGTCTGGGACGACGTGCTCGAACATGCCGAGATGGTGATCTTCTCCGGCAACGATCCGGAGGCCACCGGCTTCGGCATGTCGGGATCGATCGCACTGGAAATGCCCAAATGGCTCAAACGCGCCGGCATCAAGATCGTCGCCATTTCTCCCGATCTTAATTACGCGGCCGCCATTCACGCCGACAAATGGATTCCGGTGAAGCCGAATTCGGATGCGGCGCTCTATTTTGCGCTGGCGCACACCTGGATCGCCGAGGGCACCTACGACAAGGAATACGTCAAGACCCACACCGTCGGCTTCGACGAGTTCGAGAAGCACGTGATGGGAAAAGACGATGGCATCGCGAAGTCGCCGGCCTGGGCGGAGAAGATGACCGGCGTGCCGGCGCACACTATCCGCGCGTTGGCCAGAGAATGGGCCAGCAAGAAGACTACGCTGTCGGTCTATTTCGGCGGGCCCAAGATCCGAGGGACATTGTCGCATTTGGTCGGACGGCTGGAAGCTTACGTGCTGGCAATGCAAGGCATCGGCCGGCCGGGACGACAGTTTCTGCGGACGGGAGCGCCGTCATTTTACAAGAAATCGCTGGCGCAAGTGCCGCGCTATCCGGACGTCGACCGGCACGGCATCCCCTTTAGTCCCATGATCGAGTACGCGATTGGGCACGGGCCGAAGTCGCCGGTGTTCATTCCGCGGACGCTTGCGACGGAGGCAATCCTCAATTCTTCGGTCGAATGGAGAAGCACGTCCGCCGCCTTGGCCAAGACCGAGGATCAGTTCAAGCGCTATCACTTCCCTCCGAACAAGGACCACCCCGGCATCCGGATGGTGTGGAATGAGAACGGCAGCCAGCCGGGCAGCTGGGGCAACGGCTACCAATGGCTGGAGGCGCTGCGCGCCCCACGCATCGATTTCGTTGTCGGCGTGCATCCGTGGTTCGAGAATGACATTCCGTTCTCCGATCTGATCCTGCCGGCGCAAACGAACTATGAGCATGAGGATCTGCTCGCGGTGCAGCGGAGCGACATCCTCGCGCTGTTCTATCAAGATCAGGCGATTGAACCGGTGGGCGACTCCAGGAGTGACTACGAAATCCACCGCATGATCGGACAGCGGCTGGGATTGGACGACGTGTTTCCGCCGGCCGATGACTGGTTGCGGAAGGCGTACGAGACCACGCTGGCCAAGACGAAGCTCGGGATGAGCTGGGAAGAGTTCAAGAAGAAGCAGTACATCATCTATGACTGCCCGACCTGGGACGAATGGGTGGATATCAAGAAGGACCATGGCTATGGCCCGAAAAATGGTGGCCTGCATTGGTTCTGGACCGACGCCGCCGGGTTGGAAACGCCGTCGGGCAAGATCGAGTTCGTGTCGGGGCGGATCGCGGCGCTTGATCCCGACAATAAAGAGCGGCCCCCGCTGGCGCGGTGGGTCCGGCATTCGGAAGAGCACGGCTCGGCGCGGTCGCAGATCTATCCATTGGCGGTGATGTCGAACCATCCGCGATTTCAGATTCCACGTTCAAGGCGACGATATCGATTGGATCCGCGAGATTTCCAAGGTCCGCGGGCCGGACGGCTACATGCTACGAACCGTGCTGGATCCACCCGAACGACGCCGCGCCGCAGAGGGATCGGCAATGGTGATGTCATCATGGTGCACAACGACCGCGGCGGCGTGCTGTGCGGCGCCGTGGTGACGGAAAGGATCATTCCGGGCGCTTTGTCGATCGACCATGGCGCCAACATCGACACGGTGACGCTGCGAAACAAGCTCGTCGATCGCGGCGGCTGCATCAACTTGATCGCGCCGTCGCCGACGGAAAAATACGGCGTCGGCAAGGAGATCGTCATCCCGGAAATGAACGTCAGCGGCTTCCTGGTCCAGGTGGACAAAATCGACCCCGCGGAGATCGTTGCCAGCGCCGGCATCGACCGTGGATCGGCGCTGCAGGGTTGATCGGCAAAGGTTGATTGCACCAATGGGCAAGAAGTCGTTTCTGATCGATGTCGACAAATGCAGCAGTTGCAGTCTATGCATCGTCGCCTGCAAGGACGAGCACGTCGGCAACAGCTATCTGCCGTGGACGGCGCCTCAGCCCGATACCGGCCATTTCTGGATCGACGTTCTCAAGGTCGAGCGGGGCAAAACCCCGCGGGTCAAGATGTCGTATCTGCCGCTGAACTGTCAGCATTGCGGGAACGCACCCTGCATCCCTGCCTGTCCTGAGGGTGCCATCAAGCGCCGCGACGACGGTCTGGTTTGGATCGATCCGGCCTTGTGCAATGGCTGCGGCAAATGTCAGGAAGCGTGCCCTTACGACGTCATCTATATGAACGATGAGCTTGAGATTGCGCAGAAGTGCACCGGCTGCGCGCACCGCGTCGACGAAGGACTGCTGCCGCGCTGCGTCGAAGTATGCCCCCACGACGCCATTCTATTTGCCGACGAAGCCGACGGCATTTTCAAGCAAAAGGACGGCGCCAAGCCGCTCGAATTCTATCATCCGGAGTACCAGGCCGAGCCGCGGGTTCACTGGCGGGGTTTGCCCAAGCCTTGGATAGCCGGCATCGTCATCGACGCCGGCACCGACGAGGTAATTTCAGGAGCCGCAGTCGCATCGACCGATCTCTTTGACAACTGCGCCGTCACGGTGCGCTCGGATGAGTTTGGCGACTTCTGGATCAGGGAGCTGGACAAGAATCGCAAGTACAGCATCGAAATCAAGAAGGAAGGCTACGAAGGCTTTCGCACCGATGTGACGACCGATGGCGACCAGGATCTGGGCGAGGTCCGTCTGAAGAAGAAGAAATAGGCCGCGCGGGGCGAATGAGCAGTCAGGGCGACGAAACTTTTGATGTCGTGGTCGTCGGCGGCGGCGGCAGCGGCCTTGCCGCGGCGATTGAAGCGGCGCGCTTCGGACGCAAAGTGGTGTTGCTCGAAAAGAATCCCGTGCTTGGCGGCACCACCATTCGTTCGGTCGGCTCGGTGACTTCGACGTGTACGCCTCTGCAGTGGAACAAGGGAGTTCACGATGTTCCGCAGGCGCACTTCGAGGACATGGCGCTGTTTGCCGACAATCGCGGTTTCGCCGACAAAGATAATCTCGAGTTGCGGCGGCTGCTGGTCGAGCACTCGCCAGATATGGTGCAGTGGCTGATGGACATGGGCGTCGTGTTCTTCGGCGCCATGCCCGAGCCGCCGCACCGCTTGCCGCGCATGCACAATGTCCTACCGCACGCGCGCTCGTATGTCTATCACCTAGAAAAGCGCGCGCGGCAGCTCGGCGTCGACATACGCGTTGGCGCGCGAGTGTTGAAGTTGATGCGCGACGATGCAACGATCACCGGCGTCGAAGTTGCCACCGATCAGGGCGGCACCCGCCGCATCGGCGCGACGTTCGGCGTCATCCTCGCCACCGGCGACTACAGCTCGGCCAAGGAGATCAAGGCTCAGTTCATGTCGGCCGATCTCGCCGACATCGAAGGCATCAATCCGACCAGCACCGGCGACGGCCAGCGCATAGTGCAGGAGGCGGGCGGCGACATCGTCAACGGCGAGATCATGTTGGGACCGGAGATTCGCTTCGTCGCGCCGCCCCACAAGAAATTCATCGATCTCATCCCGCCGATCAAGCCGATTGCTCTCGCCATGCGCTGGGCGATGAACTACCTGCCGTCCTGGCTGCTGCGGCCGTTTCTGATGATGTTCATCACGACCAATTTGGCGCCGTCGCTCAATCTGTTTAAAAAAGGCGCGATTCTGGTCAACAAGGAAGGAAAGCGGTTCATCGACGAGCGCAACGGTCCCGAGCTTGCAATTCCGCGTCAGCCCGAGCGCATCGCCTACGTCCTGATGGACCAAAAGATCGCGGCCGAGTTCAACGCGTGGCCAAATTTTATCTCCACAGCGCCTGGGGTGGCCTATGCCTACCTCGCGGATTATCGGCGCAATCGCAAGGACGCCTTCTTCGAAGCCGAGACGCTCGCCGAACTTGCCGCAAAGCTTGGAATGCCGGCCGGTGCGCTGGAAAAGACAGTCGCCGAGTACAACAGCAAACTTCCGGCAGGTTTGGAGCCGATTGACCGCGCGCCTTATTGCGCGCTTGGCCCGGCCAAAAGTTGGATCGTCTTTACCGACGGTGGCGCCCGTATCAACAGCAAGTTTCAGGTGGTCGACCGCGGTGGCCAGCCGATCCGCGGGCTTTATGCGGCAGGCTCCGCCGGGCAGGGCGGAGTGTTGCTCGAAGGCCATGGCCATCATCTCGGCTGGGCTTTCGTGTCGGGCCGCCTGGCGGGTCGCAGCGCCGCGCTCGGCAATGCCGAATGGACCGAGGCTGCGCTCGCCGCGCGTCGTGCGGGCGGGCTGAAGTGATAGAGTGAGATCGACATCGGTATGAAATTGCAAAAAGCGGGATAACGCAGTGAGCCAGAAACCAATTCACGTCGTTTTTGCCGAAGAAGACGCGCTGTTCCGTTTGATGGAAATGGGTCTACGGCGCGCATTGACGCCCGAAGGCGAGAAGATATTGCGTTACTTCTTTGGCGACGAGTTCTCCGCGCCACTCAAAGAGCTGACCACGATGGCTGATCGGCTCGAATTGCCGCCGGACATCGAGACGACCGTCTGTCAGAGCGAAGAAATCCTCGACCGGACATTGCCCTCTGCCGATTTTGTCGTTGTGGAGGCTTCAACGCTCGGCAAAAAGCAGGTCGAGGCCTGCGGGACAAAAACGCGGCTCATCCAGCAATTCGGCCGTTCATACGGCAATATCGATGTCGCGACGGCGCGCAAGCTGAAAATTCCGGTCGCCAACCTGGCTCGGTTGAGCAGCCAATCGAGCGCCGACCATATTACGGCGCTTATCCTCGCGCTCGCCCGCAATCTGATGGCGGCGCATCGCTCGGTTGTCGGACGCCGGGAACCGGCGGCGCCGCCCGCGTTCGCCAACGACCCGCCGCGCAACAAGTTCAACTGGGCCGGGATTCGCAATTTCAAGATCCTTTCGCGCAGCACTATCGGATTCATTGGGCTCGGCGAGAATTCCGGTTTTGTTGCTCGGCGGATGAGAAGCATGGGGATGCGCGTTCTCTATTTCAAACGAACGCGGCTGAGCCCGGACGAAGAAGCAAATTTCGGCGGCGTTTCCTACGCGCCGCTTGATGAGCTATTGGCGCAATCCGATTTTGTGTCGCTGCATATCCCCTACGAAAAAAGCACGGAGAAGTTCGCGGGGCGCGAGTTCTTCGCCAAGATGAAGCCCGGCGCCTACGTGATCAATACCGCGCGCGGCGGCGTCTTGGACGAGGTGGCGCTGTACGAAAGTCTCAAAGCCGGGCATTTGGGCGGCGCCGCGTTGGACGTCTATCGGTACGAGCCGGTGCCTTCGAACACACCTCTGCTTGAGCTCGATAACGTTCTGTGGACCCCGCATATCAGCGGCGGCGACCCAAATTATATGATCAACGAATCCGAGGCGGTGCTGACCAATATTTCAAGGGTCTTTCACGGCAAGGCTCCGCAAGGCTTGATACCGTAGTTCGTTTCGTAAGGGCTGAAGCCGCGGCGCGGATTTTCGAAACCAGCTCTTTACGCGTACTTCACAATTGGCACTTCGCCTTTGTAAGAGAACACCGGCGTCATTGGATCGAAACAGTCGGGAGCGGCGGCGTAGGTAATGGCGCGGTTGAGCATGAATTCGGTCACGTCGACGATCGGCATGTGCGCTAGCACTTCGGTTACTGGATAGTAGCCGAGTTCGGCGAGTTCGCCCGAGCCGCCGATCTCGCCTTGCAGCGCTTCGGCGCGGGCGATGAAAAAACGCGCGTGAAAGCGGATTGGACTGATCGGCGAGGTTATGGCTCGACCGAAATAATGGAGGCGCCGCAGCCCGGGTGCGAGACCGCGGGCCTTCCAATGCGCCCATGCCGGGTCTGGCACCTCACCGATATCGCCGCTCTCCGCGAGCAGTAATCCGGTTTCCTCAAAGGTCTCGCGCACCGCGGCGACGGCGAGGGCCACAGCGAGCGACGCATTTCGGCGCACGCCCATCCGCTTGACGGTGGCCGGATCGAGCGCCGTGGCTGTGCGGACCGCATGGTCGGTAGCGTCAAGGCGGCCGCCGGGAAAGACGAAGAAATCCGGCACGAATGCCGCGCGGCGCGAACGCCGGCCCATGAGCACCTCGGTTCCGCCGGCGCCGTTGCGCCAGACGATCAGCGAGGCGGCATCGCGCGGCTTGATAGGTGCGTCGGTTGGATCTGCGCGTCCATGTCCTAACGGCCGGCGCTGCGGGGATGGGCGGAATATAGCCAATTCAGGTCACTCTTTGCTCGAAAGAAAACTTCATTGCGCGTTCAGAGAACACTGGCGACAAAATCGGCGATGGCCTTGAGCGTTGGCTTTGCGTTGTCTTTATGCGGCGCATGGCCAACGCCGGGAATAACGGTAATTTCGAGCCGGCAATGGCATTCGGCTTTCGCTAGTTCGACTTGCGCCATCGTACTGTATGGGTCGTCTTCGCTTTTGACGATCAGCATGGGCGCGGCAATCTTTGAAAGCTCCCGTGTCAGATCGAAAGATTTGAAGCGCGGATCGAGCCACATGCCGCTCCAGGCCGCGAACATGGTGTCGACATGGGAATGATGGCGCGCCAGCCGCGTGCGCAAATCGGTCGTTTCATAGTTTATGATCATCTGCCTTATCGCATTGAGATTCTTTTCTTCCACATTGAAATGCGGCTCTATGAGAACCAGCCCTTTGATGCGGGAGTCCTCCACCTTGCCGGCATATATGGCGGCAATCGATGCGCCGTCGCTATGACCGAGGAGGAGCCCTCGTTTAAATCCGATCTCTTCGAGAATCCGTGGCAGCACGCCCTGCGCTTCCCGATGCATGGCATCGGGAGGTCGCGGCAATTTAATCGTAGAGGAATGGCCGTGCCCGGGTCTCGAATAGGCGAACACGCCGGCACCCGTCGCTTCCGTCAGTTGCTGCGGAAAGTCGCGCCACGTGCTGACGGATCCCAGTCCTTCATGCAGCATCACGATCGTCGGCGCCACTGAAGGCTCCGGCCCGAACCATTTGCCTTCGATCATCATCGCATCAATCGAAATCTGCATGTTGCAATTCACATCACGAGCCAATTGACCGGTCAATCGAACAGCCGCCTCGGCATCAGCTGCCTTTGAATTTCGCCGCGCGCTTGCCGTGGAAAGCTTCGACGCCCTCGCGGAAATCGTCGGATTGCCGCAGCCGGCTGTAGCAGTGTCCCTCCAACTCGATCGCGATCGACAGTGTCGAATCCTCCGTGTCATTGAGCAACTTTTTCGCCGTGCGCTGTGCGAGCGGCGAGAATGTCAATAATTCGTCGACCAAGGCGTCGGTCGCCGCTTCAAGCTTCGCGTCAGGCACGCATTCAGTTGCAATCCCCCAATCAAGGGCCTGCTTGCCGGGAATGCGCTTCGAGCGCATGACGATATCCTTAGTGCGCGTGATGCCGACGATTTTTTGCAGGCGCGCGGAGCCGCCCGATCCCGGAATTTGGCCGAGCTTTTGCTCCGGCAACGCGTAGAAGCAGGTCTCCGAAACAATCCGGAAATCGCAGGCGAGCGATATCTCAAAACCGACGCCGAAGCAGTAGCCGCGATTGGCGACGATCACTGGCTTCGAGCAGCGCGCCGGGGCCGCGATGTTCCAAGCGAGCCTGGAGACATGTTCGGGGGAGGCCTCCATGAAGCCTTTGATGTTGCCGCCGCTGGAAAAATGCTCGCCAATGGCGCGCAGCACAATCACGCGCACATGCTCGTCCTCGTCGAGTGCCTCGAATACAAGGCGCAACTGGTCGCGTTGTGGCATCTCGATGACATTGAGCGGCGGACGATGAAGAATGATATCCGCGCGCTGCTTTTCGGCGTTCAACTCGACTTTGAAGCCGTTGAGCGTCGCCAAGCGCTGGTCGTTGAAATTCATGGGGGTCATGCAGCCGTCCGTTGTGAGTGTGCGGTTGTCTCAATCGCGCAGCGCCTTGCGATCGATCTTGAGCAGCGTCGTGCGCGGAAGCTGATCGATAACGCGGAACGAGACGGGGATCTTGTAGGAACCGAGCGGCGCGACCGCTTGCTTGAACTCCTCGATAAGCGCTGGGCTCTGCTCGAAATTGTCGCGCAGCACGAGGAACGCGCGCGGCTTGGTCAGCCCGTCGGCGTCCTCAAAAGACACCACCGCGGCCTCGCGCACCGCCGGGTGACGGGTTAACGCCGCCTCGATCTCGATCGGCGACACCCAGAGCCCCTTCACCTTGAACAGGTCGTTGTTGCGGCCGCTGAACCAGAAAAATCCCTCTTCATCGAAAGTGAGGATGTCGCCGGTGCGCGTCCAATCGCCGAAGAACGTCTCGCGCGACTTGTCATATTTGCGCCAGTAATAAAAGCACGCGGTCCGGCTCTTGACCCACGCTTCGCCCGGGACGTTCGGCTCGGTAACGTCCTGCCCATCGGCAGAGACGAGCCGGATTTCGTAGCCGAATACTGGCTTGCCGAGGCTGCCGCGTTTGAAGGCCGGACGACGATTGGCGATCCATTCGTAGGTGATCTCCGAACTGCCGATCGAGTCGAAGACCTCGACGCCGGTGAGAGCGTGGAAACGCTCGAACATTTCCGGCGGCATTTTTTCCGACGCGCTGACGACAAGACGAAGCGCCGGAAAACGTGCCGGCTGGTTCGTCCGCATCAGCACCTCGATGACGTTCTTGAGAACGGTCGGCACGGTGATCAGCTTGCTGACCTTCCGCTCGTTCAGCGTGGCGAGGACGACATCCGGCGTCGGGGGACGGCGGTCCAGCACGACGGTGGCGCCCCAGTAGAGCGGGATCAGAACGCCCGGCCACAGGCCGTGAGTGAAGTATTTCTTCGACGTGGCGAACACGACGTCTTCGGCTGTGTATTCCCAGAACTGGCCCTGCCGCTCGGGAATGAGCACGAAGTCATGTGCAAGATGCGTAATACCCTTCGCCGTGCCGGTCGTGCCGCCCGAATAGAACATATAGGTGAGGTCGTTGGCGTGGCGCATGTGCGGGGCAACTGCGGGAGCGGACGTCGATAGCGCCGCATGCAGCGGCACGACGTTAAGCCCCGGAAATTGCGCGGCGAGATCGGCGGAAACGTCGCCACGCACCAGAATTGTCGTCAGCGAAGGCGGCAACTGGCCGGCGATGTCGAGGAGTTTCGGCACCTGCTCGATGTCGATAAACAGGAGCCGGACGGCCGTGTCGGCGAGGAAGTAGGCGAGATCCTTCGCCTTGTAGAGATCGGATATCACGATTGGCACGGCGCCGAGCCGTACGGCGCCGAGCCAGAACGTCACGTAGTCGAGGCTATCGGTACCGAACAAGAGCACGCGCGCCTCGGGGGCGAAGCCGAGGGCCGCGATCATGTCAGCGTATTTCGCCACCCGGTCGGACAATTCCGAATAGGTGACGCGCTCGTCGTTGCAGACGATCGCCGTTTTTGCGGCGATAGGCGTGCCCCGATGGCGATCGAGCAGCCAGCCAACTGGGTCGAGCCATTCAGGGACGTCGGGGTCGCGCCAGTCACGCCACTCTTGTGAGTAGATGCGATCGTCGTAAGGCGTTGGCTTGCGGTACAGCGGATTGCTCATGATGTTGGACCGTCGCCACGAAATATTTTAACGGCTTGTGATCGCGCTGTCGGTACGGTTCGCTGCAGTTCACCGAATCCGTCGGCTTATTTCCCCAGTTTTGGCGGCTTGCGGAGCCCGAATTCGGCGAAACGCGCATAGGCTGCTTCGGTGTCGCTCGACTCCGGCCATACCAGGGGCGGAAAGCGTGCCCCGCCGAGATCGGGATCCGGGTCGTAGTCGAGGTTCATGGTGGCGTCGATCAGCATGCGGTTCCACTTGCCGGTGCCGAACAGCGCCGGATTGCGGTCGCGCCGGCGTGTCGATGGATCGAGTCCGGCGCCGAACGTAGCGGGCATGATCACGATATCGTTCTCGCCGGCGTTGACGCGGTAGGCGATGGCCCAGTCGACCGCGGCATAGTCATGAATGTCGATGTCGTCGTCGACGACGGTAATATGCTTGTAGCGCACATGGGCCGCCGACGAACCCCAGATCGCGTTAGCTGCCTGTTTGGCTTGGCCGCGATAGCTCTGCTTCATGCCGATGAGCAGGTTGATGCCGGCGTGCACCGGCGGGCACCAGACGTCGGTAATCCCGGGAACGCCGGCGCGATCGAGCACGTTCCAGGCCGTGCCCGCGCGCATGATCGATGAACAGATGGCGTTTTCCGAGTAGCTGCCGGGCAGTGAGCCTTCAATACTGCCGTGCAGGATCGGGTCGTTGCGATGCGTGATCGCGGTGACGCGGATCGTCGGCTTGGGCGAACGGTCGCCGGCGAGATACCCGGTAAATTCGGCGAACGGTCCCTCCATCGTGTAAGTCGCGGGATCGAGACCGAGATACCCCTCGATGACGATTTCGGCCGAAGCCGGTACGTAGAGATCGACGGTTTCGCATTTGACGAGATCGACCGGTTCGCCACGGATGGCGCCCATGACGTCGTATTCGCAGACGCCTTTGGTCACCGGCGTGCCGCCGACGAAGCCGTGCGTCGGTTCCCAGCCGATCGCCACAGCGATCGGCATCTCGGCGCTGCCGCCATTCTGCCAAGCGGTGACATGCTGGCCGATATGCTGCGCCCGCCACATCAGGATTGGGATTTGGTCGCGGCTTCCGAGCATGCCCCGATAAATGCCGACGTTCATCACGTTCGTCGTCGGATCCTTGGTGACCACGCCTCCGTAGGTGAGAATGTAGCGGCCGCCGTCCGGACGGTTCCAATGCGGCACCGGGAATTCGTTCAAGTCGATGTCTTTGCCGGTGAGGACATTCTCTTTGACCGGGCCGGTCTTGACGACACGCGGCGGAATGCTGCCGGAAAGAACGTTGCGGCCGATCTTCACGAGCTCGCGCGGATGCGTGTCCGGCGGCAGCCCCAACATCATGGCGACGCGGCGGTAGCTCGACAGGCCATTGCTGAAGAGCCGACGGCAGCGGCTGTCCGCTTTGTGATAATCTTTGATGTTGTTGAACAGCAGCGCTGGGCCGGTTCCTGCGCCCTGTGCCAGTCGCGAAATGGTGCCAAGCTCGATATTCCAGTCAACCTCCGCGTTGATCTCTTGGAATTCGCCGGCGGCTTTCAGCGCGGCGATCCAGCCGCGAAGGTCTCCAAAGGCAACCGGCTTTCTCTCCACGGTCATTCCGTTCTCCTGGCTTTCACGAGTTCTCGCCGATGTTGGATGCTTGATACAGGGCATGGTCGGCACCGCAAGCGCAGCGCAAAGAGGCAGCCATGAAATCTTAGCGCGAAAGTAGCGAACCCCTCAGCGCGCCATCGTTGGTCGACACGAATTATTGCTATATTGTACGATAATGCTATAATACGAATAAGGTCCAGCACTTTAGAGACTGGTCCAGAAAAATTGTCTGCGCTGGCGCTTGTTCTTGGATAGCCAGTCGCCCGTCGGACAAAAAGAATAAGGACGGGGAGGAATTCGATGAAATGCCTCGGCCGGCAAGGCATGCCGATCACAATCGGCTTGCTTCTTACATTTGGGCTTGGCGCATTGATCGCGCTAGCAGCCGCACCGACGGCCTCGGCACAAACCAATTACCCGACTCGGGTGATCAAGCTGATCGTGCCGTTTCCCGCCGGCGGCATCAATGACGTGCTCGCCCGGGTCTGGGCTAACAAGGCCACTTCGTACCTTGGAACCGTCATCGTGGAGAATCACGGCGGTGGCGGGAGCATGATCGGTTCTACAGAAGTCGCTCGCGCGGCGCCGGATGGCTATACGATTTTGCTCGGCAATTCCACAAATCAGGTGCTGCAACCGCAGTTGATGCGCAAGCCGCCATTCGATCCGGCGAAAGACTTCATCGCGGTGGCGATTTTCACCGACAATTCCCAACGTCATAGCGGTCACCCCGTCATTGCCGGTGCATAACCTGAAAGAGCTTGCCGCTTATGTGAAGGCTAATCCGGGTAAGCTATCGTATGGGTCGGCTGGGGTTGGAACGATGACCCATCTCTCGGCCGAACTGTTTAAGAAGCTGGCCGGTAGTCTGGACATGGTGCACGTCCCCTACCGGGGAGGAGCGCCGGCAACTGCCGACCTCATCGGCGGTACTGTCCCGGTCATGTCATTGAGCATGGCGGCCGAGCTTCTTGAACTCCACCGCGCGGGAAAGATCCGCATTATTTGTGTGAACGCACGCGAGCGTCTTGAAATTGCTCCGGATATACCGACCGCGGTCGAAGCCGGTTTTCCAGAAATGGTAGTGCAGGTTTTTAACGGCTTATTTGTCCCCGCCGGCACACCTGCGCCGATCGTGAACCGGATCGCGGACGCAACTAAGAAAATCATGCCGGATCCGGACCTGCAAAAAGTGCTGAAAGCAGTGGGTGCCCAGATTGTGTTTAACTCGGACTCTGAAAAGGCGACGCGGTTCGTGGCGGAAGAACGTGAACGCTGGACGCCGATCATCCAGGCATCCGGCATAGAGAAGCGATAGCGGCTTGGCGACAGCGGTCGAATTCATTGAGAAACACTCAAATGTCTGACAAGCCAATTCTCCTGCGGCCTAAAGAACTGGAAGGCCTCGTCGACATGAAATCGGCGATCGATGCCGTGAGCGAAGCATATCGCGGCGCTACCGAGTTTCCAGTCATCAACGCGCCGAGAAGACGGGTGCATTCCCCGACCGGGGTGCGTGTCAGTAATTTTCCCGGCGGTGTGCATGCCCTAGGTGTGATCGGCTCGGGAACGAGAGCAGAGCTGGTGCGGCAGGCGGAGGGCAATCAGCATTACGATTTTCGCGAGCATCCCGTCCATGTCCTCAATGACTCCAGGACGGCCAGGCTGTTGGCGATCGTCCTCGGGGAAGTCTCGGAAAAAACTCTTGGACCCTCAAGTCTGATGGCTTTCCGCACGGCAGCCACTAGCGGAGTCGGCTTTCGCTACCTGGTCCCCGAGGATGCGCAGACGGCGGGGCTATTCGGCTCAGGCGGTCAGGCTGCCTATCAGCTATTGGCATTGCTGACCGAGCGACCGTCGATTTCGAGCGTCTGCGTTTACAGCCGCGATCCGGAAAACCGCCGCAGCTTCGCCGAGATATACTCCGAGAAGTTCGGGGTGGAGATCGTGCCGGTAGATTCGGCGAAGGCCGCGGTCGAGCCCGTCGACGCGATTGTGTGCGCAACTAACACAAACAAAGTGCTGTTCGACGGCGATTGGCTACGGCCAGGTCAACACGTCACTGGCATCATCGGCGGAAATATTCAGCTGGTGCAGGGCGGTTTTCTGAAAGAGTCGCGGCGTGAGATTGACGATCGCACGGCTGTGCGTGCCGATGTCATCGTTGCCAATTTACGAGAGTCTGTGTCCAGCGAAAAACAGGGAGACCTCTGGAGCCCGATCGAGCAAGGAATCATCAAATTCGAGAAGATTTCAGAACTGGGAGAGGTCGCCGCGGGTAAGCGGCCCGGCCGCACGGCGGCGAAGCAAATTACCTATCACAAGAACAACAATGGCACCGGTGCGGCTGATTTGGCAGTGACTATGTTGGCGTATCAGCGGGCCCGAGCTCTGGGCCGCGGAACCGAAATTGCGATTTGATGCCCCGCGCCTTGGCTACGTGTTGGCGCTAAGTTGATAGCCGATTGGCAAAGACACGGAAGTAAGGATGCCAGGCTTGTACTAAATCTTGCTATGTTGTACGATAATGCTATAATACGAATAACGTCCAGCACTTTAGAGACTGGTCCGGAAATATTGTCTGCGTCAGTGCTTGGTTTGCGTAATTCCAGGCGCCCCTCAGACAAGAAGAACAACGACGGGGAGGAATTCAATGAAATGCCGCCGCAGCCAAGCCGCGCTGCTTGCAACCGGTCTTTTTCTGACAACAACTTTGTGCGCCTTCATCGCCGCGCCCGCCGCGGCGGACCCCATTGTCATGAAGCTCGGAACGCCGACGCTGAATGATGGTCAGCATGAATTCTTGAAACGGCTGGCGGTGGCAATCGGCAAGGATTCCGGCGGCCGCATCAAAGTGGAAGTCTATCCGGCCAGCCAGTTAGGCCCCATTCCGCGCGAGATCGAAGCGGTGCAACTGGGCGCGATCCAGGGCTTCCTCAGCCCGGCCGAGTTTCTTGAAGGCGTCGATCCGCGTTTCCAGGTGCTCAGCGCTCCCGGCCTGTTCAAGGACATGGATCACGTCGGCCGCACGGTCAAAGACCCCGAATTTCGTCGCGAATTCTTCAAACTCGGCGCAACGCGTGGCCTGCGCGTCTCCGCCGTCTTCTTGAGCGGACCGACGGCGGTTAATAGCCGCAAGCCGGTCAATCATATCGAAGACTTGAAAGGCATGAAGTTGCGCGTCCTGGCCTCGCCGATGCAGATGGAGCCGCTCAAGACGTTGGGTGCGACCCCGGTTCCGCTGCCGCTCGGCGACGTGCTGCCCGCGCTGCAGCAAGGGGCAATCGACGGTGTTCTCGCCGTTATGCCGGTGCTGTCTGCAATGCATTTCTATGACACGGCAAAATACGTTACAGAAACGGACCTTTCCTTCGCGGTGAGTACGTTTGTGTTGAGCAAGACATGGTTCGACCGGCTCCCGCCCGATCTGCAGAAGATCGTGGCCGACGATGCCGCCCACATCGGCGACGAAATGCACCCGTGGGTCGTTGACTTCTACAACGCGCAGAAGAAAGTCTGGACCGGTGCCGGCGGCCAGGTTCTGACAATACCAAGCGCGGAACGCGCGAGCGCGCTGGCTTCGCTTGTTGCCGTGGCGAACCGCGTGGCGAACGCAAAGCCGGACGTGAAGGCGATGTACGACGTTCTAGAGGGTGCCGCCAAACGGACCCAATAAACAGGGCGACTCGAATTCCGCTTCGGTAGGGAACCAGTGATGGTGGAGCGATTGGCGCGCGGGCAGTCGACGTGACGCAGGCACCCATGTTGGACCATTTGCTGGTTGCAGGCAGGCGTATTATTCGTGCCGCCGAATTTGTGTCAGCTGGCTGCCTGCTGACCGCCTGCGCGATCAATTTCACGAATATCGTCGGCCGCTATTTCTTTCATGCCCCCATCGTCTGGGCCGAAGAGATCATGCAGTTTCTCATGATTGCCGGCGTGTTCCTCGGGGCGCCGATGATTACGCTCAAGCGCGCGCATATCAGCATGGATATGATCCTGATGGTCTTTCCTCCGCGGTTTCGCATGCTCTTGGACGTCGTGGGCCAACTCGCTCTCGTTGTCGTCTGCTGCGCCGTTATTTGGCTCGGCATTCCGGTGATCATCCAGTTCATCAATTTCGGCCAGGTCACCGACGCGGCCGCGATCCCGGTCGCCATTCCACAAAGCGTTATTCCGATCGGGTTGTCGCTCATGGTGCTCGCCGTTCTCGTACGCCTGGCTGAATCAAGTCGGGCGAAGACATGATTGCGCCGTTGCAACGTGCCGGCCGTCGCGATGTCGTCTCGCGGCCGCATGAACCCGCCTCGCGACAGTAACCAGGAAGGCTGTGGACCGTGTTGCAGCAAGCTCTTTTCGTCGTTCGTCCCGGTCGTCCTGCTGCTCCTTGGATTCCCCATTTTTCTGATTCTGCTGACGTCAGCCTTGGTCATCCTGCTGGTGGCCACCAGCATGCCGCCAAACGTCGTGCAGACCGTCATGTTTGGCAGCCTCGGTAGCTATCCGTTGGTCGCGATTCCGTTCTTCATCCTTGCCGGCGAGATCATGGGGCAGGGTGGCATCGCCAAGCGGATCGTGGCTTGGGTACTCTCCATTGTCGGCGGCGTGCGCGGTTCGCTGGCGCTGGCGACGATCGCCTCCTCGGAACTGTTCGGTGCCATGTCGGGGTCGGCGGTCGGCTGCGTCGCCGCCGTCGGACGCCTGCTGTTTCCCGCGCTGCGCGATAACGGCTACGGCGACCGCTTCGCGGTGAGCCTGATCACCAGCTCCGGCGCGATCGCGATCATCATTCCGCCCTCGATCGCGATGATCATCTACGCGGTCACCGCGCAACAATCGCTGACCATCTTGTTCACCGCCGGCATCATCCCGGCCATTTTGATCGGATTGATGGAGGCGGCCTATGTCCTGGTCTATGCTCGCATCAAGATCGTGCCGATCACGGCAAAGGCGCGCTGGCAGAATATTGCAGCTTCGACGAAGGATGCCGTCTGGGCGCTTGGCACGATCGCCGTCATCTTCGGCGGCATCTATGGCGGCATTTTTACGCCGACGGAAGCGGCCGGCATTGCCGTCGTCTATTCGGCGTTCATTGCCAAGTTCGTCTATCGCGAAGTGACATGGGCCGACCTCGGACGCATCGTCATGAGCGCGGCGAGCCTGACGACGCAAATCTTGCTGATCGTCGCGGCCGCGGGCGTCTATTCCTGGCTGCTGACGACGAGCGGCATTCCGCAGCACGTGGTCGACTTCATTCGCGCGCTCGACGCGGGCCCGGTCGCGACTTTGCTGCTGATGAATATCATCCTGCTCTTCATCGGAAGCTTTCTCGAGCCGCCGGCCGCGATCCTTATTCTCGCGCCGCTCTGCGTGCCGGTTGCCGAAGCCATGCACGTCAATCCGATCCATTTCGGCGTCATCTTCTGCGTCAATCTCAGCATCGGCATGTTCATGCCGCCGTTCGGACTGAACATCTTTGCCGCGCATCTTGTTATTCAAAAGGCCGATCACGGAAATCTATCGCGGCGTGATCCCGTTCGTGCTGATCAGTCTGGTCGGGCTCATGATCATCACCTATGTGCCGATCATTTCCATGGCGCTGCCCAATCTCCTGAAATAGGCACGGGCACCGTCGGCGCCGTCACGGCTTGTTGACCGGGGCGTGAGCGAGCCTTATCTGGGTGAGATGCTCGAACCGCTCAGCCAAGCCCGTGCTTGGCCAGGAACTCCATCGTGATGCGGAAGCATTCGTCGGGCCTTTCGATCTGCTGCATATGCCCGGTTCCTTCGACGCAGGTGTAGTCGTAGCCGCCCTCCGTGCCGAGCGCCTGGTTGGCCGCGGCGGTTGCCGGGGCTCCTTTGGCCATCGGGTCGGCGCCGGTCAATTTCACCGGGCCGCCGAATTCCTTCGCCGCAGGCCACAGGTTCAAGGTCAGGGCCTGCTCATAAATGCTCGCCTCGTTCTCCGGCGCGCAGACCAGGACGTAGCCGTCGCCGTCGGGATTCTTCCGCAGCACCGAGCGCGCCATCAATTCGTGCTCGCCGGCAACCCAATTTCTCGTCGCGCGCGACTGCATAAGCTCCTGCGTCAATTCGTCGATCGATGCAAAATGCCGTCGCCGCTTGCCGGCAAATTCGGCGAGACGCTTTTCGAAGACTTCCATCGCGGCGTAGTTCGGGTGGCCCGGCGGAGGGACGTCCGGCGGATCGAACAGCAGCAGCGCATCCCATCGCCAGCCGATCTCAATGGCATGTTTCATGGCGGTGCGCGCCGAGAACGAATGAAAGATGCCGATCGTCTTCTTGGCCCCCAGGCGCGCGCGGACATCCTGCACGACGCGCTCAAGATCGCGGCTGAGCTGCGCGTAGGTATGGTTGGACGGCTCGACCGGGATATTTTGCCCGTGGTTGCGGAAGTCGAAGATCACCAGGTCGTAGCGGTCGAGAAAATGGCGCCAATACGGGAAATAGGCGTCGGCGGCAAAACCGTTGCCGTGCGAGAGCAGGATTCTGATGCCGTCAGGATTGCCGTGACGGCGTACGCGAATTTTGGCGCCATCTTCGAGGTCGACGTCGAATACCGCGCTGGGAGCTGGAAGTTCAAAAGTCACGAAATTTCTCCGCTGCTGTTATGCGCCAGTCGTGCCGGGCTCCGACAATTCGTCGAGCCGGCGCGGCAGCGGACCGGCCTGCTTGTTTCCTGCAGGATCCGGTCGGTGGGATTTCACAAGACTTGCGACAGATGTTTGGAGACCGGTCGGAAGGGTGAGGTGCGGCGTGCGTTGTTGATGATCGTCTGCACCGTCACCGATTTCAGCGTCGCCGATGTGATTCGATCGACTTCATGCAAGACCCGGCTCAACTCTCCGGCCAAAGGATTGCCCGTCTGCATGTTATCGCCCTCTTCGTTGGGCCATCCTGTTTCAAAAAGACAAATGATATCGTAGAGGGTCAGACGTTTCGCGTTTCCGCAGAACGCAAATCCGCCGCCCGGGCCGCGCGCCGAGGTGACGATGTTCGCGCGCGTCAGCGCGTACAGGATTCGCACCAGATGGCTCTTGGAAACTTGATACGATTCCGCCAGTTCCTGCGCCGGGATTTGTTCATCGGGGCGCGAGGCGAGCTCGATCACGGCCCAAATGGCGTATCGTGTTGCTTGCTGTAATTTCATTTCGATCGAGACCTGTGCATCGGATCCTCGTCACAATCAGTTGCGATCCAGGGTCAATTCGAGCTCGACGAATGGCCCCGCCGTCATTCCGAAGCTGCGCAGGAACGACATCAACAAATTGTCGTCCACGTCGATGACCGTGCGGATCGTGCCGACGCCGCTCTTCTTGAATTGTGAAATCAGCTCGGTCATGAGAGCCGAGGCGCTTTTATGCAGCCGGTGTTCCTTTTCGACCCCGATAGCGTAGAGCCAGCCGCACGCCGGGGCGCGCACCGGCCATGAGCGGACCTCGCCAAGCGCGTAGCCGATCATCTTGCCGCCGCTCTTGGCGACCAGCACGCACAAAGTCTCGCTCGTTTCCAGTTGGCGGAAAAGGTCCTTCCAGAAGTCAGCGCGTGCGAAGCCTGTGATCCGCGCGTCGAGGGCGATGATCTCGGCAAGGTCCGCGGCATTGGCTTCGGCCACCGTGATGCCGTGCTGTCCGTCGCCGCCGTTAGCCCGAGTCGTGCTCTTCATGAGGTCCCTGATCTATCGCCGTCTTATGAGTCCCATCTTACAACCCTATGGTGGAATGCCATCATATCGCAGCGCGGCGGGAAATAAAATCATTATGATACATGAATACCTTTACTTCCCCAGAAGACGGAAATAGCATCCCCGCTGCATTGTGGTGGTCCAGGCACGGCCCGCCTAGGCGGTCGTGGCCGTAAGGATCGGCTGTGCCTTGATTCTGTTGCGCTCGCTTGGGGGCACCTTGTGTCACGGTTACTCGGTAAATCGACACTTCGGAAGGAAGATCCGGCCCTGCTGTCCGGCCGCGGCCGCTACGCCGATGATCTGCCTGTTCCGGTTGGCACGTTGCACGCGCACGTGGTCCGTTCGAGCCGGGCGCATGCCGAGATTGTGCGGATCGACACCGCCGAAGCCCTGGCCCGGCCCGGCGTTTGGGCGGTGATCACGGGCGAGGACGTCAAACGCTTTTCCGATCCGTTCCTGATTGCCCTCAAGGCGCCTGTGCATCAATGGTCGCTGGCCGTCGGCCGGGTCCGTTATGTCGGCGAACCGGTCGTCCTCATCGTCGCCGATAACCGTTATCTCGCCGAAGACGCGGCCGATCTCGTGCGTATCGAATATCGCGATCTGCCTGTGGTGATCGATCCGCTCAAGGCGCGCGAAAAATCCGCTCCGCTTCTGCACCCGGAAGCGAAGAGCAACGAGGTCTCGGTCCGCCATTTCTCCTATGGCGACACCGCGGGCGCCTTCGCGCAGGCCCATGCCTGCGTCAAGCTCACGACAGATTATCATCGGCTCTCCTACACGCCGATGGAATGCTACGTCGTCGTCGCGCAATTCGACCCGACCGACGGCAGCTATGACGTGCTGGCGAATTTCCAGGGCCCATTCAGCACGCACCCGGTGATGGCGCGCGCGTTGCGCGTGCCCGGTCCGAAGTTTCGGGTGCGCATTCCTCCCGACAGCGGCGGCAGTTTCGGCATCAAACTTTCCGTGTTTCCCTACATGGTGCTCATGGCGATTGCCGCGCGCATCACGGGCCGGCCGGTGAAATGGGTCGAGGACCGGGTCGAGCACCTTATCGCCGCGAGTTCCGGGCCGAACCGCATCACCGAAATCGAGGCGGCCGTCACCAAGGACGGCCGGATTCTCGCGCTCAAGCTCGATCAGCTCGAGGATTACGGCGCGTTCTTGCGCGCGCCGATGCCGGGGCCGCTCTATCGCATGCACGGCTCGGTCACCGGCGCTTATGACATTCCCAATGTCGACGTGACCAATCGCGTCGTCCTCACCAACAAAATGCCGGCGAGCCTGATCCGCGGTTTCGGCGGACCGCAGCTCTATCTGGCCATCGAGCGGCTGGTGCAGCGGATCGCGATCGAGCTCAATCTCGACCACCTGGACGTCATCAAACGCAATCTCATTCCGACGGCCAAGTTCCCATACAAGACCGCGGCCGGTTCGCTCTACGATTCGGGCGATTATCTGCAGGCCGTCGAAACCACTGTCGGCGGCGGCCGGCTTGAAGAATTGAAGAAGCGGCGCGAAGCGGCGCGGGCGGCCGGCCGGCATTACGGCATCGGCTTTGCCGCCATTGTCGAGCCGGGCATGTCGAACATGGGTTATCTGTCGACATTGCTCACCGCCGAAGCGCGGGAAAAAGCCGGCCCGAAGAACGGCGCCGTATCGATGGTGACGGTCAACGTCGATCCGCTCGGAGCGGTTTCGGTGACCGCCGACGTCACGGTGCAGGGCCAGGGGCACGAGACCGTGCTCTCCCAGATCGTCGCCGAGCAGCTCGGTCTTGAGCCGGACGACGTGGACGTCACGCTCGAAATGGACACGGCAAAGGACCAGTGGTCGATCGCCGCCGGCACTTATTCGTGCCGTTTCACGCCGGGCACCGCGGTGGCCGCGCATATGGCCGCGAACCAGATCCGCGACAAGCTCGGCCGGATCGCGGCGAAGCAACTCAACACGCTTCCCGACGATATCGAATTCGCCAAGGGCAAGATCGGCAGCAAGCGCAATCCCGACAATGCCATCCCGTTCGGCCGCGTCGCCGGCACCGCCCATTGGTCGCCCGTCATGCTGCCGGAAGGCATGGCGCCGAGCCTGCGCGAGACCGCGGTGTGGTCGCCGCCGGAACTCGAGCCGCCGTCGAACGACGACCGCATCAACACGTCGCTCACCTATGGCTTCGTCTTCGACATGTGCGGGGTCGAGATCGACCCGCTGACCGACCAGGTGCGCGTCGACCGCTACGTGTCGATGCATGACGCCGGCAAGATCCTCAATCCGATGATTGCGGACGGCCAGATGCGCGGCTCCTTCGCGCAAGGAATCGCCGCCGCATTGTACGAGGAGTTCATCTACGACGAGACCGGGGCGTTCCTCTCCGGCACCTTCGCCGATTACCTGGTGCCGACGGCGAGCGAAATCCCGCGCGTCGAAATTCTTCATATGGAATTGCCGTCGCCGTTTACGCCGCTCGGCGCCAAGGGGCTGGCGGAAGGCAATTGCATGAGCGTGCCGGCCTGCATCGCCAATGCGGTGGCCGACGCGCTTGGCATCAAGGACGTGCCCGTGCCGGTTACGCCGCGCCGTATCCACGCCTTGATGGCGGAGCCCGAACCGCCGTCACCTGTCGCCGCGCCAGCGCGTGAAGCTGTCGCTGCTTCGCGGCAGAAGGCGGCCGTAACTTGCACGGTCAGAGCTCGTTCGAGGTGCCGGCGCCGCCGGCGGCGGTGTGGCGTTCGCTGCTCGATCCGGAAAGTCTCAAGGCGGTGATCCCGGGTTGCCACGAGTTGCAGCGGCTCGGCGAAAACGATTATCGCGCGCTGGTTTCGCTCGGCGTCGGACCGGTGCGCGGCAAGTTCGAGGCGACCGTCAAGTTGAGCGATCTGGTGACGGAGAAATCGGGCCGTATCGTCGGCGCGCTCAGCGGGCCGCTCGGCGGCGCCTCGGGGGCGGGAAATCTCCGTCTGGAAGCGACCGCCACCGGCACGCGCATCGACTACGACTATGCGGTCACCGCCACGGGCAAGGTCGTCTCGGTCGGCGGGCGCCTGCTTGATGGCGCTGCGGCGATCATCATCCGGCAGTTCTTCGAGCGGCTGGCGCGACAGTTGAATCCCGAGGCCGCAGCTCCCTCGCAATTCGGCGTGGCAGCGGCTGGTCGGTTTGCTGCGCTCGCTGGTCGGAGGCGGTGCATGAAACCGCATCCCTTCGATTACGTGCGCGCCGATACGGTGGACGAGGCGACCGAACTTCTGGCCCAGCATGGCGATGATGCTCGCGTGCTCGCCGGCGGTCAGTCGCTGCTGGCCATGCTCAATCTGCGGCTGCTCGAACCCGCGGTGCTGATCGATATCTCCCGCATTTCCGAACTCTCCGAAATCCGCGAGGTCGGCGGTAAGGTCGAGGTCGGGGCGGCGGTGACGCAGAACCGCCTGCTGGCCTGGCCTGGCCTCAAGGCGAAGCTTCCGCTGCTGGCGGCGGCGATGCCGTTCGTCGGCCATTTCCAGACACGCAATAAGGGCACCGTGTGCGGCTCGATCGCGCATGCCGATCCCAGCTCGGAAATCCCGCTGTCGCTTGCCACGCTGCAAGGCGAGGTCGTCCTGCGTTCGCGCAGCGGCACGCGCGTGCTGCCGGCCAGCGAATTCCAGCGCGGCATGCTCATGACCGCGCGCAAGCCGGACGAACTGTCACGGCCGTCCGCTTTCCCATCCAAGCGTCCAGCCGCGTCGCCTTTCGCGAAGTGGCGCGCCGCACGGCGACCAACCATGCGCTCACCGCTACTTCGATGCATGACGCCGGCAAGATCCTCAATCCGATGATCGCGACGGCCAGATGCGCGGCTCCTTCGCGCAAGGGATAGCCGCCGCATTGTACGAGGAGTTCATCTACGACGAGACCGGGGCGTTCCTCTCCGGCACCTTCGCCGATTACCTGGTGCCGACGGCGAGCGAAATCCCGCGCGTCGAAATTCTTCATATGGAATTGCCGTCGCCGTTTACGCCGCTTGGTGCCAAGGGGCTGGCGGAAGGCAATTGCATGAGCGTGCCGGCTTGCATCGCCAATGCGGTGGCCGACGCGCTCGGCATCAAGGACGTGCCCATGCCGGTGACGCCGCGGCGTATCCACGCCTTGATGGCGGAGCCCGAACCGCCGTCGCCTGTCGCCGCGCCCGCGCGTGAGGCCATAGCTGCTTCTACGGCAGAAGGCGGCCGTAACTTGCACGGTCAGAGTTCGTTCGAGGTGCCGGCGCCGCCGGCGGCGGTGTGGCGCTCGCTGCTCGATCCGCAAAGTCTCAAGGCGGTGATCCCGGGCTGCCACGAGTTGCAGCGGCTCGGCGAGAACGATTATCGCGCGCTGGTTTCGCTCGGCGTTGGGCCGGTGCGCGGCAAGTTCGAGGCGACCGTCAAGTTGAGCGATCTGGTGACGGAGAAATCGGGCCGCATCGTCGGCGCCCTCAGCGGGCCGCTCGGCGGCGCCTCGGGGGCGGGAAATCTCCGTCTGGAAGCGACCGCGACCGGCACGCGTATCGACTACGATTATGCGGTCACTGCCACGGGCAAGGTCGTCTCGGTCGGCGGGCGCCTGCTTGACGGTGCTGCGGCGATCATCATCCGGCAGTTCTTCGAGCGGCTGGCACGACAGTTGAATCCAGAGGCCGCAGCCCCTCGCAATTCGGCGTGGCAACGCCTGGTTGGCTGGCTGCGCTCGCTGGTCGGAGGCGGCGCATGAAACCGCATCCCTTCGATTATGTGCGCGCCGATACGGCGGACGAGGCGACCGAACTTCTGGACCAGCATGGCGACGAAGCCCGCGTGCTCGCCGGCGGTCAGTCGCTGCTGGCCATGCTCAATCTGCGGCTGCTCGAGCCCGCGGTCCTGATCGATATCTCCCGCATCTCCGAACTCTCCGAAATCCGTGAAGTCGGCGGCAAGGTCGAGGTCGGGGCGGCGGTGACGCAGAACCGCCTGCTGGCCTGGCCGGGCCTCAAGGCGAAGCTTCCGCTGCTGGCGGTGGCGATGCCGTTCGTCGGCCATTTCCAGACACGCAATAAGGGCACCGTGTGCGGCTCGATCGCGCATGCCGATCCCAGCTCGGAAATCCCGCTGTCGCTGGCCATGCTGCAAGGCGAGGTCGTGCTGCGTTCGCGCAGCGGCACGCGCGTGCTGCCGGCCAGCGAATTCCAGCGCGGCATGCTCATGACGGCGCGCAGGCCGGACGAACTGGTCACGGCCGTCCGCTTCCCCATTCAAACGTCCGGCCGTGTCGCCTTTCGCGAAGTGGCGCGCCGGCACGGTGATTTTGCTATCGTCGCCATCGCCGCCGTCGCCAACGGAAACAAAGTCAGGCTCGGGGTCAGCGGCATGGCGGGTCGACCGGCCACCCGGGAATTCACCGCCGGAACCGATTTGCGCGATGCCATCAACGCGCTGGCCTGGGAGCTTGAGGGCTACGAGGACATGCACGCCACCAGCCATATGCGTCGTGATATCCTGCGCCGCGTTGGGCCCGTCGTCATCGAGGAGGCCCTGCAATGCGCCGAGTGACCAGCGACCAGCACGCCAAAGTCAGCGTGAAACTCAACGGCCGCAATGTTTCGGCCGAAGCCGAACCGCGCATGCTGCTGAGCGACTTCATCCGCCAGGCGCTGGGCGCGACCGGAACGCATGTCGGCTGCGAGCACGGCGTCTGCGGCTGCTGCACCGTGCTGCTTGACGGCGTTGCCGTGCGCTCGTGCCTGACCCTCGCCATGCAGGCCGATGGCCGTGAGATCACCACGGTCGAATCCCTGGCCGGCGAAGACGGCGCGCTCAACGCGCTGCAGCAGGCGTTTCGCAACAATCACGCCCTGCAATGCGGCTTCTGCACGCCCGGCATCCTGATGTCATTCACCGATTTCCTACGGCGCAACCCGAAGCCGTCGGAAGAGCAGGTCGTGGATGTGCTGAGTGGCCACATCTGCCGTTGCACCGGTTACGCCGGCATTGTTTCGGCCGTCCTCGAAGCGGCCGGCACCCAGGATTCGAACAAAGGAGGAAAGCCATGAACAAGCCGCAGGAAACGCCGCAGACCGCGAAGAAGGTCTATGAGGAACGCGTCACCATCAACGGCAAGAATGTCGTGCTGTCGCACAGCGAGCCGCCGGTGATCAACGCCGGCGTTCTCGAGAACGGCGATATTTTCCGCATGATCAACATCTTCGCGGAGAAGTTCTCGCCCAGCAATATCGACAAGGCGGACGGCACGCCGTTGCGCCTGTACACCTCGGACAGCGTGAAGGTGGACGTCTCGAAGCGGCGTAAGCACGATATGAGCTTCTGGCATCGCAACATCGACGCGCACGAAATCATCTTCTGCGTGCAGGGCGCGCTCAAGTGGGAGACCGAGATGGGCGTTCGCGTCATGCATCCGGGCGACATGCTGTTCATCCCGAAAGGCATCGCGCACCGCTCGATGCTCTGTGAAGACTCGACCGACGACAACGTCCTCATTGAACTCAAAATTGCCGACGAACTCACCTATGTCGGCGAAAAGAAGTAAGCGGGAATCACGTGCAATCCGTTGATCTGATCGTCACCAATATCGACTGGCTCATTACCGTCGACCCAGGCCGCCGCATCATGCGCGATGCGGCGATCGCGGTGAAAGGCGGAAAGATTGTCGCCATCGACAAGTCCGCGGCGATGGCGAAGGCCTATTCCGCCGCACGGACGGTCGATGCCGCCAATACGGTGGCGACGCCGGGTTTCGTCGACTGCCATCTTCATTCCTCGTTCCAGCTTTCGCGCGGGCTGGCAGACGAGGCGAACGCACAGTCATTCCTGTTCGACCGCATGTATCCTTATGAAGCCGCGCTCGACGGCGATGACGTGCGCCTCTCGGCAACGCTCGCCGCGGCGGAACTGCTCAAGCACGGCGTCACCTGTTTCATCGACCCCGGCAACTACCATCCGGAAGCCTCGGTCGAAGGGATCATGTCCACCGGCATTCGTGCGCTTGTCTCGCGATCGTCGTTCGATCTCACCAAGTCGGTGCTCGGCATCCTTCCGGAACGTATGATCGAATCGACGCAGGTGGCGCTCGAACGCGCCGAGGCGGTGCTGGAAAAATACGCCAAGTCGGGCAATCCGCGGCTCGGCGCCAGTGCATCGTTCCGCGGCCTCAACAACGCCTCCGACGAACTGATCCTCGGGCTACACAAGCTGGCCCGCCGCTACGACACGCTGCTGCAGACGCATGCCTGCTTCAGCTATTCGACCCATGATTCCAGCGTTGCGCGCACCAAGATGGCGGAAATCGAGCGCTTGGAATCGCTCGGCGTGATCGACGAAAAGATGTTGATCGTCCACTCCGGCTGGCTCGAGCCGGAGGAGGTGGCGATCCTGGCGAAGCGCAAGCCGTCGCTGGTCTGTGCGCCGAGTTCGAGCCTGCACAACGGCTACGGCAATTTCCTGTTCGGCAAGCTTCCCGAGTTGATGGCGCTCGGCGTCAATGTCACGATCGGGTCTGATCACGCGTCTTCCGGCATCGTCGACATGGCGCAGGAGGTGCGCCTGGCGTGCTGCTGTTACAAAGAGACCCGCATTAATCCGCGCGTGATGCCGCCGGAGACCGGCCTGGAAATGGCGACGCGCAATGGCGCGAAAGCGGCCCTGATGGCGGAGCGGATCGGCAGCATCGAGGTCGGCAAGGAAGCGGACATCGTTCTGTTCGACACGCAGCGGCCGGAATGGCAGCCGCTGATCAATCCGGTTGCCAATCTTGTCTACAGCGCCACCGGCGATTCGGTTCGCGACGTGTTCGTTGCCGGCGAGCAAGTCGTTTCCGCCGGGCGGCTGACGAAGATCGACGAAACAAGCCTCTATTCCAAAATACCCGCGGCTGTTGCGCACTTTGGCAAGCACTTGAAGCTGGATCAGATGGTCCAGCTTCGCTGGCCGGTTTCCTGAGGCCAATCGGCGACGTTCGGGTCGCCTCATTTTTTAACTGATCCGGGCGAACACGCCTGCGACTAAAAAGGGACAATGACGATGGGCGTGAGCGCCAAGATTGCAACGCCGGCGACCGGCACACCGACCCACCTGCGCGACCTGCGTAGCACGCTCGCTTGGCTCAAAGCGCGTGGCGATCTGGTCGAGACGGATAAGGAGGTCAACCCCGATCTCGAGGTCACCGGCCTGCAGAAGCTGATGGACGGCGGCTGTCCGGTTATCTTCAACAACGTCAAGGGTAAGCCGAACCACCAGGTCCTGACCAACCTGTTTGGCGACATCAACGTGGTCAACGCCATGTTCGGCTGGGCGAACGACAAGGAGCGCACACGGAAATTAGCGCGGGCACTGTCGAAGCCGCTACCGCCGCAGGAAATCCCGCAATCCGAAGCGCCGTGTCAGCAAATCGTCATCGAGCAGCCGAACGACGTCAACGAACACTTGGTGCCGATCCGGCATACGGCGCTGGAAAAGGAACTCACGGTCGGCTCGGGCATCCGCTGCGTGTCGGGCGCGCAATTCGGCGATGGCACGGATGTCGGCTATAACCGGATGAATTTCCGCTGGGGCAATGTCGGCACGTTCCAGATTTCTCCCGGTTCCCACATGTGGCAGGTGGTGACCGAGGCATATCGGCGTAACGAGAAGGTGCCGCTGACGTTCTGCTTCGGCGTGCCGCCGGCCTGCACGCTGCTCGCTGGCGCCGCCTTCGATTATGTCATTCTGCCTTACGGCTGCGATGAATTGGGCGTGGCCGGCGCCGCGCAGGGCTTCCCGGTGCGGGTGGTAAAGGCGCGCACGGTCGATGCCTGGGCTATCGCTGATTCCGAGGTGGTGATCGAAGGCTATGTCGATCCGCGCGATCGGCGGTTCGAGACGGCGGAATCCGAGGCCGACCAGACGCAAGGGCGGCACCATTTCCACCCGGAATGGGCCGGCTACATGGGCAAAGCCTACAAGGCGCCAACCTTTCATGTCACCGCGATCACCATGCGGAAGGAGGCCAAGCGCATCATCTACTGTCTGGGTGCGCACACCCTCGACGAACACAACATCGACACCTCGATACGCGAAGCGGCGATGTTCGAGCTCTGCCATCGGTTGCAGCCCGGCATCATCCAGGACGTCAACATTCCCTACTGCATGACCGATTGGGGCGGCGTCATCATCCAGGTGAAGAAGCGCAGCCGCCTGGAGGAGGGCTGGCAGCGCAACTTCCTCACGACGCTGCTCGCGACTTCGCAAGGCATGCGCGTCGCCATCGCGGTCAGCGAAGACACCGACATCTACAGCATGGACGAAATCATGTGGGCGATCACAACGCGCGTGAACCCGCAAAAGGACATCCTCAACCCGACTCCGGGCGGCCGCGGCCAGACCTTCATGCCGGCCGAGCGCATGACCGCCGGCGACCGTGAATGGACCGCGACCAACACGCGCTACGAGGGTGGCATGGGTATCGATGCCACCGTCCCCTATGGCTACGAGGAGGATTTCATGCGGCCTGCCTATCCGGTCGACCGCGTGAAGCTCGAGGACTTCTTCACCAAGGATCAGATCGCCAACGCGACGGGGCGTCTGGCGGGGTGGACCAAGCTGCTGGCAAAGACCGGACGCTAAGGCATTCGGAGTCAGGGAGTTTAGTATGGCGGGCGTTTTCGGAAATCATCAGCTGACTATTCCCTATCAGCCGATTGCCGAGCTGTTCGCCAAATACAAGGCGCGCGATCCGCAGAAGATCGCGATCGTCGACCTCGATCAGGGTTCATCGATTTCATTCGGTGAACTCGATCAGGTCACGACCGACATTGCCGCCTTCTTCAAGAGCAGGGGCATCCGGAAGGGGAGCCGCATTCTGCTCCTCTCCGACGAGTACCTGGAGAAGCTGCTGATCTGGTTCGGTGCATGGCGCATCGGCGCCGTGGTCTGCCCGCTGAACATCGAGATCAACGAAAAGATGATGGTGGAGCTGACGCAGGCGGTCAATCCGGCCCTGATCCTGTGCCACAAGGATCTGGATCATAGCCGCCCTGGTCGGCGATCACCCCGCGCCGCGCATGCGCTTCGGTCAATGGTCGGCGGGCGGCAGCAAGGACCCGAAAGATGAATTCTTCGCCGCCCTGCCTGAGGGAACGAGCGGCGATGCATTGCCCGAGCGGAACAATCCGGAAGACATCTCCTGCATGTTCTGCACCTCCGGGACCACGGCCCGGCCCAAGATCGTCGTCTACGATCACGCCGCCTATTGGCTCAACGGATTGTCGACACTGGAGTTCCTGGGCCTGACCGAGGACGACCGCACGCTCGAATATCGCTCGTTCGGCTGGAATTCGGCGCAGGTGCTCAGCCTGATGCCCTTCCTGGAGAAGGGCCTGACGATGCACATCGCCAAGCGGTTCTCGCATAGCCGCTTCTTCGAGTGGATCAAGAACTACGGCATCACCTTCTCCGCCGGCGTGCCGACCGTGCTCAACATGCTGCTCAACAAGCCGCTCGGCTATACCGCGAAGGATATTCCGACGCTGCGGCTGATGACCTGCAGCACGGCGCCGCTCACCGAGGAGCAATGGAAGCAGTTCGAAGAGATGTACGGCGTCCATCTGCTGCAGCTCTATGGGATGTCGGAGGCGGGCTGGGTATGCGGCAACCGCCATTACAAATTCAATCTGGGCACGGTCGGCGTGCCGGCGCTGCATCAGGAATTCGAGATCGTCGACGACGACGGCAAGGCTTGCCCGGTCGGCGTCGAAGGCGAGGTCACCGCCGGCGGCCCGCAGACCGCGGTCGGCTATCTGCGCGATGACGGCACGATCGAAGCGATCCGGCCCAATCGCATCAAGACCGGCGATCTCGCCATCATGGACGAAGACGGCTTCGTCCGCATTACCGGCCGGACCAAGGACCTGATCATCCGCGGCGGCATGAACATCGCCCCGCTGGAGATCGACGCGGTGCTGCTCAAGCATCCCGGCATTCTCGACGGCGCCGCGATCGGCGTGCCCGACAAGATCTATGGCGAGGAAGTCGTCTGCTATGTCGTCGCCAAGGAGCCCGGTCTGACCGAGGCCAGCGTGCGGCAACACTGCCAGCAATATTTGCCGCCGGCGAAAACACCGAAACAGATCTTCTTCGTGCCGGATTTGCCGAAGAACGACCGTGGCAAGGTCTTGCGCGACAAGCTCCGCGAGGACTGGGCGGCGAGGTCGAAAGTGTCGGCGTGAGCCG
>CAVPXX010000029.1:0-26821 GCA_963709855.1 uncultured Alphaproteobacteria bacterium | reverse complement strand
GAGTTCCCAGAACTTGGCGTCTTGCCGACGGGCATTACTGAGGGCATGGCGATAGCTGTCCTCCGCAGCGGCATGCTGATGCAAGGATAGCAATAACAGTGCCCCACGCTGCCGATACAGTTCGGCCTCGAGCCAGCCTCGTGCAAGCCTTCCGGGATGGCCGGTTGCCAAAATTGTTGGCGACCGGCGTCGCAAGCGCCAGCTCGACAATCGGAATCGGTGATTGATGAAGTCCGCAAGGTGAAGGTCTTTCACCTCGGCTTTGAGGTAGGGCATGCTGTATTGCACCGACGCGCCGTAAACGAGCACTTGAGGAATAAAGGCGCCTTGCCCCACGTCGTAGGACATCGTCGGTATCTGGTAGCCGATCTGCCCAGTCACCGCGAGCGGCCGTGCCCATCCGATCGTGTCGGGGAGCTGACCAAAGCCCTGGCCGAAAGAGAAGGTCGGCGTGAGGACGCTGTAGCCCATCCAATGCCCGCATTGGTCGCGCCGGTGCCGCCCCACTCGACGGCCAAGCCCAAAAGCATCGCCAGTTCGTGCGTTGTCCTTGAGCAGCTGATATTGAAGCGTGGTTTCGAGGTTCTCGAATCCCGCCATGATAGGAGCGCCGGGCCCGCGAATTTGCGACCAACCCTCGCTGATCGAGATGCCGAGGCTCTCGGTGATCTGCGGCAGAACGGTATGTAATGCGGCTGAGCTCCAATCGAGGCCCGCATGGTTTGCAGGTGACAATGGGGCGGCTGCTTGCCGACGAGGATGTGCGCCGGTCGGCCAAGGTCGCCCTCCTGGCGCATGGGATCCGGCCGATTCAGTCCGTTGCAGGAATGGCTCCGTCCGTTTGCCGTTTCTCCTCCAGCAACTGCGCGGGAGAAACGAGGTATTCTACGCGCGTGCCTTCGGGTTTCGCTGAACGGTTGATTGGATCAATCCGTCGCGAGCACTTGGATCGATCGTTGCTGCGCGTTCGTCGGGTTCATGCAGCTCTGCGTCGACCATGTCGCGTATCCGAATTGCGGCTATTCGAGCGCGACAATGGCTGCGATCAAATCTTTTCCGCCTTTCACGTGGGAGCTATGTCCGTGGCCCGAAGTATCCTCCATCAACACCGCGTCACCGGGACCGAAGGTGCGTTTTTTCCCGTCGCTGGCGCGCACTTCGAGTTGTCCCTCCAGGCAGAACAAGAACTGGTGCTGAGGCGGACAGATATTCTCGCCCGCCCAGCCCGAAGGCAATCTGACAAATTGCAGCGTGCCGGCTTGCAAAGCGTGCGAGACGAAGACCATTGGCGCTGGAGGCCGGTAGTCCGCCTCGTCGAGCTTGAGCGGGACTTTGTCAAAATGTGTCTCGCCGTTGGGATCGGCGTAGAGTCGCTCGTATTGCATGGCGCCTTCTCCTGTTTGCCAAAGACGAACCGCACCGTGCGCCGACACGCGCGACGGATCGGGTTGTTGAACGCTGTCACAATCGCTCCGGCCGGTTCCTGCATCCCACCGCCCTCCGCTTCACTCATTGACCTGAATCAAGGGTTTGCGCCGCGGTGCCTCAAGCTTGCGGGGCTGATTGTCGCAAGACCCCTTGATCTCGATCAACATTTCGCATCAGTCAGGGTGATACTCGGATGGTACAGTCGCGCTGAAGCCCGACGTCGGCACAGACTTTATTGAGGCCATACGCCGTGATGTGGACCCTGTGGCTGCGCTTGCTAATGTCCGTGCGTCGCTGAAGCCCGGTGGGCCGTCTAGCCTTCGTCTGTTGGCGACCTCTCTACGAGAATCCTTGGATGCAGGTTCCGCTGGAAGCTGCACTTCCATTCATACCACCCGTTGCGCCACCCGATCCGACAGCGCCTAGGCCGTTTGCATTCGCTGACGCGAGCCGCGTGCACTCGATGCTGGCCGACGCGGGGTTCGGTTCCGTGACGATCCACCCGTTTGACGCTCGTATTGGCGGCCTAGACGTCGAGCAGACGTTGAAGCTGGCGCTCAGAGTAGGACAATTAGGAGCGGCGCTTCGTGAGAATCCGAAGATTGTGCACAATGTCACGGACGCGGTTAGAGATGTGCTATCAAAGTATGTCACACCGAACGGCGTGCTAATGCCGGCCGCTGTCTGGATTGTTCTGGCCAAAAACGGCTGAGCGTGAAATCAGCTGTTGGAGTGATGAGGACGATCGAAAAGCAGAAGATTCACGCCATGCATCGTCAACGATTCATGCCGCTGGCGGATTCGCATCTTCGACGAGGTGGTCCGCGATGACTTCCACCAAACTATCAAGTCCGCCCTCCCATTTCCAATGGGCCTTGCTCTCGTCCATCGTCAGGCGGCAGTTCGAGCAGGCGGAGATCATCGTTTTGGCTCCGGTCTTTTCGACCTGATCCATCTTGATCTTGAACACCTTGTGGCGGAGCTCCGCCGCGCGCTCGATCGCCTGCACACCGCCGCCGCCGCCGCAACACCAGTTGAAATTTCCCGTCGGCGTCATCTCGCGAAAGTCCTGCGCGAAATCCTGCAGCAGATAACGCGCATCCGCTGTCGCCCCGCCGCGCCGCGAGATCTGGCAAGGATCGTGATAGGTGATAGCCTCGTCCATGGGCTTGAGCTTGAGGCGCCCGTCGCGCTTTAGCTGCGCAAGGAACTCCGAAATGTGCTTCACCTCGAAAGGCAGAGACCGGCCGAGCATGTTCGCCGCCGACCAGCGCAGCACGCCGAACGCGTGGCCGCATTCGGGAATGACGACGGTCTTGGCGCCAACGCTCTCTGCGGCATTGACGATGCGTTCCACCATGAGTTTGGCGATGTCCGCCTTGCCCGACAGATAACCGAAATTCGTGGCTTCGTAACCCTTCGAGTTCAACGTCCAGCTGACGCCGGCATGGTTCAGCAATTTTGCCATGGCCACGACAGAGTCGGGATATTTCATCAGCTCGATGGACGAGACGGTAAGCAGAATATCGGCTTTCTCCTTGTCCAGCGCGATCTTCACCTCGTGTTCGTCTTCCAGCCATTCGATGCGCTCGCGCAATTTGTCGGCCGTCACGCCAAGCGGGCTGCCGTGATCGCGCGAATTGTCGGCGGCCTGCGAGCAGGTCCTTGGGTCCGAGGCCGGCGGCGACAAAGGCCTGGCGCGCGCCGCCCACGATTGAGGCGATGTCGATGCCCATCGGACAAACCATCGTGCAGCGCCCGCACAGCGTGCAGGTGTCGAATAGGAGCGTTTCCCATTCCTTGAGATCGCCTTCGTTGATGCGCGGCGCCAACCCAAGCCAGGACAGCGGCCATCTCTGCCGGCGATAAGCCTTGGCAATCGGAAAGAGTTTGTAAGCCGGCGTGTGCTTCGGGTCCTGCGACGCTTGGTAAAAGTGGCAGGCATCCGCGCATTGTCCGCAATGCACGCAGGCGTCGACATAGATCGCGACATGTTCCTCGGTCAGTGCCAGGAACTTGTTTGCGGCGGCCTGCACATCGATTGTGTCGGTCATGGCGCTGCCCTTCAGCGAATATGGATACGCATGAGTTCTTCGCCGTTGGGGTCCGTCACATGGACCGCGCAGGCAATACAGGGGTCGAAACTGTGGATCGTCCGCTGGATCTCAAGCGGCTGTTTGGGATCGTAGAGAGTGTGCCGGTCCATCAGCGCCGCCTCATAAGGGCCGGGCTGGCCGAGTTGATCGCGCGGGCCGGCGTTCCATGTGCTCGGTACCACGGCCTGGTAGTTATCGATCTTGCCGTTCTTGATCACGACCCAATGGGCGAGCGCGCCGCGCGGCGCTTCCATGAAGCCGACGCCGCGCGCCTCTGCAGGCCATGTGGACGGGTCCCAGCGCGCGGTGTTATGAACTAAAAGATCGCCGTTCTTGATATTGGCGAGCAGACTGCCAAACCAGACAAGCATCTGATCGACAACGATCTTGCTTTCCAGCGTACGCGCCGCCGTGCGTCCCATCGTCGAGAACATCGCCTCAAGCGGAAGATCGAGCTTGGAGAGCGCGTACTTGGCGAGTTCCCGTGTCGGCTCGTGGCCCTTGGCGTAAAGCATCAACACGCGCGCCAGCGGACCGACTTCCATCACCTTGCCGCGCCAGCGGGGCGATTTCAGCCAGGAATAGCTTTGCTCGACGTCGAGTTGCGCAAAGGGCGGCTTCGGGCCGGAATAATGAAGATTGGTTTGTCCGTCGTAGGGATGTAATCCTTCGGTCTTTCCGCTCGAGTAATCGTACCAGGAATGCGCAACGAACTCCTGGATCTGTTCCGGATCGTTCATGTCGACGGGGTGGATTTTCGATAGATCGCGATTGAGGATGGCGCCGGCGGGAATGAGCCAGCTTGCCGGATCATCCATTCCTTTTTCCGGAAAGTCGCCGAACGTCATGAAGTTGCCGACGCCCTCTCCGCGCTGGAACCAGTCTTTATAGAAAGAAGCAATGGCCAGCGTATCGGGCAGGTACACCTGTTCGACGAATTCCTTCATTCGGCCAATCACGGTCTTGATCTGATTGAGGCCGACCATATTAAGAGCCGTCGCGCCGGTCCCGCCGCTGGTGGCGGATGTGTCAATGCTGATCGGCGACGGCGCCCCGCCCACCAGAAAATTCGGATGCGGATTCTTGCCGCCGAATATCGGTGTGGATTTGGACGACCTGTCGCTGCCAGGCGAGCGCTTCCAGGTAGTGCGCAACCGCCATCAGATTGGCCTCGGGCGGCAGCTTAAAACCCGGATTGCCCCAAAAACCATTTGCGAATATGCCGAGTTGGCCGGATTCGACGAAGATCTTCACCTTCTTCTGCGTGTCGGCGAAATAGCCGGGGCTCGATTTTGAATAGCTCGAGATGGATTGTGCAAGTTGGGAGGTGGCCGCCGGATCGGCCTTCAGCGCCGACACGACATCGACCCAGTCCAGCGCATGCAGATGATAGAAATGCATCACGTGGTCGTGCACGTACTGCGCGGCGATCATCAGGTTGCGGATCAGCTGCGCGTTGGGGGGAATCGCGTAATGGAGCGCATTCTCGACGGCGCGCACCGAGGCGATGCCATGAACCAGCGTGCACACGCCGCAAATGCGCTGCGCGAACGCCCAAGCCTCGCGTGGATCGCGGCCCTTCAGGATCAGCTCGATACCGCGCACCATTGTTCCCGAACTGTAGGCGCCGGTAATCGCGTTTTCCGCGCTGATCTCGGCTTCGATGCGCAAATGCCCTTCGATGCGCGTGATCGGATCGACAACGATGCGTTCATTCATAGCGTTGGCCTTTCGCGCGCGGGCAATATCACATCTCAACTCCTCGTCGGGCATAGAACGCACCCGTCTGCCCCCGCGTCACGAAGACCAGAAAGGCGTGCATCAGCTTGCCGAACGGAAACCAGATCAGAAAAAGCGCGACCGTGAGAATATGTACGGCCAGCAACTTCTCGTAGGGCGCGCCCAGATGGGCGACGGCCGCGAGGCCCGTAATCACTGGCAGGAACGTGACCAACCAGCTGAAAGAATCGTTGAAGGTCGAGATCAGCCGCAGCACCGGGTTTGTGAAACGGCGAACAAGAGCGGCGACAAGAGAAGCAACCGTGATAACGGCCACGACGCCGACCACATTGCTGGGAAGATTCGGCCACGAAAATCCGAAAAGATTCCGCAGGAAGACAATGTGCTGTGCCAGTCCGAACACGACGATCGCCAGGCCGATGTGAAACACGTAGCTGTTCAGCGTCGAGAATAGCGAGGCTTTGACGAAGGCCTTGTGCGGCCAGGCGCGCCGGACGATTTCGCGGAGAGCCGCAAGGAAACCGGGCAACGATCCCGGCCGTGCCACGGACCTGTCATGTGCGCGTGGCAGCAGGAGCAGCGACGAAAGCCGCCAAACCCCACCGAACACAAAAACGGCAAAGGCGACCTGCAAGGCCGGTCCGCGCGCGAATTCCAGAAGGCTCATGGTTCGCCCCCCTTTTCCGCGGCTATGCGTTCTGCCGCCAGCTTCTTGCGCCGTCGGGCGAGGATCGCGCTCGCAGAACCGGCGGCCGCGCCGGCAACAGCCGCAATGCCGACGATCTCGGCGACATTGCCTTCGCTCGTGGACAAAGGCTTGTAGAATCCGCCCTGGTCCCAGAAGTTCGGTTCCGAACAGCCGAGGCAACCATGTCCCGACTGAATTGGAAACGAGACGCCGCCATTCCACTTCAGCGTTGCGCAGGCATTGTATGTGACGGGGCCCTTGCAGCCGACTTCATAGAGGCACCAGCCTTTTCGCGCACCCTCATCGTCGAAGCTCTTGGCGAACAGGCCGCGATCATAGAAAGGCCGACGGTAGCAACGGTCGTGGATGCTGTCGCCAAAAAAGGCCTTGGGCCGGTTCAGATGATCGAGTTCCGGAATTTTTCCGAAGGAGATCAAATAGGCGATTGTACCCGCGATCGCCTCGGCAATGGGTGGACAGCCGGAAATGTTGATGACGGGCTTGTCCTTAATGATGTCGGTGACGGGCACGGCGCCGGTGGGATTGGGTTTGGCGTGGGGTATGCCGCCGAACGCGGCGCAGGTGCCGACCGAGATTAGCGCCATGGCATGCTCTGCCGTTTCCTTGAGCGTCTCGAGATTGCTTTTCCCGGCATTTGTGGAATAGACGCCGCCATCCTTGGTGGAAACGGAGCCGTCGACGACGACCAGATACTTACCCTCGTTCTCCTTCATTGCGGTAAGCCGCGCTTCTTCCGCGGCGGCGCCCGAAACGGCTTGCAATGTTTCATGATAGTCGAGGGAGATCAGATCGAAGATGATGTCCTCGATTGTCGGGCCGAACGAGCGTGTCAGCGATTCCGTGCAGCCAGTGCATTCCTGAAACGACAGCCATATCACCGACTGACGTCGCGCACTCGCGAGCGCTTCGGCCATGACCTTGGATGCCATCGGCGGCAGTGCCATGATGCTGGCGAGATATGTCGTGTATTTTAGCAGGGCGCGACGGGATACGCCGCGGCGCGATAGCACCTCACCTATTGTCTCGTGTTCAGGCATTGAGGTCACCCTCCCGCGTGCGGTCTGGCGGTTCCTCGGCCAGGTCGCGCCGGATGCGCGATGCCGCTGCTGCAATGTCCGCTGGATGCGACACTAATATTTCAGGAACGTTGGTGACAGCGATCTCCTCTGCGGCGATCTTGTCGCCGGCGCCGAGATGGCGGATCCACCACACACCCGAATAGCCAGTTTCCCAGACTTGACTGTTGCCCGCCACGCTGAGATCGGCCTGCACTTCGCCGCGGCCCAGCCGCTCCTCCAGCTCGTCGCGATCAGCATCTGTCATCGGCAAGCTGCGCAGATCGATGGAACCGGCAGCACCCGTATCAGCCAGCTTCGCGAGGAGCTGGGTGATCTCCTGAAGCACGGCGGCGGCCAGCCCCGTCCGAAATCCCGCTTGCGTCGCGCCGTCAGCTCGCATCATCCCACCCTTCAATCAGCGACAGAACTGCGTTGCACGCCCGGGGAACTGCAGACGCGACCGATTCGGTCGGTGTCAGGCGCCACTCTGTTGACGCTGGTTGCACAGCAACGAGCGCGCAGCGTACCGGCCTGCTACCGGTCAGCTCCGCCGCGGCCATCAAATCGGCAAGCGCGACTTCGTGGGCGGTGCGCTTCTTGCCGCCGAGCTGTGCGTCCATCTCGGCGCCCTGCATCACGCGGACCGTGCCCGGTTCGGCGCCGAACTCTGCAGCGTCGATCACGATCAACGCGCCGGCATCCTGTATCTCCGGCAGGAGCGCTAGGCCGATGGTGCCGCCATCGCGCAGCGTCACCGTTTGTCTCGATGATAGCGCCGAGATATGGGGCCGCATTGCTTGGATGACATGAATGCCAATTCCGTCATCGCCATGCAGAATATTGCCAATCCCCAGAACTATGATTCCGGGCCGCACTTCCGTGGCAGTCATCGGCGTGGCCCCTTCTTCGGTGGCCGACAATCCAGTTTGATTTGACATCTGTCTTTGATCGGCGTCAATGTTTTAGTATCTCCTTTGCGCCAGAAGGATCAAATCAATCGGAGCGACGTTTCTCGCAGAAAGGCGCGACAGCCATGTGCCTCGGGGTACCGATGCGAATCGTCGAACGCGACGGCTTCATGGCGCGCTGCGAAGCGAAGGGTATCGAACGCTCGGTCAGTCTCTTTCTTCTGCAGCATGAAGAAGTCGGCCCCGGCGACCATGTGATGGTCCATGTGGGTTACGCGATCCAGAAAATGACGGAGGATGACGCTCGCTCTGCGTGGGAGCTGTTCGATCGGATGCTCGCGGCCGAGGATGAAATCCGGGACCATGCATGAACTCTCCATTTGCCAGGGATTGGTGAAGGAAGCCACCCGCGTTGCAAGCGTGCAAGGTGCCGCGCGCGTGACACGCATTGTTGTGGCGATAGGGCCACTATCGGGCGTCGAAGCGCCTCTACTCGAACGGGCCTTCACCGTGGCGCGCGCGGGCACGATTGCGCATTCCGCGCTTCTCGAAATGGAAATCACTCCGGTTGCCGTGTGGTGCGATAGTTGCAACGCCGAAACGTCGGCCGCGGCGAACAGGCTTCTGTGCGGGAATTGCGGTGATTGGAAAGTTCAGTTGAAATCCGGCGATGAGCTTATCCTCAAGAGCATTGAGCTTGAAATAGGCGGCGCCGAAGCGATGGACGCAACTGCGTATCAGGAACGCGCCGCTACCGCGGTACCTTCCTGAAGGGGAGATGGAAGCGCCATGTGCCAACAATGCGGATGCACGACAACTCCCGAGACAATCCATGTAATGGATCATCATGGAACAGTTACATCCTGGCCGGCGAATACCACCTCGATCGAGGTTCTGACCGCACTTCTGCACGACAACGATCACGAGGCCGCGCACAATCGCGAACATCTCGCTAGCCACAGAGTGCTTGCTATTAATCTGATGTCGTCGCCCGGTTCGGGCAAGACGAGGCTTCTGGAAGCGACCATCGACGCGATCGGAAGGCGGTTTCGCATCGGCGTGATCGAAGGCGATCTCGAAACTGAAAACGATGCCTTGCGCATTCGCGCGAAAGGCGTGCCTGCGGTACAGATCACCACCGGGCAGACCTGCCATCTCGATGCGCATATGGTGCATGACGCTTTGCATGCACTCGATCTCGAAGCTATCGACATTCTTTTCATCGAAAATGTCGGCAATCTTGTTTGTCCCGCCAGCTTCGATCTCGGCCAGCATGCCAACGTCACGCTGCTTTCGGTGACGGAAGGCGACGACAAGCCGGCGAAATATCCCGTGATGTTTCGCGCCGCCGATCTCGTTCTTCTGTCCAAGTCCGATCTGCTGGACGTCCTGGACGATTTCGATCCCGCCAAGGCGGAAGCAAATTTGCGCAATTTGGCCAACCCGGCGGGTGTACTGCGCGTTTCCGCGCGGCGACACGAAACGCTTGCGCCCTGGCTTGCCTGGCTCGAAGAAAAACAAGCCGCGGCTCGAGCTGGAGCGATATTGCGGCCACGTTCAAGGCGTGAACACGCATATCTTCACGGGGCGGAGTAAATGCCATGGCCGACGCCCGAACATGGCTCGAACGCATTCGTGCTTTGCCTTTGCGCGGGCGCATTCGCGTATTGAACGTTTGCGGCGGGCATGAGCGTTCGATTTCGATGGCCGGATTGCGCGGCGCGCTTCCGCGTGAGATCGAGCTCATTCCGGGTCCGGGTTGTCCGGTTTGCGTGTGCCCGGAGGAAGATATTTACGCGGCGATCCAATTGGCGCTGCGCAAAGACATCATTCTTGTCGCGTTCGGCGACATGCTACGCGTGCCGGCCAATTCGCCCAAAAGCGAACCGCGCTCGCTGGAGCAGGCGCGTGCGGCCGGCGGCGATATCCGCCCTATCGCCTCGCCGCGCGAAGCTGTGCGGATCGCCGAGGCGCATGCCGATCGCGAAGTGGTCTTCTTCGCCGCCGGCTTCGAGACGACGACGGCGCCGGTCGCAGGTCTGGTGGCGGAGGGTTTGCCGCCGAATTTATCCATCCTGCTGTCGGGGCGGCTCACATGGCCTGCGGTCGCGATGCTCCTTGAAAGCGAAGCGCCCGGCTTCGAGGCGCTTGTCGCACCGGGTCATGTCTCGACGATCATGGGACCGGAGGAATGGTCATTCTTGCCTGACAAACACGGCATTCCTTCCGCTGTGGCGGGCTTCGAGTCGGATAGCCTTCTAGCGGCGCTCTATTCGGTGCTGCGGCAATATCTCGAAGGCCGCGCATTTCTCGACAATTGCTACGCCCATGTCGCAAAGCCTGGCGGTAATCCAACCGCGCGCCGCTTGCTAGCAGAAACGATGGATGTAGCTGACGCGACATGGCGCGGGATCGGAACCATTCCGCGCTCCGGTTTTGCACTCAAGCCGGAACTGGAACAGCTCGACGCCATGCGGCGATTCCAGGTGGATCCCGGTCTCGCGCGAAAGCGCATGGGCGAAATGCCGCCGGGCTGCGATTGCGCGCGCGTGGTGCTTGGGAAAATCTACCCCAATGAATGCGCCCTGTTCGGCCGCGCCTGCACGCCGCGCAATCCGATCGGTCCGTGCATGGTTTCTGATGAAGGGGCTTGCCGCATCTGGTGGGCGTCCGGCATCCGGCACGCCGCAACCGAGAGCGCAACGCCTGCGCGGTATTGACATGCGGGAGGAAACGGCCGCCCGGCGCATTGTGGTCACAGGGCGCGTGCAAGGCGTGGGGTATCGGCCGTTCGTTTATCGAAAAGCGCGCGGACTGGCGTTGACGGGTTGGATCCGCAATGGCGCGGGCGAGGTGCAGATTCACGTCGAGGGGAAGCCCGGCGATCTCATCCGTTTCGAATCCGCCCTCACCGGCGAGGCCCCGCCGCTCGCCAGAGCGCAGGTGAAGATATCCGCAGCCGCGGTTGTCGAAGGCGTTACGGATTTTCAAATCCTGGGGAGCCAGCAGGGCGACAAGCCCGAAGTGCATCTGCCGCCGGATCTCTTCTGCTGCGAGGAATGTCTCGAAGAATTGCGCGACGCGCGCGAGCGGCGCTTTCGCTATGCCTTCACCAATTGCACGCAATGCGGTCCGCGCTACACGATCATCGAGCGTCTGCCTTACGACCGGCCCAATACCAGCATGTCGGGCTTTGCGCTGTGTGAGAATTGCCGCCGCGAATACCAAAATCCACTGGACCGGCGCTTCCATGCACAACCGCTAGCCTGCCCAGGCTGTGGGCCTTCGCTCAGGTTCTCCCCCGGCACGACTGGCCTGAAAGTCGACGATGCGCTAGCAGCGGCGGTCGATGCATTGCGCAAAGGCGCCATTGTCGCGGTCAAGGGCGTGGGCGGTTATCATCTGATGTGCGATCCGGCGAACGATGACGCCGTACGCACATTGCGCGCACGCAAGCGGCGTCCGCATAAGCCCTTGGCCGTGATGTTTCCGTTGCGCGGTGTGGATGGGCTCGACGCAATCCGTGAATGCGTTGTCATGAACGAAACCGAGGAACGCGCGCTGAGCGATCCGGCGCGGCCCATTGTGCTAGTGCGACGGCGCGCCGCCTTCTCCGCTCAGCCGCCATCTCGCACCTGGCCTCTCCGAGATCGGGGCTTTTCTCCCCTACAGTCCGCTGCACGCTCTTATGCTGGACGCATTCTGCGGGCCGCTGGTCGCGACATCGGGCAATATCAGCGGCGAACCGGTGCTGACCGATAACGCAGAAGCGGAGGCACGTCTCGGAGCGGTAGCCGACGCGTTTCTGCATCACAACCGAGCCGATCGTCCGCCCCGCCGACGATTCCGTCATGCGCATCATCGGCGGCAAGCCGCGCGCGATCCGGCTGGGGCGCGGGATCGCGCCATTGGAAATCGATCTGCCCGAGCGATTGCCCGAACCGATCCTCGCCGTCGGCGGACATATGAAGAATGCCATTGCGCTGGGATGGGAGCGGCGCGCGGTGATCTCGCCGCATATCGGCGACCTGGACAGCCCGCGCAGCATCGACATATTCGCGCAGGTCATTTCCGACCTTCAGAAACTCTATCGCGTCGAGGCCCGCAAAATCGTCTGCGATGCTCATCCGTCACTATGCGAGCACGCGCTGGGCGCTTGCACAGAATCTGCCTGTGATGCGGATTCAGCACCACATCGGCGCACGCCTCGGCATTGGCGGGCGAACATATCGGCGTCAGAAAATGGCTTGTCTTCACCTGGGACGGCATCGGTTATGGAAGCGACGGGGATCTTTGGGGCGGCGAGGCGTTCGCGGGCGCGCCGGGAAACTGGCGGCGTGTGGCGAGCATCCGTTCCTTTCGCGTTACCGGCGGCGACAAGGTGGGACGCGAGCCATGGCGTTCGGCCGCGTCCTTGATGTGGGAAACAGGCTCCACCTGGACGCCCAGAATGGAAGGCGCGAACATCGCCGCCGCCGGCGTGGAATAAGAGCATCAACACGGGCCGGACTTCATCCGTCGGGCGTCTGTTCGATGCGGCAGCGTCACTGGTTCTTGGCCTGGACGTCGCGACCTTCGAGGGTCACGGTCCCATGTTGCTAGAGAGCATCGCTAGTGACAGGGCAGACTCCATCGCGTTACCGCTCGCCGGGGATGGCGACGGAATCCTGCGTTTTGATTGGGAGCCGTTGCTTGCCGCATTGTGCGACGAGGCGCGGCCCGCGGCGCAGCGTGCTCGCATATTTCACAACGCCTTGGCGGATGCGCTCGTCGCGCAGGTGATCGTGCTCACCGATGCGATTGAATTCGAAGCCGTCGGATTGACAGGCGGCGTCTTCCAAAATCGCCTTCTTGTTGATCTTGTAAGCGCGCGGCTGGATCACTTGGGCATGCGTACCTTGCTACCTCAGATCGTGCCAGCCAATGATGGCGGGCTTGCTTTCGGCCAGATGATTGAGACGTTGTATTCGTCAGAGGCGCCGCCATCATGATCGACGAGCGCTATGTGAGTTTGGCGCATGGCAATGGCGGGCGTTTCATGCGCGCGCTGATCGAAGAGATTTTCGCCATCCATTTGGCTAATCCTGATCTGGATACCGGCGTGGATGCCGCGAAATTCGAATTGGCGCACGACGCGACGCCGTTCATCACGACCGACGGGTTCACGGTTCAGCCACTGGAATTTCCCGGTGGCGATATCGGCTCGCTCGCGGTGAATGGCACGGTCAACGACCTAGCCGTGAGCGGAGCGGTGCCGCGCTATCTGACCCTCAGCGCCATCATCGAAGAAGGCTTGGATATGGCCTGCCTGGAGCGCATCACCAAGAGCCTCGCCGAAACCGCGCGTGATGCGGATGTGCGGATCATCGCCGGCGATACGAAGGTGGTGCCGCGCGGACAAGGGGGCGGCCTCTATCTGACGACAACAGGCGTTGGAATGCGTCCGAACAATCAGGAACTTCGGCCTTGACTTGATTCGTCCCCGCGGATCTCTTGATGGTGAGCGGTCCGGTTGGCGATCATGCCGTCGCTGTCATGCTGGCGCGGCAGGATTTCGATCTTGGCGGATCGGTGCGTTCGGATTGCGCCTGCGTTACGCCACTCGTTTCGCCGATTGCCGACATTGCCGGCGTCCGCTTCATGCGCGATCCTACGCGCGGCGGGCTGGCCACCGTTGCCCACGAAATCGCCGCGTCCACCAAACTCGATGTGCGCCTCAACGAAGCGGCAACGCCTGTGCGCGATGCCGTGCGCTCAGTCTGCCAGATGCTCGGCTACGATCCGTACTACCTCGCTTGCGAGGGCCGCGTCATTGCTGTTGTTGCTCCGGAGGATGCTGGGCGTGTTCTGGACCTCTGGCGCGCTCAGCCCAGGGGGCCGAAGCCAGCATCATCGGAAGCGTATGCGAAGGGCGTGCATGAGTGATCCTCGAGACCGAACTCGGGGGAGAGCGCCTTCTTGAGGAACTCGAAGACGACCCGCTGCCGCGGATCTGCTAACCGCGCTATGCTACACAGGCAACCGAGGAGAAATTGGCGGCCTAATCGAAACCGGCATCCACCTAAAGCTAAACTGCTATTCTGTCCCTAAAGCACGTTTAGATTTGCCGCCGATTTTGGGGTCGGCGCGCCAGGACTGCGCGCGCTCCTTAAATTTAAGGTGCAAAGTGAAAAACAAGATACTGTCGATTGTGGCCGTTCTCGTAGTGATGTGGGGCGGCGTGGCCATGCGCGACACTCTCGCGCAAAAGGCTCCCGAAATGCCAGTGGAACACGAGGATAAGGGCGACCATCCGGGCCATCATATGGGTGGTTCATCCAACGGGGCCTTCCACCGTAGATTCCAAGATGCGGATAAGTGGGCCAAGGAGTTCGACGACCCAGAACGCGACGCTTGGCAAAAGCCGGAAGAGATTTTGGACGCTCTGCATCTGAAACGCACTTCGACTGTCGCCGATATCGGCGCGGGCACCGGATACTTCAGCGTGCAGGATCGCCAAGCGCATTCCTGAGGGCAAAATATTCGCTGCGGATGTCGAGCCGGACATGGTGGGTTATCTTGGCGAGCGAGCGCAACGTGAGCATTTGACCAACCTCGTGCCAGTGCAGGCGAGCGCGGACGCTGCCAACCTGCCGGAGCCAGTCGACGTTGTTCTAGTTGTGGACACTTATCACCACATCGGGAACCGGACCCAATATTTCGCCAAGCTGAAGTCATCGCTGCGCCCTGGGGGGCGGCTTGCGATCGTTGACTTCAAGGCGGATTCGCCAAGTGGTCCGCCCGCGCAGTATCGCATTTCGCCCGAAAGGGTCACGGAAGAACTCGACGCGGCCGGTTACTCGCTCGTGGAAACGCTTCAATTCCTGCCGAGGCAATATTACCTCGTCTTCCGAAAGCGTGATTCGTGAGCTGGACCGGCTTTACGATTGCGCTTGGAAGGCGCCTCGCGGCACAACAGCCGAACTTGTCAGCTTGTCAGGCGGGTCCGCTCAGCGATAAGCGCGGACATACCGGTACTCGAACGCGCGTTTGGCCCAGTCAAACAGTCGCGTCTGCGGGCTGACAAAATTGCGGCCTTGGCCTGCATCATCGGTCTTCTCGATTGCGAGCAACAGAGGGACGAACTGTTCGACGAACGGGACGTAGAGTTCACGCAACGATGCTGGCGAGCATGTCGCGGGCGAACCATGGCGGCCTCCAGAAGCCACGGGATCGGCCCCCAGAATTTCTTCAGGAGCGTCGGAACGGGGTGCGGTCTCGTCTCGGGGATTTGATTGGAGCCATATTGGGCAGCCGTTAAGACCTTGCGCAGCGCCATCTTCAATTAAATTGCCTAATGCTGGTGTTTCCATTCTCTCTTTGCCATCGCCAAATGGTGAATTTGATGATAGTTAGCCATCTTGGAAATTCCGGACCTTTGTGGTCGTGCGTCATTGCGCCTTCGACAGGTAACCGCACGCTCTCGATAAGGGAATCATGCCAGTGGCTCTCACCGTAAGGTTGATCGCCTCTACGTCATCTGGGACTAGCGTGATGACGAATCCGTCATGCTCCCCGCCGGCCGGGAACCAATAGCCGCTTTCGATCTTCCCGCCGAACCCCTCAAATAGTTTCGCTGCCGCGGCCATGCGATCTTGCGAGCAACTCGGCCGACCTGAGTGCGGGTTCCCCGGCAATGCGATGGATTTCTGCTTCCCACGCTCTCTCCTTGGTTTTTTCACCGCCGTCATTGCTTCTTCGGTTAAGCGCCACGCGTCATCCAGTTGACCGACTTCAGCATGGGCTCTCATCAGATGTGATAGATAATCATAGCCCCTGTTGACCGGGTCCAGTAGTGGGATGGTCCGGCCGTGCTCCTGCCCCGCCAGCGATAAGCTGGCCAGGGCGGCAAAGCCTCGGACGCGGTTCAAGTGATCACCTCGGGACTTAAAGCGTATCGCGCTCTAGGCGATCCTGAGACGAGCGAAGACCGGAACCTTTACGAGATCCAAGACGAAAGCGAAGGCGACCGCTGCCGCGAGCGTGCCGGCCACGAGCAAGACCGGCAAGGGCATCATTGCGATTCCGCCGACGGCTAAGGTCGAAGCGATTGCGATATCGGCAACGGACGACACGGCAAGCCAGAGACTAGGACGAACGCCCCACAGATGCCGGCGTTGACGAATGGCGTAGAGCATCGCTTGGCTACCAAACACGAGGACGACAAAGGCCAACGTTCTCAGCGCCCCGATTCCGAGATTCATGCCAAATTTTCCGACGGCCAGGACTCCGGTGCAGAAGGCCAGTAGGCAAATTCCCATGACGACGCCGGCTGCGGTCAAGCTGCCGATATACCAAGTATTCGGCATCGACGAAGATCGCACCTTGTCCGTTGTCAACGACATGGACAGAAAATCGCCGGTGATCATCACAACGACCATCAGCAGCGGGGTCAGAATTGCGTGCCCGGTCATGATTAGGCCGATGATCAGGAAGAGCACCGTTACGATCTTCTTGATGATGGAGTTCAGCGTGTAGGTCAGGATGCGCTGGAACGTTATTCGTCCTTCCTTCACCGCGGCGACGATGCCGGCGAGTCCAGGCTCGGTTAGCACCATGCCGGCGGCCGATTTGGCGACGTCGGTTGCCGTCGAGACCGCGATTCCAATCTGCGCCTGGCGCAACGCCGGCGCGTCGTTGGCGCCGTCGCCGCACATGCCGACGGTGTGGCCGCCCTTTTGAAACGCCTTGACGAGCTTGTACTTGTCCTCGGGCAGAACACCGGCGAAGACAGCGAATTGCTCGGGGTGGACGCTGTCGGGGATCGGTCCGGGCGGACAGACCGCGCCCTCGAGCCCCACCTCGCGAGCCACGATGGTGGCGGTTGCGGGCGCGTCGCCCGTCACCATTACGGTGCGCACGCCCAAGCCATGCAGCTCAGTGACGAGGGAGGCCGAGTTGGCGCGTGGCGGGTCGCTGAGCGCGATGAGGCCTGCCAGCTTCAGCGCCGTCGGCGATCCGGCCGCGACCGCCAGCACACGGAACCCGTGCCCTTCAAGCGCCGCCGCCGCTGCCGCGGCGGTTGGCGACGGTTGCGCGAGGCCTGTTACCGCCGCAAAGGCGCCCTTCACGATACGTTGCGTGCCTCCGGTCGAATCAGTTGCGGTCGCCTCGGACATTTTCTTCGTCGGATCGAACGGCGCGAACTTGATCAATGTCGGCACGTCGGAGACGGTCTTGCGCGCCGCAGCGGCGCGAATTGCGCCATCGACCGGGTCCTGCCCGCCATCCGAACTAGCCAAAGCGGCCAGCGTCAGAACATGCGCCTCGTCGAAACCGGGCAGGGCATGAATGGTCGTCACGGTCAGTGCGTTCTGGGTCAGCGTGCCGGTCTTGTCGGCGCACAAGACATCCGTCGTTCCCGCTTCATCCACCGCGGAGAGGCGGGTCGGAAGGACGCCCCGCTTTGCCAAGGCCCGCGCGCCGAGCGCCGCCGCGAGGGTGAAGGTGGCCGGCAGCGCGACCGGAATCGATGCGAGCACCGCCGTCAGGACGAGGGGGATGATCTCGTCGAGCGGCGTCTTGAGAAACCACGCATAGGCGACAAGCAGCACAATGACGACGCCGTTGAACCCGGCGAGATTGCGCACCACGCGCAGCACCGCTTTCTGCTGGGAGCTCACGACATGCGCGGTGCGGACGAGCTCGGCGGTGCGGCCGAACTTGGTGCGCACCCCGGTCGCCGTGACCTCCGCAACGGCCTCGCCACGCCGTACTAGCGCGCCTGCATAGGTCAGCACACCGGCGCCAGCTTCGATCGGTACGGATTCGCCGGTGAGCATGGATTGGTCGAGCAGGACTTCTCCCCCGGAGAGGTGCACGTCCGCGGCGACTACAGCACCGAGGGAAAGCTTCACGACATCGCCCGGCACCAGCTCAGCCGCGGGCACAGTCTTCCACGCGCCATCGCGCCGGACGGACGCATTCAGCGCGAGCCGCGACTTGAGAGCGGCAAGGGTCGCTTGAGCACGGCTCTCCTGGAACAATCCGAGGGCGGCGTTGAATACCAGGAGGCCAGCAATAATCCCGGCCTCGACATACTTGCCGAGCACCAGTTCGAGAACGATCGCAGCCTCGAGCATCCACGGAACGGGCGCCCAGAATTTCTCAAGCGCCATGTGCAACGGATGGAGGGCCGTGTCGGGCATCGCGTTCGGGCCGAATTCGTCCAGCCGACGACGCGCTTCGTCGCTTGTCAGGCCGCTCGGCGGATCATCATTCGCGGCAGCGGTCGATTTGGCGGGCAAAGCGCTTCCAGAAGGCAGCGGAATAGTGGCGGCCATGATCTTCCCTCCGCTTGAATAATTTTTGATTTTTACACATGGCCGCTACGTCCGGTACTGGCCCATCTGTATGGACCGGCCGCGCGTTGCAAGCCGAAAAGTGATGATTTGGAGAAGTTGGTCTTGCGCTTCTGTATCCGGCCTATTGATGGAGCCTTTGAGCTCTTGGCCATCATGGATATCCGCGCGCGCTCGATCTCATTCACATCTGGGCCCCACGCGGACGACGATCACTCTGATCGCCCCGCTGCGGCCGACCGCGCCGGAGACCTGATAGTCTTGGCCACCGTCGGCATTTACAATCCGACCACCACGATGCGCACGGCGTAGCGATAAGCGGGATCGCAATCGCCGTAGAGGGTGACGATCAACATGCTCTACAGTCCGTCATAAGTCCTCGTGAGCGGCGCGATCCACCGCGCGGCTTCGCTCGGGATGCTCGCGTTCGCCACCAGCAAGGCGGCGAGTGCGACGACGAAGACTGGGCGCAAGAAATTTTTCATAGGTTCGCTCCGGCGTTCTCGATGCGGGTACATTCATCGGACTGCGTCATCGACAGCCATGATGACGCGCCTCATGGCAGCTCGAAGGATGAGGCGCCTCGACGCCTCGCGCTGCAACTTCCGCCTATTCCTGGCTGACAAAAGTCAGGTACATCAAACCCAGATAAATGACCGGGATGATGATGAGAACAATCAACTCGGTGCCTGTCGGCGCAGGACAGCCGCCGTAGAATATTTGGTAGCCGACGTAAGCGACCGCGGCCAAAACGATAATCAAACCAATATACCACGGCATCAAGCGATTACGGCGCGCGATTTGATACATAAGAGCGCTCCACTCGGGAAATTGAATTTCTTCCGGCAGCAATGAACCTAGGCACAGCCGGGATCGGCGCTTTGAGGTAGATCAACACCCACGCCTCGTCGCTAGGTCATGTTTTTTCAATGTTGCCGCGCGGAGAGGATGATGACCGGACAACCTCGGAAGGTGCCATCGGTCGAAAACGCCGACGCTTTCACCGCAGCACAAGAAGCACCAAAACAAGCTGCTTGATGAAGCACTTGAAGAAACATTTCCCGCCAGTGACGCGCTCGCGATGCTTGAGCTGGCGCCCAACTTGCCGCAGGCGGACCAGGATGGCCAAAAATAGCGTCAGTAGTTCGAACGAAGCGGCAGACTGCAACACCCCACGGGAATATCAATAAGGAGCGAAACACCATGCCACTCCGGTTGGTGAAAGCGACCTGGATCGAAGATGAGGCTGAGGCGAGCGAAAAATGGGAGGTGAACGCCGATACCGCTCATGGCGGTGAAGGATGTGACTACGCGTCTTCGCTTTCATCCCCATCACGTCGAAGCAAGGTTGTGCTTGGCGGAGCTTGAGGATAATGCCCGCGCGATCGACCTCCCGTCGTGCCGGACGCGGCGCATCCCGCCGCAATGATTTCGGCGCAGTCGCGAGCAGGGCGCGTTGCGTCTTGATTCAGCTCAACGCTGCTGGAACGCGACGCGCATACCTATTTAGATAGCCTCAGAGAGGGTAAATATCATTTCTCGCAATGTTGAGCGTATCGAGTAAGCGAAGCGGAATGTACCGAGGCGCTGGCGAAGGTGATGTCCGACACGTTTGTTCTCGTCCGACTGGAATCCGCAAAGTTGTAATTTCGCACATTCATATTGAGATTACGCCGTTGCAACGGGTTGATCGTCCGACTTTCGGTTCGCAAACTCGAAAAAATCTTTCAAATTATTTGGTAGGCTGAACTACAAAATTTACTGCGCTCAGCCGTTATGGGCCAGAACTATCCAGGCAGCGGCGGGCATCAGCACGCCGTTCGGCATGACATATTTCGACAGCCCATCTCTAACCGCGACCGCGACATGGTCCACAAGCTCCGATGGTCGCGAAGCGCCGCCCCTAACGGCCCTACTTTTAGGGCGAGTTTCAACGTCTGCTCGACGCCTGCGCCGCCAATACCAACGTCAAACGGGTTCGTCACGGAACCGAACCCGGCGTCTGGGCGGCATTCGAAGACGTTTCCAGGGTCTGAGACACAATAGACTCCACATCGAAGGAATGCGCTTTTGCGCATGAAACTGTGGAATATCCTCCCACCGGCGGTTCAGTCTACTCCGACTCGATTTGACGATCCGGATAACCCTACCAGAGCGGCTTCACACGCCGAATATGAAGCGGGTGCCGACATTGTTTGTCACAAGTTGGTCTGGCATGCGTCGGCGCATGGCCTCGATAAACTCTGTGCCGGAGCAGTGCATTGGGATGACAACGTCGGGTTTTAGCGCCTCGAGCTCGGTCACAGTACGTTCGATATATTCCAGCGGAGCAGTAACGAGATGAAATCCGCCGATGACAGCATGAAGCTTCGAGATCCCCGACACCGCCATCGCGTGCTTGATCGTATTGATAAGCCCTACATGACCGCACGAGCTAATGACGACTAGCCCGCGACCCTGCACGACATAGCAAGTGGCGTGCTCGTCTGGGTGCGTGTCTTTGACGAGCTTGCCCCTCCGCTCGGCCTCCGTGAAATGGTCGTACTCGTAGACCATCGAACCTCCGCTCACTGTCTCGAACGAATCGCGCTCGATGTAGCCCGTCGTGAAGGCGTGGGCGAGATCGTGCGGCTCGCTGCAGCACACGGGCGTCACGCGCTGTGCCGTTAGCATCGTACGGTCGACCGACCCCCACGATATGGGATCTTGGGGGTCGCCCAGGAATTTCTCACGGAATCCTTCCTCGCCGCCATTGTAGAAGCACAAGTCGTTGCGCATTCGCGTCCGGTGCTGCATGAGGAAGCCAATGAGGCCGCCGAAGTGGTCGCGATGCGCGTGGCTGAGGATTAAGCCATCGATCTTTGCCGGATCGATGTCGAGTAGATCGGCGTTGCGAAGAACGATCTCGGGTGTGTAGCCGAAATCCAGCATGTATTGCGCCTTGGAGCCGGCGCGGTCAGATTCGAGATGTAGCGAAAGACCCCACTCGCAAGCGAGCGATGTCATCTGACGACGCGGAATCTGGCCAACATGTTCGATGGTCGCGAACGGGTGTGTCATCTTCGGCAGGAAACGCTCGTAGCGCGAGTCGACGACGACGCGGATAGAGAGCCGGTCGACCATGGGTGCAGCGAATGGCGTCTTTGGAGTGAGACCTTGGCTCATTGTTCGATCTCCTGTCGTTGCGCCGGTGATGACCGCGTGAGCACCCGAGCGAGGGGATGTCTTGTCAACGCGCCGCGAGGGACTTGTCAATAGCTTCGGGGGTTGTCTGGCGTGTCAGATAATTGACCGGTGTTGCTTCGCGTCGAAATTGTCGTTCCATTGATGGCAAAACTCCTGCGCGACAGCCGCGTCCATTTGATACGCCGGTGGCCGGATCAACGTGATGGACCTGATGACGTACCGGACAGGTCACTGGCTCGCAAATGTGGCGGTCGTTACGAAAATCTATTGATTTAAGATCAATCGGGGCCGCTGTGAGCCCCTTCAATACCCTCGAGTTCTGGGGCAGCGCGCATATCGAACACCAGCGTATTGCCATCCACGATCATTTGGCTCGCCTGAGCGGGCGTGGTCCTGGGCACGGTGGTGTTGGCCGCCTTAATCAATTTCTTGACGCTTGTTGTCATGTACTCTTTTTAGTCGGTGACGTGCTCATCGCGATGACTGCCGTCTCATGAAAAACTCAATGACATCAAGAAGAAGTGTGTTATCCTTACGTTTGGAGGATTTGTCCGGAGTTCGTGATGACGGATCTCCAACATCATGCCTACCTTGCCTGGGACGCACCGACGCGCTGGTTTCATTGGATCAATGCGCTTGCGGTTAATCGGCACCGGGCTGGGCCGCCGGTTCGCACACTGGTGTGCACGACGTTGGTTTTTAGGCACTCGTTATCGTGATCGTTTTCCATATCGTCGTTTTGTCGTCACAGAGATTCGTGTGGGCGGTAACATCATGTCCGCAATGTTTCCGGCGGCAAAAACTCTTACCCGCCGGCCCGCTGACGCTGGCTCGTCTGACGGCAGGGGCGAGCGGATGATGAGCACGAACCCCAGCAGATAGGAGCTTCCGCCATGATCAGGCTCTCGGCTCGCGCTTTCCTGCTTTCAAGCTCCCTCTGCATTTTAAGCTCTTTCTGCACACTGCTGGCCTTGGCCCAAGATGATCTGTTGGCGAGGGCACAACAGATCTTTCAGCCAATTCCGACGACGGCGCCCGAGCTGCCGGGGATCCCAGCTTCGCCCGCGAAGGTCGAGCTCGGAAAGATGCTCTACTTCGATCCGCGCCTTTCCGCCAGTCACGTGATCAGCTGCAATTCCTGCCATAATCTTGGGCTCGGCGGCGCCGATGCTGAGTCCACGTCCATTGGGCATCGATGGCAGCACGGCGGCCGCAATGCACCCACCGTTTTCAACGCTGTATTCAACCAAGCTCAGTTCTGGGACGGTCGCGCGAAAGATTTGGAACAGCAGGCGGGCGGGCCGATCGTCAACCCGGTCGAAATGGCATCGCCGGAACCGCATGTTGCCGAGCAGATCAAAGGCATCCCGGGTTATCGCGAGGCGTTTGAGAAGGCCTTTCCGGGCAAGTCAAATCCGATCTTACTTGGCAATGTGCAAAAAGCCATCGCGCTGTTCGAAGCAACGCTCATCACGCCGAACGCACCTTTCGACCGCTTCCTTAAAGGGGATGCGGCCGCTCTTTCGGCGACACAGAAGGAAGGGCTCGCGCTGTTCATGGATAAGGGCTGTGCTAGTTGCCACAATGGGATCAATGTCGGCGGAGGCATGTACGCGCCCTTCGGCGTGGTAGAAAGGCCGGGTGCCGACATCCTGCCACCGGGTGACAAGGGCCGCTTCGTCGTCACAAAGACGGCAAGCGACGAGTACGTCTTCAAAGTCCCGACGCTGCGGAACATCAGGTTGACTGCACCTTACTTCCACAGTGGTCAATCGTGGGATCTGGGACAGGCCGTAGCTGTGATGGGCGCGAGCCAGCTCGGGATTCAGCTCAGCAATGACGACGTTCAAAAGATCACCGCGTTCCTCGATGCTTTGACCGGGGATCAGCCGAAAGTTATTTATCCTGTCCTTCCGCCCAGCGTTGGTTCAACGCCCCAGCCGCAGCCGTAGTCGGTTTCTCACAGTCCAGATCCGCGGCTCAAGAACGCTTCAGAACTGATGTCCTGGTGCGTCGATGAAAGTCTGTTTGGTGCCTTCAAGGCTGCTGGTCTGACAGATGATGCTGACGCTCGCCACCTGATGTACGCGGTCCATAACAAGGGTGATCGCTTTGTGACCACAAAGCTGATCGGAGCGGTCATTGTGTACCGCCAGGAAGTCCGCCTCTTCACAGACAAGCAGATAGTGTAAATCGGCGTGCAAAAAGAACCCCCTTTTCGGGGTGATCGGCATCCAAACGGGACCCCGGCACAGAGGGCCCATATCGGCTTCCGTAGTTTTTGGAAGTCGAGGTTGGGATGCTGGTCGTGGAGACGATTGCAAAGATACGCCGGGCGTTTTTCAAGCAGGGCAAGCCGATCAAGGCGATCTGCCGGGAGTTGGGCGTATCCCGCAAGGTCGTCAGAAGGGTGATCCGGTCGGGGGCGACCGAGTTTCGTTACCAGCGGGAAGATCAGCCCCTGCCGAAGATTGGGCGCTGGCGAGACACGCTTGATCAGCTGCTGGCGCAGAACGAGGCCAAGTCATCACGCGAACGTCTGACGCTGATCCGGCTGTTCGAGGAGTTGCGCGGGCGTGGATATGACGGCGGCTACGACGCCGTGCGCCGCTATGCTCGACGTTGGGCTCAGGAACGCGGGCAAGCAACCGCTGCAGCGTTTGTGCCGCTGAGTTTTGCTCCGGGCGAAGCCTATCAGTTCGATTGGAGCCACGAGATTGTCTTGCTGAGCGGAGCGACGGTGACCGTGAAGGTCGCTCACGTCCGGCTCTGCCACAGCCGCATGCTGTTCGTGCGGGCCTACCCGCGTGAGACGCAGGAGATGGTGTTCGACGCCCATGATCGGGCGTTCGCCCTGTTCAAGGGCACCTGCGGGCGCGGCATCTACGACAACATGAAGACCGCGGTCGAGACGATCTTCGTCGGCAGGGACAGGCGCTACAATCGCCGCTTCCTGCAGATGTGCAGCCATTACTTGGTTGAACCGGTTGCCTGCACGCCGGCGTCGGGGTGGGAGAAGGGACAGGTCGAGAACCAGGTCGGTCTGGTTCGCGAGCGGTTCTTCACGCCGCGGCTTCGATTCAAGAACTTCGACGAATTGAACGTCTGGCTGACCGACCGATGTATCGCCTACGCCAAGGCCCACAAGCATCCTGAGTTCACGGATAAGACAATCTGGCAGGTGTTTGAGGGGGAGCGACCGAAGCTCGTTCCCTATGCCGGGCGGTTTGACGGATTCCATGCCGTGCCGGCTTCTGTCTCCAAGACCTGCCTGGTGCGCTTCGACAACAACAAGTACTCGGTGGCCGCTAACGCCGTCGGCCGGCCGGTCGAGGTTCAGGCCTATGCCGATCGCATCGTCATCCGCCAGGACGGCCGGCTTGTCGCTGAACATCGGCGCTCCTTCGGCCGCGGCCAGACGATCTACGATCCCTGGCACTACGTGCCGGTGCTTGCACGCAAGCCCGGCGCCTTGCGCAACGGAGCGCCGTTCAAGGACTGGGTTTTGCCGGCCGCGATGGAACGGGTACGGCGCAAACTCACCGACGCTGATGACGGCGATCGACAGATGGTCGACATCCTCACCGCAGTGCTTACCGATGGGTTGCCGGCGGTCGAGGCGGCCTGTGCCGAGGCCATCGGCCACGGCGTCCATTCCGCCGATGTGATTCTCAACATCCTGGCCCGCCAGCGTGATCCCGGACCACCGATCACGATCCTTACGCCCGCTGCCCTGACGCTGCGCCATGAACCCGTCGCCGATTGTGCCCGTTACGACAACCTCAGGAGAACTGTCTGATGGAACGCACTCAACTGTTCGACCTTATGGGCGAGCTCAAACTCTATGGTATGAAGGCCGCCTTCGACGAGATCATGGCCACCGCCGTCAAGCGCCAGCACGAGCCCCAGCGCATCGTTGGCGACCTGCTGACCGCCGAGGTCAACGAGAAGCAGGCACGTTCGATCCGTTACCAGCTTACCATCGCCAAGCTGCCGCTCGCCAAGGATCTCGACGACTTCGAGTTCACGGGCACCCCGATCAACGAGACGCTCGTTCGCGATCTCGCCGGCGGTGGCTTCCTTGCCCAACGGCGCAACGCTGTTCTGGTCGGCGGCACCGGTACCGGCAAGACCCATTTGGCCATCGCGATTGCTCGAAGCTGCATTCGCGGCGGCGCGCGCGGCCGGTTCTACAACGTCGTCGATCTGGTCAACCGGCTCGAGAGCGAGACCCGCAACGGACGCCAAGGCCGGCTCGCAGAACATCTGACGCGCATGGACTTCATTGTCCTCGACGAACTCGGCTATCTCCCGTTCGCTCAGTCCGGTGGCCAGCTCCTATTCCACCTTGTCAGTCGGCTCTACGAACGCACCTCGATCATTGTCACCACCAACCTCGCCTTCGGCGAATGGCCCAGCGTGTTCGGCGATGCCAAGATGACCACCGCGCTGCTCGATCGCCTGACCCACCATTGCGATATCGTCGAGACCGGCAATGACAGCTGGCGCTTCAAAAGCCGCGGTGATTATCAAACGACCCGCGCTCGCGCCGTCTCCGCAACCCGACCAGCTCCGACGGCGCGAGCGCTACCGCCAAAACGCGTCGATCAAAGGGGTCCCTTTTGGGTGCCGATCTGAAGTGCGCCCCTAGAGCTGGACAGTTTCATGCAGCGTTTTTGACCGTCTGCCGGGCGTGATGATCCTCGAATTGTGCCGGGCTTAGGTAGCCGAGCGCGGAGTGGAGTCTGCGGGTGTTGTAGACCTCATCGATAAAGCGTGGAAGTCGGCGGTGACGTCTTCGAAAGTTTCGTAATCCATCAAATAGACGGCCTCGACCTTGAGGGTCTTCATAAAGCTCTCGGCCTTGGCATTGTCATAGGGATTGCCACGTCGGCCCATAGAGCCGACGAGACCATGTTCGGCCAGCAGGTAGCGATAGAGCTCGGAGGCGTATTGCGAACCACGATCCGAGTGATGGATGCAGCCCTTTGGCGGCTGTCTTACTCGGATAGCCGCCTTCAGTGCCGCAACAGCAACGCGGGCATCGATCGAGCGACTAATCGCGTAGCCGACTACGCAGCGTGACCAAGCGTCAAGAATTGCGGCCAGATAGACGAACCCCGTTGCGATCGCGATATAGGTGATATCCGCCACCCAGAGCTGGTTCGGGCCGTCGACGATCCTGTCGCGGGCGAGGTCCGGGAAGATCGGATTATCGTGGTCGCTGTCGGTCGTGGCCACAAACCGCCGCCGGCGCTTGGGCTGCAAGTCGTGCTCGCGCATCAGGCGGCGGATCTTCTTGGAATTGACGACCATCCCTCGATGACGGAGTTCAGCGCCAACCCGACGATAGCCA
>CAVPXX010000028.1:0-59551 GCA_963709855.1 uncultured Alphaproteobacteria bacterium | reverse complement strand
GAGGGTAGCTTTTATCGCTCGTTTAGATGGAATTGTCGACTGATAAAAAAACTAGGTACGCATGCTTTCGCCAAACAAGCCCGATATTTCAGGTGTGCCATTGTCGCGGCTTCGCTCGCGCGAATTCCCCGCGCCGCAGATTGGCATCCTGTTCGCTGCGCTCACTTTGCTCATATCCATACCGATCTGGACGCATCCGCTGCCGCCACTGTCGGACTACGTTAATCACCTCGCACGCATGCAGGTGATCGCGACGATGACGAAGAACCCGCAGCTTGCCGCCTTCTACGAGATCGACTGGGCGGTGCTTCCCAACCTAACCATGGATCTCATCGTACCGCTGCTGGCCCGTGTCATGAACATTTATCTGGCCGGCCAAGTGTACATCGTCTTGATGTTCGCGCTAATTATTTCGGGGGCCCTGGCGCTGAATCGGGCACTGATCGGCCGTTGGTCCATGCTGCCGCTATTAGCTTTTCCATTGCTGTACAATTACATCTTCCTGGTCGGATACTTGAACTACATTTTCGGGATCGGCGTCGCGCTGTGGGCGTTGGCCGGATGGATCTCCGTCCGTGAGCGCGTCTGGCCGATACGATTGACACTGTCGACAGCATGCGTCGTCGTGCTATTTTTCTGCCACCTCTGTGCGCTCGGCATTTACGGCATCGGGTTGCTCTCATTCGAGATATTGCGGCTGTGGCAGCGGCGGACGCAGCCCTGGCCAGGCCGCATCGTCGATTTCGTCGCCAGTGGAATGCCATTCCTTGCTGCAGTTCCGCTGCTCAGTGCCAGCCCTCTCATGCAGCTATTGTCCAGCGTCAACTGGGACCAAAGCGGCAAGCTAGACGGGCTGATGTTTGTCATTGCCGATTATTCCGACATCGTCGCCTTCGCGCTTGTGACGGTGATGATTGCCAGCAGTGTCTGGGCGGTTCGTCACGGTATCCTTCACTTTCATCCGCTCGGCTTGGTGCTGATTGTTGTCGGCTCTATCGTGTATTTCGCGTTACCGCGGGTGATGTTCGACACCTACATGGCCGACCAACGCGTGCCGATCGGCGTCGTCTTTATCCTGTTCGCATGCGGCGATCTGAAATTGCATCGCCGACTGGTGCGGCGTGGCTTTTTGGTTATTCTCCTCATTCTGATCTCCGCACGGCTGATTGAGATCGATCTCAACTGGTCGCAACTGTCGGAATCGACCAGCGAGTTCCGCTCCGCAGCGCGTCGCATTGCGCCTGGATCAAAGGTTTTCGTCGCCTATGCCGACAGCTCCCGCGGGGATGACGTACGCGAACTTGGTCTCATTCATCTCGCCTGCATCGCGACGATCGAGCGCTCCGCTCTGGTTTCGATACTTTTTACGACGGTCGGCAAACAGGTGCTGCACGCGCGCCCTGAATATCGTGACTATGTTGACGGTCAGGACAGGACGCCGCCGTCGATTGCAGACCTTATCGTTGCGGCGGAGCACCCGCTGCCGGGTACGCCGACATTCTGGTTGAATTGGACTAAGTTCGATTATCTCGTCCTTCTTTTCACCGAGGACGAGGCGCCCAACCCCGATCCCTCGCGCATGAAATTCATCGCCGATGGCGACCGTTTCCAGCTCTATCGTATCATCAAGCAGCAATAGTTGCGGCCACCAGAATAGACAAACCGCGAAGACTTTACAGTCAAGAATTCAGGAATGACGCGCGTCACTACGACAGTAAGGGTAGGCAGTTGGTGTAGGCCGCCGCAACCATTGCCGGCCTCTGCCGGAGAATCGGAAAACTGATTGCGGCTTTCAGCGACACAGAATGCGCCCATTTCTTCGCGCACGCTGGCTATGCTTCTAAATGACCGGAATCCGCTCTAGAACCGCGCGGTAATCCCGAGGATCGGACCGTAGATTGTAACGTTCCATACGTATTGGTCGAGACCGGAGCCCGTCGAGTAATCGGCGTTCAACGCTTGGTAGCCGATCATGCCGCTCCAGGTGACATTGTTGTGGACGTAGAAATCATAATTGACGACAGCGGAAGCAAACCAGGAGAACTTGCTCCCAACGCCGAATCCACCAACGTCGCCACGCACGATAAGGTTCATATTGGGCGCGAATTGATGGCGCAGCCGGACGCCCACGAGCGGATCGACCCAGGCCACGCTGGCGGACGCTGAGTAGGTTCCGTCCGCATTGTGGGTTAGATCGCCGGTGTCGACAGTGCCGGCTGCGGCAAAGCTTGCGGTTGCCGATTGCCACCATGCGCGCACGCCGCCGTAAAGATCGATAGCGGTGCCGGAGCCCGGAACATTAGTCGCCCCCCAGTGCGCAACCTCGTAGGCTGCCGCCAATTCGGCGATGGTCATCTCGAATTTCAAACCCGCAGATGCCCCGACCGTGGCGTTGAGGTTATCGACGCCACGCGATTGCGTCAGGCCCGCACCCAATGCGACCTTAAAGTAACCCACGTCGGCGAAAAGAGAGACACGGCCATTGCGCGCCTCGAAATATCCCATCAACTCCAGGAGATCTTCCGGGATTTCCGAATGTAGCACAACCTTATTCCAAAGTTCGTCAAAGCTAACATGGACATCAGTCGTGCGGCCTTTGACAGTCAACGGGCCATTAAGTCCAATGAGCCAGCCGTAGGGCGTGGCTGTAAAAGTCCACGGACTGAGAACCACTGGCGGCGGAATGATCGCTTTTTTCGGCATCGGCGCCATGTCGGCGGCCATCGCTGTACCCGACAGACATGCCCCCAAAGCCAGCCCGGCGGTAAGCCGCAACAACGATCCGCAGCATTTGGATGTCATAATCGCCCCCTTCAACTCCCCGCCCCGGTTCATCCCGCAGGCTGGCATTGGCACAGATTTGAAACGCGCTATTTCCCGCTACTTTCTTTGCATCGCGTAATCCCACATCAGTGTAGAACAATCTGTGTTCGCTAGCCCCGGTCAACTCCTAAATTGTATTGCAATGGCACTTTCTGCCCAACTGACTTGATTGAGCCGCCTCTATTTGTACGTGTTATTTTTGTCGCTGTAGCAATTTGGCAACATCGGCACCGTCTATAATCTGGGCATATCGCATTCGGAATGATGTGATTGTCGGGGGCATTCAATCTTGATGCACCGAGTATTCTTACGAAATTTTTATCTCCGGTATGCCGAGTTGCATAGCACGCTCTGCGCACCGGGTACATTCGATTTACAATCACAGCCTTTGTCTCTATTAAGCAGCGAGACGGGCGACTTCTATCAACTCCGCCGACATTTCCCCCAACACTTGGAAGGCTTTCATCATGGCAAATCCCACCGTAGCAGAATACGTGGTTGCTCGTCTTGCTGATTTAGGAATTCGCCACGTCTTTGGCGTGCCCGGAGATTACTCCTTTCCCATTGATCTCGCCATCGAGGCAAACAGCAGGCTCAAGTGGATTGTTTGCAACAATGAGCTGAAGTATTGGATGCGTTCGCCTTTGTAGTATTTGCTGTTCTTATCTTTGTTGGTGTGGTCATTGTCGTCAGTCTGGGAAAATTGTCAGGTCAGCTCGCGCGTTGCGGATGAACTAAATCTTTCTGGCAGCCATTATCCGAATTGCACAAAGGCATATCCTGGCGAATTGATGGCGCGGGAGTTAAAATTCTGCTGTAAGACCTCGATGACGGCCTATGCTCATCCGCCACGAAGCAGCGCCAGCATGATGCCGCCCGAAATCGCGGTTCCGAATACACCCGCAAGGTTTGGGCCCATGGCCTGATAGATCAGGTAATTTCTCTTGTCTTCCTCTTTCGCCACGACAGCCGAGACGCGGGCAGCAATTGGCACCGATGCGATCCCGGCGGAGCCGATCAGCGGATTGATCTTCTTCGTAAGGAAGATGTTCATGATCTTTGCGGTGATTACACCTGAGGCCGTACCGAACACGAAGGCGACGAGGCCGAGAAAAACGATTTGCAGCGTCTTCACGGTGAGAAATGTTTCGGCCGACATGGTTGAACCGATCGCGACGGTCAGAATGATCGTGACCACATTCATGACGCCGTTCGCGGTCGTGCGGGACAACCGCTCCACCACGCCGACTTCCTTCAGCAGATTACCGAGCGCCAGCATTGTTATAAGAGGCGCCACCGGTGGAAAGAACAAATTGACGATGACCGCTATGACGATCGGGAAGGCGATCTTTTCCAGCTTGGAAACTTGACGTGGTTGCTCCATCCGGATCAGACGCTCTTCCTTGGTAGTGAGAAGTCGCATGACGGGCGGCTGGATCAGCGGCATCAACGCCATGTAGGAATAGGCCGCGACCGAAATCTGCGGCAGCAGATGGGGCGCGAGCGTGACGGTGACGAAGATGGCCATTGGACCGTCAGCGCCCCCGATGATACCGATCGCTCCGGATTCCTGAATGCTGAAGCCCCACAACTTGGCGCCGATCAACGCGACGAATATGCCGAGGTGCGCTCCAGCGCCCAGGATCACTAGCCGCGGATTGGCGATCATCGGGCCGAAATCCGTCATTGCGCCGACGCCCAGGAAAATCAGCGGCGGCAGGATGAGAAGGTTCACGCCCTGATGCGCATAGTCGAAAAGGCCACCCGGCCTGATCAGGTCGGAGCCCGGAACGTTGGCGACGATGCACGCAAAGCCGATGCCGATCAGCAGGTAGGGCTCAAAATGCTTGGCTATGGCGAGGTAAATCATCACGCAGCCGACCGCAATCATGACCAGGTTGCCCCACCACAGCTCCTCGAGGCCGGTCTGCTTGAGCAACGCACCGAGGAAGAGAATGAACTGGTCGCGCATGTCCTAACCCTTTTTAGAAACTGTTCGGTGCAGCGCCCTAGTCTTTGATCGGAGCCTTCACGCCCGACTTCGCTATTCGGTCAAGCCAGGGAAAGGCAGCGAGGACAAACCCGATCGCGGCAATCACCACGAAGCTCAGGAAAAAATCGATTAGGCTGAGCAAGAGAGCGCCTTGAAGGGTATCTGGAACGAGCATTTCTAATTCTCCTCAGTCGCTGCGGCTGCGTCACTATCGGCCAGTATCTTCTCGACCTGCATCAGCTGCTCGGCCTTCACGGTGGTGTCATATAGCGCCTCTGCGGGCAATAGGCGCAATCTTCCGGGTAGCCGCCGGTCTTGATCGACAGCAGGGTCGAAATCTGCACCTCGGTCGGATCGAAATGCTGCCGGTGCACGCTGGCCGCGCGGTGGATCAGCTCCGGAAACGGCAGCTGGAACAGCGCCCGCACTTCCTCGCGGGTCCAATCGTGGCGGACTTGGCCAAGGCAGGCGTTGGAAAAAGACACCGCTTGCGCGAGAGACATTCAGTTTGGCCCAATCACAATCGCAATACAGGCAGGATACAGATGAACCATCCGGCGGAACGACCGGACATGCCGCAGGAGCCGTCGAATTCTCGGCCGGCGGGCAACTCCGAGGTCGCCATAAGGCAGCGAAATTGGTTCCTCCTTGATTTAAGTCAACCCGACCTGCCGATAGCGGGTTAAGTTAAGTTGCGAGAGCGGCATTATGGCCGGTCTGTTCACATCAAGGGGCGCGCCGGGCGGGATTCAAAGGGCGGCGTTATCAGATGACAAATCGATCATCCAGTATGCGCCGATTGCGATGGCGCGAAACGGGGCAGCTATGGATTTCGAGCTGAACGCGGAGCAGCGGCAAATTCAAGATACGGCCAAGCGGTTTGCCGCCGAAGAAATCGCGCCGACGATCGAGGAGGAAGAGCGTCAGCACGCGTTCAAGCCCGAACGCGTCGCCAAGATGGGCGAGCTCGGTTTCTTCTCCTGCGCGTTGCCGGAAGAACTGGGCGGCAGCGGTATGGGATTCATGGAATCGGTGCTGATGGCCGAACAGATCGCCAGGGTCTCGGCCTCCTGGCGTTTGCCCTTCAATATGCAGAACTTGGGGCCGGCACTCACGGTCGCCAAGTTCGGCACGCCGGAGCAGAAGAAGAAATACGTGCCCGGCTGGGTCGCCGCCACGCAGCTCGGATTTTTTGCCATGACCGAGCCCAACACCGGCTCCGACGTGGCGAGCATGAGAACCCACGCCATCGACAAGGGTGACCATTTCGAGATTAACGGCAACAAGATGTGGATCTCGCAGGCGCATGTCGGCGATGCCGGGTTGCTCTACGCCTATACGGACAAGGCCAAGGGCAACAAGGGCATGACCGCCTTCATCATCGAGCCGAAGAAGATGAAAGGTTGCACGGCGCGGGCGATCGAAACCAAGCTCGGCCTGCATTGCGCCCCGACCGGGGAATTCGTGTTCGAAGGCATGCGGGTGCCGAAGGAGAATGTGCTCGGCCAGGTCGGAGATGGCTTCCGTGTGTGCATGTGGCAGCTCAACCAGACCCGGCTCGGCTGTGCCGCCGGTGCCTTGGGTGTTGCAGGCGGGGCGCTCGATCTTGCCATCAAGTACGCCAACGAACGCACCCAGTTCGGCAAGGCCATTTCCCAGCATCAGATGATTCAGGCGCAGATCGCCGAAATGGTGGTCGAGCATCATGCGGCGCAAATGTTGGTCTACCGCGCCGCCTGGCTGAAGGATCAGGGCAAGCCGAACCAGTACGAGACGTCGGTTGCTAAGCTCGCCGCCTCTGAAGCGGCGGTTCATGCGGCCAACGAATGCATGAAGATTTTCGGCAGCTATGGCTTCTCGACCGAATACCCGGCGGAGCGCTTCTATCGCGATGCCAAGTCGCTACAGGTGGTCGAAGGCACGTCCAACATCCAAAAGATTATCATCTCCGGCATGGCTTGTGGCTTTACGCCGAACCGAGAATAGCTTCGCCGATGAGACTGATTTGAACGTTACGTAGCGCCGTGCCCGGCCTCGTGCCGGGCATGACGACGTAGGGGAGCTGAGAATGAGGCCCTATTTTGAGACGATGCCGAGCTTCGGCAAGGAGCTCAAAGAGAACCGTATCACCCGCACGCAGGAAAGCCGTGCCAAACTCGAGGCCGTCGAGGCTGAGATCAGCGCCTTGTACAAGGCGCGCCAGAACGTCGGCGTCCCGGCAGCCGAGATCAACAAGCGCGGTTCGCTGACGGTGTGGCAGCGCATCGAATACCTCGTCGACAAAGGCACCTTCCTGCCGCTGCACAGCCTCTACAATCCGGAAGACAACGAAGAAGGCACCACCAACGTCGTCGACGGTCTCGGCAAGATCGGTGGCCGCTGGGCCGTCATCATCGGTTTCGACAACAAATTGCTCGCCGGCGCCTGGATCCCCGGTCAACCGGAGAATATCCTGCGGGTGACCAACATCGCCAAGCGCCTTCATATCCCGCTGGTCTGGCTGGTCCAATGCAGCGGCGTCAAAATGACCGACCAAGAGAAGTTCTACGCCGACCGCCGCGGCAGCGGCACCTGCTTTTACCGTCACGCCGAACTGGAGCAGATGGGGATTCCCATCCTTGCCGGCATCTACGGGACCAATCCGGCCGGCGGCGGCTACCAGAGCATCAGTCCCACCATCCTGCTCGCCCACAAGGACGCCAACATGGCGGTCGGCGGGGTCGGTATCGTGTCGGGGATGTCGCCCAAGGGCGGCTTCGACGTGGCCGGCCTGGAGGAATTGATCGCCAAGACGCGCGACATGCACGGGCAGGCGCCGGGCCAAGTCGAGACCCATTACGACGCAACCGGTTTTTTCACCCGCGTGTTTGAGAAGGAAACTGAGGTTCTCGACGGCATCAAGGAATACATGCGGGCGATCCCCGCTTACGACCCGATGTTCTTCCGCGTCGCCGAGCCGAAGGAGCCGCAGTTTGCGGCCAACGACCTCTACCATCTACTGCCGGCCAATCAGAAGGAGGGCTATGTCTTCGACGAAATCCTCGCTCGCTTGGTCGACGGCAGCGAACACATGGAGTTCCGCCCCGATTATGGGCCCGAGATTTACACCGGCCTGGTCAAGATCGACGGCATGCTGATTGGCGCCATCGGCAACCGCCAGGGACTGCTGCCTAAGGGCTATCCCGAATACGCCAATTACCCGGGCATCGGCGGCAAGCTCTACCGCCAGGGGCTGATCAAGATGAACGAGTTCGTAACACTGTGCGGGCGCGACCGGGTGCCGATCGTCTGGTTCCAAGACACCTCCGGCATCGACGTCGGCGACATCGCGGAGCGGGCCGAACTGCTCGGCATCGGTCAATCGCTGATCTATTCGATTCAGCAGACCGACGTGCCGATGATGCTGGTCGTGCTGCGCAAGGGTAGCGCGGCCGCCCACTACGTCATGGGCGGACCGACAGCCAACCGCCACAACGCCTTCACACTCGGTACCGCCGCGACCGAAATTTCCGTCATGCACGGCGAGACTGCGGCGGTCGCGACCTACGGCCGCCGCGCCGTCAAGGACAAGGACTCGGGCAAGCCGTTGCAGCCGATCGCCGACAAGATGAACGAAATGGCGAAGAAGTATTACGACACGTCGCGCCCGGCCTATTGTGCCCAACACGGCTTCGTCGACGAGATCGTTGATCTCAAGTCGCTGCGTGCTTATCTCAAGGGTTTCGCTGGTGCGGTGTATCAGAATCCGATCTCGATCTGCCCGCGCCACCAATTGCTGACACCGCGGATCATTCGGGGGTGAATTGCCACGAAATTCCAAAATTGTCCCTTGCACATCGAACGCAGCAGTGGCGTGATGTGGAATGCGGATGCGTGTGACCAAGGTCGATCAGCGGTGCTTGGCCGACAACATGAGAGGATTCGATGAGCGAGGAAATTACCGCCCCGGTGTCGGGAACTGTCTGGAAAATTTTCGTGAAGGTTGGCGATAGCGTGCAATCCGACGATGAGCTCATGATCCTCGAAGCCCTGAAGATGGAAAATGCCATCTACACACCTGTCGACGGGAAAATCACCGGGATCAAGGTCGCTGTGGGCGATCACGTTGAAGCCAATCAGGTGTTGATAGTGATCGAGTAGCAGACCCCGAAGGGGAGAAATGGCGGGGACACGACATCAGCCCGCCGCCCCCCAATCGGCACGCCAGCCTGCATAAGCCGCCTCGCGGCCGAGTGGCGACGGCTGAGGAGCGCCCTCGCCAAGGCCATTTGGATGGAGCAAGAAAGAAAGTTATTCGGGAATGTGTCCTATCGACAGGGCGGCGGTAATGTCTTCCCGAAGTTGTTGAAGGTCCTCGCGCTTCATACAAAACTCAAATATCCGGGTATCGACCGCGTCTACGGCCCGTTCTACGACACGGAGGATCGCCGCTTCTGAATTGTCGTTTTTTGTTTGCACCGTCACCGACTGAGGAAAAATAAGAAATCCACTCATAAGACCCGCTCCCATTGCAAACTCATACCGATAGACCTTGGCGGCCTTTCCCGAGGTTCATGTTGGATGTGCCGATCCGATCGGAAATGCTCGTTCGTAGCGCTCCCAAGTTCTTATTCTAAATTTTCTCCATAACGCCCAGCTTTTCTCCCAACCACCCACTGGTTGGCGCTTGTATCACGATGGTAATAAGAATTGCGAGGAAAGCAACAGAAGCAACGGGGTCGGCCCCGGATACCTTCACCCCGCGAACTGCTCGGCGTGAGACCTTCAAGTTTGACCCAGCCCAGACGATAGAGTCAGCAGGAACTTTAGACTTGGCAGATATAGCTTAGGGTTCTGATGCGCCGTTCAGCGATGTTTCGAAGCTGATTGCGCGCCATGACGGGAAAATCGTCGCCAAGAAACATTTGCCATCTTACCGGCACCGTGCCGGTCTGTTCCATACGCAGGATCATAGCTTCAAAAAATTTCTGGCTCTCTTCCGTAGAATCCTGCACGGCCCGGATGTTAAAACCGGCGTCATGTAGCAGCGACACCATTTGGTTTGGCGCCACCAGATAGTTGATCGACTGATTGCGCGCCCAAGGGACCGGCAACACTACCTCGCCACCCTCGCCCTGAAGCACGTCATAAATGGCGAAAATGCCACCCGGTTTCACGACTCGCCGAGCCTCTGCATACAGTTTGTCCTTTGCCGGAATGTTCATCGCGACATGAATTGTCATCGCGGCATCGAATTGATTGTCTATAAATGGCAAGTCAGTCGCGTTGGCTTGGTGAAAGACAACTCGTCTGCCAAGGCCAACCCAATTGGACATAGCCGTGGCTGCCTCGCAAAATGACGGGGAAAGATCGATGCCGGTCACGTGACAGCCGTGCTCCTCTGCGAGCGTTCTTGCCGGTCCGCCCAGACCACTACCGATGTCAAGGACGCGGGAGTCCTCGCCCAGATTCATCTGCTGGGCTAGTTCCAAGGTCGCCTTGCGCCCTCGGATATGAATCTCATCAAAGCGAACCAAATCACTTGTTCGCAATGCGGCCAGTTCTTTGCCTGCGCTCCGCAGGTCTTCAGCAATTGCATCAACAAGGCTGGCGCCGCCGCCGTAGTGCGTTACCACAGGATCAGTCATCTTTTTCCTTTGGGACCCGGCCGACACGCTTCCCCGCGTTGTCCCCATATAACATGGGCGTAGATCGCGCCGCCAACACCGTAGCCGGGAGGAGATCGGTTCGGTTAGGACCGCTTCGCTCGCCGCATCACTTTGAGCGGGCAACGTATATACCCCCCGAGACGCGACAATGCGTTGAATTGAATCAACGGTCGCTCACGCCGTCGGCGCATCTCAAACCCGCGCCGCTATGCCATCGGCGTCAGCCCCAGCCGTTCCATCAATTCAAGATCACGGTCGGTACCGGGATTGGGCGTGGTAAGAAGCTTCGGACCGTAGAATATCGAATTGGCGCCGGCGAGAAAGCACAACGCCTGCATCTCGTCGCTCATGTCTTCACGGCCCGCGGACAACCGTACCATCGAGCGCGGCATACAGATGCGGGCGACGGCGACGGTGCGCACGAACTCGATCGGATCAAGCGCGGCTTGGTCGGCAAGCGGCGTGCCGGCGACTTTGACCAGCATATTGATGGGAACCGATTCGGGATGAACCGGCAGACCCGCGAGCGTCACGATCATGCCGACGCGGTCTTCGCGGCTCTCGCCCATGCCGACAATGCCGCCGCAGCAGACATTGATGCCGGCATCGCGGACGTGATCGAGCGTGTCCAGGCGTTCCTGGTAAGTGCGCGTCGTAATGATCCGGTCGTAGAATTCGGGCGAGGTGTCGAGATTATGATTGTAATAATCGAGACCGGATTCTTTCAAACTTTGCGCCTGCGCGGCCGTCAGCATTCCGAGCGTGGCGCAGGTTTCGAGACCCAGCGCCTTGACGGCCGCCACCATCGCGCCGACGGATTCGAGATCACGATTCTTGGGCGAGCGCCAGGCGGCGCCCATGCAGAACCGGCTGGCCCCCGCATCCTTCGCCGCGCGTGCCTGTTCGACCACGTCTTCAAGGGCCATCAGCTTTTCCGCGCGTACCCCGGTATCGTAGTGCGCACTTTGCGGACAATAGCCGCAATCCTCCGAACAGCCTCCGGTCTTGATCGACAATAATGTCGAGATCTGCACCTCGGTCGGATTGAAATTCGCCCGATGCACCGATTGCGCCCGGAACATCAGCTCGGGAAACGGCAGTGCAAACAAGCCGCGCACTTCCTCGCGCGTCCAATCATGACGAACGGAACTGACCTTCGGACAAAGCGGCGAAACATCGGCTACAAGCGACATGACGTGCAGTCTAATCCAATTCTTATACTGGCGCGGTTAAGAAGGTGGGGCAGAAAATCCCTTAGAACCATGTCTTGGGGCATGTTTTGTATGAGCGTTCTGTCGAGTTGTTTGAGGGCAGTTTTCACAACTGCCGCTTGGTTCGAGGTGAAGTACCCGATCGCTTCATCGCACGCAACACTTGGAGTTTGCCCTGGTTGCAGTGGTCCGATGTCTTTTCGCATCAAGGTATACCGGTATAGCCGAGGCGACGGTCATAAAAACCGGTCCTTGGTGGGACTGATCAGGAAACCCACTAGCCCGAAATCTGTCGCGAGTTTTACGCCGACGGCCTAATCATAAAGACTCGTCCGCAGCATATGGGATCACGCGGCCCGTAACAGCCTTTGGCTAGCCGCTGACATGCGTTCGAAGCCGCAAGCCTCCTTATTTGTCGAGGTCCAGCATTCCGCTCAGGATCACTATCGCGGCCCTGCCCCCCAGATTCGTAGCGCATTTGGTAACTCGCAATCATGTTGAGCAGCAAGTTAGGAAACCGCTGCTCTAGAATCTCTCATAGTTCTAAGTGCCATTAGCTCCTTTCCAAGCTCATTCTCTCACATCGCTTGGTCTAAAAAAGCCAAGGTCAGGACAATGAGTAGCGGGCGAAAAATATATCCGCCCGCCGCGTGCCTTATGGTTTGAAGACAAAATTTGAGCCGATCGCCACAGCTGCCGGGATCGGTGGTAGGTCGGAGAACAGTTCCGGATGCTTTTTCATCACCGTCAGAATGTATTTCGGATCAACGTGCTTGTTTACGTCGAACGTTGTTTTCAGAATACCGAGTCGATTCAGGCGATCTTCGGCGCTCCAAAGCGCGCGGAAATTGTTGGCTGATAAACGCCGATCTGCCTGCTGGATGTTGAATTGCATGGCCGCCTCGGCGATGTCCTGTTTAAGGCCGGGGATCCAGCGGGTTGCAATTTGGGCTGCCTGTTTCGGATTCTTCCGCATCCACTGATCGGCTTCCGAAACAGCAGCGAGGAATTTTTCGATGGTTTCACCATTTTTTTCGATCCAGGATCTTAGCGCGACATTGAAGCCAATGTAGGAGATCACGTCTCCACCGCGGATAACTTCTATTGCGCCCGGCACGTCCTTCTCGGCAATGATCGGCCATGGGTCCCAGCCTGAAAAAGCGTCAATACCTTTGGCTAGCAGGGCGACGGTCATATCCGGAGGAGGCGTGTTGACGAGCGTCACGTCCTCGGGCTTTAACCCGGCCTTCTCAAGGACGGCCAGGATATAGAGGTGATTGATGGTGCCGAACGATGCGGCAATCTTTTTTCCCTTTAGGCTTGCAAGGTCGCCTTTGATGATTCCGGAGCCTTCGCGCGCGATAATCGCCATCGTCGCATCGGAGCCGGCCTTGGTGGCGTTGCCGCTGTAATTGCCGATGGCGACAAGATCCATTCCACGTAGGACCGCACCGATCATTGGAACGCCGACCTGCACGATATCGCTTTCGCCCGCCTGCAGCGCGTTGAGGGCGTCTACGCCCGTGGCATAGGGGCGGGCGATGGCTACATCGAGGCCCTGCTTTTCAAAGAAGCCCCGCTCAAGGGCAATCGGCAGCGCGATCTGGTCGATGCCGGTGACCATCCCGGCCTTGATTTTTGTGAGCGTTTGCGCCTGCGCGGGCATGGCAGCCAGCGCCAGAGCAAAGCCGATCAATAAAACCCGCTTCATATTCAACCTCCATCTTTTATCGGTCCGACGCTCGTCACCCAGTAAGGCCGAGCAACAGCATTGAGATCCATTCGTTTGACTCCACGTAGTTCTATCGAATGATCGTCCGCACCGGAGACCCTTCCATATTGCTGAACCGCCAGAACGTGAAAGCGCTCTGGCGTAAATGGCAGCTCGATCAGCACATTGACCTTTTCTGATGTGCCGGCGAGGTCGGCTGAAACTTTCGTCGGCGCCATCACCGTCAGCCAGAGCTGAAAACCAAGCCACGCCGCGATCACCGCAAAAATGACGCGTCCCTTAGTGGAATGGGCAATTTCGGAAACAAGGTTCATGCGGAGCGCACCATGTGCAAGACCTGCGCAGTAAGCCGCTTGAACGTCTCGTCTTCGATCAGATCATCCCAGACACGCGGCCGCGGCAGCGATACCTCCACTTGATCCTTAACACGACCTTTCGACAAGACGACAACGCGGTTTGCAAGAAAGACGGCTTCTAGCACATCGTGGGTAACGAAGATTACCGTCGGCCGCCGTTCCTGCCAGATCCGAGTCAGCTCCTCCTGCAATGTCATGCGAGTCTGCGCATCGACGCTTGCGAAGGGCTCGTCCATCAAGAGAACTTCCGGATTATTGGCCAGCGCGCGCACCACGCCGACGCGCTGCTGCATGCCGCCTGACAGTTCGTGCGGATAACGGTTCGCGGCATGGGACAGTCCCGCGAGCGCAAGGTATTCATGCGCGATTTTGTCGCGCGCCGGTTTTGAGACGCCGCGCATCTTCGGACCGAAGCCGACGTTATCGACCACGGTCTTCCAGGGAAACAAAGCAAACGACTGGAATACGACCCCACGCTCGGGGCCGGGGCCATTGATGGCTTTACCGTTCAGCAGGATTTCACCGCTGGAATATGGGATGAAGCCGGCTATCATGTTGAGGATCGTCGTCTTACCGCAACCAGACGGCCCGACCACTGAAACGAATTCGCCCTGCTCGACATCGATGGAGACGTCGTGAACCGCGTTCACATGCGAACCGGCGTAGGGATCAAAGTAGGTTTTTGCGAGATTGCGAAGCTCAAGTGTTTTCATGATGCCACCAATCCCCAGCGCTGACCCGTCGCGCGCTCAATCGGCACGAGGATCCATGCATCTACAATATACCAAAGCAGTCCGAGAATAATCATGCCAAGCAGGATTTCGACCACGGAGCCAGAACGCCGCGCATCGAACATCAAAAAGCCAATGCCGCTGGTTCCAACGATTATTTCAACTGCAATCAGTGCGCGCCATCCGTAGCCGAGACCGTTACGCAATCCGGTAATGATATTCGGTAGCGCACCGGGCAGGGTGACCTCCCACAGAACGCGGACATTCGATGCGCCAAGGCTGCGTGCGGCACGCGCCAGATCCTGGGGTACCGATTCCACGCCAAGCACGGTATTAAGAATAACTGGGAACAGCACGGTATAGACGATGACGAATGTCATAGTCGTCAGGCCGAAGCCGAACCAGATAAGCAAGATCGGCAACCATGCAATGTCGCCAATGGCCTGAAAGAACAGCAGGATCGGCCAGCAGACGCGATGCGCCCATTTGCTGATTCCGATCAGGATGCCAAGCGGAATTCCGAGCGCCATGCCGACGACGGCGCCGATGAGCAGCCGCACCATGCTATCTTCCAGATAGTCCGGCAGGATGCCCTTATAAGTCAGCGTGAAGAACGCCTTCACGACATCGACCGGACTTGGAAAGAAAGCGCGGGGAAATATTCCAGATTCGGCGACAGCGGTCCACAGCGCGATTACGGGGATGAACGGCACAATCGCCGCAAGTCCCGGCCAGCGCTGGGTCGTGCGTGTGTAGACGCTCCAACCTCGGAGAAGGATGTTCATGCGCGCCTCACCATCCCCCAGCGTTCGATGGTCGAACGCTCAAGTGGAACGAGCAGTAGCCGATCGATCAGCAGCCACAGGACACCAATGACGATCATGCCAAGGACGATGACTTCAGTGCGGTAGAAATCACGTGCAACGAACAACATGTAGCCCAATCCAACATTGGTCGCGATCATTTCGGCTGCAATCAACCCGCGCCACGCGAAGCCGAGGCCCGTTCGGATGCCAGTGACGATATTTGGCAAGGCACCCGGTAACAGCACTTCCGTGAGCAAGGCCCAGCGCCCGGCGCCGAGCGACGCCGCGGCGTTGCGCAATGCATAAGAGATAGTGGAAACGCCAAGCAGTGTGTTGTAAGCCACCACGAAAAATACGGCATTGAAGATCACGAAGATGATAGCGCCGAAGCCGTAACCGAACCACAATGTCGCAATGGGGATCCAGGCGATGCCGGCCAGCACGGAGAAGAAGCGAAACAAGGGAGTGAGAAACGCAGAGATCGCCGGGCTGACGCCCATCGCAATGCCTAGCGGCACGGCCGTAATGACGCCGATCAGTGTCCCCAGACCCACGCGCAGCAAGCTCGCGCCGACATGATGAATGAGCGTGCCATCGCTTATGGACTCGATTGCGGCAATGGCCACGGAACCGATTGAAGGAAAAATCCGGGGATTGATGTCGAAGAGTGGCACCGCAATCGCCCACAACAGCGCGAGCGCAATGAGCGGCGCGACAAACATAGCTGTTCCGGCGAGCGACGTAAGCCGCCGCAATAGCTGTTGCGGCCGCTGACTCTGAGTGGGTACGACCAGCACGAAACCTCCCATGCTATCAAATGTCTGATCGCCATTTCGTTTTATTGTTCGTCGCCGCTGCGCTAACGAGACACACCCAAAGTCCATGGGACCGCAACGACTAGCCAGACTATTGCAATTGGCGGGGGGCTGGAAGTTGAGAAACGAGCTTCAGCGCCATTTGCCAATTGTCTTGTTAGCGCCTGGTTCGGTCATGGCATGGCCTCACGATCAGTATTCATCGGCCAGCATGATCGTGATGACCCGCTCGGTCGCAGACGGGTCAGACGGATCGGGCGAATGGTACGTCATGGTCTTGTCGTAGTAATCGATTTTGAACAAGATTTTCTGACCTTCGGCGTCGAATGACCCAAAATCATGCTCTTCGTGCGGGTCGTTGGCGTGACAAAAATCGTCATATACCGCGATGGTTTTGACGATGCGCTCAACAACTTGCTGGCCAAGCGCAGCGACGCCTGGCGTAATGACGGCAAGGCCGCCGAGCAGGTATTGCCGCAGTGATCCGAGCAGTCGGTATTGGCGCTCAGATTGACGCGCGGAAAACCGAGCTCGCGTATAGGTTTTTATTCCTATTTCCTTACATTTTGGCAGAACGAACCCAAATTGTTCTTTCTAAACAATGAGCGAGCTGGGGATTAGCTTCATCGAAGAGAACGGCGCGGGGCCGGGGTGCATCTTCGAAAACCGCGTCTGGCGTTTAAAGGCAAATAACCCGATTGGATGTGACAAGCTTCGTTATGCGCAATGTAATGGCAACCGCCAAATTGATAATAGACTACGCCGAGTGTCCGCCATTCGTCATCCAGGGTGCCCTAGCGGGCATCAATGAAGTGACGTTAGGCGATTCAGTCGGTTAATCAATACGGATAAGCTTTTCAGTACACACAACCTCAACTATCAAACTCACGCGGCTTCAAATGTTACCGAGAGACTGAGCTCTATCCCGAGCTTTTCATTCCGCAATAGAAGCCTGAAATTTGATCTTCGGCGGCAGAGAGTGGGGGCGGCACAATACAGGATATTAATTTCCCAAGCTTGGGCCGTCACCCGCACTTCAATCCACAACGTCGTAAAATCAAATATGAGGCCCGATCACGTAAAGAAGAAGGATGCTCGGCGTCCCGCGCTAGACGGCTCGGACCAGATTGCGCGTCCGGCCCTGCCAGAAGAGATTGACGGTTTCGATCAGTTGATCGGCGAGACTTTGCACCGCCTCGCGGCTGGCCCACGCGACATGCGGCGTCAGAATGAAATTTGGCCGATCCATGATGCGGCTGAAGGGATGATCCAAAGGCGGCGGCTCGCTCGTCGTCACATCAAACGCAGCGCCTGAGATCTGGCCTGTCATGAGCGCGTCGACAAGCGCGTTTTCGTCCACCAAGCCGCCGCGCGCGGTGTTGATGATCAGCGGGTGGCGTTCCATCATCACGAACTCGGCTGCGCCGATCAAATTTCGAGTCGACGGCATCAGCGGGCAGTGAAGTGTGATGATGTCGCTCCGCTTCAGCACGTCCTCGAATGGCGTGTAGAGCGGCCCCATTCCGGGCACGCCTTTGTAGGAAGAAAAAATCACATTGAGCTGAAACCCGCGGGCAATCTCGGCCACGGCGCGCCCTAGCGCGCCATCGCCGATGATGCCAAGCGTGGAACCGGCGAGATCGCGGATCGGATAATCGAAATAGCAGAATTGGCCGGAATTCTGCCAACGTCCCGCGCGGACCGAATCGCGATACCCGCACAGGCTGCGCCGCAAGGCCAGGATCAAGGCAAACGTATGTTCCGGCACCGTGTGCGTTGCATAGTCGCGCACGTTGACGACGGCAACGCCTTTCGCCTCGCACGCTCTAATATCGATCACATCGGTACCGGTCGCGGCAACAGCGACGAGACGCAATCCTTGCGCGCTCTCCAACGCTTCACGGGTTATCTTCACTTTATTGGTAACGACGATGTCCGCGTCACGAATGCGTAGAGACGTTTCCGGCGGCGAGGTGCGGTCGAAAACGACAAGCTCATGCGGAAATTCAAAAGCGGCCAGCTTAATATCGGGAGACAAAGTCCCCCGATCGAGAAAGACAATCCTGCAAGGCCGCTCGCCGTGGATCGACATCATGTGATCCGTGAAAACATCTAACCCGCCGCCGGAACGCAGGTATTCGGAATCGGACACACATGGGCGCATTGCGGGCTGTCGTACTTGCCCTGGCATTCCTGGCATTTGTCGGGATCGATCTTATAGACAATCTCCCCCATGCTGATCGCCGAGTTAGGGCATTCGAGTTCGCAGGCGCCGCACGCCGTGCATAAATTCGGGTCGATCATGTAAGCCATGGCTAAGGCCTCGCGTGTTGTTCTATCTGGGCGACGTTTCCGGCAATCATAGTGCTGACGAAATTGACGGCATCGGGCGCCGTGGCGGCGGTTCCAATGAGTTCCATGATCCTGAGCGGTGCAAGATCGACGGGTCCCTCGCTGGTTCCATCAGCCGTGCCCGCGGGATCGCGGGGATCGAGGCGGAGGTCGAAGCCTTCGCCGCGATAGTGCACAAGCCCGCCAATGGCTTCCATGGAAACCGCCCGTCCGTTCAAGCGACCGTATAAGCGCAACGTCTCACCCACCCGCTCGAAAGCAAAGCCATCGCGATCCGGCGTTTCGGCCCAGGCGGCAACGCTACCGAAAAACAAGGGTTTGCTCAGATAGGGTGCGCCATCCTCGGGACAGAACACATCACAATTGCCGCACTCGTTGCAGGCGTCGGCGAAGACGCCGATCTGCCACGGCTTGTCGTGCGCGATCTCGCCCACCATCTGGATCGACCAACCGACGCCGTTTTTCACCAGGCGCTCGATCGAAAGGCGCCCCTTCGGGATCGCCAGCACGAAATTGGCGTCATTCGGACATACCGGGATGCACTTGTCGCAGGTCATGCAATCGAACAACGAAAGCCGCGTCCCCATCTTTTTCGGAAGCATGTTCGTCGCAGCCGCACCGTAACGGGGATTTGCCAGCATCTTTTGCACATAGGTTTCGGTGTTCAGCAGACGGCAAGCCGAAACCCACGCGCCGAACGCCTCCCCTGCCACCACGCGCAGATCGGAATTCTGCGAGAGCGCGGCGCGGCAGGCCTGCGAGCGTTCGGCCGGCAGCGCAAGGCCGTCGAGCGCTGTTTCAGCGTGGCCATAGGCTTTAATAATATATTGGTCCACGTCGGCGGCGCCTACTACGGTCATTCGCTTGACCAAATTGACAACATAACGGGCGCCGCGCGCGTAGCCGGAATAGGCGCCGCTCTTCAACAGATCCGAGCACACGCTGACCGGCTGCAGGCCAAGCGCGACCGCATCGGCAAAATTATCGGCGTCGATTCCGCCGGAAAACGAGATCGGAAAGCGGTCGCCAAAAATCTGGCGAAAGCGCCGCACCAGCAGCATCGCCAATACGTGCAGCGGTGGGCCTGACAGATACATCTGCTTTTCGCTGGCCGGGAAAAAGCCTTTGTAATTGTCGACCAGCAGCGTGTTGGAGAATTTCACGCCAAAGCCGCGCTCAAGCGAATGCGCGAGGCTGCCCAGCCGGTCGACGAAGCCGGTCACCTGCTCCCAGGTCGCATCCTTTTCGAACGCTTCTTCGGGCACATGCAGATCGCGGTAGCCGAGCCGGTCATGCAAGATCTCGGTCATCTGCGCGCGGCCGAGCAGCGTCGGGTTCAGCTTGACGACGACATGCAGACCGACTTCCTGCAGCAGGTAAGCCGAAATTGCCTCGATCTCTTGCGGTGGACAGCCGTGGAAAGTCGACAGCGTAACGGTGTCGGAAATGCGTGTCTTGAACGGAGTATCGCGCAAATGAGCGAGCTCGGCCGGAATCTGGCCGCGCAGCCTCTCAACGACAGCGCCTGCATCTTTCAGGCCCGCCATGAATGCGCTCACACGCGCTGAGCTAATTCCGGCGAGATCGTAACCGACGCTCATGTCGAACACGGTGTCGGCAAGACCGGGCGCCCATCCAGATGCCTTGAGCATGTCGATGAGCATCGACGCTTTGACGTATTCCTCAAGCGACTGCTCGAGCTTGAGCTCCTGTGACCATTCGACGTTGAATCCGATGGTCTGCATGTCGATGCAGGGACGCGGGATATTAAGCTCGTCCTTGATCTGCACCGTTTTGAGTTCGATCACGCGGCCGCCAGCGAGCCAGCACAACACTATATTCTGCGCAAGCTGCGTATGCGGCCCGGCGGCGGGGCCAAACGGCGTCGCCGCGCGCTGACCGTGCACGACGGTCGATAGGTCGAGCGCGGCGCCCTGGAAGAAGCGCGTAACGGGCAGATCGAAGGCAGCTTTCTTCTGCGCCAGTTCGCGGAACAAGCGGACGGCCAGCACGCCGAAGGGGATAGGCGCGAGCTCACTCATATCCACTCACCGACACACAAGACATTTCAGCTCTACCCATTCCATCAAGCAATATCTAGACCATCGACCCGCGTTACCGTTCGACACCGGAAAAGATCACGCCGATCGCTCCGCCGTCATTGCGCTGGCTCAAAGCGCCGGCGAGGCCCGCGGTGCCGGTTGCCGAAGCCTGAATATCGGTATGTTGCAACGCGAGGTCGCGCGCACGGGCGACTGCATCCTCGTCCACGATCACTGGCCGCCCGCCACTCGCGCGCATGCCTTCGACCACGGCCCACCAGTCGTAGGTCTCGTCGTCGAGGATACCGCTGGCGAGGCTTATCGGCGGCGTTTCCCAGGCCCACATGAAACGCGAGCGATGACGCGCCGCTTCGGCGAGATCGAGGCCATCCAGTTTGTTCCACGCGCGCTGCAGTGGTGCGCAACCCGCGGTCTGGACCGCTATCAACCTGGGCACTGTCGTAACGGCGCCAAGCCGTTTGGCGATTTCGAACCCTTGCGCCAGTGCGCTCGCCAGCGCGCCACCACCGACCTGGACGAAGAGCGCGTCGGGGGCGCCGCCCGCAGCGGCGAAGGCCTCCGCCATCTCGAAGGCGAGCGTACGGCCGCCTTCGACCGCAAGCCCGTTTTCGGTCCCCTGCACGCCGAACGGAATGGCGCCTTGCGCGACCGCTTCGCGAAAACGCCGCACGCATGGATCGCCTATCTCGCCCGGTTGGCGCTCGCATACGGTGATGCGCGCTCCTAGATTTTGCAAAGATTGTTTCACGGCCGCGCCGGCATCGGACGGAATGAATACGTCGAGCAGCCAGTCGGCGGCGCGGGCAATGGTCGCCGCTGCGAGCGCGGCATTGCCACAAGAAGCAATCGCCAGACGGCGCACGCGCAAGCCCTCACCGGCGGGCAGTCCGGCGATTTCCAGCACACGCAGGTAGAGCATCACCGCCATGAGGTGGCGCGCCTTGTGCGAACCGGAGACGTTGCCGGTCTCGTCCTTGACCCACAGCGCATTCTTGATTCCCAGCGCCGCGGCCAGCCGTTTCTGATCGATCATCGGCGTTACCCGGAAACCGCTTCCGTCGATCGCGGCCAACGCGGCATCCAGTTCATGAACGATCTCGCCCCAAGCTGCATCGGAAAGGCCGGCCTCGCGCGCCAGCCGGTACGGCGACAGCAGCGCCCGGTAGCGCAGAAATGGATTTTGCTCGGTCCCGCCCGGAAATGCTGCCTCAGGCGGCTCCGCAACCAGCACATGGTCGACGTCACCGCCGGCGCCCGCATCCGGGCAGCGGAACGGCAACGCCCGTGCGGCGTCGACCGTCGCTCCGCAACCATGACAGCGAAATCGCATCGTTACGCTCACATGCCGCGCTTCTTGCTAGCGCCGCTCTTCGCATTGAATTCGGCGATCATGGCGTCCCAGGCGGGAACCAGATCGAGCAGGCCATCCCAGAACGACTGCTTGGCCCGCGCGGAAAATTCATCGAGCGACACGCCCTGCTGTTCCACCCAGGTGAAATAGCCGAGGTTGAACATGCGCCGGCGATCGATCTGGGTCGTTTCGATGAGATGATCGGTGCCGGCGCCGGCGAGCGCACGGCCCCAGGTCTCGCCCGCCGCTACGGCATCGAACCGGTTACCGAAATAACGCACCACGGCCTTGTCGATCTCGCTGCCGTACATGGCGGCGCCGTCGGTTGCCACGGAGAGAATGACCTCGTTGTGACCAAGATCAAAATATTTGGCGGTCTTGATCGCGGCCAACATGTTGCACAAGGACGACAGGCCGAAATTGGCGAGTTGGGCGACGAGGCCGGCATCGATCCCGCGGCGCTCGATCAAGTATTTGCGCCCCTCCTCGGTATTGAACAACACCATCAGCGTGTCGGTCGCCTGGTCGCTAACGCCGGTCACCACGTCGGTGTTCATGACGTTATGGATGTAGGGAACGTGCTTGTCGCCGATGCCCTGGATGTTGTGCTCGCCGAAGCCGTTATAGAGCAGCGTCGGGCATTCGACCGCCTCCACCGCGACGATGCGTGCGCCGAATTTCTCCTTGAGGTGGTCGCCGGCAGCGAGCGTTCCGCTCGACCCGGATGCGGAGACGAAAGCGGCGAGCTTGGCCCCTCGATTGCCTTGCCCCAGCGCGACGAACAGCTTTTCCATCGCCGCGCCGGTGCACACCCGGTGAATGAGATAATTGCCGAACTCGCAGAACTGATTGAAGATGATATTGGTCGGATCGCGATCGAGCGCGGCGCAGGTGTCGTAGATTTCCTTGACGTTGCTTTCCGAACCGGGCGTGCGCACGATGTCGCTCGGATCGCTGACCCAGCGGTCCAGCCAGTCGAAGCGCTCGCGGCTCATGTTCTCCGGCAGCACGGCAGTGCCGCGGCAGCCGAGGATGCGCGAAATAGCGACGCCGCCACGGCAGTAGTTGCCGGTCGACGGCCACACCGCGCGGTCGCGTACCGGATCGAACTGACCGGTCACCAGCCGCGGTACCAGGCAGCCGTAGGCGGGCAAAACTTTGTGAGCGGCAATCATCGGAAACCGGTTGCCCAGCGCCAGCACGATGCGCGCCTTCACCCCGGTCAGTTCGGACGGGAGTTCGACGTAATCTGGCAGCGCTACGAAGCTCTTGCGGTCGGAACTATTGAACCAATGCACGCGGAACAGATTGAGGGCGTTAGCGGCATCGGGATCGATATCGGCGAGTCCGGCGCGGATGGCGGCAGGAATCGTCGCGGGATCCTTCAGTTGCGCGATCGTGGGCAGCAACACGCCCGCCTGGCCTAAGCGCGCGGCCGTCCGTTCGAGCACTGCCGCATCGACGACCGTGCGTTCAAGTCCGAGACGCGCCATTGCCGTTCCTTTTGTCTTGCGTCATAGAGCCGCCATGCGGTCCCACAGACGGGCCGCGCTTTTCCGCGCATTGGCCGAAATCGCATCCATGTCACCACCGGTCAGGCGGCCGTTTTCGACCACGATGCGCCCCCCAACAATGACATGGCGCAAATTGCGGTTTTCCCGCACTACGATATCGCCCAGTGCACCTGGCGCGAGCGGTTGGGTAATAGCGCCAAAACGTTCCGCGATTAGTGCATTTCCCGCCGCTAAGCGGGAAGCCGTGCGGTCATCGGAATAAGGCTTAGCGAGGCGGAAGAGCGCGGCCTCTTCCTCCGCCATGTCGCCATTCCAGCCATCAGTACCGAGCGCCACACGATTTGAGTAGCGCAGGTTTCCGGCATAGCCGACGCGATTGCCTTCGTTCGAACGCGGGTTTTGCACCAGCCAGCACGACCGCGCGGCCGCCATCTCCACTTGCGCGCGGCTCAAATGCACGCCGTGCGCCAGGATCGAACCGGGCATCAGCGCGTCCAGCGCCGCAAGGCGCTCCAGCGGGCCGTCGAAACCGCGCGAGCGCGCGTCATCGACATCGGAAAAATCCTCGGCCACGTGCACATGTAATACGGTGGCGAGTTCACGCGCGAGGGCGCCCGCCTCACGTACGCTGTCGTCGGAGACCGTAAAGCTCGCGTGCAGGCCAACCAGGCCGCGTATCAATGGCGACGCTGGAACGCGCCGGCACTCGGCCAGACCGCGCGCGGCCTCCTCGCGCCCGAAATTGCGTTCGGTCGCGCCGTAACAAAGCAGCGCGCGCATGCCGAGTTGCTCGCACGCATCGGCGAGAATGGCGAGCGATCCCTCAATCAAGAATGGCAATTCGTGATGATCGATGAGCGCGGTAGTGCCAGCGAGCAGCGCGCGCGCGACATAGTCTTGCGCCGACGCCCGCAGCGCTTCGGCGTCGAGCGCGCGGTCGAGCCGCCACCACACTCGCTCGAGGATTTGCGTGAAATTTTCCGGCGTAGGAGCAGCCGGCGGCATGCCGTAGCGCGCCAAGCCGCTATAGAGATGGGTGTGCGCGCAAACCGCGCCGGCGGTGATCTCGCCATCGGCGCAGGCAAGTACGCGCGCTCCCTCGGGCGGCGACGCCGCAACCATCCCGTCCACCACGGCGACACACCGGCCGTCGCGGTCCGGGCCGATCAGGAGCGGTCCGCTCAGTGCCATTGGTCGCGATCGGCGTCGGGAATGCGGCCCACATTGATGGCGCGCGCGGCGGGAAAATCCTTCATCGGCAGGGTCATCCGGCGCTGACCGTCGAACGCTTCCAGCGCCGCGGCCACAGCACCGGCAGTCGGTACCAGACCGATCTCGCCAATGCCCTTGGCGCCGAACGGGCCTTCCGGCTCGGGCTCCTCGACCAGAATGACGTCGACCGCCGGCATATGCTGGGCGCGCAATACGCCGATATTGCGGATGTCGAAGGTCACCGGCACGCCGTCGCGGCAGGGAAGTTCTTCGGTGAGCGCGTAGCCGAGCCCCATGTGCACCGCTCCCTGCACTTGCGCCTCGCATTGCTGCGGATTGAGCGCGCGGCCGACATCGTGCGCGGCAACGACCCGCGCGACCGCGCCGGCGGCGTCGAGCACCACCATCTGGGTCGCCCAGCCGAAAGCGGTGTGGGTCTTGATCACGCCGTTCTTGGTTGTGCCAAGCGCCGTGGTGTCGTCGATCTTCACCTCACCCGCATAGGTGCGGCCGACCAAGTCGGCGAGCGCGAGGCCGCGATCGAGATCGGCCTTGAGCTTGGCGGCGGCTTCGGCGGCAGCCCGGCCGGCGAGCAACGTCGCACGCGATCCCGTAGTCTGCCCGGCGCCAAGTTCGAACCGAGTACTCACTTTCGGCCTGAACACGTTCGCCGGCAGTCCGCTCGCCTCAACGGCGCATTGGATCAGCACCGTGAGCAGGCCCTGGCCCATCTCTGTGAAACCGGTATGAAGGCCGACGATGCCGTCAGCCTCGACCGCGAGACAGCAGCGGCCGAATTCGATGGCGCCGTTTCCGAGGCCCGAATTCTTCACCCCGCAGGCGACACCGACCGCGCGCCCTTCGGCACGCGCGGCGTAGTAGGCGCCCTTCACCGCCAGCAAGGTCTTCTCGACACCGACGCCCTTCTCCAACACCTGGCCCGTGGTGAATACGTCGCCGGTTCGCAACAAGTTACGCCAACGTATTTCCCAGCCATCGATACCAAGCTTGGCGGCGAGCAGGTCCATGCAGCCTTCGATGGCGAAGCTGGTCTGGTTGACGCCAAAGCCGCGCATGGCGCCGCACGGCGGATTGTTGGTATATGCGGCGATCGAATGGATCGCGACGGCAGGCACCCGGTACGGCCCGCAGGCGTGCCCGGCGGCGCGCTCCAGCACTTTGCCGCCGACGGAGGCGTAAGCGCCGGAATCGCCGAGCAGAGAGGCTTTTACCGCAGTCAGCCGGCCTTCGGCGTCGCAGCCGACCGTATAGGTCATCGTGATCGGATGCCGCTTGGTATGCATGCGGATCAATTCTTCGCGGCTTAGCGTGATGCGCACCGGCCGCCTGGTCATGGATGCGAGCAGCGCCGTCTGCGCCTGAATGGTCATGTCCTCGCGCCCACCGAAGGCGCCCCCATTGGGCACCAGTTCGACGAAGAGCTGGCTCTCGGGAATACCGAGCACCGCCGCGATCTGGAGACGATCGTCGAAAATGCCCTGCCCTTGGCTGTAGAGATGCAAGCGCCCGCCGGCTTCGGGAACCGCCAAATTCAATTCCGGCTCGAGATAAAGTTGCTCGATGCGCTGGGTCTTCCAGGTCCCCGACACAACATGAGCGGAGGCCGCGAGTGCCGCGTCGGTATCGCCGCGCTCGATGTGCGTCACCTGCAGCACGTTGTCATGCTTGGGATTGACCTGCGGCGCCCCCGGCTTGATCGCCTCGGCCGGATCGAGCACGGCGGGCCGCACGTCGTACTCGATCTCGACCAGTTTGGCGGCGGCGCGCGCCGTGCGCGGGCTGTCGGCGGCGACAGCCGCGAGGCAGTCGGCAACCGTGCGAACCTCCTCGCCCTCGGCAACGAAACACGGCCAGTCCTTGTAAATGAGGCCGACCCAGCGATTGCCCGGGACGTCCTTAGCGGTCGCAACGGCCACAACGCCAGGCATTGCGAGCGCCTTCGATACGTCAATTCGCTTCACCAGCGCCCGCGCATGACCCGACAGCACCATCGCACCGTGCAGTAGTCCCGGCACATCGATATCGGCGACGAACGGCCGCGACCCGAGCGCCAGCTCGGCGCCCTGATAGCGCTGCAGCGAGCGCCCGACGTGGCCGTCCAAGACCGGGGCGGGCAGCGCGCCGCCATTGTGCTTGGCGGAATGAATCAACTCAATCGCATCGATGATCTTGGTGTAGCCGGTGCAGCGGCACAAATGCCCGTCAATAGCGCGGGCAATTTCGCTGCGCGAGAGCGGACGATTCTGATCGGTCAGCCATTTGGTGCGCAGCACGATACCCGGCGTGCAAAATCCGCATTGCAGTCCGGCGGCGGCCTGGAACGCGTCGGCATAAAGTTTGCGTTCGTTGTCGGAGACGCCTTCGAGCGTGACGATCGAACGGCCGGCAACCTTGTCGGCTTTCACCATGCAGGCGTTCTTCGGTTGGCCGTCGATCAGGGTCAGACAGCAGCCGCACAAGCCCTGCGGCGAGCATGCATCCTTGACCGAGGTCAGCTTGAAAGTCTGTCGCAACAGGTCAAGCACAGTCTGTTCTGGCTGTACCTCGGCTTGCCGTGGCGCCCCGTTAAGCTTGAAAGTGACTGACGTCATCGCGCAACTTTCTCGTTAGCGCTCGAGATCGCTGAGTTCGTCATGCAGCGACTCTATACGATGTAAACGCTCCTGCGCCCGCGCGCCAAGCGCCAACGCGACAGCGGAGCCGAGGTAGTTCACGAGGCTCATGGCAGCGACGTAGGAATCGAACAGGCGCGCCCCGCGGTTAAAGCAACGGAGCACGATATTGGCCGATTTGCCGAACTTGCCGATCGAGGAATCGCCCAGCAGCACGGTGCGTGTATTGGTGGCGGCGGCTATGCGGAGAATTCGACCCAGCACCGGCGGACGCCGGCGGAAACCAAAAGCCAGGATGGCATCGCCCCGCCCAAGGTCGGACAATTCCTCCGACAAGGTTTGCCCAGAGACCGGCAGAAGAACTACATGGGGTCGCACCTGCACCAGCAACTCGCGGGCGTAAAAGGCCGGCGCATAACTGTTGCGAAAACCGACCACGATCACGCGCCGCGCACGGGCAAGGATACCCACCGCGGTTTGCACGTCGTCGGCAGGGATCGTCTCCATGGTGCGCGTAAGACCGGCGACGTCGTGCGCCAAATGCTGGGCGAGCGTCGCCTCCAGACCCATCGTAGTGGACAGTTCGGCGAGCGGCGAGCCGTTGTGATATTGATTGCGCGCCTGCTGGCGCATTTCGTGGAAATCCGCATAGCCGAGACGGCGCACCAGTCTTGCGGCGGTGGCCTTCGACACCCCGGAGCGGGCCGCCAATTCGGTAGCGGAGTAGGCCGCAAGGTCCCCCCGCATCTCAAGAATCAGCTCTGCCAGCTTCCGCTCGCCGAGCGGAAGCGCCTCGTATGTCTCGCGGATTCGGTGAACCAGCGGGTCCATGGCGGGGAAGAAACACATGTTTCATAGACATGCAATAAGGAAATATACGTTTCATTCCTTATTGACCCGCCATTTTCGCTCTGATTTTGTGCACGCGCCATTCTGCTTAGACCGGAGAATTTCATGTCCAACCTCGATGCGCGCGTGGCCGAACTGGCCGCCAAATATCACCCCCTGGCGGTCGAAATACTGAAGGAGGCCATCCGCATCCCGGCCGATTACGTCGACCGTCCGGCCGACAAGGGCGGCGACCCTCGCTGCGGCACCTCCAATCACGAGTTCCCTCGGCTCGACTACCTTCGCAAGAAGATCATCGAGATCAAGGCGGTGCGCCGTCCCGAGGACGTCGACTTCGACGCGTTCGGCAATCTCGTTTGGATGGTAGCCGATCCGGACGACGGCATCCTGGCGGACCAGAAAAAGGTCATTTATCTCGACGGCCACACCGATACGGTGAAGCCGCTGCGGCCGGTGTGGCTCGAGAAGACCAATGGCGGCGTCGACGTCTACAACGGCCTGATCAATCGGACCAAGATCGACAAGGCCATGCTCGAAAAGGAACTCGGCTGGGTGCCGCCGGAGTCCGAGTGGGAGCATCTGCTGTTTGGACGCGGCTCGGCTGACCAGCTCGGCGGCGTCATCTCCCAGATCGTCGCCTCGAAGATTCTGCTCGAACTTGCGCCGGAAGGCGCGCTGAAGGGCGTGATCGTGCGCTCCTACGCCACCGTATGCGAGGAGGACAATGATGGCGCCGGCCCGATGTACGTCATGCGTAACGTACTACCGGGCGCGAAAGCCGAGCTAATTCCCGATGTCGTCATTCTCACCGACTCGACCGGCGACGCCAAGAAGGGTGCGCTCGGTATCTATCGCGGCCAGCGCGGCCGCATGCAGATCGAGGTGACGGTAACCGGCCGCTCGTCCCACGGCTCGATGCCGTGGGAAGGCCTCAACCCACTCGAGTTCGGCGGCGCCATCATCAAGGAGGCGGCGGAGAAATACGAGAAGCGCGAGGGCTTCCTCGACAACGCCTTCCTGGGTCATGGCACGCGCACGGCGTCCTGGTCGAATCTCGATACGCCCAGCGACTGCGCGGTGCCGGCCCGCTTCGTATTCCGCTTCGACCGCCGGCTCACCATTGGCGAGACGCCCGAGCAGGCGGTGACCGATGTCGAGAACTTGTCCTCGGTCGCCAAGGCGCGCGCCGCGGGCCTCAAGGTCGAGGTCGGCGTGCCGGTCTATCCGGATGCCAGCTGGAAGGGCTACGTTCTGAACAATCAGCAGATCTATTTGGGCTGGGTCACGCCGGAGGAGCACCCCGCGATCCAGGCGGCGGTGACGGCCTACAAGAGTGTCGTCAGCCCGCATGTTAACGGCAACAGCGGCACAGGCGGCAGCATCCCGAAGGAGCCGCGCGTCGATCGCTGGATTTTCTCGACCGACGGCGTGGGCTATCCGGTGCCGAAGGACGACACCAGCATCCCGGTTGGCAAGGCCAAGCAATGGGTGGTTTCCGGCGCTTACAAGCACCCTGCCATGTTCGGCTTCGCGCCCGGCATCGAGCAGAACACGCACAAGATCGCCGAGTGCGTCGATGTTCGCGAGGTACGGCACGCCACCGCATTCCTGGCGCGCTTCCCCAGCGTGTTCGCTGGCGTGCGCTGACCAGAACCTCACCTATTACGCAAGGAGCTATTCATGCCCAGCGCCGCCGTCGAGACGCAGCTCGCCGCGTTTAACGCCCTAAAGACCGACCTCTACCACAAGGACTTCCTGCTGACGTGGGAGCACTCGACCGACGAAATCAAGGCCATCCTGACGCTGGCCGAGGCGTTCAAGCTGCTCCACCAAGAAGGCATCTCATACCGCGCCTTCGACTCAGGCCTCGCCATCTCAATCTTCCGCGACAACTCCACTCGCACGCGCTTTTCCTTCGCCGCCGCGGCAAGCGCGTTAGGGTTCACGCTGTCAGAACTGGACGAGGAGAAGAGCCAGATCGCGCACGGTGAGACCGTGCGCGAGACCGCCAATATGATCAGCTTCCTCGCGGAGGTTATCGGCATCCGCGACGACATGTTCCTGGGCGAGGGGAACAAGTATATGCGCGAGGTCGGTGACGCCCTCACCGAAGGCAAGCAGCAAGGCGTGCTGCACAGGCGGCCCAGCATCGTCAATCTTCAGTGTGACGTCGATCATCCGACGCAATCGCTCGCCGACCTTGCCTGGCTGAAGAAGCACTTCGGCGGCCTCGACAATCTGCGCGGCAAGAAGCTCGCCATGACTTGGGCCTACAGCCCGAGCTACGGCAAACCGCTCTCGGTCCCTCAGGGCGTCATCGGCCTGATGACCCGCTTCGGCATGGAAGTGAGTCTGGCGCACCCGGAGGGTTACGGACTCATTCCGGATGTGATCGAGGTTGCCCGCAAGAACGCAGCACAGAGCGGCGGCAAGTTAGAAGTCGTGAACAGCATGGAGCAAGCCTTCCAGGGCGCACACATCGTCTATCCCAAGTCCTGGGCGCCATATCACGTCATGCAGCGTCGCACCGAGCTGCTTAAGACATCAGACAAAGACGGGCTCAAGGCACTGGAGAAGGAGTGCCTCGCCAACAATGCCCGTTTCTCAAGCTGGGAGTGCGACCGGGCCAAGATGAACCTGACCCATGATCGCTCCGCGCTGTACATGCATTGCCTGCCTGCCGACATCACGGATGTGAGTTGCAAGGCCGGCGAGGTCAGCGCCGAGGTCTTCGAGCAGTACCGCATTCCGACCTATCAGGAAGCAAGCTACAAGCCGTTCGTCATTAGCGCCCTTATGTTCCTCACGCGTCTGCGTGAACCGGGCGCGAAGTTGGAGCAGATCATCCGCCGCGCCAAGGGACTGAGCATTTAACTAACGGCGTGGTCTCCCCTCGTCGGAGGCTGTCATGAAGAAGACGGTGATCGTGGCCCTGGGCGGGAACCTGTTCGTCTCGGACGAGACGCATCAGTCGGTGCCCGATCAGTACCGCGCTGCGGAGCGGGCCTGCGGTCACATCGTGCCGCTGCTTCGCGATCCGGATCTGCGCCTCGTTGTGACGCACGGAAACGGCCCGCAGGTTGGGTTCATCTTGCGCCGATCCGAGATCGCCGCCCCTGAGCTGCACCAAGTGCCGCTCGACGCCTGTGTGGCCGACACACAGGGCGCACTCGGCTACCAGTTAGAGCGCGCGCTGCGCAACGAGCTGCGGCGCCATCGGCTGGCCAGGTCGCCTGCTGCCGTGGTCACGCTTGTGCTGGTCGATCGGGACGACCCTGCCTTCCGCCACCCGACCAAGCCCATCGGCGCCTTCCTCTCGAAAGAGCGCGCCGAGGAGCACCGGCAGAAGGACGGCTGGGACGTGGTTGAGGATGCCGGGCGCGGCTGGCGTCGTGTCGTGGCCTCTCCCACCCCCAAGGCCATCCTCGACCTCGACGCGGTCCGCAGTTTGCTCGATGCCGGCTTCGTCGTGGTCGCCGCCGGTGGCGGCGGCATCGCCGTGATCGAGGACCCGAACGGCGATATCTATGGTGCGTCCGCTGTCGTGGACAAAGACCTCGCCTCAAGCCTCCTTGCGCGCCAACTGAACGCCGATGTGCTCGTCATCACGACACATGTGGAGAAGGTCTATCTCGACTACGGCAAGCCCGGGCAAAAGGCCATTGACGTCATGACGGTGACGGAGGCGAAACGATACATCGCAGAAGGGCAATTCGAGCCCGGCAGCATGCTGCCCAAAGTGCAGGCGGTCATCGAATTCCTGGAAGGCGGCGGCAAACAAGCCGTCATCACGGACCCGGAGAACATCGCCGCTGCGCTGGAGGGCCGCGGGGGTACACACGTATCGCCGTGATCCGGCGGACTGGGCCCTGTGCTTGCGGCCGGCGACGTTAGCCGATGTTAGATTTTTTCCCCGTAGGCAGCGCCGAACGGCATGCGCGGAAGATATTGCCCCGTTCCCTCTTCGGCACGCAGATCGCCATCCGCCCAGACATGGCGGCCGCGCGCGAACGTATGGGTGACCACGCCCTTGATCTGCATTCCTTCCCAAATCGAGAAGTCGGTGTTCTGACGCTGGGTCGCCGCCGAGAGGGTCTTCGTCCGCTCCGGATCGAGCACGATAAGGTCGGCATCGGCGCCGATCTCGATCGAGCCTTTGCGTGGCCACAGATTGAACGCCTTGGCCGCGTTTGCCGATGTCAGCGCAACGAATCTTTCAGGCGTGATCCGCTTGCTGTTGACGCCAAGATGCCACAGGACATGCAGCCGCTCCTCGACGCCACCACAACCATTGGGAATCTTGGTGAAATCGTCGCGGCCGAGACGCTTCTGCTCCTTGGTAAAACTGCAGTGGTCGGTACCCGTTGTGCTCAGCACCCCTGTCTCGATCGCCCGCCAGATCGCATCCTGATGCTGCTTGGGCCGGTAAGGCGGGCTCATGACATGGCCGGCCGCGATGTCGAAATTCTCCGCGCGGTAGACCGAATCGTCGATCGCGAGAAATCCCGGCAGGGTCTCGCCGATCACCTTTGCGCCGCGCTGGCGGGCGCTGCCGATCGCCGCGGCCGCTTCCGCCGCCGAGACGTGCACGACATAGAGTGGCACGTCGAGAATTTCCGCCATGGTGATGGCGCGCAGGGTCGCTTCACCCTCGCACTGCGACGGGCGCGAGAGCGCATGGCCGAGCGGCGAGGTAAACCCGTCCGCCAGGACTTTTTGCTGCAGATAGGCAATCAGTTCGCCATTCTCCGCGTGCACCTGCACCAGCGCGCCGAGTTCGCGGCAGCGACGAAAGCCAGCGAGAAGATCCTCGTCGGACAGCATCAGGCGGCCCTTATAGGCAAGGAAAAATTTAAAGCTCACAATGCCGTGGTCGTTGACGAGGCTGGCCATGGCGTCGGCGAAGGCCGCGCCCCACCACGACACGGTCATATGGAAGCCGTAGTCCACTACTGCTTTGCTCGCGCGATCGCGCCAGATCGTGAGCGCTTCCATCGGGGATTGCCCCGGTTCGGGCCCGACGAAATCGAGAATTGTGGTGGTTCCACCGGCTGCTGCCGCGGCCGTGCCGGTAAAAAAATCGTCCGCCACGACCGTTCCCATCATCGGCAATTGCATATGCGTATGCGGATCGATGCCGCCGGGCATGACGTAGCAGCCACCAGCCTCGATGACCTCGGCGCCGGCTGGCGCCGCGAGCGTCTCGCCGAGCGCAACAATGCGGCCGTCTTGGCACAGCAGGTCGGCGCGCCGCCGCGTGCGTTCCGTCACCACCGTGCCGCCTCGGATAAGTGTGGTCGTCATCAAGCCCCTACCCCAGAACCACCGCGACCCAATTGGATCGAACGATTTCGAGGAACATAATCAGCACGTTTTACCGAGGCGCGGATGCCCAAACAACGGGCACCTTGCCGAGTTGCTTAGGTATTAATCCCGGTGTTGCCGCTCGTCGGATTATTGTTATTCTGCGCGGTCCTGCCGGGCTGGCCGGGCTCGCGGGCAAAATTGGGGGCTTATTATGCAGACTGACGTCGCTTCCGCGGTCGCACCCGTGGATGAAGTATTGCCTGCGCCAAAACTCGCGGCGCTTGGATTCCAACATGTCCTGGTGATGTATGCGGGCGCTATCGCCGTGCCGCTGATTATCGGGCGCGCGCTCAAATTGGCCCCGGAGCAGGTCGCCCTGCTGATCAATGCCGATTTGTTTGCCTGCGGCATCGTCAGCTTTATTCAATCGTTCGGCGTCAGCGCATGGTTTGGCATCCGTCTGCCGGTCATGATGGGCGTCACCTTCGCCGCGGTCGGCCCGATGCTCGCCATGGGAGCCGACCCGAATGTCGGCCTCCTCGGCATCTTCGGCGCCGTCATGGCCGCCGGCGTGTTCACCATGCTGGTCGCCCCGGCGATCGGATATTTCATGCCGCTTTTCCCGCCGGTGGTGACCGGTTCGATCATCCTGATGATTGGCATCTCGCTGATGCGGATCGGCGTCAACTGGGCCGCCGGCGCGGCTCTGCCGACGCTGCCGGGCTATGGCGACCCATTCAATCTTGGCATGGCCGCCTTCGTGTTGATCTGCGTGCTCTTGTTTACGCGCTTCGGCACCGGCTTCATGCGCAATATTGCGGTGCTGATCGGCGTGATCATTGGCTGCATCGTCGCTTGGGCGCTCGGCCACATGAATTTCGCCAAGGTCGCCGCCGCACCGTGGTTCTCGCTGATCTATCCGTTCCAGTTCGGCGTTCCGAAATTCCAGATCGTGCCTATCATCACCATGTGCATCGTCATGATCGTGGTCATGATCGAATCCGCCGGCATGTTCCTCGCGCTCGGCGAAATGACCGGCAAGAAGATCGAGCCGGCCGACATGATCCGCGGCCTGCGCACCGACGGTCTCGGCACCTTGATCGGCGGCCTGTTCAATACCTTCCCGTATACCTCGTTCTCGCAGAACGTCGGCCTCGTCGGCGTCACCGGAATCAAGAGCCGGTTTGTCTGCGTCGCCGGCGGCATCATCCTGATCGCGATGGGACTCGTGCCCAAGCTCGGTGCCCTGGTCGAAGCGGTGCCGCTCTTCGTGCTGGGCGGTGCGGGAATCGTGATGTTCGGCATGGTCGCCGCGACCGGCATTCGCATTCTCTCCGACGTCGACTACCAGGCAAGCCGCAACAATCTTTACGTTGTTGCGATTGCCATCGGCGCCGGCATGATCCCGCTGGTGGCGCCGACGTTCTTCGCCAAGCTGCCCAACGAGCTCGGCCCGCTGCTCAATTCGGGCATCCTGCTTACGGCGATCACCGCCGTCGCGCTCAATCTCTACTTCAACGGTGCAAGCAGTCTCGGCAGCGCGTCCGCCAAGGCGAGCTCGCCCGGCATGGCCAAGTGACCCGTCCGGACGCTGCCGGCATTTGATCTCCGGCAACGTCCGACGTCCTTAAAATCTGCCGTCAATTGACTGGCGCCCCGGCCGCAAGCCAGGCGCCGATCGTTTGGCGTTCCTCGGCGGTGATCTCGGTGATATTACCCGGCGGCATCGCGCGCGAGCGCACCGCGTTGAGCCCGATCAGCCTGGCGTGCCGCTTGATCGCTTCAGCCTCGTCCAGGCGGATGCCGTTCGGTGCGGTCGGAATGCCAGCCCAAACCGGCTCGACGGCGTGGCACATGCTGCAGCGGGAGACGATAATGTCTTGCACCGCGGCGAATTTCGGCGTCGCCGGGGACGGAGCCGGTTTTCACGCCGAAGGGACCCGCGGCTGACAGCCATGCGATGGCGCCCATGCCCGCGGCCGCCGCGATCCAGGTCCACCACGGAGTGCCCAGGCCGGCGTGGCGCGAATTGAAAAAATGACGGATGACCGGCCCGGTGAGCAACACGACGGCGACGATCAGCCAGTTGAAGCGCGTGGCGAAGAAAAGCGGATAGTGATTGCTCAGCATCAGGAAGATGACCGGCAAAGTCAGGTAATTGTTGTGCACCGACCGCTGCTTGCCGTAGCCGCCCCAGCGCGGATCGGGCGTCTCGCCCTTGAGCAAACAGGCAACGGTCTTCTTCTGATAGGGAATGATGATGACGAAGACGTTGGCCACCATGATCGTACCGATCAGCGCGCCGATCTGCGTGAACGCGCCGCGGCCGCTGAACACGTGTGTAAAGCCGTAGGTCATCGCGACCAGGAAGACATAGCCGATCAGCGCGAGCGCTACTTCGTGATTGCCGAGCGGCGACCGGCACATGGCTTCATAGGCGAGCCAAGCTGCCAGCAAGCTAAGGAAGGCGATCGCCGCAGCCGTTGACGGGGCGACGTCGAGCACCGCGCGGTCGATCAGAAACAAATCGGCGTTCAAATAATAGACCAGCACCAGCAGCGCGAATCCGGAAAGCCACGTGGTGTATGCCTCCCACTTGAACCAGGTCAGTTCGTCGGGCATGCGCGCGGGCGCGACCAGGAACTTGATCATCTGATAGAAGCCGCCGCCATGCACCTGCCAGGCCTCGCCTTTGACGCCGTCCGGCTGGCCGGCACGCGCCTTCAAGCTTAGATCGAGATGGATGAAATAGAATGAACTGCCGATCCAGGCCATGGCCGCGATGACGTGAAGCCAGCGGACGATCGCGCTCAGCCATTCGGTCAGGATATCCAAGACAGGCAACCCCATTTGCGTCGGTCCGGTCAGGCGACTTCGATGCGGACCGTCTTGGCGCCTTCATAGAGGACCGCACGGCCTAGCTCGTAGAGCCTGTCGAGACCCGACGTTATCGTGACGAAATGGTTGCCAGCGAGCTGGCCGACCTTGCTGGCAAAATGCACGCTGCCGTAGGCGAGCAGGATTTCGGTTTCGCTGATGCCGCCCGGATAGACGATCATCTGCCCCGGCGCCGGATAGCTTGTGTGGTTTTCGTAAGTGAGACCCAGATTGAGCTCACCGAGCGGGATCCAGACTCCCTCGCCGCTCCAGCGCACATGGATGATCTTGTTCTCGTAAGGCAAGAGCTTGCGAAAGACCGCGCAGGTCTTCGGCGCCGCCGTGGTCTCGAAACGCGCGTCGAATGTAAATGACCCTGCAGTAATACGAAGCTTCTCCGTCGGCGTGCTCATGCTTTACATGCCCCGTTCGTGTGCTGGAATTGGTTGAGAGTGCAACCTCCATGACACACTAGATTCCGGGCGCGATCCGGCCAAGAGGCCGGACGTCAATTCCGCCAAATAATGTCCACGCCACAGTTGAGCCCGCCGCAACCTTGACGCATGCTCACAAAACACTTGCTGGAAGAAAGCCCCGCATCTCGTGATGTCCCGTCCCGCCTATCCCCGTGATCTCATCGGCTACGGCCGCAACCCGCCGGACCCGCGCTGGCCCGGCGGGGCGCGGATCGCAGTCCAATTTGTGGTCAATTACGAGGAAGGCGGCGAACGGTCGATCCTGCACGGCGATCCCGAATCGGAAGCTTTCCTGTCCGACGTGATGGGAGCGGTGCCCTGGCCGGGCCAGCGCCATATGAACGTCGAGTCGATGTTCGAATACGGCTCGCGCGCCGGATTCTGGCGGCTTTGGCGCATATTCAAAGAACGCGGCATCGCGGTCACCGTCTTCGGCATTGCCACCGCGCTTGCCCGCAATCCACAGATCGTGGTCGCCATGCGCGAGGCGGAATGGGAGATCGCCAGCCACGGCCTGAAATGGATCGACTACAAGGAGATTGCCGAGGCGGACGAGCGCGCGCACATGGCACAGGCGATCCGCATCCACACCGAGGCGACCGGCGAACGCCCGTTCGGCTGGTACACAGGACGCAGCTCAGCCAATACGCTAAAGGCGGTGCTCGACGAGGGAGGCTTTCTCTATTCGTCCGACGCGTATGCCGACGATCTGCCCTATTGGGTGAAAGGTCCCAAGGGGCCGCATCTGATCATCCCATATACGCTCGATGCCAATGATATGCGTTTCATCAATCCCCAGGGATTTAGCTCTGGCGACGAGTTCTACGCCTACTTGCGCGATACATTTGATGTGCTTTACGCGGAGGGCGCGACGGCGCCGAAAATGATGTCAGTGGGCCTGCATTGCCGTTTGGCCGGCCGGCCGGGCCGGACCGCGGCGCTGATTCGTTTCCTCGATCACATCGCCGGCCATGACCGCGTCTGGATCGCGACACGGCTCGCGATCGCGCGGCACTGGCACCGCGAACAACGCGTGCTCGCCGACCATGCGCCGGTGATGCCATGACGCCGGTGCCGCTCGCCGAGCTCAACGCGATGGATAAGGCGCGCTTCGTTGCCACGCTCGACGGCATCTACGAGAACTCGCCCTGGGTGGTCGAGGCCGTGTCGGCACAGCGCCCATTCGCGAGCCTCGCCGCGTTGCATGAGGCCATGAGCGTGGCGGTGCAAAAAGCTTCCGATGCATACAAATGCGCGCTGATCGACGCGCATCCCGATCTCGCCGGCAAGGCCGCGCGCGCGGGAACCATGACCGCGGATTCGGAGCGGGAGCAAAGCAGCGCCGGGCTCGACCGGCTGAACCAGGCGGACTTCGACGCCCTTCACCGGTTGAACGGCGCCTATCGCGAAAAGTTCGGCTTTCCCTTCATTATTTGCGTGCGCCGGCATTCGAAAGATTCGATCCTCCGACAATTCGAGCTGCGCCTTCGCAACGATGGCGCGCGTGAACGCGACACCGCGCTCGGCGAGATCGTCCGGATCGCCGCGCTTCGCCTCGACCAGCAGGTGAGCGCGGCGGACCGGCTGAAGGTGCACGGGCGACTGTCCACGCACGTCCTCGACACCTCTAGCGGCCGGCCGGCGATGGGCGTCGGCATCGAACTGCATGAATTGTCGTCGACCGGCGAAGCTCGGCTGGTGGCAAACGGTTCAACCAATGTTGAAGGGCGCACCGATGCACCGCTCATCGGCGGGCGACCGATCCCAGTCGGGCGCTACGAGCTGCGCTTTGCGATCGGCGCTTATTTCGGCGGTACCGGCGCCGCGCTCGCCGAGCCGCCCTTCCTCGACGTCGTGCCACTGCGATTCGGGGTTGCCGAGCCGGAAGGGAATTACCACGTGCCGCTCGTGGCGTCGCCCTGGAGCTACTTCACCTATCGTGGGAGCTGATGTTTCCAATGCATATTCGACCCGATCGCCTGCTCGCAGATATGCGCGCACTTGCGGCTATCGGACAATATATGACCGGCGTGAACCGCCCGGCATTCAGCGACGCCGATATTGCCGCGCGCGAATGGCTGCGTAACAAGATGATGAATGCCGGTCTCGCTGCCGAGATCGATTGCTATGGCAATGTCTACGGCCGCGCGATCAATGCGGACCGCACGGTATTGATTGGATCGCACAGCGATACCGTGCCATTCGGCGGCTGGCTTGACGGCGCCATGGGCGTCATCTACGGCTTGGAAATCGCTCGATGCGTGGCTGAAAGCGACGGCAAATCCTGCGGAATAGACGTTATCTCGTTCCAGGACGAGGAAGGAACCTACCTGCCATTTATGGGCTCGCGCACATTTTGCGGCGAAGATATCTCGGCGGAGATTGCGTCCGCCAAAAACAAAGACGGGCAACCGCTCGTGGATGCAATGCGCAAGGCCGCATTGCCTCAAACTACGGCAGCGCGTCTCAATCCGCGGCGGCACGCGGCTTATTTCGAAGCCCATATCGAACAAGGCCCCCGGCTTGAAAGCACCGGACGCAAGATTGGCGTCGTCACCGCTATTGTGGGCATTAAAAGCTTCCGGCTGTTGTTTCGCGGGCAGGCCAATCACGCCGGCACGACGCCGATGGACATGCGCCATGATGCCGGCGCCGCCGCGATGTGCCTCGGCGCCCAGTTGAACGACCGGATGCCGACAATCGGCGGCCCGCAGACGGTCTGGAATATCGGCAATGTGAGAATCGAGCCCGGCGCCATCAATGTCGTGCCGGGGCTGGCTGAGGTCTTCTTGCAGGTGCGCGACACATCGTCCGCGGTGCTGACTGAGGCGGAACGTCTTGTGCGCTCAACCGCAGCGGATAGCGCTGCACGCTTCAAGGTCGGCGTCGAGATCGAATGCCTGCACAACACGGAGCCGGCGGCCATGACGCCAGCTCTTGGCAATTTAATCGAAAAGGCGGCGGCGGAGCTCGGTGCATCCTCGGCCTCCATGCCGAGTGGCGCCGGTCATGACGCGATGGTGGTGGCGCGGCACATTCCGTCGGCCATGCTTTTCGTGCCGAGCATCGGCGGCCGCAGCCATCACATTTCCGAAGACACCAGCGACGCCGACATTGTGCTCGGCGCGCAGGTACTATTACGGGCCATCGAACTATTTATTGCAAACGGCGCCCGTTGAATCTCGTTGTAAGGCACGACGATGATAGGCTTCCTACGGAACCTCCGGGGAGCGATAATTCGTTCGCTATGTTCCATCTTGCTCTCGATCATTACAAACCTGACCACTAATTCTTTCTGTCCTAACTGCGCCGCCGAGGATACCCCAAAGGAACGGGTAAATAGTCCATTCCCGTTCGATTTCTCTGCTGCCCGATGGCTCTGTCGTAACTGACGTATGTCCGCTAACCAAAAGAGACATCAGCGAACCGCATGCGATTTCAGAGCGGAAGTCAGCCGTCTTCACTTCTCGAAGCTCCTTGCGCACTCAAGTGATCAAAACGCAACCTTCACCTTTTCGATCCGGCACAGCAGCGCGCGCAGTTGATAGGTGCCTATTGCTGGATCGTAGGGCGGCTCGATGTTGGTCAGGACATTTGCATTGCTGTCCCACGCTCCGCACTCGCCATCATGTCGCTCGGGGAACCACCATCCAAATTCGACATTTATCACGCGCGGATCGATGCCATCGGTGACCTTCGCACGCTGTTTGATCTTACCGCGCATTGTTTCGATCCACACCCAATCCCCGCTGCTGATGCCCAACTGGCGCGCAGTATCGGAATTAATTTCCACGAGCGGATCGTTATAGATGCGTCGGAGCTTCGGCAGTTGCCGATGTTCCGATGTGAAGAAGTTCGCGATACGGGCGCCCGTCGTCAGCACGTAGGGAAAGTCCTTCGCCACATCCGGCGTGCTCACCGGCGACTCCGGGGGCTCTGCATAGTACGGCAACGGCGCGTAGCCGAGTTTTTCGAGCGCCAGTGAGTAGAGTTCGATCTTGCCGGATCCGGTCTTGAAGCCGCGCGTTTCGTGCTTGCGATAGGACATGGGCTGCCAGACCGAACCGCGTTCGCGAAGTTCGTCATAAGTGATACCGACATGAGCGGCGAGTTGCCCAGTGTAGATGTCTTTGGGATCTTCGGTACCGACTGTCAGCTTCATTCGTCGCGCAATGTCGGCGAATACCACTTCGTCCTGCTTGCACTCGCCGACTTGCACGACCTTCTGTTGGACCAGAACAGCATTCTCCGCGAAATAGGGAAACGCCGGCATCGCATCCACCTCGAACCAACTGGCCGCCGGCAGCACAAGGTCGGCGAGATCCGCACTTGGGGTCATGAATAAGTCCATGACCATGAAGAATTCGAGCTTTTGAAGCGATTCGAGGATGACTTTCGAATTGGCGTAGCTCAACAGGGGATTATTGCCGAAGACGAGGAAGGCCCGCACGGGATACGGCTCGCCAGTGCGCATCGCCTTAAACACCGCCGGGATGTGGGCCGAGGGCTGCACATTGGCCTGCCCGAGCACTCGAAATTCACTCGAGCCGAGCCGTTTGGCCTTCGTCGCCGCATTCAGGTTCCCGTCAAGTGAGGGTACCGGAGTGACGGTGGGCGTTCCGAAGACCCATCCGCCGGGAATATCGATATTGCCGGTGATGGCCGGAAGTATGGAGATGGCCCGCGCAGTCTGAATCGAGTTTGGGGTGTGCTCGATCGCGCAGCCCCACTCAAGCGTGGCAGGTTTGGTGGTGGCGAATAGCCGCGCCGCCGCGCGGATCGTTTGCGCAGACACCCAGGTGATCGGCTCGGCCCATTCCGGCGTGAACGGGCGAACATGCTCCGACAACTGTTCGAAACCGTAAGTCCATTTTTCGACGAATGGCTTGTCGTCGAGTCCCTCCGCGATAATGACGTGGATCATAGCGAGGGCGAGCGCATCGTCCGTGCCCGGCCGCACCTGGAGCCATACCGCGGCTTGGTCGGCGATCTTTGTGCGGCGCGGATCGACAACGATATATTTGGTCTTTTTGTCCCAGATTAGCCGGCGTGTGTGGAAGGGAAGCTCGCCATCTGGACCGGAGTTGAGCGGATTGTGGCCCCAGACGAGCACACATGCCGGCTCGACATCGCCGTAATAGTCGCACACCGGAAGACCGCCGAACGTAAGGTGCGTAACATTGACCCGTGGAAAAAAGCACTGCGCGTGCCCGGGCTCGCACCAATTCGGTGTGCCGAGCGCGTTCGCGAATCTCGGAACGAAATTGCAGTGATGCCGCCCCGTGCCGGTACCGATGACGATACTCTCGGGACCGTTCTCGTTGATGATGTGCTTGAGCTTGTCGGCGATAATGTCGTAGGCTTCGTCCCAACCGATGCGACCCCACCGGCCTTCGCCGCGCGCGCCGAGTCGCTTCAACGGATGCGTCAGGCGATCCGGGTGATGAACGATATCGATACTCGCGGGACCCTTCAGGCAAAGCAGCCCCTTGTTGAGCGGCGAATCGGGATCGCCCGTCACGCTCTGAATCACGCCGTCAACCAGATGCACGAGAACGCCGCATCCACCATGGCACATGCGACACGCGCTTTTGTAGACCTGCGTCGTTCTGGCGTTCATTGAGCCCTTCTGCGCGCTTAAGCCGCGGCGCGCACTTCGTTCGGATCGAGCGGCAACTTCATCTGCGAGCGTAACCTCACCCTTGTCTATCTAGCCGGCCTGCCGGTTCCGTGCGGTGGCTCGACTCCGGCCGGGTAGAGTTCCTCTAGCGCGAGTGCAATCTCCTCCGCAAAACCGATGCCGATGAAGCCGCCGGTTGCCACCGTATTTCCGTCGAGGATAAGGCGCACCGCCTCAGTGGCGCTTCAGGGGGCCATCCACCCCATCAGTTTGAATTTCTCACAAGCGTGCAAGCCTCATCGACAATTTCGTCATAAGGGTTTGGCTCGATTGAGAGTTGGTTCAATTCGCTGCCTACATATTGGTCAAGCGCCCTATTGGGTTCACCGCGGCAGATCATTTTAACCAAGCTTCTCGCTATCGGCCGTAAATCATCATCAGTAATATCTGACGAAAACAGGGTAAGATGCCCGCGCATCATCGTGATGACGCCGGTCACTAAATTTGCTTCCTCAACCATCTGCTTCCTCGCTTTGTAAGGATCGCACGGACCTGGCTTCGGAACCGCCGCGTCCACCATCTCGTTGAGTCTCCCCTCGATTCTCCGAGTCTTGGTATTGGCGCCGGAGGTTTTCCAGTTCCGCGCGATGGCTAGCCTCCATCCGCTTGACTTCCAGACCGCTCAAATATTGTAGCGTTCGCCAATATTTTCGGCGTTCTAAGACAAGCCGTATGATTGTCGGCGAGACCGCCACCTTAGTCAGATGCTGGTCGTCGCCCACTGACCAGATGAACGGCATCTTGCCATCGCGTTCCGCTGCGCTCAGCTCGATATATTCATGCACAGGAACGCCGTCAGCGTCGGCAGGAAGCCGGTCAAAGTGCTTCTTAAACCTGCCTTCACTAAACGCAAAATCGGCCGGGGTCAGCGGCATTTTCAGGAGCGCCGTGGCGCCGTCCGAGTCCACGTAACTGATCTTGTTGTTGGTCCAGTCGTTGTCGGCGTCGGGATTGCCGACGAGCGAGAACCGCTGGCGCAGCGAGGCGCCGCGGCGCGGATCGTGCACGAACACGGGGCTCATGCGACTTTCCAACGCAAGTCGCGCGTGGCGGCTGGCGGCGGCATCCCCGATACCATGTTCGGTTTGGCACGGTGTATAGACATCGAGCACGGCGGGACCGTCGCTGTATTCCAGGACCTCCATAGCATTCCTGAGGAAGTGCGCCTGGTTCGCGATGCTCGCTTGAGCCACGAACACATTTGGATGGAACGCGGCGATCAATCCCAGTTCCTTGCGGTCCTCCTGCTTCCCGCTATGGGCCGAGCCGAAGCGCGTGAGGTCCGAATCCTGACCGGTGAAGCTCGCCGTCGAGGCTTGTCCGCCTGTATTCGAATAGACGCCGCTGTTTAGCACCACAACCTTGATCGGCGTTTTCGTCGTCAGCAGCCGCGACAACGCACCGAAGCCGATGTCGTAGGTCGCGCCATCCCCACCCATGCTGATGACATTGGGCAGAAGGGCGAGTTCTTCGGCGGTGAACTGCGGCCAGTCAAAATACTTGAAGAACCGATCGTGGACAGCCGGATCGTATCCATCATCGAGGTCGAGTTTGGCGATGCGCAACGCTCGGAAATCCTCCGCCAGCGCCGCACTCAGGCCTTCAAAAATACCCTTGGCGAGCGGCGCGGCGTCCTGGAACAGGCTGTTGACCCACGGATCGTTGTAGGGATTGAAGGGGAAAGTGGAAGCGTACACGCTGCTGCAACCTGTAGCATTAGCGATCACCATGCTGGCGGGACCGTGGCCGGTCGGTCCGCTTTCCATTAGATAAAGGCGTTTTTCCAAGGTCTCAGCGACCCGCATCATCCGCTTGCGCCGGTCCGGATCGCGATCGTCGTTCTGCACAATCTCGCGTTTGGCGTTCAGCCGCTCGAGCAAACTTTCTAACGCGCGGATATGCTCTTTGCGTCGCTTGTCTTGAATGGCGTGATTGACGGCCACCACCATTCGGATAGCGGTCACCTCGCCGCAGCCGCGACAGGCTCCGTGTCCGCCGGTGACGGCATAGTAATTGCTGTGATCGAGGATCAGTCGTTTGAGCTTGCCGTTCGGTTCGGTCGCATCTTCGGTAAAACGCGCCGGCGTATTCGGCATGCAACTCATGAACTCGAAGCGCGACCGCAGCGTCTCGAGTAACACGTCGTCCTGCTCGCGTTCGATCAACGCGCCGGAAGCGCAGACTGTGACGCACTCGAGGCAGCCGCTGCACTTCCATGGGTCGACAGCAACTGAATAGAGTCCACCACTGCCGGGAGTCGATTTCTCCATCGCGTCGAAAAACGGGCGCGCACGAGCCACGGGATAGGTCGACAGTACGTCGACCAGCTTACCAAAACTGCTCTGCAGAATAACATTCTCGGCAGTGATGCCGGCGGCTGCATCGGCGACGATTTTGTGGAACGGCCTGGCCGTTTTCGTCTGTCGATAGGTCTCACGCACCGCGTCGCTCAACGCGAACACATGGCTTCGCAATGATTCCCGCTGCGGCTCGGTAAGCTCGGCCTGGCGGATCGCGGTCAGCAACAGATCGTGGACGTTGTGCACCGAATTTGGGATCGCGGCGTCTGGACAGACGAGCGCGCAATCCATGCAGCCGATGCAGAGATCAGCGACGAACTCCGGAACGTTGCGCCGGAACAGTCCTTTGTCCTTCCATGCCGCGCTTCCTGCCGGCATGAATAGGCCGGTGCCTGGCAACACCGGCGCTTCTGCGATAGTGCCGTCGCGGAAGCGGCTCGCTACCACGTCGTCGTAATACTCGCGATCGAAAAAATTTGCGCTGGCGGCGCCGCCATCGGCGCGACACATTAAGGCTGAAAGCACCACGCCACGATCCGTCCGCCGAGCAGTAGTTTTCTCGGTCCGTACGAACGCGGGATCATTGTACTCAACTTTTTTCGTCGCCTCGAGCCCCTCGCGAATCACGGCCATGTTGCCTTCGACCACCGAGCCGCCCTTGCCACCGAACTTCTTGGTGATCTGGTGGCGGATCTTACCTACCATCACATCCGACGACGCACCGGCCACCACACGGTCGACGTGCCCGCAGACCGCGCCGATGAAGGCGATTCCCATCATCCGCGTTTCCAGGTCGGGCGTCGGCGCATGCCGTTTGGCCACGCCGAAGCCGTCGATGATGTAGAACCGGATCTGCTTGTCGCGAATACTCTTGCGTGCTTGAGCCGACAGATTCTGCCAGACCTCGATCGGCGATAGACCCGACTGCAGAATGAAAGTTCCACCTTTAGCTAATCCGCGTAGCGGGTTGGTGTGGCTAAACACCTTATGGTCTGCCGAGATGACGATCTCAACGTCTTCCAGCTCGGCGTTGGTGATCTTCACTGGCTCGGGGCTGAGAGTGATGTAGTAGTTGGTCGGTGCGCCGCTCTTTTCCGAACCGTATTTCGGCGACGATTTCGAATACAGCCCGAGCACGCCGGCCAATATATCGGTCAACAGCTTTCCGGTAGCGATGGTCCCGTAGCCACCCACGGAATGGAAGCGCACACGAAACGCCGATTTAGGCAGCAAATTCGGATTCGGTTCCGTCTCCAGGGCCATAAACTCGGTCTCAGGGTAAGCCGCTTTCAGCCTGTCCTGCATTGCCGCGACGCGTGGCGACGGATTTTTCGAAAAGAACTGCGAGCCGAGGTAAACGAACGGGACGTTGGACCCGCGCTCCATATTCTTGAAAGCGGCGATCAAGTGCCGCGGCTGCAGGTCGTGCGCGCCCAAGCCGAAGATTGCCGTGGTGAGCTTCGGCAATTTCTCGATCGGCGGAATACCAGCGTGACGAACCTGGTCGGCATTCTCCCGCGCCTTGAATAAGGCGTGCGTCACCAGGCCAGTTAGTGCGGTGACATCAGACCGTTCCAACACCGTGACCGCCTTCTTGTCGTGCAATGCCGCAACCACTTCGGCTTCCGGGAAGGGCTGTAGCAGCTTGATCGAAACAACGCCGACCTTGTTGCCCTGTCCGCGCAAATAGGTCGCAACCGCCTCCGCATCGTCGGTAACCGATCCGAGGCCGACCAAAACGGTTTCGGCATCGTCGCACATGAAGGTCCTGACCGGACTGTAGTCGCGACCGGTTAGATCGCCATACTCCCGCATCACATGGCGGACGAATCTCGGCACTTCACTGGCAAAGTGCGTGCGGTGGTCTGCGGCGCCGGCCTGGAAATCGGGTTGGTTTTGCACGCCGCCGGTTAGCCCAGGATTGTGCACGTCGACCAGCGCCGGAACGCGTTGCCGCGTCCCCTTTTCATACGCGTTGATCCATTGCCGACGCCATTGGCCGCGCAACTCTTCGGGAATCCAGGCGAGCGTGCGCTCGACCAGAGCACCGGCATTGTCCTGCTCGATATCCTCGGCCGCCTCGTCGAGATAGGCCTTCAACTGCGCCAAATCGCCTGGCGCGAGATCAGCTTGGCGTCGCGCGAGGTACTGCTGCAACTGGAACACTCTGCCTTTCGCGCCAAACAACATCTCCTGCGCCACAGTCGGCGCCTTGATTCGGCCGGCGGGGTCACCAATAAACTCACGCAACAGTTCCGGTTCCGGCATCAGCGCTTCGCTCAGCATATGGCTTGTTGCAAATCCGTCCATGACGTTGGCGACGGGGATCAACGATAGGGCGCTGACTTTGTAGGCGATCGCGGCCAGATCGGCCGCTTCTTGCGGATTGCTCCCGAAGAGAATCGTGTACCCGGACGACAATAACGCGTAGACGTCGTCATGCCCGGCCATCACGTTGAGTGAATGTTTGGAGACGACGCGCGCCGCAACGTGCAGCACGAAACCGCCGACCTTCTTACCGACGGTAACGTAGTGCGACTCGAGGCCGTAAAGGATTCCCTGGCTGGACGAGGCATTGGACACATACTTGCCGCCGGTCAGTGCCGCCCCGAGCGCTCCACTCTGCGCGGAGTGTTCCCCTTCCGGTTCGAAGAAAAAGGGATGCTTGCCCCAAACGTTGCATCCGCCTCCAGCACGGAACGCCTCGTAAATTTCCGAGATTTCTGTGGAGGGTGTAATCGGATAGCCGATCACACCGCCACAAACGTGGCCCATGACTTCGGCGACAGCCCCGTTGCCATTGATGACCGTCGGAATGCCGGGATATTTTGCATTCATTTGTCCATGTGACCGATTGTTGCCGCGCGAGTCGCCATAAATATCGAAGCGCACTTGAGGCATGGGGGTCACTCCTTGCCGTGGAAACTCGATGCGCGCCGATGGCAAGATGCCAAACTGCTATAATCTTGCGCGAATTTCCGCATTGATGTGCATCAATTGCTGTCACCAAACGCGTTTTCTGGAGTAAATCCGGGATGACCGCAGACTGTTGGGATTTGTCACACGGGCTCGCGATTTGCTGCCTGCAATACGCTTATTCCTGCAATACAGCTTATTATTGTGAGATTCCCCGCATGATCCTCCAACTGGCGTGAATATTTGTACTTTTCCGGCCCGGCAAGACAGAGGCGAGGTCGGGACGGCGACAAACACCTCGGTTGGGCCGAATGGCGACCGAAGGAGTGGCAAACTTCGTGCGCGTTGATGAGATGACAGGATCGCCGACGACCTATCTGGCATCACTTGGCTTTTTTGTGCTTCCTTTTGAATAACAGGGCACGTTTAGCGCGTTTATCCAGCTCTTGTTTTACTGCCGCCAGTGCCCGTAATCGGTAAGTTTCACAACGCTGGTAAAAAATTACCTTCCGCTCTATGTTGTCGAGTTCCAATTTCGATACAATAAATGAGAAAACGCAGACACCTTTGGCGCCGCTATAAGTCGATGCTAGGAGCCCAATCCCGTGGTAGGCGAGCAAGAACACGAAAGCGATGAGAGGGCGCCACCGCCACGTAAACCTCTAGTCAGCCGCATACTCTGCGCCTTTAAATGCCAGTTTCATCGCTTCACACGACCTAGAGAGAATGGAGAAACCGAGAACCAAAAAAATGAACGAACAATGATGGCGCGATGGAAGGGCCGCGTTGGCATCCGACCAGAACGCTCGCGCAAAAATCCGGTAGTTCCGAGTGGTAAACCAATTGGAACAATGCCGGACCCACTGGGGCCATTGGTTTAGTCTCGCGCTATCTTGTCTGAGTTTGTGCGCCGAATGATCTAAAGCCCAACTTTTTTACGCAAGCATTCTTTCTTTACGCGCTTCGGTCTGTAATACGGTAAATCATTACAGAAATAATCGGAGTTAGAAGCGATGATAACGCGAAGCTCAATATCGATGAAGGATCGGTGTGTGGGATTTGATCATATATTTAACGCAATTTTGCTTTTTAGTTTTGTAGTTCTCCTATTTTTGAAAGGGACGATACGCGTACCAATTTTCATGTAGATCGTGACAATTGTCGGACATCAGCGCTTGTAGACAGATTTAACGGCTTGAGGAACGGCGTCTGAGCGGATCGTGAAGAGTATCCGCCGGTACGTTTCCAATAATATTCGCGAATGTCGCCGATCCCGTCGCGGATGGGCTGGTTGAAAGCTTGGCCCATCCCGGAGGGAATATTACCGGCATCACCAATTACGAATATGCCATAACGGGCAAATGGGTTTGGGCGCTCAAGGAAGCAGCGTCGCAAGGTACTCGCATCCTTATCATCTATCATCCAGAAAAACGCAGCTGTGCCGGGACAATTGCGCGCCCTTGAGACGGTTGCGTCATCATTCGTTGTGCGACTAAGGCTGGCGTGCACAGCTCTGCGGAAATCGAACAAGCGGTTGTTGCATTCGCGCGCGAACCGAACGGCGGTTTGATCATCCTGCCGGACGCAATATCGGAGTGCATCGTAATAATCGAGGCCGTCTCAGTTGGCGGCCTCTTTCATTTCCTTCTTGCTTATCCATGCTCCTTGGCAAGGCCGCGCAAAAACCTTGGGTGAGAAAAAAGATGACGGCTAAAATGACAATCATGCATAGCATCATCAGTGGGAACATCCACCAAAAGTGCCAGTCGTAACCATCGCGCCAGGCAAAGTTCATCTACCTTCAACGCAGGTGCGACGTAGCCTCTTCTTCCGTGCGCGTCTTTATCTCTCGTGCAATTGGATATTTGAGCTCTTCTCGGATATGACCGACCAAGCCGATAGCACGCGCGATTACACCGACGCCGCGAACGATGTTCCAGGGCATTCCGAGCTCACTTGCCAGCGCAGCGATTGCGCCGGTCGCGTTCACCGGCAGCGATTTTCCGAGACGCTGTTCGGCTTCGTGCGCCACCGCTCGCATGAGATCGACATAGCGGCCGGAAAGGCCGTTATCCCGTGCTATCTCGAAAAGCTTGCCCGCGCGCGGATCGGCCGGCTTGTGAAAATGATGGCCAATGCCGGGAATGGGCTTTTTTGCCGTGACATGAGCCGTCACGATATTGCGTGCGAGCGTGGTGATGTCGCCACTTATTTGCGATGACGGCAAAGCCTCCTGTAAGACGCGCGCTGCGCTCTCCATGCTGCCGACGAACACGCTGCCGAGGCCGCAAAGGCCGGCAGCGACTGCCGCTTGCATGGCCTCGGGCGCGCCCGCCAATGTCATGCGCGTGGCGATCGCGCTTGGCGTCAGGCCATGTTCGACCAAGGTCAGCGCCATGGCATTGAAGACCTTGGATTCTGCGTCGGTGGGACGGCGATCCATGATCTCAAGAAAGGCCATGTCGCCAAGCGAGAGCTTGCCGAGCAAGTCTTCGCACAGGTCAAAGCCTTTGATAAATATCCGCTCGGGCGTGGCCCAAGCGAGATCAGAACGAAGCGCCTTTCGACGAGCCATTCGGAGACTCCCGCGTCAGATTTTCACGGTGCGTGTAACTCGCCACCGCACACGATCGCTATTCGATATGCGCTCCCGATTTCTTCACTACATCACCCCATTTGGTGATTTCGGTCGCAATGAACGGCTTCACGTCTTCGGACGGGCTCCCGATTACCTGGATGAGGTCGCTCGAGAAGTGCTTCTCGATTGCTGGACTCTTGAGCGCGGTCAGCGCTTCCTTGTTCAAACGGGCAACGATATTCGCGGGCGTCCCAGCTGGCGCCGCCATCACATACCAGACATCGGAACGATAGCCCGGGAGCGTCTCGGAGACCGCAGGCACGTCAGGCAATCCGGCCGCTCTTTTTTCCGTGCTGACCGCGATGGCGCGAAGCGTTCCCGCCTTGAGATGACCGGTAATCGGCGCATACGTCGAGAACATGACCTGGACGCGGCCTGCTAACAGATCGGCATAGGCAGCGCCGGCGCCTTTATAGGGCACATGAATCATGTCTATACCGGCCATGGTTTTGAGGAGTTCAGCGGACAAATGCGCGCCGCTGCCATTGCCGGCGGAGGCATAGGCCAGCTTGCCGGGCTCTTTCTTCGCGAGATCGATGAGTTCTTTCACCGTGCGGACCGGCAGACTTGGATGGACGACAAGGACGTACGGTGCGACTGCGAGCAGCGAGGTTGGCGCAAAATCCTTCAGTGGATCATAGGGCAGATTCCGGTAGAGGCTCTTGTTCACGGCGAACTGAGCGGTGAGAGCCAGCACGATCGTGTAGCCGTCAGGCGCTGCTTTAGCGACTTGCTGCATGCCGATATTGCCGCCGGCACCGCCAACATTTTCCACCAGAATGCGTTCGCCAAGGCCCTTGCCCATCTCGTCAGCGAGGCGGCGCGCCATGACGTCGGTTCCGCCGCCGGGCGCATAGGGCACAATCAGACGGATCGCCCGATCCGGATAGTCCGCTGCCCGCGCATACGGTGCGATCAATACCAGCGCGGCGACGATCGCCACCCATGTGGAAACCCGGCCTGACATGTGACTCCGCCCTCCTACGAGACCGCAGCAGCCCGCTGCAGGTCCACCGCGTTTGCGACCAACGAGTGGTCTTTTCTAAGTGCTTCCTTGGCAATCTTATGCGTCGGCGTATGCGGCAATTGCTCGACGAAACAGACGAACCGAGGCACCTTCTGTGGCGCCAGCCGCTCGCGGCACCATTGCGCAATATCTGCCGCTTTAACGTTGACACCCGGTCGGCGCACCGCGACCGCCATGATCTCGTCTTCGCCAAGTTCCGACGGCACGGCGATCGCGGCAACCTCCAGCACGCCCGGATGCTGCCCGATCACGCGATCAAGCTCGGCGCCGGCGATGTTCTCGCCCCGTCGACGAATGATGTCCTTCTTGCGGGACACATAGAAATAGAAACCGTCCGCATCCCTGCGCACCAGGTCTCCGGTCAAAAACCAGCCATCATCGAACGCGGCTGCGGTCTGCTCCGGATCGCGAAAATATCCCTGCATCACGATCGGGATCTTGACTGCGAGCTCACCGACCTCTCCGTCCGGCACGTCTTGTCGATTATCGTCGAGCACGCGGCAAGTGGCCCAAGGCCGCGCCGGGTCGGGATGCCGGCCGATAATGCCCATGCTGCCCGGCTTGTTCGGCGCGCGGAACGGATTGCAGGTCACACCGGGAATCTCGGTCATCCCGAATCCGCTGAACAAGTCATGGATGTTGAACTGTTCACGGAAGGTCTTAGCGGCATTCTCGCGCACCCCGTAGGCCGCGCGAATCGCGTGATCCGGCCGGTACTCGCTGCGAGGCCGCGATTGAAGGATCGTCCCCATTGCATCGATAAGGTTGACCTCGGTCGCGCCATGATCGGCCGCGGTCTGCCAAAAGGTCGAGGCGGAGAATTTCGGCACAATGATCGCGCTCGCCCCGGCGGCCAGCGCGCCGGCGATCGAGTAAAACAGCGCATTCATGTGAAAGAGCGGCAGCACGATCATTACGCGATCAGTTTCCTGCAGATACACGCGCTGCACGAAGGCCTCGCCGGCACTAATGAAGCTTCGGTGGCTGTGCATGACCCCTTTCGGGGTCCCGGTTGTTCCCGATGTGTAGATGATCACGCAGGTAGCGTCCGCCGCGCCGACGTTCGGAGGCTCGGCGGCCGGCGTTTCGGCCATGGCGTCTTCGAGCGCGGGAGCGTCGTTTTCGCTGCCATCCAGCAGGATCATCCAGGGCGCCTTGGCAGCGCCCGCCGTAGCGCCGCGAACGACAGCGAGCGTTTCCAGCGAGGCGATAACCCCGCTCACCTCGGCATGGGTCAAGACGTAGCGCGTTTCCGCCTCTTTGAAATCCGGATTGACCGGAACCATGATCGCGCCCAGGCGTGCAACGGCGAACAGCGTTAGTACGTGGCCAATGTGATTGCGGGCCATGATCGCGACGCGGTCGCCCTTGCGGACGCCACGGGCGTTAAACGCCTGCGCCAGTTTAGCAACCTCGGCGCCGAAGTCGTCCCAGGAGAGCGATGTGCCCGCGAACAATAGGAAGAGCTTGCGCCCGCAAGCAGTCCGACGACTTCGCATACGCGCCGCTCAGCGTGTAGTCGTGCGGCGCATATAAGTTCAGAACTTCGAGTGGAGACTTCATCGTTACATCAGCCCGTACATTTTGACACCGGGCGTCGGAAGCGTCGCTTTCAAGATGACACCCTGCTCCGCTTCGGTGATGAACAGCGTCTTGCGGTCCGGTCCACCATAAGCGACATTTGTCGTGCGCATGCCCGCGCAGGATTTGATGCGGTAAACTGGTTCACCGAGAGCACTGAAAACCCATACGGTGCCGAACCCGGCGTGAACAATGACTAGATTTCCGCTTTCGTCGAGCGCCATGCCATCCGGTCCGGTCGGGCTGCCGGAAAGCTGAATAAAAATTCCCGCTTTGCTGATGCCTTTGTAGTTCGGCCGCAGCGGGATGCTGACAATCCGGTTGGTGCGCGTGACGGCGACGTAAAGGATGTTCTCGGCCCGATTGAGCACGAGGCCGTTGGGGCCCTCGAGCCCTTTGAACAGTAAGTCGAGTTCGCCGCTCGCACGCCGGCGATAGATGCGCCCGGTCGGGTCTTCCAGCGCGCTCTGCCCTTGATCGGTGAAATACAAATCGCCGTTCGACGCAAAGGTCAGGTCGTTGAGCCCCTTGAAACCTTCGCGATGCGGGTGGTCCAGCACTACCGTCATCGCCGCAGTTTTTGGATCGAAGGAAAGTAGACCCAATCGATGGTCTGCAACAAATATCCGGCCGTCGCGATGGATCTTCAGGCCATTGGGCTCTCCGTCATATTCGACAAACACGCTAAACTCGCCAGCCGGCGAAATCTTGAAAATTCTCGAGTGCGCGAGGTCGACGCAGAAGAGATTGCCTTCTCGATCGAAGGACGGTCCTTCGAAGAACGAGTGCAGCGGTCCGGCGCCGCGATGCGCGACCCATTCTGAATAGGCGTCTGTTTTGTACAGTTCCTTCGGCAAACGAGCGAAGACCTCGGTCTCAACAATTGGCGGCGCGGCATACATGACGGGGAGTCCTATTTTGAGTTGTGCAAAGATGTTGATGACGGGGTTCGATTATTTCTATCGGCGCTAGCCCCATGTTTTCTCAGTTGCAGCTGTTCGACGTTCTATGGCGGGCAGAAACATTGTCGGCCTTGTCATAGATTATGGTATACCATAATACAATCTTTAGCCCGGCGCGCCGACCATGGCGAGCGGGAGCCGAGATTTGCGGTGGCGGAGCCCGATACCACCGGGGTCGCCGCGCTCGGCGTGCGAGAAGCTAGCAAGGAGAAGATCCAAGCGTGACAACGTCAGATCAGGTCAAACGCTCGCTGTCGGTGTCGCGCCCCGTCGGGAATCTCCGTACGCAAGCCGTCGAGAAGCTGCGCCAGGCGATCGTCGATGGCCATTTCGCGCCCGGGGCCCGTCTGACTGAGCGGGACCTCTGCGATTTGCTGGGCGTGAGCCGCACGCTCGTGCGCGAAGCGCTGCGCCAGCTTGAGGCGGAAGGCCATGTCGAGAACGTGCTGTATCGCGGGCCGATTGTGGCCGCGACGTCAGCGGACGAAGCACGCCAGCTGTATGAAATCCGCGCCGTGCTCGAAGGTTGGGCGGCCAAACAATGCGCAGAACACGCCTCGGACAAGGACCTGGATGAGTTGTCCGGATTGGTCGAACAACTCGCCAAAGCGGAGCAGCGCGGCGACCTAAAGCGCATGTTGGACGTTCTGGATACTTTCCACGAAAAGCTCCTGCAAGCCGCGGGCAACCAGATGCTCGCCAGCTATCTCCAGTCGCTGAGGAGCCGTTTGCGTCGATTGAGAGGCATCTCGCTCAAGCAGCGAGGACGAGCACGGCAGACAATCGAAGAAAAACGCATTTTGCTAGATGTGCTGAAGCAACGCGATGGTGAACTCGCACGCAAGGCGAGAGAGCAGCACGTTCTGACTGCGGCGAAAAACGTCACCGCGGTCCTGGCCGATCAACCGCCTCATCTACAGAATGGCGCGCCGAAAAAATAAGTAAGCTATTCGTGAGCTGGGAAGAGCTTTAACGCTTCAACAAACGGTACGGAGGAACGTAGCATGACAGGGAATAGGTTTATGCGGAATCATGGTAAGCGTGTCGCGTCGCCTGGCTTTTCGTCCAGCGAAACCGTCGTAAATGGGCCGCGCCTTACTCGTCGGCACTTTGGTCGTGCATTGATGACCATGGGTGCGCTTGCTGCTTCGCAGTCTATACGGATAAGTTCGGCGCATGCCGCTGAGCCGATCAAGATTGGATTCGGCATGGCTCAGTCAGGTCCACTAGGCGGTAATGGAAAAGCGGCGCTGCTCGCAATCGAGATGTGGCGTGACAACATCAATGCCAGAGGAGGGCTGCTGGGGCGGCCCGTTCAGCTCGTCTATTATGACGACCAGACAAACCCCGCATTGATCCCCGGCATCTACAGCAAGTTGTTTGATGTCGATAAGGTCGATCTGGTGCTTGGCGGCTACGGCACCGCGGTGCAGGCCGCCGCGCTCCCGATCGTCATGCAGCGCAAACAGGTGCTGATCGGCACTGGCGCGGTCGCGGTGAACGAGAAATACAAGTACGACAAATATTTCCAAATGCTGCCGAACGGGGCCACGGCGCGCACGTCGACATCGGAAGGCTTCTTTCAGGCGGCGATGACGATGGACCCCAAGCCGAAGACCGTCGCGATCATTGGCGCCGTCACCGAGTTTTCCCGCAACGTGATCTTGGGAGCGCGTGAAAACGCGGAGAAATACGGCCTGAAGATCGTGTACGACGGCGGCTATCCGCCCAACCAGATGGAATTCGGATCAATCATCCGCTCGGTCCAGGCAGCCAATCCGGAGGTGGTGTTCGTTGCCTCCTATCCGCCGGATTCGGCCGGCGTCATTCGCGCCGCCTACGAGCAGAAACTGCAGACGCGCATGTTCGGCGGCGCGATGATCGGCCTGCAGTATTCGGAATTGAAGCAGCAGCTCGGCCCGATGATGAACAACGTGCTGTGCTACGAATTCTACGTACCGGCGCCGACCACGAATTTCCCCGGTATCAAGGAATTTCTCGCGATCTATCAGGAGCGGGCCAAAAAGGCCGGCGCCGACCTCTTGGGCTTCTACCTGCCGCCTTACGCCTATGCCGGCATGGAGGTCCTCGAAAAGGCGGTGACGGCAACGAACGGCTTGGATCCAAACGCGATCGGCAAGTATATCCACGCCAACACCTTCGATACGGTGGTCGGCAAAGTCGCGTTCGCGCCCAACGGCGACTGGGCCCAGCCGCGGCTTCTCTATGTTCAGTATCAAGGCATCGTCGGCAACGACCTCGAACAGTTCAAACAGGTCGGCAAGCAAGTCGTCGTGGAACCGCAAGAGTTCGCCTCCGGCAAGCTCCACTATCCCTTCGCCGCGTCCGGTCAGTAACCGGGCCGACGAAACCGCCGCACGCGTTGCGTGCGGTCGGTGTAATCGATGGAGCCCGCAAGACGATGACATTCAATCTTCTGATTAATGCCGTGGTCACCGGCATTCTGCTTGGCGGGTTCTACGCGGCGGTCACCATCGGAATCACCATCGCCTTCGGGATGCTCGATATCGTAAATATCGCGCATCCCGTGTTCATTATCATGGGGTCGTTCATCGCGTATATCGTGAACCGGCATTTCGGCTTTGACCCGATTCTGACGGTCATCGTGGCGGCACCGCTGTTCTTCCTGCTCGGCATCGCGATCTTCCGGTTTTATTACGCGGCATTCGAAAGCAGCGGAAAGGGGTCGCTGCGCGGACTCGCCTTCTTCTTCGGCATCATGTTCGTCATCGAGGTGACGCTGCTGCTGGCATTCGGCGTCGACTACCGTCTGGTGCAGACGTCCTATATCGGCCCGAATATCGGCTTCGAGCACATCGATCTGCCATTGCGCATGGTGGTCCCGTTTGTCGGATCCGTGGCGCTGGTGTTGGGACTCTATATTTTTTTTGGACACACCTTCATTGGACGAGCGATCATGGCGGTGGCCCAGGATGAGTTCGCTCTCAGCCTGATGGCGGTGGATACCGTCGCGGTGAAACAGTTGGCCTTCGGCGTCGCCATTGCGACCGCGGGAATTGCCGGAGGGTTTCTCATCGTCATCCAGCCAGTGGATCCGTCCCTCGGCCGCGAGTATATCGGCCGCGTTTTTGCGATCTGCGTACTCGGCGGCTTGGGCAGCATCACCGGAACCGTCATTGCGGCGCTGGTCCTCGGCGTCGTCGAGACGATAACGTCCACGCTTTTTGGGCCGTCATGGGCGCCGGCGGTGTCGTTCGCCGCGCTCCTGCTCACGCTCGCCATCAGGCCTTCGGGCATCATGGGAAGGTGACGGCATGAGTCGGATTCCATCGTGGATCGGGCCGATCGTCGTTGCCGTCTTCATCTTCGCGGCGAGCCGCGTGATGAAGAACGAATACTACATGTTCGCCGGCTACGTCGTCTTGCAATACATCGTACTGGCGAGCGCCTGGAATATTCTCGGCGGCTACTCCGGTTACGTGAATTTCGGCTCAGCCGCATTTTTTGCGATCGGCGCCTACGGGACGGTGGTTCTCGACAAGCTGTGGCAGCCGCCGCTCGTGGTGGTGATCGTCTTCGGCGGGATTGTCGCGAGCCTGGTCGGATTGGTGACTGCTTATCTGACGCTTCGCCTGCGCGGGGTGTTTTTCGCCATCGCGACGCTGGCGCTCGCGATTGTTTTGCAGAATTTGGTGATGAACTGGGAATTCGTCGGCGGCCCGCTCGGCTATTACAGCGTCCGTCCCGACGAGATCGCAGGCTTCTCTAGTTACGTCAATTATCTGTTCGTCGTCATGCTCGGCCTGGCGCTGATCGCCGTGCTGGTGGCGCGGGCGATCGAATTGTCCTTCGTCGGCCGCGGTCTCGCCGCCATCCGCGACAACGAACTGGCGGCGGAGTGCTGCGGCGTTCCGACCTTGCGGCTTAAGGTGTTCGCCACCATGGTGAGTGGGGGCCTGATGGGCATGGCCGGCGCGCCGTTCCCCTATTACATCACCTACCTCGATCCGAACTCCGCCTTCAGCCTCGCCTACGGCATCAATAGCATCGCCATGCCGCTTATCGGCGGCATGAACCATTGGATCGGCCCGGTGATCGGCGCGGTTCTGCTCGCCGTTGTCCAGCAGGTCGCGACGGTCACGATCTCGTCAGAGCTCAATCTCATGATCGTCGGCGTGCTGCTGATCAGCTTCATCACGCTCGCCCCGAACGGCATCGTCGGTCTGTTCGAGCGTTACCGGCAGAAAAGGCTGCGGCGCCTCGGCCCATGACGCAAGAATCCCTTCTCGATGCGATGTCAATTCGCAAGCGCTTCGGCGGTTTCGTCGCGCTCGATGCCGTGGACATTGCGATTGCGCCGGGCGAGCGGGTCGGGCTGATCGGACCCAATGGCTCAGGGAAAAGCACCCTGGTCAACTGTCTGAGCGGCGCGATCAATTCCGATACCGGCACAATCCGCTTCGACGGCCGCGCCATCGAGCGACTACCGGCGCACCAGCGCACGCGGCTCGGCATCGTGCGTACTTTCCAAATCCCGCTGCCATTCACCAGCATGACGGTGATCGGCAACCTGACAATTCCACTGCGCTTTGCGGCTCGCCATCGCGCCGTCGGCGGGACGACCAGCGATGTCGAGCAGGCGTTACTGATTCTTGACGACGTTGGCTTGCGCGATAAGGCGCATGAGCCGTCGGCCGAATTGACTCAAGTCGAAATGCGTAAACTCGAGCTGGCGCGCGCCGTCGCCGCCCGCCCCAAACTGCTCATCGCCGACGAGACCATGGCGGGTTTGTCCAATTCCGAAGTCGACGAAATCATTTCGCTCCTGTTCAAGCTCAACGAGCAGGGCATCGCGATCATCATGATCGAACATATTATGCGGGCGGTCATGGCGTTTTCGCAGCGCGCGATTGTCCTAGTCGCGGGCAAAAAGATCGCCGACGATACCACCGACGTTGTCATGAACAATGCTGAAGTCGTGAGAGCCTACCTTGGCGAATAGCATCACCATAGAGAACTTGAACGCCGGCTACGGCGCCGTTCGCGTGCTGAATGGCGTTTCGATGTGCATCGGGTCGGGTGAAACGGTCGCACTGCTCGGCACCAACGGCAACGGCAAGAGCACGATCATAAAATGCATCATGGGGGCGGTCACCCCGACCGCAGGCCGCGTGACGATCGAGATTGATGGACACCAATACGATCCATCGGCCATGAAGACTAAGGATATCGTCGATCTAGGCGTGGTCTTGGTGCCGGAAGGACGACGGCTGTTTCCAAAGCTCACTGTAGAGGAAAACCTGCTACTCGGAGCGTACCGGCGCACGGCGCGCCGGACGATCGCCCGAAGTCTGGAATATTGCTACGCAACATTCCCACGGCTGCGCGAGCGGCGGCGGCAGCTGTCCGGAAGCATGAGCGGCGGCGAACAGCAGATGCTGGCCTTGGCGCGCGGGCTGATGACAGCGCCGAAGATTTTGATCGTCGACGAGCCGTCGGTCGGCCTTGCGCCAATAATGGTGCGAGAAGTTATTCGAAAAATCGGAGAGCTTAAGAAAGAGCAGCAGCTCACCGTTCTAATGGCCGAACAGAATTTCAATCAGGCGACCACGATCTGCGAACGTGGCTATTTCATTGTGCATGGTCAAATAGCTTTTGTCGGAAATTCGCATGAAGAACTAAGCAATAATGAATTGGTTCGCAAAATCTACATGGG
>CAVPXX010000027.1:0-444100 GCA_963709855.1 uncultured Alphaproteobacteria bacterium | reverse complement strand
CTGGTGATGTGCAGCGTGTCGGTGACACTCGGTGCCTGCCTCGACTCCGGCTGGGCCATTGCCGCCGGCGTCGGCCGAGCCTGGTTAATGAAGCCGAAATTTAACCGGCCGCTCGGGCGCCTGTCCGGTGCGGTGCTGATTGGCGGCGGGATATGGCTCAGCCTGGCGCGGCGGCCGGGTTAGAAACGACGTTTGCCGGGCGCAACGCAGCGTGAGCGCATGCGAACGGTACGCTGCAGACCCGGGATCGTTGCGAATTCAGAGTTGGAACGGCGCCGGATCAGCGCAGCAGCACACCGCAAACGCTTCGTGCTGCAGCGCATCCAGGGCACACGTTACGCGTACTCAATTCACTTTCAGATCGAGCGTCTCGACGATCGGCTTCCACCTTTTCTGTTCGCTCGCCATGTAATCGGCGAGGTCTTGCGGCGAGCCGCCGCGCGGCTGCGCGCCGAGCTTCGCGAGTGTGCTTTTCATCGGCTCGGATTGCAACGCCTTGTTTACGCCGTCGTTGAGCTTGGCGACAATTGCCGGCGGCGTACCCTTCGGCGCCAGCAGCGCGGTCCAGGCGCCGACGGTGAAAGACTGGTAGCCGCTTTCGGCCATGGTCGGCACGTCGGGCAGGGCGGCGACGCGCTTCGGCCCGGCGATCGCGAGCGCGCGCAACTTGCCGTCCTTGATCAGTGGCAGCGAGGTGGCGAGCGGATCGAAGGTCATCTGCACTTCGCCCGCGATCACGCCGGTAAGCGCCGGGCCGCCGCCCTTATAGGGGACGTGCACGATATTGGTGCCGGTAGTTTTCTTGAACAGTTCGGCAGCAAGGTGGGGCAGCGTGCCGCTTCCGCCGGTTGAATAGTTCAGCTTGCCGGGATTGGCCCTGGCATAAGCGACGAGGTCGGCGACGGATTTGAATGAAAGCTGCGCATTGACCACAAGCAGTTGCGGCGTCTCGGTGACCAGCGCAATCGGCGCGAAGCTGGAAGCATCATAGCCCGCGGTCTTGTAGATGATCGGGCTGATGATCAGGCCGCTCGCCGCCGACACCATCAGCGTGTAGCCGTCAGGCGCAGCCTCCGCGGCCAGGCGCGAGCCCAGCGTGTTGCCAGCGCCCGGTTTGTTTTCGACGAAGACGTTCTGCCCGAGCGTGGTTGGCAGCGCGCTGGCGACCAGCCGCGCCATCACGTCGACCGGCCCGCCGGCCGGCGTCGGCACGATGATACGGACCGGACGTTCCGGATAGGATTGCGCCAAGGCGGGGGCCGCCACCAACAAGGCAAAAGCGACAAGCAAAAGCCGGTGCATAACGTCACCCTGTGGGACTTTGCATTTCCCAATCGGGAGTCTAACGCGCGGGCGCGCGAGCGGCTAGTTGAGCCGGTCGGTATTCACCAGTGGATGTGCGGGCGCAGCGCAGATAGGGCCAGGCTCGTTGCGCGCAGGAGTGCATAGGTTCGGCTACGGTCTTGGCCAAGGGACTTGCGTTCATGTGGGGGGTCGGCGCGGACAGCACGGTCACGGCGACGGCGAGACTGGCGGCGATCATGACGGCGGTGGTTGTTTTCAGCATGACGGCCCGCAATTTGGGCGCCATGGGGGTTAGTCGTGGGGGCAGGGCAGGAGGTTCATGGGAGCCGGCCTTGCGGGGCGCAAAAACCCGGGCTAGACCCCCGGCCATGCCGCGGACCGCGCTCTACGCCGGGTCATTCGATCCCGTCACCAACGGCCATCTTGACGTGGTGCGCCACGCCGTGCGGGTGGCCGACCGGCTGGTGCTGGCGGTCGGCGTCAATCCCGGCAAGGCGCCGCTGTTTTCCGCTGACGAGCGCATGGCCATGCTCAAGGACATCTGCGCGCCGCTCGCGCGCGAGGCCAAATGCGAACTGGAATGCGTGACTTTTTCCGGCCTGGTGGTGGAGGCCGCACGCAAGGCGGGCGCCACGCTTCTGATCCGCGGCCTGCGCGACAGCACCGACTTCAATTATGAAATGCAAATGGCGGGCATGAACGAGGCGATGGCGCCCGGAATCCAGAGCGTGTTCCTGCCGGCCTCGCCAGCGGCGCGCCCGATCACCGCCACATTGGTGCGTCAGATCGCCGGCATGGGCGGCGACGTCACCGCCTTCGTGCCGGCCGACGTAGCCGCGCGACTGAAGAAGAAGTTTGCGCGTTAAGCGCCAATAAAACCGGGAGGCCTCATGATCCGTATTCTCGCTGTCGTTGTCGCGCTCGTCTGCACATCACCCGCCTTTGCGCAGGTGAAACTGCCGGCCGGTCTCGATCCGCAAAATACCGTGCTGCTTGACACCAAGTACGGCCGCGTCATCATCAAGCTGCGCAACGACATTGCGCCCAAGCACGCCGAGCGCATCAAGCTGCTGGCGCGGGAGGGCTTCTACAACAACGTGCCGTTCCACCGCGTGATCGCCGGCTTCATGGCGCAGACCGGCGATGGTCAGAATGGCGACGGCACCGGCGGCTCGAAATATCCGCCACTCAAAGCGGAGTTTTCCAACGTGCCGTTCGTACGCGGCGTGGTCGGCATGGCGCGCACCTCCGATCCGAACTCAGCCAATTCGCAGTTCTTCATCATGTTTGCCGAGAATTCCGGCCTGAACAGCCAATACACCGTGATCGGGCAGGTGGTGTCCGGCATGGACGCGGTCGACAAGCTCAAGAAGGGGCCGGAGTCGGCGAACGGCGCGGTGACCGGTCCCGACAAGATTGTAAAAATGCAGGTTGCCGCCGACGCGAAGTGAGTTAGCAACAACAGGAACGAACCAATGGCCAAGCCGGAAGATACCCTCACGCTGGAAACCACCAAGGGCAAGGTGGTGATCGCCATGCGGCCCGACCTCGCGCCCGGCCACGTCGCGCGCATCAAGAAACTGGTGAAAGACGGCTTCTACGATGGCATCGTGTTCCACCGCGTGATCGACGGTTTCATGGCGCAGACCGGCTGTCCGCAGGGCACCGGCACTGGCGGCTCGGGCCAGAAGCTCAAGGCCGAGTTCAACAAGGAGCCGCATGTGCGCGGCACCGTGTCGATGGCGCGCGCGGCCAACCCCGATTCCGGCGACAGCCAGTTCTTCATATGCTTCGACGACGCGGCCTTCCTCGACGGCCAGTACACCGCCTGGGGTAATGTGATCGAGGGCATGGAGAACGTCGACAAGATCAAGCGCGGCGAGCCGGTGGCGAACCCGGACAAGATCGTCAAGGCGACGTTGGGGGCGTAGGCTTCGCAACCCTCTCCCACAAGGGAAGAGGGTAAGAAAGAGCATGCGCACCGATTTGTTCGAGTTCAATCTGCCGGTGGACCGCATCGCGCTGCGGCCGGTGAGCCCGCGCGACGCCGCACGCCTGCTGGTGGTGCGGCCGGGACAGGCGGCGGAGTTGGAAGATCGAAAAATCGCCGATCTGCCCGACTTGTTGCGGCCGGGTGATTGTCTGGTGGTCAACGACAGCAAAGTGATTGCCGCCCGGCTCACCGGTCGGCGGATCGGGCGCGGCCCGACCGAGCCAGCGATCGAGGCGACGCTGCACAAGCGCATAGACGGCTCGCACTGGCGTGCCTTCATCCAAGGGGCCAAAAAAGTGCAGGTTGGCGACACCTTGCGGTTCGGTACCGAGGGGAAGGTTTGCTTCCTCGGCGAGCTTGATGCTCAAGTTTTACAAAAAGATGAAGGAGGGGAGATAACCCTTTCATTTTCCTTTCATGGTCCGGTGCTCGACCAGGCTATTGCCGAGCGTGGGGCAATGCCGCTGCCGCCCTATATCGCCTCGCGGCGCGAGCCGGACGAGCAGGATCGCGCCGACTATCAGACGGTTTTTGCGACGCCGGAGGGTTCGGTGGCGGCGCCAACCGCTGGCCTGCATTTCACCGACAAGCTGCTGTCGCGGCTCAAGGAGCGCGAGATCGCCTTGCACAAGGTGACGCTGCATGTGGGCGCGGGCACCTTCCTGCCGGTGAAGGCCGACGACACCGAAGGCCACAGAATGCACGCCGAATTCGGCTTGGTTTCGGCCGAGACGGCGGACGCAGTCAACGCCGCTCGCACTAAGGGCGGGCGCACTGTGGCGGTCGGCTCGACCGCGCTGCGGCTCTTAGAAACCGCGGCCGGCGAAGACAGCCGTTTGCGCCCGTTTGCCGGCGAAACCGCGGTTTTCATCACGCCCGGCTACCGCTTCCGCGCGGCCGACCTGATGCTGACCAATTTCCACCTGCCGCGCTCGACGCTGTTCATGCTGGTGGCGGCTTTCAGCGGGCTTGAGACCATGCAGCGCGCCTATGCGCATGCCATCGAAGCCGGCTATCGCTTCTATTCCTATGGCGATGCTTGTCTGCTTTATCCTGCCGGCCGATGAGTGACCACTTTTATTTCCGCCTGATCGCGACCGACGGCGCTACGCGCCGCGGCGAAATCGTGACGCCGCATGGACGCGTGCAGACGCCGGCCTTCATGCCGGTCGGCACGCAAGGCACGGTGAAGGGCCTGATGTCCGAGGCCGTAGCGGAGACCGGCGCCGAGATCGTGCTCGGAAATACCTACCACCTCATGTTGCGGCCGGGCGCCGAACGCATCGCTGCGCTCGGAGGCCTGCACGCCTTCATGAATTGGCCGCTGCCAATCCTGACCGATTCCGGCGGCTTCCAGGTGATGTCGCTGTCGGGTTTGCGCAAGCTGGACGAGCGCGGCGTGACCTTCCGCTCGCATCTTGACGGCGCCATGGTGGAGCTTTCGCCCGAGCGCGCCATCGAGATTCAGGCGTTGCTCGGTGCCGATATTTCCATGCAACTCGACGAATGCCTAAAGCTGCCGGCGCGGCGCGATGAGATTAAGCGCGCCATGCAATTATCGTTACGTTGGGGCGAGCGCAGCAAACGCGCCTTCGAGGGCCGCGGGCGCGAGGGCTATGCTCTGTTCGGCATCGTGCAGGGCGGCGACGATCTCGCACTGCGCGAGGATAGTGCTCGCGCGCTGGTCGATATCGGTTTCGACGGCTTCGCCATCGGCGGCCTCGCGGTGGGAGAGTCGCAAAAGGTCATGCTCAAGATTGTCGCCGAAACCACACCCATGCTCCCGGCCGACCATCCTCGCTATCTGATGGGCGTCGGCACGCCCGACGATCTCCTCGAGGCGGTGACGCGCGGCATCGACATGTTCGATTGCGTGCTGCCGACCCGCAACGGTCGCCATGGCATGGCGTTCACGAGGCTGGGCTCGATCAATCTGGCTAATGCGCGCCACGCCAATGACTCGCGTCCGCTCGACGAGCAAAGCGCACATCCGGCCGCGCGCACTTATTCGCGCGCCTATTTGCATCACCTGACCAAGGCCAACGAGATGCTGGGCGCGGTGCTGCTTTCGACGATCAATCTTGCTTACTACCAGGCGCTGATGGCCGGCCTGCGCGAGGCCATCGCGGCCGGACGCTTTACCGATTTCCACGCCGCCACCAAGGCGCAATGGGAGCGGGGGGATATTCCGGTGCTGTGAGGAGGATTGTCTCGCGCGACCCGCTTGGCTAAAGGCGACGCATGAACGTGCACCCATCCTCCCTCGCCAAGCGCCGCAAACCGCGCTTCAAGCTGCCGCCCGGCGCGACCGACGCCCACTGCCAATGCTGTCGGTACTGCACGCTTATTTGGGCGTTGAGCGCGCGGTGATCGTGCAGGCAAGCTGCCACGGCACTGACAATGCGGCGATGCTCGATTGCATCTCGTCGGACCCGAAGCGCTACCGCGGCGTCGCCATCGTTGACGATAGCTTCGGCGATGCCGATTACGACCGGCTTGATGCCGTCGGCGTGTGCGGCGTGCGCTTCAATTTTGTCAAGCATCTCGGCGGCGCACCCGCCATGGGCGTGTTCAATCGCGTCATCGGCCGCATCAAGGGCCGCGGCTGGCACGTGGTGCTGCATCTCGACGCGCCCGACATCGTGCCGCTTTCGCCCATGATCCGCGCACTGTCGTTGCCGTTCGTCATCGACCACATGGGCCGTGTCCCGTCAGCGGCCGGCGTGGATCAGGCCGGCCTACGCGCGCTGATCGAGCTTTCACGGCTGAAAAATTGCTGGAACAAGGTCTGCGGGGCCGAGCGCATTTCCATGCCACCTTATGCGGCGGCGATGCCGATCGCCCGCACCCTGGGTCGAGGCGACGCCGACGCGCGTGCTGTGGGCTACCGATTTCCCGCACCCCAATGCCACGCATGAGGCCGACGAGGCCGATCTGGTCGACTTGGTGCCGCAATTTGCCGCATCCCCGCTGGCGCAACGCCGCCTGCTGGTGGACAATCCCGCCCGGCTTTATGGTTTCGACTAATAACAAGAAACGCTGACAAAAATTTGGGGAGGATCACTATGAGAAAAGCATTTTTCGCGCTGGTGGCGGTACCGGCGGCTTTGCTGTTGGCGCTGGCGGCGGTCAACCAGGCGCAGGCGAAATGGCCCGAGAAGCCGGTGAAGATCGTGCTGCCGTTCGGCGCCGGCGGCGTCGCCGACGTCACCGCGCGCATGCTGGCGGCCAAGCTCACCGAAAAATTCGGCCAGCAGGTGTTGATCGAGAACATGCCCAGCCCGGGCGGCATCAATGCCGCCCGCGCCGTGATCAACGCGCCGCCCGACGGCTACACCATGGCGCTCGTCACCAACGGCACCTCGATCAGTGTGGCGGCATTCAACAAACTACCGTTCGATCCGGTGAAAGACTTGGCGATGGTGTCGATGGTCGGCACCTTCGATCTGGTGTTCGCGGTCAATGCCACGTCCGAAAACAAGACCCTCGGCGATTTCATCAAGGCGGCGAAATCCGCGCCCGGCAAGTTCAATATCGGCACTACCTTGCTCGGCGGCACGCAAAATCTCGGCGCTGAATTATTCAAGTCGATGGCCGGCATCAACGTGCAGGTAGTGGTCTACAAGACCTCTCCGGACATCGTGGTGGCGCTGTTTCGCAATGACGTGCAAATGATGATCGATTTTCCGCCCGCGGTGCAGGGTCAGGTGAACGACGGCAAGGTGCGCCTTCTCGCGAGTTCGTCGCCGAAGCGCTCGGCCCTCCTGCCAAAGATTCCGACGGTCGAAGAAGCCGGCGTGAAGGGCTACGAGGTGATCTCCTGGAACGGTGTCGCGGCACCGAAGGGCACGCCGCAAGAGGTCATCGACACTATGAACAAGGCCATGCATGAGGTGCTGGCGTCGCCCGAACTTAAGGCGCAATTCGAAAAGGTCGGCGTGGAAGCGCATGCCTCCACGCCGGCCGAGCTGCTGGACCGGCTCACGTCCGACATCAAGAAATGGGACGCGGTCATCGTCAAGGCCGGGATTCCCAAGAAGTAGCGGTATTGCGATGACAGGCGCCGGCGTGGTGGCTTCGCGGCAGGCGTGAATTCCGTTCGAGGCGGTCGACGCCGCCGGCACCAAGCTGGCCATATTGAGGATCGAGAGCGATGCAGTCACCGATGTCGGTGCGCTGATGCCGCGGCTCGGCAGCGGCGCTATGCGCTACGACGTGCTCCCGGCGCGCATGGTCACATACCGGCAGCGGTTGCGGTTCGTCTATTTCGACGGCAACGCGCCACGGGTGTTGACGCTGGGAGAGGTGAGGGAGTTCAAGGAGGCGTAGCGGCGGTCCCTGGATGCGGCGCAGCACAGAACGAAACGGTCTGAGCGGAATGGAATCAAAATCCTACCGTTATCCGCACGGTGGCGCATAATGCAGCGTACTATCGACAATGGGAGGTCGTCATGCCGCGGTATCGTCCTTTTACGCGTGCGGCTGTTGTGTTTTTGGGCCTGTTCGGTTTTGTGGTGGCCGGCGCGGCGCAAGTTCAGAAAGTCGGCGCGGCGCCCGAAGCCAGCAACATGCGGCTCGCCGGGTACGACGACCTGCAGCATCGCAGCGCCTACCAGCCCACCATCTTTCATCAGGGCAATCGGTGGATCGCCTATATCGGTCATCATGGCGGAACCCATGACGTGCCGAAACCGGTCAATCCGCTGACCGGACAAGCCGAATATAACGGCACATCGATCGTGGATGTGACCGATCCGGTGCACCCGAAATATTTGCACCACATTCCCGGCGCAGAGGGCCTCGACGAGCAGGGCGGCGCTCAGATGGCGCGCGTCTGCTCCGGCCTGAAAAGCGACCCCAACAAGGTCTATCTGCTGCGCACCTTCGGCAACTCGGCGCACGAAATCTGGGACGTGACCGACCCCGGAAATCCGGCGCTGGTCACGCGCATTGCTGGGATTAAAGGCACGCACAAGAACTTTTGGGAATGCGATACCGGCATCGCCTATCTCGTTTCCGGCGCGCCCTACTGGCGGACCAACCGGATGACGCAGGTCTATGACCTCAGCGATCCGGCGCATCCGGTGAAGATTCGTGACTTCGGTCTGGTCGGCCAGCAGCCGGGCGCCACCGGACCGGTGCCGGCGCCAGTGCACGGCATGATCTCGACCGGAGCGCAAAACAACCGCATCTATTTCGGTTACGGTACAAACAAAGGCGGCGTCGTGCAGATCGTCGACCGCCAGAAGCTGCTGCAAGGACCGAAGGAGCCGATACCAGACAATCTGCGCTATCCGGTGGTTGGGCAACTCGACATGTCGCCGCTAAACGGCGCGCACACGACCTTTCCACTCGGCCAGATGCCGATTCCGGAATTCGCCAAGGATCATGAGGGCAGCCTACGCAATATGATCATGGTGGTGGACGAGCAGATCAAGAATGAATGTGACGAGCCACGACAGATGGTGTGGTTCGTGGACGCGACCGTCGAACAGAAGCCGATGGTGGTGTCGCATTTCACCGTGCCCGAAGCGAGCGGGAATTTCTGCGAACGCGGCGGCCGCTTCGGCTCGCATTCGTCGAACGAGAGCATGGCGCCGGTGTTTTATCGCAAGCTCGCCTTCGTGACCTGGTTCAACGCCGGCCTGCGCGCGATCGATGTCCGCAATCCGTATCAGCCGCGTGAGGTCGGCTATTTCATTCCGTCAATCACCGAGGCGACCGAAAAGCGTTGCGCAAAGGTGGACGGGCAGGACCGCTGCAAGGTGGCGATCCAGAGCAACAATGCCGAAATCGACGAGCGCGGATATATTTATTTGGTCGACCGCGCCAATACCGGCCTGCACATTCTGGAATTGACCGGCGAGGCGCGGCAGATCGCGGGCTTACCCTAAGCGGCGCGATTATTATTCCTTGCGCGTGATCTTGTCCGAAAACCGGTTCCCACTTTTCGGGATCACGCGCTACGGCCCTCCATACAGCCAAGCGATACCGTCGTAGGATTGCTGCGGCGTGCGGCCGGCCAGCGCGAGATCGCGCAATTCGGCGGTGACACCGCGCGCGTGATAGAAATCGCCATAGACGCGCGCCATGATCTGTACCCGGCCGGTGCGCAGATAGCGCTCCTGCTCGTAGGCCTTGAACGCCGCCGGCAGATCATTCGGCATGGCGGCCGCTTTCTCCGCCAACACCACTGCGTCCTCGGTCGCCATGCAGGCGCCTTGCGCGAGATATTGCAGCATCGGATGCGCGGCGTCGCCGAGCAGGGTGACGTGGCCGCGCGACCAGTCTTTCATCGGCTCGCGGTCGCACAGCACCCACATGCGCCAGGTTTCGATGCGCTCGAGCATGCGCAGCACTTCCGGACGCTGACCCTTGAAATGCTGCCAGAGCAGGTCGGCGCTACCTTCTTCGTTCCAGCCTTCCTCGTAGCGGTCGGAGTGGAACACCGCGACTAGATTATAGAGTTCGCCCCGGCGCAGCGGATAATGTACCAAATGAGTGCGCGGACCGGCCCAGAGCACCACGTCCGGCCGCCAAAGGTCCTCCGGCACTTCGGAGCGCTTGAGCACGGCGCGATAGGCGATATGTCCGGACACCCGCGGCTTGCCGTCGCCGACGATGCGCTCGCGGATCCCCGACCACATGCCGTCGCAGCCGATCAAAGCGCGACCTTCGGCCCGTTCGCCGCTTTCGAGCGTAACGGTGATGCCATCGGCGTGTTCCTCGAAGCCGTCGACGCGCCGGCTGGTCTCCAGCGTGATCAACTCGTTGCCCAGGCAGGCGTTCACGAGGATACCGTGGATGTCGGCGCGATGGGTGACCGCATAGGGCTGGCCGAAGCGCGCGATAAAATCGGCGCCCAGCGGGATGCGGGTGATCAGCTTTCCGGAGATGGCGTCGCGCATTTCCTGCGCCGGGGGGCGGTGGGCGTCGCCCAGCACGGCCTCCTTGAGCCCGATTTTATCCAGCACGCGAAAAATGTTAGGGCCGAGTTGGATGCCGGCGCCGACCTCGCGGAATTCGGGCGACTGCTCGAATAGGCGCACCGCAAAGCCCCGGCGCGCCAGCGCGAACGCTGTGACCAGGCCGCCGATGCCGCCGCCGGCCACCAGAATGGGCGCCGAGTCACCATCGTAACGAACCATGATCGCTCCTTAGTGAAAGGGTGATTGACCAAATGTTCACCGCAGAAAGGTTTAAACGGCGGCATGCCGGCCGCCAAGAGCAGGGGCCCCATTGTATCGTCAACGAAAAACCCGCCGGTCGCATGACTGGCGGGCTGCTTGTTCCCGTTGGCCGCCGAAGCCGGCGGCTTGCGACGGATTATTTCGTCAATTGGCCGCGGATTTCGCCGCCTTTGTTGGCCGCGGTGTGGACGTTGACGTACATGTCGCCGTCCATCAGGGCCTTGGCCTGGGCATCATTGAGAGTGACCGAGCCTTCGAAAGAGGGCCCGTTCGGGCTGATCGGAACCATCACACCGGCGTTCTTGCCCTCCGGCGCAGGCCCGTGGAAGTGGGCGGCGGTAGCCGGGCCTGTGAGGCCGCTATAGCTACCTTTCCATGTCAGCTTCTTGCTGTCGGTATCGTAAGTCGCGGTGACTGAGCCGGTGCCGGCGGTCGTGTTCGCGGGCACTTCACTCTTGCCGCTCAGGCTGGCTTTGAAGTTCACCATCGCCGCCATGGATTGCGTGGCGAGGGCCATGGCGCCGACGAAGGCGATCGCGGCCGCCAAGGACCGCAGAATGGTCGATTTCATGATTATTCCTCCCCTTCGATCAGGCCTTGGTCAGCCTGTCCGGATAACACCGCACCATAACACCTATTCCGGGATCGTCCGTTCAATGGGTTGTGAGTGGGATGGCGGTGGTGGAGCTTCCGCCGCAGGTGTCGCATTCCCAATGGTGCCGGATTTCGCCGCCCTCGATGAACTCGGACACCACGGGGGCGACCATCCAGTCGCCGCAGTGCGGGCAGCGCATCGGCGCGGCGAAGGAGCGGATACCGGCGAGCTCGTGAGTCTGAAGCTGCATGGTCGCGCGCTCCTGTAATCGTTCCCCGCTTCGATGGTTAGACGGTCATCGTGGCGGCGGCGCGACCATTTGGTGAAACTGTGGTGACCGTAACGATAAAGTTTTACGACAAGAATGCAGTTTGAATCCCCCAGTTTAGACAGGAGAGAGAAAGAAAAAATCGTAGTACCTTAACCCATTAGCGGGCCGCCCCCGCCTTGTGCCGGACCCAGTTTCAGAATTCGGGCGAAATCAAATCGGCATTACGCTCCGTTCCGCCCAATCCGAAGCTCGCAGCCCAATCCAATATGAAGAGGCCGCCAACTGCGGCGGCCTCGGGCCATCATGATTACCCGCCGTCTATTGGGCCGTGTGGTCCACCTCCTTGGAATCCGAGAATGCCAAGCACTTGAGGCCGCGCAGGCGTTCGGTGATGGTTACGGAATACCATGAAGGATAAAATCACCGGGCGGTCCGCATGTTGCCCAATTGATGCCCGATGGCCGATTGGAAGCGGGCGGCTTGATAAGCGGTCTAGACTTCGCTTTTCTCGGAGGGTGTTTCGTTCAACGGCTGGTTCTAATCCTGCCAAATTCTTAACCCCGCCATCCGAATTGGTCAGCGGGCGAACGAGCGTGCTTCGCACGCCACTTTGGCCCCGGCCCGCGCATGTAGTGGAGTTCGGGTCGGTACGATACGTCGAGTTGTTCCCGGCCCACACATGGCCACAACGGCCATCAGCCGCTTTCGAGATCAACCCCGACGACGGAGTGTGGCGAGTGTTTTTCATGAGCCCTCTCCTTCGATGCACTAGAGCTACCAAACCAGAATTACGAAGCTACCCTATGAAACTTGTCACAGGTACGTTTGCGCTCCCACCGCCGACTTGAAGCCGCCCATCAAGTCCGAAACTTACCATTTCCACCGTCTCTATTTCATTCGCCAAGCCGGATTTATCGAGACGATATACGATGAAGACGGGCTAAGGCTGGCCGCCACGTTGCCCTGCTCAACCCCTGCCGAAGCGAAGTCTATATATGTAGGCGCCGCTGTGGCGGGCGGAGTGGCGTCAGGCAGACGATAGCGAGACCCCACCTTCGCGTGGCGAAGCGTTGGCGGCCGGCAACTGGTAAGTCTCTTTCGAGCTGCGCAATAGTCTCGAATAGCCGTCGGCTGGCGAGCTGGATAAAATAAAATCCAATTGCGGATTTGGTAATAAAGTTGCTTCACATGCTCATAGGTAATTTGGAGCAGCTCGCCATCATTGATGCATTCCATCCCTGGTCCGGCGCCAATATGCCAAGCTCGCCGCCTGACTTACCGTGCCAACATATCGATTTCGAGTTCTACCAGACGGTAGCGGCCGGAAACGATGAAATACATGGCGTCGGCGGCGCGCCTTTGCGAAATAGTACGTCGCTGTTCTTCGCCCGGCGCATCGAAGTAAATGGTCTGAGCCAGTCCATATTGAAATCACCTTGCGTGGCCGCCCTTACCTTTATCGTTAGCCGCAGCATCTCGCTCAGGCGTAAACAGTTCAACGGCAGCAGAATTAAATGAAAGGATCAAGACGGAATACAGGGCGCCGAAATACCCGTAGATGATGAAAGCGCATTCGCTATAGATCTCCGATGATCCGTAGCGAAACCATCGTCTTCATGTAAAAAGTTAAGGAAGACTAGGCCGTGTGGACGGATTTGATCAAGATGAAGCCGAGAGCAAGCGCGACGAACGAGCCGAATTCTGCGCCGTCTTCTCGCATCCAATCGCGATACGCTTGAAGTGCTTGAGCTTGCCGACCGCTTGTTCGACGCGTGCCGGCGTTTTGTAGAGGCTTCCGGAAAGAAGACGGGCATGTCTTTAGTGTTGGATCGATACGGGATCGCTGGGCATATTCCGCGTTGGCGCGGGCCTCGCGATTTGATTTGGAATTGTAGCCCTTGTCACCGAGCGCGGCGCGCGGATTGATATCGGGGCCAATGTCGAGAAGCGTCTCGAAGTTGCGGCTGTCGCTGGCCTCACCACCGGTGAGATGAAAGGCAATTGGCAAGCCACCAAAATCGGTCTTCAAGCAATCTGGTAGAGAAGCCACCACGCGAGCGGCCAAGCGCCTGATCGTGCTGCCCCCTTTTGCGCCCGCCGCCGAGACATGGGCGCGCACTACGGTGGAATCGAACATCTGCACCAGATGCGCCGTCTCGCTCAATGCCGCCAGCGCATCGAAGAAGGCTTCAAAAGTTCCCGACCGACTTAAGCGCCAGAACCGCTTCCAGACGCTGTTCCAATGCCCAAACCTTTCCGGAGAGCCCGCCAAGTGATATTGTGCACCACGAAATACTGCAATGCTTCGAAAAACTTCCGGTCGTCCCGCCCTTTGTCGCCGCGGCGTGGGCGCGATGCCTCGAATACCTTCAAAACAATCGTCCAGTCCTCTTCCGTCATGGTAGTGAGCATGGTCGGCCCTCCGAAAAGCCGACCGCCCATGAATCACAGAAAAACTGATTTGATGGTGTGGAACGACCCCGCTCCGCGGCATCATGTGCCAGAGGTCCGGTCGTTGGTAGGCTGGACCACAGAGGAGGAGGTCGTTCCATGGTCGAATCTACAATAATCGGGCTCGATGTTGCCAAACAGATATTCCAGGTTCACGGCGTGTCGGCGGACGGCAAGGTTACGGTCAAGCGGAAGCTTCGCCGCTCCGAGGTGCTTGGGTTCTTTGCCAGGCAGGGTCGCTGCATTGTTGGCCTTGAAGCCTGCGGCGGTTCGCACTTCTGGGCACGCGAGATTGGGGCCCTCGGCTATGACGTCCGACTGATCCCACCGGCCTATGTGAAGCCCTACGTGAAGCGTGGCAAGACAGACGCAGTCGATGCCGAGGCCATATGCGAAGCCGTGTCGCGGCCAACCATGCGCTTCATCCCAATCAAGACGGCCGAGTGCCAAGCTGCTCTGATGGTGCTGAAAACCCGAGACCTTTTGGTCCGCCAGCGCACCCAGGTGATCAATGCAGTGCGCGGCCATCTTGCTGAACTCGGCATTGTCGCGGCCAAGGGGTTGGCCAAGGTGGGGACGCTGATCGCAATCGTGCGCGACGAGAACGATCAACGGTTGCCGCCCGCGGCGCGAACAGCACTCAAGTTGCTCGCTGACAGATCGAGGTGCTGACGGAGCGGGTCGACACGCTCGGGCGCGAGATCGTCGCCGAGGTCCGGCGGGACGATACCATGCGGCGGCTTGCAACAATCCCTGGTATTGGGCCGATCACCGCGGCTACGATCCAGGCATTGGTGCCTGACCCCGGCGCCTTCACCTCAGGTCGGCACTTCGCCGCCTGGATCGGGTTAACGCCGAAGATGCATTCGAGTGGTGGCAATGAGCGCTTGGGGAAGATCTCCAAGATGGGGAACCCTGCGCTGCGTTCGCTTCTCGTCGTGGGCGCGACAGCGGTGTTGCAGCATGCCCGCCGCGGCGCCACGATATCGCCCTGGCTGACAGCATTGTTGGCGCGCAGGCCAGCCAAAGTGGCAGCCATCGCGTTAGCGAACAAGATGGCCAGAATCGTCTGGGCGCTGCTTACCAAAGGCGGAACGTTCATGCGAAAGAATCCGGCTGCAATGCGTGCGGCAGCCTGACGAGAATATGGTCTGATGAATTGGCCGGCGTAACCGCCGCCGGCCAAGGGCAAGGTGCACTCAATCAACGATGACCCCACGGGACGACATCCCGGTAAGACAGAGGCCGCGATTCCCAAAGCGCATAGCGAGCGCGCTGATTTGGTTGGCCAGTCGTATCGCGAACGTCATCGAGGCCAGCGGCCCTAGGTCCGCAAATAAAGGCCGGACATATGGGCGCACCGCTCCCGTATGGGGTCAGATTGAAGAGAGCCCTTGACCGCGGGGTCGTTCCACATATGGGAATCCCTTAAAATGGCGAAATCCGTCAACACGGCCTAGGGCGGTGTCGTTAGTCCAGCTTGTATCCTATGCCAATGGCATATGTGCCTTGGTCCTTGAGATGTTGGTCCTCCCTTAGCGTCACTAGCGCATCAGTGCCCATCATCAGGGCATTACGTATGGCGCGGGCCACATCGTCATCCGGCCAAACGCTTAATCCGTCGGGGATGTCATTTATGCTCGTCTCGCGCTTTGCTTTCCAGCCAATCCGCTTGAACGCATCGACGATGTCTCGAGCCAAAAAGACCGAATCTTTGTCCTGTGGCAAAACAGAAACGACATGAGATCCTTGCGATGCAAGGATACGTTCAAAATCTGTCACAGCGGCCGACGTAAGTTTCGGCCATTCCCGGTTTTTGAGGCTGACCACTTGCCCCTCAAGGCTGTCTATTTTGGCCTTGGCTTGATCCGGCGTCGCACCATTTAGCCGCGCTTTGTAGAGTGCTATGATATCGTTCCTATGTTCAATCATGCCGGAATAGCGCCACCTCAGCGCCGCCCAGATTATTGTGCCCACGAACAAAACGGCCGCTCCAAAGACCAGCGGAGCCTCCGCGATCAATCCGACCTCACCTAGGACATATTGAATGAATTGCTCAAACATCGGGCGATACTAACACTTGCGAAGGCGGCTATTGCCTTGGACATTTGTGCCCCCCGAGGGCTTCGCCGCTGCAAAATTATAGGCTGTTTCGGATGGCGAGTTCGGTTGCTGATGACGAACCGCTGCCAATGCACCGCCTAAGCATTTCCCCGAGGTCCGCTACACCACCCACCCGGCAGAACGCACAGGCGACCGCCGCTAGGCCAGCGCACTACCTTCAAAATTGTTACCCTGGTTGTTACCCCGACGCATTTTAGGGCTGCGCTCCGGTATCGTTTTTACCGATAAGTCTTTGATTTTCTTGGTGAGCGCGATGGGACTCGAACCCATGACCTACTGATTAAAAGTCAGTTGCTCTACCGCCTGAGCTACGCGCTCGTCACCTGCGCAAGATCATGCGCTAGGCGCTGTGTAGGGGCGCCGGATTGCCCGGTCAATAGGCGGATTTCGCCCGTTTGTTGAACTCGCGTCGGCCTCTGGCAGTTTGCTACAATGGATAGAAAGGAGCCCATTCATGCCGATCGTCAACCGAATCGCCGACCTCACGGGCGAGATCACCGCCTGGCGCCACGATCTGCATGCCCACCCGGAACTGCTCTACGACGTGCAGCGCACGGCGGCGAGCGTGGCTGAGAAGCTGAAAGCCTTCGGCTGCGACGAGGTGGTGCCGGGCCTCGGGCGCACCGGCGTGGTCGGGGTTATCCACGGCCGCAAGGGCAAATCCGACAAGGTGATCGGCCTGCGCGCCGACATGGACGCGCTGCCGATCGAGGAGGCGACCGATCTGCCGTACAAGTCGACAGTGCCGGGCAAGATGCACGCCTGCGGCCATGACGGCCACACCGCCATGCTGCTCGGCGCCGCGCGCTATCTGGCCGAGACGCGCAATTTCGCCGGTACCGCGGTGATGATCTTCCAACCGGCCGAGGAGGGCGGCGCCGGCGGCAAGGCAATGGTCGAGGACGGCCTGATGGAGCGCTTCGGCATCAACGAGGTCTACGGCATGCACAATTATCCCGGCATGCCGCTTGGCCAATTCGGCTTGCGCGCAGGCGCAATCATGGCGGCGGCCGATCATTTCACCATCGATATCGAAGGCGTCGGCGCGCATGCCGCGCGTCCGCATCTGGGGGTCGACACTGTGCTGGTCGGGGCGCAGATCGTGAACCTCCTGCAAAGCATCGTGTCGCGCAACGTCGATCCGCTGGAATCAGCGGTGGTGTCGGTCTGCCTGTTCCAGGCCGGAACGACCGACAACGTCATCCCGCAGACCGCGCAACTGCGCGGCACCGCACGCAGCCTGGTGCCCTACGTGCAGAATCTGATCGAGAAGCGCATGCGCGAGATCATCGAGACCACCGCAAAGCTTCACGGTGCGAAGGTGAAATTCAGCTACCGGCGCGGCTATCCGGTGCTCAAGAACCACGCTGCGCAAACCGACTTCGCGGCCTCGGTGGCTGCCGGCATCACCGGCAAGGACAAGGTGAACACGGCGCTCGCGCCAGTGATGGGCGCGGAGGATTTCTCGTTCATGCTCAACGCGCGGCCCGGCGCTTTCATCTTTGTCGGCAATGGCGACAGCGCGGGGCTGCACCACCCGGCCTATAATTTCAACGACGACGTGATCCCGATCGGGACGTCGTATTGGGTGAAGCTGGTGGAAACGGGATTACCAGGTGAATGATCCCGTTGCGTCCGCAACGCCACTACGGTCACTTTTTGATGCCGTCGTGAAAATCGCAGGCGCAATTGCGATACGAAACATAGGTTGCGGCCCTAAGTCCAAGAGCAACCCCTGATCTAACCGGGCGCTCTCATTGTAGCCGTGGTTTTTTAAACGAAAAGTTTTTCTCCATCCAAGGCCGCAATACGCGCAGCATTTTGGCGTTTGGACAATAGTTCTGGCAGCTTGCGCCACGAGGCCACTCGCAACGTCACTTGTTCAGCGTTTTCTGTGATCACAATTGATGCATACACGCTGCAAATCGCGCATGACACCCGCCGGCACACAGTAGCACCACAATAGAGAGCCGCTTACCCTGAGCGGTTACGGCACCAGCTCGGGGCGCTCGGTGACCGGCGCCGGAGCGGGCGCGCCGGCGGCAGGGCGGCGCGTGAGCAGTTCGCCGACACGCGCCTCGATCGCCCGCCAGGTGGCGAATTCGTTGAGCGGCGTGCGCTCGAACACGGCCAGCCCAACCGCCGCGATGAAGGGCAGGCTCTGCACCAAAAGCACGGCGGCGAAAATATTAATCTCGCGCACGTCCTTGATGTTGGTCGCGAGCAGCACCACCGCGCCGAGGATTAACAGGCCCGCCAGCACCGCCTCCCAGAACGCATGGAAGTCCGTTGAGCGCCGCAGGCCGCCCTTGGAAGTGCGCACGAACGGCAGATGATCCTTGATCAGCCCGAAGCCGACCGCGCGTGCCACAGTCCATTGCACCGACATGGCCGCGAACACCGAGCCGGTCAGCTGAGCCCTGCTGGTGCGGACGCGCAGCCGGTACAGCGTCACGAAATGCGCCAGGGAGACGGTGAAGCTGGCGATGATCGGGATGGTGAGAATGCGGTCGGGCACCGCGATGTCGAGGAACGCGACCACCGGCACCCAGACGATATTGAGCATGGCAACGACGACGCCGAGGCTTTCGGCGCCGAGCCAATTGAGCCAGCCGAGCGCGAATTCGCGCTTCTGATCGCGGGTGAGGCGGCTCGTGCCGGGCAGGAAGCGGCGCCAGTGCTTCTTGAGGATCTGGAATCCGCCATAGGCCCAGCGGTGGCGCTGCTTCTTGTAGGCCTCGAAGCTGTCGGGCAGCAGGCCGTGGCCGTAGCGCTTATTGGTGTAATGCGCGCGCCAGCCGAGTTCGAGGAGCGTGAGGCCGAGATCAGTGTCCTCGCAGATCGTATCGCTCGACCAGCCGCCGGCGGCTTCCAGCGCGGCGCGCCGGATCAGGCACATGGTGCCGTGCACGATGATGGCGTTGACCTCGTTCCGCTGCACCATGCCGATGTCGAAGAAGCCGGCATATTCGCCGTTCATGGCGTGATGCATGACACTGCGCTCGCCGTCGCGGTGATCCTGCGGCGCCTGCACCAAAGCGACATTGGGATCGTGGAACAGCGGTACCAGGTCCTTGAGCCACTCCGGGTGCACGACATAGTCGGCATCGATGACGCCGATCACCTCGGCGTCGGCCGCGGTGTGCACCATCGCGAGCCGCAGCGCGCCGGCCTTGAAACCTTGCAGATTGTCGGCATTGACGAACCGGAAGCGTTCGCCGAGCAAGCGGCAGTGATCCTCGATCGGCCGCCAGAGCGCCGGATCGGAAGTGTTATTGATTACCACCACGCATTCGAAATTCGGATAATCGAGCCGCGCGACGGCGTCGAGCGTCTGCTTGAGCATGTCCGGCGGCTCGTTGTACGCCGGAATATGGATCGACACTTTTGGCGCCGCCGCCTCGGGAGCGAGCGGCGGGGCGTCGATCAACCGAAGCGGCTTACGGCCGAACGCGATCATGGCGAGTTCGTCGATGCGGGCCAGCGCGATGATGATCAGCGGGATCAGCAGGAGGACGCCCAAGCCCAGCGCAAAGGCGGCGCCGGGAACAAAATAATGTCCGTTCCAATAGGCGAACACGGCGGAGGACCAAGCGCCGACGATATTGGCGGCGCCGGCAAGCGTGACGGCCTGCCACAGTGTGACGCCGCTCATCGCCAAGAGCGGCAGCGACAGCAGCACGCTCACAAGCAAGGCGATGCCGGCGAGCTTCCATTGATCGGGCTTGCTGATCGGGCCGGTCCAGTCGAATTTCGACTGGCGCGAGGCGTCGAACAGGCCCCAATAGGGACCGACGCCGCCTTCGAAGATCTTCCACGGCTGATCGATCGCTTCGACGATATTGTAGTCGATGCCATAGGCCTCGGCGCGGCTGACGAACTCGCGCAATACGACGGCCTGTTCGACGCGGCCGGGCTCGGCCGCTTTGAGATTATAGCCCGCGCTCGGCCAGCCGAACTCGGCGATGACGATGCGCTTGCCGGGGTAGGCCGCCCGCAGTTTGTCATAGATCAGGATTGCCTGATCGACGGCCTGCTTGTCGGAAAAGCCTTCCCAATAGGGAAGAATGTGCGCGGCGATGAAGTCGACCGCCGAGACCAGCTCGGGGTGCTCGATCCACACGTTCCAGATTTCGCCGGTGGTGACCGGCACATTGGTCGAGCGCTTGACCCGCTGGATCATTGGGATCAGGTCTGAGACCTTCTGCTCGCCGCGATAGATCGTTTCGTTGCCGACGATGATGCCGTTGACGTTGGTGTGGCGCTTGGCGAGATCGATCACCGAGCTGATTTCGCGCTCGTTGCGGTCCTTGTGCTTGTCGATCCAGGCGCCGATCGTGACCCGAAGGCCGAATTCGGCGGCGATGCCGGGCACCAGCTCGACGCCGCCGGTGGATGAATATGTACGTACCGCACGCGTCTGCGGCGCCAGCATCTGAAGATCGGCGCGAATTTGCGCGGCCTGCGCTTGCGTTCCGGAATCCGGGTGAGCGGTGCCGGCAAACGGCGCATAGGAAACGCTGGCGAGTTGCCCATCGAAATTGGGAGCGCTCAGGTGATCCTGCGCGAGAGCCCACAATCCGGCTTGCACGCACGCCACGAGGGCGATCACGGCAGCGACGGAGCGCATACACTTACAACCAAATGGGGCAGGATTTCAGACCCTTGAGCCCGTCCCCTGGGCTCAGCCAATGCTTATTCTGCGGCTGCGCAGCATATATCGGCGTTAGGCGATTATTCAAGTAACGACCGGACATGGCAAAACCTTGACGCGCGCGTAGCAGCAAAAAATAATTTCAGCGGCAGATAAACGTGCTCAGCGGGAACTGGTTCCGCCCGACGTGGCGGCGGGCGGCTGGGTGGCAGTCGCCGGGGTTGGGGCGAGTACCGGATTAAGCCAGCAGGTGTGGACCCGAGCATTCAGGCTGTCCTGGGCCTTGGGGTCGATATGGCCTTGCCGCACCACGCAGCGGAAAGTGGCCTGAACATGCGAGCTCGGGCAGCCGAAACGGTCGTACAGGTCGAGATGGCGGAAGGCGGTGTCGAGGTCGTCACGCCACAGCAGGCTGACCACCCGGCGGCCTAGCCAGACGCATTCCGGGTTTCCGGCTGGCCCGATGAGCAGGCGCGCCGCCTCGGCAATTTCGTCGATGCTTTTCTGGCCTTCCTTGGCGTTGTCGGCGCCCTGTTTCTGCGGCTCCGAAGGCTTGGGAGCCCCGGTCTGGGCGAACGCCGCATTGGCGGCGAAACTCAAGGCCGCCACGCAGAATGCAGCACGTAATAGATGCAACAAAGACACGTTCGGCATTATCCCGCCGGTGTTGATGGAGGCCGCCCGCCCGCTACTCGGTCTGCTATGCGACCGGATTGGGACGCGAATACGGCGCTTTATGCCGGCCGCCCCGGCAATGCTTGCCTTCAAACTCCACACGCTCAACCCAAACCGCCGTCTTGGACGGAATTTGCCCGCAGTGAGACTTGGCCCGAACGAGCAGGTTTTGTCCAGCACCTCCACGCAGGTTGCTTAAAGGCGACGGCTTGGCAGCGGCAAACGCGCGCTATAAGCCGTTCGGGGGCTCTTCAGTCCCGCCGGAACAGGTTCAAGCCGATGCGCCTTGGTCTAGCCTGCCTCGCCCTGTCGGCGCTGGTTATCGCTGGCGCTTGGGCCTGGCTCGGGGCCCCGGTGCGCATGCCGCAATCCCCGCTGCAAGCCGGCGAAAAGCTTTATTGCCTGTCCTATGCCCCGTTTCGCGGGGCCCAGACGCCGCTCGATCTCGCCACGCATATTTCGGCAGCGCAAATCGAGGACGACTTGTCCCGGCTGGCCAAGATAACCGACTGCGTACGGACTTACTCGGTCGACTTTGGCCTCGACCAGATTGCGGGGATTGCGGCCCGCTATGGCCTCAAAGTGATCCAGGGGCTCTGGCTGTCGGGCCATGACGAGCAAAGCCTCTTCCAGATCGAGACCGCGGTGACGCTGGCCAACCGCTATCCCGGCACCATCCGCGCGGTGGTAGTCGGCAACGAGGTGCTGTTGCGCGGCGAAATGTCACCCGAGGATCTCGCCGCCACCATACGCGCGGTGAAGGCGCGCGTTCCCGTGCCGGTGACCTATGCCGATGTGTGGGAGTTCTGGCTGCGCAACCGCGACGTTGCCTCAGCCGCCGACTTCATTACCATCCACATCCTGCCCTATTGGGAGGACTTTCCGATTCCGGCGCGCAACGCCGCCGCCCACGTGGAATCGATCCGCCGGCGCGTGGTGGACGCCTTTCCCGGCAAGGAGGTCATCATCGGCGAGGTCGGCTGGCCGAGCGCGGGACGCATGCGCGACGGGGCCCTGCCGTCGCCGGTGAATCAGGCACGCGTCATCCAGGACGTGCTGGCGCAGGCTAAGCGCGAGAATTTCCGCGTCAACGTGATCGAGGCCTTCGACGAGCCGTGGAAGCGCGCGCTCGAAGGCACCGTCGGCGGACATTGGGGCCTGCTCGACGATGCCACGCGCACGCCGAAATTCGTGTGGGGACAAGCGGTCTCCGATCATCCGCTGTGGCGCTGGCAGGCGGCGGGCGGAATTTTGTTTGCGCTGATCGTTTTCGGCGCCGCCTTCGCGATGCGGCGCGACGCGGCGATACCGCTCATGCTTTGGCTGGCGGTGACGGCGAACGCGATAGCGGGCGGCACGCTGATCGGCTGGAGCATCGCCAACGTGCCGGTTGAATCACTAGGCGCCGGCGGCTGGCTCCGTTCGATCGCTTTCGTCGCCGTTGCGTTACTCGCGCCGCCGGGCTTAAGCGCGGCGCTGATACGCGGCACGCCGATGCCGCGCTTCTCGCGCCTGCTCGGTCCCGCTGCCGAACGTATCCGCGATCCGCTCGCGTGGCTCGCCGGTGCGCTGATGATCGCAACCACGCTGCTCACGATCTTGGTCGCACTCGGCCTGGTATTCGATCCGCGCTACCGGGAATTTCCGTTCGCGCCGCTTACAGCCGCGGTGGTGCCGTTTGTCATCCACAGTGTGACGATGCCGCGACCGCGCGGCCGCCAAGTTCTTACCAGATTTGGCGCCGCCGAATTGGCCGCCGCCGGCATCCTTGCGCTGTCAGTGCCTTATATCGTGCTCAATGAAAGTTTTGCGAACTGGCAGTCGCTATGGTTTTGCGCGGCGCTGGCCGCCTTCGCGTTCAGTCTGGCTCGGGTGCGCGACGCGCAAAGCTGAGCACCAACAGGCCGAACGCGAGGGCCGACAAGGCGATGTTGTAGAGCACGATGCCGAAGCAGGCGAGGGCGAGCGCGACCGAGAATAAAACCAGTGACGGCCGCAGCAGATTGAGCGCCGCGACGGCGAGCGCACCCCAACCGAATACCGAATAGGTGAACAGCGCGATCGCGGTCCGGCGTGCAAAGCACAGCCAGGTGTCGGGCCCGGCGGCACAGGCCAGGCCGACGTTCGCCTGCTCGATCGCGAGATAGCGGATGTAGAGCGCATAGCCGAGCGAGCAAAAGCCCACGATCAGCAGATAATTGGTCGCGCGAGCGCTCGGCAGAAATAGCTTCATGACGGCGCCTTCCGAACGACGGGATTATGCCGGCGCACGCCCGCGCAGACAATCAATGCGCGGCCAGTTGCGCGCCGTTGAACTTGGCCGGGTGGCAGCCGGTCCAGATGACCGGGAAACGGGCGCATAGACGCGCCGCTTCGTCGCCGTTCGGCAGCGGTCCCGCCACCAGGCGATACGTTAAGCCGACGGGGCGTTTCGGGTGTTGCGCAACGAGCGGGCGCAGCCCGACGAGCAGCGGACTGTAATTGGCCTTCAGCGCCGCCCAATGGATGCGCAATGCCTCGATGCTGCTAGCGCCACCAAGATCAATGCCGAATTCTGCGATCGCCGGCGGCGGTTCGGCCGCTGGCTCGTTCGCGGGCGCTTCCGCGACGCGCACCGGCGGCGGGGAAGGTTCAGTCGCGGCTTCGGCGGCTTCCGTTTGCGCGGCGGACTCCTCGGCTTCTGGCGTTGTCGTGGCCGCGGGCCATGACGCGGCGGTCTCGCTGACTGCTGGCATCGCCAGCGGCGTCAGGGCCAGCAGTGCGGAGGCGCGCGGAGGCGCCGCTGCAACGACCGCCGGCGTGGTGATGGGTGGGACGCTCGGCGCGGGCGGCGGCGCTCTGGCAGCGGCATGGGCGGCGGCCAGTTGCTCGCTCTGTTGCTTGATGGAGCCGGTCATGTCCTCGAGATTGCGCTCGAGGGTGGCGATGCGCGCTGTGAGCCGCTCGCGGTCGGCGGTGATCTCGCGCAGCTGGGCGGCGAGGCGCTTGCTCTCGGCTTCGGCCGTGGCCTCGGCCGCGCGCGGCGGAATCTGGGCGACCAGATGCTCCGGCTCGCTGGCATAGGTGAGCGCAAGCTGCAGCCGTTTGCTGCCGTCTTCGGTTTGGCTGGTGAGCGCAACGGCGGCAAGCGCGATACTCGCCGCGCCACCCCATCTGAACAAGCGCCAGAGCGGCCGCATGCGAAGGGGCTTGCGGATATTAGGCAAATCGGCTTCCGGCGGGGTGCTGTTGATCGCCATGGACAGCCTCTGAGCGGGCGAATCACGTCATTGAAAACGTTAGCAGAATCCGGCAATGCTCGCTTTCGTTGCGTGACGCGACCGGGTAAGCACGAAACGCGTTCGCCGGCAGGAGTGCTCAAGCCTTCGCGTGCGCCTCAAGGGTGGCAATTCGTGAGCGGAAACAGGATGCAGCGACGAACCTGCCTTGTGATCGTATTAGCGGCTGGCGAAGGCACGCGCATGCGCTCCGCCATACCGAAGGCGCTGCACACTATCGGCGGACGCACGCTACTCGCGCACGTGCTCACCACAGCGATAAAGGCGGGCGGCGGTGAAATCGCCGTGGTGGTCGGGCCCGATCATGACGCGGTCGCGCAAGCGGCGGGCGCGCTCGCACCCAAGGCCGCGATCTTTGAGCAGAAGCAACGGCGCGGCACCGCGCATGCCTTGCTGTCTGCGCGCAAGGCGATCGCGCGTGGCGCCGACGACATATTGGTGATGTTCGCCGACACGCCCTTGGTGCGGCCGGAAACGCTGAGTGAGTTGCGCGCGGCTTTGCGGCGCGGCGCCGCGGTAGCGGTGCTCGGTTTCCGGCCGGCAGATCCCGCCGGTTACGGGCGGCTGCTGACGCGCGGCGATGAATTGCTGGCGATCCGCGAGGACCGCGACGCCAGCGAAGCGGAACGCAAGATCGCGCTGTGCAATGGCGGGCTGATGGCGCTTTCCGGAAAAACTGCGCTCGCCATCCTCGACCGCATCGGCAATGCCAATGCCAAGGGCGAATTCTATCTCTCCGACGCGGTTGCCATCGCCCACAATTTGGGCTTGAAGGCGGTCGCGATCGAAACCGGGGAGGACGACATGCGCGGGATCAATACCAAGGCGCAGCTCGCCGAAACCGAGGCGGTCCTGCAAAAACGTCTGCGCGCCGCCGCGCTCGATGCCGGCGTAACCATGATCGCACCGGAGACGGTGTTTCTGTCGGCCGACACCAAATTCGGCAAGGACGTTATCGTCGAGCCGAATGTGGTTTTCGGGCCCGGCGTGACGGTTGGCGACGGCGCGCTGATCCGGGCATTCTCGCATCTGGAAGGCGCGCATGTTGGGAAGGGCGCCCGCGTCGGCCCGTTCGCACGGCTGCGGCCGGGCGCCGACCTCGGCGCCGACGTGCATATCGGCAATTTCGTCGAGGTGAAGGAGGCCAAGATCGAAGCCGGCGCTAAGGCCAATCACCTCACCTATATCGGCGACGCGCGGGTCGGCGCGGGTGCCAATGTCGGCGCCGGCACCATCACCTGCAATTACGACGGCGTCGCCAAACACCGCACCGATATCGGCAAGGGCGCCTTCATCGGATCCAATTCGTCGCTGGTGGCGCCGGTCAAGATCGGCGACCGCGCTTATGTCGGCTCCGGCTCGGTAGTGACCAAAAACGTGCCGGCCGACGCGCTGGCGGTCTCGCGCGGACAGCAAACGACGAAGCCAGGCTGGGCAAAACGCTTGCGGCAGCTCAAGGGCTTAGGCAAGAAGAAGGCGAAAACGCCCACGAAATGAACCTTGCGGCTGCATCCGCCATTGTCACATTGCGAAATGTGTTTTGATTTCTCGTCGTTTGCCGCCGCCGGTTAATGCAACACTATAGCAGAGGGGCCATCCAAACGGATGTGCGGGATCGTCGGAATCATCGGACGCGAGCCGGTCGCCGGCCATTTGGTCGAAGCGCTCAAGCGCCTCGAATACCGGGGCTATGACTTGGCGGGTGTCGCTACCTTGGATCACGGCGTCTTGGGGCGCCGACGCGCCGAGGGCAAGCTGCATGCGTTGGAACAGCGCCTCGCGCGCGAGCCGCTCGCCGGCAATATCGGCATCGGCCATACCCGTTGGGCCACCCACGGCAAGCCGACCGAAAGCAACGCTCACCCGCACGCCACCGACCGGGTCGCGGTCGCGCATAACGGCATCATCGAGAATTTCCGCGAACTGCGCGAACGTCTCGCCAAGAACGGCGCCAAGTTTGGCAGCGAGACTGACACCGAAGTAGTCGCCCATCTGGTGACTGCCGAGATGAAGCAGGGCAAGCCGCCAATCGAGGCGGTGGCCGCCGCGCTCAAGCAGCTGCGCGGGGCTTTCGCGCTCGCCTTCCTGTTCGCCGGCGAGGACGACCTGATGATCGGCGCGCGCAAGGGGTCGCCGCTCGCCATCGGCTATGGCGACGGCGAGATGTATCTCGGCTCGGATGCCATCGCGCTCGCGCCGTTCACCGACACCATTAGCTATCTCGAGGACGGCGACTGGGCGGTGATGACGCACAAGGGCGTCGAAATTCACGATGAGCAGGGCCGGACGGTCCAGCGGCCTGTGATCAAGTCGACCGCTTCGGCGCAAATGGTGGACAAGGGCAACCACAAGCACTTCATGGCCAAGGAAATCCACGAGCAGCCGGAGGTGGTTGGCCACACGCTCGCTCATTACATTGACATGACGTTGGAAAAGATTGCGCTGCCGGGCAAATTACCGTTCGACTGGAAGCAACTCAAACGCCTGTCGCTGTCTGCCTGCGGCACCGCGTTTTATGCCGGGCTGGTGGCGAAATACTGGTTCGAGCGCTTCGCCAAGCTGCCGGTGGAAATCGATATTGCGTCGGAATTCCGCTACCGCGAGGCACCGCTCGAGCCGGGCGATCTCGCCATCTTCATTTCGCAATCGGGCGAGACCGCCGACACGCTAGCAACGATGCGTTACGCCAAGCAACACCAGCAGCACGTCCTATCCGTGGTGAACGTGCCGACCTCGACCATCGCGCGCGAAAGCGACATCGTGATGCCGACGCTAGCCGGTCCCGAAATTGGCGTCGCCTCGACCAAGGCCTTCAGCTGTCAATTGGCCGTGCTGGCGTGTCTGGCGATCGCCGCCGGGCGTGCGCGCTGCGAGCTGTCGGGTGAAGATGAGCAGAAACTGGTGCGCGCGCTCATCGAGGTCCCGCGCCTCATGGCGGAGGCGCTGGCGCTCGAACCGCAGATCGAAAGACTGGCGCAGGATCTCGCGAAAGTGCGCGACGTGCTCTATCTCGGCCGCGGCACCAGCTTCCCGATCGCGCTGGAAGGCGCGCTCAAGCTCAAGGAAATCTCCTATATCCACGCCGAGGGCTATGCCGCCGGGGAGCTCAAGCATGGTCCGATCGCGCTGATCGACGAGACCATGCCGGTGATCGTGATCGCGCCGCACGACCGCGTGTTCGAAAAAACGGTGTCGAATATGCAGGAGGTCGCGGCGCGCGGCGGCAAGATTATTCTGATGACCGACGCGAAGGGCGCCAAAGAAGCACCCGTCGATTCAACGGAAATCATCGTACTGCCGGACATGGCTTCCACGGTGACGCCGCTGGTCTATGCCATTCCGGTGCAGTTGATCGCCTATCACACCGCGGCCGCCATCGGCACCGACGTGGACCAGCCGCGCAATCTCGCGAAATCGGTCACGGTGGAATAAGATCGCACCATGGCCGATTTCGACCCGAAACTTGACGATATGCCGGCAGTTGCTGTGGCGGCGGCATCGCAGACCGGCGTCGTTGCCCGCGTCCGTAATTATTTCCTCACCGGCCTGGTGGTCGCTGGGCCGCTGGCGGTCACCGTTTGGCTGATCTGGTCGATCGTCAACTGGGTCGACGATCTCGTCCGCCCGCTCATCCCACCGGTCTATCGGCCGGAAACCTATTTGCCCTGGCCGATCCCCGGCACCGGCCTGATCATCGCCGTCATCGCGCTGACGACCCTCGGTTTTCTCACCGCCAACCTGGTCGGGCGCAAGCTGGTGGAGCTGGGCGAGGGTCTGCTCAACCGCATGCCGATCGTGCGGCCAGTCTACAAAACCATGAAGCAGATTTTCGAGGCGCTATTCTCGAAGAGCGGCTCGAGCTTCCGGCAGGTGGCGCTGGTGGAATTTCCGGCGCCCGGCATGTGGTCGCTGGTGTTCCTGTCGCAGCCGCCGAGCGCCGATCTCGCGGAAAAGCTGCCGCAAGGCGAGCATGTTTCAGCGTTCATGCCCTGCACGCCCAACCCCACCACCGGTTTCTTTTTCTACGTCCTGCGCAAGGATCTCGTTGTGCTCGACATCTCGGTGGAGAACGCGATGACGCTGCTGATTTCGGCCGGCATGGTGCAGCCGGGTGCCGATGAGGAAAAGAAGCTCGCCGCGCTCGCCGCCACCACGCGCGCGGCGCAGGCAGCACGAAAGACCGAGGCGGCGGAGTAGATCACTATCCTGCCCGGATCAGCTTGATCGCCTCGTCCTTACCGAACAGATAAAGCAGATATCGCAGCGCTTCGCCGCGCGCGTCCTTTAGGGCTGGGTCGCGCGCCACCACCAGCGCCGCATCGTCGCGCGCCGCGCCGAGATATTTGCCGTGCGTCTCGATGCGCGCGATGCGGAAGCCGGGCAGGCCGCTCTGCCGCGTGCCGAGCAGGTCGCCTTCGCCGCGCAACTTCAAGTCCTCCTCGGCGATGCGAAAGCCGTCCTCGGTTTCGCGCAACATGGCCAGCCGCGTCTTAGCGCTCTCGCCGAGCGGGGCCTTGTAGAGCAGCAGGCAGGTCGAGTGCCCCGGTCCGCGCCCGATGCGCCCGCGCAATTGATGCAATTGCGCTAAGCCAAAGCGCTCGGCATGCTCGATCACCATGATGGTGGCTTCCGGCACGTCGACGCCGACTTCAATCACCGTAGTGGCAACCAAAAGCTGCGTCTCGCCGGCCGCGAAGCGCGCCATGGCGGCGTCCTTCTCGGCGCTTTTCATGCGGCCATGCACCAGATCGACTTTTTTGCCGAAGCGTTTGCGCAGTTCCTCGAAGCGTGCCTCTGCGGCGGCGAGATCGATCTTTTCGGATTCCTCCACCAACGGGCAGACCCAATAGGCGCGCTTATCCTCGGCGACCGCGCGGCCGACCGCGTCCTCGACTTCCTCGATGCGCGTGAGCAGAATGGCGCGGGTGTCGATCGGCTGGCGGCCGGGCGGCTTCTCGCGCAATTCGGAGACGTCCATGTCGCCGAAATAAGTGAGCACCAACGTGCGTGGGATCGGCGTGGCGGTGAGCACCAGTACGTCGACTGCTTCGCCCTTCTGGGCCAGTGCCAGCCGCTGATGCACGCCGAAGCGATGCTGCTCATCGACGATGGCGAGCGCAAGATCGTGGAACGCGACTTCCTCCTGGAACAGCGCATGAGTGCCGAGCAAGAGATCGATGTCGCCGAGCGTTAGGCGATCGAGAATGCTCTCGCGCTCGCCGCCGCGTTCGCGTCCGGTGAGGATGGCGACGCGCAAGCCGGCAGCTTTCGCCAGCGGCGCGATCGTATGGAGATGCTGGCGCGCGAGGATTTCGGTCGGGGCCATAAACGCCGCTTGGCGTCCGGCTTCGATCACCGCCGCCGCCGAGATCAGCGCCACCACGGTCTTGCCAGAGCCGACATCGCCTTGCAGTAGCCGTAACATGCGTTGCGGGCGGGCGAGGTCGGCGATGATATCGTCGACCGCCTTTTGCTGCGAATGGGTGAGCGCATAGGGCAGGCTTTTCAGGATGCGCGCGCGCAGGCGGCCCTCGCTTGCGGAGCCGCGGCCGGCTTGTCTGCGCATATGCGCGCGCACTAAAGCGAGCGCGAGCTGGCCGGCTAGCAGTTCGTCATATGCCAGTCGCGTCCAGGCTGGACTCTCTGGCGCGATGTCGTGCGGCTCGGCCGGACGGTGCAGTTGGCGTAGCGCGGCGGCAAAAGCGGGTAAGCTCTCGCGTGCGACCCAAGCCTCGTCCTGCCATTCCGGCAGATTGGGTAGGCGGCTAAGCGCGCCATCCATCGCGCGCCGCACATTGCTGAGTGCAAGGCCTTCGGTCAGCGGATAGACCGGCTCGACCAGCGGCAGGTTGGCGAAGCCTTGTTCGTCCACCACTCGGTCGGGGTGCACCATCTGCAACATGCCGTCGTAGAATTCGGCGGTGCCGGAGACGTAACGCGTCTCGCCCTCGGGCAAGAGTTTTTGCAGGTAATCCTGCCGCGCATTGAAATAAGTCAGCGTCAATGTCTGTCCGGTATCGTCGCTGGTCAGGATGCGATAGGGCGCGCGCGGCCGGTGGCGCGGGGCCGGCCGGTGCTCGTCGACCCGGACCGCCACGGTGATCAGCTGCCCGGGCTGTACTTCGTTGAGCTTCGGCCGCGCGCGGCGGTCGATTACGCCCGCGGGCAGGTGCAACAGCAGATCGACGACACGCGGCGCCTCGCGGTCGAGCAGCCGGGCATAGAGCTTTTCCAGCTTCGGCCCGACGCCGGGCAGGCTAATGAGCGAGGCGAACAGGGGGTTGAGCACGAGCGGGCGCATGGCCCGCCATGCTGGCTTGCGCGTTCGGCGGACGCAATGCTGGGCTGTGCAAAGCAAACGCTGACAGCGCCTCGTAAGCTCTCTATATAAATGCCGCCCGGCCCCGTCCGGGTTTTTCGCGTTGGAGCGACATGATGACCGGAACCGAGATTTCGAGTGATGGGCTGGACGCGCGCCGCAAGCGGCTGCTGTTCCGCTCCTGGCATCGCGGCATCCGCGAGATGGATCTGGTGCTCGGTGGCTTCGCCGACGCGCATATCGCGGATTTGAGCGACGCCGAGCTCGATGAATACGAAACCTGGCTCGAGGTTTCCGACCAGCAAATTTTTACCTGGGTGAATGGCTCCCAACCGGCGCCCGCCGAGATCGATACGGCGCTGTTCCGCCGTCTGCGCGACTTTCATAATGGCTAAATCTCCCGCCGCATTATTGCAAGCAGGCCAGCCGATCACGCTGGCGCAAGTCGCCGATGGCGCCGAAGGGCTGGTGCTGGCTGATCTGGCGCGCGCCATCGCAGCGCGGCCTAATGCGCCGGCGATTTCGCTTGCCGTGATCTGCCGCGACGGCCAGCGCATGGCGGCACTGTTGCGCGCGCTGGCGTTCTTCGGGCCGGATATCCTGGCCATGGAATTCCCGGCCTGGGATTGCCAGCCGTATGACCGGGTATCGCCGAATGCTAGCGTGGTGGCGCAGCGCATGACCGCGCTGTCGCGGCTGGCGCGCGTGAAGGGCCGCGACAAGCCGTCGGTGCTGCTCACGACTGTCAACGCCGCGGCGCAGCGCGTGCCGGCGCGCGAGTTCGTGGCGACGCACGCGCTGTCTGTCGCGCCCGGCAACGTCATCGGCATGGCGAGCATCGTGGCTTGGCTGGAACTCAACGGCTTCACGCGCGCCTCCACCGTGCGCGAGCCGGGCGACTACGCGGTGCGCGGCGGCATTCTCGATCTCTTTCCGCCTGGCATGGATATGCCGGTGCGCCTCGATTTCTTCGGCGACGCGCTGGAGACCATCCGCACTTTCGATGCGCAAACGCAACGAAGCGAAACGCCATTGCGCGGGCTCGATCTGGTGCCAGTCGCGGAATTCCAGCTCGTCACCGAAACCATCCGTCGCTTTCGCACCGGCTATGTGGCCGAGTTCGGCGCAGCCTCCCCCGATGATCTCTTGTACGAAGCTGTGAGCGAGGGCCGCCGCTATCCGGGGATGGAGCACTGGCTGCCGCTGTTCCACAGCACGCTCGAAACCGTGTTCGACTATCTGCCCGGGACGCCGGTGACGCTCGAGCATCTGGCCGAGGACGCTTCGCATGAGCGTTTCACGCAGATCGCCGATTACTACGACGCGCGCCGCGAGGCGCTGAAAGACAGCGTGACGCCGCCGTACAAGCCGCTCCCGCCGGCGCGGCTTTATTTGGCGGAAGCCGAATGGAAAGGGCGGCTCGACACCGCGGCGCTCGCGAAGCTAACGCCGTTCGCGGTGCCGGACGTTCGTCACGTGATCGATGTCGGTGCGCGCGCCGGCCACAATTTCGCGGCCGAACGCGCCGCGCCGGGCGCTAACGTGTTCGAGGCGGTCACCCAGCACGTGCTGACGCTGCAAGCCGGCGGCAAGCGGGTGGCGGTCGCGCTCTGGAGCGAGGGCGCGCGCGACCGCATGAGCCACGTGCTTGCCGACCACAAGCTGTTCAATCTTACCTCCGTCAGCTCGTGGGCGCAGGCACTCGCTTTGCCTAAGCCGGCGGTGGCGCTGGCGGTGCTCGGCATCGAGTCCGGCTTCGAGACCGCCGACGCCGCCATCGTCAGTGAGCAGGACATTCTCGGCGACCGGCTGGTGCGTCCGCGCCGCGCCATGCGCCGCGCCGACAATTTCATCGCCGAGACCACCAGCCTGGCGCCCGGCGACCTGGTGGTGCACGTCGATCACGGCATCGGGCGCTTCGCTGGTTTGCAGCCGATCACGGCGGCGGGCGCGCCGCACGACTGTCTGGAAATTCATTATGCGGAAGGCGCCAAGCTCTATTTGCCGGTAGAAAACGTCGACCTGCTGTCCCGCTACGGCGCCGAACAAACCAACGTCGATCTCGACCGGCTCAGCAGCGGCAACTGGCAGGCGCGCAAGGCGCGCATGAAGAGCCGCATCCGCGAGATCGCGGGCGAGCTGATCAAGGTCGCGGCCGAGCGGCTGACCCGCGAAGCGCCGCGCTTCAGCGTGGGGCCGGGCCCCTATGACGAATTCTGCGCCGCCTTTCCCTACGAGGAAACCGACGACCAGCTTTCGGCCATCGACGCTACCATCACGGATTTGAATTCCGGCCGGCCGATGGACCGCCTGATCTGCGGCGATGTCGGCTTCGGCAAGACCGAAGTGGCATTACGCGCGGCCTTCATCGCCGCCATCAATGGCAAGCAGGTCGCCGTGGTGGTGCCGACTACGCTGCTGGCGCGCCAGCACTTCAAGACCTTCACGGAACGTTTCCGCGGCTTTCCGGTCAACGTGGCGCAGGCCTCGCGCTTGGTGCCGGCGGCCGAACTGAGCAAGGTCAAGCTCGGCTTGGCCGACGGCAGCGTCGATATTGTCATCGGCACTCACGCGCTGCTCGGCAAAGGCATCACATTCAAGGACCTTGCGCTGCTTGTGGTCGACGAGGAGCAGCATTTCGGCGTCGCGCACAAGGAGAAGCTCAAGACGCTGCGCTCGGAAGTGCACGTGCTCACGCTCACGGCGACGCCGATCCCGCGCACCTTGCAGCTTGCGCTCACCGGCGTGCGCGATCTTTCGATCATTGCCTCGCCGCCGGTCGACCGGCTGGCGGTACGCACCTTCGTATCGCCGTTCGATCCCATTACGGTGCGCGAGGCGCTGCTGCGCGAGAAATACCGCGGCGGCCAGGCATTTTATGTCTGCCCGCGCATCGAGGATCTGGCGGGCGCCAAGGATTTCCTTGACAAGAACGTGCCGGAGGTGCGCGTCACGGTCGCGCATGGGCAGATGCCGCCGACCGTGCTCGACGACATCATGTCGGCCTTCTATGACAACAAATACGATGTGCTGCTGTCCACCACCATCATCGAATCCGGTCTCGACATTCCGAGTGCCAACACCTTGATCGTGCATCGCGCAGACATGTTCGGCCTTTCGCAGCTCTATCAGCTGCGCGGCCGCGTCGGGCGCGCCAAGCTGCGCGCCTATGCGCTGCTCACGCTGCCGGCGCAGCAAAAGATCACGCCGCAGGCGGAGCGGCGGCTGAAGGTGCTGCAATCGCTCGACACGTTGGGCGCGGGCTTCCAGCTCGCTTCGCACGATTTGGACATTCGCGGCGCCGGCAATCTGCTGGGCGACGAGCAGTCCGGCCACATCAAAGAGGTCGGCTTCGAGCTTTACCAGCAGATGCTGGAGGAGGCGGTGCTCAGCCTCAAGGCCGGCATCAGCACGCCGGTCGCCGACCGTTGGTCGCCCCAGATCACCATCGGCACGACCCTGCTTATCCCGGAGGACTACGTCGCCGACCTATCGGTGCGGCTCGCACTCTACCGGCGCCTCGCCGAGATCGAGGACGAGCGCGACATCGACAGCTTCGCGGCGGAAATGGTGGACCGCTTCGGCCCGCTGGTAGGCGAGGTCGAGCATCTGTTGCAGGTGGTGGCGATCAAGGCGCTGTGCCGACGCGCCAATGTGGAAAAGCTGGAAGCCGGACCGAAGGGCGTTGTGCTGTCATTCCGCGACAATATTTTCGCCAATCCGGAAGGGCTGATCGCCTACATCCGCGAGCAGGGCTGCGGTGTGCGCATGCGACCCGATCCGAAGGATGCGAAGGGGCAGCAGCTCGTGTTCTTCGACGACTGGGAGCGGCCGCAGGACCGGCTCAAAGGCACCGCGGCAATTTTGCGCACGCTCGCGAGCATCGCGGGACAAGCCAAGGCTGCGTAGTGATCACTCCGCCGCGTCTTGGCCGGCTTGCGCCATGCGGTCGATCGCCTCGGCGAGATATTCCGGCGACTGTGCGCCTGACACCGCGAACATGTCGCCGAAGAGGAAGCATGGCACGCCCTCGATGCCGGCTTCCTTGGCGGATTGTGCCTCGCGCTCGATCTGTTCGACGTCCTGGTCGCTGGCCAGCGCCGCGCGCACATCCTCTGGGTCAAGGCCGACGTCGGTAGCCGCCTGCACCAGCACGGCATGGTTCGTGAGATCGGCGCCCTCCGTGAAATAAAGGTCCATCAATCGTTGTTTCATGTCCGCCGCTTTGCCGATCCCTTCCGCCCAGCGGATCAGGCGATGGCAGTCGAGGGTATTGGGCTGCCGCGTCATTTTGTCGGAGGCATAAACGAGGCCTTCCTCCGCTGCCGCAGCCGTGACGCGCTGGGCGATGCCCTTGTAGCGCTCGGGTGAGCCGAATTTGGTGGTGAGATATTGCTCGCGCGATATGCCTTCGCGCGGAATCCAGTCATTGAGGAAATAGGGTCGCCAATGCACCTCGACCGGGATGTCCGGCCGCAGCGCCAGCGCTTTTTCCAGGCGGTGCTTGCCGATAAAGCACCACGGGCAGACTACGTCGGAGACTACATCAATGCGGACCGGTTGTGTGTAGGACATGGCTTAGCTCCTGTCGGAGCTAACCTAATCATCGGCTCACTCGGCGGCAACCACCCGGCTATCCATCACGCGCGACATGAGGCTATCGAGTGTGTCGCCGGCCTTCAGTGTCGCCAGCGTCACATTGGCGGCAACATTGTCGCGCCCGCGCTGCGGCACCAGCATGGTGTTCTTGATCAGGCCGGCGATGCGTCGCGCCACAACATGGGCGCTGCGCAGATCGGTCTGCGTGAAAGCTATCAGCAACGCGCCGTTGTCGTCGCGGCAGGCAAAATCGATATTGCGGATGAGGCGGGTCGTCAGCCGAGCGGCGTCCATACTGGCGCGCTTGTCGAGCGCGCCGTCGAAGGAGAAACGTGCGAGCGAAAGCGCCGTGCTGCAGTCGGCGGCTTCGGCCATCACTTTGTCGATCTCGCGCCAGAACGTGTCGCGCGTGTATAGGCCGGTGTCCGGATCGAACATACCTTCGGCATCGAGGGTCTTGAGCATGCGTTCGAGCCGCGCCTCGAAGGCGTGCAAGCGCACCAGCGGCACCATGCGCGCGACGAGCCGCGCCGGATCGCGGTCGACGTAATCGATATTGGGCAACACCTCGGCAAATTCGCGCGGTGCCTCGCCGATCACCGCCAGCGGAATGTCGCGGAAGCGGGCATCCTGCGCCAACACGGTGAGGAAGGCTTCCACCATGCGCGGGGAAAATCCGTCGCCTACCACGGCGCCGTCGATGTCGCGCGCGTTGAGATGCTTGGCGGCGGCTTCCACGCTGAACGCGCCAAGCATCTTGACGCATTCGCCCATCGCCACGCTGAGCTTGGGATAGAGCGGCCCGCGGCCGGCAATAAGGACGGTGGCGTCGTCGAGCGCGTCACCAACCGGCATCGGCGGCAGCCGAGCGTCACGCGAGGCGAACGTCTCGATGCGCTGCAGAACCGTCGCGTGCAGGGCGCGTACGCGCATGGCCGATTGCAAACGCGCGATCAGCCGCTCGACCGGCAGCGCGGCGTCGGCGGCAAGCGCGATCGAGACGGCGGCATCCTGGTCGCCGTGGACACGCGCGACCACCGGCACGATGGTGCCGTTGGCGGTGGCAATCTGCAGGCAAAGCTTGCGCGCGGCGGTTTTGTTCGCAGGCGGCCCCGGCTCGGCGATTACCACGGCAGTCGGCTTGACGGAAGTAAAGGCGGTCGGCGCATCGGTCCACTTGGCCTTGACGATCGGGAAGGCGCCGGCGGCAACCAGCGCATCTACCAGGTCGGTCGCCGGGCTGTCGGCGACCACGATCATCGGACCTTGCAGCGACATGGATGGCACACGCGGTTACAAACTGAAGAGTAACCGTAACGGCGGGCGATTAATGTCCCGTCAACGAAATAATGAAGATCAGACGGCTTTACCGCGCTGGCGAAACGCCTCGCTCGCGCCAGAGCAAAGGTAGCGGCGCCGCAATCATCCCGGTGCGCAGCACGCCGAGCAGCGCGATGACGCTGTCCACGGTGTTGGCAAGCTGGATCGCCACCACCGAGTTCGGTCTGTAGCCCGAGCCCGCGCAGCTTGGTGGCCAGCGCCGATATCGCCCGGTCGGCTTCCGCATAGGTCAGCCTGCGTGGCGAACGACCGGTAAGGCGCTTTCGCAATTAGGCGGATCGATCAGCGCCAAGGCATCCGCGTGCCGCACGCTGGCGCGGCGGAACAGGTCATCGAGGGTAGCGCGGGTGCCGTCCGCCTGTTGCGTGCCGCTCAGGATTATTTGGTATCCCCGTACCACCAGGTTTCCGGCAGATAGCCGAACAAGGAGGTCTGTGAGGGATGCTTGATTCGCGTCCAGCGCGCTATCCATTGTTTGGGTGGAAAGTAGAGTGGTACCACGTAGAAGCCGGACAGCAGCACGCGGTCGAGCGCCCGGGTGGCGGCGACGAAATCCGCGCGGCTTGTGGCGCTGAGCATAGCGGCGATCATGGCGTCGACCGCCTTGGACTTGACGCCCATGTAGTTGCGGCTGCCTTCCTCGCTGGCCGCCGCCGAGCCCCAGTAGAACATCTGCTCATTGCCGGGCGAGAGCGACTGCTCCCAGCGGTATTGCATCATGTCGAAATCGAAAACGATGCGGCGGCGTTCGAACTGGGTGGCGTCCACGGTGCGCACGCGCGCGTCAATGCCGGCGCGCTTAAGGCTGCGCACGAAGGCGAGCGCCAGCCGCTCCTGGTCGCGGGTAGTGGTGAGGATCTCGAACGCAAACGGCCGGCCGCTGCCGGCGTGTACCAATTGGGTGCCCTTGAGCTGGTAGCCGGCGGCGGCGAAAAGCGTAAACGCCCGCCGCAATCCGGCGCGGTCGCGGCCCGAACCGTCGGTGTTCGGCGGCGCCCAAGTGCCGCCCAGGATGTCGGCGCGCACGGTGCCGGGAAACGGCGCCAGCAAGTCGTGCTCGCGCGCATCGGCGGCCACACCGTGCGCGGAGAGATCGCAGCCGTCGAAATAGCTGGCGGTGCGCTTGTAGAGATCGAAGAAATAATTGTGATTCATCCATTCGAAATCGAACAGGTTCAGGATCGCCTCTCGCACGCGCACATCCGCGAAGATCGGCCGGCGCGTGTTGAACACCAGGCCATCCATGCCCTTGGGCAGACCGTAGGGGAATTCCTCCTTGACTACGCGGCCGTCGCGCATAGACGGGAAATCGTAAGCGGTCTGCCAGCGGCCGGGATCAATCTCCGTACGGACGTCGTAGAGGCCTTTTTTGAACGCCTCGAAATGCGTGTTGCCGTCGCGGTAATAGTCGAACCGGATGGTGTCGAAATTCCATAAGCCGCGATTGATCGGCAGATCGCGCCCCCAATAGTTCGCATCGCGTTTGAAGACGACGCTTTCGCCCGGCTTGACCGCGCTCACGCGATAGGGGCCGCTGCCGAGCGGCGGCTCGAACGTCGTCTCCTCGAACTTGTCAGGATTGATCGCGTGCCTGGCAAGCACCGGCATCAGGCCGACGATCAGCGGCAATTCGCGATCGTCGGCGCCGGCAAGATCGAAGCGCACCGTGCGCGCATCGGTCGCGACCGCCTGGACGACCTTGGCGTAGTAAATGCGGAAGTTTGGGCGACCGCGGTCGCGCAGCAGTTGCCAGGAGAAAATGACGTCATCGGGAGTCACCGGCTTGCCGTCGGCAAATCGCGCCGCCGGATTGAGTGTGAAGGTGACAACGCTGCGCGCCGCATCGGTTTCCACGCTGTCGGCGAGCAGGCCGTAGAGCGTGAACGGCTCGTCATAGCCGCGCGCGAGCAGGCTCTCGACGACGTAGCTGCGGATGTTGGCCGCGGGCAGTCCTTTGACGATGAACGGATTCAGACTGTCGAAAGTACCGAGCACCCCTTGCACCAGTTGGCCGCCTTTGGGCGCTGCCGGATCGGCATAGGTCGGGTGGCTGAAGCCGGCGTCCCAGGCCGGCTCGCCATGCATGGCGATGGCGTGGTGCGCACCCGCCGCCCATGCCGCCAACCGTCCAACCCCGCTGGCGGCCAAGAGCGCGCCAAGCATCAGCGTGCGCCGGGATGCCTGCCATTGCATCAGCGCGGGGGTGGCAGTGGAGGGCGTGAATGGGGCTCGAATGCGAGTTGTTTCCCGTTTTGCGCAATTTATCACAGAGGCGAGGCGAGGCTCTGAGCGCTCCCGCATTTTCGGCACATTCGTGGCTTTATTGCAGGAGCAATATCGGCTATCAGGCAGCCCAGAGGTGTCACGCTCCCGCCGCATTTCGCGGGGAGAGAGCCGGGCGACGAGGCGACCGTTTGAGTGGGCGCGAGGCCGCGAGCGGTGCGAGAAAAAGGGGACAAATTGCAATGGATCATCGGATCGCATCGGCCCGGCCGTTGAGGCGCGCGCTGACCGCTTCATTCGCCGCCGCGGGATTGCTGGCGGCGGCCATGGTCGTGGCGACCCCGGCGCTCGCGCAGCAGTCCAAGCCCGCGACTAAGCCGGCGGTTCAAAAACCGGCACCCGCCAAGCCGGTCGCGCCTGCGCCGGCCGCACCGGCGCCGCAGCAACAGGCCACCGCGGCGCCGCCGCAACTTATGTATTCGCCGTGGTTGAAGGTGTGCGGCAAAGGCCCGGAAACCAATAACAAGCAGGTCTGCGTCCTCACCAAAGACGGCCGGCTGGAAAACGGCATGCCGGTAGCGATCGTCCAGCTGTTCGAGCCGGAAGGCGATCCCAAGGTGCTGCGCGTCACAGTTCCGCTCGGCATGCAGTTGGCACATGGCACCCGCATGATCATCGACCAGGACCAGCCGGTGCAGGAGCCCTATAAGATCTGCTTCCCCGTTGGCTGTATGGCCGATTACCCGGTCACGGACGACATGATCGCCAAAATGAAGAAGGGGCAGACCATCACCCTGCAGGCAATCAACATGCAAGGCACGCCGATCAGCCTGCCGCTACCGCTCTCTGATTTCGCCAAGGCCTATGATGGCCCTCCGACCGATCCGAAGGTGGTCGAGGAGCAGCAGCGCAAATTGCAGGAAGAGTTGCAGAAGCGGGCGGAAGACGCGCGCAAGAAACTGGAATCCCAGCAGCCAGCGGCGGAGGCTCCGGCGCCCGCGCCGAAGTAATAAGCCAGCATTCCTGGTGACGAATGCGAAAGGCGCAGGCTGAGACCTGCGCCTTCCTCGTTTTGTCAGTTCAATTGGCTGTTGCGCGGGCGGTAGACGCCGGCGTCATCTTGCACGAACATTTCGTTGACCTGCGGGTGGCGGAGCGGCTTTTCTGAATTGTCGGGCAACAGGTTCTGCTCCGAAACATAGGCGATATATTCGCTTTCCGCGTTCTCGGCAAACAAATGATAGAACGGCTGGTCTTTGCGCGGGCGCACGTCGGCGGGGATCGACTCCCACCATTCCTCGGTGTTGTCGAATTCAGGATCGATGTCGAACACCACGCCGCGAAACGGATAGATGCGGTGCTTGACCACCTGGCCGATCTTGTACTTGGCGTTGCGTGTTGTACCCATTGCGGCTGATATCTTCCTGTTTTGCTTGTATTGCAAGGTATTTCTCGCTACATCTCGTCTCGTCGCGTTACATTGAAGCACCCGGGCTTGTGCTGCCCCACTGCTGCCCCGAACCGACGAGGACCACCATGACCGAAGCGAATCCGAAAGAACTAACACCGAAAGTAGTCCTCACCGACCGCTATTTAAAGGCGTTGAAGCCAGCCAAGCCGGGCGAGCGATACGAGATTCGCGACGGGGCGCAGCCGGGACTTTCGGTGCGCGTTACCTCCAACGGTGCCGTCACCTTCGCTTTGCGGGCGCGTTTCCCCGGCAGCCCGCACTTCACGCGTAAGGCGCTCGGCGGGTATCCGACGCTCGGCCTCGCAGAAGCCAGAAAACGCGCTAAGGGTTGGTTGCTGCTGATCGCGGATGGCAAGGACCCGAAAGTCGAAGCTGCCGCCCAAGCCAAGCGCACGCAGCAAGCCGAGCTGCTCAAGAAAAAGCACATCTTCGCCTACGTCGCGGAGCGATTTATCGCCGAGGTCACACCGTTGCAGCGGCAAGGCCGACGCGCCGCCCGTGACATCCGGGCCGTCCTGATTAAGCGCTGGGGATCGAAACCGATTGCAAAGATTGACCGCGAGGATGTCGCGGGCCTCATGGCCGAGAAACGCGAAACACCGGCGACTGCGCGGTATTCTTTTTATCGCCACACGGTGTCTATTCTCGTGGGCAATCGAGACGCACGAATTCGGCCTGCAACATTCGCCAACCGATCACGTCAAGCCAGTGAAGCTGATCGGCGACCGCAAGCAGCGTCACCACACCTTAAACGACGCCGAGCTGGCCGCGTTTTGGCGCGCCACCGGACGGCTCAAATATCCCTTTCGGGACGCCTATCGATTGCTGGCGCTGACGGGATTGCGGCTCAACGAATGCGTGCGCGCAAGTTGGTCGGAAATTGATCTGGCCAAGTGCGAATTGCTGATCGGGCCAGAAAGAATGAAGGGCAGGCCCGGCAAGACCAAGCCGCACTTAGTGCCGTTGACCGATTCTATGTTGGCGATCATCATGGCATTGCCGAGATTTGAGCGCGGCGAATTTCTTTTCATCACGACCTGCGGCGAAAAGCCGATTGTGCTGGCCGACAAAGCAAAAACGAAACTCGACCGGCTTATGCTTGCCGAACTTCGCGAAGCGGCGGCGCAACGCGGCGAGAACCCGGCGAAAATCAAGTTGAGGCCATGGACGAATTATGACCTGCGACGGTCATGCAGAACGAAGCTGTCCGAGCTGGGCGTTGCCGCCGTAGTGGGGGAGGCGGTGTTGGCGCATGCGCAGCCGGGCATCGTCGGGACCTATGACCGGTACGGCTATCGCGCTGAAAAATTGGAAGCGCTGCAAAGATGGAATGATTATCTGCTCGGGCTTGCTGGTCCCGAGCCGCAGCCGGAAAACGTCGTCAAGTTGCGGCGCAGGGCATAGCCGTGGCCCGCCCGCCCGATCACGCGCACCTTGACGGCGTTCTGAGCTTGTGGCGCGCAGACCGGGTATCCGCTTTGGGTATGGATCGCTATTAAAGACTTGCATCGCAAATGGCGACCCGTTCCCTGCGGAGGTGATTGCATATCTCGACGGGTGTGCGGGTCGCCTTCTCTCGGATTCTGGCGCTAAGCGCGACCTTGGGCGCGCCCTGCCGCGAATATTGAGCTTTAAAACGACAGGGGGCCGCGGCGTTTCTCAATTGCACGTCAATCGCAAGATGGTGAAGGATGAAAAGTTTGCCGTCAGATTCATGGTTGGAATCTCTTCAACGGGCAGGCACCTGCCGCTGCACGGGAATGCGCTTGGCACGGCGATGAGGACGTTAGGACACCGCAGCGTCACCTCAAATCATTTTTCCAATTGGAGCGTCTGCCGCACAACACCGCGGCGTGGCGCAAGGTCATCATCCGGTGGATGATTGCAAACCCGAATTGCCGAACGAAATATCCGGAACTGCCGATTATCACCAACGATTTAATCGCTGAATTGCATGAAGGTCGCGAGCTAATGTCGTGACGTAACCCCGTCCGGGGAGGAACCTTCACGTTACAAACAACGTGAGGGTTCGCCATGCAGCGACTGTTAGACCGCGACGGACTTGCGGCCAGAGGGATTAAATACAGCCGGGTTCACCTTTTTAGGCTTGTCAATGATGGAAAATTCCCCAAGCCCGTGAAGCTGGGCGTTCGCAACTGCTGGCTTGAAACCGATCTTACTATCTCGAATTGCTCATCGCGCAGCGCGACGAAGCCGCCTCCGAACTCACCACCAATCAGCGTAACAAAACGGCGGCCCAATTTCTCGGGCCGCCGTCTGCATTTCGAGCGCAGGCCGCTACTCGATCCGATCAGCAAGGCAATCGGTGTCGGACCGTATTACGCGAAACAGAATTACATCCCGCATTCATTGGAGAGCGCAACAAAGTGGATCGAGCTGCGGCGTGAGCTGCTGCGGGGCGAATCATGAGTGAGGTCATTCACGCTGGAAAGCGCTACGGCCATTTAACCGTCCTGCGGTCCGTCGATGAGCGGCACGATGGCGCGCAGGGTGGCGGCGGTGCGGTCGGCGATTTGTTGCGGCGTGCCGTGCGGGAAGACGACGGCATAGGCCGACATTTCAAGCTCACACTGTGGCTGAGATGGCCGCGATACCGCCGCAGCTCGCCCGTAGTGTCGGCGACCAATAGTCCCGGGTCTAGCTCACGCCAGATGCTAGCCTTCCCTTTTTTTTTTTTTTTTTTTTTTTTTTTTTTTTTTTTTTTTTTTTTTTTTTTAAAAAAAAAAAAAAAAAAAAAAAAAAAAAAAAAAAAAAAAAAAAAAAAAAAAAAAAAAAAAAAAAAAAAAAAAAAAAAAAAAAAAAAAAAAAAAAAAAAAAAAAAAAAAAAAAAAAAAAAAAAAAAAAAAAAAAAAAAAAAAAAAAAAAAAAAAAAAAAAAAAAAAAAAAAAAAAAAAAAAAAAAAAAAAAAAAAAAAAAAAAAAAAAAAAAAAAAAAAAAAAAAAAAAAAAAAAAAAAAAAAAAAAAAAAAAAAAAAAAAAAAAAAAAAAAAAAAAAAAAAAAAAAAAAAAAAAAAAAAAAAAAAAAAAAAAAAAAAAAAAAAAAAAAAAAAAAAAAAAAAAAAAAAAAAAAAAAAAAAAAAAAAAAAAAAAAAAAAATTTTTTTTTTTTTTTTTTTTTTTTTTTTTTTTTTTTTTTTTTTTTTTTTTTTTTTTTTTTTTTTTTTTTTTTTTTTTTTTTTTTTTTTTTTTTTTTTTTTTTTTTTTTTTTTTTTTTTTTTTTTTTTTTTTTTTTTTTTTTTTTTTTTTTTTTTTTTTTTTTTTTTTTTTTTTTTTTTTTTTTTTTTTTTTTTTTTTTTTTTTTTTTTTTTTTTTTTTTTTTTTTTTTTTTTTTTTTTTTTTTTTTTTTTTTTTTTTTTTTTTTTTTTTTTTTTTTTTTTTTTTTTTTTTTTTTTTTTTTTTTTTTTTTTTTTTTTTTTTTTTTTTTTTTTTTTTTTTTTTTTTTTTTTTTTTTTTTTTTTTTTTTTTTTTTTTTTTTTTTTTTTTTTTTTTTTTTTTTTTTTTTTTTTTTTTTTTTTTTTTTTTTTTTTTTTTTTTTTTTTTTTTTTTTTTTTTTTTTTTTTTTTTTTTTTTTTTTTTTTTTTTTTTTTTTTTTTTTTTTTTTTTTTTTTTTTTTTTTTTTTTTTTTTTTTTTTTTTTTTTTTTTTTTTTTTTTTTTTTTTTTTTTTTTTTTTTTTTTTTTTTTTTTTTTTTTTTTTTTTTTTTTTTTTTTTTTTTTTTTTTTTTTTTTTTTTTTTTTTTTTTTTTTTTTTTTTTTTTTTTTTTTTTTTTTTTTTTTTTTTTTTTTTTTTTTTTTTTTTTTTTTTTTTTTTTTTTTTTTTTTTTTTTTTTTTTTTTTTTTTTTTTTTTTTTTTTTTTTTTTTTTTTTTTTTTTTTTTTTTTTTTTTTTTTTTTTTTTTTTTTTTTTTTTTTTTTTTTTTTTTTTTTTTTTTTTTTTTTTTTTTTTTTTTTTTTTTTCGCCGCCATGTGGCCTTAATGTTCGGGCTGCATTGCCGCTTCCGAAATGCATGAGGCCGTCGTGAAACATTTGCCGTCGTCTCCTTTTCGTCATCGCTTGGCCGTGCTGGTCGCCGCCTTTGGCTTGGCGCTTTCGGCAATGCCCGCAGCGCACACCTTCACCATCGACGGCCAGAGCAATACCAATAGCGATGGCACCGCGCGCTACACCGATCCCGACGAGCGCTTCTCGGGCTCCGGCAACGGCCAAACCACGCTCCAGCAGGGCAACGCCACTCTCCGGTTCGGCAAACCAGCTTCTTCGATCAGCGCTACAACCCCAACCGGATGTTCGAACCGAACGCTCGACCGGGCGATGACCGCTGAGGCGGTTTTAGATTTTATTGCTGATGGTGGAAATTGTAAGTATCAAGCTGAGGATCACCGCTTCCGTTGCCAAGCCATTTTAAAATCTGACATCGCCTGCTCGCGCCTTTCCCCTTTTTTTTTTTTTTTTTTTTTTTTTTTTTTTTTTTTTTTTTTTTTTTTTTTTTTTTTTTTTTTTTTTTTTTTTTTTTTTTTTTTTTTTTTTTTTTTTTTTTTTTTTTTTTTTTTTTTTTTTTTTTTTTTTTTTTTTTTTTTTTTTTTTTTTTTTTTTTTTTTTTTTTTTTTTTTTTTTTTTTTTTTTTTTTTTTTTTTTTTTTTTTTTTATAATACCAACGGCTCTGCTTTCTGACTCTCCTGGGATTCCATCCGGGGGGCGGTTTGTGATTCATTGGCGCGAGGAGGATTCGCGCCATGCCATCAGCGGTAAAATTGCGGACGGATTTTACGGCCGGTGAGCTTCGGCGGCTAGCCAAGAAAGCCAAGGACGTCAACCAGAGCCGGCGATTGCTGTCGCTGGCAGCGGTTCTCGACGGCATGAGCCGTACCGAAGCTGCTATGATCGGCGGCATGGATCGCCAGACCCTGCGCGACTGGGTTCACCGGTTCAACGCGGCGGGCCCAGATGGGCTGCTGGACAACTGGGCGAGTGGGCCGGTGCCGCGCCTTTCGGCAGCGCAAAAAGCCGAACTCGCCAGGATTGTCGAACCAGGTCCTGACAGAGAAGTCGACGGGGTGGTCCGTTGGCGGCGCGTTGATCTCAAGCGCGTCATCGCTGAGCGGTTCGGCGTTGATTATTGCGAGCGCTACGTGGGAACGCTTCTCAGGGAACTCGGCTTCTCGCACATCTCTGCGCGGCCGCGTCATCCGGCCCAGGATGCCCAGACGGTCGCAGCTTATAAAAAAACTTTGCCTGCACACTGAGCGCCCATCTGCCCGATCTACCAAAGGAAACTCCTGTCGAAATCTGGTTCCAGGACGAGGCCCGCATCGGTCAAAAGAATGGCCTCGTCCGCCAATGGGCTAGACGCGGATCGCGACCGCGCCAGCCTTCCGACCAGCGTTACGAGAGCGCCTATCTCTTTGGCGCGATCTGTCCGGCGCGCGGCAAAGGCGCGGCGCTCGCACTGCCCGTCGCTGACACATTCGCCATGCAGCTTCACCTCGATGAGATATCGCGCCACGTCGCTGATGGCGCACACGCCGTTCTGCTGCTCGATCGAGCCGGATGGCATACGACCGGCAAGCTCCGCATGCCCGCAAACATCACGCCGATCCTACTGCCTTCGCGCGCGCCTGAGCTCAACCCGGTCGAGAACATTTGGCAGTACATGCGCGCAAACTGGCTTTCCAATCGCGTCTTCGAAACCTACGACGCGATCATCGACGCAGCCTGCGAAGCCTGGCGAAAACTCATCGCTCAACCGCAAACAATCACATCAATCGGATTGCGCGACTGGGCAAACATCGGTCAGTCCCTATGACCGTCGGTATTAGACGTATCGGTCAAGGAGACCAGCATCTGCATTGTGGATGACACAGGCAGGATCGTGCGGGAAGTGAAGGTAGCGAGCGAACCTGAGGCACTTCTTTCGGTGCTGAAGAACCCGGCCTACCACTTCAAGCGGATTGGATTGGAAAACTGACCATTATCGCAGTGGCTTTTCAGTGCGCTGGCCGAAGCGGGCTTGCCGGTGATCTCTGTTGAGACGCGGCATATGCGGGCGGTGTTGAAGGCGCAAATCAACAAGACCGACCGTAACGATGCCCGTGGCATGGCGCAGATGATGCGGGCTGGGCTTTACCACCCGGTGCATGTGAAGACGCTATGCAGCCAGAAACTGCGGATGCTGCTGACCCATCGCAAGCTGCTGCAGTCGAAGGCGATCGCCATCGACGATGATCTGCGTGGTACTTTGCACAACTTCAGTCTCAAGGTCGGGATGGTGGGGAAGGTAAGGTTCGAGACGCGTATCAAGAGCTGGTCGAGAACTTGCCCGATCTGGCCGCTATGGTTGAACCGCTGCTCATTGTCCGGCGGACGCTTCGCGAGCAGTTCTGCGTCCTGCACCACCACTTACTCGCCATCGTGCGGGACGATGAGGTGTGCCGGCGCTTGATGACGACGCCCGGTGTCGGGCCCGTGGTGTCGCTAACCTATCGTGCCACTGTCGACGTGCCGGCGCGCTTCCGTAAATCCAAGTCGGTCGGAGCGGTATTTGGACTGACATGCTCCAAGTATCAATCGGGCGAGGTGGAATGGAGCAGCAGAATCTGACGCTGTGGAAATGAGATGATCCGCGTCATGCTCTACGAAGCAGCCCAGCGCATGCTGCGTTCGAATAAATGGTCCTGGCTCAAGGCCTGGGCGATGCAAATCGCCAGGCATCGCGGAATAAAGAAGGCGATCGTGGCGCTGGCGCGCCGAATGGCCGTCATCATGCACCGCATATGGGTTGATGGCACCGAGTTCCGCTGGACCCGGGAACAAGCCGTAGCAGCATGAGAACCGTGCTGGATCAAATGCGATAGGAGAAAACCCGAGCTCCACCCAGCGGTGGAAATGATGTCCCTCGCAGGACGATGGATGAGGCGAGTTCGTAATGTCGCTTGAACCTGCTGTCACTCTGACGGTAAGGCCGCCCAACAGATTGTTCCGCCTCGTCTTTTAAATCCCATAGTGGAAGGGCCCTAGCGCCATTCCGAAGAGAAGCACGAGCCCGCGAGCGACATCGACACTGTGGTGGTGGATAGCCTGAAAGTGCTTGACCCGGAACAGCCGTTAGAGAAGCGACATTGGCTGTGCACTGCGGCAATAGTTTTGATGCCGGTTTCCGCCATCGCTGCTCGCCCGCGCTGACGAGGTGATCGAATAGTGCTGCTGTTTGCTGCGGTGCATGAGCCCGCTTCGCTAATCGGCCGTTCGAGGTCAAACGGGAGATTAGCGGACGTCGCTCGGCCCCTTGGCGCGGCTGCCTCTCAGCAAAGTCGTCCCTAATACCAAGTCCCATTCCCGTGTTTCCGGCTTGCTTGGAAGCCAGACAGCCTGGCTACTGGAACGGATTGCCGTTCGCGGCCACACGCAGACTAAAGGGCGAGACGCCCTGGTGCGGCCCCAGCACCACCACCACCGTGCCCGGCTTGACCCGCTTGTAAAGGTCGATCACGTCCTCGTTGGTCATGCGGATACACCCCGAGGAAATCGCCTGGCCGATATATTCCGGCTGATTGGTACCGTGGATGCGATAAAGGGTGTCCTTGTTGCCCTCGAACAGATACATGGCGCGCGCACCCATCGGGTTTTGCGGACCCGGGCTGACATAATTCGGCACGTCCATGCGCTTCTTGATCTCGGCGGTCGGCGTCCATGACGGCCATTCGGTCATGCGGCCGACTTTCGCCACGCCCGACCAGGCCAGCGCTTCCTCGCCGACGGTGACGCCGTAGCGGATCGCCTTGCCGTCGGGCAGCACGTAGTAGAGATAGCGCGCATCGGTATCGATCAGGATCGTGCCGGGCGCTTCCCTGCGGGTATATTCCACGATGTGCCGCTGATAGGGCTCGGGGATCGTCGCTTTCTCATAAGGCGCTGCCGCCAGCAGCTTACGGTCGCGGCGGTCAGGTTCGCTTCCGAAGCCGGCTCGATCGTGGACTGCATGCAGCCGCCGAGCAGAACGCCGACGCCAAATAGAGCCACCAATAATCCCCTTACCGACATTTCATCCTCTTTCTCGGCCGCCTCGCCGGTCGCGGTCGATTTCGATAATATAACAACTGCAGTTATGGTAAACGTTCTCCTAACGCGTCTTTCACAGTCAGCTTCTACCATGGCCAAAGCGCGAAAAATGATGTTGCCGACAAGACGAATACCGTCGGCATTCGTCGAATGTCACGATAGACACGAATTGCCGCGCAATTCCCACAAAGTCGTCCAGCGGGCCGGGAGGCCGGAACCGCAGGGTATATTCATAGGTGACTTGCCGCGGTGCATAGACTCCGCTTGTGGCAGATATTGTTGCAAAAGTCTTTTTGCACTGGGGAATCAAAAAGTTCTGCGGGCTGCAGGCGCGGCTTTCGTGTTTTTTTTTTTCCTCACGTTAAACTCACAGGCGACTTCGGTAACAAGTCTGGAGCCATATCAATTAGCAATCTCTACTTGCTTCGTCTTCTCGCTAAAATTGCCACCCGTCAATTTTCGACTTTTGCAACAATATCTGCCAGAAGCGAACTCATGCAGCGCAATATACAGCGTCTCTATTCGATCACGTCGTCCGTGATGGCTAGCAACGAAGGCGGCACGTCGAGGCCAAGTGCCTTAGCGGTTCTGAGATTGATGCCCCGAATGCTGCCCCGAGCTGTTTCATGCTAATTTTTGATTGTCGTAGAACTGCGTAATGTTCTGAAATTATTTGGTTATCATTGATCAAGTCAGGACGAAAATAGCCGGTGCTTGAACCACCTGGCCAATCTTGTACTTGGCGATCCGTATTTTGTTCATGGTAGGGACCACATAGTGCGTGATTGCGGCGTTGGCTAGAGCGCGTAGCGGGCGCCCATCTCCGGATCCTTGGCCGCCACCAGCCTGGCGAGGTCGATGAGCACCTTGGCCTGTTTCCAGGTGGCGTCGTCCTGCATTTTGCCCTCGATCATGATCGCGCCAGCGCCGTCGGGCATGGCGGCGACGATCTTCTTGGCAAAGGCCACCTCCGCCGGATCCGGCGAGAACACGGTCTTGGCGATGGCGATCTGCGAGGGGTGCAGCGACCAGGCCCCTAAGCAGCCCATCAGGAAGGCGTTGCGGAATTGTGCCTCGCAGGCGGCCGCATCGGAGAAATCGCCGAATGGCCCGTAGAACGGCTTGATGCCGGCGGCGGCGCAGGCGTCGACCATGCGCCCGACGGTATAGTGCCAAAGATCCTGCTGATAGGTGGCGCGCGGCGAATCACCTTGCGTATCCGCCAGCACTTTGTATTCGGGATGTCCGCCGCCGACGCGTGTGGTCTTCATCGCGCGTGAGGCGGCGAGATCGGCGGGGCCGAGGCTCATGCCATGCATCCGCGGCGAGGCGCTGGCGATCGCCTCTACGTTGTTGACGCCCTGCGCCGTTTCCAGGATGGCGTGAATCAGAATCGGTTTTTTGATTTTGTGGCGTGCTTCGAGTTGCGCCAGCAACTGGTCAAGATAATGAATGTCCCAGGGGCCGTCGACCTTGGGCAGCATGATGACGTCGAGCTTGTCGCCGACCGCGCCCACGATTTCGATCACGTCGTCGAGCGCCCAGGGCGAATTGAGCGCATTGATGCGCGTCCACAATCCGGTCGCGCCGTAATCGACTGCCTTCGCCATCTCGATGAAGCCTTTGCGCGCTGGCTCTTTGGCCTCGATCGGAATCGCGTCCTCCAGATTGCCCAGCACGACGTCCACCTGGCGCGCCAACTCGGGCACCTTGGCGCGCAGCTTCTCGAGATGCGGCGGCACGAAATGGATCATGCGCTCTAGCCGCACCGGCAGCTCACGCATGGGCATTGGCGCGCCGATCGCGAGGGGGACAAAGAACTGGCGCGGCAGCTTCACGGGCGCGATCCTTCCAAAAGGCCGTTCTGCCCTTTACAGAGCGGAAACTATCTCTCTATAAAGGTCTTTTACTCTCATCATTTCAATGGCTTATGAAATGAAGCCAATTCCATGTCCAACAGATGTCTAATATACATCGGTGGACACTGATACATTTATCCGAAACCTCGAAACGCTCAAACGCGCACAGGCGAGGGGGCCTGATCTGACGGGCCGCGTATGCGTCGCTGTGGTGGGTGGAGTCAGGACGTCTTAGCGTGGCGCGCGTGCAATTTTACGTTTACGTCGCGGCACTGCCTGTTTTTGTGTGCGGGATCACATAGGTCACGGCGCACGCACGTTGGATAAATTCATTGTTCAAGCTCTTGCTGGCGCTGGCTGACTTGGAGATCTGCCCCGTTGACGGGGCGGGCTTTCTTTAGCCTTCTCGCTAATGGCTTTAGCAACCGCAGGGAGCGAACGGGCCGGGCGAAGGCCAAACGGCCAAGTGTGCAGAGAGAGAGAGAGAGAGCCCACACTCATGACAATACGCAACACTGTCCTCCCATCGCGCAGCGGGCGTAGCAAGGCGGTTCGCTATGTTCAGAGATTTTGCCGCGGCGAATCGCGCCAATATTTCGAGAGCGAAGCCGCTCGACGCAATGTTACGCCCGCCGCGTTGACCGTGTTATTGATTGGTAGAATTTCCAATGATCGACTGATAGATGCCGTCCTCGACGACGCCGGCGAAATCGACGCCCAGCAGAACAATAATGGTGCTCAACACTAATCTGGGGGTTTCGTGTAACCCAAGTCATTGCGCTGTCTGCTTTCCGCTCGCAATTTCCAAAAATATAAAAAATAAAAATCCAAATCTTCGCGTTCTCTCATTGTTGCTTTGCGCTTGGCTTTGTTCGCTGTTACTCCAATAGCGCACAGCGGGTGCGGCAGAATTGTCCGCTATGTGTCAAAAGCGGGTATCAATTGGCAGCACGCAATATCGCGCAACGGTCGTTTTTATCATGCTGGCGGTTTCTGACAGATCCCGCTTCCATTCGGATTTGAACATCTTAAGCCAGGCGCGCATCCCATGTGTTTAGTAATCTGACCTAAATGCACTACACCGCAGGCGCCGCCTTCGATGTAGTAACGAGTTGTACCACCGCTGCTGGCGCCGCCGCCGGAAGACGAGGACGCAGGACGTGGTACACAAACCCGGTGCAATTCACCGCGAACGCAGATTTGCCCACTGGGACAATTGCTGGAGCCGGTGCAAGCAATTTGGCAAACCCCAAAATCGCAGACTGATCCGTTTCGACAATCGGTGTCTGCATTGCAGGCTTCGACACCGCAATATCCCACACCAAACCAGCCAGGCTGGCACATAAGGGGCAGTGGGCAATTCCCTGAGAAGTCACAGGTTTGGGCAACAGAGTTTGATGTTGCAAAGAAAGACAGAAAAATCGCTACGCCGATGGCTAACGCACCTCGAGCGATCCAAGTCATTAGTTGCCCCCGTCTTTGACGCCTATTAGGGCATCTTATCGCGTCGAATTACCCACTTAAAGGGGGCGGAATGTCCGCTTTGGGGTCAAAAGCGGACAAACCATCGCGGGCCAAAATCCACCGTTGTCCGGCTTGGGGATTCGCTCGTGCGTCAGTTACCAGTATTCGAATGGCTTGAATTGTGCGTCTTCGCCTTACTCGTACCCCCGGTAGGCCCACTCTGCTTGCCCTCAGGCTTCACCGTCCGCGCCGCGGCTCCCCCTCCGGCACCTTTTCCAAGCTTTACATCAACGCCTTTGAGTGGCGCTCCGGCCATGGCAGCTAATGGCGCAACTAGACCGATCAGGGCACCGATGCCGAAAATAATTCGACGACGTGTTGTTCGGCTCATCGTCTGTCCTCCCGTTTTACAAAGTACAATTTAACACACTGCAAATTGGGGCACACGTTCTTTCGGCGTTCACGAAGATGAGCAAACGAGGCTGCTGCCCTGCGTAAGTCCTGGCGCGGCTGGATGGCACTCCACCCTGCCTAGCTCGGAATAACTGCTGTACGGGGCTTCCACCGGGCTTTCCGCACCCATCCTATAACGGCGAAACACCGGGCCGGCGGCGCTTTCTTCGACCGTCAACCTGGCTGCCGCACCAGCCGTCGCGGTCAAGCAATCGATATCGGAGCCCTGGTGCTTCATCACTAGGACAGTCGTCGGGCTTTGCCGTTCGACCAGCAGAACGCGGGCCGAATTCAGAAACGGTGTGCGCGAGCGGCCAAGCGGGCGATTTCCGAGATGGGCCTCGAACACCCCAGCGGCATCCGATTGAGCAACGGTAATTACTAATTTTCTAGGCATTTTAATTATTTCCGAAATTAACTATTAATTTCGCCCGCGCCCCGGCTGGCCGCCATTGCCTGTGACGGGGAATTATTTGAACCGCCTCTTCTCCAACTTGGTCAATCGCGGGAGTGGTTCATCCCGGTTGAAAAAATCCCAGATTTCTTCGGGCGAATTCGCATCAGAAATCATCAGCGACCGTCCACGCGCACCATCCCATGTCCGGGGTATGCTTGATCGCGATGCCGTGGACATTTAGCAGCCGGCCGTGGTCGATCATTGGTTAATTGCTCGACGTATTCATGACGATGCCGTCGTGATGATGCCGGTGGCAATCGCATCTAAGGCTGTACCCAAAGTCCAGTTCGGTTTCTCGCATCAATGCTTTGCAGATCACATCAAGCGAAACGCCAAACTGCAAAGCTATTGAGCAAACGACTGCGCTATCTCGAGCCGCGCAATCAGAATCGGAGCCGGATTTGTTGTTGCTTAGAAAGATTTCGCCAAGTCGTCCGTCAGGGAATAGCGAATACGAGCAACGGTACTTGCGACCGCTAACGTCGATCTCGAAATTCTCAGATAGGCGTCTATTCGGCAGTCGCGTGCGCTGTGTGCTCATCGCCTTATCGTCCGTTCAGAATTTTCCAATTGAAATCGCGCTTACGTTGCCGTTCTTGCTGTGCTTCACGAAAGGCGCGGTTCTGCGCTGGGGGCAAGGGTGAGCATCCGCATGATTGACTTGCACCGCTTGCAAGATTGGCGACGGCAACAATGCGGACTTGCCCGCACGAGCAACAGCACGTTGCGCGTTTGCCGGTTTGATCGGTGCTTAAAACTTGCCAATGTCCGAAGCGTGCGCCGGGGTGATGACGGTGGTCATGGATCGCCCTCGGTGCCGCTAGCGATGAGATTGAGCCGCTTCGCTTTGCGCCAACCGCTCGCTAGATTTTCTAGGAATGCCGCAAGCGCGACCACGTCCTCGGGGGAGATCGGTGGTCAGCGAATTAACTTCTAGGTCGCCAAGCGCGGGCTTGATGAAAGCCTCGGAGCGGTAGCGGGCCTCTGTTTCCGGCAGCCGTCCGCAAGCTTCTTGATCTGCTGCATAACGGTGGAGCCATCTGCAGCAGAGCGAGTCGACGCCGGACTGGCGGCTGCCGCAAATAGCCGGACGACGTTAAATGGGATAAAGGCGCCGACCACGGCGGCGATGTCAAAGATAATGTTCAAATAGATGCTCTTGATTGTCGCAACGATGACATAAAGACCGATGCCGCCAACTAGGCCATCCTGCGGCGCCAATGTACTTTGTCGAACGGCGCAAGCCCGGAGCGCCCGGGAGGATGCCGCAAAGTCTACAACGCCTCGCCCCGCATCAACCGCGGCTCTGCGACGGCCGGTGCCACGCCTTCGCGCATGACGGCGCGGCGCAGCGGCCCGATGCGGTCGATCATGTAAAGACCCAGGCCGCGCATGCCCTGCACGGGCAGAAAATCCGTGAGCAGCGTGCGATTGAGCAGGTCAATGGCGAGCGTGCGGTTGCTCACGTCGGCACGGCGCATTTTTTCGTAAGCGTCGAGCACGTCATTGCCGCCGATGTCGCCGCCGTCGCGTTGCGCGGCGATGGCGAGCTCGCCGATGCTGGCGGCATCGCGCAGGCCGAGATTGAGTCCCTGTGCGCCGATCGGCGGGATCACATGGGCGGCTTCACCCACCAGCGCGATGCGCTTATCGCCGAAGCGTTTGACGGTGGCGACTGAAAGCGAAAACACACCGCGTCCCGGCTCGACTGTGATCTTGCCTAGGATTGAATGCGATGCGCGCTCGATCTTGGCGGCGAGTTCCGCGTCGTTGAGCCCCGCAATGACGTCGGCTTGTGCCGGATCGAGCACCCAGACTAGGCTCGAGCGCTGACCCGGCAGCGGCACCAGCGTGAACGGGCCGCTTGGCGTATGGAATTCGGTCGAGGTGTCGCGATGCGGCCGCGTATGCTTGACACAGACCGTGAGCGCGACCTGCTTGTAATCACGTTCCTCGACCGCAATACCGGCGGCGGCACGGCAAAGCGACCGGCGGCCGTCGGCGGCGATCAACAGCGGCGCGCTCAATTTGCCGCCGCTCTTGAGCGTCACTGTGACCGCATCATCACGCGGTGCGACGCTGCGCACCTCGTCCTCGACTATGCGCAGGTAAGCGAGCGCGCTCGCGCGCTGCTCTAGCGCCGCGACCAAATAAAAGTTCTCGATATTGTAGCCGAAAGCATCGAGATCGATCTCGTCCGCCGCAAATTTCACTTCCGGCGCGCGCCATAGCCGCCCGGTGTCGTCGACGATGCGCATGATCTTGAGCGGCGAGGCCTGCGCCGCACACAGCGGCCACACGCCCAGCGTCTCCAGCGCGGTGACCGAGCCCGCGAACAAAGCGGTGGTGCGGTTGTCGGGCCGCGCAGAGCGCGTTGCCACCAGCACGGTGACCATGCCGGCGCCGGCCAGCGCGATTGCCGTGGTCAGGCCGGCCGCCCCGCCACCCACCACTATCGTCGAGGGTCCATTGCCATATTTGTCCGGCATCAAAGCGCCTGATCTTGTTGCGGCTTAAACGATTAGCACGCGCAAACCCACGGCGGGAACTATGCGAAGGCTTCCGGTACCCCGCTGCCGGGCGATGCGCTATTACGGGCGCAATGGCATCATGCAATGAGCGAGGCTGCCGACCATAATCTCTCCCATCTGCCGCCCGCTGTCCGGCGGCTGGGCGCTACCTTCACGCGGCCAAAAGTGCTGGCCGCGATCTGCGTGGTCGCGCTGGCGGGGCTGGGATGGCTAGCGGTCGGCCTGCTGTATTCCGGCATGGGCGTTTTCGACGCGCTGTGCCAGTCGCTCGCCATGCCGCATGGAACGTGGGGCGTGAGCGGCTTTGCGATCGTCGCGCTGATGTGGGGCGTCATGACGCTCGCGATGATGCTGCCGAGCGCCTCGCCTATGATCCTCACTTACGCCGAGATTGCCGACACCGCCGCGCGCAAGCACGAGCGTATCGTCTCGCCGTTCGTGCTGGCTGCCGGCTACACGCTCGTGTGGCTCGGCTTTGCCGCCATCACGACGCTGGCGCAATTCGCCTTCACCCGCGCCGCGCTGCTCGATACCGGCATGCAATCAGCGAGTGGACTGTTCTCCGGCGCGATCTTTATCGGGGCCGGCGTCTACCAGTTCTCCGCGCTCAAACATGCCTGCCTCACGCAATGCCAAACTCCATTCCCGTTCTTTTTCGCGAACTGGGTGACTACGCCGCGCGGGGTGTTCCGGCTCGGCGTCAAACAGGGCCTCTATTGCCTGGGCTGCTGCTGGGCGATGATGCTCGTCATGTTCGGGGTCGGTGTGATGAACGTGATCTGGATGGCCGGGCTGGGCGCTGTAATGACGTTCGAAAAAATCGGCACGGGTAAGCGCCTCACCTACGCCGTCGGCGTCGCGCTGGTCGTCGCCGGCGTCGTTTTTGTGCTATCGGCGTTCGCGGCCCATTGGCCCGTGCAGTTGATTTGAGCTAGAAATTCAAAAATGCGGGAGTCGAACGGTGACCGAAACGTGGACCCTGAAAGGCGAGATGGCGCTGTCGTGCAGCTGCATGGTGTTCTGTCCTTGCGTGCTCTCGCTCGGTGATCATCCGCCGACCGAAGAGCGCTGCCAGACGTGGGCCGGTATCCGCATCGATGATGGACACGTCGACAGCGAAGATCTTTCCGGGTTGAAAGTCGGACTGATGATGGATCTGCCGGGCATCATGTCGCGCGGCAACTGGACCGCGGCGCTGTTCGTCGACGACAAGGCTTCGGCGCTCGCGGTGAAAGGCCTCACGCGCATCTTCACGGGCCGCGTCGGCGGCACCACGCATCTGCTCTCGATCTTGGTCGGGCAATTCCTCGGCGTGCGGCAGGTGCCGATCAGTTACGAGATGCAAGGTGAGACGCGCGTCGTGCGCATCGAGAAATATGTCGACGGCGCCATCACGCCGGTGCGCGGCAAAGAGCAGGGCCAGAACGTGGTCATCCGCAACAGCGAATACTGGATCGGCCCCGATGTCATCGTCTCGCGCGCCGACAAATCACGTTTCCGCGGCTTCGGGCGCAACTGGAATCTGGCCGGCCGCTCGGCCGAGATCGTCAAGTTGGATTGGGGCAACCAGTAAGTGGCGGGGTTCGAGCACGTTCGCGCTTTCGCCGTTCACATCTTCACCGCCTGCGGAGCGGCGCTGGCGCTGTTAGCGCTGATTTTCGCGACCGGCGGCCACTGGGCGGCGATGTTCTTCTGTCTTGGCATGGCGCTGGTTGTGGACGGCGTCGACGGCCCGCTGGCGCGCGAATTCAAGGTGGCCGAGATCTTGCCGCGCTGGTCGGGCGAGACGCTCGACCTCATCGTCGATTTCACCACATATGTGTTCGTGCCGGCTTACGCGATTGCCGCCAGCGGGCTGCTGCCGAACGCGCTGGCGATCCCATCCGGCATCTTGGTCGTGATCACCGGCGCGCTGTATTTCGCCGACCGCCAGATGAAGACGCCCGACAATTATTTCCGCGGTTTCCCCGGACTGTGGAATTTAGGCGCCTTTTATCTTTATCTGCTGGAGCCGCCGCCTTGGCTTGCCGCCGCCATGATCGCCGCGCTTGCCATGCTGACTTTCGCGCCGCTCAAGTTCCTGCATCCGTTGCGCGTCAAGCACCTGCGCGTCCTCAACATCGCGCTGCTGGCGGGGTGGGCCGTGCTGGCGTTTCTCGCGGTGATGCACAATCTCGCGCCCGGACCTTACGTGACCTGGCCGCTGGTCGCAATCGCGATTTATTTTTTTGTCGTCGGCCTGTTGCGCTCGCCCGGTTGATCGTGCTGGTTTGTCGTTGAACCTTCCGGGAGTCTTCCATGCCACGACCCGTTCTTCTGATCGCCGGCGGCAGCCGCGGCATCGGCGCCGCCACCGCCAGAATGGCCGGCGCGCGGGGTTACGACGTGGCGGTCAACTACAAGAGCAATGACAAGGCCGCGAGCAGCGTGGTCGATGCGGTGAAAGCGGCCGGCGGCAAGGCGGTCGCGATCCCAGGCGACATGGTGACAGAAGACGTGGTCGAGCGTGTGTTTGAGGAGGCCGTGAAAGCGCTTGGGCCGATCACTCATTTCGTGCATAGCGCGGGCATTGGCGGCAAAAATTCGAAACTCGAAGCTGCGACCGCCGCGACCCTGCGCGAGGTGATCGACGTCAACCTTTATGGCGGGCTGCTCTGTGCGCGGGCCGCGGTGTGCCGTATGTCCACCGCCAGAGGTGGGCCGGGTGGGTCGATCGTGCTGCTGTCGTCGATCGCCAGTGTGACCGGCGGCGCCGGCGAATACGTGTTCTACGCCGCCGCCAAGGGCGGCATCGACGCACTCACCAATGGCCTCGCGCGCGAGGTGGCGAAGGAGGGCATCCGGGTCAACGCCATCCGGCCGGGGCCCGCCGACACCGAGATCCACGAGCCGGGCCGGCTGGCGCGCATCACGCCGCTGTTGCCGATGGGCCGGCCGGGCCAGCCGGACGAGATCGCCGAGGCGATTTTGTTTCTGCTTTCGGATGCCGCGTCTTATATCAGCGGCTCAATTCTCAATGTTTCCGGGGCTCGCTAGGCAGGGCATTCTACCCCCGAATCCGTTCGCCTCATGTCCGACGCCGGCCGGGTAGGGCCTAGCCGTGGCCGCCCATGCGTTCGCTGTGGTGGCGGGCCAGCGCCTCATGCTGATCGAGTCTAAGACTCGCAAGCATCCGGCGCGTAACTTTCTAGCCTTGGAAAGCTAGGAGGGAATGATGGCTGAGGAAAAATTCAGCGACAACTTGATGCAGGTAATCGTCGCCGAATTGCACGTTCTGATCGGAACGACTGTTGCATACGAGCTGTTTTCGAAAAGTTATTTTCTCTCGGTGTAAGCGAGAAGACGATCTACTGATGTCTGCAAACTAGGGGGTGGAACGAGCACACTCTCTGTGAAGTAGCTCACAGATGATGACGATCTTTATTGGAATTTTACCCGCAGCGACTGGCGGCCTGAAAGCGACGCGAGAGGAAGCGATGGCAGACTTCAAGGCGTGGTAGGCGCGCAAGCCGCGATTCTGAAGTCCGAGACTTAACGGCGTGAGAGAAAAAATTAAGCTTTCGAGTTGATTTTCAAAATTTAACGTGCGGCCCCAAGGAGAGCGCGTATCTAATTATTACTGCCCATCTCATCGTGGTCACTCAACCGTGACCTTCAAAAGGAGTTGCCTATGAACATCGCGTCAGGCCTCGCGACTGTGGTGACAGGCGCGGTCGTCGGCTTCTTTCTGGTCGCCACCGTCCTAATGGTGATCCCGCAGTTACACTAGGGCGTGGACTTATAAACACGCCGCGCATATCCGCTTAGAACCGGGCCAGCGGCGGAGATTTTTGTTTTTGTGAAATGCCGCTGCTTTGAGTTCCAAAAATTTGGATAAGCGCGACCTAGGCGGTAACGTGACCGTATTGGTCGAAGGCATCGCCGTCACATGAAAGGAGCAATGCCATGAGCGATATCAAGAATGTACAAACTGAGGACGGCGTGAGACTGAGATATCTGATGAATCGTTGGAGGCAGCAGCATTCGCGGGGACTTTAGGAGCCTATACAGAATTTGCTTACTGCACTCAAGTGGCCTGCCCATTGATCAACCGCTGTCCACCAACCTTAATTTATGAGTACACGACCTAGGCGCGTGGACGCACAGCAAAAAGAATGCCCCGCCGAAGCGGGGCTAGAGGGGCTTGCAGATTTGATGGTCGAATTAGTTGCAGACCATCCGGCAGTTCCCATATGGGCCGCAGACTTGATGCGCCCCTCGGCCTCCGCATGGTCCTACAGGAGCCACGACTACCGGGGCGCCCCAATAGCGACCGCCATAGTAGCCGTTGCGGCGACATCCGCCATAAGGACCACGATGAAAGCCGATGCCGCATCCGCCAGCGACTTGAACGACCAAACTGTCTTGCGTTTGATTGCCAAACGGCATGGCTTCGGCGGCAATTGCTGAAAAACCGACAGCAGCAGCAATTAGAGCGAATGCAAAAAGTTTGTTCATTCGTTCTCTCCCTAAATGGTTGTGTTTTTCGCCCCAAGCCCGATCTTATCGGCGTTTGTTGGATAGGAAAAGCTAGGCCTTCGACCAGCGGCGAGCGCCGGATTGAGCGAATGGGCGCGTAATGGCGAAAAGTCTCGTCCCAAAATACAAACTGGGTCCGGAAGTCGGCGGTGGGCCCCTCATATAGGATCGGAGTTTCTTTACGCACCGAAGTCTTTCAAATTCTGCAAAAATTACGAAAAATTGATATAGCTGGGTTTGAAATTCGCAATGGCCTGTTTTAGCCTTTAAAGGTCATGTATCGGGTCCGGGGGGTGGACACATTTCCGAACAAAATCCCGAAAATCAAAAACAAAAATATCACCCTTGCATTCTCAATTTGTTGCTAGCGGCCTCTACGGTTCGTGACCCATCCTGCCATCACAGCCGCGAATGTGAGCGCGACTACAGCGGTATAGCCCACCCAGGCCGTCCGATCCCCGCCATGCTCAATCGCAAAGCTGAGTAAGAGTGCCCCCGGGAAAAGAAAGAAAACGATGTTACGTAGGATGAGGCCAATATTGTTCATGCGCCGAAGCTAGTTGCCGCCCTTCTGGAATCAAATAACTCATTCCCTCTTGGTTGCAAAATTGATTATCTTTGAATCTCAAGCGTGCATCTTCCGGCGCGGTGGCTTTTGATATAGTCCTCGGCGCATTTTGTGAATGAGGTCGACTTGGCCGCGTTCAGTGCGCGCTTGTGTCTTCGCGGTCCGGCGAGCCTCGATCGGATCGATGCCCTGCCGGCGAAGTCGCCTGCAATCAATAGCGAGTTCGCGGCCCTGTTCTAGGCTGACGACGAAACACGAGCCGAGCCCCATCTCGCGTGAGATGCCACGCGCCTTGCCTGTCTCGTCGCGGACAGGCTGGCCAGTTGGATCACGATCCTCCGTCGAATATCTAAAAATCCAACTGCGGGCGCCGGAGCTGTCCGAAAACCGGTGTCCATCCCCGATCAAGTCTGGGACACGCTTTTCGGGGTCATGCGCCTTGTGTTCGGCGCTTGGCTGCCTATGATCGCCGCCGAACCCATCCACACAACAATCCAAGTCTATTGAGGGAGTGAAACTATGGTTGCGGCAGTACGCGTTCACAAGCACGGCGGTCCCGAAGCCCTGATTTTTGAGGAGGTTCAAATTCCAGCGCCCGGCCAGGGCCAGATCAAGATCAAGCAGCATGCCTGCGGCGTCAATTTCATCGACTGCTATTTCCGCATGGGCATGTATCCGTCGCCGGTCGGCATGCCGTTCATCGCCGGCAATGAGAGCGCCGGCGAGGTGATCGCGGTCGGTCCCGGCGTGACCGATCTCAAGGTAGGCGACCGTGTCGCCTATGTGGGGCCGCTCGGCGGTTACGCGGCTGAGCGCGTGATGCCCGCCGACCGCGCGTTGAAGCTGCCCAATAACATTACTTACGAACAGGCCGCCGGCATGATGCTAAAGGGCATGACCGTGCAATACCTTGTCAATCGCACCTACAAGGTGGAGAAGGGCACCGTCTGCCTGATCCACGCCGCGGCCGGCGGCGTCGGGCTGATCGCCTGCCAATGGGCGAACCATCTCGGCGCCACCGTGATCGGCACCGTCGGCTCCAAGGACAAGGCCGAGATTGCCAAGAAAAACGGTGCACACCACACCATCCTCTATCGCGACGAGGACTTCGTGGCGAAGGTGAAGGAGATCACCAGCGGCAAGCTTTGCGACGTGGTCTATGACGGCATCGGCAAGGACACGTTCCCGGCCTCGCTCGATTGCCTGCGCCCGCTCGGCTATTTCGTCAGCTTCGGCAGCGCGTCGGGCCAGATCGAGGCCTTCAACATCAATATCCTGCAAGCTAAGGGCTCGCTGTTCGCGACCCGGCCGACGCTCAACCACTATGCAGCAAAGCGCACCGACCTGGTCGAGATGGCCAATGACCTGTTCAAGGTGGTCGGCTCCGGCGCGGTGAAGATCCCGGTCAACCAGACTTACGCGCTCAAGGATGCCGCCAAGTCGCACAAGGACCTGGAAGCCCGCGGCACCACGGGGTCGTCGATCCTAATTCCGTAGCAGGCGAGATTGTCGACCAGGCCAAGCGGATACGGCGACGCCGCAGCCCCGGCGGGGCTGCTCGCTGCTTGGCCGACGGCGCAGTCAGCGATGCCGAAGCGCTGGCGATCGTGCGCAAGCATTGCGTGATGTGCCATGCGGTGAAACCGACATATGCGGCGTCCCAGGAAGCGCCGAACAACGTCATGCTCGAGACGATCGCTGATTTCAAGAAATACCGCAAGTTATCTACGCGCAGACCGTGCAGAACAAGGCGATGCCGCTCGGCAATCAGACTGGCATGAGCGAAGACGAACGCGCCGCGCTCGGCTGCTGGGTGAAGGTCGGGCCGTGAACGCCACGATCAAGCCAATGGGCCGCGGGACGACGTTCGCGTTGGCGGTATTCGCCCTGTTGGCCGGGCAACTGGCGGCGCTGCTGGCGCTGACCTGGTGGTACGGCCAAAGCATCGGGCGTTTGCCGAATTTCAGCGGCGATGGCGCCGCCGTCACGCTGATCATCGTGGTGTCGACGCCGGTCGAGGTGGTGCTGCTGGCGCTGTTCGCCGGCCGTGCGAGCGCGAGCGCCGCCGATTATCTCGGACTGATCTGGCCGCGGCGCGGCGAAGTGGTGCTCGGCTTCGCCGCGATGGTGGCTTTGATTATCGTCGGCAATGTGCTGAGTTGGCTGCTCGGACGCAGTCTGGTCACACCGTTTCAGATAGACATCTATACCACGGCGAGCGCGAGCGGCTGGCTGCTCTGGCTATGGTTCGCCATCGTGGTGTTGACGCCGATCGGCGAGGAAATCTTGTTCCGCGGCTTTCTGTTTCGCGGCTGGTTGCAGTCGCCGCGCGACGCCTGGTCGGTTATCGTCGTCACCTCGCTGCTCTGGGCACTAATCCATATGCAATACGACTGGTACGTCATCAGTCAGATCTTCGTCTTCGGCTTGCTACTCGGTTGGATGCGTTGGGCCACCGGCTCGACTATCCTGACCTTGTTGCTGCACGCGCTGATCAATACCGAAGGCATGTTGGAAACCTTCGTGGACCTGAAATGGCTGACATAAATCCAACGGCACTTGGCGCGCGCGCCGAAGCGATGATCAAGGCGCTGGCGCCAATTTCGGCCGAGCCGAACCGGCTGGTGCGGCTGTTTCTGTCTGCCGAGCATCGCCGCGCCGCGGACATGACAGCGCAGTGGATGCGCAAGGCGGGCTTGTCCGTGACGGAGGATGCGCTTGGAACCTTGCGCGGCCGCGTCGGCGAGGGACCGCGGCTGCTGATCGGTTCGCATCTCGATAGCGTGGTGGACGGCGGCAATTACGACGGTCCGCTCGGCGTCATCACCGGCATTCTCGCGGTCGCGCATTTCTGCGGCAAACCGCCGCTGCCGATCGACGTGCTGGCCTTCGGCGACGAGGAGGGCTCGCGCTTTCCCTCGACGCTATCGTCCTCTGCGGCCTGCGTTGGCGCGTTCGAGCCCGAGACGCTCGAACTCGCCGACCGCAACGGCGTCAGTTTCGCCGACGCGCTGAAGGCCTACCGCAAGAACCCCGCCGACATCCCGAAGGCGGCGTACCGGCGCGGTGAGGCGCTCGGCTATGTCGAAGTGCATATCGAGCAGGGGCCGCGGCTGGAAGCCGAGAACCAGCCGCTCGGCGTGGTCACCGGCATCGTCGGACAAAGCCGCTGGCGGGTTATCGTGACCGGCGAGGCGGGACACGCCGGCACTGTGCCAATGAATATGCGGCGCGACGCGCTCGCTGGCAGCGCGGAAATGATGCTGGCGGCCGAGCGGATCGGTCGCACGCAAGACGGCATGATCGCGACCGTGGGTATCGTTGAGGCTCTACCGGGTGCCGGCAACATCATTCCGGGCCGTGTGATGTTCACCGTAGATCTGCGTTGCATGGACGATGCGACCCGCAAGACCACGGTCGCACAATTCGAGAACGAGGCTCGCGCGATTGCGGCTGCTCGCAAACTCACTGTGACATTCGAACATTTTCACGACGTGTCGGCGACGGTTTGAGGCGCTAGTTTGCAAGACACGCTCGCCGCCGCCATCGGCGATCTCGGTTACCGCGCCATCCGTATGCCGTCGGGAGCAGGTCACGACGGGCAGATGATGGCAAAGCTTTGTCCCGCATCGATGATGTTCGTGCGTTGCCGCGTCGGCATCAGCCACAACCCCGCGGAATTCTGCGCGCCTGGCGACATGGGGCACGCGGTGGCGGCGCTGATTCGCTTCATCGAACGCTTTGCGTCATCACAATAACGCGGCGATTTTCGCGAAGGCCGGATGCTGGTTGATGCCGCTTGGCAGCCGCGGCAGGCCGACTGCGCCGACGCCATGCGCAAAGCGCGCGATGCTAGAGACGGTGTCGTCGAGCTCGACCGGATTGCGCTCGCTCTCGCTCACCACAATGGCGGCGATCTTCAGATGGCGCTGCGCCAGCACATCGAGCGCGGTGAGTGTGTGGCTGATGGTGCCGAGATATCCGCCCACCACCAACAGCAGCGGAATCTGCAACGCCGCCATCCAGTCGAGCACCGTGCGCTCGGCATCGAGCGGCACCATGATGCCGCCGACGCCTTCGATGAACAGGATGCCGTTCGCGGTGTTGATCGCCTGACGGCTGAACGCGATCAATTGCTCGAAGTCTATGCTGCGGCCTTCGCGCGCGGCCGCGAGATCGGGAGACAGCGGCGCACGGAAGCGCCAAGGCGCGATGCGCTCGACCTCATCGGCCGCCACCGCCCGCCCGAGCGCGCCGAGCAGCACCGCCGGGTCGCTAGTCTCGACCACGGAGGAATTATAGCCGCTGACCACTGGCTTGAGCGCGTGCACGGATTGTCCCGCCTCGCGCAAATAGCGGATCAAGCCGGCGGTGACGAAGGTCTTGCCGATATCGGTGCCGGTCGAGGTGACGAAATAAGCGCTCACGTTTAATGCGCCAATATTTTGTCGCGGACGAGGCCGGCAAGCCGCGCGACCTGATCGTCGGGATGCCGCGCAGTGAAGGTGAGCCGCAGCCTCGCGGTGCTGGCCGGCACCGAGGGCGGGCGGATAGCGGCGGCGAGGTAGCCTTCATCCGCAAGCAGGCGCGAGGCCGCGAGCGTCGCTTCTTCCGCGCCGATGATCACCGGTACGATCGGGCTTTGCGCGTCGGGCAGGCCGGCGGCCAGCGTGAAGGCTTTCGCCTTTTGCACCGGCAGCGCGGCGTAGCCCGGCTCGCGCTCGATCAGGTCGAGCGCCGCGATGGCGGTGGCTACGCAGGCCGGCGGCAAGCCCGTGGAATAAATCAGCGTGCGGGCACGGTTGCGGATCAAGTCGATCACCGGCGCCGACGCGCACAGATAACCGCCATAGGCGCCGACAGCTTTCGACAGCGTGCCCATCTGCAGCGGGACCGGAATATGTGTATTGCCCACGTAACTCGAGCCGCGCCCGCCGCCGAGCACGCCAAGGCCGTGCGCGTCGTCGGACATCAGCCAGGCATCGTGTTCGTTGGCGAGTGCCAGCAATTCGGCGAGCGGTGCCAGATCACCGTCCATGGAGAACACACCATCAGTGACAATAAGCGCGTGGTCGTGTCCGGCGCGATGCTCCGCCAGCAATTCGCGCGCGTGAGCGACGTCGTTGTGCCGGAACGCCATCACCCTGCCGCGCGACAGGTACGCGCCGGCGAACAAGCAGGCATGCGACAGCTCATCCGCCAGCACCAGCCCGTCGCGCCCGATCAACACCGGAATGATGCCGGCATTGGCGAGATAGCCGGAGCCGAACACCACGGCGGCCTGCGTCTGCTTGATGCGGGCAAGGCGCCCTTCCAGTTGGGCATATAGTGGGTGATTGCCGGTGACCAGGCGCGAGGCACCCGAGCCGGCGCCATAGGTTTCGATCGCGACCTTGGCCGTTTGCTTGATGGCCGGGTGCTGGGTCAGGTTGAGATAGTCGTTGCAGGAAAACGACAGCAGCCGCTTGCCGTCGCGCTCGACCCAGATGCCGTCCTCGCGCACGGTCTCGGCCAGCGCCCGGCGTAGGTGGCGGCGCTGCAAATCGTCGAGCTTTTGTTGCGCGAAGGCGTTGAGCGACTGCATGATGACCTTGCCTACCACAATAGGCTAAATGCCCGCCAAGGCCACAGCAGGGAAATGCCGAATGGCGGGCGACGCCAGCAAAATCAGCGAACCGCCGGACTGGTATGTGGCCGGCCTTGAGCGGGTCTGGCTGCCCTATGCCCAGATGAAAACGGCGGCGCCGCCGTTGCCCGTGGTGCGGACCGAAGGCTCGCGCATCGTGCTAGCCGATGGCCGCACGCTGATCGACGGCATCGCCAGCTGGTGGACCGCCTGCCATGGCTACAACCTGCCGCACATCCGGCACGTGGTGGCGAAGCAGCTCAAGCAGATGCCGCACGTGATGTTCGGCGGGCTGGCGCATGAGCCGGCGCTGACGCTGGCGCGGCGGCTGGCCACGCTGTTGCCGGCCGATCTCAGCCGCGTGTTCTTTTCCGATTCCGGTTCGGTCGCGGTCGAGGTGGCGCTCAAGATGGCGGTGCAATACTGGATCAATCGCGGTGTGCGCGGACGCGGGCAGTTCGTCGCCTTCAAGGGCGGCTATCATGGCGATACCACCGGCGCCATGGCGGTGAGCGACGCCGAAGGCGGCATGCACGCGCTGTTCGCCGGTTTGCTGCCGAAGCACCATATCGTCGATCTGCCGGAAAACGAGGTGAAAGCGGTGGCGCTCGACAGATTGCTCGCCGACCGCGCCGATAGCATTGCCGGAATTATCGTCGAACCACTGGTGCAGGGCGCCGGCGGCATGAAATTCCACGACGCGGTTGTACTCAAACGTCTGCGCGCGCTGGCCGACAAATATGACGTGCTGTTGATTTTCGACGAAGTATTTACCGGATTTGCCCGCACCGGCACGATGTTCGCCTGCGAAGGGGCCGGCATCACGCCTGACATTATCGCACTGTCGAAGGCGCTCACCGGTGGCACGCTGCCGCTCGCCGCCACTGTCGCCACCAAGAAAGCGTTCGACGCATTCTGGTCGGATGACCCTAAAAAAGCGCTGATGCACGGGCCGAGCTACATGGCGAACGCGCTTGGCTGTGCCGCCGCCAATGCCTCGCTCGATCTGTTCGAGAGCGAGCCGCGTTTGCAACAGGTCGCCACTATCTCGTCAGCGTTGTTGCAAGGCCTCGCACCCTGCCGCAGCATGCCGGGTGTCAAGGACGTGCGCGTGAAGGGCGCCATCGGCGTGGTCGAGATGGATCGCATCGGCAATCTCGACGCCTTGCGCGCGCGCTTCGTGGATGAGGGCGTTTTCGTGCGCCCGTTCGGCAATATCATCTACCTCACGCCCGCCTTCACGATTGCTGCGGACGAGCTCAAGACATTGACCGACGCGGTCGTTAAAGTCGTGCGCGCATTGAAACAATAATTGGGGCAAACATGCCTGGCTACAACGGACCGGTGATCGACACACAGATGAATACGTCATCTAAGATATTGTTATTATTATGTTTTCATCAAGACTTAGCCTTGGTAACGACGAGCGGCGCGTCCGAGTAATGCCGGTGATCGTGTACGCCGCTGGAACGACTGGGCGCTGTCCATAATGCCAACCGTCGCGACCGCCGCACTGACATTCGAGGTGTGCAGGGCGGATTGCACGAAGGCATTGGTCGCGGCCTCTGACGCCAGCACCGTGGCCGGATCGGACGGCCGTATTGGGCGCACCAAGGATATTCGAGCGCCGCCCGCACCGGCGTGGAGAGAGTCGGCAGGGATGCGATTGCGGCAAGGATGAAAAACGCTAATGCTAATTTCACAATGCGGTGAAGTTTTACCGGCTTTAGAACCCAACCACGCTGCCATGCAGATCGTATTCGTCGGCCCGTTCGATCTTCACGGTAGCGATTTCACCCACGCGCAACGGCCGCCTAGTCGCCACGTAAACGGCGCCGTCAATCTCCGGCGCGTCGGCCATCGAGCGGCCTTTGGCGACGGTTGATCCGACCTTGTCGATGATGACTTGCTGGCGCGTGCCGATTTTGCGCTTCAGCCTCCGCGTAGAAATCTTCAGCTGCGCCTGCATGAAGCGGTGCCAGCGATCTTCTTTCACCTCGTTCTGCACGGCTGCGGCGAGATCGTTGGCGGCCGCGCCGCGCACCGGCTCATAGCGGAAGCAGCCGACGCGATCGAGCGTGGCTTCCTCCAGCCATTGCAGCAAATAGTCGAAATCCGCCTCGGTCTCGCCGGGGAAGCCGACGATGAAGGTCGAGCGCAACGTTATGTCCGGACAAATCTCGCGCCACTCGGCGATGCGTTCGAGCGTTTTCTCCTGCGCGGCCGGGCGCTTCATGCGTTTGAGCACGTTCGGCGCGGCGTGCTGGAACGGGATGTCGAGATAGGGGAGAACCTTCCGGTCGGCCATCAGAGGAATGACTTCGTCTACGTGTGGATAGGGATAGACGTAATGCAGTCGCACCCAGACGCCGAGCTCGCCGAGCGCGCTCACGAGATCGATGAACTTCGCGTGTAGTTCGTGGCCGCGCCACGGGCTCACCGCGTATTTGATGTCGAGGCCATAGGCCGAGGTATCCTGCGAGATCACGAGCAGCTCTTTCACCCCCGCCGCCACCAGCTTTTCCGCTTCGCGGAGCACGTCGCCCGCCGGGCGTGAGACGAGGTCGCCGCGTAGCCGCGGGATAATGCAGAAGCTGCAGCGATTGTTGCAGCCTTCGGAAATTTTCAAATAGGCATAGTGCCGTGGTGTCAGCTTGATGCCTTCCGGCGGCACCAGGTCGAGGAACGGATCGTGCTGCGGCGGCACCGCGCGGTGCACCGCCTCGACCACGCTTTCATATTGCTGCGGGCCGGTGATCGCCAACACCTGCGGGTAGGCGGCCGAAATGCTCTCCGGCTCGGCACCCATGCAGCCCGTAACGATGACCTTGCCATTCTCCTTCAGGGCGTTGCCGATGGCCGCAAGGGATTCCGCCTTGGCGCTGTCGAGAAAGCCGCATGTGTTGACGATGACCACGTCGGAGCCGGCGTGCTCGCGCGAAAGCTCGTAGCCCTCCGCGCGTAGCCGCGTAACGATGCGCTCGGAATTGACCAGCGCCTTCGGGCAGCCGAGCGAAACGAAGCTCACCTTGGCGGCGGCAGTGTCGGGTTTCTTGGTTGGATCAAGCATGTGGGTAGGGAGCTAGTCGCGATTAGCCGCGAGATCAAGGGAAAGCCTGTCATCGGCGGGCTTGAACCCCGGCGATCCGCTTAGGAGGGCACTGTGCGCCCCTAAACGAGATGGCCGGGACATGCCCGGCCATGACAATGTTGAGGTGTTGGGGCTTGACGATTCCGCAGCGCTTCCACTTCTTCGTAAAAGCGCTTCTCCCAGGCCTTCTGGTTATCTATGCCCTCGCGGATGAAGGGCGTGAACACAGCGAGATGCAGGAGCAGCCAGTTGAGGAAACGCTCGGGCTGCCGCAGCGGCTTGGTGAAATCGACGAACAGCACTACGCGCGTGTGCGGCATGCGGTCCAGGCCTCGTGCTCGTAGGCGTCGTCGAAGACCACGGCTTCGCCTTCACGCCAGTGGTAGACGTCCTTCTCGACGCGGACGCCGAGCTGCCCGCGCGGCTCTGGCTCGATCAGGCCGAGATGGAGCCGCAGCACGCCACTGTACGGCCCGCGATGCGGCGGCACATGCTTGCCCGCCTCCAAGATCGAGAACATCGCCGTGATCAGGCCGGGGATGTTCTGGCAGACGCGCCAGGTTTCGGGGCACGCCTTGGTATTGTTGGCGGAGCGAAAGCCATAGCCGCACAGGAAGAACGCTTTCCAGCCGCGGTCCTGGCTGATGACGGAGACGTCGGTCGAAAGCTCGTGGAAGCCGGGTAGGTCGTCCTTGCAGGTCAGCGCGCGGTCGAGCTCGGCGCGGATCGCGCACCATTCGTGTTCGATCGTTTTCGTCCACGGAAACACCGCGTTTTCATAAATCGGCGGGTTGCCGACTTTGCTGTATTTGCGATTGAGCCGCTCGACGAACGCCACCACGCCCATGAACAAACGGGTAACCAGACCCTGGGGGCTGCAGCGGCTTGATGTTGCCGGTGGTGCCGAAATTCTGGGTGGGATTTTGGACGGCTGCGGCTGGCTGCTCTGCGATTGTGCTCAACCAGCTGCTCCTTCGCGCCAATAGCTGAAACCGCCCCAACAACTTTGTCACAACAGCAACAGACACGGGGAGGCGGAAGTTCCCGCTGCGGGGACCCGTCCACACCCCGATTGGCGCCCCGGCGTAGCGGGGCTATGCTTATTGCTTCGGAAAGGCGCCCATGAATCGCTTTGCCCTCGTACTAGTCGTGCTGCTTGGCGGCCTTGCGACGCTCCCGGCGACCGCCGGCGACTCGATGAGCTGGCGTTACAATCGGCACAGCGCCGAGCCGCCGTTCCCGCTGAGCGAGCGGGCGCAGTCGATCTGGGCCTCAGGCGCTTGCTGGAGCGATTGCAGTTCCTATACCGCCTGGAACCTGGTCGAATGCCTTAAACGCGACACCCAGAGCCGCTGCCTCGAGCACACCGACTCCGCCGACCGCGCCTGCCAGCGCGAGTGCCGCACTAGCGGTGGACCACTATTGCCGCTCGATTTTTAGTCACGCGCTCTCAAAGCCGTCGATGAGTTGACCAAGGACCGGATCGGCAATGTTGATACGGAAAGCAAATTCTCGCTCACCGCCCGGTCCAACGTGCTACACTTTATTAGACAAGACGTGGTCCTTAGGGGATACATGCGTAAGCGATGAACGAGCGAGAAAAAGAGCAAGGCGAGAATATGGTGAAGTGCCCGGCATGTAGCGGCCAGGGCGAATTCCGTGGTCCTGAAACGCGGATCAAATGGTTCGCGTGCGCGTATTGCAATGGTACTGGCGGGGTCACCGAGAGGCGATATTACGCCTGGTATGATCAAAGCGCTCGATTTCCAGTTTCCGGCTCTTGAAGTGTTCGAGGGTGCGGCAGGTATGGAGGGCGAAAAGCTGGGAACTACACGCTTGCATTATGCACTTGGTTAACTGTATGCCCAGTTTGACCAGTTTACTGCATATAACGGTTCAACTCGTATGTCTTCATAGCGGAACCTATTTAGGTACAACGGATATTGACACATGTCGGATCTCGGAGAGACCGACGCGAGGGTGGTGTTTCTGTTTGTGAACGGTCGCTTTGGGATGCATAGCGACATTGCCGCATAAACGATAAGATGGTCGCGACGTTTCGCCTGCTTGCGGGCGAGAACATGACCCGCCGGACACATATAGGTGTCTGCCTCCGGCTGATAGACGAAGGCCGAGCGACCAAACATTGTACCGTCGCCCTGGCTATGTATTGACCGATTGGTTGGCACGCAGGCCGTGATGCTGTCAGCCTCGCAGGCTGCGGCTACCGTTCCGCTCGAGTAGCCGGCATCGGCCACCACCGTCAGGCTGGCGACGCCGAGCATGTCCTTTGTCGCCTTGGCCATTGGATAAAGCTGGCGAGTGTCATTGGGTTTGCCAGTTACCTCGTGGTGGATGATCAGGCCAGTCTCTGCATCGACGGCCGTTTGTACGTTATAGGACGGCGGCTTTGGCCCTTTGCCGATCCCCATCGGCCGGGCATCGGGCTCGCCTTCCACCAGAGTATTGCGATCTTCCTCATCAAGCTTGGCAGCCAGGCGATCAAGCTCGGCGCGCCGCATCTTGAGGACCTCAAGCGCCGCTGTCGTCGCACTCGGCGCTTCATCGGGCTCGCAGGCGTCGTTCTCATCCAGATCGGCCAGATACTCAGTGATCCGGCGGTCGAGACGGCCAGCCTCGTCCGCAATCTCTCGCCGGCCCATAATACGCTTGGCGCTTGCCGCAGCGCGGAACTTCGAGCCGTCGAGCGCCACCAGCCGCGCCGCGAATAGGCCCTGGTCCCGACAGAACAGCACAAAGGCGCGGCATGTCCCCACAATCGCTGCGCCGTTGTCGCGGCGAAAGTCCGCAATCGTCTTGAAGTCGGGAGCGAGGCGGCGCACAAGCCACATCACTTCCACATTGCGAAAACACTCGCGCTCCAGCCGGCGCGACGAGCGCACCTCGTTCAAGTAGCCATAAAGGTAAAGCTTCAGCAGGTCTCGCGGATCGTAGGGAGGCCGCCCCGTCGCTGCCGGCACTGACCGGCCGAACCTGAGCTCCCTCACATTAAGACCGTCCACAAATGCGTCGATCACCCGAACCGGCGCATCCGCCGCCACATAGTCCTCGATAACCGCAGGCAGCAGCGCTGCCTGACCACGATCCTCGCCCGGAATATAGCTCATGAGAAAAGGCCGCATCGTTGTTGATGTGGCCTTTCTTTTCCCAGCGAGGGGATCTTTCTTAGTCCTTTGGTCGCGTGATACGGAGCCCGCTCCCGGCATCGAGGTGCCATAGGGTGGTTCGTCGGAGACGAATCACATGAAGGAGCCGTCCACATGCAAGTTACCACGATTGGTTTGGATATCGCCAAGAACGTGTTCCAGGTTCACGGCATTGATGCGACCGAGAAGGTCGTTGTCAGGAAGCAACTTCGTCGCGGCCAGTTGATAAAGTTCTTCGAAGCGCTGGCGCCGTGCCTTATCGGCATGGAAGCCTGCGCCACGGCACATTATTGGGCGCGTGAGCTGACGAAGCTCGGGCATCAGGTTCGGCTGATGCCGGCGAAGGACGTGAAGGCCTACGTCAAGCGCAACAAGAACGATTCCGCCGACGCCGAGGCGATCTGCGAAGCGGTCAGGCGCCCGACCATGCGGTTCGTCGCGGTCAAGTCGGCTGAGCAACAGGGCCGGTTGATGCAGCATCGAGTGCGCGATCTGCTGATGCGCCAACGTACCCAGTTGATCAATGCCTTGCGGGCACATTTGGCCGAACTCGGCATAGCGGCTGCGCAAGGGCGCGAAGGGATCAAGGAGTTGCTGGCGATCGTTGCCCAGGATGGAGGTTCGCGCTTGCCCGTTGATGCCCACGCCAGCCTGATCGTGCTGGCGGCACAGCTTCAGGCGGTGCAGACGATGATCGGATCGATCGAGAAACGGGTCGTTGGGCAGCATCGCTCGAACGAAGAGAGCAAGCGACTGGAGAGCATCCCCGGGATCGGCGTTATCGGGGCCACCGCGATCGCAGCGGTTGTCCCAGATCCGAAGGTTTTTCGATCGGGGCGTGATTTTGCTGCCTGGATCGGGCTCGTGCCGCGGGAATATTCAACTGGCGGCAAGCAGAAGCTTGGGCCGATCTCGAAACAGGGCGATCGCTACTTGCGTCGCATCCTGGTCGTTGGAGCCTGTTCCGTCTTGCGGCGTGCGCGCCAGCAGCCGGAGAAGTATCCCTGGCTCATACAGCTTCTCGCCCGGCGACCGTTCAAGGTCGTTGCGGTTGCGCTTGCCAACAAGATGGCGCGGGTCGCCTGGGCGTTGCTGGCCAAGGGAGGCACCTACCGGGCGCCTCGACTAACGGCGGCCTGACAAGGAGCGCGGAAATAGAGGATGAGGTTGAGAGGATGAGGTTGCGTCCGTGCGTTCAAAAACTGCAGGGGTGATGATGACATTGATGCGAAACGGTCGAGACCGTCGATCGGGAAAACCCGTTAAGTGCCACGCGAGGAAAGAACGCGTGCGATTGTTTGGGACCCGATCAGCGGATTACATCAGGGCCAGCGGCCAAAGCGGCCGCATTCAAAGGCCGAATACATGGCTGCACCCGAACGCTTCGCTGAAATGCCCGATTTTTCCCTTGCACCGCGGGCGCCGTCCATACATGGCACTTCTGTATGGACCGGCCGTGCGTTGCAAGCCGGATGTGGCGATCTGGAGATAATTGGTCTGGCTCATCTGTATTCGGCCCTTTGAAGGGAGCGTTTTGCTCCCGGCCATCATGGATATCCGCGCACATCCGATCTCATTCGCGTCAAGGCCCTAGAAGGCCGTATGTGCCACCAGATCACGGATGTGACGGTCAGACCGTTTCTCCATCTCCTCAATCCAACTCGCAGACCTCGGCGGGTATCCCATATTCCTGGCTGTTGACGTTAGTGGCGCACTTTCGAGCCTCCTTTCGTAGACCCTCATGCTGTTCAATTACGCCGCTGCCGACTCGATGCGCGTTTCGTAACTGCGTCCTTGAACCAAGACGGTCAAAGCGATCCGTGCCAGCTTGTTGGCGAGCGCGATTACCAGAACATTGCGATGTAGGCGCCGCGCCGCAGCCGTGAGCCAGGGTCCAAAGCTATGCTTCGCCCAGCTCGCCGGGCGGAGCAGGATGGCGCGGGCGCCTTGTACGAAGAGCATGCGCAGATAGCGATTTCCACGCTTCGAGATGCGGCCAAGGATCGTGCGATCACCGGTCGACATCTGCTTGGGCACCAAGCCAAGCCATGCGGCAAAGTCTCGCCCTTTTGCAAAGGCAGTTCCGTTGCCGATCGCAGCAACCATCGCGCTTGCAATGATCGGGCCGATGCCCGGAACAGTCATCAACTGCCCACAGCTTACGTCGGTGCGTACCAGGCCTTCGATCTCATCCGTTACCCTCTCGATGCGCTCATCGAGATAGTTCCCAGTCATCGACAATGTCCTCGATGATCCTCACCATACGGGGCGATAGCACATCGGTGCGCGTGGCCAGGATCTGTGGCAGCTGCTGCCGCAGGAAGCGGGGTCCCTGCCGCACGGGAATGCCGTGCTCCAGAAGAAAGCCACGAAGCTGGTTGATCACAGCGGTCCGATCCCCGATCAGGCGAGAACGCACGCGGTGCAGCGCCTGCAGGTCCAGTTGATCGTCGGTCTTGATCGGCACGCAGCGCGTCGAAGGGCGTTGCACCGCTTCCGCGACCGCGTGGGCATCCCGGAAGTCGTTCTTGTGGCCTTGCCGAAACGGCTTGGCATAAGCCGGCGGCACCTGTTTGACCTCGTGCCCGAGCGCAAGCAACTCACGGGACATGTAATGAGTGGCCATGCCGGCTTCGATCCCGATTAGGCATGGCGGTACGTTCACCAGTCGTGCGGCAATTCGGTTTCGGGAGATCTTTTCGCGCAGAACGATCGTGCCCTTCTCATCCAGGCCAATCATGTGCAGCGTGTTCTTACCCAGTATCGATCCCAATTGCGTGTACAACTGCGACGTCTTTCTTGCTCGGCATGGCGTGTGCTCCTCGTGCTCTTCAAAAACCCCAAAACCGACTCTATGGGGTCGTTCGGGGCAGGAGCACGGCCGGTCCATCCCATTCGCGTCATTCGCCGCGACGCACCATTTTGGTCGCTTTCGGCGCATAGCACTGGCGCGGAATGCATTGGTAGCGAATGACCCGAAGCGGGCTCCGCGCGCGGCTTGAAGGCTCGATGGCTGCCCCGCTCGAAACGCAGTTAATCGCTATGGGGGTAAATTCTGAAAGAGACGGCGTTTGAATAGCCCGACTCCAGGACATAGCCGAAGCGCGGATTATAGATCGGAGAACAATAGCTGCCTCTAGACTAAACGGTGCCGTCGAAGCCGGGCGTTACCGGGCGCTACGACCACCACCGCGTGCCGCGCATGGCGCGCGTCACTTGGCATCGCCGCCGCAACGGAGGCGCCACGTTTTTACCGTCTAACTTGGAGTGAAAAAGTCGAAAGGCCGCTAAAGGCCCAGCTTAAGGATGACACATGGTGAACCGGAACTCGCCGCCGGAGCATTTGGCTCACGAATCAGCAGGCAGTCCGCCCTGGCCAGCGGCGCTATCAGGGAACTGTCCTGGGCCGGCAGCGGGGTCACTACTGGACCGTCCCGGCCTGGGGAAAGCGTCGCCCGCATGTAATCGGCGCGCTCGTCATTGGCAGGCAGATCGCGCCCGAGGCGGGCCACCTCCGGAACGCGCTCGACGTCCGCGCGGCCGGAGAACCGCCGGATCAGCGGCACCAGGAACAGGAACGCGCAGACATAGGAGGATGCCGGGTTCCCGGGCACGCCGAGCACCTGCATGCCGCCCAGCCGGCCATGCATCATCGGCCGGCCCGGGCGCAGCGCCACCCGCCAGAACGATAGCGCGAGCCCTTCGCTGGTGAGCGCACGTTGCACCAGATCATGCTCGCCAACCGAGGCGCCGCCACTGGTGAGCAGAATATCGGCGCCCCAATCGCGTGCGCGCCGCACCGCCGCCGCGATGTCCTCGACGCGGTCAGGCGCGATTCCGAGGTCGCTCACCTCGGCGCCTTCGCTGCGCGCCATGGCGATTAGGGCGAAACCGTTGGAATAGACGATCTCGCCGGGGGCCGGCCTGCTGCCTGGCGCCACTAGCTCGTCGCCGGTGCCGAGCACCGCCACCTTGGGCCGGCGGTGCACACTCAAAGTCGGATAGTTCATGGCGGCGGCGAGCATCAGATCGCGGTCGGTGAGGCGGCGACCTTTGCGCAGCAGTGGCTGGCCTTGCGTGAAATCGATACCGCGGTCGCGCACATTGCGGCCCCTGGCGGTCGCCTTCTGAATCGTCACCGTGTCGCCGGCGCGTGCGGTGAGTTCCTGGATCACCACGGTGTCGGCGCATTCCGGCATCGCGCCGCCGGTGAAGATACGCGCGGCCTGGCCCGCTTTCACTTCGCCTTCGAAGGGATGCCCGGCGGCAACTTCGCCAATGAGCTTCAGTTTGACCGGCGCCTGCGCCACATCGGCGGCGCGTACCGCATAGCCATCCATGGCCGACACCGCGGCTGGCGGCTGCGTGCGTAACGCATTCAAGTCTTCGGTAAGCACGCGGCCGAGCGCATCGTCGAGAGCAACTGTTTCTGCCGGCAACGCGTGCGCTTCGGCGAGCACACGCTGCAAGGCCTCGGCGACCAGCATCAATTCCACGATTTAAACCTCCGCACGGTAGTCGCCCGATTTTCCGCCGCGCTTCTCAAGCAGGCGGATGCCCTCGATGCGCATGCCGCGCTCCACCGCCTTGACCATGTCGTAGATGGTCAGGCACGCGATCGATACGGCGACCAGCGCTTCCATCTCGACGCCGGTCTGCCCGGTCACTTTCACCGTCGCCTGAACCAGAAAACCGGGCAGGGCATGCTCAGGATCGATCTCGATCTCGACCTTGGTGATCGGGAGCGGGTGACAGAGCGGGATCAGCCCGTGCGTGCGCTTGGCCGCCATGATACCGGCGAGCCGCGCGGCGCCCAGCACGTCGCCCTTCAAGGCATTGCCGGCGAGCACAAGATCGAGCGTTTCTTTGCGCATGATCACGCGGCCTTCCGCGACCGCGAGGCGCTCGGTCGAACTCTTGGCTGAGACGTCGACCATGTGCGCCTGGCCGCGCGGGTCGATATGGGTGAGCTCGGCGTTGGTCATCAAAGGCGCGTGCTTCGACTTCGTCTTAAATGACGGCGCTACTGCCTTGTTACGCCGTGCGACAGTTTTCTTTGCCATGGTTCACTCCGCCGCCGCGCGTCGAGGCGTCCGCGCGAGCAGGCCGCGCGTTGCGGCGGTCACGTCGCTTTGACGCATGAGACTTTCGCCGACCAGGAAGGTCGAAATACCGATGCGGGCGAGGCGGGCAAGGTCGGCGGGCGTGGTGAGCCCGCTTTCGGCGACCACGATCCGGTCGCGTGGAATTCTCGGCGCCAGCTGCTCGCTGACGGCCAGCGAAGTCTTGAAGGTGCGCAGATCACGGTTGTTGATGCCGATCAGAGGTGATTTTAGCTTGAGGGCGCGCTCAAGCTCATCTTCTGCATGAACTTCAAGTAATACGTCCATGCCATTGGCAAGGGCTATATCCTCGATCGCTTTGGCTGCCGCATCGTCGACTGCCGCCATAATGATCAGGATGCAATCGGTGCCGAGCGCGCGCGATTCCACAACCTGGTAGGGCTCGTAGATGAAGTCCTTGCGCAGAACTGGCAGCGCGGCTGCCTTACGTACCTCGCCGAGGAATTCCGGTTTGCCCTGGAACGAGGGCCCATCGGTGAGCACCGAAAGACAGGTTGCGCCGCCGGCTTCATAGGCTTTGGCAAGCTTCGGCGGATCGAAATCGGCGCGGATCAACCCCTTCGACGGGCTCGCCTTTTTGATCTCAGCGATCAGCGCATAGTCGCCGCCGGCAATCCGATGTTCGATCGCCTTCAGGAAACCCCGCGGGGGCGGCGCCGCGTTGGCCTCGCGTTCGAGTTGACCGAGGGAGCGCGCAATTTTGGCCGCCGCGATCTCCTCGCGCTTGTAGGCTTCGATCTTGGCGAGGATATCCCGACATTTTACGCCTCCACGGCGTTGGACACCGCGATCAGGCGGTCGAGCCGGCCCTCGGCCTCGCCGCTGTCGATCGATTTTGCCGCCAGCGCGGCGCCTTCCTTCAAATCCTTGGCCTTGCCCGCGACGATCAGCGCGGCGGCGGCATTGAGGACCGCCACGTCGTGGAACGGCCCGGCTTTGCCTTTCAGCACGTCGAGCAGCGCCTGGGCGTTGTGCTCGGCATCGCCGCCGCGCAGCGCCTCCGGCTTGACGCGTTTCAATCCTGCGTCCTCGGGCGTTACCGCGAAGCTGCGGATCTTGCCATGTTCGAGCGCGGCCACGCTGGTTGCCCCCGAAGTCGTGATCTCATCGAGCCCGTCGGAGCCGTGCACCACCCAGACGCATTCCGAGCCGAGATTTTTGAGCACCTGCGCCATTGGCTCGATCCAATGCTTGGAAAAGGTGCCGATCATCTGCCGCTTGACGCTCGCTGGATTGGACAGCGGCCCAAGCAGATTGAAGATGGTGCGCGTTCCGAGCTCGACGCGGGTGGGACCGACGTTCTTCATCGCCGGATGATGCGCGGGCGCGAACATGAAGCCGATGCCGGCGTCGTGGATGCAAGCGCCCACCTGCTCGGCGGAAAGATCGATCTTGACTCCAAGCGCCTGTAGCACGTCGGCAGCGCCGGACTTTGACGACAGCGCGCGATTGCCGTGCTTGGCGACCGGCACGCCGGCGCCCGCGACGATGAACGCCGCACAGGTAGAAATGTTGAACGAGCCGGAGGCGTCGCCGCCGGTGCCGACCACGTCGATCGCATCGGGTGGCGCCATAACGCGCAGCATTTTCGCCCGCATGGTGGTGACCGCGCCGGTGATTTCGTCGACGGTTTCTCCGCGCACACGCAATGCCATTAGCAACCCGCCCATCTGCGAGGGCGTCGCTTCCCCCGACATCATGCGGTCGAAAGCGAAGGCCGCTTCCGCGCGGGTGAGGCTCGCGCCGGTCGCGACCTTGGCGATGAGCGCTTTGAAATCGTCAGCCATGGGCTTGCGGCCTCAAAGCGCTGCGTGTGCAGGTGACTTGTGCGCCGGAGCGGCGCTCGATGTCCTGCCGCGCTGCTTGTTCCAGGCGGTGGCGAGATCGAGGAAATTCTTCAGCATCAAATGGCCGTACTCGGAGGCGATGCTCTCGGGATGGAACTGCACGCCGTGCACGGGCAGGCCAGTATGCGCCAGCCCCATCACCAGACCGTCACCAGTTTCTGCGTTGACGGTGAGCTCGCGCGGCATGCTGGCTCGTTCTACCACCAGTGAATGATAGCGCGTAGCGCGGAACGGCCCGTTAATGCCGCGGAACACGCCGGTGCCGGTATGCTTGATCTCGAACACTTTGCCGTGCGCCGGCGCCGCGCGCATCACGTTGCCGCCGAACGCCTGTCCGACTGCCTGATGGCCGAGACAAACGCCGAGGATCGGAATGCTCGACGCGGCCTTGGCGACGAGGTCGAGGCAGATGCCGGCCTCGTTCGGCGTGCAGGGGCCGGGCGAGAGCACAATGGCTTCCGGTTCGGCGGCGATCACGTCGGCGGTCGAAATCTTGTCGTTACGATGGACAACGACGTCCACCCCCAGCCCGCCCAGGTAATGGAACAGGTTGAAGGTGAAACTGTCGTAATTGTCGATCAAAACGATCATGTTTTCGTGCCCGCTCAAGGTCTTAAGACCACGCTTAAGGGGGGTCAAGCAGGCCTCATTTCTGTTCGATGTCCGGCGGCGGGGGGAACATCTCCCGCATGCGGCGGTCGATTTCTTCGTTGGAAACTGGTGCTGCAGGCGCGCGGGTGCTCTCGGCAGCGTTCTCACCGATGTGCACGAGGTTGGGGACGAGCAGCACGACGATCAGCAGCATCCATTGCGCCAGCAGGAACGGGATGAGCGCCCGCACAAACGGCCGGAACGGCGCCGGATTCTTGGCCGCGCCGCGCACCATCATCAGCGCATAGCCGAACGGCGGCAGCAAGAAGCTCGACTGCAAGGTGAGCAGCACCAGCACCGCCACCCAACGCGCGTCGGCGACGCGCACCAGCAGCGGCGGAATGACGATCGGAATAATGACGAAAATGATCTCGAAGGCATCGAGCACGAAGGCGCACAGTCCGATCACGGTGAGGATGACCGCCGTTGCCAGAACGTCGCCGCCGGGAATGCCGGCAACCAGATTGTCAACCAACCGGTCGGTGCCGAGCAGCCGCAGGATCAACGTAAACGTGGTGGCGGCGATCAGCAACGAGAACAGCGCGCCGGTGATGGCGATGACGTCGTGCAGGACTTCGCGCAACACGGCGCCGCGCAGCCGGCCGCTGACCAGGCCGGCGCTCAGCAAAGTGAAGGCGCCCATCGCCGCCGCTTCGACCGCGTAAAAATATCCGGTGGCCACGCCCCCCAGCAGCACCAACAGCGCGGCAAGCGCAAAGGCGGCCAAAATCACTTGCTTCGACGTTGCCCGCTCTCGCTTGGGCGACAGCCCATGATGGCGGCCGGCATGCCAAGCCAGCGCGATGCATAGCAACAGAAAAATCCCGGCCGGCGGCAAGGCCGAATGAAAGACATCCTGCGTATTGATGACGCGATCGCTCCGGCCTGTGGCTGTCACCGCAAAAGTGTGAGCGTTCAACATCGCATCGCTGAGCAGAATGAGCACCAGCGAGGGCGGCACCAGAACGCCGAGCGTCGAGGCCACCACGATGATGGCGTCGCGCGTCGCCGCCGGCACACCCTCGGCGGTGAGCCGCGGCGCCACCACGCGCGAGAGACCAAGCACGCTGGCGCCGACCGAACCGTTCATCGGGCCGAGCAGGGCGCCGAGCAGCATGCCGGAGACCAGCGGCGCTGATGTCCGCTTGGGCAATAGCGCATTGCTGGTGCGATAGAGTGCGTCGGCCACCGGCAGCCGGCCGAGCAGCAGGCCCATGGTCACATAGAGTGGCAGCGCCTGTAGCAGGTCGTTGTCGAACAGATTGATCAGCCGGCCGGGCAGGGCCCACAACAGTGAAAACGGGATTGTGCTGGTCAAGAGACCGAGTACTGCGCCGAGGCTGGCAACCGCGATCAGCACGAACGCGGCAGGCAGGCCGGTCGAAATGATCCCGACGCCGACCAGGATCAACAGCGCAAAGCCGCTCCATTCCATCAGACGTCATCCGCGGGCATTGGGCGGAAAACATCGACGGCCGATTGCGCAACGATCATGATCGCCATGAACCACAATGCCGCCTTGATGATGAAATAGCCGGGATTGTCGGTGTCCGCGAAAGCTTCCAAGCCGCGCACCGACGGAACGACGACGCTTGTGCCTGCGAACACAACGAAGAGCGCCCACGGCAAGACGCTAACAGCGGTGCCAATCCGCTTGAGCCCATGGCGCCTGCGCGTGGAGTAGCGTTGCGCCAGCGTGTCGGCGGCGAGGTGAGTGCCGGCACGCGTCGCCGCCGTGACGCTGATCGCCACAAACAGCGCGAAGATAATTTGTCCAACGTCGTTCGCCTCGCGCGAATAGCTGCGCACGATATCGCGCAATGGCCATTGCAGGAACAACAGCAGGATGAGTGGCAGGGCCAGCCACTGCGCGGCGGCGATAACGCGGCCGATCAGACGATCGAGCCGATCCAGCCAGCTCATACCCCTGTCTCCAGACGCTCGCCCGCGGCGCATGATTATTGCCCGCGCTTGGCGGCGCTGGCAAATCGGCGGGCCTCCTCGGCGGCGCGAAACAAGGCCTTCGCCTTGTTGATGCATTCCTGCTGCTCGAAGTCGGGGTTGCTGTCGGCGACGATGCCGGCGCCAGCCTGCACATACATGGTGCCGTCTTTCACCAGCGCGGTGCGCAGGACGATGCAGGTGTCCATTTCGCCGGCGGCGGAGAAATAGCCGACGGCGCCGGCGTAAAGGCCGCGCTTTTCCTTCTCCAGTTCGTCGATGATCTGCATGGCACGCACCTTGGGCGCGCCCGACACCGTGCCGGCGGGGAATCCGGCGGCGAGCGCGTCGAGCGCATCGCGGTCCGCGCTCAGCTTGCCCTCGACGTTGGAGACGATGTGCATCACATGGCTGTAGCGCTCGACGAAAAACTGATCGGTGACGGTGACGCTGCCGATCTCGGCGACGCGGCCGACATCGTTGCGGCCGAGATCGAGCAACATCAGATGCTCGGCGCGCTCCTTCGAATCGGCGAGCAGTTCGTCTTCAAGCGCCTTGTCTTCATGCGGTGTCGCCCCGCGCTGCCTTGTGCCGGCGATCGGGCGGATGGTCACCATGTCGCCGCTCACTTTGACCAGGATCTCCGGGCTCGATCCGGCCACGGCGAATCTGCCGAAGTCGAGGAAATAAAGATAGGGCGACGGGTTGGTCCGCCGCAGCGCGCGGTAGAGCGAGAACGGCGGCAACGTGAACGGCGCCTCGAAGCGTTGCGCCAGCACGATCTGGAAGGCGTCGCCCGCGGTGATGTAGTCCTTGGCCTTAGCGACCATCGCCTTGTATTCGTCCGGCGTTGTGTTGGAGCGCGGCGGCACGTCGAGCGGGCCTTCGTCGTATTCGGCGAGCGACTTGTCGAGCGGCCGGTCGAGACTTTCCAGGATGTCAGACAGGCGCTCGACCGCGCGCGTCAGCGCCGTCTTGGCGTCGACGCCCTTTTCCGGACGCACCGGCGTGATGACCGTAATCGAATCCTTCACCGCGTCAAACACCACGATGATAGTTGGGCGCACCAGCACGGCGTCGGGAATGCCGATCGGATCCGGATTGGGCGGCGGCAATTCCTCCATCTGTCGCACCATGTCGTAGCCGAGATAGCCGAATACGCCGGCCGCCATCGGCGGCAGGCTGTCGGGCAATGCAATGCGGCTTTCGGCGATCAGCGTGCGCAATGCCTTGAGCGGCGGCTCGGGGCAGGGCACGAACGCATCCGGCTTGGATCGCGCGGTCCGGTTGACCTCGGCTTGCGCGCCATTGGCGCGCCAGATCAGGTCGGGGTCGATGCCGATGATGGAATGGCGTCCGCGTACTGCGCCGCCTTCCACCAACTCCAGCAGGAAGCTCATCGGCTTGGCCCCGCCGAGCTTAAGGAAGGCCGAGACCGGCGTCTCCAGGTCGGCGACCAGCGTGGTCCACACCACCTGCGCCTGCCCGCGGCCGTAGCGTTCGGCGAATCCGGTTTCCGACGGCTCGATCTGCATGGGATTAGTAGTCGCCGGTGTTGCCGCTACTAGCCGGAGCGCCGCCGATGACCTGGTTCAGCGCCTGCTGATTGAGCGTGACACCGAAATCACTTTCGAGCTGCGTGACATAGGCGCCGACGATATCGTCGGTGTAGGAATTCAGCAGCGAGGTCGCGATCGCCTTGCTGGCGACGGGATCGAGCGGAGGATCGACAACGTCGGTCACGCGGAACACGAAGCGCGCGGCTTCCTGATCGCCCTCGGCGCTTCCTGGCACGTCCTTTTGCGTCTTGAAGGCCGCCTCGACCAGCTTGGCCGGCGCGAAGCCGCCGGGCTTGCCGCGCTGCAAGTCGGTTGCGGTCACCACTTTCAGGCCGGTGTCGGTGGCGAGCTGGGCCAGCGCGGTGCCGGCTTTGAGCTTGCCGACCATGTCGTCGGCCTTGGCTTTCAGGCGCTTGGCGATTTCGTCGTCGCGCCAGCGTGTCTCGACCTGATCTTTCACTTCGTCGAGGGTGCGGTCGCGCGCGGGCGTGATGCCGGTGACATCGTACCAGAGATAGCCACCGTTCGGCAGTTGCAGCGGATCGTTGTCGACGCCGACGTCGCTAGAGAAGGCCGCCGCGATCGCGTCCAGCGTCTTCGGCAGCTCGGCGATCGGCTTGCTGTCCGGACCGCGGCCCGAGCGGTCGACCGCTTCGATGGTGCGGGACTTGAGCCCGAGCTTCTTGGCGGTTTCGGCCAACGTGGAACCGGCAGCGCGCTCGTCCTCGAACTTGTCACGCAGATTTCCGATTTCGGTCTTGGCGCGGCTTTCTGCAATTTCGCGTTTAATTTGCGGCGCGACCTCCTCATAGGTCTTCTGGTTGCCCGGCTCGATTTTTCCGACTTGCAGCAGCACCGTGCCGAACCGGCCTTTGACCGGCGCACTAACCTCGCCCGATTTGAGCGCGAAGGCGGCGTCGGCGACCGGCGGGTCGATGATGCCGGCCTTCGTCACCATGCCGACATCGGTATCGCTGTCCTTCAAGCCGCGTTCCTTGGCAATATCGGCGAAGCTCGCTCCCTTAGCGATGCGCTCCTGCGCGGTCGCCGCCTCTTCCGGTTTCGGGAATACGATCTGATGCAGCTCGCGGCGCTCGGGCGAGCCGTAGCTTGCTTTGTGCTGCTCGAAATAAGTCTTGGCGTCGGCATCTGACACTGTGTCCGGCTTGGCGAGGTCGGCGGGCGACATCGAGAGCAACGTGATCTTGCGGTATTCGGGCGCGCGGAACAAAACCTTGCGCTCCTCGAAAAACTTGCTGAGCACTTCGGGCGTCGGCGCCGGAATCTCGCCGGCCTGCGCTGGACCCAAGGCCAGATACTCTATGGCGCGTTTCTCGTTTTCATATTGATTTATGGCGGCCATCGCCGTTCCCGGCACGCGAAAATCACCGCCGACGCTGAGCGCGATCTGCCGGCGCAGGATCATGCGCCGCTGCTCCTCGACAAAGCGGCCTTCGGTAAATCCAGCCTGCCGGATGACCTGCTCAAAGCGGTCGCGGTCGAACTGGCCATTGATGCCATGGAAATTGGGATCGCTGGTGATGCGGCTGGCGATCTCGGCGCTGCTGATGCCGAGCCGCAATGCCTTTGTCTGCTCGTCGAGCGTGGTCTCGGCCACCAACTGGCCGAGCACCTGCCGGTCAATGCCAAGCGCGCGCGCCTGGTCGGGCGTGATCGGTCGCCCGGCCTGGCGGCTGAGTTGCTGCAGGCGATCGTTGTAAAATTGGCGAAACTGCTCGATCGAGATCTCGGTCTTGCCGATCTTAATCGCCGAATTCAGCCCGAAGCCGCGAAAAATATCGCCGATGCCCCAAATCGCGAAGCTGATGATCAAACCGCCCATGACGACGGCCATCACGGCCTTGCCGAGCCAGGTCGAAGTGGCATTGTGGATACCGCGGAGCATGGGCTGCGTTCTTCCCGGACGACGGTGATGGCTGAATGAATGGCTGGTCGCGCCCTTATAGGGAGCGAGCCAACTCCTTGCAACTCAAGAAGGATCGGCTTGCGGCCGGCCCCTCTGGCGCCCGCGAACTGGGTCTGGTAACCGCACGCGGAAAGGGACTTTAAACATGGCGTCGGCCAATCTAACACCGTTGGTGGCGGGCAACTGGAAGATGAACGGGCTTGCCGCCTCCGAGGGCGAGCTTACGAAGATCGTCAACGGTGCGGCCGGTTGTAAAGCCGATTTGATGGTGTGCCCGCCGGCTACCCTGGTTGGGAGCTTTGCTGCCGCTGCGCGCGGCTCCGCGATTGCCATTGGCGGGCAGGATTGTCATGCCGAGCCGTCAGGCGCCCATACCGGCGACATCGCCGCCGAAATGCTCAAGGACGCCGGCGCCGTGGCGGTGATTGTTGGCCACTCCGAACGACGCACCGATCATCATGAATCCGACGCCCAGGTGCGCGCCAAGGCCGTGGCCGCGCGCCGCGCGGGGTTAATTGCGATTGTCTGCATCGGCGAACAGCGCGCCGAGCGCGAGGCTGGACAAACTCTGGCCGTGCTCGGCCGCCAGCTCGACGGCTCGCTACCCGATGGCAGAACGGGCGCCGATCTAGTGATCGCTTACGAGCCGGTTTGGGCGATCGGCACCGGGTTGACCCCGACACCGGCCGACGTGGCCGAGGCGCATGCGTATATCCGCCAGCGGTTGGAGGCGCGGTTCGGCTCCGAAGGCGGCCGCGTTCGCATCCTCTATGGCGGCTCGGTCAAGCCGGCCAATGCCAAAGAACTGCTGACGATCGCCAATGTGAATGGGGCTTTGGTCGGGGGCGCCAGCCTGAAAGCGGCGGATTTCCTCGGTATTGCGGCGGTTTACCGGTAACTCTGCCGAGGGTGGAAAAGCGCCGCATGATCGTGTAGAGACCGCGACGAATTCCTATATACCTCGACGAGAAACGCCGCCTGGGCGGGCAGCCCAGACCGGATGGTTTGAACGGATTTAGGCCTTATGCAGCACGTCGTTATCGTGATCCATCTGATGCTGGTGCTCGCTTTGATCGGCGTGGTGCTGCTGCAGAAGTCGGAGGGCGGCGGGCTTGGCATCGGCGGAAGCGGCGGTGGCGGATTCATGAGCAGCCGCGGCACCGCCAACTTGCTCACGCGCGCGACCGCTGTCCTGGCCGGCCTGTTCTTCGCGACCAGCCTAATTCTGTCGATCCTGGCCGGCATGAACCGCAAGCCGACCTCGATCCTGCAGGGCGGCCGTCCCGCACCGACCGCGCCGGGACCCAATGCGCCGCTTAGTCCGGGCGAGATCCTCAAAGATTTGCCGGGCGCGCCCGCGGCGGCGCCGGCCGCCCCCGCGGCGCCATCCGGTCCGCAGGTGCCACAATCGAAATAAGGAGCTGACGAAGGGCCGGGAAACCGGCCCTTCCGCATTAGGAAACCGGGTATGTTTGGAAGGTCGGGCCTTTCAGGTGGGAAATGAGAATATCGCTGCAACAGCCCTTGATTACGGCAGTTTCCCGATTTGCGCATACGCGCAGACCGGCTCTGAGTTTTTCGCGCTCGTCGAATCGATTCGCGGGGATTAAAGGTTAGGGCCCATGGCGCGGTACATTTTTATCACCGGCGGCGTGGTCTCCTCACTGGGTAAAGGTCTCGCATCCGCGGCGCTTGGCGCGCTGCTGCAGGCGCGCGGTTACAAGGTGCGCCTGCGCAAGCTCGATCCCTATCTCAACGTCGATCCCGGCACGATGTCGCCGTATCAACATGGCGAGGTTTTCGTCACTGATGACGGCGCGGAGACCGATCTCGACCTCGGCCATTACGAGCGCTTCACCGGCCGCCCGGCGACGCGCCAGGACAACATCACCACCGGCCGCATCTACCAGGACATCCTCATCAAGGAGCGGCGCGGCGACTATCTCGGCGCCACCATCCAGGTCATCCCGCACGTCACCAACGCCATCAAGGATTTCATCCGCGAGGGCAATGACGGCTTTGACTTCGTGCTGTGCGAGATCGGCGGCACGGTCGGCGACATCGAGGGCCTGCCGTTCTTCGAGGCGATCCGGCAACTGGGCAACGATCTGCCGCGCCACTACGCGGTCTACATCCATCTCACCCTGCTGCCGTTCATTCCGAGCGCGGGCGAATTGAAGACCAAGCCCACGCAGCACTCGGTCAAGGAACTACGCTCGATTGGCATTCAGCCCGACATTCTGCTCTGCCGCACCGACCGCCCGATCCCGGACGGCGAACGGCGCAAGCTCGCGCTGTTCTGCAATGTGCGCGAACACGCGGTGATCGAAGCGCGCGACGTCGACAACATCTATGCAGTGCCGGAGGCCTATCACGAGGCCGGCCTCGACCGCGAAGTGCTGGAGGCCTTCGGTCTTGATCCGGCGGCGGCGCCCGATCTTGCGCGCTGGCAGCTGATCAACGAGCGCGTGCGCAATCCGGAAGGCGACGTGACCATCGCCATCGTCGGCAAATATACCGGCCTGAAAGATGCCTATAAATCGCTGATCGAGGCGCTCTCGCACGGCGGCATCGCCAACAAGGTCAAGGTCAATCTCGACTGGATCGAGTCGGAAGTGTTCGAGAACGAGGACCCGGCGCCATTCCTCGAGCACGTCAACGGCATCCTGGTACCCGGTGGCTTCGGCCAGCGCGGCGCAGAAGGGAAGATCCGCGCGGCGCGTTTCGCGCGCGAGCGGCATGTGCCGTATTTCGGCATCTGCTTCGGCATGCAGATGGCCGTCCTGGAAGCGGCGCGAAACCTGTGCGGCATCGAACAGGCCAATTCGACCGAGTTCGGCCCGACAGCTGAGCCCGTGGTCGGCCTGATGACCGAATGGCTCAAGGGCAATGAGTTGCAGCGGCGCATCGACGGCGGCGATCTCGGCGGCACCATGCGCTTAGGGGCCTATCCGGCGACGCTCGCGCGCGGCAGCCGCGTCGCCGGCATCTATGGCACTACGGAAATCTCCGAGCGCCACCGCCACCGCTACGAAGTCAATACCGGCTACAAAGGCCGGCTCGAGCAGCGCGGCATGCGCTTCTCCGGCATGTCGCCCGACGGCATCCTGCCCGAGATCATCGAATACGAGGACCATCCCTGGTTTATCGGCGTGCAGTTCCATCCTGAGCTGAAATCGCGGCCGTTCGAGCCGCATCCGCTGTTCGCCTCGTTCATCGGCGCGGCGGTCGAGCAGAGCCGGCTGGTGTAGCGGCCGCCGGCTGCTAGAATTTCAACAATGCCTCGCGGTCTCGATCACATCGTTCACGCCGCGCGCGATCTCGACGCAGCGGCCGAACTTTATCGCGGCCTCGGTTTCACCGTCGGCGCGCGCAACCGGCATCCATGGGGCACGCATAATTATATCGTGCAACTGCCTGGATTTTTCATCGAACTGCTGACGCTGGCCGAGCCGGACAAGCTCGGTGCCAATGGATTTTCCAAACTGTTCGGCGCCTATACGCGCGATTTCCTGGCACGCGGCGAGGGCCTGGCGCTGCTCATTCTGGAATCGCACGACGCGCGCGCCGACGAAGCCGCTTTCCGCGCAGCCTCGATCGCCAGCTCCGAGGTGATGCGGTTCGAGCGCGAGACAAAGCGGCCGGATGGCTCGGCGGTGAAAGTCGGCTTCTCGCTTGCCTTCGCCGAGGACAAGGCAGCGCCCGACATCCACTTCGCCACGTGTCAGCAGCAATATCCGGAGAATTTCTGGAACCTGGCGTTTCAAAAGCATGCCAACAGCGTTTCAGGCATTGCCGGCATCGTCGCCGTCGCCGAGGAACCTGTGCGTCACCTGAACTTCATGCAAAGCTTCGTCGGTGCCACCGCACAAACCGACAGCGCCGGATTCATGATCGCCACTCCGCGCGGTGCGATCGAGGTCACGACACCGGCTGCCTTCCTTAATCGCTACGGCGTCAGGGCGCCGGATGTCGAGCGGGGCGCAAGGCTGGCGGCGCTGCGCTTGGCCGCCGCCGATGCGAGCCTTCTACAGGGCGCACCGGGGCTCGCCGGGATGGCTGGCCTTTACGCCGGCAATGCCGCGGTGATCGGCCCGGAGGACGCCATGGGCGCTGTGCTGGTATTCGAACCCGCCCGTTGACCGGGCGGCTTGGCGGCTTCATGGTCGCGGACCGCGAGGGAGAATCCGTGGACCAGAAGCTTGCGCCCAACACGATCGTGACGATCAGCGCCGTGCGCTTCGGCAACGAATTGCCGCTGGCGCTGATTGCCGGTCCTTGTGCGCTGGAAAGCCGCGCGCATGCGCTGGAAATGGCGGTCGCACTCAAGGAGATCGCGGCGCGCGTCGGCATCGGCCTCGTCTACAAGACCTCCTTCGACAAGGCCAACCGCACCTCGTCCAAGAGTGCACGCGGCCTCGGGCTCGACGCGGCGATGCCGATTTTCGCGGAAATCCGCGACACGCTGAAAATTCCGGTGCTCACCGACGTGCACGACGCGAGCCAATGTGCGCGCGTGGCGTCCGCGGTGGACGTGCTGCAAATCCCCGCCTTCTTGTGCCGGCAAACCGATCTGCTGATCGCCGCCGCCAAAACCGGCAAACCCGTTAACGTGAAGAAAGGCCAGTTTCTGGCGCCCTGGGACATGCAGAACGTGGTCGAGAAAATCACCGAAACCGGAAACAAAAACGTGCTGGTGACCGAGCGCGGCGTGTCGTTCGGCTACAACACGCTGGTCTCCGACCTGCGCGCGCTGCCGATCCTCAAGCGCACCACCCACGCGCCGGTGATCTTCGACGCCACTCATTCGGTGCAGCAGCCGGGCGCGCAGGGCACATCCTCGGGCGGCGAGCGCGAATTCGTGCCGGTGCTGGCGCGCGCGGCGGTCGCGGTCGGCGTCGCCGGCGTGTTCATCGAAACTCATCAGGATCCCGATAGCGCGCCTTCCGACGGCCCCAACATGATGCCGCTGAAGGAGATGGAGCCGCTGTTGCGCACGCTGGTCGAGTTCGACCGGCTGGCGAAGCGCTGATCCGCTTAAGGCCCTCGACCCGCATGGGACGCGTCCTCAATCTCATGGCGTTCGTCGTTTTCGCGACGTCGCTGTTCATGCGCTCGGTCGATCCGGTCATCCCGCAAATCGCCGCCGGGTTGAACGTCGCGCCGACGACCGCGGCGTTGCTGTCGACCGGCTTCACCTTGCCCTATGCACTGGTGCAACCGGTGCTCGGCGCGCTCGCTGACATGTTCAGCAAGACGCGGCTGATCTCGATCTGCATGCTCATTCTTGGTCTCACCACGATTGCCTGTGGGTTAGCGACGAATTTCGATACATTGATGACACTGCGCGTGCTGGCCGGGATCACCGCCGGCGGCGTGTTCCCGATTGCGCTGGCGGTGGCTGGCGACCGCGTGCCGGTGGCGCAGCGCCAGGTTGCCATCGGCCGACTGTTGTTCGCGGCCATGAGCGGCAATCTGCTGGGCGCGTCGGGCGCCGGCGTGATCGGCGATCTGATCGGCTGGCGCGGCGTGTTCTTCGCCACCGGCGCTATTGATCTGATCGCGCTCGCATTCGCGATCCCGGGCTTTCGCGGCATGAACGACACGCCCGGACGCTTCGATCTATCGAATTTCATTCCAAACTATCGCGCGGTGTTCGGCAATCCATTGGCGAAATATTGCTTCGGCGCCGTTTTCCTGGAAGCGATATTCCTGTTCGGCGTGTTTCCCTACATGGCCGTGCTGCTGCGCAGCGAAGGCGTCACGCGCGCCTCCATCGCCGGCGTGGTGATCGGCGGCTTCGCCATCGGCGGCATCATCTACACCCTTACGGTGTCGTGGCTGGTGACGCATATCGGCGAGCGCCGCCTGATGGCGAGTGGCGGCATGGTGATGGCAATCTGCCTGGCCGTGATCGCGCTGCGCGCGCCTTGGCCGGTCGAATTCGTCAATTTCGTTTTTGTCGGTTTCGGCTTCTACCTGCTGCACGGTTGCATCCAGGTCTTTGTCACCGAACTCGCGCCGGGGGCGCGCGCCTCGGCGACCGCCGGGCATTCGGCATTTTTCTTTCTCGGCCAGGCGATTGGGCCGGTGGTCTATGGCTTGGGCCTCAACAGCGTCGGCATCATTCCGGTGCTGCTGACGGGCACGGTCGTTTTGACGCTGACCGGCTGGACCTGCGCGCTACGCCTTCGGCATCCCGATCAGCCGCGCCCGCGATAGGGCGCGACGCCCTGGTCGGGCACCCAGATACTTTTCGGCAATCGGCCCGCCTGCCAGAACACGTCGATTGGCATGCCGCCGCGCGGATACCAGTAGCCGCCAATGCGCAGCCATTTCGGCTTGAGCCGCGCGACCAGCTTTTTGCCGATGGCCACGGTGCAGTCCTCGTGGAAGGCGCCGTGATTGCGGAAACTGTTGAGATAGAGCTTGAGCGACTTCGACTCGACTAGGAACCGGCCGCGGCACGTAGTCGATCACCAGATGGGCGAAGTCGGGCTGGCCGGTGATCGGGCAGAGCGTTGTGAATTCCAGTGTGGTGAAGCGGGCGAGATAGTCGGTGTCGGCGTGCGGATTGGGCACGCGGTCGAGCACGGCATCCTTGGGGGACGCCGGGATGCGCACGGGCCGACCGAGTTGAAGCGGTTTCTTTGCCATAGGCAGACTATTGGCCCGCTTTCGCGGGACATGACAAGACCCATCGCGGCCTGTAGAAACGCCCCCGAAAACCGGGATACACCATGACCGCCATTACCGACATTATCGGCCGCGAAATCCTCGACAGCCGCGGCAACCCGACAGTCGAAGTCGACGTCCTGCTCGAGGACGGCTCGAAGGGCCGCGCCGCGGTGCCGTCCGGTGCCTCGACCGGGGCGCACGAGGCGGTCGAGCTGCGCGATGGCGACAAGGCGCGCTATGGCGGCAAAGGCGTGCGCAAGGCGGTCGATGCGGTCAACGGCGAGATCTACGACGCGCTCGGCGGCATGGACGCCGAGGCGCAGGCCAAGATCGATGAAACCCTGATCGCGCTCGACGGCACGCCCAACAAGGGCCGGCTCGGCGCCAACGCCATCCTCGGCGTGTCGCTCGCCGTGGCCAAAGCCGCGGCAGCCGCCAAACACGCGCCGCTCTACCGTTATGTCGGCGGCACCGCTGCCCGCACGCTGCCGGTACCGATGATGAACATCATCAATGGCGGCGTGCATGCCGACAATCCGATCGATTTCCAGGAATTCATGATCATGCCGGTGGGCGCGCCGACTTTCGCAGAGGCGTTGCGCGCCGGATCGGAAATTTTCCACACGCTGCGTGCGACGCTCAAAGCGGCCGGCCACAACACCAATGTCGGCGACGAGGGCGGCTTTGCGCCCAACCTGCCGTCCGCCGAAGCGGCACTCGATTTCGTGGTCAAGGCCATTGCGGAGGCTGGCTACAAGCCGGACGGCGACGTCATGATCGCGCTCGATCCCGCGGCAAGCGAATTCTACAAGAACGGCGCTTACGTTTACGAAGGCGAAGGCAAGACCCGCTCGAAACAAGAGCAGGCGAAATATCTCGCCGATCTCACCGCGCGCTATCCGATCGTCTCGATCGAAGACGGCATGGCGGAGGACGATTGGGAAGGCTGGAAAATCGTTACTGATCTTATCGGCGGCAAGTGCCAACTGGTCGGCGACGATATTTTCGTGACCAACGTGATGCGGCTGGCCAAGGGTATCAAGGACGGCATCGCCAATTCGATCCTGGTCAAAGTCAACCAGATCGGCACGCTCACCGAGACGCTCGCCACCGTCGAGATGGCGCACAAGGCCGGCTACACCGTGGTGATTTCGCACCGCTCGGGCGAAACGGAAGATTCCACCATCGCTGATCTCGCCGTCGCCACTAATTGCGGGCAGATCAAGACCGGCTCGCTGGCGCGCGCCGACCGCACCGCGAAATACAATCAACTGTTGCGCATCGAGGAGGAGCTCGGCGCGCAGGCGAAATATGCCGGGCGCGAGGCCTTGAAGGCGCGCCGCTAGCGGTTTTTGCGGCGGCTTGTATTTGCGTCTAGAATTGCCACTAAATGCCGATCCCGAAAGCCAAGCTGCCGCCATGGATCAGACGACAAATCTAGCGCGCAACGACCGCCGCCAGGCGGTCGAGCACCTGTCCGCATTTGTGGCGAAATCGGTCGACGTCGCGCGCGCTGTGGAGAAGCCGTTCTTCCATCTTGAATTCGACCGCGTGTTCCCGGACGACGTCTACGCGCAAATCCTCGCGCTGATGCCGGAAGCGACCGACTACCGCCCGATGCACGGCCGCAGCAAAGGCCACGATCTCACCGACGGCACCCATACCCGCGTGAAGATCGACCTGTTCCCGGAATACATCCGCAATCTGCCGCCGGAGAAACGCGCGCTGTGGGACGTGGTCGGCCGCGCGCTGTGCTCGGAGCCGGTCAAGCAGGCCTTCATCCGCCGCCTCGCGCCCGGGCTGTCGAAGCGGTTCGGCACCGACTTCGCCCAGGTCGGCATGTATCCGATCCCGATTCTCACCCGCGATATCCCCGGCTATCTGATCACGCCGCACACCGACACGCGCTGGAAGGGGATTACCGTGCAGCTTTATCTGCCGAAGGACGACGCCAATACCGACATCGGCACCATCTTCCACGAGAGGCTGCCCGACGGCTCGATGCCGAAGAAGGCCCAGATGCGCTTTGCGCCCAATACCGGCTATGCCTTCGTGGTCGGTACCGACACCTGGCACTCGGCCGACCCGGTGCATAACCGCGTAAAGTCCCGCGATTCGATCCTGCTCACTTATTTCGTCGACCAGGGCATGTTGCGGACCTTCCGCAACCGCGGCAAGCGACTCGGCAATTTCGTGCTCAACGAGATCCGCCAATACGTGCCGGTCTGAGGCCCGCACAGCATTAAAGTCGCCTTAACGCGATTGCCGCATCTTGCCCGGCCATGGTCTCCCACCGGCGTCGCCGCACCATCCTGACCGTGCTCGGCCTTTACAGCTTCGCCGCGCTATTCATCGGTTATTTTGCCGTCAATGCCTTCACCGGCAATCACGGTCTGCGGGCGCAAGCCGACCTCGACCAGCAGATGGCGTCCATGCAGGACGAACTCAGGCATCTGAAAGCCGAGCGCGCGCTGTGGGAGCGGCGGGTGGCGCTGCTGCGCTCTGACCGCATCGACCCCGACATGCTGGACGAGCGTGCCCGCGCGCTGCTCGGGTTTGCCGACCCGCGCGACCTGACCCTGCTCATCCATCCGCGCTAGCCGGCCGCCTTTATCCACCGCTCGGCGTGTAATTTTCAGCCAAATTCTGGGTGTTTTCCGCAATGCTGGCGGCGGCCTCGCGCTTTCGCCCCTAAGCGATTTAAGCTATCAGAACGAAGCCCACCGATGCCCCGTCCCGATAGACTTGGAGTGCCAATGGCGATCGCCAAGATAAACCGGAGCGCCGATGCCAAGTTCCCGGCCGCGCCGGTCGCCAATTTCAGTAAGGACGAGGAGCGTTCCGCCTACCGGACCATGCTGACAATCCGCCGCTTCGAGGAGAAGGCGGGACAGATGTACGGCATGGGGCTGATCGGGGGCTTCTGCCACCTCTATATCGGCCAGGAAGCCGTGGTGGTCGGCATGCAGATGACACTGAAAGCCGGCGACGAAGTGATCACTGGCTACCGCGACCACGGCCACATGCTCGCCTGCGGCATGGACCCAAAGGGCGTGATGGCGGAGCTCACCGGCCGCGCCCACGGCTATTCCAAAGGCAAGGGCGGCTCGATGCACATGTTCAGCGTTGAGCGCGGCTTCTTCGGCGGCCACGGCATCGTCGGCGCGCAGGTGCCGATCGGAACAGGCCTCGCCTTCGCCAACCGTTACCGCGGCAACGACAATATTTCCCTCACCTATTTCGGCGACGGCGCCGCCAATCAGGGCCAGGTCTACGAGAGCTTCAACATGGCCGCGCTGTGGAAGCTGCCAGTCGTCTATGTGATCGAGAATAACCGCTACGCCATGGGCACCGCGATCACGCGCTCATCGGCCGAAACTAATTTGTCGCGGCGGGGCCTGTCGTTCAATATTCCCGGCGAGCAGGTGGACGGCATGGACGTGCGCGCGGTCAAGGCGGCCGGAGAGAAGGCGGTCGCCTGGTGCCGCAAGGGCGAGGGGCCATACATCCTGGAAATGCTGACCTACCGCTACCGCGGCCACTCGATGTCGGACCCGGCGAAATACCGCACGCGTGAGGAAGTCGAAGAAGTGCGCTCGCACCACGATCCGATCGACATGGCGCGCCAGCGCATCCTGGAAAAGAAATTTGCCAAGGAAGACGAGTTGAAAAAAATCGACGGCGAGGTGCGCGACCTGATCAATCAGGCGGCGGAATTCGCCACCCACGATCCCGAGCCGGACGTGGCCGAGCTTTATACCGACATTTACCGCTAGTCTTAGTTGTTCGGAAAACAGTAGCGCCCATGCCGATCGAAGTGCTTATGCCCGCGCTGTCGCCCACGATGGAAAAGGGCAACCTCGCCAAGTGGCTCAAGAAAGAGGGCGACCGCGTTAAGTCGGGCGACATCATTGCGGAAATCGAAACCGACAAGGCCACCATGGAAGTGGAGGCCGCGGACGAGGGCACGCTCGGAAAAATTCTGGTTCCCGAAGGCAGCCTGGATGTGGCGGTGAATACGCCGATCGCGGTGATCCTTGGCGAGGGCGAAGACAAATCGGCGATCAAGGACAGCAAAGCGGCGCCGCAAGCGAAGCCTGTCGCTGCCGCGAAAGCGGAAAAATCCGAAGCCAGGCCCGCGCCAAGACCCGCGCCGGCACCTGAAGCGCCCGTCACGCACGCCGCCGCCGATCCCGCAATTCCCGAAGGCACCGAAATGGTCATCATGACCATGCGCGAAGCGCTGCGCGACGCCATGGCTGAGGAGATGCGGCGCGACAAGGACGTCTTCGTGATGGGCGAGGAGGTAGCCGAATATCAGGGCGCCTACAAGGTCACGCAAGGATTGTTGCAGGAATTCGGCGACAAGCGCGTGATCGACACACCGATCACCGAGCACGGCTTTGCCGGTTTCGGCATCGGCGCGGCGCTCGCCGGCCTCAAGCCGATCGTCGAGTTCATGACCTTCAACTTCGCCATGCAGGCGATGGACCAGCTGATCAATTCGGCGGCCAAGACTCTCTATATGTCGGGCGGCCAAATGGGCTGCTCAATCGTGTTCCGCGGCCCGAACGGCGCCGCCGCGCGCGTCGCCGCCCAGCACAGCCAGGACTATTCGGCTTGGTATTCGCACATTCCCGGCCTGAAGGTGATCGCACCGTCGAATGCCGCCGACGCGAAGGGATTGCTGAAGGCGGCGATCCGCGATCCCAATCCGGTCGTGTTCTTGGAGAACGAAATTCTCTACGGCCATTCCTCGCCGGTGCCCAAGCTCGATGATTTTGTATTGCCGATCGGTAAGGCGAAGATCGCGCGGCCAGGATCCGACGTGACCATCGTGGCCTGGTCGATGGGCATGAGCTATGCGCTCAAAGCCGCCGAGGAACTGGCCGGCCAGGGAATCGAGGCGGAAGTCATCGACTTGCGCACGCTCAAGCCGATGGACACTGAGACCATCGTTGCGTCGCTGCATAAGACCGGCCGCGCGGTTACGGTCGAGGAAGGCTGGCAGCAGTCCGGCGTCGGCGCCGAGATCGCCGCGCGCATCATGGAGCACGCCTTCGATTATGTCGACGCGCCGGTCGCGCGTGTGTCGGGCAAAGAAGTCCCTATGCCGTATGCCGCCAATCTCGAGAAGCTTGCGCTACCCTCGGTCGCCGAAGTGGTCGAGGCGGCCAAGGCCGTCTGCTACCGGTAACGCGATGCCCACCAACATCCTCATGCCGGCGCTGTCGCCCACCATGGAGAAGGGCAATCTTGCGCGTTGGCTCAAGAAGGAGGGCGACAAGATCAAGTCGGGCGACGTTATTGCGGAAATCGAGACCGACAAGGCGACGATGGAATACGAGGCGGTCGACGAAGGCACGCTCGCCAAAATCGTGGTGCCGGAAGGCACCCAAGACGTAGCGGTGAATTCGGTGATTGCGGTGCTGGCCGGCGAGGGCGAAGACGTGAAGGCCGCGGCCGGGGCGGTCAAGAGCGCACCCGCACCGAAAGCGCCGGAGAAAACAACCAGCGCCGTTACCCCCTCACCCCAACCCTCTCCCCCAAGGGGAGAGGGAGTTCGTCCGAGCACGCCGACCGCGCCGCAAACTCCGTCTACCGCGCGCAGCGTGGCGGGTGAGGGAGCAAGGGCCTCTACCCGCACTTTTTCCTCCCCCCTCGCACGACGGTTGGCGAAGGAAGCCGGTATCGATCTTAACCGCGTGCAAGGTTCTGGCCCGCATGGCCGGGTGATCGCGCGCGATATCGACGCAGCGAAATCCGGCAAAGGTCTGCGCGCGCCCGACGCCGCGCCCATGTCGATGGCGGCGTCACCCTCCGATGCGCAAATCCGCGCGTTGTATGAAGACGGCTCTTTTGACTTTGTCCCGCATGACTCTATGCGCAAGATCATCGCGCAGCGGCTCACGCTGTCGAAACAGACCATTCCGCATTTCTATCTCACGCTCGATTGCGATATCGGCAAGCTCTTGGCCGCGCGTGAGGAGATCAACGCCTCTGCGCCGGTCAAGGACAGCAAGCCCGCCTACAAGATCTCAGTCAACGACTTCGTCATCAAGGCGCTGGCGCTGGCGCTGCAACGCGTGCCTGACGCCAACGTGACATGGACCGAGGGCGGCATGCTGCACCACAAGCATTCCGACGTCGGCGTGGCAGTGGCGATCGCGGGCGGGCTGATCACACCGGTGGTGCGCAATGCCGAGGCAAAATCGCTCTCCGCGATTTCCAACGAGATGAAGGACTACGCCGCACGCGCCCGCACGCGCCACCTGAAGCCGCATGAATACCAGGGCGGGTCGACCGCGATCTCCAACCTCGGCATGTATGGCATCAAGGATTTCGCCGCCGTGATCAATCCGCCGCACGCGACCATCCTCGCGGTCGGCGCTGGTGAGGAGCGCGCGGTGGTGCGCAACGGCGGGCTCGCCATCGCCAATATCATGACGGTGACGCTTTCCACCGATCACCGCGCGGTGGACGGCGCGCTCGGCGCCGAGATGATGAAAGCATTCAAGACGCTGATCGAAAATCCGGTGATGATGGTGGTGTGATACTCACGCGGGATCGAAGCCCTTCGCCTTGAACACCGCTTGCGCCTCCGGCGACATCAAATATTTCACCAGCGCCTTCGCCGCATCCGCCTGCACCGCGCCGGACTGGACTGCGGCGTCGTAGATCACGGTGAAGGCCATGTCGCCCGGAAGTGGCCCGATCACCTCGACCCCGGGGACGGACAGCAGTTCCGGTTTCGAATTGATCGCGATGTCGGCTTGGCCATCGACCAAAAGACTTCCCGAGAACCCGCCGGCCGGCGGATGCTTGGTCTTGCCTTCCATCTGTTCGGCAATGCCCATCTTCTCGATCTGCTTGGCGGTATAAACGCCGCTGGCACCGCCTGCGGCCGGATCGGTGTAGCTTACGGCCTTTGACGCAAGCAGCGCTTTCTTGAGCGCGTCGGGCGTGGAGATGTCCGGCTTCGGTGCACCAGCCTTCACGGCGACCGCGAAAATCGACTTCGAAAATATGACGTCGGTGCCGGGCATGATCTTGCCTTGCTTCTGCAAGGTTTCGACATCGCCCTTGATCAGGATCAGCGCGTCCGCCTGTTCGCCGGCCTGCACGCGTTTGGCGAGCAGGGCGGCAGTGCTCCAGGTGATGTTGAGCTTGTTGGCAGTTGCCTTCTCGAATTTCGGAACCAGTTCCTCCAGCACGCTCTTGACGCCGACGGTGGCGAGGACCTTGATCTCGGCGGCTGATGCCAAGCTGGCTTGCACGAATGCAAATACTGCGATAGCCGCAAGGCGGCCGAAGGTCCTGCCCATGACGCTTCTCCCCGGTGTTATTGCGGTCATTACATGCCTAAATTGGGCTACATTCAATCGGGGTCCGTGCGGAGGTGAAGGACGGCATGGCTGACACGAATTTCGACGTTCTGATCATCGGCTCTGGCCCCGGCGGCTACGTGACCGCCATCCGCGCGGCGCAACTTGGCTTTAAGACCGCCATCGTCGAGCGCGACTATCTCGGCGGCATTTGTCTCAACTGGGGCTGCATTCCCACCAAGGCGCTGCTGCGCTCGGCCGAAATATTTCATTACATGCAACACGCCAAAGACTATGGGCTCAAAGCCGACAATATCGGCTACGACCCGAAGGCCGTGGTCGCGCGCTCGCGCGCCGTATCGAAGCGGCTCAATGACGGCGTCGGCTTCTTAATGAAGAAGAACAAAGTCTCGATCATCTGGGGCGAAGCCGTCATCGACGTGCCCGGCAAGGTAACGGTGAAGGCCTCCAAGAACGAGGCGCCGAAGGGCGCGCTGCCGCCCGGCTCATATCAGGCTAAGCACATCATCATCGCCACCGGCGCGCGGCCACGCGTGCTACCCGGCCTCGAGCCCGACAAGAAACTGGTCTGGACCTATTTCGAGGCCATGGCGCCCGACCGCATTCCGAAGTCGCTGCTGGTGATCGGCTCCGGTGCCATCGGCATCGAGTTCGCCTCGTTCTACCGCACGCTCGGCGCCGACGTGACCGTGGTCGAGATGCTGCCGCAGATCCTGCCGGTCGAGGACCACGAGATTCAAACTTTCGCGCGCAAGAGCTTCGAGAAGCAGGGCATCAAGATTCACACCAATGCTAAAGTGACCAAGTTCGACAAGAAAGCCGACAGCGTCACCGCGACGATCGAGGAGGGCGGCAAGACGCAAACGGTCACCGCCGAGCGCATCATCTCCGCCGTCGGCGTCGCCGGCAACATCGAAAATCTCGGGCTGGAAAAGCTCGGCGTGAAGACCGAACGCGGCATCGTCGTCGTGGACCAGTTCAATAAAACCAATGTGCGGGGCATCTACGCTATCGGCGACGTCGCCGGCCCACCGATGCTGGCGCACAAGGCCGAGCACGAGGGCGTGGTTTGCATCGAGGCGATCAAGGGTCTCAATCCACATCCCATGAACAAGTTGATGATCCCGGGCTGCACCTATTGCACGCCGCAGATCGCTTCGGTCGGTCTCACGGAGCAGGCGGCAAAAGAGAAAAAACTCGATGTCCGCGTCGGCCGCTTTCCGTTCGTAGGCAATGGCAAGGCGATTGCGCTGGGCGAGGACGATGGCCTGGTCAAGGTGATCTTCGACAAGAAGACCGGGCAACTGCTCGGCGCGCACATGGTCGGCGCCGAGGTCACCGAGCTGGTCCAGGGTTATGTGGTCGCTATGAATTTGGAGACCACCGAAGAAGAATTGATGCACACCATCTTCCCGCATCCGACATTGTCGGAGATGATGAAGGAAGCGGTTCTTGATGCTTATGGGCGTGTGTTGAATATGTAAGGGACCCGTCATGGCCAAATTCGCTAATATTCTCGAAACCGTCGGCCACACGCCGGTGGTCAGGATCAACAAGCTGGCGCCGAAAGGCATCAACCTCTACGTCAAGATCGAGGCGTTCAATCCGCTTGGTTCGGTCAAGGACCGCCTGGCGCTCGGCGTCATCGAGGCGGCAGAGAAGTCCGGTGAGCTCAAGCCGGGACAGACGGTAATAGAAGCGACCTCCGGCAATACCGGAATCGGCCTAGCCATGGTCTGCGCGCAGAAAGCCTATCCGCTGGTGGTCACCATGGCGGAGACCTTCTCGGTCGAGCGGCGCAAGCTGATGCGCTTTCTCGGCGCCAAGGTGGTGCTGACGCCTGCCGCCGAGCGCGGTATGGGCATGGTCAACAAGGCGGTCGAGCTCGCCAAGACCCATGGCTGGTTCTTGACCCGCCAGTTCGAGAACGAGGCCAATCCCGACATGCATTCGCGCACCACCGCGCGCGAGATCGTCGACGACTTCGAGGGTGAGAAGCTCGACTACTGGGTCACCGGCTTCGGCACCGGCGGCACGCTCACGGGCGTCGCGCGCGTGCTCGCCAAGGAGCGGCCCGACACTAAGATCGTAGTGTGCGAGCCGGCCGACGCGCCGATGCTGACAAGCCATATGCCGCAGGAGCGCAATCCCGACGGCTCGCCGGCCAAGCCTAATCCGGCGTTCAAGCCGCATCCGATGCAGGGCTGGAGCCCGGACTTCATTCCGAAGATCACCGGCGACGCGGTCGACATGGGCGTGATCAGCCGCGTCATCACCATCGCCGGCGCCGACGCGATAAAATGGAGCAAAGCGCTGGCGCAGCAGGAAGGCATCTTCGTCGGCATCACCGCGGGCGGAACCTTCGCCGGCGCGCTCGAAGTATGCAAAAGCGCGGCGCCCGGCTCGACGGTGCTCGCCATGTTGCCGGACACCGGCGAGCGTTATCTCTCGACCCCGCTGTTCGGCGATATCGGCGTTGACATGAATGAGGACGAATTGAAGATTTCCAATTCGACGCCGAACCACCGCATGCAGCCAAAGGCGGCATGACCAGGAGGAGTGCGTCATGGGTATTCTTGCCTGGATCTTCATTGGCCTGATCGCCGGCTGGCTGGCCCATGTCATTCTGGGCGGGCGTGGTGGTATCTTCTACAATCTCGCCGTCGGCCTGGTTGGCGCTATCGTCGGCGGTTTTCTCTTTTCCAAGCTCAACATTGCCGTCACGCAGGATTTCTGGGGCAGTCTGATCACCGCCACCATCGGCGCGGTCATCTTTCTGCTGATCTGGCGGGCGATTAGGCGGGCCTGACGCGCTTTGCGCCCGCGGCTGCCCGCCTTGCGGCGCAGGGCGCTCAGCCGTAAGTATCGCCCATGGCCGTCGTTCTCGACCTCAATACCCCGCGCCAGCGCCATCCGGAGAAGGCGCATCGGGCGGATTCAGGCCTTGCGAAAAAGCCCGACTGGATCCGCGTCAAGGCGCCGGTGTCGTCCGGCTATTTCGAAACCCATCGCATCATGCGTGACAACGGCCTGCACACCGTGTGCGAGGAGGCCGGCTGCCCGAATATCGGCGAGTGCTGGGAGAAAAAGCACGCCACCTTCATGATCATGGGCGACACCTGCACGCGCGCCTGCGCCTTCTGCAACGTAAAGACCGGCCTGCCCGCCGCGCTTGACCCAAACGAGCCGGCCCACGTGGGCGTGGCCACGGCCAAGCTCGGCCTCTCGCATATCGTCGTAACATCAGTCGACCGCGACGATCTCGCCGATGGCGGCGCCCAGCATTTCGCCGATACTATCCGCGCCATTCGCAGCGCTTGCCCCCAAACTACCATCGAGGTGCTGACGCCCGATTTCCTGCGCAAGGACGGCGCGCTCAAGATCGTAGTCGACGCCAAGCCCGACGTGTTCAATCACAATCTCGAAACCGTGCCGTCGCTTTATCTCAGCGTTCGCCCGGGCGCGCGCTATTTCCATTCGCTGCGGCTGTTGCAGCGGGTGAAGGAGATCGACCCCGCGATGTTCACTAAGTCGGGGATCATGCTGGGCCTGGGTGAGGAGAGGAACGAAGTCTTGCAGGTAATGGACGACCTGCGCTCGGCCAATATCGATTTTCTCACCATCGGGCAATATCTGCAGCCGACCCGCAAGCATCACGAGGTCGTGCGTTTCGCGCCACCTGACGAATTCGAGGCACTTAAGACCATCGCCTATGCCAAGGGCTTCCTGATGGTGGCAGCTTCGCCGCTAACGCGCTCCTCGCACCACGCCGGCGAGGATTTCGCGCGCCTCAAGGCCGCGCGCGCCCGATAACGAACAAAGAATGCCATCATTCTCCACCAAGCGCCGCGTCCGCCACAGCGCGGCCGAAATGTTCGATCTCGTCGCCGACGGCGAGAAATATCCCGAATTCGTGCCGCTGTGCAGCGCGCTCAGAGTCAAGAGCCGCACTGACAAGGACAACGGCATCACCGTGCTAGTCGCCGACATGACGGTCGCCTACAAGGTGATCCGCCAAACATTCACCAGCCGCGTCACGCTCGACCGGCCGAATTTGAAAATCCTGGTCGAATACGTCGATGGCCCGTTCAGACACATGCACAACCGCTGGAGCTTCCGCGCCATTGGCGAGCGGAGCTGCGAAGTGGAATTCTTCATCGAGTACGAATTCAGGAGCCGCACGCTCGCCATGCTGATGGGCGCCATGTTCGACACCGCGTTCCGCAAATTTGCCGCCGCGTTCGAGCGGCGGGCCGATCAAGTATACGGACGCGGCACGGGCTAGCGCGCCGGCGGCAAGGGCGACGTCTCGACTGGCTTTGGTGCGGGCGCCGATGCGGCCGCCTCGAATTGATCGGCTTGAATCTTCAGTGTCCCGATCAATGTCGGCATCAGCACGCGCACGGGCGCGATGATCGACGTGCCGGCGACCGGCGCGAACCAGAGTTCCATGTTGCGCCGCCCGGCGACGTATTTGACGATCATGCTGTCGGCACGATAGCCCGCGATCGGCTGCAGCACGACGCCGCAAACCAGGATCGGGCCGGAATAGCCGCGCTCGACTGCAACTCTGTCCATGCGGCCAAAGGACAGCACGAGGTTATAACGACGCCGTCCATCGAAAATCTTCAGCGTGCGGTTGCAATCCGAAGCCGCCATTGCGCCGCCGCCAAGCTTGGTGGGAAATCAACACCGCGCTTAGCGGGTCGGCGATACCGCGCCGATCGGCGTCGGTGACCGGCACGCGATCGGCGTGCACCGGAGGTTGCGGCGCGATCTGCTCGGTTGCGACACCGTCAGCGAACTTCATCTGCAATTTGATGGTGCCGTCGTCGTCAGTGATTGTGGACGTGTATGAGGACGGATTGAGGCGATCAGCCGCGATACTTCCTTGCGCCTCGACCGAGCCTTCGCCGTTCACCAGCACGCTGAGCACTCCGCTGGCCTTGCCGCTTGCGGACGTGGTGTAGAGCGTATCGCCGATGTCGACCAGCCAGACGATCTCGCCGAACATAACGCCGGTCATCGAGATCGTGTAATGCAAATTGAGTTTGCCTTGCGCGCGCGCCGAACCCACGGCGAGCAATACGCAGACCAGCGCGACCAGGAACTTGGCTGCCGCGCGAGGATAGCCTGCGGAGATTACAATCATACCGTTGGCTTTTTAGCCGGCGTTGCCGGCAGGATTATGAAACAAATTACCCGTGCTTTTCCGCCATCGTCCTCAGCATCAACAGCGCTTGCAACACCGACTTGCGCCGCACGCCGATGCGGCCGAGATCGCCGTAGCGCATTTCCTTATGCGTAAGCTTGCCGTTCCGCGAGGCAGCGGCGAAATGCACCAGGCCGACCGGCTTGTCTGGGCTGCCGCCGCCCGGCCCGGCGATGCCGGTGATGGCGACCGCAAGATCGGCGTTCGCATTACCGAGCGCACCGCGCGCCATGGCTTCGGCGGTTTCGCGGCTCACGGCACCATGCTTTTCGATCGTGTCGGCCGGCACGCCGAGCATCTGCTGCTTGGCTTCGTTCGAATAAGTGACGAAGCCGCGATCGACGACGTCCGACGAGCCGGCGATATCGGTGAGCGCGCCCGCCACCAGCCCGCCGGTGCAGGATTCCGCGGTCGCCACTTTCAGGCCGCGCAAACGGCAGGCGTCGAGCAGGGCTTTGGCGGCGGCGCGCAGATCCTCGCTCATCTAGTGCCCTTCATGGCGAACCCCACGGCAGCCGCACCGTCGCCGTCGCGTAGGCCACGATGCCTTCGCCGCGGCCGGTGAAGCCGAGCTTTTCGCTGGTGGTCGCCTTCACGGCAACACGGCCAGCATCAGTGCCGGCGAGCCGGGCAATGTTCCCGCGCATGGCGTCGCGATGCGGCCCGATGCGCGGGGCCTCGCACACGATGTTGATGTCGATATGGGCGATGCGGCCGCCGCGCGCGGTGAGGCGCGCGAGCGCGAAGGCCAAGAAGCGATCGGAGGAGGCGCCGCGCCATTGCGGGTCGGTGGGCGGGAAATGCATGCCAATGTCGCCGTCGGCGAGCGCGCCGAGGATGGCGTCGGTCAGCGCGTGCAGAACCGCGTCGGCGTCGGAATGGCCGGTGAGGGCCTGGGCGTGCGGAATCTTGATGCCGCCCAGGGTGACATGATCGCCGGGCCCGAAGGCATGCACGTCGACGCCGGTGCCGGTGCGCACGTCGCCGAGCGCAGCGAATTGCACGGCTTCGGCGCGCGCGAAATCCCCTTGCTCGGTGATCTTGATATTGCCAGGCTCGCCGGCAAACACGCTGACCGTCAGGCCGGCCCATTCGGCAAGCGCGGCATCATCGGTGAAATCCTCGCGTCCCGCGGCGGCCGCGCGGCGATGAGCGTCGAGTAAAGCGGAGAAGGCGAAGCTTTGTGGCGTCTGCACCAGTCGCAAGGTGTTGCGATCGAGCGTCTGATTGACCAAGCCGGCGGCATCGACCGTCTTGACGGTATCGGTCATCGGCAGCGCCGGAATGGCCGCGCCGCTCCGCCGGGCCGCCGCAATCGCGCGCGACACCAGCGTCGCGCTGGCGAACGGCCGCGCCGCGTCGTGGATCAGGACGAAATCGGGTTTGCGGGACGCGAGCGCTTCCAGCCCGGCGCGCACCGAAGCCTGCCGCGTGGCGCCGCCGAATACCGGCGGAAGAAGTTCAAGAGCAACAGCCGAGGAACGGAACATCTCGACGTCTTCTGGATGGATGACCGGCTGTACAACATCGACCTCTGGGTGTTCCAAGAGCATAACAAGGCTCTGCCGGATCATCGGCTTGCCACCGATCGGCCTAAATTGCTTGGGCAGATCGCCGCCCGCCCGCGATCCCCGTCCGGCAGCGACAATGACGACTGCGACACCCGCCATGCTATTGATGCTCCATAAGTTCCCAGTTTCTTTAGCGCTTTCCTGCTGCAGCGGGAATGGATTAGCCGGCCTCGACGGTGTGTAACCACGAACAACTTTTTGCACTGCAGCACTTGCGCCACGTATCAAAATGGCTAAACTATTAGCACCAAAAGAGGACGCCTAATTGATAGGCAATTAATCCCGTGCGGGGTGAAATCAACCACTTTGCGACGAAATTTCTGCAGATCGGCCCAGTTAAAGTGCCGAACTGCGTGATTTTAGCGCCCATGTCCGGCATCACCGACGCCCCCTTCCGGCGGCTCGCGGAGCGGCACGGCGCGGGTCTGGTGGTTTCGGAGATGACCGCGTGCGCCGCACTGGCGCAAGGCCAGCGCCAGGCACGCGTGCGCAGCGAGAGGCAGGGTGTCGCCATCCACGTCGTGCAGCTCGCCGGCTGCGAAGCATATTGGATGGCGGAAGGCGCCCGCATTGCCGAGGCGCAGGGCGCGCATGTCATCGACATCAACATGGGATGCCCCTCCAAGCAGGTGACCAACGGCACCGCCGGGTCGGCACTGATGCGCAATCTCGATCATGCCGTGGCCTTGATCGAGGCAACCGTCGCCTCCGTGCGCGTGCCGGTCACCTTGAAGATGCGGCTCGGCTGGGATCAAGCCAGCATCAATGCGCCGGAGCTCGCGCGCCGCGCGGAGGGCGCCGGAGTTCGCATGATTACGGTCCATGGCCGCACCCGCTACCAGTTCTATGACGGCAGCGCAGATTGGGCAGCGGTGCGCGCGGTAAAGCAGGCGGTGTCGATCCCGGTCGCCGTCAATGGCGATATCCGTACTTTCGAGGACGCCGAACGCGCACTCGCCACCTCGGGCGCCGACGCGGTGATGATCGGCCGCGCCGCGCAAGGGCGACCCTGGTTCCCCGGACAGGTGGCGCGCTATCTCGCGACGGGTCAGCGCGAGCGTACGCCGCCGCTCGCCGAGCAATTCACGCTGATCGATACGCTCTATGACGAGATGCTCGTTCATCATGGGCTGGCGATCGGCCGCCGTCACGCCCGCAAGCATCTGGCTTGGGCACTCGATTCCGCGGCGGCCAGCGCCGGCGTATCGATCGATCTTCTAAAGAGCCATCGCAGCCGCGTGCTTATGGCCGAAGAGCCGGCGCAGGCGCGCAGGCTGCTCGCCGATGCCTACGATGCCTTCGCATGGAGGGGCGCTGCATGAGCCGGGCGCACGCTGTCTCCGCTACCGTCCATTCGCCGGCCGACGCGGTGCTGCACGCGCTGCCACATCCGGTCATTATGGTATCGCCCGACGGCAAAATCGCCGACGCCAATGTCGCCGCCGAGCAATTCTTCGAGGCGTCGATCCCGGTACTGCGCCGGCACATGTTGCGCGACCTGGTGCCGTTCGGTTCACCCTTGCTCACATTGATCGAGCAGGTGCGCCACCGCGGCGCGGCGGTGAACGAATACAAGGTCGATCTAGCGACCCCACGCAATCCAGGCGAACGCCTGGTCGACCTGCACGTGGCGCCGCTGCCGGAATATACCGATCACGTCGTCGTCATGCTGCAGGAGCGCACCATCGCCGACAAAATGGACCGCCAGCTCACACATCGCGGCGCCGCCCGTTCCGTGATCGCGCTCGCCACCATGCTCGCACACGAGATCAAAAATCCACTATCGGGCATTCGCGGGGCCGCGCAACTGCTCGAGCAGTCGGTCGGCGACGACGACCGTTCGCTCACCAAGCTGATTTGCGACGAGACCGACCGCATCGTGAAGCTGGTCGATCGCATGGAGGTATTCGCCGACGAGCGGCCGGTCGAACGCGATCCGGTCAATATTCATGTGGTGCTCGATCACGTAAAACGGCTGGCGCAGACCGGTTTTGCCCGTCACATCAAATTCGTCGAAGACTACGATCCCTCGCTGCCGCCGGTACTCGGCAATCGCGATCAGCTTGTTCAGGTTTTTCTCAATCTGGTGAAGAACGCCACCGAGGCGATCGGCGAGGGGGCCATCGACGGCGAAATACAACTGACCACCGCGTTCCGCCCGGGCGTGCGGCTGTCAGTGCCGGGCAGCAAGGCGCGCGTATCGCTGCCGCTCGAGTTTTGCGTCAAGGACAACGGGCAGGGTGTGCCGGAAGACCTCATGCCGCATTTGTTCGATCCGTTCGTCACCACCAAGCAGAGCGGAAGCGGACTTGGCCTAGCCTTAGTCGCGAAGATCGTGGGCGACCACGGCGGGATCATCGAATGTGAATCGCAGCCACGCCGGACGATCTTTCGCGTGTTGATGCCGATTTACAGTGGCGAGGGCACCGTGGCCGATGATGCGCCGCCGGTGCTGAGCCCGTGAGGTAGGACGATGCCGACGGGAAGCATATTGGTTGCCGATGACGATGCCGCGATCCGGACCGTCCTCAATCAGGCCCTTTCGCGCGCCGGCTACGAGGTGCGCTCCACGGGCAATGCCGCGACGCTCTGGCGCTGGATCAGCCAGGGTGACGGCGATCTGGTCATTACCGATGTCGTCATGCCGGATGAGAACGCTTTCGATCTCATTCCGCGCATCCGCAAGGCGCGCCCGGATTTGCCGATCATCGTAATGAGCGCGCAAAATACGTTCATGACCGCGATTCGCGCGTCCGAGCGCGGTGCTTACGAATATCTGCCGAAACCATTCGACCTGAAAGAGCTCATCGCCATCGTCGGGCGCGCGCTGTCGGAACCGAAAGACAAACGGCCGCTAAACGCCAAGAGCGAAGACTTCGACAGCATTCCTCTGGTCGGCCGCTCGCCGGCGATGCAGGAAATCTATCGCGTGCTCGCCCGGCTAATGCAAACTGATCTTACGGTAATGATCACTGGCGAATCCGGCACCGGCAAGGAACTCGTTGCGCGCGCGTTGCACGACTACGGCAAGAGACGCACCGGAACGTTTGTCGCGATCAACATGGCGGCGATCCCGCGCGATTTGATCGAATCCGAATTATTCGGGCACGAAAAAGGTGCCTTCACCGGTGCCAATACACGCAGCGCCGGCCGCTTCGAGCAGGCCGAGGGCGGAACGCTTTTTCTGGACGAAATTGGCGACATGCCGATGGAAGCGCAGACCCGGCTGTTGCGCGTGCTGCAACAGGGAGAATACACGACGGTTGGCGGGCGCACGCCGATCAAAAGCGATGTCCGCATCATCGCCGCCTCCAACAAGGAGCTGCGGCTCTTGATCCAGCAGGGCCTGTTCCGCGAAGATCTGTTCTTCCGCCTCAACGTCGTGCCGCTGCGGCTGCCGCCCTTGCGCGAGCGCATCGAGGACGTGCCCGACCTAATCCGCCATTTCTTCGCCCAGGCCCAGCGTGAGGGCCTACCGCCCAAGCAGATTGACCAGGCCGGCCTGGAGCGCTTGAAGCGTCATCGCTGGCCGGGAAATGTCCGTGAACTTGAGAATTTGGCACGCCGGCTTGCGGCACTTTATCCGCAGGAGACCATCACGGCGGCCGTGATCGAGGCTGAATTGGCGCAGCCTGCGCTGGCGGTCGGTTGCGACGAGCCGCGCCCGGAGGAAAGTCTCAGCGCCGCGGTGGAACGGCATTTGACCACGTATTTCGCCGGGTTCAACAATGGGCTACCGCCTGCCGGCCTTTATCACCGGGTCTTGCGCGAGATCGAATATCCCTTGCTGACAGCGGCCCTTGCCGCCACCCGCGGCAACCAGATCCGCGCCGCTGACCTGTTGGGGGTCAACCGCAATACTTTGCGGAAGAAAATCCGCGATCTCGATATTCAAGTTTTCCGCAGTAATTGACATGGGTGGTTATTGCGCCGCGGTTTTGTCGCAATTCGGCAACATTGTTGTATAAAAGCATCAGTGCCGGGAAGGAAGGCGTGTATCTCGCGCCTTCTGCAGGGAGCCGCCAAGCTTCGCACCATCCGCTGCCAGGGGTCAATGAGCGTAGAACAGGCTGCCAGCGCCGAGACCGCGCTTGTCGCTCCGCCTGCCAAGCGGGCGGAAGCATGGATGCTCGGACCGATCGCGGTCGGCCTCGCCCTGCTGTCAGCTTTCATCACCTTCGTCGTTCTCGCTGACTTCACGCCGATTTCCCCGACCCACAACGTGGTCGTCACGCTGCTGCTGGTGAACGCTACGACGGTCCTGCTGCTGCTCGGCGTGATCGTGCGAGAAGTGTGGCAGGTGGTGCAGGCCCGGCGCACGGGGCGGGCGGCGGCCCGGCTGCATATACGCATCGTCGGACTATTCTCCATCATCGCCGCGGCGCCCGCGATTCTGGTGGCGATCGTCGCGAGCGTTACGCTCGACCGCGGCCTCGACCGGCTATTCTCCACCCGCACGCGCGCCGCAATCGAGAATTCGCTGATTGTGGCGGAAGCCTATCTGCGTGATCACGCGCAAATCGTGCGATCCGACATCATGCTGATGGCCACTGAGATCGCGCGCTCCAAACCTCTCATAGAGCAAGACCATGTGAAGCTGCAGCAATACCTGACCTTCCAAGCCTCGGTGCGCGGCCTCGCGGCCGCGATCGTTATCGACAAGGACCTCAACGTCATTGCGCGCGCCGACCTCAAGATCAACCAGACGTTCGCCATGCCCCCGCGCGACGCGCTTCCGAAAATCGGCGCCACCGATCCGCAATTGGTTTTGCTCCCGGACACAAATTATGTCGCGGCGGTCATCAAATTGCAGAATTACGATGACGATTATCTTTATGTGACACGGCTGCTCGACCCTAATGTCGTCCCGCAATTGCAGGCCACCCGGGAGAGCGTGAGCGAATATGCCGCGATCGAGGCGCGCCGCCTTGGCGTGCAGATCGCGTTTGCACTGATGTACACCGTCATCGCGCTTACCGTTCTGTTATCCGCAGTCTGGGTCGGATTGGATTTTGCCAACCGCCTGGTGGCGCCGATCCGGCGGCTGATCGGCGCGGCCAATGTCGTGTCCACAGGCAACCTGCATGTGCGTGTGCCCATCCGCCAGTCCGAAGGCGATCTGGCGCAGCTTGGTGAAACCTTCAACCGCATGACGCAAGAATTGCGCAGCCAGCGCGACGATATCATGCGCGCGCGCGACCTCATCGACAGCCGGCGGCGTTTCACCGAAGCGGTGTTGGCCGGCGCCAGCGCCGGCGTGATCGGCGTGGACGGCGACGGCTGCGTGAGCATCCTCAACCGCTCGGCAGAAAAACTGATCGGCCGCACAGAGCCCGAGACGCTCGGGCGGCCGCTGACGGAGGTATTTCCTGAGCTCGCGGATTTCATGGCGGCGGCCCGATCGGGCGCGCGCACGCAGGACCAGGTGACGATCATCCGCAGTGGCCGCGAGCGAAACCTGTCGGTGCAAATCACCAGCGAGCAATCGGGCGAAGCCGCCCATGGTTATGTCGTGACGCTCGACGATATCACAGAATTGGTCGCCGCTCAGCGCACCTCCGCGTGGGCGGACGTCGCGCGCCGCATTGCGCATGAGATAAAGAACCCGCTCACGCCCATCCAGTTGTCAGCTGAGCGCATTCGCCGCAAATACGGAAAGATGATCGGCGAAGATCGGTCGGTGTTCGATCAATGCACTGACACCATCGTGCGCCAGGTCGACGACATCCGGCGGATGGTCGACGAGTTCTCGCGGTTCGCGCGCATGCCGAAGCCAGTGATTGCCGCCGAAGACGTGGCCAACACCGTGCGACAGGCCGTATTCTTGATGCGGGTCGGCAATTCTGAAATCGACATTGATGTCGACATCGCCGAGGATCCGATGCCAGCGCGATTCGACAAACGCCTAATGTCACAGGCGCTCACCAATCTCATCAAGAATGCGACCGAAGCGATTGCCGCGGTGCCGCCGGCTGAACTCGGCAAGGGCTCGATCCGGGTCTTTGCCGCGCGCGAGGGCAGCGACATTGTCATCGATGTCGTCGATAATGGGGTCGGTTTGCCGAAGGAAAATCGCAACCGGCTGCTCGAGCCTTACGTCACGACGCGCGAGAAGGGCACCGGGCTCGGCCTCGCCATCGTCGGCCGCATCATCGAGGATCACGGTGGCAGCATCGAGCTGCGCGACGCCGCCGACAAAATTCCCGGTCATCGGGGCGCCTGGGTGCGCGTGCGGTTCGCCGCTGCCGGCCATGCGCCAGCATTTGAGCTTGAACAACAGAACAGTGTGAATGGGTCGTAGGCATGACCGCAGATATTCTCATTGTCGATGACGAGGCCGACATCCGCGATCTAGTGGCCGGGATCCTGCAGGACGAGGGTTACGACGCGCGCACCGCACGCAATAGCGACGACGCGCTGGCCGCCGTCGTGACGCGCAAACCGAACCTCGTTTTCCTCGATATTTGGTTGCAGGGCAGCAAGCTCGACGGCCTACAATTGCTCGATACCATCAAGCAGGAACATCCCGAGGTGCCGGTGGTGATGATCTCCGGTCATGGCAACATCGAAACCGCGGTCGCTGCCATTAAACACGGCGCCTACGATTTCATCGAGAAACCGTTCAAAGCCGACCGCCTGGTGCTGGTGGCCGAGCGCGCACTCGAAACTTCGCGGCTTAAACGCGAGGTCAAGCAGCTCAAGCAGATGGCGCCCCAACAGGCCACGCTGATCGGCCGCTCCGCGGCGGTTGCACAACTGCGCCAGACCATCGAAAGGGTGGCACCGACAAATAGCCGCATCCTTATCGTTGGCCCCTCCGGCGCGGGCAAGGAACTGGCCGCACGCACGATCCACCAATCGTCCGGTCGCTCGACTGGTCCTTTCATCGTAATCAACGCCGCCGCGATCACGCCCGAGCGCATGGAAGTCGAATTGTTCGGCGTCGACCGCTCGAACGGTTCAGAAGACCGCAAGCCGGGTGCCTTGGAAGAGGCAGACGGCGGTACGCTGTTCATCGATGACGTAGCCGAATTGCCGCGCGAGACGCAGAACAAGATCCTGCGCGTGCTCGTCGACCAGACCTTCCAGCGCGTCGGCGGCAGCAGCAAGGTTGCAGTCGACGTGCGCATCATGTCGTCGACCGCACGTAACCTCGAGACGGAGATCGCGGACGGAAAATTCCGCGAGGATCTCTACCATCGCCTGTCGGTGGTGCCGATCCGGGTGCCGCCCTTGGCCGAGCGGCGCGAGGACATTCCTGATTTGGTCGACTATTTCATGGATCAGATTTCGCAAGCGACCGGCCTGCCGAAACGCCGCATCGGCGAAGACGCCATGGCCGTGCTGCAATCGCATAATTGGCCGGGCAATGTCCGTCAGCTTCGTAATAATATCGAGCGCTTGATGATCCTGGCCGGCGGCGACCCGAATACCGTGCTGGACGCCAGCATGCTGCCGCCCGACGTCGGCTCGATGGTGCCTACCATGCCGAACGGCAACGGCGGCGAGCATTTGATGGGCCTGCCGCTGCGCGATGCGCGCGAAGTGTTTGAGCGCGAATATCTGGTGGCGCAGATCAGCCGCTTCGGCGGTAATATCTCGCGCACCGCCGAGTTCGTCGGCATGGAGCGCTCGGCGCTGCACCGCAAGCTCAAGGCACTCGGGATCGGTTAGCCCGTTTATGTCGCGCATTGCCTATGTCAATGGCCGCTACCTGCCGCGGGCTGACGCAAAAGTCTCGGTCGAAGACCGCGGCTATCAGTTCGCCGATGGCGTCTACGAAGTGTGTGAGGTGCGGGGAGGGCGCCTAATCGACGAGCGCCGCCATATGGCGCGCCTCGATCGCTCCCTGAATGAACTGCATATTGCCCGCCCGATGTCGCCGGCAGCGCTCGCGATCGTCTTGCGGGAGACCGTGCGGCGTAACCGCGTGCGCAATGGGATCGTTTACTTGCAGATCACCCGCGGAGTCGCGCGGCGGGATTTTGCGTTTCCGCCGGCGGATACCAAAGCTTCGGTGGTGGCGACCGCGCGCAGCAACGACCCCGCGCGCCTCGAACAATTGGCGGCCGAGGGTATTGCCGTGGTCACCATGCCCGATATCCGTTGGCAGCGGGTGGACATCAAGTCGGTGGCGTTGCTGCCGAATGTGCTGGCCAAGCAGGCCGCGCGCGACCAGGGCGCGCGCGAGGCCTGGCTGGTCGACGCCCGAGGCTGCGTCACCGAAGGCGCTTCGTCGAATGCCTGGATCGTCAGTCGTGACGACAAGCTCATCACGCATCCGCTCGGCCGCGACATCCTCGCGGGGATCACGCGCTCGGTCGTGGTCGACGTGCTCAAGGCGCAGGGGCTGGCGTTCGAGGAACGCGCATTTTCGGTGGAGGAAGCCTACGCGGCGCGCGAAGCGTTCGTCACTTCGGCGAGCCAGATCGTGCTGCCGGTGGTAAGCATCGACGGCCGTCCGGTCGGTAGTGGAGCGCCCGGGCTGATCGCCGCGGCGTTGCGGCGCGACTACCACCGCCACGCCGAAATGGCGTGATCCTGGCGCGGCGGAGCCAGGAAGACCTGATCGCGGGCAGGGGGTAGCCCTGAGCCTGGCAGACGCCAAGTTGTGCTTGCGCCCGGAGACTGCCTGCCATCTAATAGTCTCTCCTGAGCCTGGCACCGCTCTTGTGTGGGTCTATGCGGCGCGCGCGGCAATATCTCCGTGCGTAGAGCTTGGGCAACGAGGGTCTCGCGCATAAGACGCGAGCAAAAAATGGGACACGGGCATGGCAGCCGAACGTGCGCAAAATCTGCAAGACACTTTTCTCAATCACGTCCGCAAAGCAAAGATTCCGCTGACCATCTTCCTGGTCAACGGAGTCAAATTGCAGGGCGTGGTGACCTGGTTCGATAATTTCTGCGTTTTGTTACGGCGAGATGGACATTCCCAACTTGTCTACAAGCACGCGATTTCGACCATCATGCCCGGTCACCCCATTCAGCTGTTCGAAGGCGGCGAAGAGCCGCCGGCCGGGGATAAGGTCTGATTGGAACAACGCCAGCGTGACAAGCGCGCGGATCTCCTGAGCCCGATAGCGTCGGGTACGGAGACCGGCCGCGCCATCGTCATCGAGCCATGGCTTAAACGCGAGGTCAGGGGTGACGCCGCCCGCTCGTTTGCCGAGACGCGCAGCCCCGACGCGCGCCTGGCCGAGGCTTCCGGGCTCGCGCGTGCCATAGATCTCAACGTGGTGCAGGAGGGGCTCGTCACCCTCAACCATGTCCGGCCGGCGACCTATATCGGCACCGGCAAGATCGATGAGGTCGCTGGACTGGTCAAAGGTCTTTCGGCGTCCGTGGTGGTGATGGATTGCCCAGTCTCACCTGTGCAGCAGCGCAATCTCGAAAAAGCCTGGGGCGCAAAGGTCATCGACCGCACCGGCTTGATCCTGGAAATCTTCGGCCGGCGCGCGCGCACGCGGGAAGGCGCACTGCAAGTCGAACACGCCCATCTCAACTATCAAAAAAGCCGGTTGGTGCGTTCCTGGACTCATCTCGAGCGCCAACGCGGCGGCTTCGGCTTTCTCGGCGGTCCCGGCGAGACGCAGCTCGAAGCCGACCGGCGGGTGATCGAAGACCGCATCAAGCGCATCGAGGCCGAACTCGACAAGGTCAAGCGCACCCGCAAGCTGCATCGCGACAGCCGCAAGCGCGTGCCTTATCCGATCGTGGCGCTGGTTGGCTACACCAATGCCGGCAAGTCGACGCTGTTCAACCGCATGACGGCGGCGAGCGTGGTGTCGGCCGACATGCTGTTCGCCACGCTTGATCCAACGTTGAGGGCGGTCGCGCTGCCGCACGGCAACCGCGTTATCCTGTCCGACACCGTCGGGTTCATCTCTGATCTGCCGACCATGCTGGTTGCGGCTTTCCGCGCCACACTGGAGGAGGTGATTGCGGCCGACGTCATCCTGCACGTGCGCGACATGGCGCACGAGGATTCCGCCGCCCAATCGCACGACGTCGAAAAAGTGCTTGGAGAGCTCGACATTGCGGCGACCGATCCTCGGCTGATCGAAGTCTGGAACAAGATCGATCGGCTCGATACGGAAGCCCGCGCGCGGCTGTTCAATCTGGCCGAACGGCAGCCGGTAGCGCGCCGACCGATCCCAGCGTCGGCCTTGAGCGGCGAAGGAATCAAACAGCTGGTTACCGCGATCGAAACGCGGCTTAACGAAAAGCGTCAGACCCTCGACCTGGCGATCGATCCGGCCGATGGCGCGGGCTTAAGCTGGCTCTACCGCCATTCCGAGGTGCTGTCGAAAGGCATGCGAGACGACGGCCGGCTGGCGGTGACGATACGGGCGGATGCCGAAAAAGTCGCGCGGGTGAGGGCAAAGTTCCCGATCTGAAGCGCTATGAGTTTTCCGCCGCTTTGGCCTCGTCCCAGAGCGCCTCCATTTCGGCCAAGCTGGTGTCCTTTGGCGTCTTTCCGCGCGCAGCCAGGGCGCGTTCGATAGCCGCAAAACGGCGCTCGAATTTGAGGTTGGTCTGCCGCAGAACATCTTCCGGATCGGCGCCGAGGTGGCGGGCAAGGTTGACGACTGCGAACAAAAGATCGCCCACCTCGGCGGCCGCTTCGGCCTTGGCCGGGCGATCAAGCTCGGCCTCGATTTCGTCGGCTTCCTCGCGGATCTTGGCGAGGACGCTGCGCGGGTCATTCCAGTCGAAGCCGACCCGGCCGGCCCTGTCCTGCAGCTTCAAGGCGCGGGTTAACGCGGGCAGGGAGACTGGCACCCCGGCGAGCGCTCCACGTGCCTCCGCCTCGCCCTGCTCCGCCTTTTCCTCGGCCTTGATACGCTCCCACAGGCCCTTGACCGCCTTGGCGGTGCGGCCCTCGGCATCGGCGAAGACATGCGGATGGCGACGGACCAGCTTGGCGGTGACGGTTTCGACCACGTCGCCGAAATCGAAGGCGCCTTGTTCCTCGGCCATGCGGGCGTGGAAGGCAACCTGGAGCAAAAGGTCGCCAAGCTCGTCCTTTAGGTCGGCGAGGTCGCCGCGCGCGATGGCGTCGGCCACCTCGTAGGCTTCCTCAATCGTATAGGGCGCGATGGTCCGGAATGTCTGTTCTAAGTCCCAGGGGCAGCCGCTACTGGGCGTGCGCAAGGCGGCCATGATTTCAATCAGGCGGGCAATATCGCGGGAAGGCTTCACGGGAAGTGGACTCACTGCGGCGGGAAAAGCCGACCGTAGCAAAGCCCACCCCAAGCCGCGACGGCTGCGATTTTGTTTTTTATCGGGCGTCTACAATTTTATACGCATAAGATATATTATGGAATATTTCAAATAGCCTAAATAACAGCCGCTACTTTAAGAACACTAGATATCCAACTGTAAAAACTGGTCTATTTACAAAAACGATCAATCAAGTCGATCGGCCGGCGCTGTGGATTATTTCGATGTAATTTCAAGATGTTTCGCGTAGCGATGAAGAAGGCAGATTAATTCTCAAGTGTCATCCCGTCGTAGCCGGGTTCCACGCCCGGCGGCAGGCTGGCCCGCAGCGTCGCGTAATCCATGTCGCTGTGCAGATTTGTCAGGATCGCCCGCTTGGGCTTCACTCGCGCGATCCAATTCAACGCCTCATCGAGATTGAAATGGCTGGGGTGCGGCGCCTTGCGCAGGGCGTCCACGATCCAGACATCGAGGCCGGCCAGGGCGGCTAGGCCAGTTTCCGGCAGGCTCTTGATATCGGCGGAATAGGCCACGTTGCCAAAGCGAAACCCGAGGGACGGGATATCGCCGTGCTCTTGGGACACCGGCAGCGCCTCGATCGGGCCGCCCTGCCCGTCGACTGTGACCGCGTGCCCGGGCACCAGCCGGTGCTCGGTCGCAATCGGCGGATATTCGCTGCCTGGCGGCGTCATGAAGCAATAGCCGAAGCGGGCGTGCATGGCGCGCGAGGTTGCTTCATCCAGATAGACCTCCACGCGGCGGCGCTTGTGGACGAAGAGCGGGCGCAAATCGTCGATGCCGTGGGTATGGTCGGCATGCTCATGCGTGATCAGCACGCCGTCCAGCCAGTCGACTTCGGCACCAAGCAATTGCTCGCGAAGATCCGGCGTGCAGTCGACCAGAACGCGCGTGCGGCCCCCTGCGCCAACTCGTTCCACCAATAAGGCGCAGCGGCGCCTGCGGTTTTTCGGATTGTTCGGATCGCACGAGCCCCAGCCGAGCGCGACGCGCGGGACGCCCATAGAAGAGCCGCAACCGAGGATAGTGAAGCGCAGGTTCATGCGGCATGCGCCAATGTGCGCGGGACTTTGCTGAATAGCCGAAAGAAATTCTCCGTGGTCTGCCGCGCGATTTCCTCTGCTGTCACGCCGCGCGTATCCGCTAAAACTTTAGCCGTTTCCGTCACATAGGCCGGCTCGTTGCGTTTGCCCCGATACGGCAGCGGCGCTAGATAAGGCGCATCGGTCTCGACCAAAATACGATCACTCGGAAGCGCGGCGGCAATCTCGCGCAAGGTGGCGGAATTCTTGAACGTAAGAATGCCAGTGAACGAAACATAGTGGCCCAACTCTATGGCTTTGAACGCCAAATCGCGGCCGCCGGTGAAGCAATGCAGCACGGCCGGGAAGGCGCTCTTCCCGCTTTCGTCTTCCAGAATCCGCGCCATGTCAGCATCGCAGTCGCGCGAATGGATGACCAGCGGCAGCCCGGTTTCGCGAGCCGCCGCAATGTGCTGGCGCAGGCTCGCGGCTTGCGCGTCGCGCGGGCTGTTGTCGTAGTGATAGTCGAGCCCGGCCTCGCCAATCGCCACCACCTTGGGATTTTTCGTCAACGCAATCAGCGCCTTCGAATCGATGTCCAATTCCTCGTGCGCGTTGTGCGGATGGGTGCCGACGGAGCAAAAAATCTCTGGAACTTTTTCAGCGACAGCAAGCACTTGCGCGAATTTACGCACGCGCGTGCAGATGGTGACCATGCGCCCAATGTCGGCGACGCGCGCCCGCGCCACAACAATGTCGAGCTCGCTGGCAAAATCCGGAAAATCCAGGTGGCAGTGGCTATCCACCAACATTTTCAAGCCTTTGCTTCCGGCTCGACATAGCGCGGAAATACTGGTGTGGGCGGCGGGAGCTTGACGCCGGCGGCGATACGAACCGTCCTGGCAAGCTGCGAAAAGTCGCGTTGCGCTGCAGAGATGCTCAGCAAATTGAGCAGGATGTTCGCAGAACTCGGCATGAATGGCTGGGAGCAGATTGCTACTCTGCGCAGAACTTCGGCCGTCACGTACAGAATAGTCCCCTGCCGTTTCGGATCGGTCTTGGCCTTAGCCCAGGGCGCCTCGGACGCGATGTAGCGGTTGGCGTCCGCCACCACGGCCCACACCGCGTTGAGCACCTGGTGCAACTGCTGCGTCTTCATGTGCTCGCGCGCGATGCCGATCATGGCGTCAGCAGATGCCAGGATGCTTTTGTCCTCGGCGGTGAAGTTTCCCGGCTCTGGCAGCACACCGCCGAAAGCCTTGCCTACCATCGACAGCGAGCGCTGCGCCAGATTGCCTAAGTCGTTTGCGAGGTCGGCATTGATGCGGTTGACGATCGCCTCGTGGCTGTAATTGCCGTCCTGACCGAACGGCACCTCGCGCAAAAAGAAATAGCGCAGCGGATCGACGCCATACGCGTCGGCGAGCGCGAACGGGTCGATCACATTGCCGACCGACTTCGACATCTTCTCCCCGCGGTTGAACAGGAAGCCATGCGAGAAGATGCGCTGCGGCACCTCGATGCCGGCCGACATCAGGAAGGCCGGCCAATAGACCGCGTGGAAGCGCACGATGTCCTTGCCGATCACGTGCAGCGCGGCCGGCCAGTAGCGTTTGAATTTTTCGTTGTTCGTGTCGGGGAAGCCGACACCGGTGATGTAATTGGTGAGCGCGTCCACCCACACATACATGATGTGCTTGTCGTTGCCGGGCACGCGGATGCCCCAGTCGAACGTAGTACGCGAGATCGAGAGGTCCTGCAGCCCGCCGCGCACGAAGCTGGCGACTTCGTTGAGCCGCTCCTTCGGCAGCACGTAATTCGGCCGCTCGAAAAGTTTCAAGAGCTTGTCCTGATAGGCCGACAGGCGGAAGAAATAGCTCTCCTCCTCCACCCAGTCCACCGGCGTGCCGGTCTTGGACGCGACGCGCACCTTCTGCTCGTTGAGATGCGTCTCGGACTCGGCGTAATAGGCCTCGTCGCGAACCGAATACCAGCCGGCGTATTTGTCGAGATAGATGTCGCCGTTCTTCTCCATGCGCCGCCAGATTTCCTCCGACGAGCGGTGGTGGCGCTCCTCGGTGGTGCGGATGAAGTCGTCGTTCGAGCATTCCATGCGATCGACCATGGCCTGGAAGCGCGGCACGTTGCGCTCGAGCAGCTCGTGCGGTGTCAGCCCTTCCTTGGCGCCGGTCTGCTGGATTTTCATCCCGTGCTCGTCGGTACCGGTGAGGAAATAGACGTCGTAGCCGTCGAGCCGCATGAAGCGCGCGATGGCGTCGGTGGCGATCGCCTCATAAGCGTGGCCGATATGCGGCGGACCGTTTGGGTAGGAGATCGCGGTGGTGATATAGAAGGGCGTTTTGGAAGGCATTGGATACTTTATTGAAGGACAGGGATGGCTGGGGCCGGCCATGACGAGTCATGGAGTACGTATCAACCCCTCGCCGCTTCGGCAAGCAAAGCGACCCGCGAATTAAGGCTTCAGTTTTGGCCTTGAGCGAGACCACGCGGCAGCCGCACTTGACTATGGCGAAGGTGAAGCAGATCACCCCGCAATCCTAAGCGGCCAGCAATGGCGAGCGCGCGAAGACGGGCAGCCAACATCATCGGTCTGATAGAGCGCGGTGTCCTAAATATCGACAAGGACATTGCCTATAACCATCGCGGCCTCGGATATCACGTGAGACATTACAGTGGGGTCAAAGAATGAAATCGGTGCGGATGCGAGCGCATCGTCGCGGAGAATGCGAAACGGCGCATTTTCAGCACGAAGACGCCGCCATAGGTTGCTGTATTGATTGCCCAAAACGGGCGGCCTTTCTTTCGCGGGTCCAGGCAAATTGCTTTCGATGATCTGATGCGGGAATAATGTTGCTAGACTGATGGCCAGCTGGGGGTATCGTCGGCTCTCCGTCCTTGCCACGCCCCCCATCCATGACATCGGTGAGATTGACAAACTCAAATGGTTCGTCACCAAATCGCCACAGCAATTCGAGGAAGCCGGCATATTCGCGTGAGGACCGCCGCGATAGTCATGCAATCTTTCAATCGCGCGGGAATGCGCCTGGCTCCAGCACTCGCTCGTTTGGTCGGCTACCTCTTCCCAACCCGTGTGGCCCAATTCCTCTTCCCCCCAGGACCAACGCAACTCTCCATCAGGCGGGTTGATCGGAGCAAAGCTAAGGCGGTCCATAAAGGAGATGACTTGATCATTTCGGCCGGCCTCACTCGCTCAGCGTGTCACGTAAGCCGCCTGCCAGATGAACTGAACAGAATGTGAAGCGCCGTCCCCGTCATTGGTCAAACGCAAAGTAGCTAAGTAAAATTCGGAACAGCAAAAGCCTCAGCCACCTGAGCAGGAGGCGGAAGTTGTATCCGACGGCGGCCAGCACGGTGTTGATGGCATCACCGCTAGAATGGGCGAGATAATTGCGGCCCATGCGGTGATCCTCCTTGAGGTGCCCGATGACGGGCTCAACGGCCGCGCGCCGTCTCATGTCACGTTTGATCTGCGGGGTGATGCGGCGCTTCTGGCCGGCGGTGTAGACTTTGAACTGGTATTCGGGTGACGCGTTGTGGCCGCGGTATCCGGCATCGGCGATGACGCGATCGAGCGTGTTGCCGAGGATTGCGTGCATGGCGGGGATGACGGTGGCGAGCGTGTGGCCGTCATATGGGTTACCGGGCAGCGCCGCGATATGGGCGACGAACTGGCCGCCACGCGAGTGCCGCAGGGGTGTCGCCACGCTCACCTTCACACCGAACTCATAGGGCTTGTGTGCCTTTCCCTTGCCGATGCATTCCACCTCGGGTGCATGTAGGCTGTAAATCTTGCGGCCGCGCTGGTGGCGATCCTGCGCCAGCACGCGCTCGGCCAGGTACAGCGGCCGAACGAATGTTTCCCTTAAGTCCTCGTTGCCGGTCGTCTTGCGCCGAATGTCGCGGATGACGCGGCCGAGATAGGTCTTGAGCTTTCTCAGGTTACGATTGGCGCGCTTGAACTGCTTGGCATGGGCATAGCGCTGGTGCTTGATCAGCGCGAACCTGCCGACCCGCCGGTAGGATTGGCGCAGCTCCACCCCAAGCTCCTGGGCCAGCCGCACCAGCCGCTCGCGTGCCCGGTTCAACAGCTTGGCGTCGGTCGGGAACATTACTGCCTTGGGCTGAACAGTGGTGTCGACAATGACGCGGGCCAAATCGGCCGGCTTTATCGCCTCGGTGCGGGTGGCGACCGCCAGGCTCTCCTGCAGCAGGGCCTGGAGTTTTTCCTCCCCCATGCGCTGGCGCCAACGCGTCAGCGAGGAACGATCGAACACCAGCCGGTGCTTGTAACGCGAATTGAGCCTCGGCGAAATCCGAACTACAGGCGCGCCACAAACGCCCCCACCCGGCTCGCTTTCGCACATCACCCTCCCCTTTCGGGTGAAGGATAAGCGCGTCGGTTCAATCGTTGGAGGCGTAGCGGTACTTGCGTCCGTGCCGCGCGCGGGCGGTGAGCGAAGGCTTGGTCCCGAGATTTGCCACGACGACTAGGCGCTCGACCTCGCCCCTTAAATAGGCGTTCAGGAACTTTTGATAATCCCTGAAGGACACGCATCCATTCGACTGGCCGTTGGCACCGAGCATGTAAGTGTGCGCCAGCATGCCATCGCGACCGAACATCTTGCCATCATCGACCGGATTGAGGCGAATGGCCCGAACGCCGTGGAAGAGCTGCTCGCGCATCGTGAGCTCATAGACATTCGGCGGCGTCGGCCCGCGCATCCTGACATTGACGTAGCGAGGATCGTCCAGCTTGTCGCCCAGCCCCGAATGCGCCTCAAGCCTGTCCCCGTTGGGCAAATAGACGGTATGCGCGGAGATGTCATAGACCGCTATGCGGCTATCGGGAGCGGGCAGCGACAGCGACTTGTTGTGAGCTTGCTGTGGAGCAACCCGCTTCTCTACGGGCGGCGCCGGCGGCAGCATGGCCGTTGCAATACGCGCCGCGGCTTGGCCAACCGGGGCAAGCGCGATCTCATGCTGCGTAGGATGTGGCCGCGGCAGCGGCACACTGGTTAAACCGTGGGCGTAGGCGATTTCAGGCTTCGCTTGACGATGTGGAACCTGCAATGGCTGCGCGGCGGCATAGGCACGTTATCGGCGATTTCGAGGGGTTGCTCCGGGAGAAGCGGCATGGCGCTGGCCTGCATGGAAGCGGTCGTGCGAGGCCATCTGTCCTCAAAGGTTACAACCGGGGCGCTGGCGAAAGTTGGGCCATCCTGGACGAGCGCAAGCGCCCCCGGCCCCGTCGGCGTCCTCGCATGGATATAAGGATTGTTGGAAAGAGTGGTGCTGACGATCCATGCGGCGGCCAGCGTGACGGTCGTGACTAGCACGCCTACGGCGGCCACGGCTCCGAGGCCCATGAGCACATTGCCGCCAACAAGCCGAAGAAGCCGGCGACAACCGCCTAAAGAGAAAATACGACCGTCGAAAGTGGGGACGGCGTAAAACGTCGCGACAGCATCGGTCATAATCTACGCTACTCAAACGCGACTGCTTACATTGACGCCATAGCCAGTCGCGCCGGTTGGAGCGCGAGGCGGAAAAACTATGCAGGGTTTAGGGTTAAGCGCCCGTAAATGGAAATGACCGCTTGCAGCGGCGGGGAACGGGCCGAGCAGCGCCAGTGCGCCGGTACTCCCGGCACGCTTCATCTCTACCGAAAATCCGTCCGTGCACTGTTGTACGTCTGTGCACTGTTGTAGAAGTCGCTGCGGTACGCCATGTATTCACCGACCGGATTTCCCCCAGGAGTAATGAATGAGCTACTTTAGAAGCCCCGACCTTCTCGAACGTCGCAATAACGCCGCCGCCGTCAAAAAAGCGACGCTGGATAAGTTTCGCGCGGTAACGCAGGACCCCGTATTAGCCGAGCAGCAGCGCGCGAAGAGGGTGGCCGTGAACGAGGCGCGTTTGGCCCGCATGGCCGAGCGCGAAGCCGCCAGGATGGTGCGCGAGGCCGAACTGGCCGCGCAAGCGGCGCGTGCCGCCGAGCTCGCCACGCAAGCGCAACGGGAGGCCGAGAAAGCCGAGGCGCTCGCCAAAGCCGGGGCGGCCGAACGCGCGCTGGCCCTGGCGGCCGAGCAAAAAGCCGAACGGGATGCGCGCTACGCGGCCCGCAAAGCGGCCAAAAAGGTCCGGCGGCGCGGCTACTGACCGCTTGCGTTGGCCCACGGCCGAATACGCTCACTTGCGGTGGACCGTGCTTCTGGCACAAACAAGCCCCGCCCTTGGGTCCGCTTCGATGACCGCCATCCAACGTTGGCTGCTCGCTTTGCTGCTCACCGCCGGGGCGGTGGTCGTCTGCTACCTGTGGATCGATCGGCCACTGGCTTTACTCGCGCATGCCCATAGTGCGCAGCGCGAGACCTTCGAGCGCCTCACCTACATTTCCGATCTGTTCATTCCGCTCGGAGTTGCCGCCTTCGTGGCGTCCGGGCTTTGGGCGCTAGCCGGGCGGCCCTTCCCGCAGCTCGTGACGGCTGGCAGCCTTTGCAGCATCAGCCTGATCATGGCCGAGACCATCAAGAGCCAGCTCAAATTCGTCTTCGGACGACTGTGGCCGGAAACCTGGGTCGCGAACAATCCGTCGTTCATCCAGGACGACGCTTATGGCTTTAACTTATTTCATGGCGGGCAAGGCTATGCGTCGTTTCCGTCCGGGCACACAGCGGCGACCTGCGCACTGATCTCGGTGCTTTGGATCCTGTATCCGAGGCTGCGATCGCATTATGCGCTCGCCGTGCTTGCGGTCGCCGTCGGCCTGATTGGCGCCAATTATCACTTCCTTAGCGATGTAATCGCCGGCGGCTTTGTCGGCACATCGACCGGCTGGATGACGATTGCGCTGTGGCGGGCGCGCCAAACGCGCGCCATTGTTTCAGAGTGACGGAACTACGTCGCATCGCAAAAATTTTAGAAATCCGTCACGCGAATCATTTAACCTGTCTACTTATGGCGGTTCGTCAGTTACGGATCGATCGGCAATCGGGGCATTGGGGGCTTCAATGTTCCCCGACGCCGGAGGCCTCGCCGCCTCGCGCACAAACCTTTCCACTTACATTTCTGACGGTTCCGCGCCCGCGCGCGGCCCGCTGGTCTGCGCGTTCATCCTCCAGTCCACCAGAAGGAGTTGGACCTTGGGCAAGAACCTCAATCGAAAAAAACGCCGCCATGAGCGCCAATTCGGATCCGCCGAGATCATAAACTTTCTGGACCCGAAATTCGAAATCGAACGCGCGCTGCCCCCGATCAAGGCTCTCAACCCGACCCAAGCCGACTATCTCGACGCCCTTCGCAAAGCTCCCCAGGTGATCGTTCTCGGGCCCGCCGGCACTGGCAAAACCTGGATCGCGGCCAGCCACGCTGCTGACCTCCTCCGCAACCGACGCATCGACAAGATCATCCTGACGCGGCCGAACGTGCCGTGCGGGCGCTCGCTCGGCTATTTCCCCGGCTCGCTGGAGGACAAGTTCGCGCCCTGGGCGGCGCCGGTCGCCGAAGCGATCAAAGAGCGCATCGGCAAAGCGGCGTATGCCATCGCATTGAAGAACGGCGGCATCGAGCTGGTGCCTTTCGAGGTCATGCGCGGACGCTCGTGGAAGAACGCTTTCGTGTTGCTCGACGAGGCGCAGAACGCGACGCCGGCCGAAATCAAGACGTTTCTGACGCGGATCGGCGAAGACTGCACGGTGGTGATCAACGGCGACGTCAGCCAATGTGATCTCGACAAGGACAGCGGCTTGCGCACGGTCATCTCCATGATCGACGCGCAGAAACTGCCGGTGCCGGTGATCGAGTTCACGCGCGCGGACATCGTGCGCTCGGGCATCTGCGCCATGTGGGTGAACGCGTTCGAGGAGGCGCAGGCGCCGAATTGTTCACCGGCAATAATTTGATGTTGATGGCGTAAGCCGCCGGCAAGCTGCCGTGGCGAGACATGCTGCGCGCCTGGGCCGTTGTCTATATCGGCAATTTCATCGGCGCGATCGGAACCGCACTGCTGGCCGGCCAATATCTCGCCGGGCACGGACAGTCGCCGCCGTCGTGCTGACGATCGCGGCCCACAAGACTGCCCTGCCCTTCGATCAAGCGCTGTTTCTCGCCACCCTGTGCGACCGTGCTGGTCTGCCTCGCGGTGTGGCTGTTGCTCGGCGCGCGCAATACCAGCGACACAGTGGCTGCCGCTTTGTTCCCGGTCTCCGCCTTCGTCGCCGCCGGATTCGAGCATTCGGTGGCCAATATGTATTTCATCCAGCTCGGCCTGTTCGTAAAGGCCTGGGGGCCGGCCGACATTTGTCTGCAGCCTCGTGCCGGTCACGATCGGCAATATCATCGGCGGCGGCGCGTTGGTCGGCGGCGCCTACTGGTTCATCTATTTGCGCAGACTCTTACGGCTATTCGAAAGTCGCAGCTACTTCCCGCAGAGCTTGTCGAGGCCCTCGAGCGTCGCGCCGATGTACTTACCGTCCTTGGAATTCGCGTCCATGTCCTGCAGCCCGTCCATCAGCGTGACATATTCAGGCCTGAGCATCTGAGTCATCTCATCCATTTTCTTCGACAGTTCTTCGACTTTCTTGGTGTCTTTTTTCTGGTCGGCCTGCTCGATCTGGTCGCCTAGATTGGCCATGTCGTAGTAGTCTGCGTCTTGGCCTTGTCGGCGCTGATGATCTTGACGACCTTTTTGCACGTCCGCCTTGGTCACCTTCGCAGCGCCGGTCTTTTGCGCCTGCGCGGATAGCGGCATGGCGATCGCGATAACGACAATGATGAACTTCAGTTTCATGGAGGCATCCTGTGAGCATGCTGGCGGAACGAACACGTCGATTCCGCCCCGCCTGCGAATGATAGGCTGCAATAGCTCTGGCGCGAAAGGAGTCTTCCGCCCGGCCCCGCCATGACCGATGACAAAATTATGCCATCCGCCACGTAACGGCGCCTGCTCCGCACAGGGGCAACCCGAAGGCAACGACCAATATAACATCTGCCGGGTTGCGGTGGATGACCGCGAACAAGACTGTTGCTGCTCCAAATAACAACATGACGGCCGCATGTTTGCGGCCCCTTTTCTTCAGCGTTTCGCGCGACTCTTTTGCACCGGCCGTCACTATCTCGCCACAGGCCCGGCAAAAGCGATCGCCGGAAGCTATTTCGGCCTGGCACGACCAACAATGCGGATTTGTATCGGGGCGGCCGCCCGTTTCGTTTGTCATCGCATCAGCGACGCCCATGTAATGTTCATCTATCGCGCCGGCTTGCGCGAGATGTGGTAGGACATCACGCCGGTGAGAAAACTGCGGCTTTCGATATCGACGAAACCGACGCCTTTGAGCAGCTCGTCCAACTCGCGCGGCTTGTAGAAGTGCCGAATGGCATCTGCGAAATAGCGCACGCATTTCATGCTTTCGGCCGAACTGCCGAACAGCTTGGCGGTAAACCACACCGAAAACCGCAAATACGCGAGATACGGCACTTCGACGATACGCGAGGCCGGGCGCAGCATGTCGTCGTGACAGAACATGCCGCCCGGCTTGAGCACCCGGTGGATCTCCTTGAACGCGCGGATGATCTCGAGATGGCGCGAGGCGAATTGCAGCGTTACCGCATCGAACGAGTTGTCGGGGAACGGCAGCACATGGGCGTCGCAGACGCGGGCATGGATTGTCAGATTGCGTTCGCGGGCGCGGCGCTGGCCCTCGGTCGTCATGTGCGGGCTGCCGTCGACAGTATGGATCTCGAGCGCCGGGTCGAGCGCTAACAGCTTTAGCGGAATTTCGTGTATGCCCGAGCAAACATCGAGCACCTTGGCGCCCGGCCGCAGATGATGATGCACCGCCTGCGCGAAGATGCTACTCCAGCACGCGCAAGTCCCAAGCGAGGCGACGGCATTGCCTTTATCATAATAGGTCGGCACATCCCGGAAGACTTCCGGGATCAAGGTCCGCCATGTCTCGCCAAAAAGCTGTGAACGAAGATCTTCCTTTTTCAAGAAATGTTCCGAGATGCTCATACGGCTGCCCCACACGTAGTCAATGGACATTATACACGAAGCGCGAGCTTACCCAAGCAAGCGCCGCGTATGGCCGACGACCGGCCCTTCTCGATAAACCCCGACGGATCGGGAACTATTTGATTTATTAGATCGATTTCGAGCGCCAGGAACTGATCTTGATCAAAAACATAGGGAACATTCCGGGCGGAAAAGCCTGTCGGCCCTGCCCGGTCAATTTGATAAATCGCAAAGCCGAACTCCTGATTCATCGAACCATTCAAATTGATTCATTGCGAAGATTGAATATGAATGCCGAAATGATATGCGGGCCGGAGCGGTTTCGGGAGCTTTGTGCCACAAACCACGATCGCGTGCATCGGCTGCTGGGGCACGTTTCCGGCCAGCAAGATGCCGAGGATCCGACCCAGATCGTTTTCAACATCCGATCGATGCCGGCCGCTCGGGCACCTACGTCGAGACCATCGAGCAAGACGAAGTCGAAGAGCTGGCCTACCGCTTGCTGAAGTCGCTGAGATACACCGGCGTCATCGAGGTGGAATTCAAGCACGACCGGTGCGACGGGCAGTACAAGCTGCTCGACATCAATGGCCGGTTCTGGAACTGGGTCGGGCTCGGCGCGCTCGCCGGTGTAGACTTTCCCTATCTCGCCTGGGGCGCTTGGCGAAACCGTGGCGCCAGGACGCGCGCGGACCGGGATGGCGTGGATGCACACCAGCCGCGACGTCATCGCCGGCTACGAGGAAGTATTGAAAAGGATCCTGAGCGTGCGTGATTATCTGGCGAGTTTCAGAAAGCCGCCGGCCTTTGCGAATTTTGCGCTCGGCGATCATCGAACTGCCGGTGGCGGCCTGGAATTGCTTTGCGCGCGGGCAATCCCGGCCTTAGCTCCTCGCCATTTCCGCCAACAGACCGAACACCGCGAACACGAGCGGCTTGCGTTCGAGATTATAGGTCTCGACGTCGCGCGCGGCTCGGTTGACCTTCTCCCACACCTTGGCGGTGCGGGCTAAGCGCGGCGCCGCGCGCGTGTCGGCCAGCCGCGCCGACAGCCAGCCATTGACCACGTCCATGAAGGCGGAAAGCGTGGCCGGCTCGCTGCCGCCGAGCGCGTCGCCGAGCGCATGCAGCGCGCGCGGATCGGGATCGGGCAGTTGCGCCAACAGTTCGAGCACGCGCTGGCGCAATGCAAGCGCCGGACCGTCGAGGAAACCGAGCGCGCGGGCGACGCTGCCATCGGCGGCGGCGGCCGCTTCCTGCACGTCCGCATCGTCGGCGTTGCGGCCGGTCGCGGCCGCGACCGCACGCGCCACATCGGTGGTGTCAAGCGGGCGCAGCAGCAGGCGCCGGCAGCGCGAGCGGATGGTGGGCAATTCGCGGCCGGGCGCATGGCTCACCAGCAGCAGCAGTGTGCGCGGCGGCGGCTCCTCGAGCACCTTCAGCAGCGCATTGGCGCCTTCGCGCTGAAGATCGTCGACCGCATCCACGATGGCGATGCGCCAGCCGCCCTCACTTGCGGTCGAGCCGAAGAACGGCACCGCGCGCCGCACGTCGTCGACCCGGATCACAGTATAAAGTTTACCGGTTTGCTCGTTGATCACCCGCTCGAGCACCAGCAGGTCACCTTGCGCCTGCGCGGCGATACGGCGCGCGACCGGATGGTCGGCAGCGACCGCTAGCGAGGTCGCCTTCTGCACGGCCGGCAACCGCCGATCGGGATGCGCGAGCACGAAGCGCGCCAGCCGATAGGCCAACGTCGCCTTGCCGATACCGGGCGGGCCGCCGATCAGCCAAGCATGCGGAATGCGGCCGCCTTTGTAGGCATCGAGCAGCGCGCGCTCGGCCTCAACGTGTCCGAACAGCGCGCTGGTATCGCGCGGGCGCAGAACGTCAACGTCGGCCTGGTCATCGCTCACGGCGCTGTCGGCGCCGCCGCGAGGCGTTCCGGCCCCGGATGCAGGCGCTGTTCGACGGTCGCCCAGATGCGTTCCGCTACCACCTCGCGCGGCGCGCGGCCGTCGATGATGACACAGCGCTTGGGCTCCTTATCTGCCAGCGCGATATAGGCCCTGCGCAATTCGTCATGAAAAGCGATCGACTCCGCCTCGAAGCGGTCGGTCATTTCCTTGCCGCGCCGGCGCTTTGCGCGCGCCAGGCCGACTTTCGTCGGCACGTCGAGTAGGAATGTAAGATTGGGGATGGCGGCGCCGACCGTCACGCGTTCGAGGCTGCGGATAAGCTTGGCGTCCACCTTGCAGAGCGCGCCCTGATAGACGCGGGTGGAATCGATGAAGCGGTCGCAGATTACCCATTTGCCGGCCGCGAGCGCCGGCCGGATGGTCGCGCGCACGTGATCGTCGCGCGCGGCCGCGAACAGGATCGCCTCGGTCTCCGGCCCGAGCGGCTTGGCGATGCCGGAGAGCAAAATGTGGCGGATGATCTCGGCGCCCGGCGAGCCGCCCGGCTCGCGGGTGAGCACCACCTCGATGCCTGCCGCATTGAGCCGGTCTGCCAGCAAGCGTGCATGGGTGGACTTGCCACTGCCTTCGCCGCCTTCGAAGGTGATGAAACGTCCGCGCATCTAGACCTGTCTCGGCGGTGAAAACAAAAGATTATAGCCGCTCGGCCCCGGCACGGAACAGCGCCATCACCATTTCAGTCATCGCATCTAACGCGCGCCCGGACATATTGCCCTTGCCGACGCTCTCTGCGGCCTTGAGCGGCGTCTGCAAGACCAGCTTGTCGTCGCGCCAGATCTTGAGCAGGCCGATCGGCTGGCCTTGCGTGACCGGCGCGGGCACCGGGCCCTGATAAGCGATGCGCGCGATTAGCTTTTCGCCACCGCTTTTCGGCACCATGATTTTCACCAGGCCCGGCGCCTTCAACGGCACGGAGCCGCTGGCGCCGCCATAGACCTTGGCGAAGCCGAGGATCTGGCCTTCGGCGAATAGATTTCGCTGCTCGAAAGTGCGGAAGCCCCATTCCAGCAATTTCTTGCCTTCGTCCGCGCGCTCCTTGGCATTCTTGGCACCGTTGATCACGACGATCAGCCGCAATCCGCCTTGGACCGCCGAGCCGACCAGGCCGTAGCCGGCGTCACTGGTGAAGCCTGTTTTCAGGCCGTCGGCGCCGTCGACCATGCCGAGCAGCGGGTTGCGGTTCGGCTGGCGGATCCTATTCCAGGTGAAACTGGGCTGGCCGAAGATCTTATAGAATTCGGGATAATCGAGGATGATGTGGCGCGCGAGCGTCGCCAGCTCGCGTGTGGTGACGCGCTCGTTCGGATCAGGTAATCCGTTGGAATTGGTGAACACCGATCTGGTGAGGCCGATCTCGCGCGCGCGCTGGGTCAGCTTGAGAGCGAAATCGTCTTCATTGCCGGCGAGACCTTCGGCCAGTACGATGCAGGCATCGTTACCGGACTGGACGATCATGCCGTGCAGCAGGTCGTCGATGGGCACCTTGCTGTGGATTGCCGCGAACATGGTGGAGCCGTGCGAGGGCGCGCCGCCCTTGCGCCAAGCATTTTCACTTACGGTGTATTCGTCGGTGAGCTTAATGCGGCCTTCTTTGAGCTCGTGGAACACGTATTCTGCGGTCATCAGCTTGGCGAGGCTCGCCGGAAAGATCAGCTTGTCGGGATCGCGCTCGTACAGCACGCCGCCATTTTCGGCGTCGATCAGGATGGCGTGCGGCGATGCGATTCCCGCTTCGTCTTTTTTGGGCGTCTCTTTTTTTTGCGCAACGGCGGGGGCCGGCTTGTGCTCAGGCTTGGGCGCGGCCAAGGCGAGCGCGCCGAAGGCGACGAACAGAGCCGCTGCCGTCAGCAGCCGTTCGATTAGGCTATGCCGAAATGTCATCATCGATGTTCTTTCGCCGGCGCGCGGGGATGCGCGTCATTGCGGCTTGGACGGCGGCGATGTGGGGGAAATTTGTGGCTCAGTAAAGGCCGCGGCCGCTCAGCAATCCCGCACGGCCATCATAGAGCGCTGGGGCATAGGCGGAAACCGGCGAAGCAGCCGGCTCGGCGGCGGGCAGCAGCGCCCGGGCAATGGGGGGCTGCGCGCGGGCAGCCGCGGCAAGTTCGACGGTCTGCTCGCGCGCGACATGCACCGCAGGCACCTCGCGGGCACCCTCGCCCAGCCGATAAGGCCGGTCGGGCGGCGCGGGCACGCGGGCCGGTATTTGCGTCATCGGGCGGGTATCGAAATAAGTCGGCGCGTAAGGCTTGTTGGAAGCCACCAGCACCGGAGCTTCCGAACCCGGTTCGCGCAGCGTCGCCGCCAGCTTTCGGTCGTCCGAGCCTTCCAGCGGCGCGCGGCCGACATATTCAACCTTCACCTTGGTGAGCCCATCACCATAGAAGCCCAGAAGCTTGGCGGTCTTCACCGACACGTCGATGAGGCGGTTGCCGGCGTAAGGCCCGCGGTCGTTAACGCGCACCACAACCGAGCGGTGGTTGGTCAGGTTGGTGACCCGCGCATAGGACGGCAGCGGCAGCGTCGGATGCGCAGCCGAAAGCGAATTCATGTCGAAGATTTCGCCGTTAGCGGTGTAGCGGCCGTGGAAATCGTCGCCATACCAGGAGGCCAAGCCGACGGCGTTATAATTGATGTCCTCTTGCGGGACGTATTCGCGCCCGGCCACCACATAAGGCTTGCCGACCCGGTAGATCCCGCCGCCCTTTGGCACCGGCTCGCCTAGCCCGACTACGCGGGCGCTGGAGGAGACGCCATATTTGGGATCGATCCGGCTGGACAGGCCACTCGAGCAGCTGGCGAGCGCAAGGCAGCCGGCGGCCAACCCTACGAGGCGCGCGATCCGGTAAATGAAGCCTTTGCCCCCGAAACCGCCCATGCTGCCCCAAGTCCCCGATTGAGAAGCGGTTAGTTTACCCTGCGGCGCCCGTTTCGGAAACCGCCGGCGCGTGGGGTGGTAAATAGTTGGTTCCACTGCCACATTTGCCGGTCCCGCGGCACTATTCGAATAGCCCAAGTCACTGCCCGCTTGCAAGGGCCAAGCGCTTCGATCATTGGATTACGCATAGTCGGATTGTGTTAGGGAAGGGTGGCTTAACGCACCGGTCTTGAAAGCCGAAAGGCCGTGTGACGGGTGGTCCCTTTTCGTACCGAATAGTCAGTATTTCCGGTCAATTATAGCGACCGCAATTCCTTCAAATTACCGCGCGCCCTGTCTAGTCCCTAGCTGTTGGGTCCAACTTGAATCCGATGCACACGGGCGGGGGCGTGTGAATTTTCCCAACACATCACGAACGGTCCCGACCGAAGTCTTTCGCGGAAGCAAATTAAAATCCGGCGAAGCTTAATGTGGAGGGGTGGGTTGCGCAGTATTATCGGACCGCTCGGAGGGGCGGCGGCCTTCTGGTCCGTGATCTTTGTCGGCAGCAAAGCTACCGAGATCGGCGCACAGGCATGACGCGAACGCCGCAACCGCCAAGTTGAAGGAGAGTTCATGATCAGCAAGAAACCCGAGGTGAGCAAGAAGCCCGAGGTGAGCATTAAGCCGCTCGAGCTGATGATAAAGATCACAGTAGGCCACAAGGACCCCGATGCTTTGGTAAGGCTGCTGATCAAGCAGCAGAAGGACCTGCTCAGCGCGGCAGATTCGGTCGAATACATTCCGCATTTCCCCATGGAGTGGCTGAGGAAGACGGGGTTTTGATTATTTCAGTTCTGCAATAATTTTGCCGCGGCTGTCTGGTCGTCCGGCTTTCAGTCCTCCGGGGACGTCCTGGCAGTAAGTCCGCTGGCGGCCACTTGCGGCGCCTAGCGCGGCCTTCTGCCAGCCAGCGCCCAAGCAAGGTCACGGCCTCCTGTTAGATGCTGCGCAGAATTTTGCGCTCCGGCAAATTAAATTGGGCATTTAATTCGCTGGAATTAATAATTCGGGAAATTAAGCCCGCGCCTCGACGGCTCGACGCCGCGCAAGGGACTGCCATTTACGGAGCGTCACTTGTAGGTCAACCGATACACTTGCGTCAGTGCTTCGTCGGCAAATAGGCCCGCACAGCCCTAGCCGTGGCCGCCAATGCCTTTGATTGGGTGCGATGCGCGCCCATGAACTCGATTGCAAAAGAAGTGGCTGTGATCGCATCGGCAAAATACCAGCGAAGATAATCTTGGTTATCTTCTCGGCGACCGCGTCCAAGACATGCTTTGATATCTCGCTCGGTATGAAACGCATGCATCGCATCGAGCTGCTTGCCGAGCCCGCACGGAGGCACAGCTACCTCGACGAGGTGCGGGAATTCCCGTTTAAAGGCCCTGGAACGTTGGCCAGGTTTGTTGCGCGCCATAGCTTCAACGTGCCGCGTGTGGCGTCGACGAGAAATGTATGCTTCCCATGGCAGCCCTCCATTGAGGTTGCCGGAATCCGCCCCCTATTCTCGTTAGGTATTGTCGTCAGTGTAGGCGAGTCGCCGACAATTTTCATCACTGAGAATCGCCGTTTGCGCCTGTAGTGGTCAATGGCAGAGGCCGCCAACCGAGGCTGCGTCAGTCGAAGAAACTTGGGCGCATCTCAGCGGCTTGGTTACTCTTTTGCTCGATTAAGCGCATGTCGCCGCAGGCGAAACATCGAAATATGTGCAGTTCAGTGAATGACGCGACCCGTGGCTCATTTACCGTGCAGACGCAAGGAGAGCGCGTTCTAATTCTTCCAGTCTGATGGCCTGTGCGCCTCAGTCAGCTCCCCAGCCCTAAGCACCACTGGCGGACCGCTTCAATTATTTTATAAATTTTTCGAGCACCAACCACCAGTTCAGTTATTACGACCGGCGTTGGTTATCTTTGTCGCACAGTTAATTTTGGCCGTTAGCAACAAAATTATCTGACGGGATGGTAATATATCGGGCTTAAATCAGGAGACCGTTTAAGTCTCGGACCTGAGGATCACGGCTTGCGCTCCCCAGGAATTTTCGACCTTTCATTCTCAAGACTGTCAAGGCATCGAGCATAGACCTGCGATCCGGGGCTTGCGTAGGATCTGCATCGCGCGTGATCGATCTCCGCCGACATTTGCGCATCCTTTCGTTGCTGCTCCATCTCTCGACCCGCCGCCGAGTCCGGCGGGCAATCGCTACGCGCAATAGAGTCGGCGCACTTAAAGGAATACCCAGCGCATCCGGCGAGGCCGACAGCAGCAAAAATAAAGGCGCTGTGCGCATGTCGCGATAGCCGCCTTGGCGGCCTGATGGCCCATACATTAGGCAAACATCCGTGATTGAGCAAATCGTCAAGTTGCAATTAGCCAGGTAACATGGGTGTGTCGCAACTTCATTCTGGACCGCAATGCCCGATTTCCGGGATACCGATGGTACTTATGTAATGGAATGCTCGTTTTTTCTGGGCTCTTTACCGTCCTTTCTATAGTAGTCTCTGCGGCCATGTGAGTTTGCTCTATAACCAATATTCAAGCTGGAATTTTTAACAGTAGCTGTACTCACGTTGCTGTCATACTGGCGCGCCGCATAACCGTACTCGATGAGCTTCGCTGGCAATGCCGGAATCTCGGCGCCCCTCGAAGCACAAGTGTTTTGTTCCCGGTAGGCTGGTCACCCAGCCGCCATGATCCTCAAGTCTGAGACTAGCGTTTGAATCAATGTTGCTCGTGGTTGCGGCGTGATAATCTCACCGTCGGGCCAATCATCGGGTGACGCAATGAAGACGATAACGCAACTAATGTTTGCGCCCTCTGTTTTGGCAGCGGCCTTGTGCTTCTATATTTCGGCCAGCAAAGCCGACCAGGACGCGCCCTGGTGCGCGGTATCGTTAGGCGACGGAACGAAATGGGACTGCCAATATCGCTCATTCGAAGAATGTAGACCTATGCTCGCTGGCAGTCGCGGCTGGTGCAACCCGAACCCGTACATTGTTCCCAAACCGGTTGCACCCCGGACGCAGCGGAAACGGCACACGCATAGGAATTAAATTAACGGGGCTGCATCGCCATTTATTCGATCAAGGAGTATGGGCGCGTAATGCCGATTTGATTTAGGCCGAAATCTGAAATTGGGTCCGGTACGAGGCTAGAGCTGGTCCCGGAAATCTGCACAGGACGATAAGTGGAGTTTCCGCCTGACAGTGGGCACGCTGTGCCCCACGAATCAGGAGAGACAATGAGCAGACGACCCCGCCGGAACCACACACCGGCCTTCAAGGCGAAGGTGGCGCTTGCCGCCATCAAGGGCGATCGAACACTGGCTGAGCTTGCGGAGCAGTTCGACGTCCACCCCAATCAGATCACCTCGTGGAAGGCGCAGCTCGAGGGCGGAGCTGCCGATGTTTTCGGTCCCGGCAACGGAGCGGCGCAGCCGGCCGTTGACGTGAAGTCGCTGCACGCCAAGATTGGCGAACTGACGTTGGAAAATGATTTTTTAGAGGGAGCGCTCAGCAAGGCGGGATTGCTGAGCGCAAAGCGATGATCGACCGTGAGCATGATCTGCCGATCACAAAGCAGGCGGAAGTACTGCGCATCAGCCGTGGCAGTGTCTACTACCTGCCACGTTCGGTGTCGGCGATCGACCTGGAGGTCATGCGACGTCTCGACCGGCTGCATCTGGAGTTTCCATTTGCCGGCTCGCGGATGTTGAGAGGCCTGCTGGCTGCCGAGGGATGCAAGATCGGCCGTCGGCATGTCAAAACGCTGATGCGGCGGATGGCGATAGAGGCGCTCTATCGCCGCCCGCGCACGACGAAACCCGAGCCCGGCCACAAGATCTACCCCTATCTGCTGCGCGGGATGGAGGTCACGCGGCCGAACCAGGTGTGGGCGATGGACATCACCTACATCCCGATGGCGCGTGGCTTCGTCTATCTGGCTGTCGTGCTCGATTGGTTCAGCCGCCGCGTGCTGTCGTGGCGGCTGTCGATCACGATGGAAGCGGCATTTTGTGTCGCGACGCTGGAGGATGCTTTGGCTCGTCACGGCAAGCCCGAGATCTTCAACACGGATCAGGGATCGCAGTTCACGGGCTCGGCCTTCACCAGCGTGCTCACCAACAACGGCATTGCGATCAGCATGGACGGTAAAGGGGCTTGGCGGGATAATGTTTTCGTCGAGCGCCTGTGGCGCAGCGTTAAATATGAGGAGGTGTATCTGCGGGCCTACGACAGCGTCGGCGAGGCCCGCGCTTCGATCGGCCGTTACTTAGACTTCTACAACGGCCGGAGACCACATTCGAGCCTTGACGGCACGACACCCGATAAAGCCTACTTCACGCTGCTGCCTCTCCGCTTGGCAGCCTAACCCTGGCAGACGCTCCACTTATCGACGCGGAGAATCTGTTCAGACAACCGGGACCACCTCTGCTGCAGGGCCGCCTAATGAACCGGGGGTGTGAGAAGATTTTTCCTTTATCCCCGAAGCTTTTGACACCAACTCCGCAAAAAATTAGAACAAAACAGACCGCACCCCCGATGTTCCAAGTTTGTTTATGCTGCTAACGTTCGATGGTGGAAGGCAGCTGGAAGGCGTGGTGGAAGGGTTATCCCCGCCGAGATCGGTGCCAAGGTTCGCGCAGTATTGAGTGAAATTGGATAGGGGAGAAAATGAAAACGCTAGTCGCTATAGTAACTGTGTGTGCGTGTCTCGGCAGTTCCGGTGCATTATCTCAAGAGAAAAAGGCACCTGTTGTGCTCGGTGCTGGCAGCAAATCGTGTGATTCATGGACGCAGAATTCGACGTGCAGGTGGTGTGATGGGGGGCACGTACGAAAGCTGGATCGCAGGTTTCTTAAGCGGGTCGAATTCGATCATATCAGGAGAATTAAAGATCGATATTTTGGAGCAACAAACAAAGCCCGTAGATGCACAAGACATATATGTTTGGATAGATATTTATTGCAAAAGTCATCCATTAGTCTCGATTGCAGAAGCGGCTAATGAGCTTGGTAGAGAATTAATTAGGCGGGCAGCAAGGCACTGAGCGGAGACTCCGGTGAGATTTTTCTTTCCCCACCGGCACATTTAATATCACCCTTGCATTCTCAATTTGTTGCTAGCGGCCTCGACGGTTCGCGACCCATCCTGCCACCACCGCCGCCAATGTGAGGGCGACTACAGCGGTATAAGCCGCCCATGCCGTCCAATCCCCGCCACGCTCAATCGCAAAGCCGAGTGAGAATGGCACCGAGAAAAGAAAGAAAACGATGTTGCCAGGTGCGACAAGCTCCTTGTTGCCGGGCACACCATCGACAGCTGGGGCATGACCATACCCGCGCGTATCGGGTGCATGCCGGTAAAGAACGCGGTGCGTCCCGCCGTGCAGCTCTGCTCGGCGTAATAGGTCATAAAGAGCGCGCCTTCTTGTCCGATACGGTCGATGTTGGGCGTCTCTCCGACCATAAGGCCACGATGGTAGATGGACGGCTGTATGATGCCGATGTCATCGCCCATGATGAAGAGGATGTTTGGTTTTTGAGTTTGGGCGTGGACTGCGCTAAGCAGGCTTAACAGCGAAACGACTGCAAGCAATGCGGCGCTGGCATACCGACCAACCTTGGCTATTCGACTTGTCATTGTCACCTCCGACTTTACACGGGGCAATTGCCCCCACTTTGCCGAAAAATGTGATCGCATTGGTGTGAGCGGGCTCGAATTTTGAGCCGAGAAAAAAGACTATCGACTGAAATATAGTTTGGGCATGATAACAAGTGCGTGAAGATGCTTTTTTGGGCAATGTCCGCTAATGGGTCGATGCTGTTGAAAAAGGTTTTTAATGGCGCGCAATATCGACTCGAGACTTTATCCATGTGGATTTAAAAATTGCGCGCGCGTCGGTCGTCGCGGACTTTTTTAACAGTATCGGCCATTAGCGGACAAACCATCGCGGGCCAAAATCCACCTTTGTCCGCTATTGTCAGCCAGCTCAATCGGTCGACGCAACACTTTATCGTAGAGGGAAAAGATAGAGAGTGTGGGACGATAGGTCAGTGAGGTCGTAGTGGTATTGGGGCGGCAGAGAAAATTGTGTTATGGGATAGCTGGTTGCGAGGGGAGTCGCCGAAAGCGAACTAGACCGCAGCCATGATTACGTGTGCCTGAATTTTGGCAGCAACCTCGCCGCTTCCGTGTGTGTTCGCGATCTTGGACGCGGCATAGTCGGTTGCGGCCTCGAGCTTGCCTGCATCTCTGGCTTCGATCTCGTTGCGTAGTGGGGTTCCCTGACAGTAGGCAACAGCAGGATGGCGCGGCGAGGATGCGCGGCTCTGCTCGGCTCTAGTCTCGATCATCACGCTGGAGAAGCCTGCCTTTTCCAACTCACTACGGATCAGTGCGGGGTCGTGATAGCCATGCGGCGTGCGCGCCAGAAAGCGTGGCGGATCGCTCGGAAAGACTTCCGCGAGCGCGTTCGTCACATCGTTCGCGAACACGTTCTCCTCAATGCGATCCCATACATTGAACAAGAAACATCCTCCGGGCTTGAGGACACGCTTTGCCTCACGGTAGCCCAATTGGCGGTCGGGGAAGAACATGACGCCAAACTGGCAACAAATGAGATCAAAGGCAGCATCTTCGAACGGCAGCGCCAGCGCATCTGCTTTGCGCCAGCTGATGCGTCTGTCCGCGACCTGTCGCGTAGCAGCGTAGTCAAGCATCGGTTGGTTGAGGTCGGTTACGACGTAGCTGGCGTCTGGCGAAAGTCTTGGCGTCAATGCTCGCGTGACCACGCCACTGCCAGCAGCGGTTTCTAAAACGGTACTCGGCGATAGTGCAGCTGCTCGTTGTGCAATATCCTGGGCGAAGCTCTCGAATATTAACGGAACTAGATAGCGGTCGTACTTTTCCGGGATCGAGCCAGCGAAAACTTTGTCGGCTTCAGACATTGTTTGTCTCCTATCGACGCGCCTTGGGTCGAGTTGTTGGCTAGAAGCCATGAGAAGCCGTGACAAATGCTAAATTAGTTGCGGGCCCGCCGGGGGTTGAGCCGGCGGGCCTCATCTTCTTTCCTTTTCAATACTTGCACGGCATTGGGCATAAGCCTGCGATCCCGGATCGCCATAGGCACTGCATCGCGCCTGATCGATCCCAGTAAACACCGCCTTGGCCTTCTGCTGCTCCTCCATCGCTTGACCTGCCGGCGAGTCCGGCGGGCAATTGCTGCGCGCAACGGAATCAAGGCACTCAATGGAATGCCCCGCGCACCCAGCGAGGAGCAGAAGCAAAATTAAAGGCGCGGTGCGAATCTCGTGAATTATCTAGGAACTGTAGGATTAACACAAACGGTGGCGCGACATTCGTCACTACAGATACCTGGATAAAATTAGTGTAGTGCGTCCCGGACCAAAATCCACCTTTGTCCGTTGTTACTCCAATAGCGGACAAACGCGGGTGCGACTGGATTGTCCGCTATGTGCCTAAGCAGACATCAATGCACTCCCGCCCATATAAGCAAGGCTTTCACTTTCCTAGCTGAGTAATAAGCTTCCTTTACGTATGTTTTTTAGAATGCACTCCGAGCGGCTTTCGGCGGAAGCAAGACAAACCCATGCATCAAGTAGCCACACTCCTGAGACGATGGCCACGCACCTCGGCAGCGCTCGGATTTGGCGCGGCGGGTACCGCGTTGTCCTTACTCTTGTGGGGTCCGTTAATTTTCCAAGCCCAGGACATGCTGCCGTTTGTCCTCTTTATCGGAACACCAGGGGTCTCGGCTGCCGTCGCCGGTTGGGCCTTAGGTAAATGGTTGCTCAACTCTGCGCGAGTTTGCAGGCCAAGAACCGCAGCCCTTCGGGGCGCGGTTATCGGCTCCCTGGCATTGCTGCTTTTCGCACCTCTGTTTGCAACTGTTTATGTCTTGACCCAACCGGCCACTGAACATTGGGACATCGCTAGCCTCACATTCCTCCTGCTCGTAGGCAGCGCCTTCGTAATATGGCTTCGTGTGGCGCTGATTGGCGCGGCAGTCGGTTGGGTGTTGTACCGCTTAACTTCGCACGACATCGGACGAGCGTCAGCTTAGGCCTCAGTCCGTGAGCCGCCTTGCGCGGCATTAAGGTTCCTAACCGATCCGAAAACGGGTACAGGCCGCGGTCGATTGCTATACGAATTTTAAAATGCCCTGTGGGAGAAATTGCGAGCCCGCAACCGCAACGGCCGCGCGATGACGAACTCCAAGTTTGCCGAAAAGGGCCGCCACGTGAATTTTCACGGTTCCCTCGCCAATCCCCAAGCTGCGCGCGATCTCCTTGTTGGTCTTGCCCTGCACGATCAGGGACAGGACATCTTGCTGGCGGGGGGTCAGAGGCACCACTCTAAGTTCCGCGTTGGCGAAATTTTGTAGCGCTAGCATTTTACGCACTCCTACTTTTGACGCTCTTCCTCCTATTAATTTGACGCTCTTCCTCCTATCAATAATGATTATGGGCTCCCTGTGAATTTCGTCACAGGTGCTACTAGGCCTGATGGCCTAGACGGGGGATGAGCTAAAATACGAGAAGTCGTTGGCGGGGCGGGTCTTACAAGCCCACAGTAGAATGACAGGGCTCCCATCAAAACTGACAGGAAAGAACAGGCAACTACCGCCAGAAGTCCCGAAAGGGCTTAGCGCTGAGCTCAGAGTAGCGGGCGGTGTGCTTGATGTCGGCGTGACCGAGCCACAGTTGCAGCCGCCTAGTGTCATGGCCGGCATCAGCCAATAGATGGCCACAGGTGTGCCGCCGCTTGCTTGCAGCCAAGAAACTGCCGCGCATTCGTTTCCATGATCTGAGACACGCGCACGCCACTCACCTACTCGCTTCTGGGATTCACCCTAAGATCGCCAGCGAGCGGCTTGGACATTCAAAAGTGGGAATAACGCTAGACTTGTATTCGCATGTCATGCCGGGAATGCAGGAGGACGCGGTTGCTAAACTCGACGCGGCGTTGAAGGCGGCAATGGCCGGAAAAATTCGGTAGAAAAATGGTAGAAAATGCCGTTTTTTAAACTTTTGTGGCTTGTAAAAATCGAAGGGAATATAAATAGGTTCAATAGCTTGGAAGGGTGGCCGAGTGGTTTAAGGCACCGGTCTTGAAAACCGGCATACCCGCGAGGGTATCGTGAGTTCGAATCTCACCCCTTCCGCCAATCAGCTTCGGAATCATTATATTTTTCTAAGTTTGTCTGTCTCCACCCCAATCGGCCCATTATATCCCTCGCATTGCCCTAACCGTGGCCGCCCATGCGTTCGCTGTGGTGAAATTAGGAGAATAGTTTCATGAATCCCAAGCTTGTTGTCTCGGCACTCATCCTTGCCCTTGCTGCGGCTCCGTCTACTCAAGCGCAGGTCATCGACCTTTCCAAGATTACTTGCAAAGACTGGATATTTTATAAAATTTCCAACCCTAATGCTATCGCCGAATTCTTAAGTGGCTACTATCACGGCAAACGAAACGACCCGGTCATTGACCTGCAAATCTTGCAAGCAAATGCGGATAAGGTGAGAAGCTATTGCGAGAAGCAGACAAATTGGAATGCGACACTCATGCAGGCCGGTGAACAGATACTGGACATAGGCAAATAGATTTCATGCCGACCCCTCGGCAACATGCGAACCAACTTGCCGCGCAACACCCCTTGTGGCTCATGACAGCCGCGTATGTCGTGCGGGCGATTGGCTGCGTGATGAAACGAGTTTAACAATCTCAATCGCTGCCATTGCCGAACGATCCCAGCGCTCGCGGCGAGTGGATTGGGTACTATTGTTATAGCTTCTTTTAACCATTCAAATTTAATGGTTGCAGAACACATATCGAACAGATAGCGTCCGTTCATGATTTGTTTCCGACCCGCCCACGATCGGGAGAGATAGATGCTGACCCGCAAGCAGTTCGAACTCCTGCGCTTCATTCACGAGAGGCTGACCGAAGCGGGGATACCCCCCTCTTTCGATGAAATGAAAGATGCTCTCGACCTGCGGTCCAAATCCGGCATCCACCGGCTCATTACGGCGCTGGAGGAGCGCGGCTTCATCCGCCGCCTGCCCAACAGGGCGCGCGCCATCGAGGTGATTAAGCTGCCCGATTCGGTCGCTCATGGCATCGGCGGCGGCCGCTCGCGCGGCTTCAACCCGAGCGTCATCGAGGGCGACCTCGGCCGGGTACGAACGGCTTCCGCCAATTCCGCGGACGAAGACAGCACCCGCTCTATCGCGGTGCCGGTGATGGGCCGCATCGCCGCCGGCACGCCGATCGAGGCAATCCAGACCCGCAGCCATGTCATCAACATGCCGCCCGACCTGCTTTCGGCCGGCGAGCATTTCGCACTGGAAGTGCGCGGCGATTCCATGATCGAGGCCGGTATCCTAGACGGCGACATCGCACTAATCCGTAAATCCGAGGCCGCCGAGACTGGTGACATCGTGGTGGCGCTGATCGACGACGAGGAAGCCACTCTCAAGCGCTTCCGCCGCCGCGGCGCCTCGATTGCGCTCGAGCCGGCCAACACCTCCTACGAGGTGCGCATTCTACCGCCCAACCGCGTGCGCATCCAGGGCAAGCTGGTGGGGCTGTTTAGACGGTACTGAGCGCCCACAGCGTCAGATGCACCTTGGTATCGACGCGCACGAACGGCGTGATGCTGACGTCAGTGAGGATGCTGTTGTTCAAAGCGCGTGTTCGACGGGAATAGCGGTCGCGGCTTCACGTCTTGATTCGATAGAATCAGTCGCGTCTGCTGGTGGTCAATCGCCAGCCACTCCCTTTGTGATACTATTCAGCGCAGGAAATAAATCTCGTCGAGGTAATTCTTCAGCTTGATGGTGTCTTGCTCGGGCCATACGAAAGATTTTTCCTGCTGTTCTTTTTCGTGCACTCGCGCGACCTGCATATCGGTCAGGCTTCGCTTTACGGCGTCATAATCCAAAGTCCAGGCGAAAGACTTCAAATCGTGACGAAGGGCTGGCACAGCTTGGTCTTGGTGCCGGACCAATATTCGCAGAGATTTTCGTAGGTGACCTTGTGGTCGTTGGCCCATTTTGAATTCTCGTAGGCGAAGGCCACGAAATAATCCGCTTCCAGCGCATTTGAAATGCTGATGGCGACTTGGACGAAATCCACGTCGCGCGAGACCAGCAATCGGGCAGCGGCGTCCTCACCGCCCACAGGCTGGCGCAAGCGCCAGCACGGCCCCGCACCCAGCGCAGCAGCGTGCGGCGGCCTTCGAAGGGCAACGGATCAGCTAGCCCGCCGCCTTTTCCTTCGCCCAGGTATCGCGTAGGCCGATGGTGCGGACAAAGATCAGCCGCTCCGGCTTCGACGCCGGATCAAGGCAGAAATAGCCCTGGCGCTCGAATTGCACCGGCACCTCCGGCTTTGCGTCGGCGAGCGCCGGCTCAAGCCGCGCGCCGGCGAGCACCTCCAATGAATTCGGATTGAGATCGGGGGTGAAATTTTCGCCACCGCTCGGATCGGGTTTGATGAACAGCGGATTATATAGCCGCACTTCGGCGGCCATCGCGTACGCCGCCGACACCCAATGGATGGTCGCCTTTACCTTGCGGCCGTCCGGCGTGTTGCCGCCTCTGGTAGCCGGATCGTAGGTGCAGCGCAGTTCGGTCACCTCGCCCTTGGCGTTCTTCACCACTTCGCAGCAGGTGATGAAATAGGCGTAGCGCAGCCGCACTTCCGTGCCGGGCGACAGCCGGAAGAATTTCTTCGGCGGGTTCTCCATGAAGTCGTCCTGCTCAATGTAGAGTTCGCGGGCGAATTTGATCTTGCGCGATCCCGCCGCCGGATCGTCGGGATGATTGACGGCGTCGAGTTCCTCGGTCTGCCCTTCCGGATAGTTCTCGATTACCACCTTGAGCGGCTTGAGCACCGCCATGCGCCGCAGCGCGCTCTTGTTGAGCTCCTCGCGCACCGAGAATTCTAACATGCCAACGTCGACCAGGCTGTTAGCCTTGGCCACACCGATGCGCTTGATGAAATCGCGGATCGCACCGGGCGGCACGCCACGCCGGCGTAAGCCCGCGATCGTCGGCATGCGCGGATCGTCCCAGCCGGTCACGTGGCCGCCGCGCACCAGCTCGGTGAGCACGCGCTTCGACAGCACGGTGTAAGTGAGATTGAGACGCGCGAATTCGTACTGATGCGGCTTTGACGGCACGTTCAGATTGGCGATGAACCAGTCGTAGAGCGGGCGATGGTCCTCGAATTCGAGCGTGCAGACCGAATGGGTGATGCCCTCGATGGCATCCGACTGGCCATGCGCGAAGTCGTAACTCGGATAGATTTTCCAGGTGGTTCCAGTGCGCGGATGCGGCGCATTGAGAATGCGGTAGAGCACCGGGTCGCGCAGGTTGATATTGCCCGAAGCCATGTCGATCTTGGCGCGCAGCACGCGCGCGCCGTTCCCGAATTCGCCGGCACGCATGCGGCGGAACAGATCGAGGTTCTCTTCCACGGGGCGGTCGCGGAACGGGCTGTTCCTGCCCGGCTCGGTCAGCGTGCCGCGATTGGCGCGGATCTCGTCCTGGCTCTGGTCGTCGACGTAAGCCTTACCGGCGCGGATCAGATCCTCCGCCCAATTATAGAGCCGCTCGAAATAGTCGGATGCGTGATAGAGATGCTCGTCCCAATCGAAGCCGAGCCAGCGCACGTCGCGCTCGATGGCGTCGATATATTCCTGCTCTTCCTTGGTCGGGTTGGTGTCGTCGAAACGCAAATGACAGCGCCCGCCGAATTCCTCGGCAATGCCGAAATTGAGACAAATCGACTTGGCGTGCCCGATATGCAGGTAGCCGTTCGGCTCAGGCGGAAAGCGCGTGACCACAGCTTTGATGCGCCCGGCATCGAGATCGGCCTGCACGATGTCGCGGATAAAGTCACGCCCCGCCTCGCCGGGTGCTGGATTGGCGCTTGCTTTAACGTTCGTGGCCATGCTTCCTCGATTTCAATTCCAACTCTATGATGCGGCCGCCTGTCCGCCAGCGGCCTATGCCATGACGTGCCCTTCGGCTCATTGTCAATTGCACTGACATCTTCCGCTCCAATTATGGTACAGGGGCCGCGATGAGCGAGCCCGTCGTCACCCGTTTTGCGCCGTCCCCCACCGGCTTTCTGCATATTGGCGGCGGCCGCACCGCGCTGTTCAACTGGCTCTATGCGCGCCGGCTGGGCGGCAAGATGCTGCTGCGCATCGAGGACACCGACCGCGAGCGCTCGACCGCCGCAGCCATCGCCGCCATCATCGACGGGCTCACTTGGCTGGGGCTTACCTGGGACGGCGAGATCGTGTTCCAGTTCTCGCGCGCAGCGCGCCACCGCCAGATCGCCGAGCAACTTCTGGCCGCCGGCAAGGCCTACCGCTGTTATGCCAGCCCGGAAGAGCTTACCGAGATGCGCGAGGCTGCCCGCCGCGAGGGCCGCTCCAAGCTCTATGACGGGCGCTGGCGCGACCGCGACCCGTCCGAGGCGCCGCCAGGCGTCAAGCCGGTCATACGGCTGCGGGCCCCGCTCACCGGCGAGACCGTGATCGAGGACCAGGTGCAGGGCCGCGTGGTCTGGCAGAACTCCGATCTCGACGACCTCGTCCTGCTGCGCTCGGACGGCACACCAACTTACATGCTGGCTGTCGTGGTGGACGACCACGACATGAACGTCACCCACATCATCCGCGGTGACGACCACCTGACCAATGGGGCCCGGCAGAAGCATATCTACGAGGCGCTCGGGTGGAACGTACCGATCATGGCGCACATCCCCCTGATCCACGGGCCAGACGGTTCCAAGCTGTCCAAGCGCCACGGCGCGCTCGGCGTCGATGCCTACCGGGCTATGGGGTATCTGCCGGCGGCCATGCGCAACTATTTGGTCCGCCTCGGCTGGGCGCATGGCGATCAGGAGATCTTCACCACCGAGGAGATGATCGCCGCTTTCGATCTGCCGCAGATCGGCCGCTCGCCGGCCCGCTTCGATTTCGCAAAGCTCGAAAGCCTCAACGGCCACTACATCCGGGCCAGCGCCGATGCTGACCTGATCGTGGCGCTGGAAGGATTACTGCCGCACATCGCGGGCGGGCAGGAACTCGCCAGCAAAATGACGCCGCTATTGCGCGGCAAGCTGCTCACGGCCATGCCGGCCCTCAAAGAGCGGGCCAAGACTTTAGTCGAACTATTTGATGCAGCACGCTTTCTCTGGGCGACCCGCCCGCTCGATTTGAACGAGCAAGCCAAGGCCCTACTCACCCCCGAGGCCAAGTCCGTGACCGCGGCGCTGTTGCCCGAGCTGACGGCGATCACTGAATGGACTCCAGAGGCGATCGAGATGGTGGTACGCGGCTACGCCGAGCGTTCCGGCCTCAAGCTTGGCGCGGTGGCGCAACCGCTGCGGGCCGCGCTCACTGGGCGGACCACCTCGCCGCCGATCTTCGACGTGCTGGCCGTGCTGGGGAAGGACGAAAGCCTGGCCCGCTTGCGGGGTCAGGTAGGCTAACCCAATCCTGTGCGGATACTGCGCCCACGGCGAAGCGCCTTGATTTATGTCTAAACGGGGGGACGTGATCTGCACTATCTTGCAGCGCACACAAGGATGGGCTACCCAAAAAGCGGCCGGAATCATCGCCCCGCCCGGCGTCTCGGCTCCCGGCTACACGTTTCCACTCACGTTCGCCGCCAAATCGAGGGCTCGACTATGGACGCCAAGACGGACGCCAAGAAAAAAACCGGCACCATCACCGTCGGCAATAAGAACTGGGACTTCCCGGTCTACGACGGCACCATCGGCCCGGAGGTGCTCGACATCGCCAAGCTCTACAACGAGAGCGGCATGTTCACCTACGACCCTGGTTTCACCTCGACCGCCAGCTGCGAATCTAAGATCACCTACATCGATGGCGACCAAGGCGTCCTGCTCTACCGCGGCTATCCGATCGAACAGCTCGCCGAACACGGCGACTTCCTGGAGACCTGCTACCTGCTGCTCTATGGCGAACTGCCGACGCCGACGCAAAAAGTCGACTTCGACTACACTGTCACTCGGCACACGATGGTGCACGAGCAGATGAGCCGGTTCTTCCAAGGCTTCCGCCGCGACGCGCACCCGATGGCGGTGATGACCGGCTGTGTCGGCGCGCTGTCGGCGTTCTATCACGACTCCACCGACATTTCGGATCCGCATCAGCGCATGATCGCATCGATCCGCATGATCGCGAAAGTGCCGACGCTGGCCGCCATGGCGTACAAATATTCGATCGGCCAGCCGTTCATCTATCCGAAGAACGAGCTCGACTATTCGACCAATTTCCTGCGCATGTGCTACGCGGTGCCGACTGAGGATTACAAGCCGAACAAGGTGCTCGCGCGCGCCATGGACCGCATCTTCATTCTGCACGCCGACCATGAGCAGAACGCTTCAACCTCGACCGTGCGGCTTGCCGGCTCGTCCGGCGCCAATCCGTTCGCCTGCATCGCTGCCGGCTGCGCCTGCCTGTGGGGGCCTGCGCATGGCGGCGCCAACGAAGCAGCGCTCAACATGCTGCGCGAAATCGGCACGGTCGACCGCATTCCGGAATTCATCAAGCGCGCGAAAGACAAGAACGATCCCTACCGGCTAATGGGCTTCGGCCACCGCGTCTACAAGAACTACGACCCGCGCGCCAAGATCATGCAGAAGACCTGCCACGAGGTGCTCAACGAGCTCGGCATCAAGGACGATCCGCTGCTCGACGTCGCCATGGAGCTAGAAAAGATCGCGCTGCACGACGACTATTTCGTCGAGAAAAAGCTTTATCCCAACATCGACTTCTATTCGGGCATCACGCTCAAGGCGATGGGCTTCCCCACCACCATGTTCACCGTGCTGTTCGCGGTCGCGCGTACGGTCGGCTGGATCGCGCAGTGGAAGGAAATGATCGAGGACCCGAAACAAAAGATCGGCCGCCCGCGCCAACTCTATACCGGCGCTACACAGCGCGATTACGTACCGATTTCGCGCAGGAAATAACCGATCTCAGGGGTCACAAAGGACGGCTGGTTCAGCCGCCCTTTCCATTTATGCCCTTGCCGTTGAGCTTTGGCGCCGTTGCGCCGTCATACGCCCATTGCACATAGACGCCGGCCCAAGTGAAGCCGCCGCCGAAAGCCGCGAGCAGCAGGCGGTCGCCGCGCCTCAATCTCGGCTCGTAGTCCCATAGGCAGAGTGGGATGGTGGCGTTGGTGGTGTTGCCGTATTTATGGATAGTCACCATCACCTTTTCCATCGGCAGGCCCATGCGCTCGGCGGTCGACTCGATGATGCGCTTGTTGGCCTGATGCGGCACCAACCAGTCGATCATGTCGGCGCGCAGGTTGTTGCGCGACATGATTTCGCCGGCGACTTCCGCCATCTTGGCGATAGCGAATTTGTAGACCGCCGCGCCCTCCTGGTGAACGTAGTGCAGACGATTGGCGACCGTTTCAAACGACGGCGGCATGCGGCTGCCGCCGGCCTTCTGATGCAGATGGATCATGCCCGAGCCATCGGAGCGGATCAGCGCGTCCATGATGCCGGTGCCGTCCGCGCTCGGCTCCAGCAGCACGGCGCCTGCGGCGTCGCCGAACAGCACGCAAGTCGCGCGATCCGTATAGTCGATGATCGACGACATCTTGTCGGCGCCCACAACCACGATTTTTCGCGCGGTGCCGTTGGCGATGAATTGCGAAGCGATGGTGAGCGAATAGAGAAAGCCCGAACAGGCTGCCTGCACGTCGAAGCTGCCGATATTCTTCACGCCGACCATGTCGCAGATGATGTTGGCCGTCGACGGGAATTGCATGTCCGGCGTGGTGGTCGCGCAGATCACGAGGTCTATTTCATCCGGCTTGGTGCCGGTCTTCTGCAACAGGCCGCGCACCGCTTCCGCCGCCATGTGCGAGGTACCGAGCCCCTCGCCTTTCTGGATGTGGCGTTCCTTGATGCCGGTGCGTTCGGTGATCCAGGCGTCGCTGGTGTCCACCATACGCGCCAGTTCCGAATTGGTAAGCAGGTCCGGCGGCAGGTAACCATGGACTGCGGTAATCGAGGCGCGCGGGGTAATGGTCAAAGGCGGTTATTCCAATTTACGGCCATGGCATAAACCCATCTGGCGGAACTACGCAAACTACGCTCTTGGCGGCCCCGATACCACTGTTTCGCGCTGCGGTTGGCTCTGGGCGCCGGCACAATCTAGGACCACGACGGCGGCGCGGTCGCTGGGGGCCGCCCAGCCGATCTCCATGATCGTATTGAGTTGGGCGAAGGCCTCGACCTGACCACGCCGTTCCGGCGTATCGGCCAATAACGGCACCAGAGCGGCGGCAAGGCGCTCGGGCGTGCAGTCCCACTGCAGGTGCTGCGGAACCACGTTCTCGCCCAGAACCAGATTGGCCAGAATGATATTTTGAATCGTGATCAGCCAGCGGGCGACCACTTCCTCCAGCAACGGCACTTTGTAAGCCGCGACCATCGGCACGCCGGCGGCCGCCAACTCGAGCGTCGAGGTGCCGGACTTGGTCAGCGCGGCGCGCGCAGTGCGGAAGGCTGCTTCTTTTTCGTCCAGCTCGGTCACCACCCGCGCCGCAATGCGCCAGGAGGCAACCGCCGCCTTCACCATGTCGGCAAGCCGCGGCACCGCTGGCACCACCACCTCCAGCGCACCGGCACGCTGCGCAGCCAGCGCCACGGCTTCGCCGAATACGCTCGCCATGCGGCGGATTTCGCTGGCGCGGCTCCCTGGCAATACCAGCAGCAGCGGCGGATCGGCAAGCCGCCGCCGCGCCTCCTCGGGGCTCGGCCGCAGGCGGTCGGCATGTTCGCTCAGCGGATGACCGACAAAGGTGCAAGCGGGCCCGCCCAGCCGCCGCATCGCGGCCGGCTCAAACGGCAACAGCGCCAGCACGTGATCCACGTATGAGCGCATCGCGCGCGCGCGGCCCGGCCGCCACGCCCACACCGACGGACACACATAGTCGACTATCCGGATCGCTGGCGCGCGCGCGCGCACGCGCCGCGCCACGCGATGGGTGAATTCCGGACTGTCGATGATGACGAGGACGTCCGGCTTGGCGGCTATGACGGCTTCAGCAGTGTCCCGAATGCGTTTTATGATTTTCGGCAAACCCGCCGGGATGGCGGCAAAGCCGATAATCGCAACGTCGCCGAGCGGAAACAGACTTGCCACGCCTTGGCTGGCCATTTGAGTGCCGCCGACGCCGGAAAATCGTGCGTCCGGGCTGCGCCGCTTGAGGGCGGCGATCAGCGCAGCGCCCAGCCGGTCGCCGGAGTCCTCGCCGGCCACCAGAAAGACATGCGGGACCGCTGCGCGGCTCATCGCGCAGTCCCTGCAGGCGCACCGATTACAAAAATATTGGCGTGGTTGGCCGCCGATATTAGCTGTTCCGGCTTGGCGATGATGGTCGAGCTCGCCGCCACGGCAATGCCGGCAAGCCGGGCGCGCGCCACGCGCTCGACCGTCTGCGGACCGATCGATGGCAAATCGAAGCGCTGGTCCTGGCTGCGCTTGGGCGCCTTTACCAGCACGCCGACGCCGACCGGGGCACGCACGCGGCCGTTAGCTCGCATCTCCGCCACGCGCGCGAGCATATCATCGGTGCCTTCTGCGGCTTCTACCGCCAGCACGTGCTTTCCGGCCACCACCACCGCCTGCCCGACATCGAACCCCCCGGTGGCGCGCAAATAATCGAAGCCCAACGCGATATCGGCGCGATCGCGCTCGGATGCCTGCACGCGACCGAGAACGCCTTCCGGCACCAAAATTTCTGGCGCGACCTCATGCGCGCCGAGTAAGCGGAAGCCTTCCCGCTCGATCAAGCGCGCGATTCCCGACAGCAAATGATTGTCGCCGCCGCGAAACGCCGCAGCGATGCGCGGCATCAGCATCAGTACCTTGAAATCCGGTCTGATCTGCCACAAGGCCGGGCGCACCAGCGATCCGATAAACACCACGTCACGGCAGCCGGCGGCGCGGGCAAGCCGGACGAATTTGCCGCCTTGTCCAAAATGCAGCCATTGATGTGGCCGGCGCTCAAAATCGGCCGGGTTGGCGACGCCGTGCAGCGGAAACAGTAGCACCTCGCGTCCACGTGCGGCAAGGAAATCCGCCACCGCCAGAGGCAGGGTGCCGCCGCCGCAAATCAGCGCGAGTGGCGCTTCCTGGCTCGAAGTTGACGCGGCGCTCATACGTCGCCTTCAGACTCGCCCGCCTCGCCGCGTTTACCGCCCATGGTCAGCGGCCGCTTTCCGGCGCGGATGAAGTCGATCATCTTCTTTACCTGCGCATCCCCGCCGTAATCCGCGGCGACCCGCTCCAGCCGAGCGCGAAATTCGCCGCCACCGAAAAACAGCGCTTGGTAGGCTTCGCGATAGCGATGGATATCGGCCTTGGCGATTCCGCGCCGGCGCATACCGATCACGTTCAAGCCGATCAAGTTCGCGAGCGGCCCCTGCACCATGCCCCAAGGGATCACGTCCGCGCGAACGCCGCTCAATCCGACGATCATGGCGCCCTCGCCGATGCGCACGAATTGGCGCACCGCCACGCCGCCGCCGAACACCACATAGTCGCCGACGGTAACGTGACCGGCCAGCAAGATATTATTGGCGAATACGACAGTGCTGCCGACCTTGCAGTCGTGTCCGACATGCGAGCCGACCATCAAGAAACAGCGGTCGCCGACTTGCGTTACGCCGCCGCCGTCCTCGGTGCCGGTGCTCATGGTCACGTTTTCGCGGATGTCGCATTCGGCACCAACTACGAGCCGCGACGGCCCGCCGCGATAGTGTACGGACTGTGGCGGCGACCCGAGCGACGCGAAAGGATGGATGACGGTGCGCGCACCGATCGTGGTATGGCCGGTGAGATTGACGTGTCCGAGCAACCGGCAGCCGTCGCCTATCGTTACATGCGGGCCAATGGTGCAATACGGACCGACCGTAACGTCAAGTCCGATCGCCGCCGTGGCCTCGATCCGCGCCGTAGGATCGATCATGGCGGCGCTGCTGCCTCTAAAAGCATGGCGCCGACTTCCGCCTCGGCCACGATCCGGCCGTCCACCTTGGCCTCGCCCCGATACCACCACATGTTTCCACGCCTAGCGATTTTTCTCATGTGGTATTCGATGGTGTCGCCCGGCACTACCGGCTTGCGGAATTTCGCCTTGTCGATGGTCAGGAAGTACACCGATTTCGGTTGCGTCTTAATGACCGAGGCGATGCAGAGCATGCCTGCCGTTTGCGCCATGCCTTCGATCATCAACACGCCCGGAAACACCGGGTTCTCGGGGAAGTGTCCCTGGAAATGCGGCTCGTTGAAGGTCACGTTCTTGATTCCGATACCACGGTCGTCGCCGTGCATTTCGATTATCCGGTCGACCATGAGAAACGGATAGCGGTGTGGCAACATCTTGAGCACGGCCGCTATGTCGGCGCCTTCGAGCTTTGTTACTCGTTTATCCATGACGCCTGTCTCGTTCGTCCGCTGTCGTTTTGGCGGCGCCTTTTGCGCGCCCCAGCCTTGCGAGCGCCAGCATCTCTCGGAACCACAGCTTGGCAGGCTTGGCCGGCGTTCCGCCCCACCGGTCGCCGGGCGGGACATTGGCGTGGACGTTACTTGCAGCGGCAAGCTGCGCACCCTCGCCGATCGTCACGTGATCGCTTACACCGACGCTTCCACCCAGTGACACGAAATCCCCGAGCGTCGAGCTGCCGGAGATGCCGGATTGCGCCACGATGACACAATACCGCCCAATGTTCACATTGTGGCCTATCTGCACCAAGTTGTCGATCTTGGTGCCCTCGCCGATCACCGTGTCGCGAATGGCGCCGCGGTCGATCGTGGTGCCGGCGCCGATCTCGACATCGTCCTGGATGATGACGCGGCCGAGCTGCGGCACCTTGAGGTGACCTCGCGGACCCAGCACGAAGCCGAAGCCATCCTGGCCGATCTTGCAGCCCGGATGAATGATGACCCGGTCGCCGATCAGCGTGTCGGTGATGACCGTCCCGGCCCCGATCGAGCAATTGCGCCCGATGTGCACGTCGGATCCAACCACGGCAGTCGCGCCGATGACGGTGCCGCCGCCGATTTCGGCGCGCGGCCCGATCACCGCGCCGGGCTCGATCGTGACGTCGTTTTCTAGCCGCGCAGTCGAATGTACATGGGCGCCGGCCACACTTCCCGCCTCGGCGAGCGAGGACGGTCGCACCGCATGCGGAAATAATTCACGCATCACCGTGATGAAGGCGCGATAGGGCAAGGGCGTGACCAACACCGGCACGTGGGTCGGCAAGTGTTTGGCGAGCGCCGCATTGGTGAAGCAGGCGCCGGCATGGGTGATGCTGGCGGCCGTAGCGTAATTTATGTTGTCGAGGAAGGTGAGATCGCTGGGCGACGCGCTATCAGTCGGAGCGACGTTGGTAATGCGCCGCGTGAGCAGCGGAGCCGGCGGCGGCGTGGCACCGGTCAAGGCGACGATCTCAGCCAGCGTGAGACCCCGAGCGTGTCGTTGGAATACCGGCTCGCTCATGCCACCAGTTCCGTGCCGCCAATCGCGGTCAAGATCAGAACTTCGTGCCGCCGCTAAAGCGGAAGAACTGCGTATGGTCGTAGCTCTGCTTGGTCAGGGCGTAAGCAAAATCAAACCGCAGCGGCCCGAGTGGAGAATCCCAGATGACGCCCATACCGACCGACGACCGAACCGCATTAGAATCGGCGACTTGCATCGTCTCGCCAGTCACGTTCCAAAAGGTCTCCGACTTATAACCCCACAGCGAACCGGCATCGGCAAAGGCCGCGACCTTGATGCCGATCTCCTTGGGCAGGAAGTAGAGCGGGGTTTGCGCCTCAACGCTCGCGCCCCAGAAGATGGTGCCGCCGAGCGCATCATTGGTCGTCCCCGGTGTCACGTCGCGTGGACCGATGCCGGCCGGCGCGAAACCCCGCACCAGATTCGGGCCCATCTGAAAGTTATCGAGCATGCGCAAACTACTGCCACCCCAGCCACTGAGATAGCCGCCTTGCAGATGAAGCACGCCAACAATGTCCGGGAGCAATTCGTAATATGTGCGCGATTCCACGGTCGACCGGATGAAATTCACGTCGCCGCCGACGCCTGCGAAGTCTTGCGTGATAGACGCATAGAGACCGCTGGTGGGAGATTTGTTGTTGTCGAGCGTGCTATAGGCGAGAGTGTAGCCGAGCAGCGAAGTGACAACCGAACCCTGTGAAAGCTCGATACGAACGGGCAGCGTGGTTTCGCCGTCGAAGTAACAGCCACCTTGTGTGCCCGGATTAATAATCGTATCCGTATTTTGTGCCGCATTGAATACGCCTTCATTGGTCGTATTCACGCCCGGGCCACCATTGATCAGAGCATTGCTCGAGAATATGCAGTTGTTGAGCTGCCACGGCAACGTGATTTCCTGCCGGTAAATCGAATAGTGCGGCTGCAGCGACAGTTCTTCCGACAGAGCAAAGCCGAGGCGCAAATTGGTCCCGAGCGTTTGGGTGTTGTAGGAGACGTATGACGACGCCAGGCTCTGCCGCGCGAAAATGTCGATGCCGCCGGCCATGCGATAGCCGAGCAGATAGGGCTCGACAAACGACAGATTGAAGCCGCGCGTATACTGGCCATAGCTCACCGATGCCTTGGCGAACTGCCCGCGGCCCATGAGGTTGCGGTCGGCGACACTGACCTCGGCGATGAAACCATCCGAGGTGGAATAGCCGCCCGCGACGGAGAACTCGCCCGTCGACATTTCCTCGACGTTGACATTGACGACGACGCGGTCGGGCGCCGAACCCGGCTCGTTGGTGATTTTGACGGTCTTGAAATAGTTCAAATTCTTCAGCCGCCGCTCGGCGCGGTCGATCAGCGCGCGATTATAAGCATCGCCCTCACCGATATCGAATTCGCGGCGGATCACGTAGTCGCGCGTGCGGGTGTTGCCACGAATATTGATGCGTTCGATATAGGCGCGCGTGCCTTCCTCGACCAGGAAGGTGAGATTGATGACATGCTTCTGAAAATCGCGGTCGCCGCGCGGGCGCACATTGGCGAAGGCGTAGCCGTGCTTGGCCGCCTCGATCGTCATCGCCTCGACGGTCTTTTCGACCAGATCGGCGTTATAGACGCTGCCCACGCCGAGTTTGAGGCTGCCGCGCAACGAAACCGGATCGATCGCGCGCACGTTCGACACCACGTCGACGGTGCCGACACGATACTGGGCGCCTTCATCGATGGTGAAGGTGACGACGAAACCCTTCTTGACCGGGTCGTATTCGCCGACCGCCGCGACGATGCGCACGTCGGCAAAGCCGTGTTTGAGATAGAAGCGGCGCAACAAATCGCGGTCGGCTTCTACCCGGTCGGGATCGTAGATGTCGGTCGTCTGCAGAAAGCTGAGCCAATTGCTCTCGGAGGTCTTGATCACGTCCTTCAAACGGCCGGACGAGAATGCATGGATGCCGACGAAATTGATTAGCTTCACGCCGGTTTTCTGGCCTTCGGTGATCTCGAACACCAGATCGACGCGGTTGTTCGGCAACTCGATGATCTTCGGATCGACGCTCACGTCGAAGCGGCCGGTGCGGTGATAGATCTCGATGATCCGCTGCACGTCGGCCTGCACGGTCGGCCGTGATAGCGTTCCGCGCGGCTTCGACTGAATTTCCGCGTTAAGCTGTTCGTCCTTGGCTTTCTTATTGCCTTCGAAAGCAACGCGATTGATCACCGGGTTCTCCACCACGGTGATCACCAGCCGGCCGCCGGAATGTTCGGTGCGCACGTCCTCAAACAGGCCGGTGGCGACGAGCGCCTTGAGGCCCTCGTTTTCCTGTTCGGCGCTGAGCCGCCCGGCCGGACCAAGCTTGAAATAGGATTGCACGGTCGAGGTCTCGACCCGCCGGTTGCCTCGCACGTCGATGGAATTGGCCTGCGCGGCCGCAATGCCGGAGGACGCCACCCCCATGATCCCGGTCCCGACAAGGATCCCCACGAGGACCACACAGCTGAGGACCAGTCCCCGCAAAATCCGCACTCCAAGTCCCATGCGCTACGCGCCTTTTATTTCACTCGTGCGGCCGCCCCCATTGCGGAGCCGACAGACTTTTGGGTTAGCTTTGGCCAGCTTTGTACAGCGTTTTATAGGCACTGCAAACGAAACTGCCGGCCCAAGTTTCCCTTCCCCCTCAGAAAGTTGCCTGAAGGCCACGCTTTACGAGGTCGCTAAGTGCAGGATGTCGTTAAACGTTGCAAAAATCATCAGCATCACGACGATCGCCAAGCCAATCCGGAAGCCGACCTCCTGGGCCCGGTCGGATAACGGCCGGCCGCGAATCGCCTCGATCGCGTAGAACAAAAGGTGACCGCCATCGAGCAAAGGAATCGGGAACAGGTTCAGAAGCCCGATCGAAACCGACAGCACAGCCGTCAAATGCATGAGCGCGACGAAACCGGCAGACGCCACTTGGCCGGAGACCTGGGCAATGCGAATTGGCCCGCCAAGCTGATCGGCCGCCTCGCGGCCGGTAAACACCCCGCCGATATATGACAGCGTACGGTCGATCACGTACCAACTCTCCTGCACGCCGGCGACGACGGCCTGGAGCGGGCCCATCTTCTGCGTCTTGATGTCGCCGGGCGCCATGGAACGGCTGATGCCGAGCACACCGAGCCGCTGCTTATTGCCGAAATTGTCCTTCAGTTCTCTGAGTTGAGGCGTGGCTTTGAGCGTGACATGCACGCCGTCGCGTTCGACCTCGATATTCAGCGGTTCGCCGGCGTTCACGCTGACGATGCGCTGCATATCGGCGAAACTGTCGATTTTCTCTCCGTTGATAGCCAGCACCAAATCACCCGGCTTAAAGCCGGCGGCTTGCGCGGCGCTGGCCGGCTGCACGGTATCGACGCGGGCGCTGGTGGTCTGCTTGCCGACGGTCATAAAGACGGCGGCGAAAATGACGATCGCCAGAATGAAATTCGCAATCGGGCCAGCCGCCACCACGGCGGCACGCGGACCGACCGGCTTGTGGACAAAGCTGACCTTTCTGTCCGCCTCGCTCATGGCGGCGGCGGCCTCATGGTCAGGTACACTCGCGGCATTGTCGTCACCGAAGAATTTCACATAGCCGCCGAGTGGAACCGCGGAGATTTTCCAGCGCGTTCCGTAGCGGTCGTAGAAGCCGACGATTTCGGGACCGAAACCGATCGAGAAAGTCAGCACCCTGATACCGCACCAGCGGGCCACTAGGAAATGGCCAAGCTCATGAAAGAAAACGACAATTGTCAGCACAAACAGGAAGGGAACCAGATAACCAACGAGGTGGCCGCCAAAGGCGCCTAGACCCCCCATAATGTCCATAATCATCACACCCTCGTCCCGCCGCTATGGCGCCCACGTCGTTAGCGAAAGCTTACTAGGATGACTTTACGGCAATTTCGGGCAAGAGGGCCAAAGCTAAACTTCTCGCATTATGGTCAACGGCTAGCGCGGCATCGATATCGGGGAGCTCGGCTAGTAGTCCGCGCCCGGTAGCTGCGTCTAGCGTCGCGTCAACCAGCGCCGTAATCGCCGGAAAACTGATGCGGCCGGCGAGGAATTCGGCGACCGCGACCTCATTCGCCGCATTGAACACGGTTGGTGCCGCCCCGCCCGCCTGCAAAACTCGCCGCGCCAGCGCCAGCGCCGGAAATCGAACAAGGTCGGGCGCCTCGAAGGTCAATTCACGCACCTGCGCGAGATCGAGCTGTGCCGCAGGACTGTTGATCCGCCGCGGCCAAGCCAGACAATGGGCGATCGGAATGCGCATATCGGGCGAGCCGAGCTGGGCCACCACCGAGCCATCGCGAAACTCCACTAACCCATGCACCACCGACTGCGGGTGGACCAGCACGTCGATCTCGTCCGGCTTGAGCGCGAACAGATGATACGCCTCGATCACTTCGAGGCCCTTGTTCATCAGGCTCGCTGAAATCGATGGTGATCTTCGGTCCCATCGACCAGTTCGGATGACGCAGTGCCTGTTCCGGCGTCGCTGCCTTGATCGCCTCCAGCGACCAGGTGCGGAATGGCCCGCCCGACGCGGTCAGGATGATACGTTTGACGTCCTCGCGCGGGCCCGCGCCGAGCGCCTGGAATATGGCGTTGTGCTCGGAATCGACTGGCAGCACGGTGGCGCCGGCAATCGCCGCGCGCCGCATGAACAAGGCGCCCGCACAAACCAGACATTCCTTGTTGGCGAGCGCAACGGTCGCGCCGCGTTCGATGGCCGCGAGCGTAGGTTTCAGTCCGACTGCGCCGCTGATCGCCCCCATCAGCCAATCGGCGGGCCGCTGCGCAGCTTCAAGCAAGGCGCCCTCGCCGGCCGCCGCTTCGATCCTACTGCCGGCCAAGGCGTCCTTCAAATCGCCGTATGCCGCTGGATCGGCAACCACCGCAAACCGGGCGCCGACCTCGCGGGCGATTTTCGCCAGCGCCGCCGCATTGCGCCGCGCGCTGACGGCCTCGACGCGATAACGTTCCGGCTCGCGCTTGATCAAATCGACCGTGTTGTTGCCGACCGATCCCGTCGCGCCGAGGATGGTGATGCTGCGCACGGCTGCCGCCGGTTGCACCTTCGATCGGACGCGCCCGGGTCCGGTCATGCCTTCACCACACCAACAGGCCACGCGCGGCGCCGTCAAAACCGCCGCGCAACAGTCCGATTAGACAACCAAGGAGCGCCGCCCCCCAGAAACCGTCAAGCCGGTCCATCACGCCGCCATGGCCGGGAATGAGCCGGCTTGCATCTTTGGCGCCGAACTGGCGCTTGACCCAAGATTTCTAAAAGGTCGCCAAGCTGCGCCACCACCGACAGTAGCAGCGCAATGATCGCAATCGCGGTCCTATTGAACGTGCCAAAGAAGCTTGCCGCCATAACGGCCACGATCATGGCGCCCAGCGTGCCGGCGATGGCGCCAGACCAGGTCTTTTTCGGGCTGACGGCCGGCAACAATTTCGGCCCGCCAAAGGCGCGGCCGACGAAATAACCCAGCACGTCGGTCGTCCACACGATCGCAAACAGCAGCAGCACCGCGAGAAACCCGTAGGCCTCATCACCGCGCAGCAGCAGTGGAGCCAGCAACATAATGCCTGCGTAGCCGATGCCGGCAATAATCCAGCCCAGACCTGTGACCAGTGATATCCATTCCCAAAGCACCGCGACCGCGGCCGCGGCCCAAAACACCGTGAACGGCCAGCCGCCGAGATAAGCGGCGTAAATCGCCACCGGAGCCAGCACTGCCGCCGAGATGACCCGCAGCACGAGATTGTTTACAGGTGCGGACACAGTTCGCCCGGCGTCGCCTGATCCGGGAACGGGATCGGCATCGACCACGGCTTCAGGATCCGGTCTTCGCGACCAGGCCGCCGAACCGGCGTTCGCGCTGCTGGTATTCGCGGATTGCCGCCTCGAGCGCGGCGCGGTCGAAATCGGGCCAATAGATCGGCACGAACACCAATTCGCTGTAGGCCGACTGCCAGAGCAAGAAATTCGACAGGCGCTGCTCGCCGCTGGTGCGGATGATGAGATCGGGATCGGGAATATCCGGCGCGTCGAGAAAAGCGCAGACGGTCTCCAGGGTGATGTCGGCAGGCTTAATGTGTCCTTCGACCACTTCCTCGGCAATCCGCTGCGCCGCGCGCGTGATTTCCTGGCGCGCACCGTAATTGAAGGCCACCACCAAAGTAAGGCCGTGGTTGTTCTTGGTAAGCTCTTCCGCCTCAACCAACAGACGGCCGATATCCGGGTCGAGCCCGACGCGCTCGCCAATCACGCGCACGCGCACGCCGCTGCGGTGCAGTTCGGCGAGATCATTGCGGATGAAGCGGCGCAGCAGACCCATCAGTTCGCCAACTTCTTTGGCCGGCCGCGACCAGTTCTCCGCGCTGAAGGAGAAGATGGTGATGAATTTGATACCGATCTCGCCGGCCGCGCGGATCGTTCGCCGCAGGGCCTCAACGCCGCGCCGGTGCCCCTCCCCGCGCGGCAGTCCGCGCGCCGCCGCCCAGCGGCCGTTGCCATCCATGATGATGGCGACGTGACGCGGCGCCCGCTCGAACGGTGGCACTGCGCTATGCGGGACTTCAGCCTCGGGCATGGGTTTGAGCCGTATCGCTTCCGGTTGAATCAGGATCCTGACCTAACACTATCCTCGCGCATGATCTTGTCCGAAAACCGGTTTCCGTCCCCGATCACGCCCGGGGGCAGGCTTTTTTAGAGACATTGCGCCTCAAACGGTGAGGATCTCCTTTTCCTTCGCCGCAAGCATATGGTCGATCTCGGTTATCCCGGAATCGGTCGCCTTCTGGATATCGCCGGAGAAGCGGTCGTGGTCGTCCTTACTGATCTTGTGGTCCTTCTCCAGCTTCTTGATGACGTCCATGGCGTCGCGGCGCACGTGGCGCACCGCCACGCGCGCAGTTTCGGCATATTTATGTGCGATCTTAACCAATTCCTTGCGCCGCTCCTCGTTGAGTTCGGGGATGCGGAGCCGCAGCACCTGCCCCTCGGTCGCCGGCGACAGTCCCAGATTGGAATTTATGATCGCCTTTTCGACGGCGTGCACCAGCGAGCGGTCCCAGACATTGACCGCGATCAGACGCGGCTCCGGCACGCTGACGCTGGCGACCTGATTGAGCGGCATCTGCGCGCCATAGGCGTCGACCATGACGGGATCGAGCATATGGGCGGAGGCTCTGCCGGTGCGCAGGCCGGATAACTCCGTCTTGAGCACGGTGCTGGCGCCCTGCATGCGGCGCTTGATTTCGTTGATGTCATGCGTTGCGTTTGTCATGGAGATTCCCCCGAACACGACGCCGCTCACAAAACGCGGGCCGGCCTAGCCAATCACCGTCGAGCGGGCCTTGCCACGCAGAACGGCCTCGATGGCGCCCTTGTCGGCGATCGAGAATACGATGATAGGCATGTGGTTTTCCCGGGCAAGCGCGAAGGCGGTGGAATCCATGACCCGCAAATGCTTCTCAATCGCCTCCTGGTGCCCGAGCTTCTCGTAGCGCTTGGCTTTCGGGTCTTTCTTGGGGTCGGCTGTATAGACCCCATCCACATTGGTGGCCTTGAGCACAGCCTGACATTCGAGTTCAGAAGCGCGCAGCACGGCTGTGGTGTCGGTGGTAAAGAACGGGTTGCCGGTTCCGGCGGCCAACAGCACGACGCGGCCCTTCCCGAGATTTTTCATCGCGCGCTTGCGGTTATAGGTCTCGCACACTGAGGTCATGGCAAGCGCCGACAGCGTGCGCGCCTCGCGTCCGGCGCGCTCGATCGCCGCTTCCAGCACCAGGCAATTCATCACCGTCGCCAGCATACCCATGGTGTCGCCGACCGGCCGCGGCACGCCGCGTTCGGACACTTCGACGCCGCGGAAGATATTGCCGCCGCCAACCACCACGCCGAGCTCGACGCCGAGTGCCGCCGTCGCTGCCAGATCGGCGGCCAGCGTCTCGACCATCGCCTGATCGATGCCGAATCCCTTGGCGCCGGTGAGCGCCTCGCCGGACAATTTGACGATGACGCGTCGGTAGAGCGGATCACCCATCCTGACGATCCTCCATGGGATCGAACGAAGATTTTAGCTTTGACCGGCGGCGGCCGCGACCTCGGCTGCGAAATCGCTTTCCTGCTTCTCAATGCCCTCGCCGAGCGCGTAGCGCACGAACCCGGTGATCTTGATCACACCGCCGACTTTGCCTTCGGCTTCCTTCAGCGCCTGTGCGACGGTTTTCTTGTCGTCGTGGACGTAAGCCTGCTCGAGCAGACAGACCTCCTTATAGAAGGTCTTCAAGCCCGACTCGACGATCTTCTCGATCACATTGGCCGGTTTTCCCTGCGCCTTGAATTTGTCGGCCAACACGTCCTTCTCGCGCGCAACCACAGCGGGGTCGAGACCGGAGGTCTCGATCGCCTGCGGATTGGAGGCGGCAACGTGCATGGCGACCATGCGGCCGAGGCTCACCAGCTCGTCCGTCTTGCCAGCGGACTCGAGCGCAACCAGCACTCCGATCTTGCCGAGGCCGTCGACCACCGAATTGTGCACATAGGAGCCGACGGCGCCTTGCTTCACCGACAATGAAGCGGCGCGGCGCAGCGTCATGTTCTCGCCGATTTTTGCAATGGTATCGGCTATGGCGTCGGCCACCGTGATGCTGCCGACCTTGGCGGCCTTGATTTTTTCGACGTCGGTGTCGGCGCCGAGCGCGACATCGGCGATCATCTTCACCAGGCCCTGGAATAGGTCGTTGCGGGCGACGAAGTCGGTTTCCGAATTGACCTCGACCACCACGCCCTTGGTGCCTTGCACTAGCACGCCGATCAAGCCTTCGGCCGCTACGCGACCGGCCTTCTTGGCGGCTTTCGAGAGGCCCTTCTTGCGCAGCCAGTCTTGCGCCGCCTGCATCTCGCCATTGCTCTCGGTGAGCGCGGCCTTGCAATCCATCATGCCGGCGCCGGTCGACTCGCGGAGCTCCTTGACCATCTGGGCCGTGATATTCGCCATCGTCGTCATTACTCCGCGGTCAGTTCTTTGGCCTTCGCGATCCAGCCGTCGACGCGGCCGGGCAATCCCACCTCTTCGCCGACATTATGCGCGGCGGTCGGCGAAAGCTCGGCGATCTGCGTGTAATGGAATATGCCGAGATCGTTGAGCTGCTTCTCGATCGCCGGCGAAATGCCGGGCAGCTTCTTGAGGTCGTCGGCGACGCCGCGTGGCCCGGGCAGTTGCTCGAAACCGAGATCGGCGAGCACAGGCGCCGTCGGCACCGGCTCCACGATCGGCTTTTCCGCCGCGCCGATGTCGACGCCCATCTCGCCCTGTGCGCGGGAAATTCCATCGAGCGCCGCTTTCGCCACCAGTTCGCAATAGAGCGAGACCGCACGGCTGGCGTCGTCATTGCCGGGCACCACGTAAGTGATACCGGCCGGATCGGAATTGGTGTCGACGATGGCCGCGACCGGAATATTGAGCCGGCGCGCTTCCTTGATGGCGATGTCTTCCTTGTTGGTGTCGATCACAAACAGGAGGTCGGGCACGCCGCCCATGTCCTTGATGCCGCCGAGCGAGCGGTCGAGCTTGTCGCGCTCGCGCTGCATGGTGAGGCGCTCTTTCTTGGTGTAGCCGCCAGCTTCGCCGGAATTGAGCATCTCGTCGAGCTTGCGCAGGCGCTGGATCGAGCCGGAAATCGTCTTCCAGTTGGTCAATGTGCCGCCAAGCCAGCGCGAATTGACGTAATACTGCGCCGACTGCTTGGCGGCGGCGGCGATGGCGTCCTGCGCCTGCCGCTTGGTGCCGACGAACAGGATGCGACCGCCCTTGGCCGCGGTATCGCTCACCGCCTGCAGCGCGCGATGCAGCATCGGCACGCTCTGCGCGAGATCGATGATGTGAATATTGTTGCGGGTGCCGAAGATGTACGAGCCCATCTTCGGGTTCCAACGGTGGGCCTGATGGCCGAAATGCACGCCAGCTTCCAAAAGCTGACGCATGCTGAAGTCAGGAAGCGCCATAATCTTCTCCGGTTGATCCGCCGCGAACTTGTGTGAGCCCCCTAAAGGGACCACCGGACGGCCTTTTATGACCCATTGTTGGGGCCTAAAGCCACGGTCCGCGTGAGTGATGGTGGGGCTTATATAGGCGGGGGGTTGGGGATGCAAGGCGCGCCTGCCCAGTTGCCGTCCCGGGCGAGCGCAGCGAGACCCGGGACCATGCGCCGTGCCCCCTCGATAGGCTGCGGCGTATGGGTCCCCGCCTTCGCGGGGACGACAATCGCGCTCAGACGTGGAAATACTGCGAATAGCGGCGCTTGATCTCGTCACCCTGCGCTTCGACGGCGGCCGGATCGTCCCTCCAGACCTTGATCGCCGACAGCGGTGTGCGGCCCGGTTTGTCCTTGACCAAAGCATGCACCGACCGCAGCCGCGCCGATATTGACGAACAACTGCTTGCCATCGACGCCGAACAGATAGTTCTCGAACAGGCGGGCGGCATTGGGATGCGGCGCGGCGGCAAAGACCGCCGAAGGTTGTACGATGAAGGGCGAGCCTTCGCTGGCGTAGACTACCTCGATCGGCCTGCCTGCCTCCTTCAGCAGCAGCACGTTGTATTCGTTGCCGTCGGCCATCACGGCGCATTCGCCGAGCACGATCTTGTTCGGCGTGTCGGTGGCGGACTGCACCTGCAGAATGTTTTGCTTGGACAATTTCTCGAGATAGGGCCAGCCCAGCTCGCGCACCATCTGGTAGGTCGAGGTCATGACGGTGCCGCTGTAGCTCGGATGCGCCTTGACGATTTTGCCCTTCCATTTCGGATCCAGCAGGTCGGCGAAACTTTTCGGTGCCTCGTCCGGCTTAACCAGATCAGTGTTGTAGGCGATCACGCAGAGCGAGGAGCGCACCGTCGCGTAAAAGCCGTCCGGGTCGCGATGCGCGGGCGGAATGTATTTGGCGACGTCTTCCGGCACGTATGGCGCCAGCATGGACTGCCGTTTCCAAGCCAGGAACTGCGCGGCATCGCCGGTGCTCACCGCATCAACCACGTGGATGCCGCTGGCATATTCCTGGCCGACGCGGGTGAAGATGCGTTCGCCGCCGGCGCGTTCGACCCGCACCGCAACGCCGGGAAATTTCTGTTCGAAGGCCTTGCCGACCAGTTGCGCCAGACGCAGATCGGCCGAGGTGTACCAGACGACCTGGCCCTCCTTCTTCGCGGCTTTGACCAATGCGGGCGTGATCGTTTCCGGCGGCGCGGCGCGGCGCAAGGCATATGCCGGCAATGCAGCCGATGCTTTGAGGATGTCGCGGCGTGATAGCCCGCGCATGACGAGCCGCTCCCGGTTGGCGCCCCGCCAGGATGGTAGACTAAAGCGCCTCCACCTGCACCACGCCTGGCACCGCCTTGATGGCGCCGGCGATCTGCGGCGAGACTTTGAAGCGGCCGGGCAACTTCACTTCCACCTCGGTGCCTCGCTCCAGCATCAGCACCATGCTCACTTCGCCTTCGCCATTCGCGGCAGAGCGAGGCATCGACTCAAGACGCTTGGCCACCGCCTCGATCGGCGCTTCGTTGCGCAGGAACACGCGCAGCCCCTTGTTGAGATTGACGGCGGCGGCATCGAGCGGCTCGACCGACTGAATGCGCGCGCGCACGTCGTCGCCCTGCACCTCGGCCGACAGGAACAGCAGCACGGCGGTGCCCGGCTCGAGCACGTCGCGATGCTCGGCTAAGCCCTCCGAGAAGATCACCGCCTCGTAATGGCCGGTCGGATCGGACAGCCCGATGATGCCCATCTTGCTGCCGGTGCGAGTGCGCCGTTCTTGCCGCGACACCACGGTGCCGGCGACCCGCCCGGCCGTCGTGCCGGCCTTCACCGCGCGCGAAAAATCGGCCCAGGACTGCACGCGCAGTTTCTTGAGCACGGCGGTGTAGTCGTCGAGCGGATGGCCGGAGAGGAAAAAACCGACCGCCTCGTATTCGCGCCGCAGCCGCTCGGCCGGCAGCCACGGCTCGCCATTGGGTAAGGCAATCAGCTCGCGCGTGCCGCCACCGCAGAACAACTCGTTCTGCCCGATGGTCGCGGAATCGTGCGCGCGCTGGGCGCGCACGAGCACCGCGTCCATCGCGGCGAAGACGCGTGCGCGGTTGGCCTCGAATTCGTCGAAGGCGCCGGCCTGGGCAAGGCTTTCCAACACGCGCTTATTGACGGCGCGCGGACTGATGTGATCGGCGAAGTCAGCGAGATCGGCAAACTTGCGAGCCTCGCGCGCCGTGATGATCGCTTCCACCGCCTGCCGCCCGACGCCTTTGAGCGCGGCGAGCGCATAGATGATGCTGTTGCCTTCCACCTCGAACGCCACATGCGAACGGTTGATCGAGGGCGGTTCGACCTTGATACCGAGCCGCTCGGCCTCGGCGCGGAATTCGGCAAGCTTGTCGGTGTTGCCCATGTCGAGCGTCATCGACGCCGCCAGGAACTCAACCGGAAAATTCGCCTTCATATAGGCAGTCTGGTAGGCAACCAGCGCGTAAGCGGCGGCGTGGCTCTTATTGAAGCCGTATTCGGCGAAGCGCTCGAGCAGATCGAAGATGGCGTCGGCCTGGTAGCGTTCGATGCCGTTCTTAATCGCGCCCTCGACGAAAATATTGCGCTGCGCCTGCATCTCCTTGCGGATCTTCTTGCCCATGGCGCGGCGCAAGAGATCTGCTTGACCGAGCGTGAAGCCAGCGAGAATCTGCGCGGCCTGCATCACCTGTTCCTGATAGACGATGACGCCGAAAGTCTCTTTCAGAACGGATTCGAGTTTGGGGTGGATGTAGTCCGGCTTCTCCATTTCGTGCTTGCGCGCACAATAGGTCGGGATGTTCGCCATAGGCCCCGGGCGGTAGAGCGCGACCAGTGCGATGATGTCCTCGAAACGGTCGGGACGCATGTCGAGCAGCGCGCGCCGCATGCCCGCGCTTTCCAGTTGGAACACGCCGACCGCCTCGGCCCGTGCCAGCAGGTCGTAAGTCTTCTTGTCGTCGAGCGGGATGGCAGTGAGATCGATGTCGATGTCGCGCCGCTTCACCAATGCAACCGCGGTCTGCAAGACGGTCAACGTCTTCAGGCCGAGGAAGTCGAATTTCACCAATCCCGCCTGCTCCACCCATTTCATGTTGAACTGTGTCACCGGCATGTCGGATTTCGGATCGCGGTAGAGCGGCACCAGTTCCGACAGCGCGCGGTCGCCGATCACGATGCCGGCGGCATGCGTTGAGGCGTGACGGGTCAGGCCTTCGAGCTTCTTGGCGATGTCGAAGGCGCGCCTGACTACTGGATCGCCGTCACGCTCAGCCTGCAGGCGCGGCTCGTCGTCGATGGCGCGCGCCAGCGTCACCGGATTGGTCGGATTCTGCGGCACCAGCTTGCAGAGCTTGTCGACCTGGCCATACGGCATTTGCAGCACACGGCCGACGTCGCGCAGCACGCCGCGCGCCTGCAAGGTGCCGAAGGTGATGATCTGCGCCACTTGGTCGCGGCCGTAGCGCTCCTGCACGTAGCGGATCACCTCGTCGCGGCGGTCCTGGCAGAAGTCGATATCGAAGTCCGGCATCGACACGCGTTCGGGATTGAGGAAGCGCTCGAAAAGCAGGCCGAAGCGGATCGGATCGAGATCGGTGATGGTGAGCGCGTAGGAGACGAGCGAGCCGGCGCCGGAGCCGCGGCCGGGACCGACCGGAATGCCCTTAGCCTTCGCCCACTGGATGAAGTCCGCGACGATCAGGAAGTAGCCGGGATATTTCATGCCGGCGATGACGCCGAGTTCGAAATCGAGCCGTTCGCAGTATTCCACTTCTGTGTGGCCGGGCGCGACGCCGACGCTGGCGAGCCGGCCCGCGAGGCCGGCCTCGGCGCGCTTGCGCAATTCACTCGCCTCGTCCACCACGCTGTCGCCGACCGAGAAGCGCGGCAGGATCGGCTGGTGGGTGTGCGGGCGGAACGCGCAGCGCTCGGCGATCTCGACCGTGTTGGCGAGCGCCTCCGGCAGATCTGCGAACAGCTCGCGCATTTCGGCGCGGCTCTTAAAACGGTGCTCGGCATTGAGCTGACGGCGGTCGGTTTCGGCGAGCAGGCGCCCTTCCGCGATGCAGATCAGCGCGTCATGCGCTTCGTGGTCGGCGGCGCCGGCGAAATACGGCTCGTTGGTGGCGACCAGCGGAATGCCCCTGCCGTAGGCAAGGTCGATCAGCACCGGCTCGGTCATGCGCTCTTGTGTCGTGCTGTGCCGTTGCAACTCCACATAGAGCCGGTCGCCGAACCGGCGATGCAGCGCGTCCAGCCGCGTGTTGGCAAGATGGCTCTGGCCGGCGGCGATGGCGCCATCGAGCGGCCCGCCCGGCCCGCCGGTGAGCGCGATGATGCCGTCGGTTTCGCCCTCCAGCCATTCGAGCTTGAGCCGCGGGGGCTCGTTCGGCGGCGTATCGAGGAAGGCACGCGACGACAGCCGCATCAGGCTGCGATAGCCGGTATCGCGCGCGGCGAGCAGCACGATGCGCTCGCGTGGGGCCGGCATATTGCCGTTGCGGGCGCCGTGGTCGGTGTCGCCAAAGTCGATGGCCAACGCGCAGCCGACGATCGGCTGAATGCCGGCGCCAGCGAGTTTTTCGGAGAATTCCAGCACCCCGAACATGTTATCGGTATCGGTGAGCGCCAGCGCGGCCTGCTTGTCGGCCTTAGCGAGCTCGGCCAGGCGCGCAATGGTGAGTGCGCCTTCCAAGAGCGAAAAGGACGAGTGCACGTGCAAGTGCACGAAGTCGAGACCGGCCACGGGTGATTCCTTTGACCCGATGGTGCGGGCGCACGCGCCACAAGTCCATCACCCCGCAGGCGCGCCACTCTACCTTTCCCCGTCATCCTGAGGTGCTAGCGAAGCGATCCTCGAAGGATGAACGGCCCGGGCCGTCGCCTTTCGAGGCCGCCTACGACGGCCACCTCAAGGTGACGGAGTAACTCACAGGTTACTGAACACCTGCGACCAGATGGCGATCATGCCGACAAACAGCGCGAGCGATGCGAGCGCGGCTGCTTCTTCGATCACGGCTTTGAACATGGTTCTCTCCCCAGAACGGAAAGAGAACATAGTTCATGGTATGTTCTAAAGTCAAGATCGAAAAGTTTGCGCAGCTTCCTGGCCTGGTTTATATATTACAATCAGACTGTTATGGTAGTTTCTTCACCCACCTTACGCCATCTCTGCCACCTGCCCCTCCCGCAACGTCACCCGCCGGTCCATGCGGCCGGCGAGCTCCATGTTGTGGGTTGCGATGATGGTGGCGAGGCCCGATGCCCGCACGAGCTGCGTTAGTGCCGCGAACACATGGTCGGCGGTGTGTAGGTCGAGGTTTCCGGTCGGCTCGTCGGCCAGCAGAATGCGCGGAGCGTTGGCGACCGCGCGGGCAATCGCGACGCGCTGCTGCTCGCCGCCCGAGAGTTCCGCCGGCCGGTGGGTGAGTTGGTTTTGCAAACCGAGATAGCCGAGCAACTCGACCGCGCGCTTCTTCGCCTCGCCGCGCGACAGCCCGCGTATCATCTGCGGCAACAGCACGTTTTCCAGCGCGGTGAATTCCGGCAACAAATGGTGCGACTGGTAGACGAAGCCGATCTCGTCGCGGCGGATGCGAGTGCGCTCATGGTCGGGCAGAATTGCTGTGGCGCGCCCGTCGACGTAGACGTCGCCGTGGTCGGGATGCTCGAGCAGCCCGGCAATATGCAGCAGCGTCGATTTGCCGGCGCCCGAGGGCGCCACCAGCGCCACAGATTGCCCCGGCCAGATCGCCAGCTCCGCGCCGTTGAGGATGTGCAGGGCCTCATCGCCCTGCCGGTAGGTGCGCTCGACGTTATGCAGGAACAGGATGGGAATTTCCTCGTTCTGCTTCTGCGCCACTTCGACACCGGCGGCAATCGTATCACTCATAGCGCAGCGCCTCCACCGGATCGAGGCGCGCCGCGCGCCAGGACGGATAGAGCGTGGCGAGCAGCGAGAGCATGAGCGCCATCACCACCACCGCGGTGGTCTCGCCCGCGTCCATGTCGGCCGGCAGATGCGAAAGGAAATAGAGCTCGGGCGAGAACAGCTCGGTGCTAGTGAGCCACGACAGGAACTGCCGGATGCTCTCGATATTCAGGCAGATCACCACGCCGAGCAGGAAGCCGACGATGGTGCCGACCACCCCGATGGAGGCGCCGGTGATCAGGAATACGCGCATGATCGAGCCTTGCGTCGCGCCCATGGTGCGCAAGATCGCGATGTCCTGACCCTTGTCCTTCACCAGCATGATCAGGCCGGATACGATGTTGAGCGCGGCCACCAGAACGATCAGGGTCAAGATTAGGAACATCACGTTGCGCTCGACCTGCAGCGCGTTGAAGAAAGTGGCGTTGCGCTGGCGCCAGTCGATCATGAATATTGGCCGTTGGGCGGCGTCCTGCACCGCTTTGCGGTAGCGATCGACGTGGTCGGGATTGTCAGTATAGACCTCGATTGCCGTAACGTCGCCGGCGCGGTTGAAATAGGCCTGCGCTTCCTTCAGCGGCATGAACACGAAGGCTGAGTTGTATTCCGACATGCCGATCTCGAACACCGCAGCGATCTTGTACACCTTGATGCGCGGGGTAGTGCCCATCGGCGTCACCGCGCCGCGCGGCGCAACAAGCGTGATGTTGTCGCCCGAGCGCAGCGAAAGCTGGTCGGCAAGGCGGCGCCCGATCGCCACCCCCTGACCTTCGTCGAAACCTCGCAGTGTACCCTGCTTGATGTTCTTGGCGACCGAGGGAAGCTTCTCGAGGTCGGCCAAGCGAATGCCGCGGATCAGCACGCCGCCGGCGTTGAACGGCGAAGACGCCAGCGCCTGGCCTTCGACGATCGGCGCCGCCAGCCTGATGCCTTTGACGCCGGCGATGCGCGCGGCGACGTCCTGCCAGTCGGTGAGCGGCTTTTCCAGCGGCTGGATCAGTAGATGGCCGTTAAGGCCGAGGATCTTGTCGAGCAATTCTTTGCGGAAGCCGTTCATCACTGCCATCACGATGATGAGGGTGGCAACGCCGAGCATGATGCCAAGGAAGGAGAACCCGGCGATCACCGAGATGAATCCTTCCTTGCGCCGCGCCCGCAAGTAGCGCAACGACAGCATCCACTCGAACGGGGAGAAGGGCCGCGTCCCGTTGGTCTCGATCATCGACGATTGTGTTTCCCGCGGCTTGGATTTTCACACGATTCGGGCGGATTCATGCCGGATATCTCAGCGAAAGTCCTTGGCCGCACACAAGATTATTGAACAAAAGCGTCGACCCTCCGTTCGACATGACAAGCGCCGACTGCCGTGCAGCGCAGCCACAACCGCTTACCGCTTCGCCCTGTGATTTGAATCAATATCCAAAACCTCCCCATGGCCGGTACAAACTTCCCTACCGAATCTCCCCCCGCGAAGGCCCTGACCACGCGCCATATACCGTCACCTCGCTATTGCTTGTTCAATAGCGCTGTTTGCTGCCGCAATCCCTGTCGTGGCTGCGGATTGTCCCAGCCGCCCCGCCCCGCCGCGCTCGGCACCCGCCGGGTTATCACCGTCGACTCGGCGCAGATTCGTCGTGTTGGTACGATGCAATACCCTGACACTTTGCCACTGCGCGACCACGAAATCGTCCTCACTTTCGGTGATGGCCCGTCGCCGCCGTACACCGCACGGGTTCTGAACACGCTACAGGCCGAATATGTGAAGGTCACATCTTTCGTGCTCGGCAGCATGGCTAAGGCTCATCCGGACCTGCTGCGCCGCGCCTATGCGGAGGGCGACGCATTCGCAGTACCATCGCGTTCTCGGCCAGGAGGGGTGCCAGCCGCCGCCGTCGAATAAGATTTCGAGGTCGGAGTTGAATTGGTCGCGACCGCTCTGGGCGACCGCAAAGCAGTCGCTCCGTTCTATCGATTCCCAGGCTTTGGTCGCTCGACGGCACTCGAGCAACATCTGGCATCCCATGGCATCATGGCATGGAGCATCGCGCGGATGATTGCCCGGTTCGAACGCAAGGGCCGGGATATTCTCGTGGTCCAACAGCAGAGACCGGCGGCCATGATGCCAATTGCAGGCCCGATCCGCGAGACCGTTCGCAACAACGTCCCGACGTTGACCGTCAGCGCGACAGCAAATCGAGCGCCGCCGCCGACGTCATCAATTCTTTAGTTCCGCCGGCGCGTTTTTTCACTTCGACCTTGCCCTCGGCCAGCCCGCGCGGCCCGATGAGCACCTGCCACGGTATGCCGATCAGATCAGCGGTGGCGAATTTTCCCCCGGCCCGCTCGTCGCGGTCATCATAAAGGACTTCAATGCCCTTACCGCTGAGCTGGCTGTAAAGCTGCGCGCAGGCGGCGTCGGTCGTGGCATCGCCTTGCTTGAGGTTGAGGATCGCCACCTTGAACGGCGCCACCGACTCCGGCCAGATGATGCCGGCATCGTCATGCGAGGCCTCGATGATGGCGGCGACCAGCCGGCTCGGCCCGATGCCGTAGGACCCCATATGCACTGGCACCTCGCCGCCCTCGCCGGTGGCGACTACCGCCTTCATCGGCTCGGAATATTTGGTCCCGAAATAGAAAATGTGGCCGACCTCGATGCCGCGCGCCGACACCTGCTTTTCGGCGGGGACCTTGGCGTAGGCTGCCGCTTCGTACATGTCGGACGTGGCGGCGTATTGCGACGTCCACCTGTCCACGATCGCCTGCAAGCCGGCGATGTCGTCGAAATTCACGTCCGCTGCCGGCACCGGCAGATCGAGATAGTCTTTATGGCAGAACACCTCGGACTCGCCGGTCGACGCCAGGATGATGAACTCGTGGCTGAGATTGCCGCCGATCGGCCCCGATTCCGCTTGCATTGGTATCGATTTCAGCCCCATGCGCGCGAAGGTGCGCAGGTAGGCCACAAACATCTTGTTGTAGCTATGCTGCGCGCCGGCCTGGTCGACGTCGAACGAATAGGCGTCCTTCATCAGGAATTCGCGGCCACGCATCAGCCCGAAGCGCGGGCGCACCTCGTCGCGGAACTTCCACTGGATGTGGTAGAGATTGAGCGGCAGATCCTTGTAACTACGCACATAGGCGCGGAAGATCTCCGTGATCATTTCCTCGTTGGTCGGCCCGTACAGCATGTCGCGCTCGTGCCGGTCCTTGATGCGCAGCATCTCCTTGCCATAGGCCTCGTAGCGCCCGCTTTCGCGCCACAAATCGGCTGATTGGATGGTCGGCATCAGCAGTTCGATGGCGCCCGAGCGGTTCTGCTCCTCGCGCACAATCTGGCAGATCTTCTGCAAGACGCGGAACCCAAGCGGCAGGAAGGCATAGATGCCGGCCGCCTCCTGCCGCATCATGCCGGCGCGCAGCATCAGTCGGTGCGAGACGATCTCCGCTTCTTTCGGTGTTTCACGTGAAATCGGCAGGAAGAAACGGGACAGGCGCATCGCGGGCGGCTCGGAATCGAGGACGGCGGGGCCCCGAGTGAAAGCGGATCGGCCGGAAAAAGACAAGGCGGCGGGCAGCCCGCCCCTCATGGGATACCACTATTACGCGACGTGTTGCCCATTTTTCTCCGCAGAGTCTGATCGTCATGGCGCCGACGCCGCAGAAACCAGGCGAGGCTCACGGGCGGATACTAAAGATTAGGCACTCCGGCATCTGTCTGAAGTTCCCGGTCGAGACCCATGGCTTAAGGACTATGCGTGCTCAAAGCCTCAATCGTGATCGACCATTGACGAAATCGTGGTGACAGCGCGGAGTCGATCGGTTAGCGTAATTCATCCGTGTGAATGGAGAACCCGGCGGCAAAAAGCCGGTTCCAACGTGCGGTCCAAGTCTTGGGAGGGAAGCAAGTCCTTGGCGCGGAAAATGCCGCCGCCTCAAGCATAACGCAACTAAAAAGCGGGGATAAGGACTTCTACTTCTATATGCGACGAGCAGGGCATCGTGCCCTGCTCTTTTTTTTTATTGTGACACGCTTGCGGTCGGCCGACCGCTTCAGGAATGCGGCGGATTGGCAATCCGGTGCTAACGGTTCGATTCCGGGCGTGGCCTCCATCTAAAACAGCCTGAAAACAAACGACAAAAGCAGAAAAGGCCCGGTCATTACGGGCCTTTTTCATGCTGTGAGTGCTACAAGGAATTACCGTGCATTTACAACGGCTCCCAATTAGTGACGGCAGCTCCATGCAACATACATGCAACATGGAAGGGAAAAAACGGCACAGCAAATGGCCGCCATCCGGGAGGGTGGAGACCAGATGGCGGCCGGGGCGGCGAGGCAAAGCACCGCCCGTCGCGCGGCGCGCGAAGCTACGAGAACACGTCGAAGTCCATGTCTTTCGCTATCTCGACCTCGCCACTGCCGCGTCGCCGCTGGCCGGCGAACGGCATGGGCCGTAGCCGTAGCCGATGCCGTCGCATTCCAGCACGGGGCTTGCCGTTGCGCTTCATCATTAGGGCGTAACGAAAGCACGTCACCAGGTCGTCGCGCTGCTTTACAATCTTGAAGTCCTCATTGCGGTGATAATGCCGCATTTCTTCCAGCAGTTCTCGATTGCACGCCTCGATATGCAGCTTGCCGAGGAACATCAGCTCGCGAATTTCCGCCAGCGCCGGCTCAACGGCATTCGTTCCCTTGCCGTGATTGACGGCGTGCGCCTTCATCATGTTGAGGCCGAAGCCCTTGTATTGTGCGGCGAGTTCGACGCCTGCTGCCCTTGTCGTGGGTCAGCGCGTCATGCGGATAGGCCACCGGAATACGCAGTCCTTCGCACATCGAGTGAATGCGCTGTGAGTGATAGATCGCGCTCGACCGTTCCACGCGGAAGCTGTTGATGACGTACACGTCGGCAAGGTCGGGCACCCATGCAATCAACACGGCCGCGAACGGGTGCGCGTAACCCATGTCAATTCCAACGCACCACCTGCGCCCAACCCGGCAGCTGAATGCGGGTCGAAGGTCTTGATGCAGGGCGGGATCAGTTCGAGCGGAAAGATCGGGCCTGCAGCCGAGTTGAGGAATGCCCTCGAGCCGAGCCTCGCGTTCATGGTCGGGCACATTTTCCGCGTTCACATCCCGCCGCGCGGCCGAGATGTGCTTGACCTCTTCGCTAGCAATCCGGTGCACGCCCCGGTCGCTCGATACCTCGCTGAGAAAACCTATAAGTAACTCCGCTGGCCGCCCCGTCACCGATCGGCGTGTATGACACTAGGATCTGGCCGTCGGTCGCAAACGTGCGGGCGACAAGCTCGTTATAAAGATCCTCGTTCGGCCGCTCATCGATCCAGACCAAATCAATCGATTCCGACTGCAACCGCTCGCGCTGCATCTCGAATGACTTGAAGGTCGCGGTCGAAACGCCGTCAATCTTGCCGTCCGTTTGATGCGTTACAAAAAGCGTATCGATCGCCTTGCGAGCCGCCGGCGACCATGATCGGCTGGCGCGAGAAGGCGATCGAGCGGAATAGTGCCGGTGCCGAAATCGCTATCGAAGCCGCCGACTAATTGCTTCTGAATGCCGTCGCGAACCAGCATCAAGCTTTCCCCGACGCACCAGGCGCGGACCGGCTTCGTGTAGCGCTTGCCGCACCACCAGCGCGGATAGAGGCCCGTTAGGTGCCAAGAGACTTCCGCAGCACAGCGCGTAGCGTCTTGCCGGTCTGGTTGCCGCCGTATATCAACCGTTGATGTTTTCCGCTGCCGCCATCGGCAAAAAACGCGAGCTGGGTCTGATACCAAAACGCGTGTCGAGGAAATCAATCTTGCGATATTTGCGCCGGCGCTCGGCGCTCGATAGTGTTTGCGTTGCGAGCTTGACCAACTTGCGGGGTCGGGGTGTCGTCGTCAGCCATTGGCTTCATCTTACGCGGTGGTATTTGCGGATACCACGCTTGCGTTGGCTCGACCTCGATGACCTCGCCTTCGATGATCTTTGCCTCATTCGCGCGCTTTAGCGTGTCGGCCGCTTCCAGTGCTTCCAGCCGCGCCAGGCCATTCCCGCCGAAGGTCTCGACCATCTTCTCGCGCGACACGCCGAGCTTGCGCAGCGCGCGCAATTCCTCGATGCCTTCTTGATCCATGTCGATGGTCTTGTGAGTGACCGATATTTCCTGTCGGGTCGTGATCGGATCGCTGCGGTCGAGCGACATGCCAACGGCGCGGACATGGCCGGGATGCTCTGGATTGCGGATCATCGAGTGCAACGCCTTGACCGCTTCCGGCATCAGCGCGCGCAGGTATTTTCTGCTCTTCGGCAGTAATCGCCGCCACGATTCGCTCGTCTCGCATCAGCCGCGAGGCGGTCTTTGCGATGTTGATGCGGCGTTGCTTTCTCGCCGCCAAATCCGGCCATGCGCGCGGCGTTGACCTGAGCGCCGTAATTGTTCTTGTGGCCGTTCGTGTACGTCTCCAGCAGGTAGTTCTCGACGAAAGCGCGTTGCTTGTCGTTCGCCAGCGCCCGCATTTCCGGCCCGAGCTGGCCCCAGTCCTCTTTGCGCTTCGCCAGGGCGTTCATATGCAGCACCACCCGCTTGATCTCATCGACCGTCAATGCTGGCGCCCGGCGGCATCCTGCTCTGTGCGTGCCCCATCGCATACAGCTCGAACAATGCAGCCGTTGTCGCCACCGGGGCCATCTGGATTGACGGCTAGATTATAAAGCGCGTGCCCGCGCTCGCTCAGGTGAGAGCGTGACCACGATTACGCGCTGCTCGCCGTCGGGATCGACAAGCGGCACGACATACGTCCAGCGATCGGTCATGGTCGCACCTATTTCGCTTCCGCTTCCATGATCGGCGCGGTTAGGACCGCAAGGACTCTATGGAGCTGTTCGGCATGAAGCCGGCTTCCGTCGCGGTATGCCGCGCACCCACGCTTTATCGCCGAGGAGCTGCTGCTTAATGATCGCGGCCTCGCGGTGCCGCTCGGCTGTGACCGGCGTGCCTTCAACGATTTCTTTTATAATCTGATCTGGCAGTCCGTTCTTTCTCAAGCCCTCGACAGCGCTCATCAGATCGACTGTTGGCAAGTTCACCGTGCGTGAATCACCTCCATGGCGGCCGAGCGGCTGCGGTGCCGGCCAAAATCCGATCGATCTTGCGTGCCATCGGGTTCTTCGGCTGATGGCCATAGTTAAGCGCACGCATTTCAGCGTCTAGCGCCAGGGTCGCCTTTTACATATCTGTCTCGCCAGACGGGATCCTTAATAATCGCATCCCGCCTTGCCCGCGCCTCTTCGGCGGTGAGTTGCACGCCGTGGCGTTGCTGGTGTCGATCCAGGAAATGCCGGCGGTGCTTCCGGCGTCGATACCCGGCGATGCCGTGCTGCTGTTTCGTTTGCCATTGGAAAATCTCCTTATGCTGCCGATGATGGCGCGGTGGCGATTTCGAGTTCGAGCGCGGCCAGCTCGGCGTGTAGTGCCTCATATTTGCGTTCACCGGCTTCGCGAGACATCGCGGCTCGCCTCGTTTATGCGCGCGAGCAACTGCGCGCGGCTCTTGTCGATGGGTGTCGGTTCGCGCATCGCGACGATGGGCTCGGACGCTACAACGCCGGCATCAAGCACCTTGGCACGCGTAGGCTGATTTCTCAGCCATCACGTCGATCATCGATCGGAATTTTTTCGGGCTGGAGTCGGTCTTCGAGCCTCGGGGAAATGCCGCCGGGAAAGGATCGGCGTCATGCGTATCAAATCGAAGCGCCACCGCCGAAATTCATGACCGCGCCAATTTTATACAGATACCACATGTAGCCTCTCTCTGACCGCCACGCCATTCAAGCCAATCGCGCCACTATCGTTCGGTGTCCAAGGCCACATTGCAGCGAACGCAATCCTCATCTCGCATTCACACTTGAAAAGTTCCACGAGCCGATCAGCAACCGCTTGCGCCTCGGCGCCGACTGCGTCGGCCTCACCGATCTTCGCCTTAACGCGACCGATCAACTCGGCGCGGCGCTTGGCACGCGCGAGCCCTGCCTCGCGCTCGGCTTCCTTTTCAAGCGCTCCGATGCGATCTCGTTGCACTTCTGCGATGCGCTCTAGCTTTGCGATTTCCTGATCGAGCGCAATGACCGGGCCCGGATCGTCCCCCTCGAGCAGCGCGGCTTCGCGGCGAGTGCGTAGGTCAACCAGCTTGGCCTGCGTGTCGCGTGAGCGCGGCTTGCGCCTTTGCGAGGTGTTTTAACGCGACTTGGCTTGAGCGGCATCTGGCGGCCTCCACGGTTTCGGTTTGTCGGGATGGCGACGACCAGGCGATCAAGCCGGCCGGCGGTAGCGGCCTCGATCTGCGCCTCTTCAAAGATCAACGCCGTGGTAATCCTCGACGGCTTCAACATCCGCAAACAGCGATGCGCCCACGGCGGAAGGTCCGCCCATAAGTACCGGCATGCAGGCGATCGTTGACGGTCGCGCGCGGCGTGCCGGTAAGGCGCATAATACCCGGCCCTGAAATGAAGCGTCTCATTTGTCGGATATAGACATCCGACCTTTTTATTCGCAACGTACCTAGGCGCCCTCAGGGAAGGCCGCCGGCGCGAATCGGACTCAATAGGAAGGCCGCCCGGTGCGGCTAATCGCACCCCCTCGGCTACCGACCGCAGCCGACTAGAAATCGATCACAGAATAAATTTCCAAGTCCTGTGAACTCCGACACAGGGGGCCACTCTCATTCCATCCTAGCTTGCAGACATTGCAATCGTGGAGGCATCGCCATGATCGACGTCAGGGTTGCGTCGGTGATGGTGTGGGTGGTGGCGGCCGTGGTCGTACTCGCAAAGCTGCTTTAAGTGCCCCAATGCTGGTTATAGGGGACAAAGCACTCAATCTCGTAGTGACGGTCGTGTTTGTACTCGCAGTGCTGCTTAGCTGAACCAATGCTAAGTTACTGGCCCGGCACACCCGCCTGCGCTCTCTGGTGCCAAAAATTGGCGGGCTAGGCGCGCGTCGCTGCGCGTAAAATTCCCATAAAGATCGTCGTCACCTGTGACTCAGTCACAGGGGCCACTCTCGTTTCATCCTAACTTGCAGACACAAACAAGAAATAGGGGAGAACACCATGTCCATCATAACCGATACCGTTAGCCTTAAAGCCACAGCGCAAGCGAAGGAAAAAAGGGACGCCCGGGCATTCGCCATGGTTTGCGTCGCGATTTGCCTGAGCAATGTGGTGCTTGTGCTTGCTAGCGGTACTTTTGCACGCGCGGTTGAACTTACTGGCCAGTACTGAAAGCCGCCGGGAATGTGAAGCGCGGGTAACTGAGAGGAGCTATCGCTCTCAGTGAGGGGCACCATGAGTACGCTGTACGCAATTATAACAGGAGGAGTTGTCTTTTTGGGAGCTTGCTGGCTTGTAGCAAGAATGGCGCTGAACAAGTCTATTCCGCCTGAAGAGACCAGATGACATGGAAGGCCGCCTCAGTTGGCGGCCTCGTCTTTTTCAGCATCAGGATCGGCCAAGAACAGTGGAACTCTGCTCCGTCGAAGACGGCCTGGGAGTGCAAGCGGTGGTCCTCAAATCCGAAACTTACAATTTCCATCGTCTCGATCTCACTCGCCAAGGCGGTTTCATCGTGACGATATACGACGAAGACGGGCTAAGGCTGGCCGCAACGATGGCGTTTTCAACCCCTGCCGAGGCATTCGAGGACGCGCGCAAAACCGTCGACAACAAAATCGAAGGATCAATAAAAATAAAGAGAGGCCGCCAGGGGAGCTGACGGCCTAGACGTTAAACACCCACTGACACCACGAACATTACGGTCGCAACGCCTATCGTTACTAGCGAAGATTATCGGATTACTCCCCATGATCTGTTGCGCGGTTTCCGATCGTCAAAGAGTGTGTCTAAGGAGCCCGGTTTATCAGCGCTCGTCTTGCGCTGTGGCGTTATATGGAACCAAAAGGCACACTGGCACTTGAAATTCTTTATTTGATGACGGGCGCGTTTGTTGCTTTGGCGATAGCAATAACCGCCCACACCCACAGCGTGAAATTAAAGCTGCCAACTGACAATAGATTCTCTGCACTTGCTACCAAAATATCTGTTCTCTTCGTAACTACGTGGCAATGATTGATCTGAGCAACATGGACTTGGCGCTGATCCACTTGGCACTCATTCGCTTGAGTGAGTGTCCTGCTGGTGAGGAAGAGCAGAAGCTGATCGATGATCTGCTGAAGCGCGTGATTGGCGAGTGCACGAAACCTAACGCGCGTGCGGGCGGACGGCTGCAAACATTTCGGCACCGTCGCACTCGACGCCGGCCGGAGGGTACCGCCACGAATACCCCGGTCTTATCAGGAGGCGCGAGCACGATAAGGCAAACGCGAAAAATAGCCGCTAGGCTAGCTTCCCATCGCCAGGCGCGCTTTACATCCGAGCTGTACCGGCCTCGGCGAATTTCAGTGCACCGTGCTTCCCTCGGGCACGATGCCCAGTTCGGCAGCGACCCGAGCCAGCGACTGCTCGCGCCACAGCACTAGCTCAGCACGTTGGCGTGTCATCTCGGCTTCCAATTGTATCTCGTCGGCACCGTGGTCGATCATGAAAGCCTCGGTTAGCTGGAGCGACAAATCGATACCGCGGTCGATATCGTCGGTGATCACGGCAAGGGTGGTGCGTTTTGATAGTCCGGAAATATCTCGTTTCATCTCGTGCGTTCTAGTAAGACCCTGAAGGATATTTGGCCCTAATTGCCTGCACAGGATTGTGATTAGCTCAAGAAGAAGGCGGGTAGCTGTGACATGTTTCACACGTGCGTAGCGACATTAAAATAGACATTAACATTACATTAGCGCGCGCCGACTAATTCAGGCTCGCACAGTCACGCTCAAGCCAAGCACGCAGTTTGGCGAGTTACTCGCTGCGTGGCCCATCGTCAGGCGCGCTCTGCATTGCTGCCATTTGTTCGGCTTCCCGTGCGGCACGTTCGGCCTTGCGCTGTTCTGATCTTGCCTGTCGCCGTTCTTGCCGCTGGCGCGCTCTGGCCTCCGCAGCGTGGCGACGATCAGCCCGCGCCATCCAATAATTTGTTCTTAAACGGGACAGCCATCGTTCAACCAGCCTTTCGTGCCCGATATTGCTCCCAGCGTTTCGCTGCCCCCCGCCGGCCGAGGTTCGGTTTTTTCGGTGTCGGTTAATTTGGTAAATAATGCCAATCCGCCGCGTCTCCTAGTCTCGGCAAAAATCGCAAGTCTCGCACCGATTCATCTGGTTTCTGCCAAGCCGCCCGGCATTGCGCCATATTGGGGATGCGCTGCTCGGCGTGCACAGTGAACCGCGCCATCGGCCTCGGCGTCTTCGATCAGCGCGAGCTTAACCCCTAGTGCGGCCAGCAATGAGCCAATAGTGCGGGAACCGATCTGCTTTATGGCGGTATCGGATAGGACTGCGCCGGAGTAGCCGTTTGGTAGCCCGCTGATTCGGTCAAGTTCCTGCCGGCTGACGTTTAAGGCCTCGCACCTGGCGCGCAACAGGCTTCGAAAGGTCATCATAATTGTGGGCTTCGCCAAGGTGGGCAGGCGCGCTCGTCGGCAAATCAGGCATCCAGGCATCTCGCAAGTATCGATAACTGGCACCACTAGATCAATGTCCTGCTGTTCTCACTCCACAGCTGCGCGCAGGTAGGGCGATGGATCAATCAGGCCAGTGTCCTCCGCCGCAGCCGCCAATGCCAAGTGATAGGCCTTCTCCGCTGCCCGAATGCGAATGAGGTGTTCCTGGCATCGGCAGCTTTCATGGCGGCGCTGATGGTGGTCTGCTTCACCATCTCGGCGTGCGCTCTGGCCTGTTCAAAGGTCCGGTTCGCAGCGAGGACCTCAGGAGTTTCCATCGGGTTCTCCTAGTAATTCCATGCTGCCGTGCTGATCGTCAGCGTCGCGTCGGTGACGCCGGTCAGCACAAAATGATAGGTGCCGTAATAAAGGTCGATAGCCGCACTGCCGGCCTCGGTGAAGGTGGTGCGGACGCTATCGTTGGCGTCGGCCAGCTCGACCGTACCGCCTTCGGCGAAGGTCCCGGCCACAGTCACGGCGTAACTGCCGCCGGTGAGCGCAAACGCGGTGTCGTCGGTTCGCGTGAACGCTTGGTCGGCCGGTCCGAGATTTTCCTCCAGCTCTAGCAACTCGGCGCTCAGCGTCATGTTGTTCGCCTTGGCTGCGGCATAAATCCTCCGGTGGTGTGCGCGCTCGGCTACCTTTAGGGCGGCGTTATGAGCGGAGCCGGTCAAGTTCGCGATGGCATAGGCAATATCCGGCTCTGAAACCCTCGCTCAAGTTGGCGGCGACGTTGTAGGCGGCTTGGCTCATGGTTCACCTATGCTTGTCAGGCCAATAGCTTCTTTAGGTTTGCAATCTGTGCGACGGCGGCCTCATGCTGGCGCTTTGCCTGATCGAGTTGGTCCTGCGCGACCGCTAGATCCTTCCGGGCTGCCGTGAGCTGTGTCCACTCCCCTCTTGATTGTTCGAAGCCTCGATCTTGCAGTGCGGCATCGCGCTCGGCCAAGTCCGCAAAGCCGGCATTACGGTCTTTCTCGAACGCGGCCCGGTCGGCTACGAGCTGGTCGCGCTCGGATTGCAGGTTTGCGAGCTTTGCCTGCTCGGCCTCAGCGGCCTTGCGCGCGGCAAGAAGGCTATCGAAGGCTTCCTTGTACTTCGCCGGGTCTTCGATGATCTGCAAGAAGGCGAGGACCTGGGCGTCAGAGCCTGGGGCGACAGAAGGTGCAAGAGATATCATCGGGTGTCCTTTCGTTAGGTTACGCAGCGGCGTCGCTGCCATTTTTCGGGTGGCTACGGTTGGCCAGCAACGCGCGCGGGATCGAAATCTTGCCCTTGAACTCGGCAATCTCGGCCAGCATGCGGAGCCGGTTCAGTACGGACCCCTTCGCCCGACAGACGTACTCGATTAACGCCACCAGCCCGGCAGCATTCGGGTTAGTGTCTCCCTCGGCATCAAGTGCCCGAAACGCATTTTCCAGTTGATCCGCCGCTGGCGCGAAGGCGGAATCCGCGCGCAGCCTCGGCAATGAAGGAGCCGAGGTCATCACCGCCGGCGCCGCCGGTCAGCAGCAAGTCGCGCCGAGCCAAAAATTGCACGATTGCCAACCGCCCGGCCGCAGTCGGCGTCATGCCGACAGTCGCCGCGACCGCGTCAAGCTCCTGCCGCTGCTCAGTTCGACAAGGGAACATCTAACCTCGCCTGCCGCATTTCCATCACTCCGTCGATCGTGACGAATATCATGCGACGGAAAATCCACGCCGCGCAACGTACCTGCGTTCGCCGCCAAGCGGCCGCCTAGCGAGCCCCCAGATTCGCCAGCCGCAGCCCGCCGCTGTCAGAACAGCACCCCCCGCCCCAGAACTTCAGCAGCGGGCTCCGCAGAGTCACCCACGGCACGTTTAAAGGGCAGTGCACGCGCGCAAGGGGAGGCAACATTTCAGAATGGCGCGCTGGATTAAGATGGGTAGTCGAATAAACGTCAGCGATCGCAGAATGTGGCCCCACTGTGTCTCACCCCGGTCTATTTCGGTCCAATGATTGCGCCCGACAGGCAGCTGCATTGAAGGCTCGCCGATGCGCTCGAGGGCACCGTCGGAGGGTCGCAAGCAGCCATAGACGCGACACGATGCAACATGCACAGATAAAGCTGTTGAGATGCAATGGCTTACAAAGCTGGGACGGATATGTAATCCGCCTGTCATGCCGTGCCTTAGGCGTTCATGAACGGCACTATCGAGCCCGATGCTCGACGACGAAAACAATTACGGCTGCAACATACTGTCAACGGATGCAACATGGAGGGCTGCTATGAGTGTTCGAAAGCGCGAATGGATCACCCGCATGGGTGAGGCCAAGGAAGCCTGGATAGTCGATTACACCGACGCGGACGGCGACCGCCATATTGAGACATTCACAAAGAAGAAGGACGCCGACGCGCGCCACGCCATTGTCGCGGTCAACATCGGCCGGGGCACCCATGTAGCGCCTAGCAAGTCGGCCACGGTCGCGGAGGCCGCCGATAGCTGGATCAAGCGGGTGGAGGCGGACGGGCGCGAGCGCGCCACGGTCGCCCCATATCGCCAGCACATTGCCCTGCACATCGTCCCTAGGCTCGGCAAGGTGAAGCTTGCGAACCTGACCCCCAAGACCATTGAAGGCTTCCGGGATGCCTTGCTAGCGGACCTAAGCCGTGCGCTGGCGCGCAAGGTGTTAGTCAGCCTCCGGTCACTGCTCAAGGTTGCCGGCTATATGCAGGTAGCGGCCGGCATAACGATCGGCCACGACAAGCGCGGCAAGCGGAAGCTAGAGCCCGGTGTGGACCTCCCTACCCCGGCCGAGGTCAAGCGGCTGATCGCCGCGACCACGGACCCTCGGCAGCGGGCGTTGCTGTTGACGGCGGCCCTCACCGGCTTGCGGTCAGCCAGCTGCGTGGCTGCGGTGGAGAGACGTGGATATGAAGGCCGGCGAGCTGCACGTAACGCAGCGCGCGGACCGCTATTGCACAGTAGGCTCGCCCAAGTCGGAAACCAGCCGGCGCACCGTTCCTATTGACCCTAATATCCTTCTGCCCGCTTTGAAGGAGTGGAAGCTAGCATGTCCGGTCGGTGCAGCCGGTCTAGTGTTCCCCGATGCCGAAGGTGAGGTTGCCCGCCATGAGGTCGTCCTGCGCAGCCTGGCCCCCATCATGACCGCCGCAGGGGTCTCAACAAAGACGGTGGCCCAAAATACGGCCTCCATGCCTTCCGGCATTTCTTCGCCAGCTGGTGCATCAACCCCAAGGAACGGGGCGGGCGTGAGCTGCCGGCCAAGGTGGTGCAGGGGCTGCTCGGCCATTCCAGCATCACGATGACGCTAGACCGGTATGGGCACCTTTTCCCGCGCGGCAACGATCGGGCCGAGCTTTCCAGGGCCGTGAACCTGTTGCTTGCGTGAGTGCGACACAGACGCGACATGGAGGCAAATTCTTCAATGAAAACAAGCTATCGAGGAGGTTTTGCAATCTGCTTCAGAAATTCGTAGGGGATCAGGCCACCTTTGTAGATCGCCGCGAGGATGCCGAACACCACTGCAGCGGTCACGGTGGTCCAGAGCAGCTTGCGCCAAACGAGATGCGCCGCCGGCGCGCCCGGGTCGGTGCCGGGCGCCACCTCGCCGCTCTCCTGTTGGCTGTGTACGCCCCAGGGCAATACGGCGAACAGCACTACCCACCAGATGATGAAATAGATCGCGATGACGGTACTGATCGCCATTGTGGATCAGGCCTGCTCGAGCTCGACTAGAGTGCCGAAGAAATCCTTCGGATGCAGGAACAGCACCGGCTTGCCGTGGGCGCCGATCTTCGGCTCACCGTCGCCAAGCACACGCGCGCCTTGCACCTTCAAGGCGTCACGAGCAGCGCGAATGTCGGGCACCTCGTAGCAAACGTGGTGGATGCCGCCGTCCGGATTGCGCTCGAGGAACTTGGCGATCGGCGAATTTTCTCCGAGCGGCTCCAGCAGCTCGATCTTGGTATTGGGCAGCGTGATGAACACGGTGGTGACGCCGTGCGCCGGCTGCGCCACCTCCTCGGAGACTTCCGCGCCCAAAGTGTCGCGATAGACTTTCGCCGCCTTGGCGATGTCGCGCACCGCGACGGCGACGTGGTTGAGACGACCGATCATTGAATTCCTCTGCTAGGCGTTCCGGCGGCGCCTATCATACCGTCAAGACGTGCACGTGGCACATCGGCTTTTTGCCCCAGCGATCGGCCACCGCGGCGCGCACCGCGCGGCGGATCGCCTCCGCCACTGCGTCGGGATCGCTGCGGCGCTTGCGCGGCAGCGACTTCAACGTCTCCAGCACGGCGTCGCTGACCCCCTCGGCGATGAGTCCGCCGTCGCGGTCGCGTTCCGGAATGCCGATCAGATCGAGTTCGGGGTCGGCCGCCAGCGCGCCTTTGTCGGTGAGCGCGAGCGCGACCGAGACCGCGCCGGCAAAACTCAAGCGTTTACGGTCGGCGACCGTGCGCGCGTCGGCCTCGACCAGCAGCGAGCCATCTTTGTAGAGACGCCCGCATGGCACCTCGTCGATAATTCCGGCGGGGGGCGAAAGCCGCACCAGATCGCCGTTGCGGCATTGGATAACTTCTCTAACGCCGCAGCGGCGGGCGAGCGCGGCGTGCTCCGACAGATGCAAGGCCTCGCCGTGCACGGGGATGAGGATTTTCGGCTTGACCCAGCCGATCAGTTCTTCGAGCTCGGCGCGCCGTGGATGGCCCGACACATGCACCAGATGCGTGCGGTCGGTGATCACCGTGATGCCCTGGTCAATCAGCCCGTTGATGATGCGGCCGACGGCTTTTTCGTTACCGGGAATCGTGCGGGCGGAAAAAATCACAGTATCGCCACGCGACAGCGTGACGTCCGGGTGCTGGTCCTCGGCGATGCGCGACAGCGCCGCGCGCGGCTCGCCCTGGCTGCCGGTGCACAGCGCCACCACCTTGTTGGGCGGCAGATAACCGTAGGCATCTACCGCGCGCAGATCCTGCACGTCCTCCATGTATCCGGTTTCGCGCGCGACCTGGATGACGCGCTCCATGGCGCGGCCTACCACCACCACGTCGCGCCCGGCAGCGCGGGCGGCGTCGATCACGGTGCGCAGGCGCGCCACGTTGGAGGCGAAGGTGGTCACCGCCACGCGTCCGCGCGCGGCCTTCACCAATTCGGTAATGGTCTTGCCGACATCGGCTTCCGACGGCGAGCGGCCGTCGCGCACCGCATTAGTGGAATCCCCGACGATGGCGAGGCAGCCTTGGTCACCGAGCGTGCGCAACTTCTTCTCGTCGGTGACATCGCCCAGGATCGGGGTCGGGTCGATTTTCCAGTCGCCGGTGTGCAACACCGCGCCCGACGGCGTGCGGATGATGAGGGCATTCGATTCCGGGATCGAATGCGCCATCGACACCAGTTCGACGTCGAACGGCCCAACCTTGAAGCGGCAGCCGAGTGGCACGATGGTGACCGGAATTTCTGGTGCGCCCGGCTCGCTCGCGCGCTTGGCCGCCAGCAGCGCGGCGGTGAACGGCGTGGCATAGATCGGAACGTTCAGCTTCGGCCACAGATCGAGGATCGCACCGAAATGATCCTCATGCGCATGGGTGAGCACTAAGCCGGCGAGGTTTTTCTGCACCTCCACCAGATAGCGGATGTCGGGCAGGATCAGATCGATGCCCGGCAGGTGCTCTTCCGAGGCAAACGACACGCCGAGATCGACGGCGAGCCATTGGCGGCGGCGTTCGTCGCCCAGCCCGTAGATCGACAGGTTCATGCCGATCTCGCCGACGCCGCCGAGCGGCGCGAATACTAATTCCTGCTGCGCCTGCGCCATGGTCAGGTCCCGCCCAGGCCAAATACGTCGCCGGCGGTCACGGTCGCGAGCCCGCCCGGCTGCTCGACCTGTAGCCGGCCGGCCTCATCGAGCCCATGGAAGCGGCCGCGCAGCTCGCGCTCTGGCAAGCGCACCCGGATGTCCTCGCCGAGCCCGGCGGCGCGCGCCAGCCAGTCGGCACGGATGATTGCAAAGCCGGCCCCGCTTTCCCACTGCGCCAGCCGGTCCACCATCGCCGCCGACAGAGCGGCAAACAAGGCTTCAGGCGCCACCACCGCGCCTGCCAACAGCAAATCGGCGGCCGGAAAAGACGTGTCAGGCGGGTGATTGACGCAATTGACGCCGAAGCCAATGACAACCGTGAACACCGGCTCGCTCTCGCCCTCGATCAGGATGCCCGCGAGCTTGTCCGAGCCCAGCAGCAAATCGTTCGGCCATTTGAGCTTGAACATCGGCCCCAGCCGCGGCGCGCAGTCGCACAAGGCATCGTGCAGCGCGAGCGCCGCCACGAACGACAGTTGCGGCGCCGAAGGCTGCGGCGCCGGCTCACTCAACAGTAAGCTGGCGTAAAGATTGCCCGGCGGCGAGACCCACGCCCTGCCGCGCCGGCCGCGCCCCGCGTTCTGGCTAAGGGCCGTGATCCACAGCGGCCCGCGTTCGCCCGCGCGCGCGCGCGTTAGCGCCTCGGCATTGGTGGAGCCGAGAATTTCGTAAGTTTCGTGTCGGACCCCCGCCAGGCCCGTAGCTTCGCGGTGCATTTAGAATAAAGACTTCGCCGCCGAAGTCGCAGCGCCAAGCAGCGGAGCGGGATAGGCGAAGAACAGGATATTGATCAGCCCGGCGACGCAGAGCACCAGGCGCAACAGCCCCGGCATGCTCTGGAAGCCTTTTACCGGCTCGTCGAAATACATGATCTTCACGATCGTCAGATAGTAGAAGGCGCCCACCACGCTGGTGAGCACGCCGATCACCGCGAGCGTATAAAGCCCGGCCTTGATGGCGGCGAGGAAGACGTAGAACTTCGCGAAGAAGCCGGCGAGCGGCGGGATGCCGGCGAGCGAGAACAGCAATATCGCCATAAAGAAGGCCATGGTCGGATGGGTGCGGGCGAGACCGGCCAGATCGCCGATGGTCTCGACGAACTTGCCGTCGCGCCGCATGCTCAGGATGACCGCGAAGACGCCGAGCGTCATCGCTACGTAGATCGCCATGTAGACAAGCACGCCCTGCACACCCTCCGCCGTTCCGGCGGCGAGACCGACCAGCGCAAAGCCCATGTGCCCGATCGAGGAATAAGCCATCAGCCGCTTGATGTTGCGCTGGCCGATTGCCGCGAAGGCACCGAGCGCCATGGAGGCGATCGAGACGAACACCACGATCTGTTGCCACTCGTGCGTGATGCCGGGGAATGCGACCGTGGTTGCGCGCACGAAGATGGCGATGCCTGCGACTTTCGGCGCGGCGGCGAAGAAGGCGGTCACCGGCGTCGGGGAACCTTCATAGACGTCGGGCGTCCACATGTGGAACGGCACCGCCGAGATCTTGAAGCAGAAGCCGACGAACATGAATACGAGGCCGAAGATCAGGCCGATATTGGCGCCCTGCTCGGTTGCCTTGGCGATCCCGGCAAAACTAACGGTGCCGGTGAAGCCGTAAATCAGCGACGCGCCGTAAAGCAGCATGCCGGACGACAGCGCGCCCAGCACAAAATATTTCAATCCCGCTTCGGTCGAGCGCACATTGTCGCGGTTCGAGGCGGCCACCACGTAAAGCGGCAGGCTCATCATTTCGAGCCCGAGATAGAGCGCGATCAGGTCGTTAGCGGAAATCAGCAGCAGCATGCCGAGCGTCGAGAGCACGAACAGCACGCCGTATTCGAATTTCTGCTGCTTCTCGACCGCGAGCCAGTTGAGCGACAGCATCAGCGCGCCGCCAGAGCCAGCGAGCGCTAAGAGCTTGAGAAATCGTGCATAATCGTCGACGACCAAGCTGCCGCCGAATAACTCATAACGGCCGGGCGGCAGCGACATCACGGCCAAACCCGCCAGTGCCAGCACGGCAACGCAAAAACCGTTGACGATCCCTGCGCTGCGATCGCTCTGGTGCGCGCCAACGCCGACCATCAGCATCAACATGGCGCCGATCGCCAGCACGGCTTCCGGCAGGACCGGCAGCAACCCTTGCAATTGCATCAATTGATTCATCGGGCGGCGCTCACTGGAATCATTATGGCCCGCTCCATTTTGATGGCAGAAGCGCCGCTCGTTACATCCTTTGCCGGCGCCTGGGTCGCAGCGATGGCGTGCTTATAATTGTCGAGCAACTGGGCGACCGAGGCCGCCGACATGTCAAGCACCGACTTCGGCGCCACCCCGAACAGGATGGTAAGCGCCACCAGCGGCGTGAAGATCAGCGTCTCGCGCCAACCAATGTCCTTGATTCCGACCAGCGCGGGCTTCAGGTTTCCGAAGATCATCTTACGGTAGAGCCACAAAGCGTAAGCTGCCGACAGGATGACGCCGAGCGTGGCGATGGTCGCCACCGCGTTATTGGTCTTGAAAGTGCCGATCAGCGACAGGAATTCGCCGACGAAGCCGGAGGTGCCCGGCAGACCGACATTTGCGAGCGTGAACACCATGAACACCGCCGCGTATAGCGGCATGCGGTTTACCAGTCCGCCATAAAAGGCGATCTCGCGGGTATGCATGCGGTCGTAAACTACGCCGACGCAAAGGAACAGCGCGCCGGAGACGATGCCATGCGAGATCATCTGGAAGATGCCGCCGGCTACGCCTTGCGGGGTCAGAGCGAAAATCCCCATGGTGACAAAGCCCATGTGCGCGACCGAGGAATAGGCGATCAACTTCTTCACGTCCTCCTGCATCAGCGCCACCAACGAAGTGTAGATGATGGCGACCACCGACAACGTGAACATCAGCGGCGCGAAGTCATGGCTGGCCGATGGGAACATCGGCAGCGAGAACCGCAGGAATCCGTAACCGCCCATCTTCAGCAGGATGGCGGCAAGGATGACCGAGCCCGCGGTCGGCGCTTCCACATGCGCGTCCGGCAGCCAGGTGTGCACCGGCCACATCGGCAACTTGACCGCAAACGAAGCGAAGAAAGCGAGCCAGGCCCATTTCTGCAAGGCGAGCGGGAAGCCATGCCGCAGCAGCGTCGGAATGTCGGTGGTGCCGGCATCCCAATACATCGCCATGATAGCGAGCAGCATCAGCACCGAGCCGAGCAGCGTGTAGAGGAAGAACTTGAAGCTGGCATAGACCCGGCGCGGGCCGCCCCAGACGCCGATGATCAGGAACATCGGGATCAGGCCACCTTCGAAGAACAGATAGAACAACACTAGGTCGAGCGCCGAGAAGGTGCCGACCATCAGCGTTTCCAGCGCCAGAAACGCGATCATGTATTCCTTCACCCGCGTCTGGATCGAGGTCCAACTGGCCAGGATGCAGATCGGCATCAGTGCGGTGGTGAGGATCACGAAGGGGAGCGAAATGCCGTCCACGCCCATGTGATAGGAGCTAATGCCGAGCCACGGGTGCTTCTCGACGAACTGGAATTCCGGCGAGGTCGGATCGAAGCGCCACACCATCACCAGCGAGATGGCGAAGGTGACCAGCGTCGTCCACATCGCCACCCACCGCGCGGTGCCTTTGGCGAGCCGGTCGTTGCCGCGCACCAGCATGATGAACAGCGCGCCCAGTAGCGGCAGGAACGTGACGACGGAGAGGATCGGCCAATTCATTTTAATGCACCGCGAACATGAACCAAGTGATGAAGGCCGCCGCGCCGATCAGCATGGCGAATGCGTAGTGATAGAGATAGCCGGTCTGCAGCCGCATCACATTGCGGGTGACGTCGAGCACGCGGGCCGAGACGCCGTCGGGGCCGAAGCCGTCGATCAGCCAGCCGTCGCCACCCTTCCACAGCAGGCGTCCGAGCCACTTGGTCGGACGCACAAAGATTGCCTCATAAATCTCGTCGAAGTACCACTTGTTGAGCAGAAACTTGTAGAGCACCTCGTGGGTGCGCGCGAGCTCGACCGGGATATCCGGCCGGCGGATATAGAAATGCCAGGCAATGCCGAAGCCGATCGCCATCATCACGGTCGGCAGAATACCGATCTGTAGCGGCACGTGATGCATGTCCTCGAGCACGCTGTTGCCCTTGGCGAAGGTTAGCGACTCGCGGAAGAAGCCTTCGACGCCGTGACCGGCGAAGATTTCCTTGAACGGCAGGCCGGCCATGATCGAGCCGAAGGCGAGGAACCCGAGCGGCACCAGCATCACCATCGGGCTCTCATGGGCGTCCTTCCAATGCTTGCGATCGTGCGGCTCGCCATGGAAGGTCTTAAAGATCAGACGCCATGAATAGAACGACGTCAGCAGCGCGGCGCCGACTGTGCAAATGAAGCCATAAAACGCCATGGGGCTCTTCGCCACAAAGGCCGCTTCGATGATCGCATCCTTGGAAAAATAGCCGGCGGTGAGCGGGAAGCCGGTGAGCGCCAGCGTGCCGATGATCATCACGATATAGGTGTATGGGATGCGGTCCTTTAAGCCCCCCATGTAACGGATGTCTTGCTCGTGATGCATGGCAAGGATCACCGCGCCGGAGCCGAGGAACAACAGCGCCTTGAAGAACGCGTGCGTGAACAAGTGGAACATGCCGACCGAATAGGCGCCGCAGCCCATGGCGACGAACATATAACCGAGCTGCGAGCAGGTCGAATAAGCGATAATGCGCTTGATGTCGTTCTGCACCAGGCCGACGGTGGCGGCGAAGATCGCCGTGGTGGCGCCGATGAAGATGACGAAGCTCTGCGCGTTCGGCGCCAGTTCGAATAATGGCGACAGCCGCGCCACCATGAACACGCCCGCCGTCACCATGGTGGCGGCGTGGATCAGCGCGGAGACCGGGGTCGGGCCTTCCATGGCGTCGGGCAGCCAGGTGTGCAGCAGGAATTGCGCCGACTTGCCCATGGCGCCCATGAACAGCAGCAGGCAGATCAGCGTGAGCACGTCGGGGTGCCAGCCGAAGAACCAGATTGTCTTACCGGTCAGCGATGGCGCCTGGGCAAAGACGGTGTCGAAATCGATCGCGCCGACCAGCGCGAACAGGGCGAAGATGCCGAGCGCGAAACCGAAATCGCCGACCCGGTTGACCACGAAGGCCTTGATCGCCGCCGCGTTGGCTTCCGGCTTGTGATACCAGAAGCCGATCAGCAGATAGCTCGCCAGGCCCACGCCCTCCCAGCCGAAATACATCTGCACCAGATTGTCGGCCGTCACCAGCATCAGCATGAAGAACGTGAAGATCGACAGATAGGCGAAGAAGCGCGGCCGGTACGGGTCCTCTTCCATGTAGCCGATGGAATAGAGGTGCACGAAGCCCGATATCGTATTCACCACCACCAACATCACCGCGGTGAGCGTGTCGATGCGCAGCGACCAGTCCACCTTCAGGTCGCCCGACAGGATCCAGGTGAACACCGGCACGCGCTCATCATGATGGCCGAAGCCAACCTGGACGAAGGCGATCCATGACAGGGTCATCGAGATCATCAGCAGCGTGGTGGTGATCAGTTCCGCCGTGCGCGATCCGGCGGCGGCCGGCCCGGCCGCATGGGCATCGTGGGCATCATGACCTTGCGCGGCGTGCGCGTGCGCCGCATGCGTGCCGTGATCGGAAGCGGCCGCCCCCTCTTCCAAGCCCGGCGGCGGGCCCTCGCCGGGGCAGCGCGCCCGCGCGCCCGCGATCGCGATCAGCCCGGCCAGAATTGCGCCGAGTAAGGGTAAGAAGACGATTGCCTGATACAAAGTAGTCAGCCCTTCATCAAATTAATGTCTTCGACCGCAATCGACCCGCTGTTGCGGTAATAGACCACGAGGATGGCGAGCCCGATCGCGGCTTCCGCCGCCGCCACCGTGAGCACCAGGAGCGCGTAGATCTGGCCGACGATGTCGCCGAGATAGCTGGAGAAGGCGACCAGGTTGATGTTGACCGCCAGCAAAATCAGCTCGATCGACATCAGGATGATGATCACGTTCTTGCGGTTGAGGAAGATGCCGAAAATCCCGAGCGTGAACAGGATGGCGGCAACCGAGAGATAATGCCCGAGGCCGATAGTCATGTATTGCTCCCCAGGCCCTGCCCCGGCCGCACCTTGACGATTTCCATCGCCGTTGCCGGCGTGCGCGCAACTTGCTCGGCGATGTCCTGGCGGCGCACGCGCACCCGGTGCTTCAGCGTGAGCACGATGGCGCCCACCATGGCGACCAGCAGGATCATGCCCGCGGCCTCGAAGAAATAGGCGTAGCGGGTGTAGAGCACGAGACCGATCGCCTCGATGTTCGGTACCTTGGCCGAGATCGGCGCGGTGATCGCCTGCGGAACGCCGGGACCGATAACCCAGAAGCCCACAACGAGGAAAAGTTCGGTAAAGAAAATCCCGCCGATCAACATCCCGATCGGCAAATATTGCAGCGCGCCCTGCTTGAGCTCGGCGAAATCGACGTCGAGCATCATCACCACGAACAGGAACAGCACCGCGACCGCGCCGACATAGACCACGATCAGGATCATGGCGAGGAATTCGGCACCCAGCAGTACGAACAGCCCGGCCGCGTTGACGAAGGCGAGGATGAGGTAGAGCACTGAATGCACTGGATTCTTCGCCGCTATCACCATGAAGGCGCTCGCCACGCAAATGCCGGCAAACAGATAAAAGAACAACGCGACAACGATCATCGTCTCACCTGTAAGGCGCGTCGAGCGCCAGATTCTTGGCGATCTCGCGCTCCCAGCGGTCGCCATTCGCGAGCAGCCGTTCCTTGTCGTAGTAGAGTTCCTCGCGCGTCTCGGTGGCGTATTCGAAATTTGGTCCCTCGACGATGGCGTCGACCGGACAAGCTTCCTGACACAGCCCGCAATAGATGCATTTGACCATATCGATGTCGTAGCGCGTGGTGCGCCGCGTGCCGTCGTTGCGGCGGGGACCTGCTTCGATGGTGATCGCCTGCGCCGGGCAAATCGCCTCGCACAGCTTGCAGGCGATGCAGCGTTCTTCCCCGTTGGGATATCGACGCTGCGCGTGCTCGCCGCGGAAGCGCGGCGAGAGCGGCCCCTTCTCGGACGGATAGTTGAGCGTCGCCTTCGGCCCGAAGAAATAGCGCAATCCGAGTATCGTGCCGGTCACGAACTCCATCAGGAACAGGCCCTTGGCTGCGCGGTCCAGTCTCATCGCATCCTCACTTTGGCGCCGCCACGCCGTACTGGAGCACGGCGGCGACGATCACCACCATGGCCAGCGACAGCGGCAGGAAAACCTTCCAGCCGAGCCGCATCAGCTGGTCGTAGCGGTAGCGCGGCACGATGGACTTGACCATCGCGAACATGAAAAACAGCATCGAGGCCTTGAGCACGAACCAGATCACGCCCGGCACCCAGGTGAACGGCGGATAGGGTATCGGCGACAGCCAGCCCCCTAAGAAAAAGATGGTGCCCATGGCGCACATGGTGCAGATCGCCACGTATTCGCCGAGCATGAACAGCACATAGGGCGTGGAGCCGTATTCAACCATGAAGCCGGCGACCAGTTCCGATTCCGCTTCGACCAGATCGAACGGCGGCCGGTTGGTCTCGGCCAGCGCCGAGACGAAGAACACGATGAACATCGGAAACAGCGGCAGCCAGTACCAGTTGAACAGCCCGTAAGGCCCGTCCTGCGCCTTGACGATGGTCGTCAGATTGAGCGAGCCCGCGCACAGCAGCACGGTGATGATGACGAAGCCGATGGAGACTTCGTAGGACACCATCTGCGCCGCCGCGCGCAGCGCCGACAGGAACGGATATTTCGAATTCGACGCCCAGCCCGCCATGATGATGCCGTAGACCATGAGCGAGGAGATGGCGAAAATGTATAAGACGCCGACATTGATGTCGGCGACCGCCCAGCCGGCATTGACCGGGATCACCGCCCAGGCGGCGAGCGCCAGCACGGTGGAGACCAGCGGCGCCAGCAGGAATACGCCCTTGTTGGCGCCGGCCGGAATCACCGGCTCCTTGAGCGCGAATTTCAGCATATCGGCGAAGGATTGGAACAGACCCCAGGGCCCGACCACGTTGGGGCCGCGCCGCATCTGCACCGCCGCCCATATCTTGCGGTCGGCATAAATGACATAGGCGACAGCGACCAGCAGGAATACGAGCAGCAGCAGGCATTCCGCGAGGATAATGATAAAGGGCCAGACATAGGCGAAGAAGAATTCGGTCAGGTCCATGGCCGCTACTCCGCCGCCGTTTTGGCAGCCGCGTTGGCCAGAGCCGAACACTCGGCCATGGTGGCGGATGCGCGCGCGATCGGATTGGTGAGATAGAACTCAGGAACCGACGAGCGCAGCGGCGCCTTGTCGGCCGCGCCGCCGAGCTTGGCGAGCTTTTGGATATCGGCAGCATCTTCGGCCACGATCTGGTCGATGCGCATAAAATGCGGATACGTGGCAAACAGCGCCTGCCGCAGTTGGGCTAAGGAATCGTACGGCAGCGTGTGACCGAGTTCACCCGACAGCGCCCTCAGGATCGCCCAATCCTCGCGCGCGTCCCCGGGCGGGAACGCGGCGCGGTTCGCCATCTGCACGCGACCTTCGGTATTGACGTAGAGCGCCGATTTTTCCGGATAGGCGGCGCCGGGCAGGATTACGTCGGCGCGATGGGCGCCGCGGTCGCCATGGGTGCCGATATAAATGACGCATGGCCCGGGCGCTACCTCGATCTCGTCGGCGCCGAGCAGGAACAGCACATCGACGCCGCCTTCCGCCATATGCGCCGTGTCGATCCCGCCGGCGCCAGGCACCAAGCCGAGGTCGAGCGCGCCCACGCGGGACGCGGCACTGTGTAATACCGAGAAGCCATTCCAGCCGTCCTTGAGGGCGCCGAATTCGATCGCCGCCTTGGCCGCCAGCGAAGCGATGGCCGCGCCGTCCGGACGCGCCAGCGCACCGGCGCCGATCAGAACGAGCGGACGCTCGGCCGCCTTCAGCGCTTCGGCGAACTTGCTGTTGCCGAGATTAGCCAGGCTTTCGACACCAGCGCCGAGATAGTCGTACTTGTAGGTCAGGTCGGCCTTTTCGCCGATCAGCCCGATCGGGAAATTCCCGGCGCGCCAGCGCTTGCGGATGCGGGCATTCAGCACCGCCGCCTCGCGCCGCGGATTGGAGCCGACGATCAGCAGCGCATCGGCGCTCTCGATGCCGGCTATGGTGGCGTTGAACAGATAGCTGGCCCGGCCCCTGGCCGGATCGAGCGCCGCGCCGTCCTGCCGCGCGTCAATATTGGCGCTGCCGAGACGGCCGATCAGATCTTTCAGAGCATACATCTCTTCGACGCTCGCCAGATCGCCGACGATGGCGCCGATGCGCTTTCCCCCCGCCTTCTTGAGCTTGGCGGCGATAGCGGCGAAGGCTTCTTTCCAGGTGGCCTGCTGCAAGCGGCCGTTCACGCGCAGATAGGGTTGATCGAGCCGCTGCGTGCGCAACCCGTCCACCACGTGGCGGGTCTTGTCGGAAATCCACTCCTCGTTCACCGCGTCGTTGGTGCGTGGCAGAATGCGCATCACCTCGCGTCCGCGCGTGTCGATACGGATCGCGGAGCCGAGCGCATCCATTACGTCGATCGATTCCGTCTTGTTGAGCTCCCATGCTCGCGCCGCGAACGCATAGGGCTTCGACGTCAGCGCGCCGACCGGGCAAAGATCGACCACGTTGCTTTGCAGCTCCGAGGTCATCGCCTGCTCGAGATAGGTGGTGATCTCCATGTCCTCGCCGCGGCCGATGGCGCCGAGCTCCGGCACGCCGGCAACCTCGGCCGCGAAGCGAATGCAGCGCGTGCACTGGATGCAGCGCGTCATGATCGTCTTCACCAGCGGGCCAATATATTTCTCCTCAACCGCGCGCTTGTTTTCCTGATAGCGGCTGGCATCCACGCCATAGGCCATGGCCTGGTCCTGCAAATCGCATTCGCCGCCCTGGTCGCAGATCGGGCAGTCAAGCGGATGATTGATCAGCAGAAATTCCATCACGCCTTCGCGCGCCTTTTTCACCATCGGCGTGCGGGTGCTCAGCACCTTCGGCGTGCCATCCTTATTGGGGGCGAGATCCTTCACGGCCATGGCGCAGGAGGCCTGCGGTTTCGGAATGCCCTGCACTTCGATCAGGCACATGCGGCAATTGCCGGCGATCGACAGCCGCTCGTGGAAGCAGAAGCGCGGGATTTCCGCGCCCGCGGCTTCGCAAGCCTGGAGCAGCGTGTACTGCGGCGGAACGTCGATCTCTTTGCCGTCAACGATGAGCTTGGTCATGGTCTCAAGTCTTTACTTCATGCGATCGGGCGTCATCACTGCTGGGTATGCTCATGCTCGCCGCACCAGTCGTCGCCCTTAGTGGTCGACCAGGCCGGATAGTGCCGGGCGTGATTGGGCAGATCGGCGACGAGCGGCGATGGCGCTCGGCGCCGACACTGCCCGAGAATCGAGCGTTCGCGGCTCGGCTCATTTCCGGTCCCTTCCGCCGTCGGCCACCAGAACCTGAAATGGTTGCACCGCAAGTTCTTGTTTTCGAAGGTCATGCCCTTGCTCCACGGCTTGCCCCATCCCTATTCCGCCGCCTCGCGCACCACACCGTGGGCGTCGGCATTGCGCGTATATTCGTCGATGCGCCGCTCGATCTCAGGACGGAAATGCCGCAACAGGCCCTGCACCGGCCAGGCGGCGCCGTCGCCGAAGGCGCAGATGGTATGGCCCTCAATCTGGGTCGTGACCTGCATAAGCATATCGATCTCGCGCTTCTGCGCGCGGCCTTCCGCCATGCGGGTGAGCACACGCCACATCCAGCCCATGCCCTCGCGGCACGGCGTGCACTGGCCGCAAGATTCGTGCTTGTAGAAATAAGAGATGCGCGCCATCGCGCGGATGATGTCGGTGGACTTATCCATCACGATCACCGCGGCGGTGCCGAGCGCGGATTTCTTGTCGCGGCAGCCGTCGAAATCCAGCAGCAGCGAGTCGGCCTGGTCGGCGCCGGCCGGCACCAGCGGCATCGACGAGCCGCCGGGAATGACCGCGAGCAGATTGTCCCAGCCGCCGCGCACGCCGCCGGCATGCGTCTCAAGCAGCTCGCGCAGCGGGATGCCCATGGCCTCTTCCACGTTGCACGGTTTTTCCACGTGGCCGGAAATGCAGAACAGCTTGGTGCCGGTATTGTTCGGCCGGCCGATGGCGGCGAACCAGGCCGCGCCGCGCCGCATGATGTCGGGCACCGCCGCGATCGACTCGACGTTCTGCACCGTGGTCGGGCAGCCATAGAGGCCGACATTGGCCGGGAACGGCGGCTTTAGACGCGGCTGGCCCTTCTTGCCTTCCAGACTTTCCAACAGTGCGGTTTCCTCGCCGCAGATATAGGCGCCGGCGCCGTGGTGCAGGTAAAGATCGAAATCCCAGCCGTGCACATTGTTCTTGCCGATCAGCTTGGCATCGTAGGCCTCGTCGATCGCCGCCTGCAGACGTTCGCGCTCGCGGATGAATTCGCCGCGAATGTAGATGTAGCCGGCATTGGCGCCCATGGCGCAGCCGGCAATCAGGCAGCCCTCGATCAAGAGATGCGGGTCGTGCCGCATAATCTCGCGATCCTTGCAGGTGCCGGGCTCGGATTCGTCGGCGTTGACCACCAGATAATGCGGCCTTCCGTCCGACTTCTTCGGCATGAACGACCATTTCAATCCGGTCGGGAAGCCGGCGCCGCCGCGGCCGCGCAGGCCCGACGCCTTGACGTCATTGACGATCGAATCGCGGCCTTTTTCCAGGATCGCCTTGGTGCCGTCCCAGGCGCCCCGCGCGCGCGCGCCTTTGAGGCCCCAGTCGTGCAGGCCGTAGAGATTTAAGAAGATGCGGTCCTTGTCAGCGAGCATTCGTCATTCCCGTCCCCGTGCCGCGTAGATCGATTTGTCGGTGAGCGTGGTCGCCCCGCCGACCGGCGCCGACAATTGCCGTTCCACCTGCGGACCGGGCTTGGGCGTCTTGCCGGCGGCAAATTGGTCGAGAACCTTGCCGAAGCTTTCCGCCGTCAGGTCTTCGTAGTAGTCGGAGCCGATCTGCACCATCGGCGCGTTGACGCAGGCGCCCAGGCACTCCACCTCGACCCAGGAGAACTTGCCGTCGGCTGTGACGTGGCCCTGGTCGCCGATGCGCTTGCGGCAGACCTTTTCCAGATCGTCGGCGCCGCGCAGCCGGCAGGGCGTGGTGCCGCACAGCTGCACGTGGACCTTACCCACCGGCGCCAAATTGAACATCGTGTAGAAAGTGGCTACCTCCAGCCCGCGGATATGCGCCATGCCGAGGAGGTCGGTGACGTAACGGATCGCCGCTTCCGGCAGCCAGCCGCCCACCTGCGCTTGTGCGCGCCACAGCAGCGGAATGATCGCCGACTGCTGGCGCCCTTCCGGATATTTGGCGATCTGCTGCTTGGCCCAGGCCAGATTGTGCTTGCTGAAGGCAAAGTCCTTCGGCTGGAGTTCAGGCGGGGCGAGACGACGCACGCTCATCGGTCGATCTCCCCGAACACGATGTCGAGCGTGCCCATGATGCAGGAGACGTCAGCCAGCATGTGACCGCGGCACATGAAATCCATCGAGCTCAAATGCGCGAAGCCGGGTGCGCGGATCTTGCACTTGTACGGCTTGTTGGTGCCATCGGAGACGAGGAAGACGCCGAACTCACCCTTCGGTGCCTCGACTGCGGCATAGACTGCGCCGGCCGGCACGTGGAAACCTTCGGTATAGAGCTTGAAGTGCTGGATCAGCGCTTCCATAGAGCGTTTCATCTCGGAGCGTTTAGGCGGCACGATCTTGCCGTCGTCGACCGAGACGCGGCCCTGGCCTTCCGGGCTGCGCAGTTTTTCCAGGCATTGCTTCATGATCTTGATGGACTGGCGCATTTCCTCGACGCGGACGCAGTAGCGATCGTAGCTGTCGCCGTGCTTACCGACCGGTATGTCGAAATCCATCTCGGAATAGCACTCATAGGGTTGCGCCTTGCGCAAATCCCAAGCCGCGCCCGAGCCGCGCACCATCACGCCGGAAAAGCCGCGGTTCCAGGCGTCGGCCAGCTTGACCTCGCCGATGCCCACGGTGCGCTGCTTGAAAATGCGGTTGTCGGTGAGCAAGCCCTCGAGGTCGTCGCAGAATTTCAGGTACGGATCGCAGAACGCATAGATGTCGTCGATCAGCTTGTTCGGAATGTCTTGATGCACGCCGCCGACGCGGAAATAGGCCGCATGCATGCGGGCGCCCGAGGCGCGCTCATAGAACGCCATCAGATACTCGCGCTGCTCGAAGCCCCACAGCGGCGGGGTGAGCGCGCCCACGTCCAACGCCTGCGTGGTGATGTTGAGGATGTGCGATAGCAGCCGCCCGATTTCGCAAAACAGCACGCGAATAAGCTGGCCGCGCTTGGGAAGCTGGATGGTCAGCAGTTTTTCCGCAGCCAGGCAGAAGGCATGCTCCTGATTCATCGGCGCGACGTAATCGAGCCGGTCGAAATAGGGCACCGCCTGCATATAGGTCTTGTGCTCGATCAGCTTCTCGGTGCCGCGGTGCAGCAGCCCAATATGCGGGTCGACACGTTCGACCACCTCACCGTCGAGTTCCAGCACCATGCGCAGCACGCCATGCGCGGCCGGATGTTGCGGCCCGAAATTGATGGTGAAGTTGCGCAGCGCGGTTTCCGCCATTTTACGTCACGACCCCTTGCCTTCGCCCTTCGCCTTCTCGTCGCCCGGCAGCACGTAGTCGGTGCCTTCCCAGGGCGACAGGAAATCGAAAGTCCGGAATTCCTGCGTCAGCTTGACCTTGTCGTAGACCACGCGCTTCTGCTCGTCGTCGTAGCGCACCTCGACGAATCCGGTGAGCGGGAAATCCTTGCGCAGCGGATGGCCCTCGAAGCCGTAGTCGGTGAGGATGCGCCGCATGTCCGGGTGGCCGGTGAACAGCACGCCGTAAAGATCGAAGGTCTCGCGCTCATACCAATCGACGCCGTGGAACACATCGATCAGCGAGGGCACCGGCGTCACCTCGTCGGTGGCGGCCTTCACGCGGATACGCTGATTCAGCCGCGGCGAGAGCAGATGATAGACCACGTCGAAGCGCTGCGCGCGGCTCGGCCAGTCGACCGCGGTGACGTCGATGATGCAGATGAACTGACAGGCCGCATCGTCGCGCAGGAAAGTCGCGACCTTGACGATGTCGGCGGCCTTGGCGGTTACCGTGAGTTCGCCGTGCGCGACCTCATAGCCGGTGACCGACGCGCTCAGCGCGCCCTTGATCGTTGCCCCCAGCCTGTCGAGCATCTCGTCCATTCGAAGACCCCGCCCTCAACGTTCGATCGTACCGGTGCGGCGGATCTTCTTCTGCAACAGCATGACGCCGTACAGCAGCGCCTCGGCCGTCGGCGGACAGCCGGGCACGTAGATGTCGACCGGCACGATGCGGTCGCAGCCGCGCACGACCGAGTAAGAGTAGTGATAGTAGCCGCCGCCGTTGGCGCACGAGCCCATCGAGATCACGTAGCGCGGCTCCGGCATCTGGTCGTAGACTTTGCGCATAGCCGGCGCCATTTTGTTGGTGAGCGTGCCGGCGACGATCATCACGTCGGACTGGCGGGGCGAGGCGCGCGGCGCGAAGCCGTAGCGCTCGCAGTCGTAGCGCGCCATCGCCATCTGCATCATCTCGACGGCGCAGCAGGCCAGCCCGAACGTCATCCACATCAGCGAGCCGGTGCGCGCCCAGGTGATCAGGTCGTCGACGGCGGTGATGATGAAACCTTTGTCGGCAAGTTCATTGTTCACGCCCACGAAAAACTCATCATCACCGCCGACCGGCTTGCCGGTGCGCGGATCGAGAATTCCTTGCGGCGCTGGTGAAACGAGTGTCATCGGGTCATCAATCCCATTCGAGCGCGCCCTTCTTCCATTCATATATGAAGCCGATGGTGAGGACGCCAAGGAAAATCATCATCGCCCAAAAGCCGTAGAGACCGACCTCGCGGAACGCCACCGCCCACGGGAACAGGAACGTCACTTCGAGATCGAAAATGATGAACAGGATGGCGACCAGATAGAAGCGCACGTCGAACTTCATGCGCGCGTCGTCGAAGGGGTTGAACCCGCATTCGTAGGCGGACAATTTTTCCGGGTCGGGCTGTTTGTAGGCGACGATGAACGGCGCGATCAGCAGGACCAGCCCGATCACGAGCGAGACCGCGACGAAAACGACCAGCGGAAGATAATCCAGCAGCAATGCGCTCATGGCGACCTCAGCGTACAGCCCCGCGCTTTACCGGGAATACACCCGCCCCGGACTACTCGGCAGCTCGAAACGGCGCCGTAGCCCCGCACAAAAAAGACTTTGCCGTGTGTGGAAAAGCCTCAAGGACGGGAGCGGTTGTGGCTTAGCGCAGTGCACAAAGAGTGGCAAGACGACATTAGAGGGCATACACGAGCACGCACACTCGCGTGGCCGCATCCGCGTCTCGGCCCGATTGACAGAGCCGCAAGTGGCCCTCGATAGTTCCCATGGGTGACGTGAAGTAGCGCAAAGACCGGAAAACGCGCATGACAACTATGCGACATTTCGCAGCCCTGCTCGCGCTGGCGGCCGGTGTCACTATCGGGGCACTACCAGCTCAAGCCGACGACTACCCCGCGCGAGCCGTTCGAATCATTGTTCCGTTCGGCGCCGGCGGGCCGACGGACGTCTACGCCCGCTCCATCGCCGAGGAACTGCGCAAGTCCCTGCAGCAGGCCTTTATTATCGAAAACCGCCCGGGCGCCGGAACAACTATCGGCACCGAGTTGGTCGCCAAGGCGGCGGCCGATGGCTACACGCTGCTGATGGTGTCCGGCACGCAGGTTGTCAATGAAACGCTCTACAACAAGAAACCGTATCAGCTCATGCGCGACCTGGTTCCGATCTCGCCGCTGATCGACAGCGACCTGGTGCTGGTGGTGCATCCTTCCGTGCCGGCGAAGAATCTGGCCGAGCTGCTCGCGCTCGCTCGAGCGAAGCCGGGCACGCTTAATTTCGGCTCATCCGGTCCTGGTTCGAACTATCACATGGCCGGCGAGCTGCTGAAAAATCTCACCGGCATCGACATCGTGCATGTGCCTTACAAGGGCTCGACCGGCATGCGCACCGATATCCTGAGCGGGCAGATTCAGATCCTGTTCGACAGCATCCCGACCATGGCGCAGATGATCAAGGCCGACCGCGTGCGCGCGCTCGGCACCAGCGGCAAGACGCGCTCGCCGAACCTGCCCGACGTGCCGACGATCGCGGAAGCCGGCGTGCCTGGTTTCCAGGCGACCCTGTGGGTCGGGTTCATGGCGCCGGCCGGCACGCCGCAGCCGATCGTGGAACTGCTCAACCGCGAGATCAGCAAGATTCTGGCGCGCCCGGATATCAAAGAAGCCTGGGAGAAGACCGGCGCCACTCCGGTTGTCATGACGCAAGCGGAATTCAAGTCGTTCATGGAGGCCGAGGTCGCGAAATGGGGCAAGATTATCGAGGCCAATCACATTCCGCCGATCAATTGAACATTATGGGTGCGCGATGAATGAAATGAGCAAGCCTGTCGCGATCAAGGGCACGGAGCATTGGACCAGTAAAGATGGCGGTGTGAAGCTGTTCCTGTTCGAGAAATGCGCCGGCGATCCGGGCAAGAGCATCGGCACCATCCTGTTCGTGCACGGCTCGTCCATGGCTTCGCAGCCGACCTTCGATTTGCAGGTGCCGGGACGCCCCGATTCCTCGGTCATGGATCACTTCGCCCGCCGCGGCTACGACTGCTGGTTGGTCGACATGGAAGGCTATGGCCGCTCGACCAAGGACCGCGACAACAACGCGCCGATTTCGCAAGGCGCCGACGACTGCACCGCCGCCGCGCTTTATATTCAGAAGCTACGCGGAAAACGGCCGCTGCTGGTCTATGGCATTTCCTCCGGCGCGCTGCGTGCTGCGCTGTTCGCCGAGCGGCATCCCGAGATAGTGGCGCGGCTCGCGCTCGACGCCATGGTGTGGACCGGCGAAGGCTCGCCCACGCTAGAACAGCGGCGCAAGAAACTGCCCGAGTTCATGGCCAAGAACCGCCGCCCGATCGACAAGGCGTTCATTCATTCGATCTTCGAGCGCGACCATCCTGGCACCGCCGATAAGAAAGTGATCGAGGCCTTCGCCGACGCGGTGACCGCGCTCGACGATTCGGTGCCCACCGGCACTTACGTGGACATGTGTTCGCGGCTGCCGGTGGTGAATCCGGAAAAAATCACCGTGCCGACGCTGATCATGCGCGGGCAATGGGACGGCATCGCGTCAATCGAGGATTTATTGAAATTCTTCGCCAAGCTGCCCAATCCCGATAAGCAGTTCTCGGTCATGGCCGGTATCTCGCATGCGAGCTTCCAGCAGAAAAACTACATGCTGGTCTATCACATCCTGGCGAGCTTCTTCGCGCAGCCGGCGCCAGTGTATCGCGGCTAAGTCGCGTTAGACGCCGAGCTGGTCGGCCAAATCGGCCAAATTTTTCGCCGCGAAATCGACCGGCACCGTCGGAGTCGGCTCGCCGGTGTTCGGGCCATACTCGTCCAGCCGCGCGGTGTGCGCCGTGTGCAATCCCAGTTTCGCCGCTACTTCGAGATCGTTGCTGTGCGCGGCCACCATCATGCATTGCTCGGGTTTGAGATCGAAGGCCGCGCAGGAAGCAAGATAAACGCCTGGCTTGCGTTTGTAGTCATGCGCAATTTCGGCGCCGAGGATCGCGTCCCATGGGAAATTGTTGCGGCGCGCGAGATCGACCATCAAAGAAATATTTCCGTTCGACACCGGCGCCAGCCAGAATTTTCGCTTGAGCCGCGCCAGCGCGACCGCCACATCCGGCCAGGCATCGAGCCGGTGCCAGACCAGTGTCAGATCGTCCAACACATCGTCGGACAGATTCTGCAATCCGAAGCGCGGCAGCAATCGTTCGAGACCCTGCCGATGCAGCACGTCGAGCTTGGCAAAGGACTGCCTGCCGGAGCGCACTTCCTCCAATCCCGGCTGGTACTCGCCGCGCCAGGCGTCGGCAAAAGCCGTCCAATCGAGCTTATACTCAAGGTGGCCGAGGATTTTTTCACCCTCCCGGGCGACCGACGCGCGCCAGTCCACCATGGACCCGAACACGTCGAAAAACAGGGCCTTGACCGGGGTTTGGCGAGCGTTCACGGCGCGAATTCCCTGCTGAAATGCGCCGGTTTCACAGGCCTGCAACCTTGGCTAAGTCATTGATAAAATGGCGGGAGCGACGGGACTCGAACCCGCGGCCTCTGCCGTGACAGGGCAGCGCTCTAACCAACTGAGCTACGCCCCCGCGGGCGATGGTTCGAGTTATAGGCGCCCCCAAGCCAAGTCAAGGTAAACGCCGCCTCCCCTCTGGAAATTGCGAAAAAGCCTTATTTACCGCGAAGAACCGATGGTCAGACCGCCCCCGAATCGTCTATGCGGGCGAGGTGTTTGGCGATCCGCCAAGCTCACGGATTCACGAGGAGGGTCCTAAAGATGGCAATGGTTCCTGGAAAAGCTCCGACACCACCGACCGTCACATTGAAGCATCTCGCCGCGGCGCTCGCGGAAACCCACGAGATGTCGAAGAAACAGGCGGAGGCTGTGCTCGGCGATTTCGTCGGCAACATCGTCAAGCATCTGAAGAAGGGCGAGCGCATCCGCATCGGCGGCCTCGGCATCCTTCAGGTGCGCAAACGCGCCGCGCGCATGGGCCGCAACCCGGCCACCGGCGAGGCGATCCAGATCAAGGCGAGCAAGAAGGTCGCGTTCCGCGCTTCCAAGGAATTGAAAGAGTCGGTCTGACGTAAGTCACAGGCCGGACCCTCCGGGGAAATAACGGTAGGCTGGGAGCGGCAAGCTCCTGGCCTGCTGCTTTGCGTTTGGGGGCTTCCGCGCCCTTGCGTCGCCCTGCAATCCGACGATATTGAGCGGCGAACGGGCGGTTAGCTCAGTTGGTAGAGCGCCTGCTTTACACGCAGGATGTCGGCGGTTCGAGTCCGTCACCGCCCACCACATTGCGTTGCAAGCAGCGAAAACGGCGCCTCGCGGCGCCGTTTTCCATTCGTTCGCATTTACCGCCCGGCGTTCAGTGCGCGGTCAGACCGGACCCGTCGTCTTCCACGACCGGCTCGGTCGCGGCCGCCGCGGCGGCGAGCTTGGCGCTCTCCTCGTCCCAGGCGATCGGCTCGGGCTTGCGCACCAGCGCGCGGGCAATCACCTCGTCCATGCGCGTGACCGGGATGATCTCCAGGCCCTTCTTGATGGTGTCGGAGATTTCCACCAGATCCTTGGCGTTCTCCTCCGGGATCAGCACCGTCTTCATGCCGCCGCGCGAGGCGGCCAGGAGCTTCTCCTTCAAGCCGCCGATCGGCAGCACGCGGCCGCGCAAGGTAATCTCGCCGGTCATGGCAAGATCGCGGCGCACCGGAATGCCGGTCATCATCGACACGATCGCGGTGACCATGGCGACGCCCGCTGACGGTCCATCCTTGGGCGTCGCGCCTTCCGGCACGTGCACGTGGATGTCGCGCTTGTCGAACAGCGGCGGCTCGATGCCGAAGGCGACCGCGCGCGAGCGCACGTAGGATGCCGCCGCCGAGATCAACTCCTTCATTACGTCACGCAAATTGCCGGTGACGGTCATCTTGCCCTTGCCGGGCATCATCACGCCTTCGATGGTGAGCAACTCGCCACCCACATCGGTCCAGGCCAGTCCGGTGACCATGCCGACTAGATCCTCGGCCTCGATCTCGCCGTAGCGATATTTCGGCACGCCGAGATAATCGCCGACAGTCGCCGCGGTGACGGCAATCGACTTTTTCTTCGACGTCATCAACTCCTTCACCGCCTTGCGGATCAGGGTCGATAGCTCGCGCTCGAGGTTACGCACGCCCGCTTCGCGCGTGTACCGGCGGATCATGAGCAGCAGCGCTTCGTCATCGATCGCCCATTCCTTTTCGTTGAGGCCGTGCTTGGCGATCGCGGCCGGGATCAGATGCTTGCGCGCGATCTCGACCTTCTCATCCTCGGTGTAGCCGGCGATGCGGATGATCTCCATGCGGTCCATCAGCGGCGGTGGAATATTGAGCGTATTCGCCGTGGTGATGAACATCACGCTGGACAGGTCGTAGTCGACCTCCAGGTAGTGGTCGTTGAAGGTGTGATTCTGCTCGGGGTCGAGCACCTCGAGCAGCGCCGATGATGGATCGCCGCGGAAATCGGCGCCCATCTTGTCCACCTCGTCCAACAGGAACAGCGGGTTCGACGTTTTGGCCTTGCGCATCGACTGGATGATCTTGCCGGGCATCGAGCCGATATAGGTGCGCCGGTGACCGCGGATCTCGGCTTCGTCACGCACGCCGCCGAGCGACACTCGCACGAATTCGCGGCCCGTGGCGCGGGCGATCGACTTGCCGAGCGAGGTTTTGCCCACGCCGGGAGGACCGACCAGGCACAGGATCGGCCCGGTCAGCTTGTTGGCGCGCTGCTGCACGGCGAGATACTCGACGATGCGCTCCTTGACCTTCTCCAGGCCATAGTGGTCGTCGTTGAGAATCTTCTCCGCGCCGATGAGATCCTTCTTGACCTTGCTCTTCTTGCTCCACGGGATCGAGAGCAGCCAGTCGAGATAGTTGCGCACGACGGTGGCTTCCGCTGACATCGGCGACATCTGGCGCAGCTTCTTGAGCTCGTGCGTGGCCTTCTCGCGGGCTTCCTTTGAGAGCTTGGTCTTCTTGATCTTCTCTTCCAGTTCGGCGAGTTCGTCCTTGCCTTCCTCGTCGCCAAGCTCCTTCTGGATCGCCTTCATCTGCTCGTTGAGGTAGTACTCGCGCTGGGTCTTCTCCATCTGCCGTTTGACGCGGGTGCGGATGCGCTTTTCCACCTGCAGGACCGAGATCTCGCTCTCCATCAGCCCGAGCACCTTCTCCAGGCGCTGAGTGACGACGGGCGTCTCCAGGATGTCCTGCTTGTCGGGAATCTTGACGGCGAGATGCGAAGCCACGGTATCGGCGAGCTTGGCGTAATCCTCGATCTGCTGGATCACGCCAACCACTTCTGGCGACACCTTCTTGTTGAGCTTCACATAATTTTCGAATTCGGTGACCACGGACCGCGCCATGGCTTCCGCCTCCACGCGCTCGCCCATGTCATCGGCGAGCACGGTGGCGTCGGCCTCGTAGTATTCGCTGCGGTCGGTGTATTTGAGCACCTTCGCGCGCTCCGCGCCCTCGACCAGCACCTTGACGGTGCCGTCGGGCAGCTTGAGCAGCTGCAGCACGCTCGCCAGCGTGCCGACCTCGAAGATCGAGTCGGTCGCCGGATCGTCGTCGGCGGCGTTCTTCTGCGTCGCCAGCAGGATGAAAGTGTCGGAGCGCATCACTTCTTCCAGCGCCTTGATCGACTTTTCACGGCCAACGAAGAGCGGGACGATCATGTGCGGGAACACCACGATGTCGCGCAGCGGCAATACCGGATAAGCCCGGGTTTCGCCGGGTTGCAGCTGAGGTCGTGGCTTGGTGGTCATGGAAGTGGTCCTTTTTGTTGTGCCCCTGTGCGTTGACCCGCTCATGCGGCATCGCCGAACAGTGCCGGGAAGGATGGGCAAGGAGGCATCGGACGAAGGGAGGCCCGGTGCACCTTCAGGAAGGGTACGAACCCTCACCCATTCGGGAAACTACGATCTTTCGTACGCAACTTCGCTTCGAACGCTATACGTAGGACGCGCCGATAGGGTCTGCAAGTAAGGCCCATTTTTTCAGTAAAAGCGGGCCTGAGTACCCGCAGCACGCCATTAACGGGGCGATTCTACAAGCGGTTCCCTACCACCCGGGGACGGGCTGGATCAGGCGCTAGCGCTGCCGGATTCGGCCGTCCGGTCGCTGCGGTCGGCATAGATGTAGAGCGGCCGCGCGGTACCCTCGACGACCTCCTTGGAGATCACCACTTCCTCGACCCCCTCCAGGCTGGGTAGATCGAACATGGTATCGAGGAGGATGCCCTCCATGATGGAGCGCAAGCCGCGCGCGCCGGTCTTGCGCTCGATAGCCTTACGGGCGATGGCGCCGAGCGCCTCTTCGGCCAGCGTAAGATCGATCAATTCCATCTCGAACAGCCGCTGGTACTGTTTGACCAGGGCATTCTTCGGCTGGGTGAGGATGAGCTTGAGCGAGGGCTCATCGAGGTCCTCAAGCGTGGCTACCACCGGCAAGCGGCCGACGAATTCCGGGATCAAGCCATATTTCAGCAAATCCTCAGGCTCGACCTGGCGGAAGATTTCGCCCTGCTTGCGATCTTCGGGTGCGAGCACCTTGGCCGAGAAGCCGATCGAGGTTGAGCGGCCGCGCGCCGAAATGATCTTTTCGAGACCAGAGAAGGCGCCGCCGCAGACGAACAGGATGTTGGTCGTATCCACTTGCAGGAATTCCTGTTGCGGATGCTTGCGGCCGCCTTGCGGAGGCACCGAAGCGATGGTGCCTTCCATGATCTTCAACAGTGCCTGCTGCACGCCCTCGCCCGATACGTCGCGCGTGATCGATGGGTTGTCGGATTTGCGGGAAATCTTGTCGATTTCGTCGATATAGACGATACCGCGCTGCGCGCGCTCGACATTGTAGTCGGCCGACTGCAGCAGCTTGAGAATGATGTTCTCCACGTCCTCGCCGACGTAACCGGCCTCGGTGAGCGTGGTGGCGTCCGCCATTGTGAACGGCACGTCGAGGATGCGCGCCAGTGTCTGCGCCAGCAGCGTCTTGCCCGAACCGGTCGGCCCGATCAGCAGAATGTTCGACTTCGCCAGTTCGACGTCGTTGTGCTTGGTTTGATGGTTGAGCCGCTTGTAGTGATTGTGGACGGCGACCGAGAGCACCTTCTTGGCGTGATCCTGGCCGATCACGTAGTCGTCGAGAACCTTGCGGATTTCCTTCGGCGTCGGGATGCCGTCGCGCGACTTCACCAGCGAGGACTTGTTCTCCTCGCGGATGATATCCATGCACAGCTCGACGCATTCATCACAGATGAACACGGTCGGGCCGGCAATGAGCTTGCGCACTTCATGCTGGCTCTTGCCGCAGAACGAGCAGTACAGGGTGTTTTTGGAATCGCTGCCGCCGACTTTGCTCATTCCATTCTCCGTCACACCCGTCCGTACATTCTGTGGTCGGCGTCGTTCTCGATCAACCGCCTATACGCCACACACCGAATGAAGCAAATTTCGCGCCGGAATTCCAGCTCGGCGGGCCTTGGTATTGGGAGCCCCGCTGTCCCTGCCACTTCTCCCACACCTTAAGCGAAGCATGCTAACGGCGTGGTAATCAAGAATCTATTAACGATAATGCCAATTCAAAGCCCCCCGCGAAAGCGGAACTTCCGCAGCCATCCCCGACAATTGTGACAGATGAGCGGCGCTCCATTTCAGGAAAAATCAGGCCGGTTTGGGAAGCATTTCCTCGGGACGCCGCTCAATCACCTTGTCGACCAGACCGAAGTCCTTGGCCGCCTCGGCAGTGAGAAAATAGTCACGCTCGAGCGCGTCTTCGATCTTCTTGAGGGACTGGCCGGTATGCTTGACGTAGATCTCGTTGAGCCGCTTCTTCAGGTTCAGGATCTCCTGGGCATGCACCATGATGTCGGTAGCCTGGCCCTGGAACCCACCGGACGGCTGATGCACCATGATGCGGGCGTTCGGCAGCGCGAAACGCATGTCCTTGGCGCCGGCGGCAAGCAGCAGCGAGCCCATGGAGGCCGCCTGTCCGACGCAGAGCGTGGATACCGGCGGGCGCACGAACTGCATAGTGTCGTAGATCGCCATGCCCGATGTCACCACCCCGCCGGGCGAGTTGATGTACATCGACACTTCCTTTTTCGGATTCTCCGCTTCGAGGAACAGGAGTTGCGCCACCACCAAAGTGGCGACCCCGTCTTCGATCGGGCCGGTGATGAAGATGATCCGTTCCTTGAGCAGTCGCGAGTAGATGTCGTAAGCCCGCTCGCCCCGGTTGGTCTGCTCGACCACCATGGGCACCAGATGCTGCAGATAGGTATCGACGGGATCTTTCATTTCGGCTCCTTCACGCGAATCACGTCGGCTGGATTAGCCTTCCCGTCGCGTCCGAATGATCTATTTTCGAATTGCGCCCGCCGCAAGGCGCAGGTCCCAGCTAGCCTACGGTCGAATCGTCTTCCTTGTAGAGCTCCTCGCGCGTGACCTTTTGCTCGGTCACACTGGCGAGTTCGAGCAGGAAATCGACCACCTTTTCCTCGTAGATCGGCGCGCGCAACGCGGCAACCGCCTGCGCGTTCTGCCGGTAGTAATCCCAAACCCGCTGCTCCTGGCCGGGGAATTGACGCACGTGCTCCATTACCGCGCGGTTCAATTCCTCTTCGGTAACCGTGATCTTATTTTTCTCGCCGATCTCGGCCAGCACCAGGCCTAGCCGCACCCGCCGCTCGGCGATGGCGCGGTATTCGGCCTTGGCCTTTGCCTCTGTGGTGTTCTCGTCGGCGAAGGTTTTCTTCTCGTTTTCCATCTCGCCGAGTACCGACTTCCAGACCCGGTCAAATTCCCCCTCGACCAGCGACGGCGGCGGCTCGAATTTGTGCCGGGCATCGAGCTCGTCGAGCAACGCGCGCTTGAGTTTCTGCCGCGACATTCCGACATGCTCGCGCCCGATGCGCTCCTTGACCGCGTCGCGCAGTTTGGCGAGCAACTCCAATCCTAGTGACTTGGCAAATTTGTCATCGACGGTCACGGTGCCCGGGGTCTCGATCGACTTGGCGGTAACGACGAATTCGGCATCCTTGCCGGCGAGTTCTCCTTTCGGATAGTGGGCCGGGAATGTCACCTTCAGGGTGCGGGTCTCGTCGGTGCCGATGCCGATGAGCTGGTCTTCGAAGCCTGGAATGAAGGTATTTGATCCGATCATCACGACGGAATCGTCTCCCGAGCCGCCTTCGAACGGTTTGCCGTCGATGGTGCCGGCAAAAGAGATGACGACGCGGTCATCCTTGGCCGCTTTCTCGCCTTCGCCTTTTTGGCTATAGGGCGTGTTCTGCTCGCTTATGCGCGCGACGGCCTCCTCTACCTCGGCGTCGGTCACTTCGCTTGTCAGCTTGGTGAGCTTGATGCCCTTGAAATCGGTGAGCTCGATCGGCGGCACGATCTCGACCGCCATGGTGTAGTCGAGGTCGCTCTGGCCGGAGATCAATTTCTCGACCGCGTCCTGCTCGGTCGGCAGCGTCACCTTGGGATCGGCGGCGAGCTTGTAGCCGCGTTCGCTGACGATCTGGTTGTTGGTGTCGCGCACCGTCGCTTCGATGACATCGGCCATCGCCGAGCGTCCGTAAACGCGCTTGAGATGGGCAACCGGCACCTTGCCGGGACGGAAGCCGTTGATGCGGACGCGGTCTTTCAACTCGCCTAGGCGGGCATTGACTTTGGCGTCGAGCTCGGCGGCCGGAACGACCACCTTGAATTCGCGCTTGAGACCTTCGGACAGCGTTTCGGTAACTTGCATCGATCACACACTTCTTTGCTAGGCAGCGCGTTGCGCCGGACCTGTCGGAATGATGGGCGTTCGCTCTCGCGCGCGCCCCGCTTTAGTTTCGGCCCTTGGCCGTGGTGCGGGCGGAGGGACTCGAACCCCCACGACTTTCGTCACGGGAACCTAAATCCCGCGCGTCTACCAATTCCGCCACGCCCGCAAAGGGCAATTTCCGGACGATCCTGGCGCCGCAATCCGGCAGGGATTAACGCACGCCGGCCCGCCAGGGCAAGCCTTTCGGGCGGCGGCTTATATCACGGTAAAATCGCGCGGCATCACTATAATAAGGTGCGCGTTCGCCCGCTCAAGGGCCGGCGATGGGGCGATTGCCCAACTCTGCGAACAAGCGCCGGTAGATCGCCGGCAGTGCCTCGGGCAAGTCTTCCGCGATCAGGCCGGGTCCGAAGGCATTGGCCGCCTCGCCGTGCAACCAGACCGCAGCGCTCGCCGCTTCGAAAGGCGGCATGCGCTGCGCCAAGAGGCCCGCGATCATACCCGCCAGCACGTCGCCGGACCCGGCGGTGGCGAGCGTGGGCGGGCCGTTATCGGCAATCGACGCGCGGCCGTCGGGGGCGGCCACCACGGTGTCGGCGCCCTTGTACAGCACTGTTGCTCCACTTGATCTGGCCGCTAGACGGCTTTTCTCAAGTTTTGCTTGAACGCTTGAATCTTCATGTATCACTTTAAATAACCTCGCGAATTCCCCTTCGTGCGGGGTCAGGACGACATCCCGATTCGTTTTCGCAACCATGCCGCCAAGTGCCTTTGGTTCGTCCGCAAGGCTGGTCAGCGCATCGGCGTCCAGCACCACCGCGGCCCCGCTCGCCAGCGCCACCGCCACCTGCTCCCTCATGGCCGGCCCGATCCCGCCGCCCGGCCCCAGCACCACTGCGTTGCGCCGCTTGTCGGCAAGAAAGGCCGCCAGCTCGGCCCCGCCATCCACCGGCCGCACCATCACCGCCAGACTGGCCGCAGCAGTGACGCTGAGCGCCTCGCGCGGGCTCGCAATGGTCACGAGCCCTGCCCCGGCCCGCAGCGCCCCGCGTGCCGCCAGCCTCGCCGCCCCTGTGGTCGAAACGCCTCCCGACACCACCACCGCATGGCCGCGCGAATATTTGTGGCCGTCGGCGAGCGGCAGCGGGAATAAGCGATCCCAAAGCGTCGGCCGGTTGGCAAAAGCCGCCGGCTTGATCGCATCCAGCACGCTCACAGGGATACCGATATCGGCCACCTGGATCGCGCCGCAGTGCAGCCGACCCGGCAGCAATATGTGGCCGGTCTTACGCCGAAAGAAAGTCACAGTATGGGTCGCATTGACCGCAGCCCCCATCACCGCGCCGGTGGTGCCGTTCACCCCGCTCGGCAGATCGACGGCGATGACCGGCGCACTGCTGGCGTTCATCGCCCCGATCATAATGCGTGGCAAGCCCTCGACCTCGCGGTCGAGGCCGGCACCGAACAAGGCGTCAATGACGACGTCGCAACCAGTGAGCGCGACCGGCGAGGCCTGCTCGACCGGGCCGCTCCAGCGTTCGGCGGCGAGCGCGGCATCGCCTTTCAGCCGCTTCGCGTCGCCGACAAAGCTGACGCGGACCGCATAGCCGCGCTCGGCCAGGTGGCGCGCCGCGACGAAACCGTCGCCGCCGTTATTGCCGGGTCCTGCTATCACCACCACGCGCCGGCCTTCCAGCAGAGTCCCGGCCGCATCGGCCACGGCGCGGCCGGCATTTTCCATCAGTTTTATGCCAGGCATGCCGCCGGCGATGGTCAGGCGGTCGGCTTCCGCCATTTCGGCATTGGTGAGGAGTTCTATCATCGCGGTCGACACTACCGGCCAGCCGGAGGGTCGACAAATCGGCCTAATCGGCTGCCTGTAGTATATCTCGGGTCGCTGGTAAAAGTTTTTGCAGGGTGCTTAATTGCTGGGCAACGGGGCGCAGCGAACCTAGGCACCAACTGGTAATCCGCGCTCTAAAGTATTGCGGGAACGTCGTTATTCCGCGCTCGCCGGATTGGCACGGGACCTGCTAACCGCTAGCGCGGCGCTCCGCATGCTCGCGGCGGGGCTGGGGGGAAGGAAAGGCAATGAAAAAAATCGAGGCCATCATCAAGCCCTTCAAACTCGACGAGGTGAAGGAAGCACTCCAGGAGGTCGGACTACAGGGCATCACTGTCACCGAGGCCAAAGGCTTCGGCCGGCAGAAAGGGCACACCGAACTTTATCGCGGCGCCGAATACGTGGTCGATTTTCTCCCCAAGGTGAAAATCGAGGTCGTGCTCGGCGACGAGATGGTGGACAAGGCGATCGAAGCGATCCGGCGCGCCGCCCAAACCGGTCGGATCGGAGATGGAAAAATATTCTTATCCAATATCGAGGAAGCCATCCGGATCAGGACCGGCGAATCCGGTATCGACGCCATCTAGACCGCGGGGCAGCGTCTCCCGCGGGGGATTTTCATGAAAAAAAGGGGAATGCAATCCATGACGACAGCCAAGAATGTCATGAAGATGATCAAGGACAACGACGTAAAGTACGCCGATTTCCGGTTTACCGATCCGCGCGGCAAGTGGCAGCACGTCACCTTCGACGTTTCCTTGATCGAAGAAGACACGTTTGCCGAAGGCCAGATGTTCGACGGCTCATCAATCGCAGGCTGGAAAGCGATCCACGAATCCGACATGAACCTGATGCCGGATCCGGCAAGCGCCTGCATCGATCCGTTCTTCGCCGAGACCACGCTGGTGCTAGTCTGCGACGTGCTCGAGCCGACCACCGGCGAACCCTACAATCGGGACCCGCGCGGCATCGCCAAGAAAGCCGAAGGCATGGTCAAGTCGATGGGCGTCGGCGACACCATCTCGTTCGGCCCGGAAGCCGAATTCTTCGTGTTCGACGACGTCAAATACGCGGCCGAGCCCTACAATACCGGCTTCAAGCTCGATTCCATCGAATTCCCCTCGAATTCCGATACCGAATACGAAGGCGGCAATCTCGGCCACCGCATCGGCACCAAGAAGGGCTATTTCCCGGTGCCGCCGCAGGACTCGGTGCAGGACATGCGGTCGGAAATGCTTGGCGCCATGGCGCGCATGGGCGCCAAAGTCGAGAAGCACCACCACGAGGTGGCTTCAGCCCAGCACGAGCTCGGCTTGAAGTTCTCGCCGCTCACGCAAATGGCCGACCACATGCAGATCTACAAATACTGCATCCAGCAGGTGGCGCAGATCTACGGCAAGACCGCGACCTTCATGCCCAAGCCGGTCTATGGCGACAACGGCTCGGGCATGCATTGCCACCAGTCGATCTGGAAGGCCGGCAAGCCGGTGTTCGCGGGCAATAAATATTCCGACTTGTCGGAAACCTGCCTGTCCTACATCGCCGGCATCATCAAGCACGCCAAGGCGATCAATGCCTTCACCAACCCGACCACCAACTCCTACAAGCGTCTGGTGCCGGGCTTCGAGGCGCCGGTGTTGCTCGCCTATTCGGCGCGCAACCGTTCGGCGTCGTGCCGCATCCCTTACACCACCAACCCGAAGGCCAAGCGCGTCGAGGTGCGTTTCCCCGATCCGCTCGCCAATCCCTATCTCGCCTTCGCCGCGATGACGATGGCCGGCCTCGACGGCATCAAGAACAAGCTCGATCCGGGCCCGGCGGTCGACAAGGACCTCTACGATCTGCCGCCGGCGGAACTGAAGAAGATCCCGACGGTGTGCGGCTCGCTCCGCCAGGCGCTTGGCGAACTGGACAAGGACCGCGCGTTCCTCAAGGCCGGCGGCGTGTTTGATGACGACTTCATCGACAGCTATATCGACCTGAAGATGGGGGAAGTGATCCGCTTCGAACACACCCCGCATCCGGTCGAGTTTGAAATGTACTACTCGGCGTAAGCATTCCTCCCAAACATCGCACCGAGGTGATGCAACTTATCGGGCGCTCCGCGAGGAGCGCCCTTTTTTATTCAGTTGGCGATTCGATCAGACGATGAGGAAAATAATGACCGCGAGTCCGACGGCGATGCCGGCAGCAATTGCCAGCATCCGCTTGCGGTGCCGCTTCGGCCCGTAAATTCCGGCGGCGCGGCGCTCCGCGATCAGCGCGGCGTCGAATTCGGCCGAAGATGAATAGGCGCAGGCCAAAGCCGCGCCCGCAGCATAGTTTTCGAGCGTCAGTACGGCGGTATCGGAGTGCCCGCTATTGGCTATGTGCACCATCCACGCATGCTAGCGCGCGGATGGTAAACGAGACGTTGCAGTTGTCCCCATCGTCGCTGGACGCGCGGAGTTGGTACGCCGGGCATGCAGCTTGCGTTGCGGCGAACGCACCGGCTTGGCCGCCGTGGCGCTGCGTGCAGCGGCAAGCGAACGGCAACCCGGCGCGGCGGGGCTCGCCCTCGTCGGCATATAGCCGTTTGCGGCCTTCATGCTTGGCGCGGTAGAGCGCGGCGATCGCGCGGCAATACGCCTCGATATCCATGACGGCGATCGTCGTCGCCGACTGGTGGCGTCGCATGCCGATCGAAGCCGGCCTCGCGCGGAATTCGATCGCACTTGACAATCGCGACCTGCCGAAAGATGCGAAGTCGATCAGCAATCGCATGCATCCGGCTCTGCCGCGATCTCGACCTGAGTAGACGAGTGCACATCACCGGCGGATTCACCTGGCGGGATGGTTCTCCATGAAAGCGCGGCGATTGAGCAGGCCGGTCAAATGGTCCCGAAAATTAGAATTAGATCAGGCGCCGATCAGGTTGACGTGTATCCTGAGTTTCTGAAGTAGTTTGTGAATTCGTTCTACTCGAAGGTGTCGAGAGCGCGTCCGATCCGATCACAGAGATCAGGAATGGTACGCTCCTTGTGCTTTCGCAAATACGATTTGAGCTTTGCGAAGCTCTGCTCGATCGGATTGAGATCGGGACTATAGGGCGGCAGATAGCGCAATGTAGCTCCTGCCGCTTGGATAATTTCGCGCACCTCGTTCCGCTTGTGAGCGGGCAGATTGTCGATGATAACGATGTCGCCCGGCCGCAGCGTTGGAACCAGACATTGCCGCAGATACTCGATGAAGATATCTCCGTTCATCGCGCAATCGATGTCAAAGGGCGCGGTGATCCCGTCCAGCCGAAGCCCGGCCACAAAGGTCACGATCTTCCAGTGTCCCCAGGGAATGCGGCTGACGATCCGGCGACCGCGCTTGGCGCGTCCGTATAGACGCGCCATGTACGTCGATGCCCCGGTCTCATCGACGAAGACGAGCTTTGCTCGGTCGAGCCTAGTCTGATCATCCTTCCACTGCCGACGTGCTTCGGCGACGTCAGGCCGCTCTTGCTCGGCTGCATGCACGCTTTTTTTTGTACGTCATCTCCTCACGCTCTAAAAAGCGGCATACCGTTCCGTGACCAACGACGACTCCACGATCCCTCAACTCGCTGCGCAATTCTTCCACAGTCAGATCGGGCTCCGCCCCTATTCGTTCTAGAAGCCAGGCCCGCTCTCCGGTCAACCGCGAGCGATGATCGCCGCCCATCGGCTTCGCCGCACGCTGCCTGTCTCGCGCAACCAGCGCACCCACCGAATAACCGTGCTGATGCCCACACCAAACTAGCTGGCCGCCTGCCGCCGCGATTGCCCATCTTCTACTGCCGCAACAACCCTATCGCGCAAGTCTTTCGAATAGAGCTTCGCCATCCTATGCTATCCTCCTTCCCGAGTGACCAGCTTGAATCATGATTCGCCCCCGCTTGGGAATCCCAAATTCGATTCAATCAGCCGGGCATGCTCTAGCTGACCCGCATCGACACAAAAAAGGAGCGCAGTTGTGCGCGCCTTTTGTGGAAGTGATAACTGTTTTGATCGATCAGCGCTTGGAGAACTGGAACGAGCGCCGGGCTTTGGCCTTGCCGTATTTCTTGCGTTCGACCACGCGCGAGTCGCGGGTGAGGAAGCCGCCGCGCTTGAGCGCGCCGCGCAGGTCCGGCTCGTAATAGGTTAGTGCCTTGGAAAGCCCGTGGCGCACCGCGCCGGCCTGGCCAGACAGGCCGCCGCCGGAAACCGTGCAGGTCACGTCGTATTGCCCGGCGCGATTGGCAGCGATCAGCGGCTGCTGGATCAGCATGCGCAGCACCGGACGCGCGAAGAACACTTCCACCGTCTTGGTGTTGACCAGGATCTTGCCGGAGCCGGGCTTGATCCAGACGCGGGCGACCGCGTTCTTGCGTTTTCCCGTGGCATAAGCGCGCCCCTGCGCGTCGAGCTTCTGCACGTATTTCGGCGCTTCCGGCGCGGCCGGCTTGAGGCTCGCCAATCCTTCCAACGACTGTACGATCTCGGCCACGGTTAGGCACTCCTCGCGTTCTTGCGGTTCATGGCGGCGACGTCGAGTTTTTCCGGCTTCTGCGCCTCGTGCGGATGTTCGGGCCCGGGATAGACGCGCAGATTGCCGAACTGCACGCGGCCGAGCGGTCCGCGCGGCAACATGCGCTCGATCGCCTTCTCGACGATGCGTTCGGGGAAACGGCCTTCGAAGATCGACTTGGCCGTGCGTTCCTTGATCCCGCCGATAAAACCGGTGTGATGGAAATAGACCTTCTTCTCGCGCTTGCGCCCGGTGAACACCGCCTTGGCGGCATTGACGACGATGACGTTGTCGCCGTCGTCCACATGCGGGGTATAGGTCGCTTTATGTTTGCCGCGCAGCCGCAACGCCACGATCGTGGCAAGCCGGCCGACCACCAGCCCGTTGGCGTCGATCAGCAGCCACTTCTTCTTGATGTCGGCGGCCTTGGCCGAATAGGTCGTCATGACAAATCCCTGAAGGACGGCGCAAGGAAGAGCGCCGAAGGTGCGGTTCTCTAGCCGAGCGGGCCGTTTCGGTCAACGCCTTATGGTCGATACTTCGTACGCAAAATCAATTTGTTATAAGAATGGTAGTCTGACACCATTCGGCTAATTAGCCGGTTTGGGGGATCGAATAGGTAGCGGTGACATGGGCCACCGGCTCATTCGTCCCCTCCGAGTAGATGGTGACCTCGCCTACCGCCAGCCGTTTGCCGACCTTCATCAAATGGGCGTCGGCCAGCAGGTCGGCCCGGGTCGGCTTTCGCAGGAAATTGATGTTGAGATTGGTGGTAACCGCCAGCGGCTGCGGCCCGATCGCTGAAAACACCGCGACATACATGGCGAAGTCGGCCAGTTCCATCATGGTCGGACCGGAAACTGTGCCGCCGGGGCGCAAGCTCGCCTCGTCGAAGGCCCAGCGCACACGCACGTCGCCGAAGTCCACGCGCTCGATGCTGTGCCCGCAGCCGGGATAAAACGCCTGCGGGAATTCCGCGTGCAGCAATTTTGCGATGTCATCGGCCGACATAGCTGGCGCAGGCATGGACCCCCCAACGCCGGTTGACCCGGAGCCCCCGTCTTAGACGTGCCAGCAATATCGTCAAACGGTCTTTTTAATCCTTGCCGTAGAGCTCGCGCAATTTGTCCTTAGCCATTTCGAGCTTGTGCTTGCGCGTCTTGGAGAGCCCCTTGCCGGCCCGGTTAATGTAGAAGACCAGCATTGACATGGCCGAGCGGTATGGGTCTGATTTTCGCCGCCGGCTGCGGTCGGCCGAGCGCTTGAGCGATTTGGCAATCGCGCGCGGCGTGCGCTTGGTGAATACCCCGCGCTCGAGCGTGAGCGCATCGCTCTCGCGGGTGACGCGCTGCGACCAGCGTTTTCCGTCCATCGAAGGCTTGAATTTTTTTCGTTTCTTCTTCGCCATGCGCCGTTAATACACCAACTTCAAGGGCCGTTCCGCGGTCTTGCATGGGCCCTGCTTCGGGTTAAGTATTGGGCCGGAGCCTAAAGGGCACCTCGAAAAATAGCCGATCTTTCGTACTCGTGCGAGTTTGCTGTCTGACGGCATGATTCTCGGAGACGCACGATGGGGCAGCTCGGATTCTTCGATGCGGATAATCGGCTGACGGCACTCTCGGCGAAGGGCGATCCGCTTGAGGCCATCGATCGGCTGGTGCCATGGGAAAGCTTTCGCGGCGACATTGAGGCTGCGGTGCTGACGCCGGAGACAGAGCGCAAGAGCACAGCCGGTCGGAAGCCGATCGATGCGATCGTGTTGTTCCGAATGCTAATCTTGCAGTCGCTGTACAATCTGTCGGACGAGCAGGTCGAGTATCAGGTCCGCGATCGCCTCTCGTTTACGCGGTTCCTCACATCCGGTATCGAGGACTGCATCCCCGACGGCACGACGTTGTGGCTATTCCGCGAGAAGCTCGCCAAGGCTGGCGTTATTGAAAAGCTGTTCGATCGCTTCGACCAGCATCTCGGCGCGAAGGGCTATATCGCGCGCGGCGGACAGATCGTCGATGCCACCATCGTGCCTGTGCCCAAACAACGGAACACGCGCGAGGAGAACGAGGCGATCAAGGGTGGCGAGACGCCCAAGGCGTGGAAGAAGAAACCAGCCAAAAACCGGCAGAAGGACAAGGATGCGCGCTGGACCAAGAAGCATGGGCGGAGCTTTTACGGCTACAAGAACCATGTGAATGCAGATGCCACGCACAAACTGATCCGGCGCTATGACGTGAGTGACGCGGCAGTCCACGATAGCCAGAAGCTGAATGGGCTTCTGAACAAAGCCAACACGTCTGCGGACGTGTTCGCCGACAGCGCCTATCGCTCGGCCGAGACTGAGGCGAGGCTCAAGGCCCGCGGCTTTCGCAGCCGTATCCACGTCCGCGCGACGCGCAATCATCCGCTCTCACAGCGGCAGGAGGAAGCAAACCGGAAGAAGAGCAAGGTTCGAGTTCGCATCGAGCATGTGTTTGGAGCTCAGGAGACCTCAGCCGGCAGCCGGCTGGTGCGGACGATCGGCATCGTCAGAGCGCGAGCGAAGATCGGATTGCAGAACCTCGTGTACAACGTCCGCCGCCTCGTGACGTTGGAGCGGATAGCCACAGCATGAGAGAAAAGTCAGCTTGTGCAGCCCTCAAAAGGACGCCGAATGCACACGGCGGAGCCGCGCCGGCGTTAGATCATCTGCCAATTGCCCGCCGATCCGCGCAGGCTAACGATCACGCAGCAAAAACGCTATTGTTCGAGGTGCCCTAAAGTCCATGAGTGCCCAGCCTGCCCTTGTCCGCGCCAGCGAGACCGCCGCACCCGTGCTGCTGCGCGAGCGCGATGGGGCCATCGCCTTTCTCGTACTCAATCGTCCGCAGGCGCGCAACAGTCTGTCGGAAACGCTACTCAACGAACTGTCCTCGGCGTTCACCGAAATTGCTGCCGACAAGGCCGTGCGCGCGGTGCTGCTGGCGGCGAACGGCCAGGGCTTCTGCGCCGGCCACGACCTGAAGGAATTGAATTCGCGGCGCAGCGACGCCGATGGCGGCCGCAACTATTTCAAACACATCATGAGCACCTGCAGCGCCATGATGCAGCAGATCGTCAACCTGCCGCAGCCAGTGATCGCTGCCGTGCAGGGCATCGCCAGCGCCGCTGGCTGCCAATTAGTGGCGAGCTGCGATCTGGCCATCGCATCCTCTGCGGCGAAGTTCGCGACGCCGGGCGTGGATATCGGCTTGTTCTGCTCAACACCGATGGTGGCATTGTCGCGCAATGTGAGCCGCAAGCACGCGATGGAAATGCTGCTCACCGGCAACATGGTCGCTGCCGAACACGCCGCCCAAATTGGACTGATCAACCGCGTGGTCGCGCCCGGCGAAGAGCGAAAGGCTGCGCTCGCGCTCGCCCAGGAGATCGCGGCAAAATCGTCCTACGTGCTCAAGATCGGCAAGCAGGCCTTCTACCAGCAGGCCGAACTGAGCCTGGCGGAGGCCTACAATTACGCTTCCGAAGTCATGACCGAGAACATGATGGCGCGCGATGCCGAGGAAGGCATCTGCGCCTTCATTGAGAAGCGCGATCCGAGCTGGGAGGACCGCTGATGAAAATGATTATTCTCCTGGTGGTTTCTCTTGTATCGGCGCCATACAATATCGCATTCGCCAGACTGCCCAGGAGCGTGCCGCCTGCCAAAGCGACTTTAAGAAACTGTGCCCGGGAGTCATGCCCGGCGGCGGCCGCGACTGCCTGGCTAAGCACAAGAGTGAAGTGACCGAAGGCCTGCAAGAAGGTCTTCGAGGCCCATCGCAACGAAATACTCACGTCGGCTTGATCGACTGCGGCTCTTTCCGCATCGTTAGGGAGCGCCTATCTTCACGCTCCTTGTCATCGCGTGGGCGCCATTCCATGAATAATGCTTCCCGTGTCTTCACGCCGGCCGCGCAAAAGGCGCAAGCCGAGCGGGGCTCGGCCAAGGCCTACGAGCAGCGCATTGCCGAAGGATTTCCCGACACGGTCACACCGGAGCTCGCCAAATTCATCGCCGAGCAGGACACCGTGTTTCTCGCGACCATGAGTGCCGACGGCGCGCCTTATGTCCAGCATCGCGGCGGCCCGAAGGGTTTCATCAAGGTGCTAGACGAGCGCACGCTCGGATTCGCCGATTACCGCGGCAACCGGCAATACCTCACGCTCGCGAACCTGTCCGAGAACGACCGGGCGTTCCTGTTCCTGCTCGACCCTGCGCGACGCCAGCGCATTAAGGTGTGGGGCCGCGCGCGCGTCGTCGAAAACGATCCCGCGCTAGTCGAGAGTCTGTTCGAAGACGGCTACAAAGCGCGGCCCGAGCGCGCCATTATTTTCACCATCGAGGCTTGGGACGTGAACTGCTCGCAACACATCGTCACGCGCTTTACCGAAGCCGAGATCGAGCAGGCGCTTGTCACCGTGCGGGCAAAGATCGCTGAGTTTGAAGTGGAAAACGCACGTTTGCGCGCCCTGCTCGCGCTGCAATCCTCGCCTCCCTCCGAGCCGTCGCGATGAACCACGATACTTATCCCGACAGTTATATCCGCTGGCATCCTCAACTGCGTGAAGACCATCGCCATGGTCGGCATCTCGCCGAAGGACAACCGGCCGAGCTATTTCGCGTTCAAATATCTACAACAGCGCGGCTACCGCATGATCCCGGTCAATCCCGGCCAGGCCGGCAGGGAAATCCTCGGGCAGAAGGTCTACGGGAAGCTCGCCGACATTCCCGAGCCGGTCGACATGGTCGACATCTTTCGCGCCTCCGAACACGTGCCGCCGATCGTGGAGGAGGCACTGACGCTTACTCCCAAGCCGAAGGCAATCTGGATGCAGCTCACCGTGCGCAACGAAGCGGCCGCACGGCTCGCCGAAGAGGCCGGGCTGAAGGTGGTGATGAACCGCTGCCCGAAAATCGAATACGGGAGGCTGTCGTCGGAGATTTCTTGGATCGGCGTCAATTCGCGGGTGCTCTCATCGAAGCGCGCGCAGCCGCTCGGCAAGGGCGTTCAGCGCATGTCGATCGAAGAGAGATCAGGCGCCGCCGGCCCTGCGACGCCAACCGCCAATAACGGCAAGAGGTCAAAGTAGAGGTGTCCACGAGCAGCTGCGGTGATGGTCAACACCCGGCGTTCAGCGGCCAGAGCACGAACTGGCGAACCTCATCCGGGTATGACCGGCCGCAAAAGCGGCGCGCATGACAAAACAATACCGATATGGGCAACAAAGCCCAAGGTAAAGATTATGGGCCTGTCATTGACCTCGAAAAGGAATCTCCGGCTGAAAATCACGCCGCTTCGCCAAGCGCGCCGCAGCATCCAGGCGACGAAGACGCCGAATTCGCCCATGATCGCGCGTGCGATCGGGCTTATTCCAAAGCTCCATTCAGGCCGCCGGTGACCGATATTTCCTAAACAAGACCTGCCGGAGGTAAAGCATCGCCATTGCGGCCCGGATTGGCAAAGCCCCTCCCTTGACCGCTCACGGCCATTCGTTAAACACCAGCATCATCCGGCACGGAAACGTCCGGCAGGAAGGGGAGCAACCATGGCCGACGCCGAACGCATTCCGGGCTTTTCCACGCTTTCAATTCACGCCGGCGCCAAGCCCGATCCCACCACCGGCGCGCGCACGACGCCGATCTACCAGACCACTTCCTTCGTGTTCGACGACGTTGAGCACGCGGCCTCGCTGTTCGGCCTGCAAGCCTTCGGCAACATCTATACCCGCATCGGCAATCCGACCTGCGCCGTGCTGGAAGAACGCGTCGCCGCGCTCGAAGGCGGCACCGCGGGCCTGGCGGTCGCCTCCGGCCACGCCGCGCAAGTGGTGGTGATGCACGCGCTAATGATGCCGGGCGAAGAATTCGTCGCCTCCAAGAAGCTCTATGGCGGCTCGATCAATCAGTTCAATTATTCCTACAAGAATTTCGGCTGGAACGTGGCGTGGGCCGATCCCGACGACACGTCGACGTTCGAGAAGGCGATAACGCCGAAGACCAAGGCGATCTTCATCGAGTTGATCGCCAATCCGGGCGGCGTCATCACCGACATCGAGGCGGTGGCCAAGATCGCGCGTAAGGCCGACGTCCCGCTAATCGTCGACAACACATTGGCGACGCCCTACTTGTGCAAGCCGATCGACTACGGCGCCGACATTGTGGTGCACTCGCTCACCAAATTCCTCGGCGGTCATGGCAACTCAATTGGTGGCTTGATCGTCGATGGCGGCACTTTCAACTGGCTGCGGAATAAGCGCTATCCGATGCTGTCGGAACCGCGCCCAGAATATTCCGGCATGGTGCTGGGTGAGACCTTCGGCAATTTTGCCTTCGCTATCGCCTGCCGCGTGCTCGGCCTGCGCGATCTCGGGCCGGCGCTGTCGCCGTTCAACGCCTTCCTGATCATCACCGGCATCGAAACATTGCCGCTGCGCATGCAGCGTCATTCCGACAGCGCGCTTAGCGTCGCCGAATGGCTGGCGAAGCGGCCGGAGGTGGCCTGGGTGAGCTATCCGGGATTGGCCGGCGACAAATACAACGCGCTCGCCAAGAAATATGTGCCGAAGGGCTGCGGCGCCGTGTTCACCTTCGGGCTCAAGGGCGGCTACGACGCCGGCGTGAAGCTGGTGTCGAACGTGAAGTTGTTCTCGCATCTCGCCAATATCGGCGACACTCGTTCGCTCATCATCCATCCCGCCTCGACCACGCACAAGCAATTGTCCGACGCGCAGAAGGTGCAGGCCGGCGCCGGGCCGGACGTGGTGCGGCTGTCGATCGGTCTGGAGGACGTGCCCGACATCATCGCCGATCTCGAGCAGGGCCTGAAGGCGGGATAGTCAGTTCTTCTTGAGCGTGCGCGCAACGTAATCGCGGATTCGCTCAAGCGTTTCCGGCGCGGCCCAGATTTCCGTCACCGCTCTGTCAGTAGCCTCGCCGCTATGGGCCACGCGTTCGGTCACAGGTTGCCGGATTTGCTTTTTGGTCTGCGCGAAGGCCGCGGGCGAAAGCAAGGCCAGTTCCTGCGCGACTGCGACCGCATCCTCGATCAACTTGCCCGGCTCCGCGACTTCGTCGATCCAGCCGCGCTGCAAGGCGGCGTCGGTCGCATAGGTCGCGCCGCTCAGCGTGAACTCCGGCAGATGGCGCGGCGGCACCGCGAAGCGGACGATTTCGAAGGCGAGCGCCGGAAACGGCACGCCGACCAGCATTTCCGTCACGCCGATGCGGCCTGCCTCGCGCACCATGATGCGCCGGTCAGCGCAAGCTGCGAGCACGCAGCCGCCGGCAATGGCGTGGCCGTTGATCGCTGCCACCACCGGCTTGGGATGATAGAACACCGCGTCATAAAGCTTGTGCAGGGCTGGCAGGAATTTGCGGACGTAATTGGCGCCGCCCTCGCTCACGCGGATCAGATCGACGCCGGCCGAAAAAATCTTGCCCTGCCCCGTCACCACCACAGCCTTGGCGTCGGAGCCGAGCAACTCCGTGAACCGCGCGGCCAGCGCCTCGCAGAATTCGATGTCGAGCGCATTGGCCTTGCCGTGCATGAGCGTCAGCACGGCAATGCCGGCGTGGCGCTTAATGTCGATCATGCCGCCTGTCTCGCCGCCGCTTGCGGCACCTGGTCTATCGAGCGATGCGACAGCCGTTCGGCATGCACGATTGCAATCGTAAAAACCACCATTGCCAGCACCTGATGCGCGAGTGAGAGCGGAAGCGCCGCCTCATAAAGCAGCGTGACGATACCGAGCGCGGCCTGCAGCATCACCGCGGCTGCCAGAATGATCGCACCGCGTGCCGCCCCCCCGCGCAAGCACCAGGCGTCAAAGCCGTGCAACAGGGTCAAGAACCAGATCGCATCGGCGAGGATGCGATGGTTGAACTGGACGGTGAGTGCATTCTCGAACAGGTTGCGCCAGAGCGGCGTGATGAACAGTAGGCGGTCGAACGACGGCAGATAGTCGCCATCGATGGTCGGCCAGGTATTGTATTTCAACCCAGCATCGAGCCCGGCCACCAACGCGCCGAGATAGATCTGCATCAGCAACAGCGCGGCGATCGCCAAGGCGCCGAGACGTAGCCGCTGCGGCACATCGTCGGGCGCTTGTGGCGTAATTTGCTGCGCGGTCCACAACACCGCCGCATAGATTGTGCAAGCCAACGTCATATGGAATGCCAGCCGGTATTGCGAGACCTTGGTGAGCGTGCCGGAAACGCCGGACGACACCATCCACCAGCCGACCACGCCGAGAGCGGCACCGCCGGCAAAGATAATCCATAGCCGCGGACGCAGCGGCGGCGGGATGGCGCCTTGCCACAGGAACAGCAGAAACGGCAGCAAGAACACCGCGCCGGTCGCGCGCGCCAACAGGCGGTGTGTCCATTCCCACCAATAGATGGTCTTGAACTGCGCCAGGCTCATGCCTTGGTTGAGTTTGCGGTATTGGGGGATGGCCTTGTAGCCGTCGAATTCGGCCTGCCAGGCACCCTCGCTCATCGGCGGCAGCGCGCCAGTGACCGGCTTCCATTCCACGATCGAGAGGCCGGACACCGTGAGCCGCGTGGTGCCGCCGATTACCAGCGTCAAGAAGATCATCGCCACAACCGCAAGCAGCCACAGCCGCACCGCGCGCGCGTAAAACTCCGGAACGGAACGCCGATCGTGCATGGTACGCTTGCTTTTCAGGAAACCGCGCGGACCATATAGTCATGCGCATTGCACGGCAAATCACAACAGAGCGTCCATGTCCATTCGCACCCGTAAGCTGATCGGCACCGTCGCCCTGCTCGTCTTGGTGTCGGTATGGGCCCTGCTCGCCATGGCGCTGGCACAGTCGGTGCTCACCGATATTAACGGCTTCGTAGCAGCGATCTTTTACCTGGTCGCCGGGCTCGGCTGGGTGCTGCCGGCAATGCCGCTGGTCAGTTGGATGGCGAAACCGGACGAGGTTAAGCCGCGTTGACGCGGCGGAAGCCGTTCCAAATCGCGGTGGCGGCGCCCGACATCAGAACTTCGAGATAGCACTGCTGCTGGAAATCGCCGTTGACCGAAATGCGCGGCAGCACCAAATGGTTGCGGTGCGCCTTGAACAGCACGCCTGACCGCATGGTCACCGCTGCAGCTCGAAAGCGCGCCGATCCCGCTCGATCGCCGATAGATCCTCGTAGACGGCAATGCTGATATCCCCGAGGCTGGCGGCCAGCGAGCGAGCCTGCGCGCGGTCCACTACCGGCGGATCGACGCCGAAATGCGCGTCGAGTCGTGCTGAACAGCTTGGGCCATGGCCGCGTCTCGAAATGGAAGGGTTGTCCAACAGGCGTGCCGTTAACTCGGGCGCATAGGCTGAAAAGCCGCTAGTGGAGCATTATTGCGCCGCGATAGGCGCATCCTTATAGTCCGCGCCCTCGCGCATCGGAATTCCGCCGAGGCCTCAAATAATTCAATAACTTAGTATTCGGGGTTCGCCCCCTTTAATGTTGCAGCTTGTCGCAATAGTTCCTCTTACGTTTCAACGATTTCCAATGGCTCCCGGCAGTTCCGTGCGACATGAACGCGACATAGACCGCCCGCACGACGCTGCCAACGGTGCGGCCAACGCGGGGCGAATGTCAGACCGAATTGGAATGAGCGACTTGCCAGGGGCGCATTCGACGGGCGCAGGTGATGACTAAATTGGTCAGCTTTAATGCCTTGCGCCCATCGGGCACATCGAGAAACATTTCCCGGATCGGGTTCTCGTGAAGCGCCATCTCTAGACCATCGGACTACTGGGCCACTGAGCGAATAGGCCAATGACTGACAGCCGAACGAGCGCGGTTGTTACCTTTACTCTGGCGCTGTAACGGATTGTTAGGATGCCTAGCGAAAGCTAATCGGTGCCGGTCGCCCGGGTGGGCGCCCCAAGGCAAGTACGGGCTGCTATCACACTACCTCCATGCAGCCTTCCGCCTGGGCGGCCGGTACATGCGTCCAACAAGTGCATTATGAACACCGCAACAGGCCACCCCAATTCTGATTTCTACCGGGAACAAGCAGCGAAGTATCGAAACTTTGCTGACATGGCCAAAGATGCGGCCGCTAAGCAAGAACTTTTGAAATTAGCGGCTGCTTGCGAGGGGATCGCCGATAAGATCGACAACCCACAGACAAGCGAGAAAACTGCCCCCGACGAGTGAAGGCAATGAAAGCCGGCACCGCCACATGCTCGATCTCGCGGCAACCTACCAACGCGCCGCCGATCAGATGGCGCCGCAGCCACCGCCGCCCCACACGCAAAAGGCCGCCGAGCATCCTCGACGACCTCGCGCGTTCTCCGTCCTGTTGCTCGCGTTGCCGTAAGCCGCTCGCCTAAACCATTTGCGCTTGTCACGAAGGACGCTGGCTTCTGGGTGCTCTAGGCTTTGGACTGTCGGGACTGGTGCGAGAAACCTATTGGTTGCAACATTATCACCTTGCCAAATAATTGCTATTGTACTTTGGGGCACGGGACCATTGCGGGCGCCGCACAGTCAGTACCGCAAGGAAAGTCTGCATGAGCGATCGAGTTCCGTTCCTTGCAAGGCCACATTCCGGAGTTGTGGTCCGCAAGGCAGCGGCGCGATCATGTGTGGATAAGCAAGCGGCCGGCCCCACAGTTATTGATCTTGGTCAAAGCCTCATATTGGTTTGTATAGCAATAAAATAATCGCGTTTCTTGCAATGGTCGCAAAAACGAAAGGAAGCATCCAATGAGAGCTTCCGATATTATGACTACTGGCGTCATCACTGTTGGGCTCAACTCGTCCGTTGCAAATATTGCGAGGTCCTTGGTCGAGAACCGAATCAGCGCAGTGCCGGTCTTGGATGAGCATGAGGCGCTCGTCGGGATCGTCAGTGAAGCCGATTTGATTCACCTCGAGGGAAGCGATTTCTTGAAGTCGCACGGCGTTAAAGCCGCCGATATAATGACCAAGCCGGTGATCGCCGCGAACCCAGAAATGGGGCTCGACGAGCTGGTCAGCTTGTTCGATAAACACCGGATCAAACGTGTTCCTGTCGTCGCTCACGGAAAAATCGTCGGCATTGTGAGCCGGGCTGATATTCTTCGAGCTGTTGCACATAACGCGATAGCCGACGCGGCGTAACCGGACAATTTCATTCGTCACGCCTCGTGGAATAGCCCATCTTCCATTATTGTTTATTTGGATATGCCGCCCCTGCCGGCTCAAGTGGAGCATATCGGATGGCTCTTAAGCCCTGCCGCGAATGTGGCGCGAACGTCAGCACAGAAGCGCCGACCTGCCCTCATTGGTCCCCTGAATAATGTCCTTTTCAGCTAAATCTTAGCTTAGAAGTACCTACAATTTCGATTTCGTTTCGGAACAGCAAAAGCCTCAGCCACCTGAGCAGAAGGCGGAAGTTGTATCCGACGGCGGCGAGCACGGCGTTGATGGCATCGCCGCTTGAGTAGGCAAGTTAATTGCAGCCCATGCGGTGGTCCTCCTTGAGGTGGCCGATGACCGGCTCTACGGCCGCACGCCGTCTCATGTCGCGTTTGATCTGCGGGGTGACGCGACGTTTCTGGCCAGCGGTGTAGACCTTGAACTGGTATTCGGGCGACGCGTTGTGGCCGCGGTATCCGGCATCGGCGATGACGCGATCGAGCGTGTTGCCGATGATCCCCTGCATGGCAGGGATGACGGTGGCGAGCGTGTGGCCATCATACGGGTTACCGGGCAGCGCCGCGACGTGGGCGACAAACTGGCCACCGCGCGAATGCCGCAGGGGTGTTGCCACGCTCTCCTTCACACCGAACTCATAGGTCTGTGTGCCTTTCCCTTGCCGATGCATTCCACCTCGGTGCGTGCAGGCTGTAAATCTTACGCCGCGCTGGTGACGGTCCTGCGCCAGCACCGCTCTGCCAGGTACAGCGGCCGGACGAACGTTTCCCTTAAGCCCTCGTTGCCGGTCGTCTTGCGCCGAATGTCGCGGATGACGCGGCCGAGATAGGTCTTGAGCTTTCTCAGGCTGCGATTGGCGCGCTTGAACTGCTTGGCATGGGCATAGCGCTGGTGCTTGATCAGCGCGAACTTGCCGACCCGCCGGTAGGATTGGCGCAGCTCTACCCCAAGCTCATGGGCCAGCCGCACCAGCCGCTCGCGGGCGCGGTTCAACAGCTTGGCGTCGGTCAGGAACATCACCGCCTTGGCTGAACGGTGGTGTCGACAATGACGCGGGCCAAATCGGCCCGCTTCATCTCCTCGGTGCGGGTGGCCACCGCCAGGCTCTCCTGCAGCAGGGCCTGTAGTTTTTCCTCCCCCATGCGCTGGCGCCAGCGCGTCAGCGAGGAGCGATCGAACACCAGCCGGTGCTGGAAGACTCTTCGCCGCAGAAGTACTGGTAATACGGGTTCTCGATCCATTGCTCGCACAATGCCTCGTCAGAGAGGTCCTGCATGTGCTTGAGGATGGCAAGCCCTGCCATCAGACGCGTCGGCAGCGGCGCATGCCCCGGTTTGTCCGTGTAGACCGCGCCAAACTTCTCTTCCAGGAAGCGCCAGTCGATCGATCGCGCCAGCCTCACCAGCGCGTGCTGCAGATCGATGATCTGATCCAGACGCGAGCGAAACAGGTCCTGCTCGCCAGTCTCCCGTCGCTCCTTTGGCTGCATTGCAATCCCTCCCACCGACCCAGTCGAGAGCAGAGAATCACAGCTTCAAATTCCAGGAATCGCCAAACAGAATTTGCAAGGAAACCAGGCGCCACACCCAACAAACTGGCAAATTCGATTACTTCGTCACGTCCAATCAATCAGTCCGTTCAATGCTTCAATTCTTCACGGCCACTCATTGCGGGGCACCGCACCCGACCAAGGACAAAAGCGCGGCACCAGACCCGATTACCAAAACAAGTTGGTTGATGATCGCGGGGATAGCGTTCATCCTCACCCTGCTGGCCATATTTACATTCCGGTGAGTTGGCGTCCGCGTTCAACAGCCGCGCAGGAACTAAACAACCCGCCGCTGATTATTGCCAAGCCCCGAAAACAATCCGCAAAGAACTTCACGGCCCTTTGCGCTCTATCTCGTAGACCCACCACGAGATATAGCCAAGCACGACAACTACTGTGATCTCGGCTATGAAATCCGCAGTAAAATATTCTAGGTATAGGCTTATCACCGTTTCACCGTTCAATAGCGTGACGGTTCGAGCTTACGGACAAATTTTTCTCAGACGAATAACATCAGAAGCTCTTTCTTCATCTCTACAAAACCCTCGTCAGCAGAGACAAGACGCCCCGCCAAAATCTTTGCGACGTAAAACAGCGCAATCGGGTCTTTCCTGAGCTGCGCCGCGTCGGCGACATGAAACTCCAAGTCCTTCAAGACCCGAACGTCCGCTGAATGCGGCTGATCTAATAACGCAGAGATTTCGCCGAAAACAGCGCCGGGCTCATTCACTCTGACAATCTCGATCGAGTCCTTGAAAACTGCCACCTCGCCCCTTTTGAGGAACAGTAGCCGACCGGTTTTCGACCCGGCTTTCAAGACGGTTTCGCCGGCGCGGTAAGTCGCCAGAGGAAGAGCTGCGAGGAACTCAAACGCGGCACTGTTCTGTATTTTCACTGACAAGCTCCGGGAAAGCCGCGAATAAAATTTAGTGGGCAGCCAGCATTGCCAAGGCCTGCGCTGCAGCAGCGGCAACCAAAGCGCCTGACAAGGCTGCTAGTACGACCTTGGAGATGAGTTTCATCTTGGAGTGCTCCTTTAAGTGTTGCCACGAGAACTGCACGCGGTTCATTAGCTCACTAAAAAAGCGGGTAGCTGTGACATATTTCACAGTAATTCTACGTAGAACTTTCGATACAGTATCCCTGTAGGGTGCAATCATGTGGGATAAGCAAGCGACCGGCGGCGCCGAAACCGCCAGCCGCCGCGTGCAGCGCAGCCCCGCGAGCGAGCAAGGCCCAACCAGGGACCACGCGCAAGCAGGTTGATCTTCATAGTCGCCGCGCTTCTCGCGCGCCAAAAGTACGCGGACCCTGTGAAACATGTCACAGCTACCCGCTCGCAACCGTCGTAGCCTCGCCGCCGTCCCAACTACCAAACTTAGGCCGCCCGACCCCCAACCAGGGCGGCTTTTTTTGACCGCAGACTGTGAGGCACGGCGCGACGTACATCCGGCCACAGCGGCCTACGTGTCAGCAGACTATCCCGCCACCCGCAGGCCCGCGCCGCGCGCCAACGCACCAGCGAGCGGGGCCACGCGCCGATCTTGGGTTACTTATTCAGGCTTGGTCGGCGGCGCGTGGTGCAAGGGCAGAACTTGCCAGCCGTAGCTGCTCGGCTGGCGTCCCTCGGCGTACCCAAATTTAATGAAGTGGTCATAACCGCTTTTCAAACGCCCCGAGCGAACGGCTTCCGCTACGTCGGGATAGGTCGCTAGATACCAAGCCTCATCGAACAACAAGGGCTTGATGGGGAGGCGTCCCTGTTGGTAGCCAAATCTTATGAAATGATCTCTCGCCGACTGAAATTGCCCGGGTATCTTTTCCTTCACATCGGGATATTGAGAACGATACCACTCCTCATCGACAAGGACGTCCTCCGGCTTCACAGGGCCAAATGTTCGCACGGCTATCACCTACAAATTGCCTGCTTCCGCATTTGAGACAAGTGGCATCTTTGAAAACTAGTTCATGGGGAAGGTAGCTGTGACGCATTTCACAGGTCCGCTGCGCACGTTCGCCCAAAGGCTTACGAGCGTCTGGTCACCGCTGGTCGGGTCGCTATCCATTCGGATGCTGGCTTCTCGCACGGCAAGCGCAGGCTCAAGACATTTGCCGCCAAAAAGGACGCCGAGGCATGGTCGGTTAATGCCCTCCATGAGGTTCAAGTCGGCATTCACACAGCAGCGAGTATAAGCAAGACGGTCGCGGAAGCTTGGGAGTTATGGCTCGCTTGGGGCCATATGGGGCCGCCAAAATCCAAGGCCGGGAAGCGCGATATCCCCCTCGCCCCCCTTGTCCTCAATACGCTTAGGCAATGGCGAAACGACTGCCCCAAGGGCGACCTCGATCTCGTATTCCCCAATAACCGTGGGAAGATCGAGCGCCTGTGGAACATCCACGAGCACACATGGTATCCATTACAGATCAAATGCGGGCTCACCGTAGACACCGGCAGGAAGGATGCCGAGGGCAATTCAATTCCAGGTCACCGCTACGGCTTCCACATGATTCGGCACGCCGCTGCATCGCTATTCATCGCCTACCGGGGCTGGACACCCAAACGCCTGCAAACCGTCATGGGGCATTCTTCGATCAACATGACGTTCGACCTGTACGGTCACCTGTTTGAAAACGTCGAAGCCGATCGCGCCGACATGGCGAAGATCGAGGCTGCGGTGTGCGCCGCTTGACCGCCTGCTACAAGGATGCAACATGCGGGCAGAAACCCCAATTAAAACAACGTGCGCGGACAGTCTTATAGTCCGCGCCGTTCCGGTCGGGGCGTGGCGCAGCCCGGTTAGCGCACCTGTCTGGGGGACAGGGGGTCGCTGGTTCAAATCCAGTCGCCCCGACCAGTAAAATCAAGGGCTTAGCGTAGATTTCAGCGATCTTGTTTCCCGGTAAAGCCACTTCGGGAACCATCGGGAAAGACAAAAATAGCGGGGAGAAACCCCGCGCCGTGGCCGCCTATGCGTTCGCGTGTGGTGGGTGGAGCGGGAGTGTCGAGGGGCTGGTATCGAAGTTTCAATATTTGCGCGCCATCGTCTTCATCGCGGCGGTGATGTTGCACTTCACAGGGGGCGTCTTCGCTGTCGGCCACGTAGGCGCCGCGCTATTTCGGACACGGTCAGCCACCATCAAAGCCTCAAAGGCATAATGCCATAAAATCATGCATCCTAGCGCGCCGGTCTCATTTTTCACGTAACGCGCGTGGATCAGCCCGCCCGTTTTTATCGCCATACGCACGTCAGGATCAGCCACCAAGAAATCTTATCTAAACTGTGAAATCCGTCACAGAGACATAGCACGCGACTTTCTGGTAAATTTCCAAGCATAACCGATCAGAAGCACATTACGGCGTCGTTGTGGCGAACGATGTGAGGCAGTAAGCGTAATTCCGCTCATGCGGATACGTTGTTGGGGGTGAGCTCTGACGACGCGACATGTGACGGATTCGTATCAGGTGATTGGGACACTTACAGCGGAATATCACCGAGCGGTCTATATCGGAACCTATTGAATGGTTCAACGTGCCCGATGGCACTGCGTTTTTTCCAAGCAGCGACGTCTTCAATACCAATATTTTCTTTTCTCAACCCACGACAGCAAATCACCACGATCAAATTGCGGTGGCTCGTTGACAACTTTACCATTGGCGACACCTCTAGGTTGCAGCTCTGTCAATCGGAGAAGAGGCGCGTCCTCGCCCGACGCCACCGCACTTCATCGTTTCCGATCGCCAGACATTCAATATTCTCTTTCCGGAGCATGCATTTCAACGGCAGCAATGCACGACCTGCCACCTTTCACCACAGCGGCATTCGAAATTGCATAGCAAGAGCGAGCCGATGGCCTGCAATAACAATAGAAGCAAAGTTCATTTTTTCAAGTAACAATAGAAGCAAAATCGCCGTTCATCGTCTCGATTTTGTCAATAGCTCGACGGGGATGCGTCTCTATTCACGCCCATAGCGGCAACCAGGTGAATTTTTCAGAGACCAGCGACGGGTTTTCCTCTATTGACGACGGTGCCAAATTCGACATCCACCTCGTCACGAGCACTGCCTTCCACTGCGGAGCAATTTTTTCCGGCGCGGGCAATGTTGTGTTGGGATCCAATCATCTTGTGTCCTCTTTCGGAGGGCTACACTATATTTTCAGGCTCGATATCCAGCTCAGGTACTGTCGAATTTGACAGGTCCGCGCACGTTCGTCATTGCGGGCAACAATACCTAAACCGGCGGCACCCAAATCAAAGGTGGCACTGTCGATTAGGCAATGGTGCGCAGATCGGAGACGTCACTTTCGTTGATGCGGGCAACAATTCTGCTATGCCACTCAGCGCTAGCCTCAAAATTGCCCTCGCCAATTCCTTCAGTGCGGCATCCACAATTTTCATCATGGCGATGCCATTCACCTCGGCTTTCACGGTTTTGCCGCCGGCGATCACGTCGTTTGGACACCGAGCGGCATCGGCGGGACTCTCTCCTGTTGCTCGACAATACGGGAGCCGTGCAGTGCAACCTTAAACTTCGCCGAGCTTCTGCATTCGGCGTCCGAGTTCACGCTTGCCAGCTATATCGACCGGCGCGATACTATCGGTGCGCTTGCGCTTTGAGGTCCGTCAACTCGCGAGGCATTCATTGTAAATTTCCATCGGGCAGATTTCGTCCAAAGAAATTACGTCGATGCTTTCGCCCTGATATTTATTTTGCGCCCATCTCGTAGCTCTTGAACGCTATGGTCGATATGCCTCCGCTGATATGCCGGATGCGCGCGGTGTCGAAAGCTTCACTCACTCCATGCGAAGCCGTTGGCTTCCCGATAATCTGATCCTTCGGGATGATCCCACTGCCCGGCTCGGTGCCCGGCGAGCCGAATAATTTTTTCCGGGCGTGTGCCCACGGCATAGCCCTTCGATACCGCCGCCCGTTTTGCGGCCGATCAAAGCGGCGGCCGGTCCAGGATTTCGGATAGCGGCCGGTCGCATGGGCGGCGATCGCAATCGCGCCGACGTGGCTCTTGCCGGATTTGGAAGCGACGAAGGCGACCTCCCGCTTCGTTCGGCCGAGTTCGATGAACTTCGCCTGCGGCGGATGTGGCTGAAACTCGGCGAGCTGATTGTAGCGCCGCTGATTCGCTTCGGCCTCGAGCACAGCAAGGCGCTCGCGTAAAATGCGGTCTTCCTTTGCGCTGCTCATTGGCTCTCGCTTTCCACTGCCTCGGTTTCAACGGCGGCCGCCATGGCTTCCGGCTCGACCGCAAAACTGCCGTCCGCCTGCTCGGCAAGCTCGAGCGTGCTCACGCGCATTGCCCGCGCCTTCATCTCGGCCGTGAAGCCAAGCTCGTCGCAGGCGGCGGCCAGCCTCGCTTTGACCTCGGCCCTGCTCGGTTCGTGATTTCAACCCGGTGCGAACTGATCGACCCGAACCCGCCGCGGTCGAGCAGGCCCACGGCGGCGGCAATGCGGTCGCGGTCGCGCGCCCCGGTATTGGCCGCAATCGACGCCAGCACGGCAATCGATTTCGGCCCGCTGCTGCGAATGAGCTTGAACCCTTCCTCTTGGATTGCCGCCTATATCGCCGGGTTGTGAGCCTGGCGCGTGCCCTCGACCTCGAGTGAGCCTTCCGAGTTTGCCGAATAGCCCGCCCGCCGCGCGGCCTCTTTCTGGGTGCAGCCCTGCAACAGCGCGCCCACAAACTCGCGCTGCCGCACGGTGAGGCGCTGCATTGCCGGCCCGAGGTCCCGCTCGTCCTCAGCCCCCGAAGATGCGGGCGATCCACTGGGCGCGGGCAACCGCGGTATGGCCTGCTCGGTCACGGTCATGCGAGCCGCCTCCGAACAAGGTCGTCCGCCTCGCGCACCAGGTCGGCCAGCGGCAACAAATATCAGGCCGCGCCACCGCACCGCCGCACATGCACGGCAGGCGAAGCGGTGAGCCAATCGGCAAGGTCTCATAACCCTGCCGCCACATTTCGGTCGCCGCCGCCGCTATCAGCGACCCAAGCTCAATGCGCGCCAGCGGGAGCTTAATCTGCTCGGCCTCGAGTGCCGCCTGCAACGCCTGCGACCGCTCCGCCAACTCGCGCCACGCAATCACAAGCTGCGCCGTCGCCGCGCTAAATCTCTCCGCCGCAGCCTCGCGCACCGTCAGTACCGGCTCAATCGTCCGCCGCCGATAGTCCGGCAGCCCCGCCGCCGCGGCCAGGATCGTGCCAAGGTCCGTGCCATCATCCGGGGTGTGCGTCGTCATGCGATGGCCCCCGCCAACTCGCCGCCAAGCTCCCAGCGCACGGCCCGCCTCACCAGGGCGCGGTCGGCCTCCCCATGCGGCCAGCGGTGCCCATGACCGAAAACCTCCCAAAGCACTTCCGCGCCCGACCCTCGACCGCCATTTTCGGCCTTGCAGGCCATTGAGCCCATTGAAGTGCCAATCGCGTCATTCGTTGCGGCGCAAAAAGCAGAGAGGCTTTTCGCCGTCTTCGACGAACCACCCTATGGCACCTCGATGCCGGGAGCGGGCGCCGTCCATACATGGCACAAAGCTACGTTCGCTGCGCCGCAATATATTCGGTCGCTATCGGGGCATAGCGGACATCGATCGTCCGCGTGCTTGTGCATGTCTTTCCAATTCGGATGCGCGTCGATCCGCGATGATGTTTAAGCGACCTACCGCGGCGCCTGTCTAATCGGCTTCCATTCGCGTGCGAGTTTCTGCGCCTCGGCAATCTGCGCGGGGGTCATGTTCCCTGCGGCTCTGTCTCGATCTTTTACTGCATCTTGGTTGCCCTGCGCAGCCGACAAGCTGAACCACATGTGGGCGCTGACAAAGTCCTGCTGCACGCCATGACCGAGGGCGTAAGCGACCCCGAGGCTCAACTGAGCAAGGGGGAGACCTTGATCGGCAGCCCTCCGAAGCCACGTCGCCCCCTCAGCATAATCCTTCGGCACGCCTTGGCCGTTCGCGTATGCAATCCCGAGATTGAACTGGGCATCAGCGTAGCCTTGGTTCGCAGCGAGACGAGACCACTTTATCGCCTCGGCGTAGTCCTGCAGGACCCCATGGCCAAAGGCATACATCACCCCGAGGTTGTGTTGTGCAGGGGCGAACCCTTGGTCGGCCCCAAGGCGGTAAAACCTCAGAGCCTCGGCGTAGTTCACCACCACGCCGCTGCCCTCCTCATACATGACGCCAAGATTGTATTGAGCGCGGGTGTGGCCTTGATCGGCAGCTTTCTGAAACCATTTCGCCGCCACTGCGTAGTCCTGCGGTGCGCCCCGCCCCATGTAGTACGCGAACCCGAGATTGAACTGGGCGTCGGCGTCGCCTTGGTCCGCAGCCTTGCGAATTTCGTCGGCAGCAAGTTTGTTGCCTTGGGCTATCTGCGCCGGTGTCATTTCCCGCGCGACACGGTTTTGATAGTTTAGCGCAGTAAGATCACCTCGCGCCGCTGCCAAGCTGAACCACATGTATGCGCGAACCTTGTCTTCTGGCACGCCTTGGCCGGTGGCGTATAACGTCCCGAGGTTAAGCTGCGCCTTGGTGTAGTCTTGGTCGGCAGCGAGGCGCCACCACTTCGCCGCCTCGACATGGTCCTTCGCCACGCCTTGGCCGTTCGCGTACATGAGCCCGAGGTTGAACTGGGCACCGGCGTTACCCGTATCAGCAGCCAAGCGAAACCACTTCAACGCTTCAACATGGTTTTGCGGAACGCCTTGGCCGGTGGTGTATAACGTCCCGAGGTTAAGCTGCGCCCCGGCGTCGCCTTGATCAGCAGCCAAGCGATACCACTTCAACGCTTCATCGTAGTTTTGGGGTACGCCTCGGCCTTGCGCGTAATCATACCCGAGTTCGTTCTGTGCCTTGGCCAAACCTTGGTTTGCGGCGAGACGATACCACTTTACCGCCTCGACATGGTCGAGTGCTACTCCTTGGCCGTTGGCGTACATAATCCCGAGATTATGCTGCGCAGAGGCGAAGCCTTGGTCGGCCGCAAGGCGATACCATTTCAGAGCCTCGGCGTAGTTCTTGGGGACGCCGCGGCCATTAGCGTATATGAACCCGAGATTAAACTGCGCCCTTGGGTTTCCCTTTTCGCCCAGCGGACGAAAAAGTCGAAGGGCGGTCGCGTAGTCACTTCTATCAAGGGCAGCAACAGCATCCTCTAAGGGCCCTGCGGCCACTGGGGCAGAAAAGCTCAACACCAGAATGATAGCGGCGATGGCGTGCTTTAGCGTGAGCTTCATGGTCTGTGACCTTGGCTCTTATGCGGGCGCTAATAATACTCGCTCCCATTCTGCGAGTCTCGTCGCCGCTAAACTCGCGCGGGCAGGTGGCGGCACCGTCTTGGGGCAAGGTTCTATGACTTTCAGCCGCTTCTCCATCGCGCCGCAGTTCTAATTGGTTCGCTGGTAGCCCAATTATCTCACCGACAGACATTGCTGCCAACGGCAATGACCATAGGCGTCACAAACTTGCGCCTGATGGCATTCCGTAGTTCCGAGAGGCGGAACGGTCGGCGGATTAGGTAGCGCGGGCGACGGAGACCCCGGCGCACAATACGCTCCCGGACAAGGCGGCGGAGGTTCCAAAACGCAATGTCGTTGGCGCATGAAAGATTTGCCAAAGCGGCAAGTTCGATTCTTTTGCTGCGCGCTGACAACTATTGGCAGCGTTTTCAAATAGCCTCGGTCATTAGCGGACAAGCCAACTCGCGCCCGCCAACTTCCAAGTAGCGCACGGATTGAGTCATGTCAGCGGATGACGAGCGTTTCGTCATCTCCCTGTCGTTGCTAGTGCAAAAAATAGCCCCCACTAGCTCGGGGGGCCGGGGGCTGGGTGGTGTGGGGGACCTGGGGGATAAAACACCACCATCAATACCCTATTGGCGCGCGGCGCTGAATGACATTGCCCTGCGGGCCATTAGCCTACTCTGCCACTGGGCGAATAGGCCAATGAACGACCAGTACGTGCTGACCCTGAAACGCGCCTCGAAGTCCCGCCCAGCCGGTCCGTGGTCTGACGACAACTACGACTGTGTTCGACGGCGACCGGCACATCGACCGCATGCTGAGGACGCACGCGGCCCAGTCGAGAACTTTGTCGGCGTTCAAGGCCTCGCGGTCAGCATAGTGTCCATGAAATCCAAATAGAGCCAAATCGCGCCAATCACGATCAACGTCACGGGTGCAATAAGCACCGAACCCAATTCGCCGTTGGAATGCACAAAAAGATAGAACAAGCCGATGGCGCCCGCGACGATCAGGCAAAGCCGAAACAATGCTCAGTGGATGGCAGCCCACCCGCCGCGTGTGCGCCGCTGTAATCCTGGCGGCTTCCATCATCTATTTTCTTAGATGCCAATTCGACCTTTTTCCCTATCTGCACGATTGCCCAATACGCGCTGTTGCGGCTTGCGCGTCCTGCCCGGTGCCACCATCAAGAGTGGGCTGAATGTTATCTCCTGGTTTGGCATCCCACTCTCGCACGTAAGTATTGCCAACCTTCTTGAAATACGGGCCACCAACCACGCATTTTTTGGCAAACCAGCAAGCGAATCTCAGCGGACAGACGGATGCAGATCGAGCACACAGGTAAGATCGACCACGCATTTTTGAACGCTGCTCCTGTTTTCACTTTATGCAGATGATCTCAATCGCAATACGCAGGCATTGATTTAGCGCAAAGGGCGCGGCCGACGAGCGGGGCACGGGCTGCTTCGACGCTGGCTGCGGGTGCCTTCGTCGCGGGTGCGATCACTATCGGGTTCATGGGCGGGTGCGACGCCAAAAAAGCGGGCTGCCCTAAACGGACAGCCCGGGGACTCGCCGCTGCCAGGAACCAAAGGCGGGAGGGATCCTTTGGGGCCTCCTGACAATTGACTAATCGATATCAGACCACCAGACCGGAGACTATTCAGCCAAACGACCTAAGCCTTCTTTCTGGTCGCATCCCTCACTTACTCCTAGGCGGTTGCCATCGATCATTTCCCCGGCAGCGTAAGCTCGATATCGGGACTTCGGCTAGTTTTTCTGTCTACAGGCACACACTGTTTTCCACGCATGATCCAAAAATTCGCGAAATAAGAACTCTTTCCTCATGATTGCGCCAAAAAAACGGGCCGCCAACAGGAGGCGGCCCGTCTTGCTCAGAAAATCCCTGCTGACTTTAGAGTGACTGATCCCTGCCTCTGATCAGTTCAATTGAAATGGTAATTAACGCCGAGCCGGACGGTGTTTATGTGCTCCGTGGCGTCTATATGCCGGTTGGGCGCTGGCACGGAGTAGATAAAATCGCGGCCTGTGTCGACCTGCATGTATCGGTATTCAAGATTCACCGACCAGTTTGGCACGAACCCATAGTCCACGCCACCACCGACCGACCATCCGACGTTGGTGCCCGATGCAGTCGCTGCTTCTCCAACCAAAGCAGGATTCGTTGCTACGGTGATCCTGCGGATACTAGTCCCATGCACCCAAGCAACGCCGCCAGTCGCGAATAGAAGCCAATTGTTCTGCACATATCCGAGCCGACCGCGCACCGTACCAAACCAATCGTTCTTGCCATCGATGTGAACGCAGTGAAAAGGATCTAAGCAGTCATCATTATTTGCCGAGAGATCGGCTCCATCGAAATCAGCTTCGACACCAACTAGGAAGTTCGGCTTGACGATATAATTATAACCGATTTGGCCTCCGCCGAAGACACCATTGCGTTCGCTGGAGCCCGTCTTCTCGACAACCCCTGTGTTGGGATCGCTTGTGGCACTGTCAATGTTATTCCAGCCGTAACCAATGTGGCCGCCGACGTAGAAGCCGTTCCAGTTATACAGAATAGGTGCGGGCGCTAGAGGCGGGGCTTTCGTCGGCAGATCAGCGGCACACGCAAGCTGACCAGTTACGATAGCACATGTCGAGCCTAATAGAGTCGCAAAACGTATCGTGATGCTTCCCAAGTTTTGGTTTTAACCGGCACAACTGATAACAATTCCATAAAATTGCGTCGCCGCCGCTGCTCACAAAGGGGGTCGTGGGTTCAAATCCCGCCGACACGACAAACAAAATCAGCTTGCGCGCCTGGCCCCGGCTTTGCGGCCGGCGATCAACCAATAAACGACGCCGCCGATAATTCCAGCCGCCGCCGCGAGCGGCAATGCGTGTTCGACCGGCGGAACGTCTGTTGTGTTTTCCAGCATCACGGAAATGTTGGAGCCGAAATATGATGCCAATCCGACCAGAGCACCCGCAACTCCGTAATAGATAGAGCTGCGCAAGCGCAAGGTTTCTCCCAGAACGATCAGCACGAAAGCTGGCGCCATCGCCACGGCGCCGTAAAAGCTGGTTGCGAAAAACCAAACGACGAAAAAACTCACACGTTCGACCGGATCGGAATCCATAGTTGCCCAATCCGGCGCAATGATCCCGAAGGCGAGCGCGAATCCCGCAGCCATGCTGGCTACGATAAGGGCGAAGACAATCACGATGATCCGGCTAAGCAGTGACATGTGCGTTCCCGCAGCCCCGACCAAATTCCCGCGTCGCCGGTACGCCACTCTGTTATTTCTTCACTGAATCGATATCCTATACGAGCCTTAGTGCGGCGCGACGGGCGTAAAGTTCAAACGTGCGTTGAATCTTGCGGATGTCGTTAGGTCCCGGCGCCGGCGCGTGCCACCGCGGTCTCAATGAGCTTGCGGCATTCGGCGAGCTCATGCAGCACGGCGTGCAGCTTGCGGAGATCGTCGCGCGCCAACCGGCCAGCCGGGCTCGCTGGCGCTGCGCGAACCGCCGCCGGGCGGGGTTCTATTGCTGGACGCGCCGGCTCCTCCGCGCCATGGATCGCGCGATCGGTGGGCTCGATGCGCGGCACCGGCGCGCTCTTGAGCGGCGGTTCGCGGCGCGCCTCGACGTCGTCCTGACGATCACCGAGGTCGCGGCCGATCAGCGAGGACAGCCGACTGCGCAGGCCGCGATCTTCTTCGAGGAGTTCGGCCTCCGCCGCGACGGCTTCCTCGCCCAGATCCTCGTCCTCGCTAGCGCCATGTGGCGGCTGCGGCGCGCCTTCTTGCCAAACGACAGCCACGAATTTCGCGCCCTGCTCGCGCAGGATGCGCTGCACGCCGCGGATGGTGTAGCCCTCGCCATACAAAAGATGACGAATGCCGCGTAGAAGATTGACGTCGTCGGGACGATAATAGCGCCGGCCGCCGCCGCGCTTCATCGGCTTGATGTCGCGAAAACGGCTTTCCCAGAAGCGCAGCACGTGCTGCGGCAGATCGAGCTCTTCTGCCACTTCACTGATGCTGCGAAATGCGTCCGGCGCCTTGTGATCCAAAGCGGCCCCCTGGATGCTGAATTGAACGCAGTTACTGGAACCACTTTAACGCGAGCCCGGCCTATTCGGCGTGGCCGTTGATGCGATGCTTGAGGATCGCCGAGGGCTTGAACACCATCACCCGGCGCGGCGAGATCGGCACTTCCTTGCCGGTCTTGGGATTGCGCCCGATGCGCTGGCCCTTCTTGCGCACTACGAAGGAGCCGAACGAGGAAAGCTTCACGGTTTCGCCACGCTCGAGGCAGTCGGTGATCTCTTTGAGGACCAACTCTACCAGCGAAGCCGATTCCGTGCGTGAAAGGCCAACTTTTTGGTAGACCGCCTCACAGAGGTCCGCCCGCGTCACTGTTTTACCCGTCATCGCCTGCCCTGCCCCCGGCGAAGATATCCTGCTGAATTATCGACGATATTAGCATCGTCTCCGGGGGTCAACGGGCGAATCAAATTATGGAGGGTATCTGGCTGCTTCTTTAGCCCACCCCGGGGCCATGACTTACAAGCAATTTTTGCCGGCCGCAACCATAAACGGCCGCCTTGGCAGGCCTGCTGGCCTCGCCGCCGATCACCAGCGCAGCAGCGCCGAGCCCCAGGTGAAACCGCCGCCCATCGCCTCCAGCAGGATGAGATTGCCGCGCTTGATGCGCCGGTCGGCAACCGCATCGGTCAGTGCCAGCGGGATCGAGGCCGCCGACGTATTGCCATGACGGTCCACGGTGATCACCACCTTGTCCGGCGTGATGCCGAGCTTATGGGCCGAGCCGTCGATGATTTGCTTGTTGGCCTGGTGCGGCACGAACCAGTCGATATCGGCCGCGCTGGTGCCGGTGGCCTTGAAGGCGTCGTCGATCACGTCGGTAATCATCGCGATCGCATGTTTGAACACGTCGCGGCCTTCCATGCGCAGATGGCCGACGGTCTGGGTCGAGGACGGTCCGCCGTCCACGTAGAGCTTGCTCTTGAAGCGGCCGTCCGAGCGCAGATGGGTGGTCAGGAGGCCGCGGTCGCCTTGGGTGCCGGGCTGCGGCTGCGGCTGCGCCTCCAGCACCAGGGCGCCGGCGCCGTCGCCGAACAGCACGCAGGTGGTGCGATCGTTCCAGTCCAGGATGCGCGAGAAGGTCTCCGCCCCGATCACCAGCGCACGCTTGAAGCCGCCGCTTTTGAGCATCGAGTTGGCAATCGACAGCGCATAGACGAAGCCCGAACAGACTGCCTGCAGATCGAAGGCGGCGCCATGGGTGATGCCGAGCCCGGCCTGCACCGACACGGCTGTGGCGGGAAAAGTCTGGTCCGGAGTCGAGGTGGCGAGCACGATCAGGTCGATCGAATTCGCCTCGACATGGGCATTGAAGAGAGCCGCGCGCGCGGCGTGGAGCGCGAGGTCGGAGGTCAGCTCGCCGGCGGCAGCGATATGGCGTTCGCGGATGCCGGTGCGCTGCACGATCCATTCATCGGAAGTTTCAATCGATTTTGCCAGCTCATCATTACTGAGAATCCGCGCGGGCAGATAGCTCCCGCAACCGAGTACAACCGAACGCATTAGGGGCACGAGATTGCTCCGCTCGCCAAGCGCGCCGTCGCGCTTGCCTGTAGGTCACGCGCCATCGACTCGCCGATTTTGGCGAGCAATTCGTAGCGGAACATGTCATAGCCCATGTCGATGGCGGAGGCGAAGCCCTCGGCGTCGGCCCCACCATGGCTCTTGATGACGATGCCATTGAGGCCGAGAAACACCCCGCCATTGGATTTGCGCGGGTCCATCTTGTCGCGCAACGCGCGGAAGGCCTCCCGTGCCAGCAGATAGCCGAGGCGCGCCGCCCAGGTCCTGTTAATCGCGCCTTTGAGATATTGAGCGAACTGACGGGCGGTGCCTTCAGCAGTTTTCAATGCGATATTTCCGGCAAAGCCTTCGGTCACCACCACATCGACCAAACCCTTGCCGATGTCATCACCCTCGACAAAGCCGACATAATCGAAATGCGGGAAATGACCCTCGCGTAGCAGGCGGCCGGCCTCGCGCACCTGCTCGAGGCCTTTGACCTCCTCGACCCCGATATTGAGCAAGCCCACGGTTGGCCGCTCGATGTCGAACAGCACGCGCGCCATGGCGCTGCCCATTGCGGCGAGGTTGATCAGGTGCTGCTCGTCAGCGCCGATCGAGGCCCCGACGTCGAGCACCACCGACTCGCCTTTCAGCGTCGGCCAAAGGCCGGCGAGCGCCGGCCGCTCGATGCCCTCGATCATCTTGAGATTGAAGCGCGCCATGGCCATCAACGCGCCGGTATTGCCGGCCGAGACCACGACGTCGGCCTCGCCCTTCTTCACCGCATCGATCGCGAACCACATCGAGGATTTGTGCCGCCCGGAGCGCAGCGCCTGGCTCGGCTTGTCGTCCATGCGGATCGACACTTCAGCATGCACCAGCTTCGACTTGGCCTTGAGCCGCGGCAGGCGGTCGAGCAATGGCTCTACCAAGGCGCGGTCGCCGTAGAGCAGAAACTCGATATCGGGATGACGGGTGAGCGAAATATCGGCACCCGGCAAAACGACCGAGGCACCATGGTCGCCGCCCATAACGTCAAGCGCGATGCGAGCCTTGTCAGGCATGGATCGACTTGGGCGGCGCTGGCATGCGCGCCGGCAACTTCGTCAAATGGGTTCGAGGCACGGGGGCGACCATAACCGCTCGGTCGCGGCAGACAAGCCGGTTATGGCAGCGTTCCACGACTTGCTCCCTGCTCACGACTTGTCGCCGCCGAGGCTTTTTTTCAGCGATTCCAGCGCGGCAAAAGGATGTTCGCCGGCAACTTCAACCTTGGGCAGCGCGAATTGGGCGCCAGCCTTACGGGGATAGGGGTCGATTCCGAGGATCAGAAATTCGGTCGCCAGCGCGCCCAGGTCCAAGGTGCCGCCGACCAGCGGTTCTGGCGGCTCGTCGTCGCGCGTGCGTGTACGAGCGCTTTTGGCCTCAGGCTCTGTCCCGCTCACCGGCGCGAATTGGAGGTCGACCGCCTCCTCCACCGCGCTCTCCATCGGCTCTAGCGTCACCACGCAGGTCTGGCCGACCCGGGCGCTCACCTGGCCTAAGACGTGAACGCCGCTGCCCTGGCGTATCAGATCGAAGACCGCCGAGAGTTGCGACAATTCACGGACGGCGACGAGCTCAGCCAGTTCGGCGCGTGTGGCGGCCGGGGCCTCGATCACGATATGCAGACCGGTGTCCGGGATATCTTCCACGGCCACTGGCACGCTCCAGGGGCTTCCAACTTTCTTCATTAAATCAGTCTCTTAACTTGTGACCGGGGCGATCTTGCTCGGCTCCGGAAGGTGTAGCTCGCCGCCCGCAAGACTGGCGGACGGCTGCGCGCCAAGATCACGTAACGCCTCTCCCACATAGGCTGCAAGGCAGGGCGCTGCCGCCAAGGTCGGTGGCCATCCGCAATAGATATTCCGTCGCAAAATTTCCGCCAGCAAACTGTCGCATCTGCTTCGGCACCTCCAGATCGCCAACGCCCATCTCCCGCAGATTGTGGTCCATATCCTCGCAAAACCGGTCGAAAATGCCCTGTCCGAGGCTCTGCAAGGCGGGGTCCTGGGCCAGGCGATCGAGCACCAGAGCCAGCAGCACAATCAGGTCGAAACGGCCGTTAACCGTGTCGGCGACGGCGTAGTCGCGATAAAAACAGGGCAATCGCCCCTGCGCCACGATCATGCCATACAGGGTGGAAATGGTGTCGGGCCGCGCGCTGCGGCGAAAAAGGAGGAAAATCATCCCGTTGGCTCGGAGCGGACCGAGGCTGCCGCCCGGTACGTGAACGCCTTCGCCGATGCAAGACCGAAATGACGGTGCCGCGTTTGAGGTCGAAGACCAATCGAAATTGCAACAGGCCGATCCGGCTCGCGCTGGCGCTTGCTTGTCTCTTGGCGCTTGCCGGGTGCGGCAGCTTCACCGAGACATTGCAGCGCGGCTATGTGGCGCAGGAAGGCGCCCTCGAACAGATTCCGATCGGCGCCACCCAGGAGCAGGTCTTAATTGTGCTCGGCACTCCCTCCACGGTCGCCACCGTGAGCGGCGAAGCGTTCTATTATATTTCGCAAACCTCGCAGCGCACGGCGGCGTTCATGCCCTACGAGGTGACGGATCAGCGCGTCATCGCGATTTATTTCGACAAGGATCGCCGGGTCCAGCGACTGGCCAATTACGGCCTCAAGGACGGAAAAATCTTCGACTTCGTGTCGCAGACGACGCCGACAAGCGGCAAGGAGCTCAATTATCTCGGCAACCTCTTCAAAAACGTGGTCCCCAGGGTCTGACGTTTCGCGCGATCGCGGTTGCGGCGCATCAGCAAAAAGGGCCCGCATGAATGGCGGGCCCTTTGTCATTTTTTGAATATGCGCTTTGTATTTAGTGCGCCAGCACCGCCAGCAGCAGCAGCGCCACGATGTTGGTGATCTTGATCATCGGGTTCACCGCCGGCCCCGCAGTGTCCTTGTAGGGATCGCCGACCGTATCGCCGGTCACCGCCGCCTTATGCGCATCGGAGCCCTTCCCGCCGTAGTGGCCGTCCTCGATGTACTTCTTGGCATTGTCCCAGGCACCGCCGCCGGAGGTCATCGAGATCGCGACGAACAGTCCGGTCACGATGACGCCGAGCAGCATAGCGCCGAGGGCTGAGAAGCCGGCCGACTTGCCTGCCGCCCCGCCCCCGGCGATCAAATAGATCGCAAAATAGACCACGATCGGCGACAGCACCGGCAGCAGCGAAGGAATGATCATTTCCTTGATCGCGGCCCTGGTGAGCATGTCCACCGCGCGGCCGTAATCGGGCTTGCTGGTGCCCTTCATGATGCCGGGGTTTTCGCGGAATTGCCGGCGCACTTCTTCGACGATCGCGCCGGCGGCACGGCCGACCGCGGTCATGCCCATCGAACCGAATAGATAAGGCAATAGGCCGCCGAACAGCAGACCGACCACCACATACGGATTGGTGAGCGCGAAGTCGAGCTGGACGCCCTGGAAGTACGGATGCGCCGCGGCGTCCTTGCTGAAGAACAGCAGATCCTGGTTATAGGCCGCGAACAGCACCAGCGCGCCGAGGCCGGCCGAACCGATGGCATAGCCCTTGGTTACCGCCTTGGTGGTGTTGCCGACCGCGTCGAGTGCGTCGGTCGCCTTGCGCACCTCCTTCGGCAGCCCGGCCATTTCGGCAATGCCGCCGGCGTTGTCGGTGACCGGACCGAAGGCGTCGAGCGCGACGATCATGCCAGCCAGCGCCAGCATGGTCGTCACCGCGATGGCAATGCCGAACAAGCCGGCCATGCCGTAGGTCACCAGGATGCCGGCGATGATGACGATCGCAGGCAGCGCGGTTGATTCCATCGAGATGGCGAGGCCCTGAATCACGTTGGTGCCGTGGCCGGTGACGGACGCCGCGGCGATCGACTTCACCGGGCGAAAATCGGTGCCGGTGTAGTACTCGGTGATCCAGATGATCAGTCCGGTGACCGCGAGGCCGACGATGCCGCAATAGAACAGCGTCGTGGTCGTGAACGCCGCGCCCCCACCGGTGAGCGGCACGCCGAAGCCGATCAGCCAATGGATAACGCCGGCGATGCCGACCAGCGAGAACACGCCGGTCGCGATCAGACCTTTGTAAAGCGCGCCCATGATCGATTGGCTGGCGCCGAGCCGCACGAAGAAGGTGCCGATGATCGAGGTGATGATGCAGACGCCGCCGATCGCGAGCGGGAGTGTCATCATCGTCATCAGATGCGGCGTATTGGCAAAGAAGATCGCCGCCAGCACCATGGTCGCGACGATGGTCACCGCATAGGTCTCGAACAGATCGGCGGCCATGCCGGCGCAGTCGCCGACATTGTCGCCCACATTATCGGCGATGGTCGCCGGGTTGCGCGGATCGTCTTCCGGAATGCCGGCTTCCACCTTGCCGACCAGATCGCCGCCGACGTCCGCGCCTTTGGTGAAGATGCCGCCGCCGAGACGGGCGAAGATCGAGATCAGCGACGCGCCGAAGCCGAGCGCCACGATTGCGTCGATCACTGTACGGTCGTTCGCGACCTTGTGCAGCGTGCCGGTCAGGAACCCGAAGTAAAGCGTGACGCCGAGCAACGCGAGCCCGGCGACCAGCATGCCGGTGATAGCGCCGGCCTTGAAGGCGAGCTCCAGCCCGCCGGCCAGCGTCTTAGTCGCGGCTTGCGCGACCCGCACATTGGCGCGCACCGACACGTTCATGCCGATAAAGCCGGTGGCCCCCGAGAGCACCGCGCCGACCAAGAAGCCGATGGCGACCAGCCAGCCGAGCGTGAAGCCGAGGATGACGAAAATCACCAAGCCGACGATGCCGATCGCGGTGTATTGGCGTTTGAGATAGGCCTGCGCGCCCTCGCGCACAGCAGCGGAAATTTCCTGCATCTTCGCGCTGCCGGCATCGGCGCCCAGCACCGAACCGGTCGCCCAGATGCCGTAAACGATCGCGAGCACGCCACAGCCGACGATCACCCACAATGTATTCATGGTGGTTTCAACCTCGATTGAAATGGGCAGGCGTGAGAAACGCTCCCGCCGGCGCCAGGAGCGTCGAGGATGGCCGCTTTAAGGGCGCTTCACCCCGACCGGGAAGCGCGTGGATATAGCCAAAAAGGCCGCAGCAACGCAACGCGGAAAAACATCCACATTTCAAGTATTATTAGCGCCTGGGGACGACTCAGACCGCCGCCACCCGCTTGCGCGCGGCAAGCCAGGCCAACATGGCGCCGACCACGAATATGGTCGGGAAAATCACCTCGTTGATCGCCTGCCAGCCGAGATATTCCAGCATCTGGCCAGAGGAAAATGAGCTTACTGCCATACTACCAAAGATCAGGAAGTCGTTAAACGCCTGCACCTTGTTGCGTTCCTCTGCCCGGTGACACTCGGTCACCATGGTGGTGGCGCCAATGAAGGCGAGGTTCCAGCCGACGCCGAGCAGAACCAGCGCGCTCCAGAAATGCGCCACCGTGATGCCGGAAATGGCCACCGCCGCAGCCAGCGCGATCAGGCTCAAGCCGATGCCGGTGATGCGCTCAATCCCGAAGCGCGCGATCAAGCCGCCGGTGACGAAACTCGGCGCATACATCGCCAGCACATGCCACTGGATGCCTAGCGTGGCATCCGTCACTGAGTGCCCGCAGCCGACCATGGCGAGCGGCGCCGACGTCATGAGCATGTTCATCATCGCATAGCTCGCCATCCCGCAGGCGACCGCGACGATGAAACGCGGCGCGCGCACGATCTCGGCGAGCGGCCGCGGATTTTCGACGCGCGTTACCACCAGCGGCGGCATCTTCACGAACATCAGCACTAGTGCGGCGATCAGTGCGCAGGCGGATTGCCCGAGATAGCTGGCGGCGAACATATGCGGCGCGAGCAGGTCCTTGGTGAAGATCACCAGCTGCGGCCCGATCACTGCGGCGAAAACGCCGCCGGCCAAAACCCAGGACACCACTTTGGGCCGGAACGCCTCGCTCGCGGTATCGGCGGCGGCGAAGCGGTAGGACTGGTGCGCGGCGGCATAGAGCCCGCCGCAAAATGTGCCGACGAGCAGCAGCCAGAACTGGCCGTTCATCACCGCCGAATAGGAAATCAGGCCGGACAAAACGCCGAACACCGATCCGGTCTGCAGTGCAAAGCGCCGGCCGAAGCGGCGGGCGAGCGCGCCCACCGGCAGCGTGCCGAACCACATGCCGATCACCATGGCGGTGATCGGCAGCGTCGCAAGTCCCTTATCGGGCGCCAGCACCGCGCCGACGATGCTGGCGGTCGAGACGATGACGGTATTGTTGCCGCCGGCGAGCGCCTGCGCCACCGCCAGCACCATGGCGTTGCGGCGCGCCAGGTTGTCGTCGACGGTAGCGTAATCGATGGGCTCGGCGACCGCCGACATGAAGGATTCCTCGGAAAACGATGCTCCTTCTAGCGGCGATCGGAGAATATCACCACTGCCGCCGGCGCAGATCAGGATTGATCGTTGCGGTCGAACCGCCAGGCACCGGGATGGCGGATCACCGCATCGCGCGCCTCATCCAGCGAACGGGCGCCGATCTGGCCGAGCGATGAGCGCAATTCGTCGATATAGAGGTCGATCAAGTGCCCCGGCCCAGCATCGCCCAGCGCGCCGACCGCCCACAGAAAGCTCTTGCCGGCAAAGGCCGCCTTGGCGCCAAGCGCGAGCGCCCGCATCACGTCCTGTCCGCTGCGGATGCCGCTATCGAGCACGACGGTCGCCTTTTGGCCCACAGCCGCAACAATCGCCGGCAGCACGTCGATCGACGGGGTCAGCGCTTCGATCTGCCGGCCGCCATGGTTCGACACCCAGATGCCCTCGATGCCGAGCGACACCGCCTTTTCGGCGTCGGCCGGATGCAGGATGCCCTTCACCAGCATCGGGCCTTTCCAGCGGTCGCGGTAGCGCGTGACCTCCTCCCAGGAGAACACGCCGCCCATGTTCTTGCGGGAGAAGCCGATGACCTCATTGGTGCTGGCGCCGGCGCGGGTATATTGGCGGATGGTGGCAAAGCGTGGATAGCCGTTGCGCAATAGCGCCAGCAGCCATTTCGGCCGGATCGCCATCTCGTACAGCATGCGCAGATTGGGACGGAACTCCCGTCCGAGCCCGGCATAACTTTCGCGCGAGCGCGTAGTGCGCACCGGCACATCGATGGTGAGCGCTAGCGCTTTGGCGCCCGCGGCGGTCGCGCGCTTGATTAAGTCGAATCCGATAGCGTGATCGTTCCGGTAGAAACGATAGAGCTGCAGCCAGAACACATCGGGCGCCACTTTCGCGACGTCCTCAATGGTCGCGCCGCCGGCCACGCCGAGCGTGTAAGGAACGCGCGCGCGCTGCGCCGCCTTCGCCATCAAAAGATCGGCGCCCGGCCACACCAGCGACGGGCCGCCCATCGGCGCGATGCCGATCGGCGCCGCGTAACGGGTGCCGAACAATTCGACATCGGTCGGCGGCACCGTGGCGATCGCGCCGTAGCGCGGGACCACCTTGATCGCGTCAAAGGCCGCCCAATTGTGCGCGATGCCGACATCGGCCCCGGCGCCGGTGTCGCCATATTCGAACGAAAAGCGCGGGACATTGTGGGGCGCGCGCGCGCGCAGATAGGCCGAGGTCGGGTACAGCTTGTGTAGCGACTCGAAGTTCGGACTGAGCCCCGAGGGCATTTGCTCTAGCTCTTTTTTTGCCGTCTGGTCGTCCATGGCGTTTCCTCGGGTGCGTTTCTTTAACTATAGCGCGCCCGCCACTGGTGTAACCACTAGGCCTGAGCAGCTTTAGAAATGGCTGAACGACGCACGCTTGAAGGCGAGCGCCTGCCCTTCGGGCCCGAAAAACCGGGTGCCTTCGCCCGCCGTGATTGCCCCGATTTCGGTCACCGCCACCTGGACTGCGCGGGCCGCGGCGCGGAAACTGTCGGCCTTAGCCACCGGCACGGTGCAGACAATTTCGTAATCGTCTCCGCCGGTCAGAACCGTCTCGAGCACGGTCGGATCGGTGGCCAACGCGGCCTTGGTCGCCTCGGAGAGGGGAACGCGCGCGACTTCGATCTCGGCCGCCACCTTGGAGACCCGGCACAGCTTGGCGAAATCGCCGGCGAGACCATCGGACACATCCATCGCCGCCGAAGCATGAGTACGCACGGCCCCGCTGAGCGCGTTGCGCGGCTGCGGCAGCAGATAACGCGACACTAGATGCTGGCGGTGTGCATCGCTGAGTTGCCAGGGTGCGCCCTTGCGCAGCACAAGTCCGAGCGAAGCGTCACCGATCGTGCCGCTCACGAACACGCGGTCGCCCGCCTTGGCGCCGGCGCGCCGCACCATGGTTGCTTCCGGCACGCTGCCGAACATAGCGATGGAAATCGTGATCGGTCCCGGCGTGCGGTCGGTATCGCCGCCGAACAGCGGGCAGCCGAACATGACCGCGTCGTCGCGCAGGCCTTCCGCGAAGCCGCTAAGCCAATCGTCGCCGATCTCCTTCGGCAGCGCCAGCGATAGCAAGAAACCGAGCGGGCTCGCGCCCTTGGCAGCCAAATCGGACAAATTCACCCGCAGCGCCTTGCGCGCCACGTCACGTGCCGCGTCCTCGGCAAAGAAATGCACGCCGCCGATAATGGCGTCGGTCTTGAGCACCAGGTCGCAACCCGGCGGCGGCTTGATGAAGGCGGCATCGTCGGAAAGGCCGAGCGCGCCCGGATGAGTCGCGATCGGCTGGAAATAGCGCGCGATCAGACGGTCTTCGGCCGAACTATCGTCATGCGTCGCCATGATATCACCCGGCGAATTCGGGCGCGCGCATTTTGCGCGCCAGCTGATCGAGCACGGCATTGACCATACCGGTCTCGTCGCGCTCGACGAAAGCGGCGGCGACATCGGCATATTCCGACACCACCACTCGCGCCGGCACGTCGCGGCGGTGGTCGAGCTCGTAGGCGCCTGCGCGTAGCGCCGCGCGCAGTACCGCCTCGATACGCTTGAGCGGCCAACTTTTCGCCAGCGCCTCATCGATGATCGGGTCGAGCTTGCGCTGCTCGCGCACTACGCCCGAGACGATATCGCGGAAGAACGCCGCCTCGGCCGGCAGGTATTGCGCGCCCTCGACCTCGCGGCCGAGCCAGTGGCTCTCGAATTCGGCGAGGATCTCGTTCAGGCCGGTGCCGGCGAGATCCATCTGGTAGAGCGCCTGCACCGCCGCCAGCCGCGCCGCGCCGCGTTTGTTCGCTTTGCGCGCGTCCTTGTCGTCGAGCGGCGCTGGGCGGACCATCAGTGTCCCGCGAGACTTCGTTTGAGCGCGACCATCGCCAGCGCCGCCCGTGCAGCGCTCGCCCCCTTGTTGCGACCGTCGTCGGTGGAACGCGCGCGCGCCTGCGCCTCGTTATCGACAGTGAGGATGCCGTTACCGATGGCGAGCTGCCGATCGATGCTCAGGTCCATCAAGCCGCGCGCCGACTCGTTCGACACCAGTTCGAAATGATAGGTCTCGCCCTGGATCACGCAACCGAGCGCGACCACGCCGTCATAGGGCGCGCGCTTGGCCTTCGCAGCGTCGACGGCGATGGCAATGGCAGCGGGCACTTCGAGCGCGCCCGGCACCGTGATGTGCTCGTAATGGGCGCCCGCTGCGTCGAGCACGCGCTTGGCGCCCGCGAGCAGCGCGTCGGAAATGTGTTCATAAAAGCGCGCTTCCACGATAAGCACGCGAAGCCTGTCGCGTTTTTTCGCGCCGCTTGTCTTCTTGGCCATGTTTTAAATTCCTTGTTAAGCCGCGTCGTAGCAAGCAGGCGGGCGCCGAACAAGGGTTCTATTTCGCGTCCATCAAACGCGCCGCATAACGGGCTATGGTGTCGATTTCGAGATTGACATCGTCGCCCTTCTGCAAGGCCCCGAAGGTCGTCATCTGCAGGGTGTGCGGGATGATCAGCACCGAGAAGATATCGCCGTCCACCTCGTTAACCGTGAGCGAGACGCCGTCGAGCGCGACCGAGCCCTTGGGCGCAATGAAACGCGCCAGCTCCCGCGGCGTACGAAGCGCGAAGCCCGCCATGTCGGTCATGTCCTCGCGCGCGAGGACGGTCGCAAGGCCGTCCACATGACCAGCGACCAGATGGCCGCCCAGTTCGTCGCCGAGCTTCAGCGAGCGCTCCAGATTGACGCGCCCGCCATGCCGCCAGCGGCCCACGGTGGTCACGCGCAAGGTCTCCTCCGCCGCATCGACTGCGAACCAGGTGCGGCCATCTTCCTCGCCGGTGCCGACCACCGTCATGCAGACGCCGGAACAGGCGATCGAGGCGCCCTCGATCAATTCGGCGCGCGCATAGCCGCAAGCGATCGTGATGCGATGCAGGTTATTCGCGCGCGGCTTGACCGACCGCACCTCGCCCACTTCGGTGACAATGCCGGTAAACATGTCAGGCCCGCTCGAACGTTTCGAGCGTGTCCGGTCCGAGCTTCTCCCTGCCGCGCGCGTGCAATTGGCCGGTGAACCCGTTGAGCGGCATACCTTCCAGCGGATCGATGCCGTCCGCGCCAATGGTCTTTGCTCCGCGCAGCAGCGCCAGCTCGTCCACCAGTCCTGAAGCGGCGAGCGCGCCGGCGACTTTCGGGCCGCCCTCCACCATCAGCCGGGTAATTCCCTCATCGGCCAACACTTTCAGCACTTCGTTGAGATCGAGCCGCCCGTCTACTTCGCCGACCCGCAACACCTTGCAGCCTTTCTGCTGCAAGATTTCCTCGGCAATGGCCGACGGCTTGCTGGAGGTGAACACCCAGGTCGGCGTCTCGCGCACGGTCGCCACCACCGAGGTCGCCAACGGCAATTTCAAATTGGCGTCAAGCACCACGCGCACCGGTGAGCGCTCGAACATGCCCGGCAAGCGGCAGCTGAGTTGCGGATTATCGGACAGCACGGTGCCGATGCCGACCATGATGGCGTCGCTCGCCGCGCGCATCTGGAACACGCGCACGCGCGCGGCCTCGCCCGTTATCGCCACCGGCTTGCCACCGGCCAGACCGGCCTTGCCATCCGCCGATACGGCCAGCTTGAGCAATACATAAGGCCGCCCGTTCTGGACGCGCATGATGTGACCGGCGTGCACCCGGCGCGCCTCATCGGCGCCGAGCCCGATTTCGGCGGTTATGCCCTTGGTGCGCAGCCGCTCATGGCCCTTGCCGGCGACTTCCGGATTGGGATCCTCGAGCGCCGATACCACGCGCGCGATGCCCGCCTTGATAATGGCGTCGGCACACGGCGGTGTCTTGCCCTGATGCGAGCACGGCTCCAGTGTCACGTACATCGTGGCGCCCTGCGCCGCCTTTTTGGCGTGGCGCAGCGCCTCGACCTCGGCATGCGGGCGGCCGCCCGGTTGCGTCCAGCCGCGCCCGACGATGACGCCATCCTTCACGACCACCGCACCGACCGCCGGATTGGGCCAGGTGTTGCCTAGGCCGCGCCGGCCGAGCGTCAACGCCAGCGCCATGAAGCGCCTGTCGTCCGCGGCCGCGTCAGCAACAATCGGCTCGGCTTGCAGGCTCATTTGCGCGCGGTCGCCGGCTTGGCTTCCTCGTCGCCCGACAATTCGTCGAGCGCGGCGCGGAAGTCCTTGGCCTCGCGGAAATTGCGGTAGACGGAGGCGAAGCGCACATAGGCCACGTCGTCGAGCCCGCGCAAATGCTCCATCACCAATTCGCCGATCGCCTCCGAGGACACTTCGTTCTCGCCTTGGCTTTCCAGCTCGCGCACGATTTTCGATACTTCCTGCTCGATGCGTTCCGGATCGACCGCGCGCTTGCGCAACGCGATCTGCACCGAGCGCATCAATTTATCGCGGTCGAACGGAACGCGCCGGCCGTTACGCTTGATGACGGTGAGCTCGCGCAATTGCACGCGCTCGAACGTGGTGAAGCGGAAATTGCAGGTCAAGCACACGCGGCGGCGGCGGATCACCGCCGAATCCTCAGTCGGCCGCGAATCCTTCACCTGCGTATCGAGGCTTCCGCAACTCGGGCAACGCATGACGTCCCCCCGCCCATTACTGATAAATCGGAAATCGCGAAATCAATGTCTTCACTTTCTCGCGCACCGCACTTTCAATCAGCGAATCTTCCTCGACGCCTTTCTGCGAGAGCACATCGAGCACCTCGACGATCATGTCGCCCACCGTGCGGAATTCGGCGATACCGAAGCCGCGCGTGGTGCCGGCCGGCGTGCCGAGCCGTATCCCTGAGGTCACCGTCGGCTTCTCCGGGTCGAACGGAATGCCGTTCTTGTTGCAGGTGATCTGGGAGCGGCCCAACGCGGCCTCTGCCACCTTGCCGGTGAGCCGCTTGGGCCGCAGATCGACCAGCATCAAATGGGTGTCGGTGCCACCGGAGACGATATCGAGCCCGCGCGACTTGAGCGTTTCGGCCAGCGCCTTGGCGTTCTCTACCACGTTGCGGGCATAGGTGCGGAAGCTCGGCCGCAGCGCCTCGCCGAACGCCACCGCCTTGGCGGCGATCACGTGCATCAACGGCCCGCCCTGCATGCCGGGGAACACCGCCGAGTTGAGCTTCTTGGCAATCTCCTCGTCGTCCGACAGGATCACGCCGCCGCGCGGACCGCGCAGCGTCTTGTGCGTGGTGGTGGTCACCACGTGCGCGTGCGGGAACGGCGATGGATGCACCCCGCCCGCCACCAGCCCGGCGAAGTGCGCCATGTCCACCATCAGCAGCGCGCCGACCTCGTCGCAGATTTCGCGGAAGGCGCCGAAGTCGATGATCCTCGGATAGGCCGAACCGCCGGCGATGATGATCTTCGGTCTATGCTCCCGGGCGAGCTTTGCCACTTCTACGAGGTCTATCCTCTGGTCCTCGCGCCGGACGCCATAGGGCACTGGCTTGAACCATTTGCCCGACATATTGACCGGCGAGCCGTGAGTAAGATGCCCGCCGGCGGCGAGATTAAGCCCCATGAAGGTGTCGCCGGGCCGCATCAGAGCAAAAAATACTTCCGCGTTGGCAGAAGCGCCGGAATGCGGCTGTACATTGGCGAACTTGCAGCCGAACAGCTTGGTCACCCGCTCGATCGCCAGACGTTCGGCGATGTCGACGAACTGGCAGCCGCCGTAATAGCGCTTACCCGGCAGGCCTTCGGCATATTTATTCGTGAGAACAGAGCCTTGCGCTTCCAGAACAGCCCGCGACACGATGTTCTCTGACGCGATCAGCTCGATTTCGTCGCGTTGTCGGCCGAGTTCCAGCGTAATCGCCTCAGCTATCTCCGGATCAACCTCGCGCAGGCTAGCCGAGAACAGATTTTCCACATCGCTCGTAAGCTTAGAACTCGACGTCGCCGACATTATGATCTCCTGGCGCCCGTAAAACGCGTTTCGGCGCCGAAATCTGGGAAAATCCGGGATTACCGAGGGCAAATACCATATCGGGCCGCCACCGCCAAGCTTTGGCATGTGGACGGTGGCGAGCCGCAATATCTAGGGCCCTAAACGCCAAAACAAAACCCCGGCGCAAGGGCCGGGGCAAGTCTTTCCGCCAGTACTCATTAAAAGGACGCATGATCTTTCCCGAAAACCAGTTCCCAGTTTTCGGGATCATGCGTTAAAGGCGGTAGAGGATCTGATCAGTCCAGAAGCGCTCGAGCCGATGCAGCGACTTATTGAGCGTGGTGAACTCGTCGGCATTGATGCCGCCGACCTGCTCCACCGTGCGTACGTGCTTCTGATAGAGCGCGTCGACGATGTCGCGCACCTCGCGGCCCTTCTCGGTCAGCTTGATGCGCACCGAGCGGCGATCGACGCGGCTGCGCTGGTGATCGAGGAACGCCATCTCCACCAGCTTCTTCAAGTTGTAGGAGACGTTGGAGCCGAGATAGTAGCCGCGCGTGCGCAGCTCGCCGGCGGTTAACTCCTTGTCGCCGATATTGTACAACAGCAGCGCCTGCACCGAATTGATGTCGGCGCGTCCCCGGCGGTCGAATTCGTCCTTGATAACGTCGAGCAGCCGGCGATGCAGCCGTTCGACCAAGGTCAAGGCCTCATGATAGAGCGGCCTGATGTGATCGAAACGCACCTCACGTTCGGCGGGTTCGACCGTCTTCGCAACGGCTTTCATGTCCAATGCCCCTGTTTGCGTTTTATTGTCTTCGCAATGTTCCGGTAACGAGGCCCTGTCTTCCCCGTTCCAGATGACGCACCCTAAAAGGGGCACTCTAAAATCGACTTAAATAACACGATAAAGATTAGATTTATTTGCAACAGTGAATGTTTCGTTGAACGGGCAATTGAATCGATTGCCGCAACCTTTCGTTCACCTTGAGTAGCCGCCTCAGCCGCGCACAAACCGGATTATGCCGGAAAAATCTTTGCCCGCCTCTCCGCTCTCAACATATTGCGAATAAATCCTTGCCGCGTCGGCGCCGAGCTGCGTCTTGGCGCCCGCCGCTTTCGCCGCCTCCTGCGATAGTTTTAAATCCTTAAGCATCATCGCTGCGGTGAAACCGGCCTGATAGTCGCGATTGGCGGGCGAGGTCGGCACCGGACCCGGCACCGGGCAATAGGTGGTGAGCGACCAGCACTGGCCCGACGATTTCGAGGAAATGTCGAACAGCTTCTGGTGGTCGAGGCCGAGCTTTTCCGCCAGCACGAAGGCTTCCGACACCGCGATCATCGACACGCCGAGGATCATGTTGTTGCATATCTTCGCTGCTTGCCCGTTGCCGGCGCCGCCGGCGTGCACGATGGTCTTGCCCATCTTTTGCAAGATCGATTCCGCGCGCGTGAAGGCCTGCACGCTGCCGCCGACCATGAACGTGAGCGTAGCCGCGGTGGCGCCGCCGACACCGCCGGATACCGGCGCATCGAGCATCATAAGGCTCTTCTGCTCCGCCGCGACCGCGACCGCGCGCGCGGTCTCCACGTCAATGGTCGAGCAATCGATCAGCAGCGTGCCGTGGTTTGCATTCTCGATCGCGCCCGACGAGCCGAGATAGACCTCGCGCACCTCCTTGCCCGACGGCAGCATTGTGATGAACACGTCGGCGCGCGCGGCCGCCGTCCTCGCCGTCTCGACGCCGGCGCCGCCCGCTGCCACAAGCTTGGCGACCGAAGCCGCATTGACGTCGACGCCTTCGACCTGGTGGCCGGCTTTGAGCAGGTTCTGCGCCATCGGCAAACCCATATTGCCGAGCCCAACAAATCCTATGCGCGCCATGGCGCCCTCCCCGATCTTTCTGTTTTAGTCACGGCGGCTGCTCCTGCGCCGATTTTAATGCCAGCCAGAGGTAAAGCACGAGCAGTCCGCCTTCCAACAGGCCGGTCAGCAAGCTGGCGCCGAACACCTGCGGGAAAAATATTTCCAATGCCAGCATCGAGGCAATGGCGGTGAGCCAGATCACCGCGCCCCAGGCGGCGGCGAGCCACAGTCCGACGGCGGCGACCAGATCGATCACCGCGAAAAACACGGTCGCGGCCTGCCAGGCGATGGAATGATATTGGAACACCTCGCTCGGAGCTACGCCGATACCGCAAACCCGCGACCAATGATAAAGGCCCTTAAGCATTGACACGCCGGCCATCACGCGCAGGAAGAGTACCAGCCGCCGCGTCCAACGGCCGATGCTCTGCTCACCTTCGTGCTCCTGCACCGGTCCGAGGCTTTGCAGGTCGCCGCTGGCGAATGGCCCGCTCATGGCAACACCAATTCGTCGTCGCCCAGCGCCGCGAAATGGCGCTCGACCTCGGCTTCGCTCACCTCCGCGAGCGTTGCCGGCCGCCAACGCGGCTTGTTGTCTTTGTCGACGATCACGGCGCGCACGCCCTCATAGAAATCAGGCCCATGAATGACGCGCGACACTATGCGAAATTCGGCGCGCATGCACGTCTCGAAATCCCACGCCTTGCCGCGCCGCACCTGTGCCAGCGCCAGTTTAAGGCTGAGCGGCGATTTCGTCCGCATGGCGACGGCGGTCTTGGCTGCCCACTCGGCATCGGCGCTGCCCGAGGACGCTTCGCGGTCGAGCGCGGCAAGGATGTCCTCGACCCGGTCGCCGGCGAACAAGCGGTCGATGGCGCCGCGCCGCGCCATGATCGCGCCCTCGCCCGCGGACTCGGCAAAGGCGGCGAGCAGCGTGTCCACCGATACCGTGCCGGTCAGTCCATCGAGCAGCGCGCCAAAGCGCACCGAGGGAATCCGGTGCGTGGCGATTCCCGCCGTAACGGCATCAGCACTGCCGAAGCGCTCGCCGGTGAGCCCGCAATAGGTACCGAGTTCGCCCGGCATCCGCGGCAGGAACCAGGTCGCGCCGACGTCGGGAAAAAAGCCGATGCCGACTTCCGGCATGGCGAACTGAAAACGATCGCCGGCCACCCGGTGCGAGCCGTTCACCGACAGTCCGACGCCGCCCCCCATGACTAAGCCATCGATCAATGCCACATAAGGTTTGCGGAAATTCTTGATTGACACATTGAGCGGATATTCGTCGCGCCAGAATTGCAGCGCCGCCGCGTGCCGGCCGGCGTTTCCAAGGTCATAGAGCGCGCGGATATCGCCGCCGGCCGAGAACGCACGCTCGCCGGCGGCAGTGATCACCACCCGCGTGATCGCCGGGTCGTCGGCCCAAGCCGAAAGCTGCGCGCGAAGCGCGAGCACCATGGCATGGGTGACGGCGTTGAGCGCCTGCGGCCGATTGAGCGTGATGAGGCCGGCCGCGCCACGACGCTCGAAAATGATTTCGCCGCCAGATTTTGACATCGGAGCGATTAGTTTCCGAGTATCTGACGGCTGATGATCAGCCGCATGATCTCGTTGGTGCCTTCCAGGATCTGATGCACGCGCACGTCACGCAACACGCGTTCGATCGGATGATCGCGTAGGTAGCCGTAGCCACCGTGCAACTGCAGGCAGCCATTGACCACTTCGAAACCCGTATCGGTGGCAAGGCGCTTGGCCTGGGCCGCCAACCGCGTGGCCGCCGGCTCGCCCTCGCTGACCGCCACCGCCGCACGATGCAGCAGCAAGCGCGCGGCTTCCAGTTCGGTCGCATAGTCGGCGATGCGAAATTTCAGCGCCTGGAAATCGGCCAGCCGCGACCCGAACTGCTTGCGCTCCTTCATGTACTCGATCGTGCGGTCGAGGCAGAATTGCGCGCCGCCGATCGAGCAGGCGCCGATATTAAGCCTTCCGCCGTCGAGCCCAGCCATGGCGATGCGAAAACCATGCCCTCCCGCCCCAATGCGGTTTTCCACCGGTACGCGGCAGTTCTCGAACATCACCATCGCGGTCGGCTGCGTCTTCCAGCCGAGCTTCTTTTCTCGCGCGCCGTAGGACAGGCCCGGCGTGCCCTTCTCCACCACGATGCAGGAAATGCCGCGCGGGCCCGCTTCGCCGGTGCGAGCCATCACCACATAAATATCGGAGACGCCTCCGCCGGAGATGAAGGCCTTGGTGCCGTCAAGCACGTAATGCTCGCCGTCGAGGCGCGCGCGCGTGGTGAGGCTGGCGGCATCCGAGCCCGCGCCCGGCTCGGTCAGGCAATAGCTCGCGAAATGCTCCATGGTGCAGAGCTTGGGCAGGAATTTTTTGCGCACCGCATCGCCGCCGTAGGCGTCGATCATCCAGGCCGCCATGTTGTGGATTGAGATATAGGCTGCGGTCGAGGTGCAGCCTTGCGCCAGCTCCTCGAAAATCAGCGCGGCATCGAGCCGCGACAGCGCCGAGCCGCCGACGTCCTCCTTCACATAGATGCCGCCGAAGCCGAGCGCCGCTGCCTTGCGCAGCGCCTCGACTGGGAAAATCTCGACTTCGTCCCAGTTGCGCGCATGCGGCATCATTTCATCGCGCGCGAACTGCCGCGCGGTCGCCTGGAAGGCGCGTTGCTCTTCGGTGAGGTCGAAATCCATGGCATCGACCGATAGAAGGCGCCCCTTTCCCCGTCAACGGCGGTTAAGGGTGGCCAAGCGGGTAGCGGGCCCGCGCCGGACCGGCTAAAAAGAGGCCCAGGAGACCCCCATGGCAATCAAATTCGGTCACCCCATCGAAGCCCGCACCCGCCTGACGCCCGTCGAGAATGAGGCGGCGGCGGATACCAAACGCCTAGACCTGCCTACCCGCCTGCGCCGCAACCGGCGCAGCGAATGGGCGCGCCGCATGATGCGCGAAAACCAGCTCACCACCGACGACCTGATCTGGCCGCTCTTCATCATGGACGGCGATAATAAGCGCGCGCCGATCCGCTCCATGCCCGGCGTCGAGCGGCTCACCGTCGACCAGGCGGTGCGCGAGGCCGAACGTGCCGCCAAGCTGACCATCCCCTGCCTCGCGCTGTTCCCCTATACCGATCCAAAATTGCGCGACGAAACCGGCAGCGAGGCGCTCAATCCAGACAATCTGGTCTGCCGCGCCATACGCGCCATCAAGCAGGAAGTACCGGACATCGGCATCCTGTGCGACGTGGCGCTCGATCCCTTCACCAGCCACGGCCATGACGGCCTCATTCGCGATGGGGAAATTCTCAACGACGAAACCGTGGCGGTGCTGGTCAAGCAGGCGGTGGTGCAGGCGCAGGCCGGCTGCGACATCATTGCGCCGTCCGACATGATGGACGGGCGCGTTGGCGCCATACGCGAGGCGCTCGATGCAGCGAGTTTTATCGACGTGTCGATCATGGCCTATGCGGCGAAATACGCCTCGGTGTTCTACGGGCCGTTCCGCGACGCGGTCGGCTCATCGAAGACGCTGACCGGCGACAAGCGCACCTATCAGATGGATTTCGGCAACACCGATGAGGCCCTGCGCGAGGTCGCGCTCGACATTGAGGAAGGCGCCGACATGATCATGATCAAGCCGGGCCTGCCCTATCTCGACATCGTGCAGCGTGTGAAGGACGCCTTCGCCATGCCGACTTTCGCCTATCAAGTCTCCGGCGAATACGCGATGATCATGGCTGCGGCTGGTAACGGCTGGCTCGACGGCGAGCGCGCGATGATCGAAACCCTCACCGCCTTCAAGCGCGCCGGCGCCGACGGCGTGCTGACTTATTTCGCGCCGCGCGTCGCGGAAACATTAAAAAAGGGCTGAACGCCCGAAGCTTCCTTCCTCATCACCGTCCGGTGATTTCTGAAATCGACGGGTAAAACGTTTCCATGGGTGAATTCGCAATTGGTCAAGGCGTGTCGCGTTTCGAGGATCCGCGGCTGATCCGGGGCGGCGGCCGCTATACCGACGACATAAAGCTGCCCGGCATGGCGCATGGCGTGGTGCTACGCTCGCCGCATGCGCACGCCAAGATCAAGTCGATCGATACCACGGCCGCCAAAGCGGCGCTCGGCGTGCTGTGTGTGCTCACCTCAGCAGATGTGAAAACCGCAGGCTTCGGCGATCTGCCCGTTCCGGGCGGCCTCAAGCGCCGCGACGGCTCGCCGCAATACAAACCGCGCTATCCGATCCTGGCGGAGGACCGCGTGCGCTGGGTCGGCGATTGCGTGGCCTTCGTGGTGGCCGAAACCGTGGCGCAGGCGCACGACGCCGCCGAATTGATCCAAGTGGACTACGAGCCGTTGCCGTCCGTCACCTCCACCGCCGAGGCGCCCAAACCGGGCGCGCCGTGCGTGTGGGAAGATTGCCCCGACAATATCTGTTTCGTCGAGTTGATCGGCGACAAGGCCGCGACCGATGCCGCCTTTGCGCGCGCGGCGCACGTCGTCAAGCATCGTTTTGTGATCAACCGGGTCACCGCCGTGACCTTGGAGCCGCGTGGCGCGGTCGGCGACTATCATGCCGCGGACGGGCGTTACATGCTCTACACCGCCTTGCAGCGCCCGCATCCGGTGCGCGCGGATTTCGCCAAACTGCTCAAAGTCTCCGAGAGCAAAATCCGTATCATGACCGGCGATACCGGCGGCAGCTTCGGCATGAAGTCGCCGATCTTTAATGAAGGCCCGTTGGTGCTGTTGGCGTCCAAGCTCACTGGACGGCCCGTGAAATGGATCAGCACGCGCTCGGAAGCCTTCCTGAGCGATGCGCAGGCGCGCGACAATGTCACCGAAGCTGAGCTCGCGCTCGACAAGGACGGGCATTTCCTGGGCCTGCGGGTGAAGACCTTTGCCGCCATCGGCGCCTATCTGCAATCAGCCATGCCGGCTTTCGTGTTCAATGCCGGGACGCTGGCCGGCTGTTATCGCACGCCGGCGATGCACGTGGACATCACCGCAGTATTCACCAACACCAATCCGGTGCGTCCCTATCGCGGCAACGGCCGGCCCGAGGCTGCTTACGTGGTCGAACGCATGGTCGATCTCGCCGCCGATGAGCTGGGCATCGATCCCGCCGAGCTGCGCCGGCGCAACTACATCCCGCCGAGCGCCATGCCGTTCAAGACCGGCCTCACGTTCACTTACGACAGCGGCGAGTTCGAGAAGAATATGGACATGGCGCTCGAGCTCGCCGATTTCAAAGGCTTCAAGGCGCGCAAGGCGCAATCGCGCAAGGCAGGCAAGCTGCGCGGGTTCGGAATTTCCAACACCATTGAGCGCGCCGCCGCCGCCAGCACCGAAGGCGCCGAAGTGCGCTTCGATCGCTCCGGCGCGGCGACAATCTTCTCGGGCTCCAATAGCCAGGGCCAGGGGCACGAGACGATATTCAAGCAACTGGTCTGCGACCGACTTGGGCTCGATCCCAACGATGTCCAATACGTGCAGGGCGACACCGATCAGGTATTCTACGGCGAAGGCACCGGCGGCTCGCGCTCGGCGACGATGGCCGGTTCCGCCTTCCATGCGGCGTCGGAGAAGATCGTCAGCAAGGCGCGCGCCATTGCTGCGCATTTGCTCGATGTCAACCCCGACGAACTCAATTTCGCCGACGGTGTATTTTCAAGCAAGGCGACCAATCGAACGCTGACGGTGAAGGAAATTGCCAAGGACTTCTTCGATCCCGCCAAGCTTCCAAAAGGGATGGAGGCCGGCCTCTCGGCCAACGCTGTCTACGCCGCACCGATCGCGAATTATCCGAACGGCTGCCACATCTGCGAACTCGAGATCGAGCAAGAGACGGGTAAGGTCGAAATCGTGCGCTATAGCGTGGTGGACGACGTCGGCACCGTGCTCAATCCGATGCTGCTGCACGGGCAAATCCATGGCGGCATTGCGCAAGGCGCCGGCCAGGTGCTGATGGAGGACATCCATTTCGACGCCCAAGGCCAGCTCGTCACCGGCTCGTTCATGGATTACGCCATGCCGCACGCCCATGATTTTTGCGACATGAAAGTCGAAAGCAATCCGGTGCCGACCAAGACCAACCCGCTCGGCACCAAGGGCGCCGGCGAAGCCGGCTGCGTCGGCGCGCTGCCGGCGGTGGCCAACGCCCTTGTCGACGCGCTTTCCGAATTCGGCGTCAAGCACATCGAAATGCCGGCGACCCCGGAACGTATCTGGCGCGTAATGCAGCGCCGATCAGGTGCGGCTGCCTAGGCCGCGCTGAAAGGCCTTAAGCTACCGACCGATTCGTCCGGTCTTTGTGCGTCGTGTATTCACCATGCGCGCTGCGACGGAAAGCTTTCCCGCGGCCTCAAGGAGAGGCCTATGCGGAATGTCGGACGCACGCTCGCTTCCGTTCTCGCGCCCACCAACCACGGCACGATGATCGTTAACCGTTTCGACTACCACGTGTTCGGCCCCGAGCGTGGCATCGGCGGCGGTCTCGAGAATTTGGAAGCCGACGCCATCTCGACCTCCACCGGATCGAAGGCCGCCTCTATTACGCACTCGCCGGAAAGGTACGTTGAAAATCCCGACGCCGAATTATCTTAACCGCGTCAAGTGTCGGCAGTCTCGACCGCCGGCGGAAAATTCATATCTGCCGCTCATTCCATCGCACTGCCGGTCTCGATGCGCACCGGCTGATAGCCATCGGCGGTGAGCGCCGCAAGAATGTCAGCGGCGTGCGCGGCGTCGCGCGTCTCGATCGTCACATCGAGCTTGGCGCCCTTGGCCGGTACGTCGAGGAATAGCCGGCGATGATCGACTTCCAGGATATTAGCGCCGAGCGTACCGAACCTGGTCGCGATCGTCCCGAGCACGCCGGGCCGGTCGGGAATAGTGAGGCGGAATGAGACGATACGCGCCTCGCGCTCGAGTTCGCGCACCATGATGGACGCCAAGATGCGCGGATCAATATTGCCGCCGCATAAGACAAGGCCGACTTTCTTACCGCGGAAGCGCTCCGGCTGGGCCAGCATGGCGGCTAAGCCGGCAGCGCCCGCGCCTTCCGCCATGGTCTTCTGCAATGTTAGGTAAGCATTCACCGCGCGCTCCAGATGCGCCTCGTCGACCAGAACCACGTCGCAAACAAGATCGCGGATCACCGGCAGTGTCAGCTTGCCGACATTCTTGACTGCGATGCCTTCCGCTAGTGTCGGCCCGCCGATAGGCCGGCTCTCGTTATGAAGCGCATTCCACATCGAGGGATAAAGTGCCGCTTCGGCGCCGACGATTTCGATCTTAGGTTTCACTGCGCGTGCGGCGATGGCATTGCCAGCGATCAATCCACCGCCGCCGATCGGGATCACGAGCAAATCGAGATCGCCCGCCTCTTCCAGCATTTCGAGCGCAATGGTGCCCTGCCCAGCGATGATGCGCGCATCGTCGTAAGGATGCACCAGCGTCAGCCCGCGCTCGCTTTGAATTTGTTCGCAGCGCTTCTGCGCCTCTGCCACGGTTTCGCCGTCGAGCACCACTTCGGCGCTATGCGAGCGGGTCGCCGCCACCTTCACGAACGGCGTGGTCACCGGCATCACGATGGTCGCCGGAATCTTGAGCCGCGCGGCGTGATAGGCCACGGCCTGCGCGTGATTGCCGGCCGACATGGCGATGACGCCGCGGCGGCGCTCGGCCTCGCTGAGCGAGGCGAGCTTGTTGAGCGCGCCGCGGTCCTTGAACGAATTGGTGACCTGCAAGTTCTCGTATTTGACGTACACGTCGGCGCCGGTGAGCGCGGACAGCCGGGGCGCCGGCAGCATGGGCGTGCGCAGTACGGCGCTGTGGATCACGCGACGGGCGGCTTCGATATCGGCAATTGTTACAGTCACGCAAGATCTCCCCGCGTCTCTGCGCACCATGCCGCAAGGACGGCCGCTGTTCCAGCGTTCCGCGACGGCAAAGCTCCTGCTTTAAGCCTTATTCCTTCGCCATCTCGCAGTTGACCGTGTCGAGCTGTATACTTGGCGACGACAGAGTCTTTAAGAGGCCTAGCCCCACATGTCGATCGACATCAAACCCCACGCCTACGACCCGGCCATCAACCCGGAACTGTTCGAGGGCGTTCTCGCGCGGCGGGTAATCGCTTTCTGCATCGATTTTATCATTATTGCCGTGCCCGTGGTGCTGGCGGCGATGTTCATCTTCGCCTTCGGGATCGTTACCTTGGGGCTAGGCTTCGCGCTCTATTGGCTGCTGCCCGCGGCCTCGGTGGTCTGGGCCATCGTCTATTTCGGGGTCACACTCGGGAGCAATCGCTCCGCCACCATTGGTATGCGGATCATGGATCTCGAAATGCGCACCTGGTACGGCGCGCCCGCCTATTTCGTCCTTGGCGCTGTGCACGCCATCGCGTTCTGGTTCACGGTGTCATTCTTCACGCCGTTTATCCTGCTGGTCGCCTTCTTCAACGAGCGCCGCAGGCTGCTGCACGACATCATGCTCGGCACCGTGATCATAAATAATCCGGCGCGGGCCGCCCTGCGCAGCGCGCCGGCGCGATAAAGGGCTTTGACGAGGCCCCTGCGGCGCGCGATGCTATAGGTGAATCGGGAGCCATGACGGCCTGACGACGTGACCCAGCATTCCCGCGATACGCCACAATTCTATCTGACCGCACCTTCGCCCTGCCCCTATCTGCACGGCCAGGAAGAACGCAAGGTGTTCACCCACCTGGTCGGCGAGCGGGCCTCCGAGCTCAACGATCTGCTCACCCATGGCGGCTTCCGCCGCAGCCAGTCGATCGCTTACCGGCCAGCCTGCGAGACCTGCCGCGCCTGCGTGTCGGTGCGCGTGGTGGCGGCGGATTTTTCGCCATCGCGCAATATGCGCCGCATCGCCGAGCGCAATGCCGACGTCATCGGCGATATGCGCTCGCCGGCGCCCACCTCCGAGCAGTATTCCGTGTTCCGCGCCTATCTCGACACCCGCCACCGCGACGGCGGCATGGCCGACATGACCGTGCTCGACTACGCCATGATGATCGAGGACAGCCATGTCGACACGCGCCTGGTCGAATACCGCCGGCGCGGACCGGATACCCGCATCAACGGCCGCGGCGCCGGGAAATTGCTGGCGGTCGCACTCACTGACGTGCTCAGCGACGGGCTGTCGATGGTCTATTCGTTCTTCGATCCGGACGCCGGCGAGCGCTCGCTCGGCACGCTGATGATTCTCGATCACATTGCGCGCGCAAAAGCCATGGGGCTCGCCTACGTTTATCTCGGTTATTGGGTGCCGGGCTCGCGCAAGATGGACTACAAAGGCCGCTTTCTGCCGCAGGAACGGCTGCTGCCCTCGGGCTGGAGCCGGGTCGAAAAGTAATTTTATCGCAGGCCTGGGATCGGCACGCCGAAAGTTTGCGCGATCAGAAACGCATTGAGCCCCAACACCAACATGGTCGCGATCACGGCCGCGATGCGGGTCGTCCGGCCGTTGACGAACTTGCCCATGATGTCGGCGCGCCCGGTGAACATCAGCAGTGCGATCATCGGCAGCGGCAACGCGATGCTGAGCACCACCTGACTGACCACCAGCGCGGTGGTGGCGTTAACGCCGTAAGCCACCACCACGAAAGCCGGCACCATGGTAATGACGCGGCGCAGCCAGATCGGGATGCGGAAGCCGACGAAGCCTTGCATGATCATCTGCCCGGCCATCGTGCCCACCACTGAGCTCGATACGCCGGAGGCGATCAGCGAGAGCAGGAATATTCCGGCGGCGCCGATGCCGAGCAATGGCGCCAGCGTGTGATAGGCGGTCTCGATTTCGGCGACGTCAGGATAGCCGGCGTGGAAGGCGCCCGATGCCATCATCACCATCGCCATGTTGACGAGGCCCGCGATCGCCAGCGCGATCACCACTTCATGGTTGGAAATGCGCACCAGCAGGCCCCGCTCGTGTTCGTCGCGGCCCGGCGTGCGCGCCTGCGTTAAGCCCGAATGCAAATAGACCGCGTGCGGCATGACGGTGGCGCCGATAATGCCGACCGAGATCAGCAAAGCCTCGGCGTCGGGGATTTCCGGCTTGATCGAGTGCAAGGCTGCCGCGCCCCAATCGACCGGCGCGATGAACATCTCGATCAGGTAGCAAAGCCCGATAATGCCGACCAAGCTGCCGATAATCAGCTCCACCGGCCGAAAACCGCGGCTCTCGACCATCAGGATGGCATATGTGATGGCGGCGGTGACCCCCATGCCGGCGATCAGCGGCATCTTGAACAGCAGCGCCAGGCCGACCGCGCCTCCGAGAAATTCGGCGAGATCGGTGGCCATGGCGGCGATCTCGCTGACCACCCACATCGCCAACACGACCGGCCGCGAAAAATGGTCGCGGCACATTTCCGCGAGATTGCGGCCAGTGACAATTCCGAGCTTGGCTGACAGCGCCTGAAACAGCATGGCGATCAGATTCGCCAGCAGCACGACCCACAGCAGACTGTAACCGTATTTCGCGCCAGCCTGGATATTGGTCGCGAAATTGCCCGGGTCCATGTAGGCGATCGAGGCGACGACCGCCGGTCCGGCAAAGGCGAGATAGGCCCCCGGCCCCCGGCGCTCGCCGCTGAGGATGGCTTGCGCTGCAAGCACCGTCCGATCGGTGAGCGAGCTGGGTTTAGGGGGGACCGCGTCCATTGGACTTAAGTTCTTTCCCGGCCGGTATAAATCGCCTCATGCGCGTTACAACATAAGTTTGTTGCAAATCATTTGCAATTGCATTTTGTAGGAACACAGGTCCATCGGATTGTAGGGGGCGGCAAGAAGAAGCGTGCGCGCCAATATGAAGAGGCCAACGTCAAGGACATCGTCGAGCTCGCCGAAAGCTATAAATTGGCATTGCGCACCGCGGTGCGCGCCAATGTCGCCACCGAGGAAGCGATCCTCAAGGAACTGCGCCGTCGGCCGCCGCCTGGGCGAAAAACTGTTTTGTGGCGACGCTCGCTGCTGTTCGTAGCGATTTGACTGGGCCTATTCGTCGTCGCCGCCCTTGGCGCCGGGTGCGCCGCGGAATTTGTTGTTCCTCGGTAATCCATGGGCGATTCGGCCAGCATCGGCGCGGTTGCCGCGCCAGTCCTTGAGTTCCTTCGTCGACATCGTTTGGATGCGGCCGGCGCCGTCAAGCCAGGTCAGCCCATCGTCCGCTTTGAAGGTGGTGACGTCAGAGAGGCCTTTCTCCTTGTAGCGCTGCAGCCGGACACCGCGCCCGCGCGTCATCTCTGGCACCTGGTCAAGCGCGAAGATCACCATTTTTCGGTTGTCGCCGATGGCCGCCACCAATTCGCCGTCGACCGTGGTCATTGCGGCCGCTTTGTCCGCGCCTTTGAGATTGAGCACCTGCTTGCCCTTGCGCGTGGTGCCGAGCACGTCGTCTTCCGGCACCACGAAGCCATTGCCGCCATAGCTCGCCACCAGGAATTTGCGGCCGCCCTGATAGGCCAAGGCCGCCACCACGTCAGCGTCCTGCTCGATATCGAAATAGAGCCGCACCGGCTCGCCATGGCCGCGCCCGCCCGGCAGCTTGGAGGCTTCGAGGGTATAGAACTTGCCGTTGCTGGCGAAAATCAAAACCTTGGCCGTGGTCTCGGTCGCGAATGCGAATTTCAGCGCGTCGTCGGTCTTGAAGGTGACTCCCGACAGATCGCTGACATGACCACGCAACGCGCGGATCCAACCCTTCTCGGACACGACGACGGTGATCGGCTCGCGTACCACCATCGCCTCTTCAATGGCGGCTTCGTCGTGCACGGGCGCTTCGCCGAAGGTGGTGCGGCGTTTGCCGAGATCGGTCTTCGGCCCAAACGCCGCCTTCAATTCCTTGATTTGACCCGCGATGGTCTTCCATTGCTGCGGGGTTGAGCCGATGAGGGCCTTGAGCTTGGTGCGTTCCTCGCGCAACGCCTTTTCCTCGGCGCGGATTTCCAACTCCTCCAGCTTGCGCAAATTGCGCAAGCGCATGTTGAGGATGGCGTCGGCTTGCACATCGGAAAGCTTGAACGTTTTCATCAAGACCGGCTTCGGCTCATCCTCGCGCCGGATGATCTTGATCACCTTGTCGAGGTTGAGATAGGCGACGAGGAAGCCCCCGAGCACTTCCAAGCGATGTTCGATCTCAGCGAGGCGATGCTTGGAGCGGCGCAGCAGCACATCGCGGCGGTGGTCGAGCCATTCGCGCAAGGCTTCGGCAAGCCCAAGCACCTGCGGGATGCGCCCCTTCACCAACACGTTCATGTTGAGCGGGATGCGGCTTTCTAACTCGGTGAGCTTGAACAGCGACTCCATCAGCAGTTCAGCATCGACCGTTCGCGCACGCGGCTCGATCACCAGCCGCAAATCCTCGGCCGATTCATCGCGCACATCCGCGACCAGCGGCAGCGTCTTCTCGTTGATCAGCTCGGCGAGTTTCTCGACCAGGCGCGACTTCTGCACCAGCCAGGGAATTTGCGTGATCACGATCACATAGGTGCCGCGGCCGGTGTCTTCGATTTCCCAGCGCGCGCGCACGCGGAACGAGCCGCGCCCGGTGGTATAGGCCTCGGCGATTTCCGCCGGCTTGTCGACGATCACGCCGCCGGTCGGAAAATCCGGTCCCTTGACGTATTTGAGCAGCGTGCGGCTACGCGCGTTCGGATTGTCGATCAAGAACAGCGCGGCGTCGCACAGTTCGGCCGCGTTATGCGGGGGGATCGAGGTGGCCATGCCGACCGCTATGCCCTGCGAACCGTTGGCCAGCAGATTGGGGAAAGCCGCCGGCAGCACCACCGGCTCTTGACCGGTGCCGTCGTAGCTTGGGCGGAAATCGACCGCATCCTCGTCGATGCCGTCGATCAGAAGGCGCGCTACTTCCGTCAAGCGCGATTCCGTGTAACGCATCGCGGCGGCATTATCGCCGTCGATATTCCCGAAATTGCCCTGCCCGTCGACAAGCGGATAGCGTTGCGCGAAATCCTGCGCCAGCCGAACCAGCGCATCGTAGATCGCCTGATCGCCATGCGGATGGTAATTGCCCATCACGTCGCCGACCACCTTGGCCGATTTTTTGAAGGCGGCGCCGGGATCGAGCCGCAGGGTCCGCATGACGTGGAGGATGCGGCGGTGCACCGGCTTGAGCCCGTCGCGCGCGTCGGGCAGCGCGCGATTCATGATGGTGGAGAGCGCATAGGCGAGATAGCGCTCCTCCAGCGCCCCGCGCAGTGCAACCTCTTCCACCTGGCCCTTGTCGGGGGGAATCAGTCTCTTGCCCATGGCTTGATAGTTACTGCGTCGTTCGGCCATGAACAAGCAATGAAGGCCCGTCTAATCTTCTAGATTTGTCTATATCCATGGCAATCTTGTCGACCCGGTCGCAGAAGGTGGCCGGTGGTTCAATCGACGGCATGTGAGGCTGACGTAGAGAGGCCCTTGTGATGACTGAACTACGAAAAAACCTGTAGGTGGCGATGGGCGCGCTCGGCGCGGTGATTATGGTGTCCTCGACCGCCGCGCAAGCCATCGATCTGCCGCCGCTCCAGACCAATGAGGCCTACGTTGCCGAGGTGACGACGCGCAGCCAAACGCTCGCGATCCATGATCCGATGGCGGTCTTTGCCTATGTGCTCGGCAGCCTGCCCGAGCGGGTCAAAGTCTATCCGACCGAAAAACCACTATTACTTCTCGTTCGACCTCAACGGCACACGCTATGCCCGCAATATCAAGATCGATGCGCACTTGCGCGCCGAAGGCAAGGTGGATTTCTCCTATTACGAAGATCGAGCAGCCTGGCTGAAGGACACGGAAGGCACCGGGCTCACCCTCGACGCGGCGCGCGGCGTGACGGTGGAGCAGGTCGAGCCGCTGGCCTACCGGGTGACGTACGGCAAGAAGAGTGTCGTCTTTGCGCTCAACGACCTATCGCAGATCAAACCCCCTGCAGCGGCGCTTGCCCCGAACGACCAATTCATCGGTCCGGTGTTCGATGAATCGGCAATCAGATTTTTTCTCGTGTTCAATGGGTCGACATACGGAGAAAGTCCTCGAGACTTTCGGACCCTTCCCCGACAACCTTCCTGACTCGGCGCTAACGTAGAAGTCGTTTCAAATGGCCAACGCGCTGCTCGGGCCACGCAGGAGCGCCGCGATGAAATGCGTGCGCTCGTCGGAGAGCGCCAGCCCGCGCGGCTCCAGAACGTGGCGCGCCAGGAAAAATCCGGTGAGCGCAAAGCCGTCGGCCAGATCGCCGCCGGCAGGCGCCGCGTCCCGGTCGCGCAGGAAGGCCGGCAGCCGCAGCATCCGGTCGGCGTAAGGCTCGCCGGCCTCCCGGGAGACCGCCCGCCCCGATTTCGGCGAGACATAGATCAGATCGGAACGCGCGCCGGTCGAGGCGCATTGCTCGAGATCGAGTCCGAAGCCGAGTTCCGATAAGAGCTGCAATTCGAAACGCGCCACCATCGGCGCCGCAACCGCCGCATCGTCGAGGCGGTCGAGGATGTTGTCAATCACGGCATAGAGGCCGGCATGTGGATCGCGCTCGGGCAACAGCCGCATCAGCGCGGCCAGATGGCTGACGCCGTAGATCGCGTGCGACGCGGCGAAGAAGTTCGACGCGCGCAGGTTCACGGCCTCCACCGCGTAATTGCCGAGATGCTCGTCCAGCCGTGCCCGCCAGGTTGCGCTCACACCGTTGCCCGGCTGCAGCACTGGCTTCATGCGCGAGCCGAAACCGCCGCGCACCAGCCCGAGATGGCGGCCGTGCTCGCGCGTCATCAGTTCGAGGATGGCATTCGCCTCCCCGTGCCGTTTGACGCCGATCACGATGCCTTCATCGGTCCATTGCATTTTTCGATGTCATTCCGAGGCGCAAGTCAACGGGTCCGACCGCAGGCCCGCCCGATGGTAAACACCGCGGGCGAACCCCGAATCCATACTCTCAGAATCAGAGAAAATCACGGCGGCCAGTCGACCTATTCCTTCGGAAACTCCAGGCCCATCGCCCGGTAGCGCTCGGGGTCGTCGCCCCAGCCCTCGCGCACTTTCACGAACAGAAACAGGTGCACCTTGGCGTCCACGATCTCGGCGATTTCCTTGCGCGCCGCCTCGCCGATCGCCTTGATGGTTTGGCCACCCTTTCCGAGCAGGATCTTGCGCTGGCTCTCGCGCTCCACATAGATCGTCTGCTCGATGCGCAGGTCACCGTGGCGCAATTGCTTCCACACCTCAGTCTCGACCGTCGAGTGATAGGGCAATTCCTGGTGCAGCCGCTCGAACAGCTTCTCGCGCGTGATCTCGGCCGCCAGTTGCCGCACCGGAGCATCCGACATCTGGTCGGGCGGATAGAGCCAAGGCCCCGGCAGCATTCGCGCCGCCAACCATTGTTTGAGATCAGCAACGCCGTCGCCGGTGAGCGCCGAGATCATGAAAGTGGCCTCGAACGCGGCCTTCTCGTTGGCGGCTTTGGTCAGGGATAGAAGCATGTCCCTCGGCACCACGTCGATTTTGTTGAGGATGAGGATTTTCGCCACCTTCACGTCAGCGAGCCGATCGAGGATCGCTTCCGACTCTTCCTCGACGCCCTTGCGCGCGTCGATCAGCACGCCGACCAGATCGGCGTCGTGCGCCCCGCTCCAGGCCGTCGTCACCATTGCCCGATCGAGCCGCCGACGTGGTGTGAAAATTCCCGGCGTATCGACGAAGATCAGTTGCGACTTGCCTTCGATCGCAATGCCGCGGATCAGCGCGCGCGTCGTCTGCACCTTGCGCGAAACGATGGTGACCTTGGAGCCGACCAGCGCGTTGAGCAGCGTCGACTTGCCGGCATTGGGCGCGCCGATCAGCGCGACGAAACCGCAGCGCGTGTCGCTCTCTGGCTTGGCGGCGTCAACCATCAAGCTTGTCCACCGACACGCCGACGCGCGTCAGCATGGCGGCAGCGGCGGACTGTTCGGCAGCCCGCTTCGATGAGCCCATGCCCTCGGCCGGCGGCCGGTCGGGCAGCACCACCGCAACGCGGAATTCCGGATCGTGATGAGGGCCGGTGCGCGCCAATTCGCGGTAGGTCGGCGTCGGCAATCCGCGGGCCTGCGCCCATTCCTGCAACATGGTCTTGGGATCGCGCAACGGGCGCAGCGGCTTGAGCATGCGCTCTTTCCAGAACCGCGCGATCAGCTCGTCGGCCGCCTGATAGCCGCCGTCGGTGAACACCGCTCCCACCAGCGCCTCGCAGGCATCGGCCAGGATGGTCGAGCGCAAACGCCCGCCAGCATGGGATTCCGAATTACCGAGCTTGAGCGCGGGACCGAGATCCATCGCGCGCGCGACCTCCGCGCAGGTTTCCTTGCGCACCAGATCGGCGAGCCGGCGCGACAGCTCGCCCTCGTTCGCCTTTGGAAACGCACGATAAAGCATGTCGGAAATGGCCAGGCCCAACACGTGGTCGCCGAGGAATTCCAGGCGCTGGTAGCTGTTGGCGCGCGTGGCGCCGCCCGCGAGCGCGGAAATATGCGTGAGCGCTCGCTCCAGCAGCGCCTTATCGGCGAACTTGTAGCCAATCCGCTCCTCGAGCGCCGCTTTATCCTTGGCCTTACGGCTCATCTGACGATCGTGAACAGCCTGTTCCAGCGCACCGACAGCGGCCAGCGCCAGAATTCCCAGGCGCGCTCGCCCTCATAAACCGAGAAGAAAATGATCTGCGCGCGGCCGACGATATTCTCGAACGGCACCATGCCGACTTGGCTGAAGCGGCTGTCGGTCGAATTGTCGCGATTGTCGCCCATCATGAAATAATGGCCGTCCGGCACGGTATAGACCTGGGTGTTATCGGCGAATCCGTTGTCGACCAGATCGAGCGTGTAGAAGCTCACGCCATTGTCGAGCGTTTCCTTCCAGCGCTTGACCGGCGCAGCGCGCGTGCCTTCTTCGGTCTCGATGAACGGTGGCGCCGGCTCGCGCTTGACGCCGACGCCGTTGATGAAGACCTGTCCGTCGATGACCTGGATCTTGTCGCCGGGCAGCCCGATCACGCGCTTGATATAGTCGGTGGAGGTGTCCTTGGGCAGCCGAAACACCACCACGTCGCCGCGCTGCGGCAGCCAGCCACTCGGAATGCGTCCGGAAAATACCGGCGGCGACAAAGGCAGCGAGAAGTGGCTGTAGCCATAGGTATATTTCGACACGAACAGATAATCGCCGACCAGCAGCGTCGCCTTCATCGAGCCGGACGGGATGTTGAAGGGCTGAAACAGGAAGGTGCGGATCACTAGCGCGATGATCAACGCGTGGAAAACCACGCGGATTGTTTCGGCAATGCCGCCTTCTTTCCGTTTTGTTCCTGATGTCACGCTCATCAGCCTCTTGTCCCGCGCGCCCCGGCAACCTTGTAGCGGCTGCCATCCGGGGGCGCAATCAAGAACGCCGGAGCCGCTGTATAAGCACTTGGTCGGATTGCGTTTCCTGGCATCACACCGATGTTCGCGGCAGCGCAGAAATGATGACGATGGCTTGCGCGGCCGGACCTTCATCGGTGAGCGAAACGTCGATCTGGGCTTCGCAGCCGGTGGGGGTGATCGCCTGCAGCCGTTTGAGCGCGCCACCCGTCAGTTTCATGGTGGGGCGCCCCGAGACCAGATTGACCACGCCCATGTCGCGCCAGAACACGCCGCTGCGGAAACCAGTGCCGAGCGCCTTGGCGCAGGCTTCCTTGGCGGCGAAGCGCTTAGCGTAGGTCTCGACCTTTCTGGCGCGGTTTTCTGCCTTAGCGCGTTCGGCGGGCGTGAAGATGCGCCCGAGAAAGCGGTCGCCGTAACGATCGATGCTGCGGGCGATGCGTCGTACGTCCACCATGTCTGAGCCGAGCCCGATGATCATGACTTGTCCTTGCCGATGATCTTTTCCAACCTTCCTTCGCCCGCCGAAGTGGGCTTCGCGAAGGCGGCAAACCGGTATCCATCCCAGGTCAAGCCCAGGACAAGCTTTTTCGGAATCATGCCGACGCCTTCTTGCGGCCGCGATCCATCGCCGCACGCATGAACTTTACGGTGTCGGCCAGTCCCTCGAACACCGATTCACCGACCAGGAAATGACCGATATTGAGCTCGACGATCTGCGGCAGCGAGGCGATAGTCTCAGCGCTCGCATAATCGAGCCCGTGGCCGGCGTGAACTTCGAGGCCCAGGTTCTTGGCCAGCAACGCACCGGCGCGGATGAGCTGCCATTCGGCGTCGGCCTCGGCCGCCCGGTTCTCAATCAGCGCGTCGCACCAGGAGCCGGTATGAATTTCGATCACCGGGGCGCCCAGTTCGACCGCCGCCTCGATCTGCGCGGGCGCCGCGCCGATGAAGAGCGAGACCTTGATGCCGGCATGCTTGAGAGCATGCACCACCGGCTTAAGTTGCTCGCGCTGCTTGATGGCGTCGAGCCCGCCCTCAGTAGTGCGTTCGGTGCGCTTCTCCGGCACCAAGCAGACCGCGTGCGGCATGGTCGAAAGCGCAATGTCGGTCATCTCAACGGTCGCGGCCATTTCGAAATTAAGCGGCTTGTCGATCTCCGCTTTCAGGCGCGCGATGTCGTCGTCGCGGATATGGCGGCGGTCCTCGCGCAGATGCGCGGTGATGCCGTCGGCGCCGGCCGCGATCGCGAGCTTCGCCGCGCGGATCGGATCCGGATTGCGCCCGCCGCGGGCATTGCGGATGGTGGCGACGTGGTCGACATTGACGCCGAGGCGCAGCGGGGGCGCGATCATCTAACTAACCGTTCACCCGTTCCGCCTTCGCCACCACGGGCTTGGCGCGCAATTGCGCTATGATGGCGGTGAGATGTTTGAGGTCGTAGACCTCGAGATCGATCAATACGTCTGTGAAGTCCGGCGCCCTGCGCGTCATGCGGATATTGTCGATATTGCCGTCATGCTCGGCGATCACTTGTGCAATTTGGGCGAGCGAGCCGGGCTCGTTCACCGATTGCACTGCGACGCGCGCTGGGAAGCGGCGCGGCGTGCTCTCTTGCTCGTCCCAGCGCACGTCCAGCCAACGCTCCGGCGCATCCTCAAATTCGCCCAAGGCGTGCGACTGGATCGGGTAGATGGTGATCCCCTCGCCCGGCGTGAGGATGCCGACGATGCGGTCGCCCGGCACCGCGCCGCCGTCCGGCGCAAACCGCACCGGTAGGTCGCCATTGATGCCGCGGATCGGGATCGCCGGCCCAACAGCGGCGGTGCCCGGCACCTTGAATTTGACCGAAGTGAGCTTCTTGAGGCCGAACCAGCCGCTCTCCGATTTCGGCTTCACCGCCATGGCGGCGGCGCGCTCTTCCTTGTAGTCGGGATACATCGCGCGGGCGACGTCGGAGGCCTTCAATTCGCTGCGGCCCACCGCCGCCATCACGTCCTCGATCGATGCGCGTGCGAGCCGCGGAAGCGCGCCTGTGAGCTTCTCGTCCGAGTAGACGATCTTGGCACGCTGGAACAGGCGCTCGACGATGCGGCGGCCGAGCCCGGTATATTGCGTGCGCACCGCCGCGCGCGTGGCTCGCCGGATCGCGGCGCGCGCCTTGCCGGTGACTACAATCGATTCCCAGGCCGCCGGCGGGGTGGATTGCGCCTTCGAGGTGAGGATCTCGACTTCGTCGCCGTTGATGATCTCCGAACCGAGCGGCGCGATCTGGCCGTTGATCTTGCACCCTATCGCAGTATTGCCGACGTCGGTGTGCACCGCATAGGCGAAGTCGATCGGCGTCGCCTTGCGCGGCAACGCAATCAGCTTGCCCTTGGGGGTGAAGCAGAACACCTGATCGTGGAACAGCTCGAGCTTGGTGTGCTCGAGGAATTCCTCGGGGTTCGAGCCTTCCGCCAGCAGCTCAATGGTCCGCCGCAGCCAGGAATAGGCGCTCGATTCGCGCGACAACATTTCGGTCGGCGAACCTTCGCTGTCCTTATAGAGCGCGTGCGCGGCGATGCCGTATTCGGCGAGCTCGTGCATCTCGGTGGTGCGGATCTGCAGTTCGACGCGCTGCTTCCCTGGACCGATCACGGTGGTGTGGATCGAGCGGTAATCGTTCGCCTTTGGCGTCGAGACATAATCCTTGAAGCGTCCCGGCACCACCGGCCAGGTCGTGTGCACGATGCCGAGCGCCTGGTAGCAGTCGGCCACCGTCTTCACGATCACACGGAAACCGAAGATGTCGGACAGTTGCTCGAAGCCGACCGATTTGCGTTCCATCTTGCGCCAGATCGAATAGGCGAGCTTGCGGCGTCCCAGCACCCGCGCCGCGATGCCGCGGTCGGCGAGCTTCTTGGTGAGCTGCTGCTCGATCTCGGTGATCAAATGCTTGTGGCGGTCGGCCAGCGCATTGAGCCGGCCACTGACCACCCCATAGGCTTCCGGATAGAGCTCGCGGAACGAAAGGTCATCGAGCTCCTCGCGCATCGCATGCATGCCCATTCGGCCGGCGAGCGGCGCATAGATTTCGAGCGTCTCCTCAGCGGCGCGCCGGCGCGCCTCGACCGGCATGTAGTTGAGCGTGCGCATGTTGTGCAGACGATCAGCGAGCTTAACCAGCAGCACGCGCACATCGGCGGCGATTGCCAGCAGCAGCTTGCGCAGGTTTTCCGCCTGCTTGGCTTCCTTGGTGACCAGATCGAGCTTCTTGAGCTTGGTTAACCCGTCGACCAGCGTGCCGATGTCGGGCCCGAACAGGCTGTCGATCTCCGCGCGGGTGGTTGCGGTATCCTCAATGGTGTCATGCAAAAGCGCTGCGGCGATGGTGGCGTCGTCGAGCTTCAGGTCGGTGAGAATCGCTGCCACTTCGATCGGGTGGGAGAAGTAAGGGTCGCCCGAGGCGCGGCGCTGCTCGCCATGCGCCTTCATGGCGTAAACGTAGGCACGGTTGAGCAACGCTTCATTCGTATTCGGATTGTAGCGTCGCACCCGTTCGATCAGGTCGTATTGACGCATCATCGGCGGCTTGCGAGATTGGGCTGGCTTTTCAATAGCTTGAGGGACTGCAATGGCCCGCTCGAGCGGCGCCCGGGTGGGCGACTGCTTCTGCATCCGCGGAAGATCTGAGCGCGCGCGCGCCATTCTCGTCCCTCGCGGCCGCCGAATCTGCATGGGAAATGGCGCCGGCGACCGTTTCTACCATAGATATCACGGCAATTCGCTGACGCCGCAAGGGTTTGCAGCTCTGGTTGACGGAAAACGAACGGCCCGGTGCGAGGGCCGGGCCGTTACCTAGATGCGGAAATGCGGTGAAATGCTTACTCGGCGTCCTCTTCCGGCACCTCTTCCGGCGGCGCCAGGCCTTCGAGGCCCTTGAGCAGCTCTTCCTCGGTCATGCGCTCGGAGGTCACTTCGGTATCGTCGGAATCGACACTGGCGCCGGCACCTGCCCCAATCAGCGGCACTTCCGGCTCCGGCTCGTCGACCTCGACATATTTCTGTAAGCTGTGGATCAGGTCTTCCTTCAGGTCGCCGGGGGAAACGGTCGTTTCCGCGATCTCGCGCAAGGCGACGACCGGATTCTTGTCGTTGTCGCGCTCGACGGTAATCTGAGACCCCGACGAAATCATGCGCGCCCGGTGGCTCGCCAGAAGGACGAGATCGAAGCGGTTCTCAACCTTATCGATGCAATCTTCTACGGTGACACGGGCCATCGGCTCGTCACTCCTTCAGATGGAACTTTGTCTTGATTTCGACCGGTAAGTAGCCTGTATGGGCTGAAAGTTCAAGTATTTTTGTCTTGGATTAACCGCATCCGTCTGTTACCGAAATCCCCGCAAGCAGGCCGACCGACCGACGGGATTTTAGCGGTAACGGCGTGATTGCGTGGGTACCGGCTGAATTGATCGAAGGTGCCTTCAACCGTTCTGTTAACGCCGATTGAATTCAATGATGCGCGAATGTGAGTTGCGCGGGTTACGTATTGAGGCGTGTGCAGGATCAATTTTGGTTCGTATTGCGAGAGAGACAAGCCATGACAGTCCCCGGCGAAAAAATCGCATTGTTCATCGATGGAGCCAATCTTTACGCCACCGCCAAATCGCTCGGCTTCGACATCGACTACAAGAAGCTGCTGCGCGAATTCCAGTCGCGCGGTTATCTGCTGCGCGCATTTTATTACACCGCGGTGATCGAGGACCAGGAATACTCCTCGATCCGCCCACTGATCGATTGGCTCGACTACAACGGCTATTCGGTCGTCACCAAGGCGACCAAGGAATTCGTCGACCAGACCGGCCGCCGCAAGGTCAAAGGCAACATGGACATCGAGCTCGCGGTCGATGCCATGGAGATCGCCGGCTCGATCGACCATATGGTGCTGTTCTCCGGCGACGGCGATTTCCGGTCGCTGGTGGAAGCCGTGCAGCGCAAGGGCGTGCGCGTCACCGTCATATCGACGGTTACGACCCAGCCGCCGATGGTGGCGGACGAATTGCGCCGCCAGGCCGACATCTTCACCGACATCGTCACGCTGCAGGGCAAGATCGGCCGTGATCCGGCCGAGCGTGTCGCCCGCGAAGCGCGCGGTCCGCGCGACGATCGCGGCGAGTTGCCGCAGCACACGCCGCAATTCCTGCAACGTCCGCCGGTTCCGCAACGGGCCGGTGCCACCGTCGGCGCCGAGGACGACGACGAAGAGTTGTTCGAATAATCCGCAAATGCCCGACACCGAGGGCAAGCCCGGGCGCAACTGTCCGCGCTGCCCGCGGTTGGCGGCGTTCCGCAAGACATGGCGCGCCAGCGAGCCGACTTGGTTCAACGCGCCGGTCCCCTCCTTCGGACCGCTTGATGCGCGCCTACTGATCGTCGGGCTCGCCCCCGGCCTGCAAGGCGCCAACCGCACCGGTCGCCCCTTCACCGGCGATTACGCCGGCGTGCTGCTGTACGACACGCTTTCCCGCTACCGCTTCGCGCGCGGCCAATACGGCGCGCATCCCGACGACGGATTGCAGCTGACCGATTGCCGCATCACCAATGCAGTGCGCTGCGTGCCGCCGGAAAACAAGCCGACGCCCGCCGAGATCGCGGGCTGCCGCGATTTCCTAAAAGCTACTATCGCGGAAATGCCGAAGCTTGAGGTTATCGTCGCGCTCGGGCGCATCGCCCATGACAGCGTGCTGACCACGCTTGCAGTGAAAAAATCCGCCGCGCCCTTCACGCACGGCGGCAAGAATACGCTCGGCCAGTTCGCGTTGTTTTCCAGCTATCACTGCTCGCGCTATAACACGAATACCGGCGTGCTCACGCCGGAGATGTTTCGCGCGGTATTCGAGAAAGTGCGCGCCTATTTGGACGCTTGAAGCCAGGCAATGACTTCCTCGGCATTCTTGTCCGGCGGGAACACCGGGTAGAACGCCTTGGCAATCACGCCGTCGTCGATCACCAGCGCCATGCGCTTCAAGAGCGTCATGCCATCGACACTGAGCGTCGGTAGGCTGAGCGCGCGGGTGAAGGCGAGCTTCTGATCGGACAGAATCGAAAACGGCAGATGCAGGCGGCTCGCTGCTTCCGTCTGGTAAGCGGTGTCCTGCGTGGACAAGCCATAAAGCTGCGCCACGCCCAGCCGCTTGAGTTCGCCAAAATGATCGCGGAAACCGCAGGATTGCGGCGTACAGCCGCGCGCGCCCGGGATCGCGTCCCAGCCGGTCGGTAGCGCCACGCCGGGCACGCCGGTGCGCGGATAGATATAGACCACCGTGCGGCCGGTGAGCTTCGCCAGGTTGACGGCCGCACCTGAGGTCGCCGGAAGCGCAAGGTCGGGCAGCTTCTTGCCGGGTAGATGCCTTGCCGCGCCGTCGTTCTTCGGCGCCGGGATATTGGGCGGCAGGATCGTCGGATTATGTGTACCGGGTGCTTCGGTCATTTGTTGTCACCTAAAGAATACGACATAAACTCCATCAGCGAGCCGTCGGGATCGCGGAAGTAGACGCTGGTGCCCGGCCCCTTGGCGCCGAAGCGTTGCAGTGGTCCGCGCTCGACCGCAATGCCGTGCGCTTTCAGATGTGCAATTGCGTCTTGAATCGGCCCGTGCCATTCGAAGCAGAGATCGGAATTGCCCGGCTGCACCGGCAGCCGCGCCAGTTCCGCCGGCTTGACGCCCGGCCCGTGGACGTTGAGCTGCTTGTCGCCGAAGCGATAGGCAAAGCCCACCGGCCGCGCCACCAGTTCGGCGCCCATCACCTGCATATAAAATTGGTTCGAGCGCTCCCAGTCGGAGACATGAATGACGCAGTGATCGAGTTTAGTCGGTACCGCCATGGTTTAGACTCCGAGCTTACGCCCTACCCGCGCCGCAACCACCCGCCTTTCCTCGTTCAGCCTAGCGAGACGCGCCTTCACCGCTTCGACTATTGCAGGCGCTGCCGTGTTCGGCGAGCCGGAATTGTATGGCGGGTCTGGGTCATATTCGATCTGCAACTGGATTTCGCGCGCGGTCTGCTCGCCCTCGAGAATGGTGGCGAGCGTGAGCGCGAAATCGATGCCGGAGGTGACGCCGGCCCCGGTGACGATATGGCCGTCCACCACCACCTTTTCGCGCACCGGAATGGCGCCAAGCAGCGCCAAATGATCGACCGCCGCCCAATGGCTGGTAGCGCGCTTGCCCTTGAGCAGACCGGCCGCGCCCAGCACCAGCGAGCCGGTGCACACCGACGTCACGTATTTCGCCGACGCCGCCTGCTTGCGCAGGAATTCCAGCGTCGCCTCGTCTTCCATCAAGTCCTGCTGGCCCGGCCCGCCCGGCACCATCACCACGTCAAGCGGCGGGCAATCCGAATAAGTAACCGTCGGCACTATTTGCATGCCGCGGTCGGTCGTCACGGGATCGCGCGTGCGAGAGACCAGGTCGACCGTGGTGTTCCGCAGCCGCGCCAGCACTTCGTAAGGCCCGGTCATGTCGAGCTGGGTCAGGCGCGGGAAAATCAGCATGCCGATGCGGCGCGTCATGGCGACTAACCTTTTTGCCGCATCAGCCGGCCGCGCTCGCGCTCCCAGGAGCGTTTCTTGAGCGTCTCGCGCTTGTCATGCAGCTTCTTGCCGCGCGCCAGCGCGATTTCGATTTTCGCCCGCCCCTTCTCGTTGAAATAAATCTTGAGTGGGACGATGGTCATGCCTTCGCGCTCGACCGCGCCGGCGAGCTTGTTGATCTGGCGCGCATGCAGCAGCAGTTTGCGCGGCCGCTTGGGCAGATGATTGAAGCGCGCCGCCTGCAGATATTCCGGAATATTGGAATTAATCAGCCAGATCTCGCCGCCACGCGCGTCGGCATAAGATTCGGCGATCGTGGCCTTGCCAGCACGCAGCGATTTTACCTCGCTGCCGGTGAGCGCAATGCCGGCCTCGTAGACCTCGCCGATCTCGTAGTTGAAGCGGGCCTTGCGGTTATCGGCGACAACCTTGAAGCGGCGCTCGGGTTTTGCAGTCATGGCGGCAATCGATCAAATGCGGGCGCTCCGGTCAACCGCAGCCAGGCGCCCCAAAAATGTGTTGCAACCGCCTCGCATGCCTTGACGGTCCGTCCAGCCGACCGACAAGATCGTTGCCGAAGACGCGCCCGGGCCCGAGAAGCGCATCTCAGGGAGGCTTCGCATGTCGAACAGGCCTATTCCGCCCTTTTTAGCCGCCGTACTGTTGTGCTGCGCATCGGCCGCCTGGAGCCAGGCTGCCACGCAGAATTTCCCCGATGGTCCGGGAAAGGACATCGTCGTCGCCACCTGTGGCGGCTGCCATGACATTAATCGCATTCGCGCCGGCTACTCGCCGGCCGGCTGGAACATGCTCCAGCACATGATGCAGAACATGGGTGCCCCAATCGCGCCGGAGGATTGGCCGACGGTCACCACCTACCTGATGAAGAACTTCCCCGAGAAGCCACGTCCGCCGGCGGTTGTGATTGCCGGCCCGGTTCAGGCCAGCATCAAGCTCTGGGACGTCCCCACCATCGGCTCACGCCCGCATGACCCGCTGGCGACCAAGGATGGCGCGATCTGGTGGGCCGGTCAGCTTTCCAACAAGCTCGGACGGATCGATCCCAAGACCGGCGCCATCAGGGAATACAGCCTGAAGACGCCGCATAGCGGCCCGCATGGCCTCAAAGAGGACAAGGCCGGCAATATCTGGTTCACCGGCAACGTCGCCGGCCTCATCGGCAAGCTCGACCCGAAAACTGGACTGACGACCGAATACAAATTGCCGAGCCCGCAGGCCAAAGACCCGCACACTTTGGTGTTCGATCACGACGGCATGCTGTGGTTCTCGGTGCAGCAGGCCAACATGGTCGGCCGTCTCGATCCCAAGACGGGCGAAGTGAAGCTCGTCACCTCGCCGACGCCGAAGTCGCGGCCCTACGGGATGGCGGTGAATTCGAAAAGCGTCGTGTACTTTGTCGAGTTCGGCGCCAACAAAGTCGCCTCTATTGACCGCAAGACCATGGCAATCAAGGAATACGTCCTGCCCGACCCCGGCGCGCGCCCGCGGCGCATCGCGATCTCGCCAGACGATATAATCTGGTACACGGATTTCGCGCGCGGCTTCCTCGGCCGCCTCGACCCGGCCACCGGAAAAGTCAGCGAGTGGCCATCGCCTAGTGGGCCTAAATCGGAGCCCTACGGCATCGTCTTCACGCGGGGCGCGCTCTGGTACACCGAATCGTTCGCCAAGCCGAATACCATCGTGCGCTTCGATCCCAAGGCGGAAAAATTCCAGAGCTGGGCAATCCCCGGCGGCGGCGACATCGTACGCAACATGGATGTCACGCGCGACGGCAATCCGGTGACGGCCAACAGCCTGGCCAATCAAGTGGGGTTGGTCGAGATCAAATAAGGTTAGCGCGACTTCAGCAGATCGCGGATTTCGGTGAGCAGCTGCTCTTGCTTGGACACGGCGGGCGCCTTCTCGGCTTCCTTGGCCACGATGCGGCCGATGGCCCGGATCGCCAGGAACAGCACGAAGGCGATGATAATGAAGTTAATGACGATGGTGAGAAAATTCCCCCAAGCCAACACCGCACCTTGCTTTTTAGCTTCGACCAGCGTGGCTGCGGTGACCTTGGAGGAGAGCGGGATGAAGTAGTTGGAAAAGTCGAGGCCGCCGGTGAGCGCGCCGACCACCGGCATGATGACGTCACCGACCAGCGAGTTCACGATGGCGCCGAACGCGGCGCCGATGATCACGCCAACGGCCAGATCGACCACATTGCCGCGCAGTGCGAATTTCTTGAATTCTTCGAGCATGGATCAATGTTCCCTGCGCTTGAATTTGTCCGAAAATCAACTCCCATTTTTCGGGATCATGCGCTAATTGATCAACCCAGTGTGCACCATGGCTTCGCGCACCGCGATTTGCGCCTTTTCGCTCGCCGGCACCATCGGCAACCGCACCGTATTGGCGCATTTGCCAATCAGCGACATCGCATATTTGATCGGAGCCGGGCTCGTTTCGACGAACAGATTGATGTGCAACGGCGCGAGCTTGTCCTGCAGCTTGAGCGCGGTCTTAAAGTCGCCCTTCAGACACGCGCTCTGGAATTCGGCGCACAGCCGCGGCGCCACGTTCGAGGTCACTGAGATGCAGCCATGGCCGCCGTGCGCCATGAAGCCGAGCGCTGTGATGTCCTCGCCGGACATCTGATTGAAATCCTCCCCCATGGCCGCGCGCTGTTGCGATACCCGCGACATGTTGGCGGTCGCATCCTTGACGCCGGCAATGTTCTTGCACTCGAACAGCCGCTTCATGGTGTCGACCGACATATCGACGATCGAGCGGCCGGGAATGTTGTAGATGATAATCGGAACGCCGATGGCATCGTTGATCGCCTTGTAGTGCTGGTACAGCCCTTCCTGGGTCGGCTTGTTGTAATAGGGCGTCACGATCAGAACCGCATCGGCGCCCGCCCTCTCGGCGTGCTGCGCCAATGCGACCGCCTCGGCGGTCGAGTTCGAGCCGGCGCCGGCGACCACCGGCACGCGGCCGTCGACCTGATCGACGCACCATTCGACGACCTGCTTGTGTTCATCATGACTGAGCGTTGGGCTCTCGCCTGTGGTGCCGACCGGCACCAGACCATTGGTTCCCTCGGCTATCTGCCAATCCACCAGTTCGCGGAACGCCTTTTCGTCGACTGCACCGTTTTTGAACGGCGTGACCAGCGCGGTGAACGAGCCTCGGAAGTTCGTCTTGGCAGTCATGGCACGACTTCTCCACAAGGGGTGCAGGGCCGGAAGCCCCATAGATATCGGGTCGGCGCCCCCGATAAAAGCCCTCCAGTCAAATAGCTCCATGAATTGGCTTGATAAATTGAGCTCCGCCCAGCTTTTGCCTGGCTTGCAGACTAGCCTCAATCTATCGGGATTTTGGCTATCCTTTTGACGCTGATATTGGCCTAATGGGATTGGGAGACGCCGGGTCGCCGCCTGAGTCGGCGCCCCTGAACCCGAAGATGGCCGGGCAAGGGTTTGAATGGACGCGATTAACCGGAACCGTGCGGGGCTTGCCCTGGCGTTAGCGGCGGCTGGCGCAATCGGCGCGCAGTCAGCCATGGCCGCGCCCAAGAAAAGTCCCGATGTCCCGCCCAAGCCGGCAGTCGCTGCCCAGCCAAAGCCTACAATCCATGCGGTCAAACATCCAGCCGTGCGGGTGGTCCGGCATGTCCCGCTTCCGCGCAAACGCCCGCTGCCCGCCGCCGGCGCCTTCACGCACGGAACTTTGGCCGTGCGCGCGCCTTTGACCGTTATCCCGGCCATGTTCACTCCAGTGCCGCAGGCGCTGTCCGGCCGTTTTGAGCCTGCACCGTCCGCCCCTGCCTCGCCGGCGGATATCGCGGCGGTGAAACAAGTGATCGAGGCTACCCGCAAGGGCCGGGAAGCCGATGCCGATGCCGCGGAAAAGAGCATCAGTAATCCGGCGGCGCGCAAGCTCGCCGAATGGGCAATCCTGCGCAGCGACAACACCAAGCCGAGCTTCGAGCGCTACGCCGCTTTCGTAACCGCCAATCCGAGCTGGCCGCATGCGTCGCTGTTCCGCCGCCGCGCCGAGAACGCGCTGTGGAATGATGGCGTTAGTGACGCCACTGTGCTCGCCTTTTTCGAAAAACATAAGCCTCGCACCGCCAAAGGCCGCTACATATTGGCGCGCATTCTGCTCGCGAAAGGCGACCGCGAGGGCGCTGCAGCGCTAGTGCGCTATGCCTGGCGCTACGAGGATTGCAGCGCTGACGCCGAGAGCAAGGTACTCGCGATGTTCGGCAGCTTGCTCACCCGCGCCGACCACAAGGTGCGCATGGACCAGCGCTTCTACGCCGACGACGTCGAAGCCGGCATGCGCGCCGCCAACCGGCTCGGCGGCGACGAGCTGGCGATCGGCCGCGCGCGCGCCGCGGTGATTAAGCGGCTCAACAACGCCAAAGCGCTGCTCGACGCGGTACCGACCTCGGCGCGCAACGATCCCGGTTACATTTTCTCGCGAGTGCAATGGCTACGCAATAATAATAAGCCGGAGGAAGCCGGCAAGCTGATCCTCACCGTGGCGCAGGACCCGGCCGCGCTGGTCGATCTCAATCGGTGGTGGCAGGAGCGACGCATCCTGGTGCGCAAGCTGCTCGACGATGGCGATCCGCGCACCGCTTATCTCGTCGCGCGCGACGCCGCCCCGCCGCCGCCCGGCTTTTTCCGCGTCGACCATTATTTCACCGCCGGCTGGATCGCGCTGCGCTTCCTGCACGACCCGAAGACCGCCGCCGCCCATTTCGCGCATATCAGCGAGGACACCGTCAGCCCCTACGCGCTGTCGCGCGCCGGCTATTGGCAAGGCCGCGCCGCCGAGGCCATGGGCCAGCGCCCGCAGGCCAAGGCCTATTACGAAACGGCGGCGCAATATACCGCGACCTATTACGGTCAGATTGCCCGGGCACGGCTGGGGCTCGCCGATCTCGGCCTGCGCGGCCCGCCCTCGTTCACGTCGGCCAAGCACGGCGAGATGCGCAATCTCGAGATCATGCGCGCGGCCGAAATCCTATACGTCCTCAACGAGCGCGATATGCTGGCGTCAATTTATGCGGAGCTCGGCGAAAGCGGCACCGATGTCGGGGGCCTCTCTGCGCTCGCGGAGCTCGCCGGCAAGCACGGCGACGGGCGCGCCATGCTGTTGCTCGGCGAAGGCGCCTATGGGCGCGGACTGCCGCTCGAATATTACGCCTATCCGACCGTCGGGCTACCGTCCTACACGCCTATCGCGCCGCCGATTGATCCGGCGGTGGCCTATTCGATCGCCCGTCAGGAGAGCCACTTCAGCCAGAAGGTCGTCTCGGTCGCCCATGCCATGGGGCTGATGCAGGTGACGCCGGAGGCGGCGATCGATACCGCCAAGAAGTTCAAAGCGGTCTACAACCGCGCCCGCCTGCTCAATGACCCGGTCTACAACATGCAGATGGGCGCGGCCGAACTCTCCAACCTGCTCACCGGTTATAACGGGTCCTATATCCTCACCTTCGCCGGCTACAATGCGGGGCGTGGCCGCGTGCGGCAGTGGATCGCCGCCTATGGCGATCCGCGCGACCCGAAAATCGATCCAGTCGATTGGGTCGAGCGCATCCCGATCTCCGAGACCCGCAATTACGTCGAGCGGATCATGGAGAATCTACAGGTCTATCGCTCCCGTTTCGGCGGCGGCAGCAAGCTGATGATCGAGGCCGATCTCAAGCGCGGCGCAACGAATTGAAATTGCCCACTTGATCGGTCACCTTGCGGTGCCATGCCAGCTCCCGACGCAGCAAAAAACGTCACGTCAGCCTTCATCTCCGCGCCCGACGGACTGCGGCTGCATGCGCGCTGCTATGGCCGACGCAGCTCGCCCGCTCTGCCGGTGGTGTGCCTGCCGGGTTTGGCCCGCACGGCGGCGGATTTCGAGGCGCTTGGCGAAGCTCTGTCGGGCGACGCAAACCGGCCGCGCCGCGTCATCGCGCTCGATTACCGCGGCCGCGGCCAATCCGAGTACGACCGCGATCCGGCTAATTACAACTTTCAGGTCGAGCTCGCCGACGTCCTCGCCGTCATTGCCGCGCTTGACGCCGCGCGTGCGATTTTCATCGGCACCTCGCGCGGCGGCATCCTCGTCATGCTGCTCGCCGCCGTGCGGCCCACAGCGATCGCCGGCGTCATGCTCAACGATATCGGTCCGGTGATCGAGCCGAAGGGGCTGATGCGGATCAAAGGCTATATCGGCAAGCTGCCGCAGCCGAGATCCTTCGAGGAAGGCGCCGAAATCCTGCGCCGCCTATTCGACGCGCAATTTCCCAAGCTCGGGCCAGACGATTGGCTCGCGAGCGCGCGCCGCACCTTCCGCCAGGAAAACGGCGCCCTGGTGCCGACCTATGACGTCAATCTCGCCAAGACATTGGAAGGCGTCGACTTCGATAAGCCCTTTCCGCCGCTCTGGAAGGAATTCGACGCGCTGAGCCACAGCCCGATGATGGTGATCCGCGGCGCCAATTCGGACATCCTGTCGCCCGCCACGGTCGAAGCGATGCGGGCACGCCGCCCCACACTGGAGACGATCGAGGTGCCCGATCAGGGTCATGCGCCGCTGTTGGCGGAAGCCGATGTGATCGCGCGCATCGCGGATTTTGCCGCGCGCTGTGGGCATTGATCGTCGTCTGCGAAAAGCACCACTACAAAAGAAAACCCCCGGCAGTTTCCCGCCGGGGGCTTGAGGTTCAAGCGAACTTCACCTTGATCAGACGATCAGGGATAGAAGTTACGATGCACGCGGAACTGACCGATGAACGCGCTCTGATCGCTGAGCGAGCGCAGCGCCTGCGGCTGGTTGCCAGCAGCGGCTACGTTTACGGCCACCCCGTTCGACGCAGACTTGAGGGTCGTGTACACAACGTCGACACCAATATAGGTCTGGCTGTCGATGTTCCATTGCGTCCGGGAGCCAATGTCCCACACCGCCCAGTTGTTGTTGCAGCCATTAGCAACAGTCATCGCAGCGCCCAGCATGGTCGCGGACGACTCTCCCAAGCAGAGTTGGGCGTTGGCGGCGTCGTTGTAGTTCGTGGCTACGTAGGCACCATAGACCGACGTCTGCCAGTGCGGGCTCCAGTGATGCTCGAAGGCGGCGTTGACGCCCCACGAGGTGGTCAGGTTGAGGTCGCCACCTTGAGCATAGACGCTGTCGCTCATGATGCCGAAGCCGTAACTGCCGCCCGCGCCGCCGTTGTAAATCGAGTACATGAGAGCGGAAGCGTTCGGGTAGCCGCTGGCGCCTTGCGCGTAGTTGACCTGGAACTGGAAGTAGTCACCAACGCCGGTCATCGGCGTATTAAACTTGCCGCCGACGCCGAGAGCCCAGCCGATCTTATTGGAGGGATTGCCGTCGCAGGTCAGGTTGCTCGCCAGGACATGGGATGCCGGCGCCAGTATTGTAATACTGACCGCTGACATCATGGATAGCGCCCATGATCTGCGCGGAGCCCCAAGCCTGGTCGACGCGGAAGTTGGCCACGACGTCAGGCCACTTCGCACCTTCTTGCACCGAGGTTGGAGCCAAAAGCGTCGAATAAGCGCTCGACGGTCCGACGACGTCGGTGTTGCGCTGACCTTCAAGCGAGAGCGAGGCCGAGAGGCCATTACCGAACTGCGCGGTATAGGCCGTCACCACCTTGCCAGCGTCGCCGGTGTCGCTCGACGGAACGATCGAGCCGCCGAAGTACGACGTCGCCGGTCCAGAGTAGATGTCAAAGAACGACTGCGACAGACCGAACGTGAACCCAGCGAACTGGATGAACGCGCGGTTGGCGCTGAAGCCCGGCGCGGAGCCGGCCGCCAAGTCAGCGCCGGAGCCATTAGCGCCGCCTGACGAGAGGCCGACCGCGATGTAGCTGCGGACCGTGCCGTATTCGGTCTGGTTACGCGCATCCGCGGTGATGTAGCCGCGGGTACGGGTGGCCCAGTCAGTCGTCTGACGGGTTTGCGTGTTTTGGATCATCGGACCGGTGGTTGACGAACTGCCGTTCGCGTTCCACGAAATTTGCTGACGAACCCAGCCGCCAATTTTCAAGCACATATCGGTGCCTGGAACGTAATAGAACCCCGCGCCATACAGACTGCAAATCTTCACGTACTGGACCGGTTTGGCCTTAACGGGAAGATCGGCGGCCTGCGCCCCAGCGATCGCAACGATTCCCGCTGCGGAGCCGAGGAGAAGGCTTTTCACCATCTTCATCTTGAACCTCCAAACGTTGTTTATTGAGAGGGTTCTGTATCCGTCCAGTGCGACAGGCACCGATGGAACTTCCCCTTGCTCCCCGCTGCCCGGAGAAACTTTTCGCATCGCGCGATCAACCCAACTCGGACTATCAAACCTGGGCTTGCCACGCGGTGAGATCCGTCACCCCGGAAAGCGCGACACGGGGATGCCCCCCCTCCGTCGCACCTCAGACATTATCGAATGAAGCCCAAGGCGCAATGGAGAAGCGTCGTTCCCACAGCTCCCGAAGACGCTTTTCAAACGACTGTTGCGTAAAAAACACGCAAATTTTATAGCCGGCACGCGAGCCATCGGCCCAACCCATGATTTTCGTTCACATTCAATGTGTTACATGAAATTTCCGCGATAGCCGACGATTTGTTCGACAATAGCATCCCCCGTCTCAGGACGCCGCCCCCTGACGAAATCATCGAGTTTTGGCGCCTTTTATCCCTCGATCCCACGGAAAAGCTCATTTTAGAGGCATTTGGCTCGAATGGCTTTTGCCTCCCTTCGGCGGGACTGAAGCCCGATTGCGGTTCGCCAGAACCGTCCGGACGGTCATTCTTGCGACCGAAATCGAATCACTTTCGCATCCGTCGACACCCGCGAATCGTAAGACCGCGAGCGATTCACGAACTCATCCACAAGAGAATCTGCCTGAAGAATTATTTGCGCGGCCACCACCGAGAGCGAGAACACACATCCCCTCAATTCGCGGACAAGCGAATTCGGATTTAGTGCGAAGCACGAGGGTCTCGCGGGCGATGCCATGCTCCCCATCGGGCTGATCGCTTCGCTATTGCGCGGAACGTGGCGTATCGATGAAATACAGCAATGCAAAAAGATCCTCGCACAAGCAAATTATCCGGCGATACCAGCGTCGCCCAATTACTTAAGCAGGCAATTTCAGCGTTTCAGGCCGGCAACTATTTTGAAGCGAATTGTTTGTGCGCGATCGTCATTGACAAAGACAAAAAAAATATCGTCGCGCTGCATCTTTCCGGCGTGATCGAGGCACAGCGGAAAAATACCAAGGATGCGTTACGGCTCTTCGATCGCGCATTGAAGATAAGTCCACACAACGCCGATGTTCTAGCGGACAAAGGAAAGGTGTTGACGCAATTGGGTCAGCACGACGAGGCGCTGCTTTGCTATCAGCAAGCGGTCTCGATTAATGCAGGGCATTGGAGCGCCCTGCAAAATCAAGGGGCGACCCTTCTTCTTCTTAAGCGATTTGCTGAAGCTTTGGTCATCTTCGACCGGCTGCTGAGTATGGTCCCGAACTATGCGCCAGCCTTCAACAATCGCGGCGAGGCACTTAAAGAATTGGGGCGCGACGAAGAAGCTGTTGCCAGCTACCGACAAGCGACCATTCTTGATCCGCAAGATATGGAGGCGTGGAGTAATCTTGGCGACGGTTTATTCAAACTCAAGCGTCACGACGAAGCGTTTGGCGCCTACGACAAAGCGCTTGCGCTAAAGCCTGACCTTGCAGAGGCGTGGCTTGGCCGTGCCAATGTTTTCTTCGACCTCAAAAACTACGATAAAGCGTCAGGCGCTTATGACAAAGCACTATCGCTAAAGCCCGATCTTGCCGAGGCGTGGCTTGGTCGTGGCAATGTTTTCAACAAAATCAAACGCCGTGATGAAGCATTTGGCGCGTACGACAAGGCGCTTGCCCAAGAGCCCGGCCTTGCTGGAGCTTGGCTTGGTCGCGGCAATGTTTTCTTTGAACTCGGGCGCTACGATGAAGCCTTCGCTGCGTATGACAAGACACTTGCGCTAAAGCCTGACCTTGCTGACGCTTGGCTTGGCCGCGGCAATGTTTTCTACGAGCTTAAGCGCAACGACGAGGCCTTCGGCGCTTATGACAAGGCACTGGCCCTAAAGTCCGACTTTGCGGAGGCCTGGCTCGGTCGGGGCAATGTCTTTTTCAGACTCAAGCGCTATGACGAAGCGTTTGACGCTTATGACAAGGCTTCCTCACTTGAACCTAGCTTAATTGGCTTGGAAGGTCTTCGCCTCCATACCAAAATGCATCTTTGCGATTGGGAATCTTTTGATGCCGAGCGCGCGCACCTAGATTTGTCGGTTCGGAACGGCAATGCGAATGCGACACCATTCCCGTTTCTCGCCACGTCTTCATCGCCCGATGACCAGCTGCAATGCGCTAAATTGTGGATCGGTGATAGGTTCCCCGCTTCCGAAAAACCAATTTGGCAGGGCGAGCGCTTTAATCACGATAGAATTCGGGTCGCTTATGTTTCCGCTGACTTTCGTCATCAGCCAATGTCTTACCTATTGGCAGGATTGTTTGAGTGCCATGATCGGTCGCGCTTCGAGACAGCGGCCATATCGTTGGGCCCGGACGACAACTCCGAAATTCGCAAACGATTGGAGACGGCGCTCGAACGTTTTATCGATGTTGCAGCGTATAGCGATGATCAGATTGCCGGTCTGATTTCAGAGTTAGAGGTCGATATTTTAATCGATTTGATGGGTTTCACAGCGATGGCACGGACAGGCATTTTCGCTAAGCGTCCCGCTCCGATTCAAGTCAGCTATCTCGGCTATCCGGGGACGATGGGCGCAGACTACATCAATTACATTCTTGCCGATCGAATTGTTGTTCCGGAAGTTCAGTTTCACAGTTACTCTGAAAAGGTCATTTCGCTGCCTGACAGCTATTATCCGACCAGCTATCAAATTAATGAGGCCAAACGTTCCGTCGCTGACAGAACGTTCACGCGTGCCGAGTTAGGATTGCCTGCAACGGGCTTTGTGTTCTGTTGTTTCAATAACGCTTATAAAATATTGCCTCACGTTTTTGACTGTTGGATGCGGACCCTCAAGCAAGTCGACGGCAGCGTATTGTGGCTCCTCATAGATAATGCAACGGCAATAAATAATTTGAGAAAAGAGGCTGAGGCGAGAGATGTCAATTCCGAGCGTTTGATTTTTGCACATAGCCTGCCGCAACCCGACCACTTTGCGAGACTTCGGCTCGCTGACTTGTTTCTGGACACTCTCCCCTATAACGCACATACGACTGCCAGCGATGCCTTATGGATGGGGTTGCCCGTATTGACCCTTCTCGGAGAAACTTTCGCGGGCAGAGTGGCTGCGAGTTTGCTGACTGCAATCCATTTGCCGGAACTTATAACGACAACGCCGGAAGCCTATGAGCGGATGGCGATTGATCTTGCAACGCAGCCAGAAAAATTGGGGGCTATGAAACGCAAACTAGGGGAAAATCGTGTCACTTCCCCTCTGTTCGATACTAAGCATTTCACCAAATATATCGAAGCGGCTTACACAGCTATCTACCAGCGCTATCAGGCTGGTTTGGCGCCAGATCACATTGTTATCCCGAAATGAGGATGCGCGCTCATGGCTCGCGATAGCGCGGTCATCGTCGGCAACGCCTCTCGCGCCGCCTCGAGATACATTCCCGGACTCCCCTTGGGCCTGGCCTAACGGGGGTGGGTCAGGGAACTATGACGGGGCGGCCCGTTCGCTGACGGGCCTGACCTAGTGTTTTCAAGGCGTTACCGGCGGAATTCCTGCAAAGCGCATCAGCGCGAAACAGGCTGGCGGAGCCGGAGGGATTCGAACCCTCGATACGCCTTTGGAGCGTATAACGGTTTAGCAAACCGCCGCCTTCAGCCACTCGGCCACAGCTCCGCGTGCGGCAAGGCTTATGCTTTCGGCATTTCCGCGTCAAACCCAACCTTGCAATCCAGACGCCAAAACTGCACTTGAAAAGCCGGAACCTCAACCGACGCCCGCCCAGCTCGTGGACCCCAGCGGATGAATCGAAAACAGCGCCGTGCCGCGCCCAAGCAGAACCCAATGCCCGGCCATCGCGCCAGTCCGGTTAACGAGTTGTTCGCCGAAGCAGTTCGCCTCCAGCGCGAGAACAAGCATGCCGACGCCGCGCGCGCCTACAAGCGCCTGCTGCTGCTCAAACCCGATCACGCCGAGGCCAACAACAATCTCGGCGTCGTATTGCTGGCGCAAAGCAATCGCGCCGAAGCTTCCGCGTGCTTCGCGAGGGCGCTCACGCTGCTGCCGCAACTATTCAGTTCCTTCGCCGGCGTCTGTGCGACGCTAACCGCGGTCAATCCGGCGATCGCGCAGGCGATGGGCCTGGCGATGCAGGCCTGGCCGGCGCGACTACCGCTGGCGCAACTGCTCGACGGTGCAAGCCTCGACGGGCTCGCCGCCGATCCCATGCTCACCTGCATTCTGCAATCGACCGTGGTCCGCGACCTTGCGCTTGAGCGCGCGATCACCGGGCTGCGCGCTCACTTGCTGCGCGTCGCACTTGATGCGCCGGCGGGCACCATCAGCGAATTGACGTTTTGCTGCGCTATCGCGCGGCAGTGCTTCATCAACGAATACGTGTTCGCCACCACGCCGGACGAAGATGCCGGCGTCGCCGCACTGAAGGCACGGCTCGCCGACGCCACCGCTTCCGATGCCGCCGTGGCTCCGATGGTCTTGGCAGCGCTCGCCATGTATCTGCCGCTGCATGCGCTGCCGGGCGCCGCCGCGCTGCTCGACCGCGCTTGGCCGGGCCCGCTCGCCGATGTGCTGACCCAACAGGTGCGCGAGCCGCAGCAGGAGCTTGCGCTGCGCGCCACGATTCCGCGCCTGACCGCCATCGACGATGATGTCTCGCTACGCGTTCAGCGACAATACGAGGAGAATCCCTATCCGCGCTGGGTTCGTGTCGGCGGCGGTGTCGAACCGGTCACCATCGACCAATTCCTGCGCGATATGTTCCCAACCGCGCCGTTCACCGCGCTCGGCAAGACCGCCGACCTCGACTATCTGGTGGCCGGCTGCGGCACCGGCTGGCACGCGACCGGCATCGCGCAGAAATATCTCGGTGCCCGCGTGTTGGCGATTGATCTGAGCCTCAGCAGTCTATGCTACGCTAAGCGCAATACGCCCACGCCGCTCAACGAGCGCATCGAATACGCGCAGGCCGATATCCTGAAGCTGTCGTCGATCGGGCGCACCTTCGACGTGATCGATAGCAGCGGCGTGCTCCACCACATGGCCGATCCGTTCGCCGGCTGGCGCGCGCTGCTCCCGCTGCTGCGGCCGCACGGATTCATGCATCTCGGCTTCTACAGCGAGCTCGGACGCCGCGAGATGGTGGCAGCGCGCGCCGTCATCGCCGAGCGCGGACTAGGCTCGAGCCCGGAAGAAATCCGCCGTTGCCGGCAGGGCCTGTTGCAGACGCCGCTCGCGTCTCTGGCGCGCTTCGACGATTTCTACAGCATTAGCGAATGCCGCGATCTCTTGTTCCACGTCCAGGAAATCCGGCTGACGATTCCAGCTATCCGCGACTTCATCGCCGCCAACGCGTTGCGTTTCGTCGGTTTCGAGTTCACGCCGCCCGCCTTGCAGCATTTTCGCGATCTGTTCGCCGCCAATGGCTGGTCAATGACCGACCTCGATAAATGGCACGCGGTCGAAACCCAATACCCCAATACCTTCTCCGCCATGTACCAGATATGGGTACAGAAAGGCTGACGGCGCGCTGTATTCGCCGCATAAAATTTGACGCTGCGCGAACTAAAGCGCCAACCCATCGGTTAGTACTCTTAGTGTGATAGTGTGACCTGTTTTCGATCGGCACGACAGCCATGAACCGCTTTAATTTGGCGCTCTTTACCGCTGTGGGCACCGCAGCCATCGCGGCCCTCGCCTCGCCCGCCGCGGCGATCGAATATCCATGGTGCGCGCAGTATAACGGCATGGGCGGCGGCGGCAGAAATTGCGGCTTTTCGACCATCGAGCAATGCATGGCGACGGTCAGCGGAATTGGCGGCTTTTGCGAGCCGAACTTGTTTTACAACGGCCCCGCTGAACAGCCCGTGCAGCGTGCGCGCCGGCGCAAGAATCACAGCGGCTGAAACGGAGGCCAAGCGATTTCGATGTGCGCAGACGCAAAACCGGGAGACATTCGATGCGCAGAATATGGTCGGGTCCGATTCCCCTGACCGCGCTTACGGCACTGGCAACGTTGGCACTCGCCTCGCCCGCCGCGGCGATCGAATATCCCTGGTGCGCGCAATATGGCGACGAGGATGGCGGCGGCCGAAATTGCGGCTTCGTGAGCCGCGAACAATGCATGGAAACGATCCGCGGAATGGGCGGCTTTTGTGAACCAAACTTGTTCTACAAAGGCGCCACAGAACGACCCGCCAGGCCGGCGCGCCGAAACGATTGAGGCTGATTAAACATTTTGCATGCTAATGCATGATCGGGAGACATTCGACGCGCAGATTTGATTCTGTTCTCTTAGCCCTGGCCGCGCTTGCGGCACTGGACGTCCTCACGCCGTCAGTCGGCCAGGCTGAGCCCTACCCATGGTGCGCGCAATATAGCGGCGGCAGAGGCGGCGGCGGCCGCAATTGCGGCTTCGCCACGCTCGAACAGTGCCGGGCGACTGTCTCCGGCATAAGCGGATTCTGCGAACCCAACTTGTTCTACACCGGCCGTGCCGAGAAGCCCGCCAAACGCGTTCGCAAACATCGCTATGACGACTAAGCGCGTCAGATGTGTTTGCATACTCCGCAGCGGGCACGCCCGATATTGCTTGCGCGCCGGAATGAACCGGGGCCATATCGCGCGCATGGCTCAACCTCCCCGTTTCAACCTGCCGCAAACGATGCAGGCCGCCGTCGCCCTGCACCGGCAAGGACGGCTGCGCGAGGCTGAGAAGCTGTACGCGCGCGTGTTAAAGGCGGCGCCGGAGCATTTCGACGCGCTGCATCTGCTCGGGCTGGCGAAAGCGCAAGGCGGCCAGATGGGCGAGGCCTATCGGCTGATGTCGGCCGCGCTCAAGCTCAATGCCAAAGCGCCTGACGTCTTTATGAATCTCGCCAATGTCCTGCACGCACTCAAGCGCGACGCCGAGACGCTCGATTGCCTCGACAAGGCGTTGGCGTTGCGGCCGGGCGATGTGAACGCCCTACATGAACGCGGCAACGCGCTGCTCACGCTCGGGCGCCCGCAAGATGCGCTCGCCTGCTTCGATCAGGTGCTGGCACGCAATCCGCGCCACGGTGACGCCAGGCTCAATCACGGCACCGCGCTCGCGAACCTCGGCCGTGGCGAACAGGCACTCGCCGATTTCGACGCCGCCCTGGCGCTAATGCCGGGTCATCCGGCGGCGCTCTACAATCGCGGCAACGCGCTGTCCGATCTCGGCCGCTACGACGAGGCCCTCGCCGCCTTCGATCACGCGCTTGCCGCCGCCCCCAATCACGTGAAGGCCTGGAATAACCGCGGCCGCGCGCTGCAAGCGCTCAACCGGCACGCCGACGCGGCCGGCAGTTTCGACAAAGCGATTGAGCTGCAAAAGGATTATGCCGACGCCCACTTCAATCGGGCGCTGAGCCTACTCGCGCTCGGCGACCTGCGCCGCGGCTTCGAGCAATACGAATGGCGCTGGAAGCGCACCGGCATGACCGACACGCGCCGCGGCTACGGCAAACCGCTCTGGCTCGGCGAATACCCGCTCGCCCACAAAACGATCTTGCTGCATGCCGAACAGGGCCTGGGCGACGCCATCCAGTTCGTGCGCTACGCGCCACTTTTGGCGCGCGCCGGCGCGACCGTCGTCCTCGAAGTCCAGCCCGAATTGAAAAATTTGCTTGCTGGCCTCGCAGGCGTCGCCTCCTGCCACGCGCGCGGCGATCAGCTTCCCGCCTATGACGTGCATTGTCCGCTCGGCAGCCTACCGCTGGCGCTCAAGACCGAGCCGACAAGCATTCCCGCCGACATCCCCTATCTGCGCGCGGACGAGACCCGCCTCGCTCAATGGCGCACGCGCATCGCGGCGCTGCCGGGCAAACGCGTGGCATTGGCCTGGGGCGGCAATGTTAGCCACGCCAACGACCGCAACCGTTCGATCGATCTTGCGCTACTCGAACCGCTACTGGCGCTCGACGGCGTTTCCTTTCTGAGCATCCAGCGCGAACTGCGCGACAACGACGCCGAGCGTTTGGCGCGCCACACCAACGTCAGGCATCTCGGCGGCGAACTCACCGACATGGCCGACACCGCGGCGGTCACCGCGCTCGCCGATCTCACGATTTCAGTCGATACGTCGGTGGCCCATCTTGCTGGCGCGCTTGCGCGGCCGGTCTGGGTGATGCTGCCCTTCGCGCCGGACTGGCGCTGGACGCCCGCGCGTGATCCCGAAAAGTGCGAACCGGTTTTCAGAAAAGATCACGCGCAAACAAAAAACTTCGAGCACAGTCCCTGGTATCCGCAGGCGCGGCTGTTCCGTCAGCTCGCCCTTACTGATTGGCCAAGCGTGATTGCGAAGCTGCGGGCGGAGTTGGCACGTTTCGTCGCGGCCTAGCCGATCAAGCGGCGGCGCGGATGGCTGGCGCGCGCACCCGCGCTTGCGGATGGCTCTTGAGCCAATCGCGCGCGGCGCGCTGGGCCTGCCCGATCTCGGCGTCGGCCATCTGTTCGGCGATTTCGCGGCGCAGCCGCGCGGCGTCGGCGTGGCCGCGCATGGCCGCGATGTTGAACCACTTGTGCGCCTCGATCAGATCGACCGCGACGCCCGCGCCGGCCGAATAATTCATCCCGAGCGCGAAGCAGCTGTCCGCGTCTTTAGGCTCGACGGCATAAGTCGCCGCAATTTCGATAGCCATTTTGGCCTCCCCATGATCGCAACCGGCCGCCCCCCGCGGCCGGTCACGTCGTCCGTGTTGTCGAACGAAAACTTGTTCGTCCGAACAGCGCGATCTAAGAGAGAAAATTTGAATGACTGTTTAAGCGTTGCGATGAATCGAATGTGAATGCGCGGCGCACTTCACTGCGCGCGCATTTAAAAAAGCCCCGTATTATCGGGCTAAATGTGCCATGTCGCTGGGCGGTTGAGGAACCGCTAACCGCGTTGGGTAAGCGGCAGCTAACCACCCACGCGAAATGCGCGGCGCCAGTCTCGTTAAGCGCTGCGCGCGCGTTGCCCGAACAGCACCGCCTGCACTTTCGGATCCTTCATGTCGATGCCCTGGCGCAACTCCAAGCCGAGCGACATGCCGCGCGTAACCGCCGGACGCGCCTTCATGGTCTCGAGCCAGCGTTTGAAGTGCGGAAACTCATTGATGTCCTGCCCCTGCCGCTCCCAGCCATTGGCCCAGCCGACGATCGCCATGTCGGCGATGGAATATTTGCCGGCGATGAATGTCCGATCCTTGAGCCGCAGGTTCATCACGCCGTAAAGCCGGTTTACTTCGTTGACGTAGCGGTTGATCGCGTAGATCAGCGTCTCCAGCGCATAATTCTTGAAGTGATGCACCTGCCCCGCCATCGGCCCGATGCCGCCCATCTGCCAGAACAGCCATTGCTCGACCTCGACGCGCGCGCGCTCGTCCTTGGGATAGAATTTGCCGGTCTTGCGCCCGAGATATTGCAGGATGGCGCCGGACTCGAAGATCGAGATCGGCCGCCCGCCCGGGCCATCCGGATCGACGATCGCCGGCATGCGATTGTTCGGAGAAATTTTCAAGAAGTCCGGCTTGAACTGCTCGCCTTTGGAAATATTCACCGGGATCATAGTGTAGGGCAGCCCGCACTCTTCCAACATGATCGAAATCTTGAAGCCGTTTGGCGTCGGCCAGTAATAAAGCTCGATCGGCTTGGCCTTCTTAGTTGAAATCTTGACCTTCGACTTCGCTTTGCCCGCCGGCTTTGATCTCGCGGCCTTCGACACGCGCCATTGGAACGCTCCCTGCCCAAAAAGCCTTGGAAAATTGTCATCTGACGTAGAGCCGGCACCGCCAAACCGCAACTCCTGAACGAATACAACCTCCGATAGTTACTCTGCCGCGCAGGTTGCACGCTAGGGCCTGCAAAACCAAATCGGGGGATTTCATGCACAAAACCATCGTCGCCGCCCCGCTGGCGGCCGGCCTGATCGCAGCACCAATGGCCGCGCTGGCGCAGACCGCGACTACTAAGCAGCCGATCGCGCCCGAGAAGAAATAAGCCAAGACGAAGAAGCCGCCGACGCCCGGGCAACTCGCCGCGCGAACGGCTGAAGAAATGCGCCGCCGACAGAAGCCAAGGCCGCCGGCAAAATTGAGAAGGGAATGAAATGGCCGAAATACTGGAGCGCGTGCAACAAGCGCCTCAAAGACGCCGGCTGAGCGCGCGCAAGCGCGTACAAAACTGCTGTCATCCAAACGTCCCGAGGGCGTCGGCGAGACTCGAAATCTCGCCGACGCCCTCTGTCGTCATCGGAACCGGGGCGCCGCGGACCGACCGCATTGCGCTCGTCACTCCATGGCGGAACCCGGCCCGCATGACGCTATCCTCGACAAGTGGCCGAAGATCAAAGCAGTCGCGTCAGTCTAAAGCCTCTTCTTCCGGCCCTTTTTCTTCGCCGCTGCTTTCTTTCTGCGCTTAGCCATTTGCTGCCCTCCTAGCCATGTAACATGGCGGATGTCTGCATCAGTGCGGTCGCGGATCGACACGCACTGCATTCCATTTACTACAGTGCAATGAAAAAAACAGCGTTCGACTTAACGAAGTGTGTATCGACGCGATGCGCAATGCATTGCAACATCGTTAACGTCGCTCATGTGCAGCACGACAATCGCGCGCGACGAACGCGCGGCGCATTATCGAACGCAAATTTCCGGAATCTAAAAAAGCACGATGAAACAAGGACTTTTTGCAACGAAATGATTTCGTCATTGTCGCCGTGCCACAAAAACTTTTTGCGCGCGCGCGTTCGTTTTTGCATCGACATCGCGCGCAGCGCGAACATCTGCACAGACTAAAAAATTTTTCACAAATTACGTTGCAAAAGGCGTGCGTCGACCGGATTCGAGCAAAAAACGAGCGAATCAGCACCGAGTGATTCGCACCGCACGCGTTCGCCGGTCGGGAAATTTTTCCAATCCATCGCTTTCGTCGAAACCATTTCGCATTCAAATTTTAATTTCCGCGCAACGGCGCGGCGCCTAATTGCCGCACTGCACCAAAATCGGATGCAAGCGCGCGAACGTCGCGCTGTCAGAGTCCGAGTTTCTTTTTCAGGATCTCGTTGACGGCCTGCGGGCTCGCTTTGCCGCCGGACGCCTTCATCACCTGTCCGACGAACCAGCCAATCGCCTTCGGATTGGATTTGGCATCGGCGACCTTGTCCGGATGCTTGGCGATGATCTCATCGACGGTCTTTTCGATCGCGCCAACGTCAGTGACTTGCTTCATGCCGCGTTGTTCGATCACTGATTCAACTTTCTTGGGATCGTTTATCGGACCTTCCTTGAGTGCCTGCGCCCAAATGATGTCCGCCACCTCCTTGGCCGTTCGGCCGCTAATAGTGCCACCCGAAACCATACTCAGGATGGCGGTATTTGCCGCTGGCCCTATTGGGCCCATGACTGGCACCGACCACGGTACAAAACAGTCCATAGACGGAAGGGAAATTGGTCCCTCCATTCGATTTATTCGAGCCTGAATCTCGTTGATTACCCAATTGGCGGCGGCTTTTGGCTCCGCTCCGTCCTTGATCATAGATTCGAAAAAATCGGCTCTTTCCTTTTCCTCGATGAGCACGTCCACGTCGTAAATGGAGAGACCGAAGTCGTGAATGAAGCGGGCTTTCTTCTCGTCCGGCAACTCCGGCAGGTGCTCTTTGAGCGCCGCCACATAGGCTTCGTCGAATTCCAGCGGCAGCAAATCCGGATCGGGGAAATACCTGTAGTCGTGCGCCTCTTCCTTGGAGCGCATTGAGCGCGTCTCGCCGCGTCCAGCATCGAACAGCCGCGTCTCCTGATCGATCGTGCCGCCGTCCTCGATGATCTCGATCTGCCGGCGCGCCTCGTGCTCGATCGCCTGGCCGATGAAGCGAATCGAATTGACGTTCTTGATCTCGCAGCGCGTGCCGAGCGGGCCGCCCGGCTTGCGCACCGAGACATTGACGTCGGCGCGCAGGCTGCCTTCCTCCATGTTGCCGTCGCAAGTACCGAGATAGCGCAGGATCGAGCGCAGCTTGCTGAGGAAGGCCTTGGCCTCCTCGGCCGAGCGCAGATCGGGCTTCGACACGATCTCCATAAGCGCCACGCCCGAGCGGTTGAGATCGATCGCGCTCATGTTCGGATGCTGGTCGTGCAGCGATTTGCCGGCGTCCTGCTCGAGATGCAGCCGCTCGATGCCGATGGTGACGGCTTCGCCGTCCGGCAGATCGATGATCACCTCGCCCTCGCCCACGATCGGCGACTTGTACTGGCTGATCTGATAGCCCTGCGGCATGTCGGGATAGAAATAATTCTTGCGGTCGAACACCGATTTCAGATTGATCTTGGCTTTGAGACCTAAGCCCGTGCGTATCGCCTGTTTGACGCATTCCTCGTTGATCACCGGCAGCATGCCCGGCATCGCGGCGTCGACCAGCGAGACGTGGCTGTTGGGGTCGCCGCCGAATTCGGCCGAGGCGCCGGAGAACAACTTCGACTTGGAGGTGACTTGTGCATGCACCTCCATGCCGATGACGACTTCCCAGTCGCCGGTCGCGCCTTTGATCAATTTGTCGGGTTTGCTGGCAACGTTCATGCGCTAGAAGTAACGGGCGCCGGCGCGCGCGGCAAGCTCACCGTCAAAGCTGCAATTCGCGCCCGAGCGCCTGTTCGACCACGTCGAAGCTGTCGATGAATTCGCGGTACTCGATCAGGCGGCCGTCCTGCCAGCGCAGGAAGCCGGCAACCCGCGGCGCAACACGCGGTTAGTGGCGCGCTGCCGGTAACCGATGTCCGACATCAGCGCCGTGCGCGCGCCGTCTACGATCATGACTTCTGGTTTGTAGCCTTCCAGCGCGAAGGTCTTGGCGATGTCGGCCATCGCCTCTAGCACCGCGGGCCGGCAAACGGAAACACCGACATCGGCGCATAGATCACCCAATCGATGTCGTGGATGAGTGCGGCGACGCGGGCGAAATCCCGCCGCCCGTAAGCGTCGTAAAGTTCCCGTGCGATCGCGCGAGTATCACCCTCGCTCACCGAATCCTCCCCAGCGGGGAGGAGTATCAAGCTACCCCCGCGTCAGGCCGAGCTTTGCTACTACAGGCGGCCGATGGGAATTCGCCGGGACCAGCCGGCGCCGCCGGCTCTCCAGAATTTGGCCCGAATTCTGCATGGCATGTTGCCGTAATCGCGGCGCACAGATCGCGCGTGCGAGGAACTTCATCCAAACGGCGGATGTTTGGAAAGCGGACAGCAGAGCGAACGTCATGAAACAGGACAACGGCACTTTCGGGCTGATCGTCGGCGGCCTTGTCGCCTTGGCGGCGGTGTTCTTTATCTTCAGCGGCGGCGACTTTGGCGGCAAGAAGACCGTGCTGGGCGACGAAGATCTGCCGCCGATCGCGGCTGCCGATCAGAATTAATTCGGCATAAACAGCGCGATCACCACCACCGCTCCGGCGTGAACCGCCCCGCGGCCTGCTCGATCACCTGTGCCGCCGAAAACAGTGTCTCCTCGTCGAACGGGCGGCCGATCAGTTGCAGGCCGAGCGGCAGGCCCTGCCCGTCGAGCCCCGCCGGCACCGCGATGCCGGGCAAGCCCGCCATGTTCACCGTCACCGTGAACACATCGTTCAAATACATCTCGACCGGATCGGCCTGGCCCTTTTCGCCCATCCCGAACGCCGCCGACGGCGTCGCCGGCGTCAGCATGGCGTGCACGCCGGCACTGAAGCAGTCCTCGAAATCGCGCTTGATCAGCGTGCGCACTTTCTGCGCGCGCAAATAATAGGCGTCGTAATAGCCGGCCGAGAGCACATAGGTGCCGATCATCACGCGCCGGCGCACCTCAGGCCCGAAGCCTGCGGCGCGCGTACCCTCATACATATCGACGATTTCGCTCCCCGGCACGCGCAGCCCGTAGCGCACGCCGTCATAGCGCGCGAGATTGGACGAGGCCTCCGCCGGATTGACGATGTAATAGGCGGGCAGCGCATATTTAGTGTGCGGCAGCGACACCTCGACCAGCTCGGCGCCCGCAGCCTTCAGCCATTCCCTGCCCTGCTGCCAGATTTTCTCGATCTCCGTCGGCATGTCGTCGAGCCGGTACTCCTTCGGAATGCCGATGCGCAGGCCTTTCACCGACTTGCCGACCGCCGCTTCGTAATCCGGCACCGGCAGATCGGCGCAGGTGGTGTCCTTGGCGTCGGGCCCGGCCATCGAGCGCAGCAGGATCGCGGCGTCGCGCACGGTGCGCGCGAACGGACCGGCCTGGTCGAGCGAGGACGCGAAGGCCACGATGCCCCAACGCGAGCAGCGGCCATATGTGGGCTTGATGCCTACCGTGCCGGTAAAGGCCGCGGGCTGCCGGATCGAACCGCCGGTGTCGGTGCCGGTCGCGCCGAGGCACAATTGCGCCGCCACCGCCGCCGCCGAACCGCCGGACGAGCCGCCCGGCACCAGCGGCGCATTCGCGCCTTTCCTGCGCCACGGCGAGGTCACCGGACCGAAATGCGAGGTCTCATTCGACGAGCCCATGGCGAACTCGTCATTGTTGGTCTTGCCGAGCAGCACCGCGCCATCGCGCCAGAGATTGGCGGTCACCGTCAAGTCGTAGGTCGGCACGAAATTGTCGAGGACGTGCGAGCACGCCGTCGAGCGCACGCCTTCGGTGCAGAACATATCCTTGACGGCGAGCGGAATGCCTTCCAGCGGCCCGGCTTTGCCCGCCGCGATGCGCGCATCCGACGCCTTCGCCATGGCGGAGGCGCGCTGCGGCGTCTCCAATACATAAGCATTGAGCGCGCGCGCCTTTTCCATCGCGGCGAGATGCGCGTCGGCCAATTCTAACGCTGAGAAGGATCTTTTCTTCAGCCCGTCGCGCGCTTCCGCCAGAGTGAGCGAATTCAGATCACTCACGGCTTGCGCTCAGCCGGCGTTTCTTGCGCGGCGGGCGGCGGCTCGCCCTCGGGCGTCTCACAGACAAAGCGCGCAGCCTGCTCACGCAGGATCCGCTCGCGCTGCTCCGCCGGCATCGCGTCGATCATGTTCCAGAAGCTAAGCTCACACGCGATGCACATTTACTCGACCACTTTGGGAACGAGGAAGAAATGATTCTCGGTAGCCGGCGCGTTCTTCACGATGTTTTCGGCGATGCCACCGTCGGTGACAACGTCCGCGCGCTTCTTCATCGCCATCGGCGTCACCGAGGTCATCGGCTCGACGCGCGCGACGTTCACCTCACGCAGTTGCTCGACGAAAGCGAGCATGGCGTTGAGCTCGCCGCGCAGGTTCTCCACCTCGCTCTCAGCGACGGCGATGCGCGCCAGATGCGCGATGCGGCGGACGGTCTCGGCGTCGACGGACATGGAAACCTCAAGGAATACTTGTAGTCTTAGAGCATGATCTTGTCCGAAAAGCGGTACCCACTTTTCGGGATCTTGCTCTGGCGCGTATAGCAGAGGCCCGTTCGGCCTCGCAATGCTACGCGACTATGCGCTTGTGATCCTCGCAGGCGTGCACCTCGATGGTCACATGGGACAGGCTGGCGATGCCGGCGAGACGCGCTTTGTAGGCCGCGGGCGCCTGCGGGCGGTCCGACACCACCGTCGCGATCAGACCAGCGTGGCCGGGCCCGAGCCGCCAAAGATGCAGGTCGCTCACCCGGTCGTCATCGACTTCGAACCGCTTGCGGATGGCGCCGGCAAGATGCCGGTCCGGCACCATGTCGAGCAGCACCGTGCCGGCCGAGCGGATCAGGCCGAATGACCAGCTGAGGATCACCCCAACGCCGACCAGCGCCATCAGCGGGTCCATGAAGACCCAAGCGTAGAAACGCCCGGCTAGCAGGCCGACGATCGCCAGCACTGAGGTTATGGCGTCAGCGAGGACGTGCACATAGGCCGCGTGGAGATTGGAATCATGCGCGTGGCGATCGTGATGCGCATCCTCGTGATCGTGATCATCGTCATGCGCATGCGTGCCGTGATGATGATCCTAATTGAACAGCAGCCAGGCGCTCACAAGATTGACGCTGAGGCCGGCGACCGCCAGCCAGGTCGCCTGCTCGAAATTGATCGCCACCGGCGCAAAGAGCCGCGTCACTGCCTCGTAGCCGATCGCCGCGGCGATCAAAGCGAGGATCACCGCGCTCAAAAATGCCGCCAGCTCGCCCACTTTGACGGTGCCGAAGGTAAAGCGCGCATCGCGCGCATGGCGGCGCGCGAACCGATAGGCGAGCGCCCGCGATAGTAAGCGCGCCGGCATGGGTCGACATGTGCCAGCCATCGGCCACTACCGCCATCGAGCCGAAGAGCGTGCCGCCGATCATCTCCGCCACCATCATCGCGGCGGTGAGCGCGACCACAAACCAGGTGCACCGTTCGTGGCGGTCGTGCTTGGCGCCGAGGAACACGTGCGAGTGTTGCCAGGGCTCGATCGAATGGGTGTGCATGGCGAAACCTTGTTGCAGCGGAGCGCACAATTAACATAAGGTAACATAAGGCCATCGCCCGGCCGATCAACCGCCTGCCATTTTTCGCATCAACGTCTGCGTCTCTTGAACAAGTCGCGCCGTCAGCTCGCGCGCCGGCATCTCCTTCCCAAGCGCGGCCGCCTGTCCCGCCCACATGGTCGAGAAATCGCCGGAGCCCTGCGCCTGCGCCCTGGCTCCGAGCGGGGCGAGCGCGCCGCCGGCGAGAGGAAATTCCGGCGCGATGTCGCTGATCGGTCCCAGCTCGCGCATCACACGGTTAATGAAGCCGCGCGCCGGCTTGCCGGTCAGCAGATTGGTCACCACCGTGCCATCGTCGGTGCCATTGTCGCGCGCGCTATAGAGCGCGGCGCGATGCGGTGGCCGGATTGTCGACTCCGGACAGAACATATAGGCGGTCCCAACCTGCGCGCAGGATGCGCCGAGCGCGAGCGCGGCCACGATGCCGCGCGCGTCGGTGATGCCGCCGGCGGCGATCACTGGCACTTTCACCGCATCGACAATTTGCGGCACCAGCGCGAAGGTACCGACTTGCCTCGCTAGATCGTCGCTCAGGAACATGCCGCGATGACCGCCGGCCTCGTAGCCTTGCGCGATCACCACATCGCAACCATTCGCTTCCAGCCAGCGCGCTTCCGCGACTGTGGTCGCCGAACTCATCACCACGCAGCCGGCGGCCTTCACGCGGCCGAGTAGCACGGGCGCCGGCAATCCGAAGTGGAAACTCACGATCTCCGGCTTGATCTCCTCAACCGCCGCGCAAAGCGCCGCGTCGAATGGCGTGCGATTGCTCGATGGCACCGGCGCCGCCGGATCGATGCCAAGCTCCACGTAATAAGGCTTGAGCGCCTCGCGCCAGGTATGCTCGCGTGCATTGCTCGGCACCGGCGGGGTGTGACAGAAGAAATTCAGATTGACCGGCTTGCGCGTGGCGGCGCGGATTTTTGCCATCTGCTCGCGCATCTGCTGCTCGTTGAACAGCGCGACCGGCAGCGAGCCGAGCCCGCCGGCTTCCGCGACGGCGATGGTGAGATCGGCGTCCACCGCGCCCGCCATCGGCGCCAGCACGATCGGGTGCTCGATCTTTAACAAATCCAGCAAACGCCGGTCCGGCCACATGCGCGTGCTCCCTGTCTGCCCAAGCCCGAGGCGACCTTAGCGCCAGCCGCTGCTCCGACGAATACGCAACGCACGAACCGAGGCACGTAACTGTGGCGAAGGCACCGCGCGGTGGGATGGCAAGGACTATTATCACAATGTCGTGAGAACTTATCCCCGCTCGTTCCGGCGCTGTTATCATGGCCGCGTGTCGCTGCTGGTCAACGCCGAGATGTATACACACGCCCTGCAACCCGTCGCGGCGTTTCCCGCGGCCGAGATCGTCGGCCATGGCCGCACGAATTCCGAGCGCCAGGGCACGCTGAGCGAAGGCGACGAATGCGGGCTGATCGCAGAGACCACCGCCGCGATCGAGAAACATTCAGGGACGCGTCCGCGCGGCTGGCTCGGACCCTGGATTTCACAGTCGCCGGTCACGCCCGATTTGCTGCAGGAAGCTCGCTACAGCTATCTGCTCGACTGGTGCCACGACGATCAGCCGGTCTTGAACACGCGCCAAGGCCAGATCCTGTCGGTCCCCCACCCGCAGGAGCTCAACGACGTTCCGCAGATCGTTGCGCGCAAGCGCGAGGGCGCCGACTTCGCTGACATGATCGTCGACGCCTTCGACGTGACGTACTGCACGCCAAATGCAAAAAGCGCCCGCTGGTGATGGGCATAGCGCTACACGCCTACATCGTCGGCCAGCCGCACCGCTTCAAGCGTCTGGCGCGCGCGCTCCAGCACATCGTACGTAAGGCTGACGAGAAGGTTTGGTTCACCACCTCAGGTGCGATCGCCGCGCATGCGGCAAGCCTGCCGCCCGGCACGGTACCATGATAGACTTGTCCCGGCGGGCAAGGAGAACTCGCCATGTTTACATTCCCCAATCCACTCGACATCATGTTTCCTGGCGCGGGCGGTAACTTTCAGACTTTTGAATTTTGGTCGCCGCGGCTGTCGGTCAGCTTCGCCGGCAACTCGGCGAGCGAACGCGAGGTCACTGAAGATGTGGGCAGCTATGGCAGCCAGATCGGCTGGCTCTACGATATCGTTGCCGCGGAGTCCGGCGCCGCATGCGGTGAGGGCCAACCGGGGCGCGCAAGGCGCACTGTCAGTGCTCAAGGACGCAATGAAAAAGATCGATGAGATCAAGCAGCGGCGCAAGGCCAATGCCCTCGACACCGCGCGCGACGCGCTCGCCAATTTCGGTTCGGCCGACAAGGACGCCTATAAGCGCCTGGTGAACTCGCTCGATCCCGACGATCCGCCGGGCGCCGCCTGACGATGGCGATCGGCACGCTGGTGGATATCGCGCCACTCTGGTTGCCGCGCGGCACCCTGATCGGCCTTGATCTCGGCACCAAGACCATCGGCGTGGCGTCAAGCGATCCCGACCGCAGACTGGCGGCCGGGGTCGAAACTGTCGCGCGCACGAATTTCACCGCCGACGCCCGCCGCCTGCTGGCGCTCGCCACCGAGCGCTCCGCGGTCGGCTTCGTGCTCGGCCTGCCGGTCAACATGGACGGCACCGAGGGTCCGCGCGCGCAATCGACCCGCGCCTTCGCGCGCAATCTTGCCAAGCTCACGTCACTGCCGATCGCACTATGGGATGAGCGGCTGTCCACCGCCGCAGTCGAGCGCGAGCTGATCGCCGCCGATGTCAGCCGCAAGAAGCGCGCGGCGGTAATCGACCAGCACGCCGCCGCTTATATTCTACAAGGCGCGCTCGATCGCCTCGCGGGTCTGAAACGCGGTTAGTTGCTGTAGGGATAGAGCCTAAAGAAAACCGCGTTCGAATAGCCCAGCTCCGGTACATAGCCGAAGCGCGGGGTTATCGACCCAAGAATAATAGCTGCCGCTATAGGCCCGGCTGAATCCGGGAGCCCTCGACGACAACGGCCACCGCTACGCCTTGGCCTTGTGTGCGTAATGGCGCACCTCACTCGGCATTGTATTTCAAGATCGGTGTCATGTTGCCTCCTTGTGCCCTTGGTTCTGAACAATCGACGGATTTGCGGGTCAACACGGAACATCGGAACCGGTTCCGGTCTTCCCCAAAAGAAAGGGCGGGCCTCGCAAAGCCCGCCCTTGGAATGGCTCGTTACGTTACGCTCGATCGACTGATTGCATCAGCAAGAGCTGTAGTCGATCCGGCCATAGCCCAAGTCGGTCGCGCACGCCGGTGTATTGCCGCCGCGGTAGTGCCGATAATAATATGCCGGTGCCGGTTCGTAGGCGTAGGAGTCATATCCCGTCGCATAGGCGTAATCCGGTCCGTAATCATAGTAGCCCGGATACACTGCGCTAGCCGCAGCCGCGCCTACCAGCGCGCCGGCGCCAAAGCCGATCGCCGCGGCGGCACCATTGTGGTGTCCGCCCCACCGCGCCTGGCTCGGTGTGGCGGCGACGAGGGCGAGCATGCCTGCGATAGTTGCAGCAGTCGCATATTTCGAAAGCGTTTTCATGGTTCATCTCCATTTTTTCGCCGCGGGCGTTGCCACTGTTTTCATCCGGCTCCGGCGGGTGCGGTTCCGCCACAGAAAACCGGTTCCGGCGGCGACGGCGGCGGTTGCTGTTTGGTCAACACCGGCCGGCGCTCGACGTTCCGTTAACCGCGGCACCCGCGGATAATCCTTCTGTGTGGACCGTTCCGTTATCGGCTCTTGCCGGGAACCTTGGTTCCGCCTATAGCAATCGCTTTAATGAACATTGCGCCGAAATCCTCGTTCGTCCTCAACCAACGGCATCTGTTGGGGATCGAAGGGCTTTCGCACGCGGAGATTTCTGGCCTGCTCGATCTCGGCGAGGAATTTGTCGAACTCAATCGCCAAGTCGAAAAGAAGCGCACCTCGCTGCGCGGCCGCACCCAGATCAATCTATTCTTCGAAGTCTCCACCCGCACCCAGTCCTCATTCGAGCTGGCAGGCAAACGGCTTGGCGCCGACGTGATGAATATGTCGACCAGCTCCTCCTCAATGCGCAAAGGCGAGACGCTAATCGACACCGCCATCACGCTCAACGCCATGCATCCCGACATCCTGGTGGTGCGCCATAGTGCCTCCGGCGCGGTCGAATTGCTGGCGAGCAAGCTCGACTGCTCGGTGATCAATGCCGGCGATGGCGCGCACGAGCACCCGACGCAAGCGTTGCTCGACGCGCTCACCATCCGGCGCAACAAAGGCGGCATCGAAGGCCTGCTGGTGGCAATCTGCGGCGACATCCTGCACTCGCGCGTCGCCCGCTCCAACATCATCCTGCTCAACGCCATGGGCGCGCGCGTGCGGGTCGTCGCGCCCTCCACTTTGCTGCCGCCCGGTATCGAGCACTTCGGGGTCGAAGTCGCGCGCGACATGCGCGAGGGTTTGAACGGCGCCGACATCGTGATGATGCTGCGCTTGCAGCGCGAACGCATGAACGGCTCCTACGTGCCCTCGATCTCGGAATATTTCCACTTTTACGGCCTCGACGAAAAAAAGCTCAGCTACGCCAAGCCCGACGCGCTGGTCATGCATCCGGGACCGATGAACCGCGGCGTCGAAATCGACTCGATCGTCGCCGACGGCGCGCAATCGCTGATCCGCGAACAGGTCGAAATGGGAGTGGCGATCCGCATGGCCGTGCTGGAAGCGTTGTCGCGTAACCTGCCGAACGCCTGACATGATGTTGCAAAATGTTATCTGACCGCCGCCCGATCCTGCTCGCCAACACCCGGATCGTCGATCCGTCGCGCGACTTCGATATCATCGGCGATCTGCTGATCGCCGACGGTGTGATCCGCGAAGCTAAAAGGGGCATCGGCGCCGGCGGCGTTCCGGAAGGCACTGACGTGGTCGACTGCCGCGGCAAGCTGATCGCACCCGGCCTGGTCGACATGCGCGCCTTCATAGGGGAGCCCGGCGCCGGCCATCGTGAAACCTTCGCCTCTGCAAGCCAGGCCGCCGCGGCCGGCGGCGTCACCACCATCATCTGCCAGCCCAACACCTCTCCGGTGATCGACGATCCGGCGACGGTGGACTTCGTGCTGCGCCGCGCGCGCGACACCGCGATCGTGCATGTGCATCCGATGGCGGCGCTGACCAAGGGCCTCGACGGCAATGAGATGACCGAGATCGGCCTGCTCAAGGCGGCCGGCGCGGTCGCCTTCACCGACGGCGACAAGAGCGTGACGAATGCCCAAGTCATGCGGCGTGCACTCACTTACGCCAGCGATTTCGACGCGCTCATCGTGCATCACACCGAGGATCCCGACCTGATCGGCGACGGCGTGATGAATGAAGGCGAATTCGGCGCGCGCCTCGGCCTGCTCGGCATTCCGAAGGCGGCGGAAACGGTGATGCTCGAGCGCGACATCCGACTGGTCGCGCTGTCGGGCGGTCGCTATCACGCGGCCTCGATCACCTGCGCGGAATCGCTCGATGTGCTGCGCCGCGCCAAGGATGCTGGGCTTAGCGTCACCGCATCAACTTCGATCAATCATATCACCCTCAACGAAATCGACATCGGGCCCTACCGCACCTTCCTAAAAGTGTCACCGCCGCTGCGCGCCGAGGAGGACCGCAAGCTGCTGGTCGAGGCGCTCGCGAGCGACCTGCTCGACATAGTAATGTCGGACCACAATCCGCAGGACGTGGAAACCAAACGCCTGCCGTTTGCGGAAGCAGCACCCGGCGCCATCGGGCTGGAGACCATGCTGGTTGCCGGCTTACGGCTCGTGCATTCCGGCGAGCTCGACTTGATGACCATGCTGCGCGCGATGTCGACGCGGCCGGCGGAACTGCTCGGGCTTCCGGGCGGCACGCTGAAGAGCGGCGCGCCGGCCGATGTCATCGTCATCGATACCGAGATGCCGTGGGTGCTCGATCCGGCCGAACTGAAATCGAAATGCAAGAACACGCCGTTCGATGAAGCCAAGCTGATGGGCCGTGTGGTGCGCACCATCGTCGCCGGCCGCACCGTCTACGAATACGTATGATCCCCGCGCTCGCTTTCGTGATCGGCTATCTGCTCGGCTCGATCCCGTTCGGGCTGATCCTGACGTGCGCCGCCGGCGGCCCCGACATCCGCGCAATCGGCTCGGGCAATATCGGCGCCACGAATGTGCTGCGCACCGGGCGCAAGGGCCTCGCCGCCGCGACCTTGGTGTGCGATGTGCTCAAGGGCACCGCCGCGGTTTTGCTCACCGCGCATTATGCAACGCCCAATGCCGCGCTTGTCGCCGGCCTCGGGGCGTTCCTTGGGCATCTTTTTCCGGTGTGGCTAAAGTTCAAAGGCGGCAAGGGCGTTGCCGTCTATATCGGCGTGCTGATCGGGCTCTACTGGCCGGGCGCACTGATCTTCTGCGGGATATGGCTCGTGGTGGCGGCGTTATGCCGCTACTCCTCGCTTGCGGCTTTGGTTGCCAGTGCGGTCACACCCTTGACCTTGTGGGGTCTAGGCCAGCCAAGCGCCGCGGCATTATTCCTGCTGCTGAGCGCACTGCTTTGGGTCATGCATCGCGCCAATATCGCGCGGCTTATACAAGGTACTGAAAGCCGGATTGGGCGCCGCTCAGCGGCTTAGCCCGCCGCAGCAGCCCGCACCGGCGCGCCGTAGGTATTCGGGAACTTGTCGGCAAACATTTCGACCAGATGATCGGTCTCAGCCTCGCCGCTATGCGCGCATCGCTTCGTCAAAACAACTGCGCGAAGCGGGATCCGCGACGACGCGCGCCATAATGCGGCGATTGCGCCAGATTAGCCATTGCATCATCGCATTGAGAAAATCGAAGAGCCTCCATCAGCAGCGGATTGACTATCGGCAGGTCATAGCGGCGCTGCGTATGCAGCTTGCGGCGCAGGAAGCCGAATTGCAGCGGATGCACGCCTTCGATCCGCGCCGCGCCGGAAAAGATCGTGAGCGAGTCGTGCTGGCGGTCCGATCTGCTGGAGTTGATCGCCAGTTCCTATCGACGATCTGGTGTGGCTATCACGCACTTCGCTGGCGATCGTGCGCACGGTTCTGTTAAAATTCGAGATCGCCGGCCGGCTCGAGCGCCACGGTGGCGGCCTGGTGTCGCTGCTATAAGGTGCGATACGAATCATAACACTGTTGGTCGCAACCCATGCATGTCCGCCAATTCGCCGCCCTCGCCTTCGTACTTGGGCTCTGTTGCACTCTAGCGCGCGCGCAGGAGCAATCCTTTGCCGCCTTCGAGGCCGCGCTATGGCCGGACGCGAAGGCCAAGGGCATCACGCGAGCGACCTTCGATCTCGCCTTGAAGGGCGTGACGCCTGACCCGCGCGTGATCGCGGCTACCAAGCGGCAGCCCGAATACGCCAAGCCGGTCGGCGCGTATGTCAACGACATCGCCTCGCGCGGCCGCATCGCCAACGGCCAGCGCAAAGCCAAGGAATGGGCGAAGACCTTCGACGCGGTGGAAAAGAAATTCGGCGTCGAGCGCTGGGTGCTGCTTGCGCTGTGGGGCATCGAAACCGATTACGGCACCGAAAAGGATCGCTGGGACGTTTTCCGTTCGCTCGCAACGCTTGGGTTTGTGCGCTACCGGCATCCCTATTTTCGCAATGAACTCATCGTCGCGATGCGCATCATGCAGAACGGGCATTTTGCGCGCGACAAGATGGTGAGTTCATGGGCCGGCGCCATGGGCCAGACTCAGTTCATGCCGACCAACGTCGTTGACTACGCCATCGATTTTTCCGGCGACGGTAAGAGCGACATCTGGAGCAATGTGCCGGACGTGCTCGGCTCGACCGCCAACTACCTCAGCAAGGAGCACTGGAAGCACGGCCTGCCCTGGGGCTTCGAGGTCAGCATGCCGAAGGGCTTCGACTATATGAAGAGCCGCGGCAGCTTCGCGGAATGGGTCAAGCTCGGCGTCCGCCGCGCCGATAACAAACCATTCCCGCCGTCAGGCCTGGGCGTTTTGTTTTTTCCGAGCGGTGCCAACGGCCCGGCTTTCATCGCGACCGAGAATTACGCTGTGCTCAAAGAATACAACAACTCCGATGCTTATGCGATCGCAGTCGGGCATCTCGCCGACCGCATGAATGGCGGAGCGCCGATCAAGGCCGCCTGGCCGGCAGACGACCACCCGATCTCGCGCGACGCGCGCATCGCGTTGCAGAAGAAACTCTCCGTGCTCGGCCACAAGGTGCTCGACTTCGAAGGTCATATCGACTTTGACCTGCGCGACAATATCCGCGCCGAGCAGGCCAAGCTCGGCCTGCTGCCGGACGGCAATCCGACCGCGGCATTTCTAGATAGGCTTGGCGTGCGGGTGCCTTGATTCACGTCCGCTGTTTTCCCGATTGCTGTGGCCGTTGACGCTTTCGGCCTCGAGGCGGACCATTTCGAGCAGATTTGCCGGGCGTGTCGAGACCACGCCGCCGCGCCATGGTGGCGAGATCAGCCGACATGCATAGTCTGTTTTAAATAGTAATTTTAAATTGTTTTCTATATAAAAAACATCTTTTGGTTGTATCCGGGCGCAAGCTCGGTCTCTTTGATGCCCGAATTGGCTGTTCATAAAGGTTTTCCGGGCACCCTTATTTGACACTAAGGGGTGCCTTCACCATGTTCCGGCCAAAGCAAGCGGCCGATTCCGCCCGGGGTCGAAACGATTCTGGCGGATAACCCATTGGATTTTCATGAATATTGTCGTTGTTGAGTCGCCTGCCAAGGCGAAGACGATCAATAAGTACCTGGGCGCCGGCTACGAGGTCCTGGCGTCCTTTGGCCATATCCGTGACCTGCCGGCCAAGGACGGCTCGGTCGACCCCGATAACGACTTCCGCATGATTTGGGAGGTCGACGCCAAGTCGAACCAGCGCCTTAACGACATTGCCAAGGCCCTGAAAGGCGCCGACAAGCTCATTCTGGCCACCGACCCCGACCGCGAGGGCGAGGCAATCTCCTGGCACGTGCTGGAAGTGCTCAAGGAAAAGAACGCGCTTAAGAAGCAGACAGTTGAACGCGTGGTGTTCAACGCCATCACCAAACAGGCGGTGACCGAGGCGATGAAGCATCCGCGCATCATCGACGCCGCTTTGGTCGATGCCTATCTCGCCCGCCGCGCGCTTGACTACCTGGTCGGCTTCACCCTGTCGCCGGTGCTCTGGCGCAAGTTGCCGGGCGCCCGCTCGGCCGGCCGCGTGCAGTCGGTGGCGCTGCGGCTGGTCTGCGACCGCGAACTCGAAATCGAGAAATTCGTCGCCAGGGAATACTGGTCGATCTCTGCCAGGCTGGCGACGCCGCGCCAGGAAACCTTCGAGGCGCGTTTGGTCGGCGCCGACGGCCAGAAAATCACGCGGCTTGATATTGGCTCCGGGGCGGAAGCCGAAGCCTTCACCCGCGATCTCGAAGCCGCCACTTTCAAGGTCGCAGCGGTCGAGGCCAAGCCGACGCGCCGCAATCCGCCACCGCCTTTCACCACCTCGACCATGCAGCAGGAAGCGAGCCGCAAGCTCGGCTTCTCGCCGGCGCATACCATGCGGCTTGCCCAGCGGCTCTATGAGGGCATCGACATCGACGGCGAGACCGTCGGCCTCATCACTTATATGCGAACCGACGGTATCGACATGGCGCCGGAGGCAATCACCGCCGTCCGTCAGATGATCGGCAAAGATTACGGCGCGTCCTACGTTCCCGAGGTGCCGCGCACCTATCAAAACAAGTCGAAAAACGCACAGGAAGCGCACGAAGCTATACGCCCGACCGACCCCAACCGCTCGCCCAAGAATGTCGCGCGCTCGGTCGATCGAGACCAGGCCCGGCTCTACGAGCTGATCTGGAACCGCACGGTCGCCAGCCAAATGCAGTCCGCGGAACTCGAGCGCACCACCGTCGACATCGTCGCCAAGGTTGGCGCCCGCAATCTCGAGCTGCGCGCTACCGGCCAGGTGGTGAAATTCGACGGCTTCCTAACGCTCTATCAGGAAGGCCACGACGAGGCCGACGAGGACGAAGAGTCCCGGCGCCTGCCGGCAATAAGCGAAGGCGAATTGCTAGAGAAGCAGGCGATCAATTCCTCGCAGCACTTCACCGAGCCGCCGCCGCGGTATTCGGAAGCCGCTTTGGTAAAGCGCATGGAGGAGCTCGGGATCGGCCGCCCCTCAACCTACGCCTCGATTCTGCAGGTGCTGCAGGACCGCGGCTATGTGCGCATCGACAAGAAGCGGTTGATGCCCGAGGACAAGGGCCGCGTGGTGGTCGGATTCCTAGAGAGCTTCTTCCAGCGGTATGTCGAATACGATTTCACCGCCAACCTCGAAGAGCAGCTCGACCGCATTTCCAACAGTGAGATCGACTGGAAGAAGGTGCTGACCGATTTCTGGGTCGACTTCATCGGCGCGGTTAACGAAATCAAGGACCTGCGCATCACCCAGGTGCTCGACGCGCTCAACGATCTGCTCGCGCCTCACATCTTCCCGCCGCGTCTCGAAGGCGGCGACCCGCGCCAATGCCCGAACTGCGCCACCGGCAAACTGTCACTGAAGGTGGGACGGTTCGGCGCCTTCATCGGTTGCTCGAACTACCCGGAATGCAATTTCACGCGCCAAATGACGCCCGGCGCGAACGGCGGGGTGAACGGCACCAAGGTGCTCGGCGAGGATCCCACGACTGGCCTCGAAGTCTCGCTGCGTGGAGGCCGCTTCGGGCCATACCTTCAGCTCGGCGAAACTTCAAAGGAAAAAGGCGCCGAAAAGCCCAAGCGCGCCGGACTGCCAAAGGGCCTCGCGCCGGACGACATCGATCTCGAGAAAGCACTCGCGCTGCTGGCGCTGCCGCGCGAAGTCGGCATACATCCGGAAGATGGCGTACCGATCGTCGCCGGCATCGGACGCTTCGGCCCCTACGTCAAGCACGGCAAGACTTACGCCAACATCGACTCCAATGAGGACGTGCTGACCGTCGGCCTCAATCGCGCCGTCACCTTGATCGCCGAGAAGAAAGCAAACCCTGGCCGTGGGCGCCGCTTCGGCGCGGATCCGGGCAAAGTCTTGGGCGAGCATCCCGACAAGGGCGGCCCAATCACCGTCAAGAACGGGCGGTATGGGCCTTACGTCAGCCACGCCGGCATCAATGCCACTCTGCCGGGTGACAAGACGCCGGACACGGTCACGCTCGATGAAGCCGTCGGCTTGCTGGAGGCCCGCATCGCCAAAGGCGGCGGTGCACCGAATGCGCGTCGCGCCGCCGGCCGCAAGGCGGCCTCAGGCAAGAAAGCTGCTTCACCCGCGGCCAAGCCGAAGAAATCGGCCGCGGCCGCCGCCAAAGCAAAGCAGGCGCGCCGGACGAAAGCCACCGCCGCCGAGTAGCTAGCGAAGCCTGATTTCGATCATTACATTCATTTGCAATAGCGCCGTTTTGGCGCAGGAAAATCTATTTTGAACAAACAAACCAAACGAACACCTTCCCTCCCCTCCAAGGCAGACATTCTCGCCTTCATCGGCAAGCGGCCCGGGAAAGTTGGCACCCGCGAAATTGCCCGCGCCTTCGGCCTCAAGAACGCCATGCGCGCCGAGCTCAAGCGCATGCTGCGCGACTTGGCGGACGACGGTGCGGTCGAAAAACGCCGCAAGAAATTGCATCACGCTGGCGTCCTGCCCTCCACGGTGCTCGCCGACGTGATCGCGCGCGACAGCGACGGCGATCTCATCGCCACCCCCGATGAATGGGACGAAGAGGCGCATGGACCCGCGCCGAAAATCCGTATTCACACCCCGCGCAAGGCGCGCCCCGGCGAAGCCGCCGGCATCGGCGACCGCGTGCTGCTGCACGTCGAGGAAACCGAGAAAGACAGCGGCATCCGTCACCGCGGCCGCGTCATCAAGATCATCGATCATCCCAAGCACCGCTTGCTGGGGATATTCCGCAAGGGCCCGCATGGCGGCGGACGGCTGGAGCCGGTCGACAAGAAGATGCTCGGCAAAGAGCTCAGCATTCCGTCCGGCAATACGAATGAGGCACAAGACGGCGATCTGGTCGCGGTCGAGACCAGCCGCGCGCCGCGCTTAGGTCTGCCGACCGGTCGCGTGGTGGAGCGGCTCGGGTCGCTCGCGAGCGCGCGCACAATCAGCCTGATCGCTATCCACGCCCATACCATTCCGCATGTGTTCCGCCACGACGCGCTGGCCGAGGCGGAGGCCGCCCGGCCGGCGACGCTCGCCCATCGCGAGGACTGGCGCAGTGTTGCGTTCGTCACTATCGACCCGCCCGACGCCAAGGATCACGACGACGCCGTGCATGCCGAGCACGACACGGCGGGGAACAATCGCGGCGGCTACATCGTCAGCGTGGCGATTGCTGACGTCGCACATTACGTGACGCCCGGCTCAGCCCTCGATCGCGAAGCGCTGGTGCGCGGCAATTCGGTATACTTTCCCGACCGCGTGGCGCCGATGCTGCCGGAGCGCATCTCCAACGATCTGTGTTCGCTTCGCCCGCGCGAGGACCGCGCCGCGCTCGCCGTACGCATGGTGATCGGCTCCGATGGGCGCAAGCGTTCCCACACGTTTCACCGCATCATGATGCGCTCGACCGCCAAGCTCTCTTACCAACAGGCGCAATTCGCCATTAGCGGGCGCACTGACGAGGACACCGAGGCGCTGGTTACGCCGGTGCTCACGCCGCTCTACGCGGCTTACGAAACGCTCACGCGCGCGCGTGCTGAGCGCGGACCGCTCGATCTCGATCTGCCGGAACGGAAAATTCTGCTCAAGGCCGACGGCACCGTCGACCGCGTGATCGTGCCTGAGCGGCTGGAGGCGCACCGGCTAATCGAGGAATTTATGATCCTCGCCAATGTCGCCGCCGCCGAGATGCTGGAAAAGGCGCGGGTGCCGCTGATCTATCGCGTGCACGACGAGCCGGCGATGGAGAAGGTCAACGCGCTGCGTGAATTTCTTGCCACGCTCGATATACCGTTTGCCAAAGGCGGCGTGTTGCGGGCGGAGGCCTTCAACAGCGTGCTCGCCCAAGCGAAGGGCCGCGATGCGGAGCCGCTGATCAATGAGGTCGTGCTGCGCACGCAAGCGCAGGCCGAATACGCGGCGGAGAATTACGGCCATTTCGGCTTGAACCTGCGCCGCTACGCGCATTTTACCTCGCCGATCCGCCGCTATGCCGACCTAATCGTGCATCGCGGGCTGATCCGCGCGCTCGAGCTGGGCGAAGGCGGCCTGCCCGAAGTTATCGACGCCAAGGCGTTGGCCGAAATCGCCGCGCAGATTTCAGCGACCGAGCGCCGCGCCATGCTGGCGGAACGCGAAACGAACGACCGGCTGATCGCGCAATTTCTTTCCGACCGCATCGGCGCCACGTTCGACGGCCGCGTCGCCGGCGTGCACCGGGCCGGCCTGTTCGTGAAACTAAGCGAGACCGGCGCCGACGGCTTCGTGCCGGCGCGCACCATCGGCGACGAGTATTTTCGCCACGACGAGGCCGGCCATGCCATGGTCGGCGCACGCTCCGGGGAGACCTATCGGCTCGGCGACCGCGTTACCGTCAAGCTGGTGGAAGCGGCGCCGGTGGCCGGCGCCTTGCGCTTCGAGCTTTTATCTGAGGGACGGCCCGGACGGCCGAGCCGGCGCTCGCGGCACGAGGAGCGCCGTCCGAGTAGCAAGCAATGGAAAGCACGATGATGCGAGACACGATGACGAAAGATTTGGGAAAAGTCTGGGCGGAACGCATGACCCAGCAGGAACGCGACCAGACGTTCCCTGCGAGCGAGCCGCGCGACGCGGCGACGCTGATGCTGATCGACCGCTCCGGAGCAAAGCCGAAGGTGCTACTCGGCCGTCGCCACCTCGATCACAAATTTATGCCGGGTAAGTATGTCTTTCCCGGCGGGCGCATCGAGGCGCTCGACGCCAAGATGTCGGCGGTGAGCGAAATTCACCCCGACATGCAGGCGAAGTTGCTCGAGCGCGTCGCCAATCCGGACATCGCCTTCGCCCGTGCGCTCGCGCTCACGGCGGTACGCGAGGTGGCCGAAGAGACCGGCCTACTGCTTGGCGTCAAAGGCGATGAGCCGCCGGCGGTGCCGGGAGAAATCTGGACCGAGTTCGCCAAGGCGCGCGTGCATCCAGACCTCGGCAACATTCATTTCATCGCCCGCGCCATCACACCGCCACGGCGCCCAAAGCGCTTCGACACGCGTTTCTTCACCGCCGATGCCAGCGCGGTCGCACACAGAATCGAAGGAATGGTGGGTCCGGACTCCGAGCTGGTCGAACTCATCTGGGTGCCGATCGAGGAAGCCACCCATCTCGACATGCCGACCATCACTGGGGTGGTGCTGGAAGAGCTCGCCGCCCGGGTTGCGTCCGGCATGGGCCACGACCTGCCGGTGCCATTCTACTTCATGATCGAGCGGCAGTTCTTCCGGGAACTGCTGTAATCCCAGCAAAATCGGGGCTTTCTTGACATTTGCCCGCCCGGCGTTAGGGTCCGCCGCGAAAACGCAATTCGGAAAGCCGCAATCCAAGTTTCGGGGATAAATCAATGGCCAAAGCCATCAGTCTGAAGATCAAGCTCGTGTCGAGCGCGGGGACCGGCCACTACTACGTGACGCGCAAGAACTCGCGCACCCAGACCGACAAGCTTGCGAAGAAGAAGTACGATCCGATCGCCAAGAAGCACGTCGAGTACAAGGAATCTAAGATCAAGTGACGGCCATGCTGCGGACACTGTTCGCCGCCCTACTCTTCGTCGCGCTCGCCTTCGCGCCGGCCGGCGCGATGGAAAAGCATCGGCTCGCTTTGCAGATCAGCGACAACGATCCCGCCAAGATGAATGCCGTGCTCAACGTCGCGGCCAATGTGTCGAAGTATTATTCCGACAAGGGCGACGAAGTTGAAATCCAGATCGTCGCCTTCAATGCCGGCCTCAACATGCTGCGCCAGGACAAGTCGCCGGTGCTCGACCGTCTCAAATCCTTCAAGCAGGGCATGCCCAATGTCTCGTTTATGGCCTGCGAGAACACGCTCGACGCCATGACCCGCGTTGAAGGCAAGGAGCCGCCGCTGGTCGACAGCGCCACTCGCGTACCCGCCGGGGTGGTCACGCTGATCGAGCTGGGCGAAAAGGGCTGGACTATCGTCCGGCCGTGAACTGCTCCGACGCCGCGCGCCGGCTATTATGTAGCCGGCCGGAAGCGGTGTTATGCGGAGGCCACTCTCACCGCCTCCGAGCCGGCCGCGCATGCTGCGGCCATTTAATTAACGGCGACTGCATCCCAAACACTAGTTTTCCGGAATCCGATACCATACCCAACTCCCCGCTCGGTCAGAATAAAATAATACGTGGATCGTCGGCGAGTTCCTCGACCCTTTGCCGAAGCTGGCCGACATCGATGCGAATATATGGCGTGTCTTCGGTTTGCGCCGGTCCCCAAACTGCCATGAGAATTTGCTTGTGGGTGACCACGCGACCGGCATGTTTAGCGAGAAATTTCAGCAACTCAATTCCTTCGGCGTTAGCTTCAGCTTCGCGCCGGCGCGGGTCGCGCGATGTCGAACTGCATCTACTTCGAGGTTGCCGACCCGCAGGATTGGGATTTCGGCCTTGCGCTGCATGCGATGGCGCAGCGCGGTGCGTCGGCCGACCTTCGACGTGCATCCGCTTCGGTCGTTATGACAGACTTATCGCCAGGCACTGAATTCACAATCGAATTCATATGCGCCCGGCATACATTACTCGGTGCGAGAGGATCACAATCCATACACGCGACTGGATCGAAGATCGGTGAGCGACGTGGACGACGCGGCGCTACACGTTGAGGCCAGCATTCGCGCGGTGGTGACGTCGAAATATTCCGCCGACAGCCGCGCGTCCAGGAGCTTTACATTGGCCGGAACATCGTCGACGACAAGAACGCGGGCGGTTATCGCTGCACCATCACGCGGCTCCGAGGAAATGGCGGATGGTCTCGATGAACTTGCCGACCGAGATGGGCTTCGACAGATAGGCCTCGCAGCCGCCCTCGCGGATGCGCTCCTCGTCGCCCTTCATCGCGAAGGCAGTAACCGCCACGACCGGGATTGCCTTGAGCTCGGGATCGTCCTTGAGCCGTTTGGTCACTTCGAGGCCGGATACCTCCGGCAGCTGGATATCCATCACAATCAGATCGGGCCGGTACTTGCGCGCGAGATCGAGCGTCTCGATGCCGTTGCGGGTGCCGACTGTCTGGTAGCCATGCGCTTCCAGGAGGTCGTGGAAGAGCTTCATATTCAGCTCGTTGTCCTCCACGATCAGGACGGTCTTCGGCATTTTCCCCGCCCCATTTGTCCCCAGTGCGTCCCCAACCCGCCACGCTCGGCGTCGCCATGCCACGCGCGCTCGGGCATGATCAAGCCACGGTAGTGCCGATATATTACTGGAAAGGCAAATTTGATCGATGAAACTACGGCCTTCGTTAACCCAAGAAGCGGCGGAAGGGCTTGCAATTCAGGCGCTTACCTTCATTGCCGGGGACGGCGAGCGGCTCGGGCGCTTCCTCGCCATCACCGGCATTGGCCCCGCCCAGATTCGCGCCGCCGCCCAAGAGTCGGGCTTCCTGATCGGCGTACTCGACTACATCGCCGGCGACGAGCGCCTGCTGTCAGCCTTTGCTACCGAGACCGGCCGCAATCCGGGCGATGTCGGCAAGGCATTGGCGGCGCTGGGCGGACACTGGGAGCGCGAGATACCGTGAGCTTCTGCCGCGATTGCCTGGCGGATGCGCCGGACACCGCGACGCGCTGTCCGGCTTGCGGCTCGCCGCGGCTCGCGCGGCACGCTGAGCTTGAACGTCTAACGATCGCGCATGTCGATTGCGACGCATTCTACGCCACAATCGAAAAGCGCGACGATTCGTCGCTGATCGACAAACCGGTGATTGTCGGCGGCGGCAAACGCGGCGTGGTCGCAGCCGCCTGCTATGTCGCGCGCACTTACGGTATCCGCTCGGCGATGCCAATGTTCGAGGCGCTGCGCCGCTGCCCGCACGCCGTAGTGATCAAGCCGAACATAGCGAAATACAGCAAAGTCGGGCACGAGGTGCGGGGCGCCATGCTGGCGCTCACGCCGCTGGTCGAGCCTCTGTCCATCGATGAGGCGTTTCTCGATCTGACCGGCACCGAACGACTGCACGGCATGAGCGCCGCCAAGGTGCTGGCGCGCTTTGCCCGCGAAGTGGAGCGCGACTTCGGCATCACCGTTTCCATCGGGCTGTCGGCCAACAAGTTCCTCGCCAAGATCGCCTCCGACATGGACAAGCCGCGTGGCTTCGCGGTGCTCGGGCAGGACGAGGCTACGGCGTTTCTTGCACCCAAGCCGGTCGGTTTCATCTATGGCGTCGGCGCGGTGAGCGCGGCCACGCTCGCTGCCGACGGCTACCGCCTGATCGCCGACCTGCAGCGCGCCGACGCGCACGACCTCATCCGCCGCTACGGCGAGGAAGGCGCCCGGCTCTGGCACCTAGCGCGGGGGATCGACGCGCGCGCCGTCGATCCCGAACGCGACACCAAAAGCATTTCGGCGGAAACCACCTTCGAGCGCGACATCGGCGAATTCCGCCAGCTCGAGCAGCATTTATGGGAGCTGACGGAGCGCGTGTCGGCGCGGCTGAAAGCCAACGCCCTCGCCGGTTCGACCGTGACCTTGAAACTCAAGAGTGCCGATTTCAAAATCCGCACGCGGGCGCGCGCGCTCGGATACCCGACCCAGCTCGCCGCGCGCATCTTCGCCGCCGGCCGCGACCTGCTCGCCCATGAGGTGGGCACGATCCGATTTCGCCTGATAGGGATAGGGGTCAGTCATCTAGAGGACGCTGCGGGCGATGATCTCGCCGATCTTATCGACCGCCGCGCGGCCGAGGCCGAGCACGCGGTGGATCGCCTGCGCGCAAAATTCGGCCGCGATGTGGTGGTGAAGGGCCTGGCGCTGGACGACGACTAGCGTTCCGCTCACGGGCAAGGCTTGGGCTCTTTCAGCTCCAGCGCTGTCATCTCGCCCTTGATGGTGAAATCGGCGTATTCGAGCACGAGCGCCCGCGAGATGCCGTTCTCGTAAAGCTCGAAGGAGATGGCATAGACCGGCGTTTGTTCGCCAGTGCGCTCGGCGGCGTCCTGCTGCTCGAAATAGCTGATGGTCACCGGCCAGCGCGCGAGTTTCGTTAGTTCGGGGACTCTTGCTGTTGCATCGGCCGGCGGCTTGCTGCCCGGCGCAATCGGCCGGCCGATCACGGTGAGTGTGCTGTAGAGCTTCTCGCCGCTCTCCGACCCGTCATAGACCGGAAATTCCAAGATGCTCTTGCCTTCGCGCGCGGCGGCAATGATGCGCCGCATGTGCTCGGTCGGGAACACCGCGCTCACCGGAACGGTGAAATTTTTTTCCTTCGGCTTGCTTAAATTGACCGCCACGGTCTTGGCGTTGCGGTCGGCATGGCCATCGACCGCATCGGTCCGCTTGTCGTCGAGCAGGTTTTCCGAATTGAAGCGGAACGTCTTGGCGCTGCCGTCTTCCCATGTGGTGGAGCGCAGATCGCTGAGCGCGGTTTTGCCTTCGCCCGAATCGAGCTCGGATACCTGGCGGAACTGCAATTCGTAGCCGTCGCAGGCGTTGCCGGAAAAGTCGTACAGGATGCGCCCGCGTACCGCCTCGATACCGCGGCTGCCGCGCGACTTTGACAGCTTGAGGTCATAGACCGCCCGATGCGGTGCCAGAAACACCTCGTCGGGGGGCGGCGCGGCCACGGCCGGCCGGTGGGCCGCCACCGCGGCAAGGCCGATGGCCAAAACCGGCAAGATCAGCCAATTGGCAACGTCAAGCGTTTTCATCGATACGGGCCTTCCGGCGGCAAGGTTGCAGCGGCGTCCGGGAGATAAATCATGCAAGATAAGGGCAAGATAGAGGCCGCTGCCGCCCCGTGCAATCGGTGTTAGGCATGCTTGCGCAGGCGTGTTCGATCGGCCAAGACAGAGCAATCCATTGGGAGGATTTCATGGCCGGAACGGTTGAACAGAAGCTCGCAAGTCTAGGAATTACGCTGGCAACGCCGGCCAGCCCGATCGCGAACTATGCGCCGTTCGTGCGCAGCGGAAACCTGCTCGTCGTCTCCGGCCAACTCTGCTTTGGCGCTGACGGCAAGCTGGTCGCCAAGGGCCAGCTCGGGTCCGGCGTGTCGATCGAGGACGGGCAGAAGGCGGCGCGCGCCTGCGCGGTCAATCTCCTGGCGCAGATCAAGGGCGCGCTCGGCGACCTCGACAAAGTCAGCTGCGTGGTGCGACTCGGCGGCTTCATCAATTCGGCGCCCGGTTTCACTGACGGACCGAAAGTGATGAACGGCGCTTCCGACCTAATGGTGGAGGTGTTCGGCGATAAAGGCCGCCACGCGCGCAGCACGATAGGCGTCTCCGCGCTCCCCGCCGATGCGGCGGTCGAGGTCGAAGGCATGTTCGAGGTGCTTTAAACCAAGATGGCAGGCCTCGCCTGGCTCACCGCACGACCGCTGGCCCATCGCGGCCTGCATAATGCGTTGGCCGGTGTGATCGAGAACACGGCCTCCGCCTTTGCCGCGGCCATCGCCGGCGGCTACGGCATTGAGACCGATCTACAGATCAGCGCCGATGGCGAGGCCATGGTGCATCACGACGACGCGCTCGGCCGGCTGACCGAGGGCAGCGGTTGGCTTGCCGACATGGCTGCTGCCGACATCAAACGGGTCCGCTTCAAGACGAGCGCCGACCGTATCCTCAGCCTCGGCGAATTGTGCGATCTGGTGGGTGGCCGCGCGAGCGTGGTGCTGGAGCTCAAGAGCCACTTCGACGGCGACCGGCGTCTGGTCCAACGTTGCGCGCACGTGCTGGCGAACTACGCCGGGCCGGTGGCGGTGATGTCGTTCGATCCCGCCATGATCGAGGTGGCGCGCTGGATCGCGCCACATCTGACGCGCGGCATCGTCGCCGAACGCCACTACTCCCATCACGAGTGGGATCGCTTCTCGCACTCGGAAAAACGGAGCATGGCGTGGCTCTTGCACGTCAACCGCACCCGGCCGCATTTCATCGCCTATGGGGTGAAAGACCTCCCGGCCATAGCGCCGCTGATCGCCCGCATAATTTTCCGTTTGCCGCTGCTGACTTGGACGGTGCACGGCGAGGCTAACCGCCGGCGCGCGGCGCGCTGGGCCGACCAGATGATATTCGAGGGCATCCGCCCGTAATTGCCGAACGGATGATCAACTTCGAACGATTTCCGGCATAAATTGGGGTAACAGTCCTCATTCCAATGACCCAAATCGAGCTCCGAATCCGCGTCGCTCAATCGCTCACCAAGGTTCCGGCTGCGGCCTGGGACGCCTGCGCGGCTGGAAGCGGGTCGGTTGTTAAACTAATACATAAGGATGATGACTCGCCTCGAGCGTTATCCACACGAGAACAAGTCAATAACCCATTTATATCTCATGATTTTCTGTCGTCGCTTGAGGCATCTTTTTCGGTCGGTGGCAGTAGCGGCTGGCAGCCGCGCCACCTGCTGGCAGAGAGCGCCGATGGCACCCTTTTGGGCGCCACGCCCTGCTACGTGAAAAGCCATTCGCGCGGCGAATATGTTTTCGACCATGGCTGGGCCGAAGCCTTCGAGCGCGCTGGCGGCGACTATTACCCCAAGCTGCAGGTAGCGGTGCCGTTCACGCCGGCGGCCGGCCCTCGCCTGCTCGCCCGCCCTGGTCCGCTGGCCGAGGCGGTGCGCGGCGGCCTCGCCGATGCGCTAGTCGAGATCACCACCGCCAGCGGGCTGTCGTCGGCCCACATCACCTTTCTGACCGAGCCGGAATGGCGCGCACTCGGCGAGCGCGGCTTCCTGCTACGCAACGACCAACAATTCCATTGGGAGAATCCCGGCTATGCGAGCTTCGAGGGGTTTCTGACCGCGCTCGCCTCGCGCAAGCGCAAGACCATCCGCCGCGAGCGCAAGGAAGCGCTCAAACCCGGCATCGAGGTGGCTTGGCTGACCGGCTCCGATCTCACCGAAGCGGTTTGGGATGCCTTTTTTGCCTTCTATATGGACACCGGCTCGCGCAAATGGGGACGGCCCTACCTCACCCGCGAATTCTTCTCGATCGTCGGCGAAAAGATGCGCGACCGAATCCTGCTGGTGATGGCCAAGCGCGCCGGCCGCTGGATCGCCGGCGCCATAAATTTCCTAGGGTTCGATGCGATCTATGGGCGCAATTGGGGCGCCATCGAACATCATCCGTTCCTGCATTTCGAGCTGTGCTACTATCAGGCTATCGAATACGCGATCGCCCATAGGCTCGCGCGCGTCGAGGCTGGCGCCCAGGGCGAGCATAAGCTGGCGCGCGGCTATTTGCCGAAAACCACTTATTCCGCCCATTTCATCGCCAATCCGGCGTTGCGGCGGGCAGTGGCCGAGTATCTGGCACGCGAGCGGGCCTACGTGCGGACCGCCGGCGAAGAGCTTGCGGCGGCGGCGCCATTCCGCAAGGATTTGGTGGAGCAGGACTGAGTCCCGGGGTATAAACGATGCCGAGCTACGATCCGAACAACATCTTCGCCAAGATCCTGCGCTGCGAACTGCCTAGCTACAAAGTCTACGAAGACGACAAGGCGTTCGCTTTCCTCGACATCATGCCGCGTTCGCCCGGTCACACGCTGGTGCTGCCGAAGGTGCCGGTGCGCAATATTCTGGATATCAGTGCCGACGATCTGGCGCATGTCATAAAGATCGCCCAAAAAGTCGCCAAAGCCGCCATGCAGGCGTTCGAGGCGGACGGAGTGACCCTGCAGCAATTCAACGAGGGCGCCGGCGGACAGGTGGTGTTCCACCTGCATGTTCACGTCATCCCCCGCAAGACCGGAATTCCCATGAAGCCGCCGGCGAGCGAGAAGGAAAAGCCCGACGTCCTCGCCGAAAACGCCAAGAAGCTCGCCGCGGCGATCGCCGCCGGCTGATGCGCCCTAATGGGCGAACAAAAAGCCGCCCAGCAGCAGCACCGCCTCGCCGACCAGCACGCCGACGAACACCGAGCGCCTCACCGCCAGGAACGCCAGAAATCCGCAAACGGCCGCGCCAATACGCACCGCCAACGGTATACCTGCAAGCGCGCCGGCCGAAAACAGGATCAGCTTGGCGATAACGCCAGCGATGATCGCGGTCGCCACCGCGCGCGACCACACCACGATCTCGGAATCCTCATTGAGCCCGCGCGCCAGCACCAGACCGAGCACGCGCCACACCTCGTTCGGCAGATAGCCGACCAAAATCAGCAGCAGGTACGGCCACTGTTCAGAAACGGCTGCATTCATCGGGCGGCCTCGCGCAAGCGGTTGACGCCGTAGGCAAGCGAGCCGCCGACCACGCCTGTCCACATCAAATCGAGCCCGACGTGCCAATAAGTCAGCAGCGGGCCGAGCACGAGGCCGAGCCCCAGCGCCAGCCGATCCACCATTAGCCGGCTGTTGCGCGCAGTTGAGATCAGGAACGACATCGGCGTCAGAAACAGCAACGCGCCCGCGAATAGCGGTGGGAGCCCGGCGGCGAGGTAATAGCCGACGAAGCCGAACGTCACCGCCGTACCCATATAGCCGACCGATAGGCCGTTGCAGAACGCGATGCGCCGCTCGCGCGGCATTGCCGGCAGCAGGCGCAACGATTCCACCCACATGCTCACCGACGTAAAGTGGGTCGGCAGCAGCAGATCGCGCAGGCGCGTGCCCGGCCCGCGCAACAGCGGCAACAGTGCCACTACCATGGGAAACAGCCGGATCGCGCTTAATGTGACCGCGATGGCTGCCTCAAACGGGGCCGCGCCGGCGCCAAGCGACGAAATCAAAATCACCTGCCCCGGTGCCGCCCACACCAGCATCGACGACAGCGCAAGCCACCAAGACGCGAAGCCGTAATCGTGCGTGAGTGCGCCGATGCCGATATAGGTGCCCGCCAGCACCAGGAAAAACACCGAGGTCCATGCCGATTTCACGCCGCCGAAGAAGGCGGCCGCATTGGAATTGAAGGGGCCGGGCGCGGACATGGCGGCGGCTTTCCTGTGTCATGCCGCCGCCGCGCGCGCAACCGCCGACGCCCGCATGTGCGCCCCGCGAAATGCGAAGGCCGGGCTTTGCGCCCGGCCTTCGCCATTGTTTTTTGAAGCGGCGGCTTAGACTTTCGCCAACGGCACCTTCGGCACCGTGCTGCGCTTGGTCTTCGGCCGCGGTGAGCGGCGCCTGGGCTTTGGCCTGCACCGCCGGCAATTTTTCCGGCTTCGGCGTCACCGGCCCGTCGAGGAACTCGAAGCCGAGCTTGTCGCGGCCGGCCTCGTCCTTGCTGACGATGACGCGCACGTGGCCGCCCGACTTCAGGTGCCCGAATAGCACCTCGTCGGCCAGCGGCTTCTTGATGTGCTCCTGGATCACGCGCGCCATCGGGCGGGCGCCCATCAATTCGTCGTAGCCGTTGGCGATCAGCCAGCGCGTGGCCTCTTCCGACAGCTCGATGGTGACATTGCGGTCGCCGAGCTGCGCCTCGAGCTGGAGCACGAACTTCTCGACCACCTTGGCGATGATCTCCTGCGACAGATGCGCGAAGGTAATGGTGGCGTCGAGCCGGTTGCGGAATTCCGGCGCGAACATGCGGTTGATCGCCTCGTGGTCGTCGCCTTCCCGCTTGGTCCGCGTAAAACCATAGGCCTGCTTGGCCATGTCGGCAGCGCCCGCATTGGTAGTCATAATCAGGATCACGTTGCGGAAGTCGACTTGCTTACCGTTGTGATCGGTCAGCTTGCCGTGATCCATGACCTGCAGCAGCACGTTGAACAGGTCGGGATGCGCCTTCTCGATCTCGTCGAGGAGGAGCACGCAATGCGGATGCTGATCGACGCCGTCGGTGAGCAGCCCGCCCTGGTCGAAGCCGACGTAGCCGGGAGGCGCGCCGATCAGGCGCGATACCGTGTGCCGCTCCATGTATTCCGACATGTCGAAACGGATCAGCTCGACGCCGAGCGCGGTGGCAAGTTGCTTGGCTACCTCGGTCTTGCCGACGCCGGTCGGGCCGGAGAACAGGTAGCAGCCGATCGGCTTTTCCGGCTCACGCAGGCCGGCGCGCGCCAGCTTAATCGAGGCTGAGAGCGAGTCGATCGCTTTGTCCTGGCCGTAGACCACAGTCTTGAGCGTATGTTCGAGATGCTGCAGTACCGCGGCATCGTCCTTCGAGACCGTCTTCGGCGGAATCCGCGCCATGGTAGAAATCGTGGTCTCGATTTCCTTGATGCCGATGGTCTTCTTGCGGCGACTTTCGGGCAGCAGCATCTGCGCCGCGCCCAACTCGTCGATCACGTCGATTGCCTTGTCCGGCAGCTTGCGATCGTGGATGTAACGCGACGACAGCTCGACCGCCGCCTTGATCGCCTCATTGGTGTATTTGAGCTTGTGATATTCCTCGAAATAAGGCTTGAGGCCTTTCAGGATTTCGATCGCATCCGCAACCGTCGGCTCGTTGACGTCGATTTTCTGGAACCGGCGCACCAGCGCGCGGTCCTTCTCGAAATACTGCCGATATTCCTTGTAGGTGGTGGAGCCTATGCAGCGGATCGTACCGGAGGCGAGCGCCGGCTTGAGCAGGTTGGACGCGTCCATCGCGCCGCCCGAGGTGGCGCCAGCGCCGATCACGGTGTGGATCTCGTCGATGAACATGATCGCGCCAGGATAGGCTTCGATCTCCTTGATCACTTGTTTGAGCCGCTCCTCGAAATCGCCGCGATAGCGCGTGCCGGCAAGCAGCGTGCCCATGTCGAGCGCGAACACGGTCGCGCCTTTTAGCACGTCCGGCACCTCGCCATGCACGATCCGGCGCGCCAGCCCTTCCGCGATCGCGGTCTTGCCGACGCCGGCATCGCCGACGAACAGCGGATTGTTCTTCTGGCGGCGGCAGAGCACTTGAATCGTGCGGTTGATCTCGGCATCGCGGCCGATCAGCGGATCGATCTTGCCGTCCTTGGCCTTCTTGTTGAGGTTGACGCAATAGGCATCGAGCGCGTCGCCCTTCTTCTTTGGCTCGTCGCCTCCTTTGGTGTCGGCCTCCTCTTCGACGCCGCGCACCGGGCGCGACTCCGAAAGGCCCGGCCGTTTGGCGATGCCATGGCTGATGTAATTGACCGCGTCGTAGCGGGTCATGTCCTGCTCTTGCAGGAAATAGGCCGCGTGGCTCTCGCGCTCGGCGAAGATCGCCACCAGCACGTTGGCGCCGGTGACCTCCTCGCGGCCGGAGGATTGCACGTGGATGACGGCGCGCTGGATCACCCGCTGGAAGCCGGCGGTGGGCTTTGAATCCTCTGCTCCGTCGGTGATCAGGTTTTCCAGTTCCGATTCGAGATAGGCGATCAGGCTGCGGCGCAGTTTGTCGACGTCGACATTGCAGGCGCGCATGACAGCAGAGGCGTCCTGATCGTCGATCAGCGCCAGCAGCAGGTGTTCCAAGGTCGCATATTCGTGATGCCGCTCATTGGCGATGGCGAGCGCCCGGTGGAGCGACTGCTCAAGACTGCGCGAGAACGTTGGCATCAAACTTCCATTTCCTTTTGTATTGGACGCATCCCGAATCTCACTTTTTTTCCATCACGCATTGCAAAGGATGCTGATGTTTTCTGGCAAAGTCCATGACCTGCGTCACTTTGGTCTCCGCCACCTCATAAGTATATATCCCGCATTCGCCGATACCGTGATGATGGACATGCAACATAATTCGTGTGGCGGCCTCATGATCCTTGCCAAAGAACCGTTCCAGCACGTGCACGACGAACTCCATCGGAGTGTAGTCGTCGTTCAGGATGAGCACCCGATATAGGCTCGGCCGCTTGGTCTGCGGCTTGGTCTTGGTGATGACCGCGGTGCCCGGCCCGCCCGGCTCGATGCGGCGCTTGCGGTCGTCCGCCAAGCGCAGCGATCGGTCGCCGCCCGGAGCGGCTGCCGCCCTATCGGCGGAAGAGTTCTTCCTAACAGTCGACGTCATATCATTGCCGACGCAAGAAACATTCCAGAACCGTATCACCCCCGGCCGTACCCGCGCGGCCTCACCCCCATCATAAGGACCGATGCCTAGCCAGGCAAAGCCGGGATTTTGTCCCATCCCTGGACAGACTAACCCGATTTGCGGCGATTCCGGGTGCATTGAACCAGATATCCATTGGTTATCCGATCAGAAGCGGCATGCGGACAATCCAAAGCGGTTTTTCCCAAATTCACCCCGAGGTTTCCAATGGTATTTCAAGGCCGCATCGACGTCATCATCCTGCTCTCGGACGGCCTCAATACGCTCGATCGCTGGTATGGCAATGGGGTCTACGACCAATACCTCCGTTGACGGTACCAATTTGACTCAACTGCGTATCGCGCAGTAGCCGGGTGGAAAAAATGTAAAAGCCCGGCTAACCGAGCCGGGCTTTTTCCTTGACGCTTACGCAACGCTACGCAACTCAACGCTCTACGCGGTCAGCGACTTACTTCGCCTTCGCCATCAGGGTCTCGAACGGCTTGTAGGTCTCCTTGGCGAGATCGGCATAGAGCTCACCGATCTTGGAGGCCTTGGCAACGAAGCCCTCATAGGCGGTCTTGGCGTATTCCGTTTGCACCTCGATCGCCTTCTCGAACGACTTGGCGCCAAACAGCTTTTCCAGCGCGGCGGAGCCGTCTTCAAAAGCCTTCTTCGAGTAGTCGGTGATCTCGACCGCGATGGCCTGTGTGCCCTTCGATAGCACGCCCATGGATTTCAGCGCGATATCGACATTCTCTTTTCCGACCTGCTGGAGGTCCTCTAAATTCTTGACCATTTTCATCCCTTTCCCGGCCGCAAAGCGGCGCCAACGTTGCTGATCTCTGTACTCCCCGGCATATCGGGGAATGGGCTAAACTTATACTGCACTGCACAATAAAGTCAATAATTATCTTGCAGTGCAAAAAAGCGTGAAAATCCAAGGATTTGTTTTAAGAAATTCTAAACCATGATCCCCTACCGTCATAAATTGTGGCGGCGCGGGGGATGCTATAAATCGGCCTAATTTGGCTGGTCTCAAGGCCTGCCTGAAAACAGGGTTGGGGAGAGCGAATGTTGCGCGCGGGAGCCTGTGTCCAACGCCGTGTCCGTTGGAGCCTCATCGGCTTGGCGACGCTGCTTGCCGTCGCCTCCATCAGCACTGACGCCGATGCCCGCGGAATAGGCCACCGACACCACCGCGCCGCCGAAAGCTACGACCCGTCTTATTCCTCGATCGTGGTGGACGCCAATTCCGGCGCCGTATTGCAGGCGACCAACGCCGACAGTCCGCGCCACCCGGCCTCGCTGACCAAGGTCATGACGCTGTACCTGCTGTTCGAGCGGCTGGAGGCGGGTAAGATCAAGATGTCGACCGTGATGCAGGTCTCGGCCCATGCCGCCGCGCAAGCACCGTCCAAGCTGGGCTTGAAGCCGGGCCAGACCATCGATGTGGAAACCGCAATCCGCGCCATCGTCACCAAATCGGCCAACGACGTGGCGGTCGTCGTCGCCGAGGCGCTTGACGGTAGCGAAGAGAACTTTGCCAGACAGATGACCGCCAAGGCGCGGGCGCTCGGCATGATGCACACTGTTTATCGCGACGCTTCCGGTCTGCCCAATGACGAACAGATCACCACAGCGCGCGACATGACCATTCTCGGCCGCGCCATCCAGGATCGTTTTCCGAAGTACTACCACTATTTCGCGACCCGCACGTTCGCTTACCACGGCAAGGAGATGCGCAATCACAATCACTTGCTCGGCCGTGTCCCCGGCGTCGACGGCATGAAGACCGGCTATATTCATGACTCCGGCTTCAACATCATCGTCTCGATGCGCCGCGGCCCGCGCCATATATTGGCGGTGGTGTTCGGCGGACGCACGGCCTCGGCGCGCGATGCGCGCGTCATCAGCCTGATCGACAACAACATCGATATTGCCGCCCTCAAACGCACCGCGCCGCCGATCATCGAGGGCCAGGAGATTGTTGAGGCGCGCGCTAAAGACAGCAAGGAAGCCAAGAACATTAAAGTCGCGTCGGCATCGCCCGCGCCAGATCGCGCCGAGCCGGCGTTCGGCTCCACCGAACCGATCAAGCCCAATCCGGTGAAGACTTTCACGGTGCAGGTCAGCGCCATGCGCACCGCATCGCTGTCGTCAGAGCGGTCCGATAGCCATAAACTCATGCCCGCGGTCCCCACCGCCAGCCCGGCCAATGTCACCAACGTCGTTATCGCGAAACGCGAGCTCCCGCCGCCGCCGGCCGCAAAGCCCGGCGTGCTCGGCGTGCTGCCGGCCAAGGTCGCTTCGGCGAGCGACAACGTGCCGGTTGGTTCCGTAGCGCCAGCGGCTGTGGCCAAACCGCGCGGCGGCTGGATGATCCAGGTCGGGGCATTCCCCGAGGAACGCGAAGCCAAGCAGCGCCTGATCGCAGCGCAAGGTAAGGCCAAAGGTCAACTCGGCGAGGCCAGCCCATTCACCGAACGGATCGCGAAGGGCGACAAGTCGCTCTATCGCGCGCGCTTTGCCGGCTTGGGCAAAGATCAGGCGGAAACCGCCTGCAAGAACCTCAAGCGCAGCGAAATCCCATGCATGCTGCTGAGAGATTGAGGAACCAAGATAACGGGGACGTGCCGATACCCAGGAGCCGCTGATGGTGGTGTTGCGTAAGGAGTACCTCAGCGATGACGGCGAAAAAGGATTTCCTTGGCTTCATTGATGCGGGCAGCCAAGTACGTCGACCCCCCTTGGTCGGGATGCAGTTTCTTCATGAGCGTGCGGTGCGCACGCGTAATGTCGTCGGCGCTCGCCCCCGGCTCAATGCCAAGGATCTGATAGGCCTCCTGTTCGGTCATTTTGCCACTGGACGCAGCAGCCCGCCCCGCTGCCGCGTGTCCTTGCGCGTATTCACTCCAACTGGGATCCCGGCGGTCAAGATAAGCCACCAATAGCGCGCGGCTTTCTTCATCCATTTCATCCAGCAGCGCGGCCAGTGTCTTGACGTCGAGCCGCTCGAGCGCCGCACCCTGATGATGGCCGGCGATGATGCGCCCGCGCATCGCGCCGCTGTCGTGGTCGAGCTCCATTTCGAGATAGGCCGAGCGCACATGCGATGTCTGGCCGGCGCTTTTCTGGGTGCGCTGGGAAAAACCGGCCGATCCGAACGGTATCCAGCCGAGCAGCCCGAGCCCGAATATGCCGAGCGGAAGGGCGATGCCGATTTCCCCGCGCAGGCCAAGGAACACGGCAAAACCGATCGCCAGTATGCCGCCGGAGGCTTTAAGCACGCGCGAGGCGATTTTCGGATCGACCTTCGAGATGACGCCGAGCACCCACAAAGCGAGCGCCAGCACCAGGACGCCGAAGATGATTGTTGGCATGGTTATTTAAGCTGCGCCAGTAGCTTGCGCGCGCCATCCGAGCGCCGCGCCGAGAGGTCGGCAAGCGCTTTGATGCCGCCGGCCGCATAGGCCGCGACCGCTCGCAGCAATTCGCCGAGCTGGTGCGCCGCGCCGGTATCGAAGCGGCAATAGGCGCCACGCGACAGCCGGGCGATTTCGCGATAGGCGTTCTCGGCGACGGGATCGTCACCCTCCTGGAACATGAATACCGGCATGCCGAGCAGGCCAAGCTCGCCGGCCGCCTTGCACAGATCGTCGATCTTCTCCTCCATGGCGTCGCCGACGAAAACCATCGCCTGCAGGCGCTGCTTGGCGTATTCCTGGCGGGCGTGGCTCAGCACTTTGCCGATCTGGGTGTGGCCGCCACGGCAATCGATTCGCGACATCAGCGCGGCGAGCTTCTCGCTGCCGGCGACCCAGCCGGAGGCGCGGCATTCGCTTAAGCCCCGGAAATAGACCAGCTGGATATCGAGCCCGCCAGCGGCGGCCGCCTCGCGGAACATATCCGCCTGCAGCGCACAGGCGGAATCCCAAGTCGGCTGCCGGCTCATGGTGGCGTCGAGCGCGAAGACCAGTCGCCCGCGCTTGCCGCCCGCCGCGGCGGGGCCGAGCGCGCGCACGTGGTCGATGAACGCGGCAATCTCCGGCCGCGAAGAGGCTGGCGCCGGTATTTTCTGGGAGTTGTCTTTGCTCATCTCGGAAATTCTACACTGAATTCGCGCCGCATCCTAAAGTTGGCGACCTTCGGTCGAGCTTGCAATGGCCGGCAAGCACGCGCGATCGTCAACTGTCGTTTTGATGTCGCCATTGCCCCGCGTGGTAGGATCGCCGACGTTTTGCTATGGGCTATGCCGGTAATGACACTCAGCCGACAAGCCCGTTAAACATGGCAAACCGTCCGACCGTCACGCGCATGGTTTCGGCGCTCCGCCGCGCCCTTAAGCCGTTTCGGGATGCCGGCGAGCGGATCGCTCTGGTGCCGACGATGGGCGCGCTGCATCGCGGCCATTTGGTACTTGTCCAGCAGGCGCGCCAGCGCGCCGCCCGCGTGGTGGTGTCGATCTTCGTCAATCCCACGCAATTCGCACCGCATGAGGACTTCGGCAGCTATCCGCGCGGTTTTGCGGGCGATCTCAAGGCACTCAGTGCTGCGAAAGCCGACTTGGTGTGGGCGCCTTCGGCCGAGGTGATGTATCCGGAAGGCTTCGCCACCCGGATCGAGCCGCAAGGCGCGGCCAAAGCCGGGCTGGAGGACAAATTCCGCCCGCATTTCTTCGGCGGCGTCGCCACCGTGGTGGCCAAGCTGTTTACGCAAATCGCGCCCGACTTTGCTTTGTTCGGCGAGAAAGACTATCAGCAACTGCGTGTGGTCACCCAAATGGCGAAGGACCTTGATCTGCCGCTTAAGGTGATCGGCATTCCGACCGCGCGCGAGAAAGACGGCCTCGCGCTGTCGTCGCGTAACGCCTATTTGTCGGCGACCGAACGGGCGACCGCGCCGCTGCTCTATGGCGTGCTCAAGGCGAGCGCCGCGCGCATCCGGCAAGGCGAACCGATCGAAATGGTGCTAGAAGAAGGCCGCGCTGAAATCGAGCGTGCCGGCTTTGCGGTCGATTACCTGGAAGCGCGCCACGCGCTTACGCTGGCGCCCGTAGCCTCGCGCAAGGAGGGGCCAATCCGGCTGTTGGTCGCCGCCAAGATCGGAAAGACGCGACTGATCGATAATTTGGGGATGTAGCCAACGCAAACGTGCGCCGGGCTTGCTTCGGTATCGCACCATGCGCCAGGGCTGTCGTGCTAAGCCGCCCTTTGGCCAGCCCTTGCGATCGGGCCGCCCGCGCGGCCACGGCCAAGAAGCCCTGTTACCAGGACCCGTCGCTTGGGGCGCGCGCGCCCATTGAGGGAGTGGGCTGCGCCTCCCGGCGCTCCACCGCGACGCCATTATCGGGCGCCGCACCCTGTTCCGTCACGTCACTCGAGATGATGCCCTTAGCCGAGCAAGGCGCATCGCATATAAGGGCGCGGGAATGGGCGCGGATAAGCTTTTTGTCCGCTCGGCCGGACGACAATGCAAAACTCAGAGCAGCCCCAACTCGCGTAATGCCCGTCGCATCTGCTCCGGCATCTTAGCGGCGCCGGGCGCGGCGCGCGACAGATCGCGCGGCGCCTCCTTGGCCTCGAGATAGCGCCAGCCCTGAAACGGCGAGCGCGGGCGCGGCTCGACCAACACCAGTTTGCCATCGAGCACCACCCGGCAGCGGCCGATGCAGTCCTTATCGGTGAACGGGCGGATGTCGAGTATGCGCTCGCGGCAGGTGACCTGGCCGCGGATCACCCAATAGAGCGAGCCGCCGTCGGCGAGTTCCTCGGCGCGCTTGGGCACCATGCGGGTGGTATGGATGTGCTCGGGCTTCTGCCCGCGCCGCTTCTTTTCTTTGAGCTTCTGCTTAATCCAGTCTTCCAGGTCGGCGACCAAGTCGCAGCCCACGCACAGCTTGATGAGATGAAGCGGCATTGCAGACTTTCCAATGCGGACCCGCAAAACGGGCCCCTAGATAGCTCGCAGCCGGCTCCTTAGGAAGCCGTCAGCGGGCTTTCTCCACGCCCATTAGGGGACGGTCATCGGGCCCCGGATTGGGCCGCGCCACCTCGAGACGAAATATTTGGTGGGCCGGGGAACATTCTTCGTGGCAATATCATTGGGTCATTTATTGGGGGACTAGATCGGAGGACAATTTCGTGCGCTCGCGCGTCATTCACCTCATCAATCCAAAGACGGATTCCCTGACGACCCGCCCGCTTTACTTGAATCGGGCGCTCTACTCTCCCCTTGCAGGATTACTCGCCGTCGCCGCCGTCATTCCGCGCGACCGGTACGAAGTGGTGCTTACCGACGAGAATATCGAGACGATCGACTTCGATTTGAACGCCGACCTGGTCGGCATTTCCGCGATGACGAGCTACGTTAACCGCGGCTACGAAATCGCCGACCGATTCCGCGCCAAGGGCGTGCCCGTCGTCATGGGCGGCGTGCATCCAAGCTTCATGCCGCAGGAAGCCCTGAAGCACAGCGACGCCGTGGTCATCGGCGAAGTCGAGCTGGTGATCGATAAACTGCTCGACGATCTCGAGCAGGGCTCGATGCGCGGAACCTACAAGTCAGATACCTTGCATCCGATGGTCGGCGTGCCGATGCCGCGCTACGATCTGCTTAAGAAACACCGTTACGTGAATAAGACTTTCGTCCAGACCTCGCGCGGCTGCCACCAAGGCTGCACGTTCTGCGCCGAGCCGCTGATGAACGGCCTCAAGTTCCGCTACCGGCCGGTCGACGAGGTGATTAACGAGATGGAGAACTGCGGCGCGCGCACAATCTCGATCAATGACGCCGACTTTTTCGGCACGCCCGAGCGGCCGAAGGAAGTGATGCGCGCGTTGAAAGGCCGCGGCATCCAATGGCAGGCCGGCGTCACCTCCAAGCTGGCGCAGGACGACCGCATGCTCGAGCTCGCGGCGGAAAGCGGCTGCACATTGCTGAGCATCGGCTTTGAATCGATTTCGCGCGCGACGCTCAAAAGCGTGCATAAACACGTCAACCGGCCGGAAACCTTCGCTGCGCTGGTCGAGAAGGTGCACTCCTACGGCATCATGGTGTTCGGCCTGTTCATGTTCGGCTTCGACGGCGACGACACTTCCGTGTTCGACGAAACCGTCGACTTCAACATCGCCGCCAATTATGACGCCTCCGCCTATTCGACGCTGACGCCCTACCCCGGCACGCTCACATGGTACGAGATGAAGAAGGAGAACCGGATCGTTTCCTTTGACTGGACGATGTACGACCAGGGCCACGTCGTGTACCGCCCGGCCCAGATGTCAGGCGACGAGCTGCGCATCGGGCAAAGCCGCGCCTACAGAAAATTCTATTCCAGAGCTTCAATCGCCGGCCGCTTCCCGCTGCGCGGCAGGCGGCATCGCGCGCAGTGGCTTATCTACAATCTGTTCATGCGTCGAGGTTCGCAGACCGAGAACATCGATTCAATCGCGGCGCCGACTGCGGAGCCTGACGTCGCCCCCATGCCTCCGATCCTACCCATCAAGCGCGAGTGGCGCGCCGCCGTGCTCGAGGCGGCCGGCGGGCCGGGACCGCACCTGAGCTGAAACCACTCACCAATGATAATTGATGCCCGCCCGCACGAGATCGTCGGTGACGGGAACCGACAGCGAGGATGTGCCAGACGCCGCACTGAACAAACTCGCAGTGCCGAGATCGAGGTGAAGATATTCGACCTTGGCGCTCCAATTGCGATCGAGCGAATATTCCACACCGCCGCCGGCACTCCAGCCGAACTTGGTTTGCGTCGTGGTGCCAGTCGATTGCAGGGCATTGATGTCGCCGTATGCGACGCCGCCCGTGACGTAGGGCAGAAAACGGCCGAACGCGTAGCCAATCCGTCCGCGGGTGGTGCCGAACCAGTCCTGCTTCGTCTGACAGATCCCGCCGCCGTCGGCGAGACAGACGCCCAGCGCGGCGGTGCTGCCTTTGATATTCGTCCAGTCGGCGTCGGTTTCGATGCCGAGGACGATCGGACCAGTCTGCCAGTTATAGCCGAGCTGTCCGCCGAGCAATCCGCCGGAGGTGTTGAAGCTTCCGGAATCGGCGCCGAACGCCGGATCGCTCCAACTCGATCGGCCCCAGCCATAGCCGCCGTTGATGCCAAGGTAGAAGCCGGTCCAGCTGAACGGCGCTTCCACCGCCGGCGCGTTGTAGTAAGGCAACGGGTTGGCGCGCGGCATATCGGCGGCCTGCGCGGAGATCGCGCCCACCGCGAGACAGGCAACTGTAATTGCAAGAGCGAGGGACCGGTTCATTGACATTTTCCACGACAACAAAACGCAACCGCCCCTATGGCCATAACCATCAGTCGTTCGGGGCCAAATCGGGGCGCAAAGAGGGAAATAGTTGGCGCAAAAATGGGCCAGCGCCGTTGCAAGTCGGCGCCTTACTCTTGCGCTGTCGCCAGCGTCGGCTCGATCAGCATCACCTTGGCGCCTTCGGCCACCTGCACGTCGACGGCGACGGCAATCTCGGCGACGGTGCCCTCAATCGGCGCCGTGAGCGTGTGCTCCATTTTCATCGCTTCGATGATGGCGAGGCGTTGACCGCGCGTGACGCGGCCGCCCTGCTCCACCAAGACGCTGATCACCTTGCCATGCATCGGCGCGCGCACAAGGCCGCTGTGCTCGCGATCGCCAGCCTCGTCGAGCGTCCGATCGCGTAGGCTGACCTTGGTCTGGCGGCCGTGGCGCAGCACATAGACGGCGTCGCCAGCGTCGACCGCCACGGCGTCGGTCGCGGGCGCGATGCCGTCGATGGCGACGATTGCGCCGCCGGGTCCGTAGACGATTTGCGCCACCACGTTCTCGCCCTCGGCCAGCGTGGGCAGCGCGAGCCGGCGCGCGCCGGAGAGCTGAAAGGCGTCGCCGCTGTCCCAGGGCGAAAGCGGCTCGTCCAGCTCGCGCGCAACCGATGCGCCGATGCGCGCGCTTTCGCGCTCCACCAACCTCCACGCGCCGAGCGCGGCAGCGGCGCGGTCGAGGCCCTGCGGGGCGGCGCCCAGCGCGGCGAGATTGCGGTCGATGAAGCCGGTGTCGAAATCGCCCGTGCGGAACTCGTCGGCGCGGCAGAGTGCGGCCAGGAAGCCGGCATTGCTGCGCGGGCCGACGACGACGGTGTTGTCGAGCGCGTGCGCCAGTCGGTCGAGCGCTTCATCGCGGCTTTTGCCGTGGGCGATCAGCTTGGCGATCATCGGATCGTAGAACGGCGTGACCTCGCTGCCGGTTTCGACGCCGGTATCGACGCGCAAGCCTTCACCTTGCGGAAATTGCAGCGCCAGCAGCTTAGCCGTCGACGGCAGAAAGCCGCGTTCGGGATCTTCGGCATAAAGCCGCGCCTCGACTGCGTGACCGTCGAGCGGCACCTGTGCTTGGCCGAGCGGCAGCTCTTCGCCGGCGGCGATACGGAACTGCCATTCCACCAGGTCGAGCCCGGTGATGGCTTCGGTGACCGGATGTTCGACCTGCAGCCGCGTGTTCATCTCCATGAACCAGAAGCCCGTTTCTTTCAGGCCGCCCGCCCCGTCGGCGATGAACTCGACCGTGCCGGCGCACTCATAACCGGCGGCGTTGGCGGCGGCGACGGCGGCTTCGCCCATGCGGTGGCGCAACGCTGCGGTCATGCCCGGCGCGGGCGCCTCCTCGATCACCTTCTGGTGGCGGCGCTGCAAGGAGCAGTCGCGCTCGTTGAGATGGATGGCGTTGCCGTGGCGGTCGGCAAAGATCTGCATCTCGATGTGACGCGGCGCGGTGACATATTTCTCGATCAGCACGCGCTCGTCGCCGAACGCCGCTTTCGCCTCGCGCATCGCCGCGGCGAGCGCCGTTTCGAAGTCGGCGTGGCGGTCGACCCGGCGCATGCCCTTACCGCCGCCGCCGGCCACCGCCTTGATCAGCACCGGGTAGCCGATCTCGTAGGCTTTGCGTTGCAGAAATTTCGGCTCCTGCATGTCGCCGTGATAGCCGGGCACCACCGGCACGCCGGCTTTTTCCATCAGCGCCTTGGCGCTGCTCTTGAGGCCCATGGCGCGGATTGCGGCCGGCTTCGGCCCGACAAAGGCGATGCCGGCATCAATGCAGGCTTGCGCGAAATCGGCGTTTTCCGACAGGAAACCGTAACCCGGATGGATGCATTGCGCGTGCGCGGCACGCGCGGCGGCGATCAATGCGTCGACGCGCAGATAACTTTCGGCGGCCGGCGCCGGGCCGATCAGATGCGCCTCGTCGCAAAGCCGCACATGCAGCGCTTTCGCGTCCGCCTCCGAATAGACCGCGATGGTGCGCAGACCCAGCCGCTTGGCGGTGCGGGCGATGCGGCAGGCGATCTCGCCGCGATTGGCGATCAGGACGGATTTGAACATTAACGGACTCGGCTTAGCGTAAGCCCATCCTAGCGTGCCGGTCGCGGAGGTGCTGAGGTTTGCTGTCGTTTCGGCGGCGCCGCCGCGGGTGCAGTGGCCGCGCCGGCGGGCTGGGCGGCCTGTGCATCGCTCGCCTGCTCGGGCAACGGCGGCTCGGAATTCATGATGCTGACCGGCGGGATCGAGGCGGCGGAAGGGAAACTGTATTTGCTTGATAGCGGCGTCTTGGCCGGCGCCGTCGGTTCGGCCACGCTGGCGACCGGCGCAGGCGTCTGTGTCTTGGCCAGGGGCTCGGCCTTGCCCCAGTCAGCGGCATAGCGCGAAACATATTGGTCGAACACTTGCGCCTTGAGGTTGGCTTTTATCACGTTGGCATCGTCGAGCAGCGTGAAGGCTGCGCAGCGCTCGGCGGTGCAGCCATCGCGCACGGCTAGCACATGGGCGGCGATACCGAAGCGGTCGAGTTCGATGGCGCGGCGCAGGCCGGCGAGCGTAACGGCGAAATCGGGATCCCCATGGCGGGCGAACGCGAGCCCGTCGGAGAGCAACGTCAGCCGCGCCGCCATATAGGCGATTGCGGCGGCGGTACTTTGCGGGGTGCCGAACACCGTCTTCTCGCAGGCATTTTCCACGGCATCGCCGGCGGCGCCATCGAGGCAGGCGAGCGTCGAGCCGGGCGCCAGTGCCCGGGCGGTCAGCTCCGCGCTGCGCTGCGCCAGCGCGCGGCGCTCGGCCCCGCGTTCGTCCTGCGCCATACGGCTGAGAATGGCCACCACCGCAAGCCCGGTCAGCAGCAGCACCACGACCGCCACGAGCAGGCGGCGCGGGCCGTCCGCCCCGGCACGGCGGAACTTCATGACCAGCAGCACCACGACCACCGCCGCCAGCACGCCGGCGATGGACGCCAGCGGACTCGACAACAGGCCGTTCAGCGACGAGGTTATGGTCAGCATAGACGTCCGGCTATTGCATCCGTTATTGGATCTTGGCCCCCGACACCTTTACCACATGCGCCCACTTCTCGATGTCCTTGCGTAAATAGGCGTCGAATTCCTCCGGTGTCTTCACCAGCGGAATGGCGCCTTGCTTGAGCCAGGCGGCCTTCACGTCGGGCAGATTGATCACCTTGTTGATTGCGGTGTTGAGGAAGGTGATGGTCTCCTTCGGTGTGCCCGTAGGCGCCATCAGGCCGATCCAGATGGTCGAACTCATAGCCGGGCACCGTCTCGGCGACGGTCGGTAGATCGGGCGTGAGCGGATTTCGCGTCAGGCCGGTGGTGGCGAGCGCGCGTACCTTGTCGGCCTTGGCCATCTGCGACATCACGGTAACGGCGTCGAACATCATCTGCACGTTGCCGGCCAGCACGCTGTTGCGCGCATCGCCCGATGCCTTGTGCGGAACATGGACGATGTCGGTGCCGCTCATGGCTTTGAACAGCTCGCCGGCCATGTGATAGGGCGTGCCGGGGCCGGAGGATGCGTAATTGAGCTTGCCCGGGTCCTTCTTGGCCAGCGCGATGAATTCCGCCACCGTCTTTGCCGGCACCGAGGGGTGCACCACCATCAACAGGTCGGAATAATTGATGGTCGCCACCGGCACGAAATCTCGCATCAGCTGATACGGCTTGTTCGGCAGCAGCGACTCGTTGGTGGTATGTGTGTTCGACATCACCAAGAGTGTGTAGCCATCGGGTTTGGATTTCGCGACCACGTCGGTGCCGATCAACGAGCCGGCGCCTGGGCGATCTTCGACCACGAACGACTGCTTGGTTTCCATCGAAAGGTACTGGGCAAGGATACGGGCATAGACGTCGGCCGGCCCGCCGGCACCGAATGGCACGATCAAGCGGACGGTGCGGCTCGGATAGCTCTCGGCCGAGGCCGGCAGCGCCAGCAACACCGGCACCAAGGCGAAGCCGATAAAGCGCAGAACTTTAAGCATAAATCCTCCGTAAGGGCCTTTATTCAGACTACTGATAACGCTGGAAGGGTTTTGTCTATTCCTTGAAGTGGTCAGGCCCCGCCCGCCGACTTGAAACTGGGCGCGGCCACCACGTCCCTGATAACCCATCGTAGTTGATGGTAGAGATGGAATTGCCAGGCGCCGATGGACGTGGCTCAGACGCGGTCGAGCTGGCTTTCCTTGGCGACGCGCTCGAACGCCTCGCCGGAACTCTTGATCCGGTACTGGTAGTCGTCGCCTTCCGACGGCAACAGCTTGACCACCGTGTAGCTGCCGGTCGCGGCGGCGCGGCCAAATGTCGGTGAAGTGAAGTAAACAGTCTCGCCGACCTGGTACTTGTGCGCCATGATCTTGATGTCGTGCGCGACTACTGGCTGCACTGGCGGGCTCAACGTGCGGATCATCTTGGCCGACGACTTGAGCGCTGACGTGGGCGCGATGCTGGGCGCGCGGATCGCCGAAGCGACGTTGGGCCGCGCGGCCTTGCCAACCGGACGACGCGCCGATTTCGGAGCCTTTTTCATCTCAAGGCGGGCGCTTTTGGCGCTTTTTTTGTCGGGTCGCCGGGCGGTTTTGGAGGACCGGCCGGCGGGTTTTGTTGAATTGCGGGTCATATATTTAATATAGCAGCTTATTTTGTCTCGGTGCGAAGATTTTGAAGTCGGAACCCAAGCTTTTTCAATTGGTTACAACAAAGGTACCGGGTGGTTAACGGGGGGAGGCCATACGCCCAAAATCGCCCCGCCATGGCCCAAAAGAGCACAGAACCCCCGCCACGACCGGGGAAGCGGCAGGTTTGCGGGTGCGTTCTCCAGCAGGGGGCGCGGAGGTGTCACATGCGAGTCCTGTTTGGGATCATTTTCGGCGGCATTTTGACTGTCGGGGCGCGTATCTCTACGATTCTCACAACGCGCTCGCGGCCGCGAACGCATCGGCCAGCGTGCAACTGCCGCTGGTCAATTGGGACGTGGTCAGCGTCAAATGGGAAGCTGCTCACTCAGCGTGCCCGCGCCGAATGGGTCTGCGGTCCAGACCCGCTTCACCACATTTGCGCCCGGTTAGCGGCCGACCTGCTCGCGCTGGCCGACCCGGAGCGCGGCGGCAACGGCACGGCGGTCCATGCGCGTCCCGTCGTCACCTTCGATAAGCAGCGGGACGCGCCCGTCCTGCTCCACGTGACGTGCCCACGACAAAGCGTCGTCGAGCGCGGTGAATTCCTTGAACAGCATCTGCTCCTTGGCCATCGGAGATATCTCGCCGGAGCCTTTCGGACCGCTATAGACACGATATTGCATGGTCGAACCTCCTTCTTGGGGCTGTTTCCCCTCCATATGGTTATGCTTGGATAGCGCTTAAACCCCGGCTCCGGTTCCGCAGCGGATTTCGTTGGCGCCACCGAAATGTCGCGGGTCCGTGCCGGGGAGACAGCGCATGCGAGCGGCCTATTACGAACAGAATGGTTCCGCGCGCGAGGTCCTGCGCGTCGGCGAGGTCGAGACGCCGCAAGCCGGCCCAGGCGAGGTGCGGGTCAAGCTCGCCGCGTCCGGCGTCAACCCGTCCGACGTCAAATCGCGCCAGGGTTCAACCCGAAAGATCGCCTGGCCGCGCGTGATCCCGCATAGCGACGGCGCCGGCGTGATCGACCAAGTCGGCGTTGGCATCGCCAAGTCGCGCATCGGGGAGCGGGTCTGGCTCTGGAACGGGCAATGGAAGCGTGCCTCCGGCACAGCCGCCGAGTACATCGCGCTGCCGGCGGCGCAGACGGTCAAGCTGCCGGACAAGGTCAGCTTCGAGGCCGGCGCTTGTCTCGGCATTCCGGCCATGACCGCCATTCATGCCGTTGCGCTCGCAGGCGCCGACAAGGGCACGACGCTGCTGGTTGCGGGCGGCGCCGGGTCGGTTAGTCAATACGCCATCCAGTTCGCCAAGGTGCTGGGCGCAAACGTCCTCGCCACCATTTCCTCGCCCGAGAAGGCGGCGGCCGCGCGCGAGGCCGGCGCAGATCATGCGATCGACTACAAGCGCGAGGATGTCGGCGAGCGCGTGACGGAGCTCACCGGCAAACGCGGCGTGGACGCAGTGATCGAATTGGATTTCGCCGCCAATGCCAAGCTCATCCCATTCGTGCTGCGGCCGAAGGGAAGCGTCATCGTGTACGGCACCGGCGCAGCGGCGGCGAGCCTGCCGGCCTTCTTCTGCCTCACGCAATCCATTCGCGTGCAGTTCTTCCTGGTCTACGAGCTCGACAAACGCGAACGCGAGCGCGCGGTTTCCGGCATCAGCCGCGCGCTCGAGCAGGGCAAGCTGATCAACCGGGTCGCGCCGTTAACCTATGCGCTGGCAGACACCGTTGCCGCCCACGAGGCAGTGGAGCGCGGCACGATCGGCAATGTGATCGTGACGATGTAACGGTCAGGCCGGCGGCGCGACTTCGGCGTCGTTGAAGCCGGCAGCATCGAGCGCGCGGCGGACCCGGCCGAATTTCTTGGCATCTTCGAGCAGGTCGCTGGCGAGCTTGAGCGCGGCAGGCCGGCCCTTCGGCACCGCCACCGCGATGCCGGTCTGCTGGAAATGGCCGGACAGAACGCGTGCGCCCGGCAGTTTCGGCAGCAGGCCAGCAAACGAGTCATGCGACAGTGCGAAGGCGTCGCCCTGCCCGGTTGCTGCCATCTCAGTCATCTGATCGACGCTCGGCACTTCCTCGACGGTAGCATTGGGCGCGGTGCGCCGCGCGCTACGCGCGGTCGTGGTATTGGAGATGGCGACGATGCGCACGCCCGGCCGGTTGACCTCGTCGATGCTTTGAATTTTGGAACCGGCCGGCACCAGATAGGTGCTCGAAATGAAATAATAGGCCGGGCCGAAATCGACCTCGCCCTCGCGCGTCGCGTCGCGCGGCATGAAGGCGAGGTCGCAGACGCCTTTAGCGACGGCATCCGTCACCTGGCCGGAGTTGTCGTAGACCTGCAACGCCAACGGCAGCTTGAGCGTATCGGCAAAGGCGCGCACCAGGTCGACGGTGACGCCCTTTACCTCGCCCTTGCCGTCCCTGATCGCAAAAAACGCAGACGCGGCAGGCGAGACCACTACGCCGCCGCGTAGTTTTGCGGTCGGTGCGAGTTGCTTGAGATCGTCGGGATTTGCCATGCGCCGCGTTTAGCATGCGGCCATTGAGCGTGCCACCCGCCCCGCTTAAGCTAGCGTGTTCAGCAGCGGCTGATTGGTGGGGGCTGAGTTGCTTGCGGGTCTGCCCCCATTCGCGGCCCCGAGATCCTTGAGCGCGCCACCGAGGACGGTTGCCGGCTGGCCAGCGAAGCCGGAGGTTTTGTCGGTCTTATCGGATTGTCCTGATGGCGCTCCGGACGGCGCGGTCGGGTTCTCACCCTGCCGGGCGTTCGCCGCCTCACAGGACGAGGTGCAGACATAGCCGTTGACGACCGAAATCATGACGCAACGTTCCCCACGCGGGAACGCCAATCGATCCCGATAGAATTTGGCGCGACTGAGCGCACAACGTCCGGGTAAGCGGAATTCAATAGGCTATTGTCACGGCGACTGCTTGGCGCGCTGGCCGGCGGTGGTGCCGGCGATCTTGCCGAACACGGCGCCGTTCATCAGGCCGGTACCGCCGGGATAGTTGAACCAGAAAATCCCGCCGACCAGTTCGCCGGTAGCGAACAGCCCCGGGATCGCCGCCCCATCCGAGTCGATCACGCGCGCGCTGGTGTCGATCTTGAGCCCGCCGAAGGTGAAGGTGAGCCCGCAGGTCACCGCATAGGCTTCGAACGGCGGTTCATCGATTGTGTTGGCCCAGTTCGACTTCGGAACGGCGAGCCCGCGGGTACCGCGGCCATCCTTCACATTCGGGTCGAACGGCACCTCGGTCATCACCGCCTTGTTGTATTCCTTGATGGTCGCAAGCGCCTTTTCGGCGTTCACGTCTTCCATCTTCTGGACCAGTTCTTCCAGCGTATTGGCGCGCACCTTGCTGACCCGTTTGATGCGGTACTCGTCGCGCAGCATCGGGATGATCTTGTTGTCGAATACCTGATAGGCGAATTGCTTGGGCTGCATCAGGATGATGCGGCCATTCTTCGCATAGGTGTAATTGCGGAAGTCGGAGCCCTCGTCGAGAAAGCGCTCGCCGTTGGCATTGATCATGATGCCCCACGGATAGGAGTGCTTCTGGAAGTTGTCGCCCACCGTCAGATCGCCGAACTCCGGCGCATTGCGATCCCAGGCGACGGCGTGGCCGCCCGACCAGTTGCCGATCGGCTGGGCACCGATCTCGAGCGCCATTTTGATGCCGTCGCCGGTGTTGAAGCGGGTGCCGCGGATCTTGGCGAGCTCCCAGCCCGGCCCCAGATAGCGCGTGCGCATTTCGGCATCGGCCTGGAAGCCGCCGGAACCGAGCACCACGCATTTGGCCTTCACCTCGACGGTCTTGCCATTGTGCTTGATACGCACGCCCTTCACGCCGTCGTCGTCGGCGATCAGCGCGAAGGCGCGGGCGCCGTAGGCGATCGTTATGTTGTTCTTGCGCGCGATCTTGGTCAGCGCATCCACCAGCCCCGGTCCGCCGCCCACGGCCTCCACCGTGAGGCCGCCCCAGAACTTGAACATGCCGCCGATCTTGTAGGCCTGCCGTCCCCAGATCGGCATGAAGCGCACGCCCTTGTCGCGCAACCACAGCATGGTCGCCTTGCTGCGCTTGATCAGAACTTCGCAAAGGTCGGGATCGGTGCGATATTCGGTGATGCGCCCCATGTCGTCGAAAAACTTTTCTTCGGTGTAGGTGCCGAAGTCGGACTTCGCCACCTCCTCGTCGGTCAAGTCGGGCATCAGCGCGCGCAAGTCTTCGACGCCGTCATACACGCAGCGGAAGGCGCCGGCGGTGAAGCGGCTGTTGCCGCCAGCCTCCTCCTCTGGCGCGCGCTCGAGCACCAGCACCGAAACGCCCTGCTCCGCCGCCGCGAGCGCCGCGCAAAACGCCGCATTGCCGCCCGCCAACGACGATGACATCCGTAGATTGAGGTAACGCTGGAGGCATGACCGCTTCTTGAACCCCGGTGATTCGATTTGATCGGCTAAGGTGGCAGCCTAGTAGCGCGAGAGTGCGGGCGCGGGCAACAATTCAGAATTTCTCCACCCACGGCCGCAGTTCAAGCTCCTGCGTCCAGGCGCTGCGCGGCTGGGCTAGCACGTGCAGGTAGCTCGCGGCTATGGCGTCGGGATCGAGCAGCGAGTCCGGTCTATCCAGCGGCTCGGCGCGACGCGCGCTGCGGATGCCGCCGTCGATCACGAAATGCGCGACGTGAATGCCCTGCGGCGACAATTCGCGCGTCATGCTCTGCGCCAGCCCGCGCAGCGCGAACTTGGCCATGGCGAAGGGCGCCGACTGCGCATAGCCCTTCACGCTAGCCGAGGCGCCGGTGAACAGGATGGCGCCGTGGCCGCGCGGCAGCATGCGACGCACCGCCGCCTGCGCTACCAGAAAGGCGCCGAAAGCGGAGACCCGGATTGCCTTCTCCACCTCGGCCGGATCGAGATCGATGAACGGGCCGCGCGTGCGGTAGCTGGCGTTGTAGATCACCACGTCGGGCGCGCCCGCTCTGGCATCGAGATCCGCGAATAGCTTGTCGACCTGCGCGTGATCGCTGGCATCGCATTGATAAGTTTTCGCGCCTGTTTCCTGCGCGAGCGGCACAAGCTTATCGGTCGCGCGCGCGGCCAGCGCGACGCGCATGCTGGCCTTGGCGAAAGCGCGCGCCAGCGAGGCCGAGAGCCCCGAGCCGGAGCCGACGATAAGGGCGGAGGCGTAAGTCATGTTAGCGATCCAATGATAGACCTCATCACATCCTAAACACCCCAAACCTCGTCGCCCTTATCGGCGCATTAAGCGCCGCGGAAAACGCCAGCGCCAGCACACGGCGCGTCTCGGACGGTGCGATGATGCCGTCATCCCACAGCCGCGCGGTAGCATAATAGGGATTGCCTTCGGTTTCGTATTGTTCGCGGATTGGATTTTTGAAGGCCTCTTCTTCCTCAGCACTCCAGCGTTTGCCCTCACCCTCGATATTGTCGCGCTTGACGGTGGCAAGTACCGAGGCCGCCTGCTCGCCGCCCATCACCGAGATACGCGCGTTCGGCCAGATGAACAAAAAGCGCGGGCCGTAGGCGCGCCCGCACATGCCGTAATTGCCGGCGCCGTATGAGCCGCCGACGATGACGGTGATCTTCGGCACCTGCGCGCAGGCCACCGCCGTCACCATCTTGGCACCGTCCTTGGCAATGCCGCCGGCCTCGTAATCGCGCCCGACCATAAAGCCGACGATGTTTTGCAGGAACAGCAGCGGAATGCGGCGCTGGCAGCACAGCTCGACGAAATGCGCGGCCTTGAGCGCGCTTTCGGAAAACAATATGCCGTTATTGCCCAAGATGCCGACCGGCATGCCGTGAATATGCGCGAAGCCGGTCACCAGCGTGGTGCCGTAGAGTTGCTTGAACTCGTCGAACTCGGACGCGTCGACCAGGCGTGCGATTACCTCGCGCACGTCGTATTGCTTCTTGAGGTCGACCGGCACGACGCCGTCGAGCTCGGCCGGGCTAAGCGCCGGCTCGCGCGGCGAGCTGAGCGGAATATCGACCGTCTTCTTGCTGTTGAGATTGGCGACGATGCGGCGGGCGATCGACAGCGCATGATGGTCGTCCTGCGCCAGATGGTCGGCGACGCCGGACTTGCGCGCATGCACGTCGGCGCCGCCCAATTCTTCCGCGCTCACCACCTCGCCGGTCGCCGCCTTCACCAGAGGCGGGCCGCCGAGGAAGATGGTGCCCTGGTTCTTCACGATGATGGTCTCGTCTGACATCGCCGGGACATAGGCGCCGCCGGCGGTGCACGAGCCCATCACCAAGGCGATCTGCGGAATCCGCAAGCTCGATAAAATCGCCTGGTTGTAGAAGATGCGACCGAAATGCTCCCGGTCGGGGAAGACATCGGTCTGGGTCGGCAAATTGGCGCCGCCTGAATCGACCAGATAGATGCAGGGCAGCCGGTTCTCGCGCGCGATCTCCTGCGCGCGCAGATGCTTCTTCACCGTCATCGGATGATAGCTGCCGCCCTTGATAGTGGCGTCGTTGGCCACGATCATGCATTCGCGCCCTTCGACGCGGCCGATGCCGGTGATGATGCCGGCTGCATGGATGTCGCCGTCGTACATGCCGAAGGCAGCGAGCGGCGACAGTTCCAGGAATGGCGAGCCGGGATCGATCAGGTTCATCACGCGCTCGCGCGGCAAGAGCTTCCCGCGCCCGACATGGCGCTCGCGCGACTTCTCCGACCCGCCCAAAGCGGCTTCGGCGCGGCGCGCCTGCAATTCGGCCGTGAGCGCGCGCACCGTTTCGGCGTTAGCGCGAAATTCGGCTGCGCTTGTATCGATGGTCGACGAAAGAATTGCCAACTTGCCCTCCCCAATTGCTGCTCAAGCGTGCCTTGGCGGCGAAGGGAAGGCAATGGCGGCAGAAATCGGGCATGCAGTTGCAAAAAACCGGAACGGACGGGACCGGGACGCGTTTCTCTATCTGTGCGTGGGCAATCGGGGGTGTTCTAGAGGAGAACATCCATGAGGAAGCTTCGACCGTTAGCAACAGTAGCTGCCGTCGTGCTGATAGGCACGGCTGCGGCGTCAGCGCAAAACATGAAGAACGACGAGGCGCCCGGGCGTGCCCCGGCGGCACAACAAAATGCTCCGGCCGAAAAGGTAGCGCCGAGTATGACGCGCGGCGAGCAGAACGCCGGCGCGAAGCAGAAGGCGCCGGAGACGACGGGCCAGGCTCCCAAGGCGTCCGACGCCGACAAGACGCGGGCGACCGAAAAGGGCGACACGGATAAGCCCATGGAGAAAGGCCGGGCGGCCAAAGGTTCGTCCGATATGAAGCGCTCTCCCGACAAAAAGAGCTCGTCGGACGCCGATGGCGGCGCCAGTATGAAGTCTAAGGCCAACGAAAGTGCTCAGGTTCGGGATGGTGCGAAGTCGAGCCAGTCCACGACCAGCGAGAAGTCCAGCGCCACCACCGGACAAGGCGCTGCGTCCAGCTCCGCCAAGCTCTCGAACGAGCAACGCACCAAGATCACCACCATCCTCAAGCGGCAAAAGGTGGAACCGGCGCATCTCAACGTGTCGATGCGGGTGGGAACCCGGGTGCCGGAGAGCGTGCACTTTTATCCGCTGCCGGTCGAAGTCGTCGACATCTATCCGGAATGGCGCGGCTACGACTACATTCTGGTCGGCGACGAAATCGTCGTTATAGATCCGCGCACGCACGAGATCGTCGCGATCCTGGAAGCTTAACGCGGCGCCCTCACGCGACAACCGGCCGCGGCGGGTAACCGTCGCGGCCTAATCTTTTTTCATTGTTCCAACTTTTTCGTGAGTTCCCGGAACACGGCCAAAGGCAAATTGAAGGAAGTCGCGGCCAAGGTGACCGGCGATATCAAGCGCGAGACCGAAGGTAAGGCGGACCAAGTTAGGGGCAAGCAGAACACCATCGGCGGCATGAAGGACGCGGTGATGGAAGCCATCGACGATTAACGACGGTTGGCGGACGACGCGGAAAACCCGGCCCTTGTGCCGGGTTTTTTTGTGACGCGCAATTTCGGCCTACAATGCATCCGCTTTTGGACCTCGCAGGAGCCGCCGATGATAACGCGTTTTCCCGGTCTCACCCCTACCCGCAGCCGCGCCGTCATCCACGATGGCCTCGTCTTCACGGTCTCGGTGTCGCCGGACCCGGACCCAACGTTCTATGAGCAGACGCGCAAGACACTGCAAAGGATCGACGAAAGCCTGGCGATGTCGGGAACCGACAAGAGCCGTATCCTTTCGGCGATCGTGTACATTGCCGACATCGCACGCAAGGAAGAGATGAACCGCGCCTGGGACGAATGGGTGGACCGCGCTAATCCGCCGATGCGGGCCTGCCTCGGGGTCGATCTCGAACCTCCGCATCTGGTCGAAATAGTGATCATCGCCGCGCAGTGACCATGCGACGGGATGAAACTCGGTCGTTGCGATTTGCCACGCAGTCGCCGCATTCTGAAACTTTTTTCGAAGGACGCGCGGGTTCCCGGAACATGGCTCTTGCGTGCTCGTTGTCGGGACGTGCCGCACTCGCGGCATTCACCACAAGGAGGCAAATCCATGAAGATGTTGACCGCACTCACTACCGTTGCGGCATTGATCGCCGGCATTTCCATCGCCAGCGCGCAGAATTCGTCGATGGACAAGAGCAACTCGATGGGCAGCAGTTCCACCCAGGCGACGGGAACCGGCAAGTTCTGCATCAGCGGCGCCGGAGGGGCACTGAACTGCAAATTCGCAAGTCTCTCGGCGTGCCAGAAGGCCGCCAAGGGAAGCGAAACCTGTCAGGCCCGTCCCAGCAGCACCACAGGCTCGAAGTACTGACGTCATTTCGGTCTAACCCCGCAGACCTTGCTTAAACTTAAACCTCGTGCCGGCTTAAATGCCGGCGCGAGGCTATTCGGCCGGATGCGGCGCCCGAAGAAGTGCGCGGCATGTTTCGCGGCTTCACGTATCAACTTGGAAATCTGCTCGCCTCGGGCAATGCGACCCTGCAGGCGGGCTTGGCCCATTATTACGGCGGCGACTACGCCTTCGCCTTGGCTCTGGTCGCCGGCGTGATCGCCATTGCCGTAGCGCTGCTGGCAGGTCTCGGCCTGGAGGCGCGCCGATATTGCAGACCAACGCGATGGCGCTGACCGTGTGTGCAACGACAGGTTGTGCTGCACCTGCAGGAAGGTCGGATACAGATCCTGCGTGCCATGGCAGAAGAAATCGAACGCGGCAGCACAAATCTTTGCGCACATATAAATTCGGCCCGCGGGGTTGGTTTCCCGCGGGCCGCGGGTCGGCATCGCGTTTTCGCGTTTGAGAAAGGGGTCTCAACCGTGCTTGTCTCGACGCGATGTCGAGCCGCTCCGCACACAGCGCCGGTATTCTCGCCTTTCGCCGCACGAACGGGCTCGAGTTCTTGCTCGCCCATCCCGGCGGCCCCTATTGGCGCAATAGGGATATTGGCGCCTGGTCGATCCCAAAGGGCCTGGTCGAGTCCGGCGACGCGTTGGCTTGCGCCAAACGCGAATTCAACGAGGAGACCGGTTTGACGGCGAGCGGCCCGTTTATCCCGCTGACGCCGGTCCGCCAGAAAGGCGGCAAGATCGTGCACGCCTTCGCGATTGAAAGCGACTTCGATCTCGGGCAGTTTGTCAGCAACGAATTCGAGATGGAATGGCCACCGCGTTCCGGCCAGCACCAGCTTTTCCCCGAAGTCGATCGCATCGCTTATTTCGATCTTGCAGCGGCGCGAAAAAAGATTCTGCCGTCGCAAAGGCCGCTGATCGAGGACATGGTGAAGCAGCTCGCGGACGAACGCTAGGCTCTAACTTCCTGCCTTTGAAACGCGACATAGCCGCCGACGAACAGCAGGATACTCGCCGCCACCATGCCGACGATCTGCGGCCAGGCCACCATAATGCTGTCCCACAGCGGCAGCGGCGCGCCCATCACCGCGCCCTCGAGCTGGCTCAAATAGACCGGCCCGAGCGTGCGGGTGGTCGGATCGAGCAGCGCCAGCACGCACTCGCCGTACAGCGTGGAGGGCGACAGCCGCGCCAGCATCTGCGCGGTCGTAACCATCGTGGCCTGGTGCTCGGGCGACACCAAAGCCTCGGCAATCGCCGGCGCCAACGCCGGCCAGATCACCGAGAGAAACAGCCATAGGCCGAGCGTCACCAGCGCCGCGGTGGCGGCCGAGCGGAAGATCACCGAAAACAGCATGGCCAGCGCCAGCCACACACCGGCATAGGCGATGGTCACAAGGAGGAAGATCAGCGCGCGCGCCATCTCCTCGCCGCCCGGCGGCACGCCCAGCATGATCAACCCAAGCCCGATCACCAGCAGCCACAGGCACACCAGGCTGATAGCGATGACGCCGAGGCCGGCGAGGTATTTTCCGAACAGCAGCGCGTCGCGGTAGATCGGCTGCGACAGGATGCGCGACAGCGTGCGCCGGTTGTGCTCGCCGTTGACCGCATCGAAGCCGAGCCCGATGGCCATGAGGGGCGCCAGGAAGCCGAGAAACGCCACGAACGACGGCAGCGGCTCGCGCGCGGTGGTGAACAGCCGCAGGAACAGGAAGGGATCCTCGGCGGTGACGGCCCGAATCTGCTGGATGGCGCCATAGACCGCAGCGAGCGCGGTCAGCACCACCAGCCATTCCAGCACGCGCATGCGCGCGCTGGTCAGGTGATCCGACAATTCCTTCAAGGTCACCACGCCCAGGCCTTGCCAGGGCGAGCCTTCACGCCGCATGCGGGACCTCCTGCGCAGTCTGGAAATAGCGTGTGTAAATGGTCTCCAGGCTCGGCTGATCGAGTGAAAGCTGCTTGAGCCGCCCGCCCGCGGCCACCACCGCACCCGCGGCTTCCGCGCGCAGATCGCTGTCGCAGGTCATGCGGAAGCGGCCGGAGCCTGGCTCCTCGACGCTGCGCACGCCCGGCAGCGCCGCAAGCCGCTTCGCGATGTCGCCGCCGCCCTCGGCTTCGACCTCGACGGTATAGCCGCCGCCCAGCACCTGGCGCCCGAGCTCGGCGACGGTGCCCATCAACACGATGCGGCCGGCATTGAACAGTGCCACCCGATCGCACACGCTCTGCACGCGGTCGAGCAGATGCGACGACAACAGGATGCTTACGCCTGATGCTTTGAGCGAGCGGATGAGTTCCAGCAATTCCACGCTGGCCTGCGGGTCAAGTCCGCTGGTCGGCTCGTCGAGGATGGCGATGCGAGCGTCCTTCATCACGATTTCGGCGAGCCCCAAGCGCTGCCGCATGCCGTGCGAGAAGGTCGCGACTTTCTTGTTGGCGACCGCGGATAGTCCGACGCGGGCAAGCGCGGCGGCGATGCGCTTTTCGCGCGCGCCGGCGGCAAGGCCCATCAGGCGCGCCGTATAATGCAGATTGTCGGCCGCCGTGAGGTGATCGTAGAAGCCAACCGAATCTGGCAGATAACCAACCAAGCGCTTGACCGCCAGCGGCTCGCGCATCGGGTCATGCCCGAACACGCGCGCCTCGCCGCTGCTGATGTCGCTCAAGCCGAGCAGCATCAGGATGGTGGTGGTTTTGCCAGCACCGTTGGGGCCGAGCAGACCGAAGATCTCGCCGGCGCCGACGTTGAACGTCACGTCGTTCACGGCGGCCGCGGCGCCGTAGCGCTTGGTGAGGCCCTTGGCTTCGATGACTGCGTCGCTCATCGCCGGCCGAACCGTGCGACGGCGCCGACCATGATCAACAGCGCGGCGCCGATGATGCCGATACCGGCGATGCCCCAGACGGTTGAGGTGGTCACGGTGACGCGGAAATCCGCGGTACCGGTCTCGCCGCGCGCGGACGCGGTGAGCGTGGTGACGTAATCGCCGGCGATCGCCTTGCCTGGTGGGCTGATCAGCGCCTGCACTTCCTTGTGTTCGTTGGGCGCGATGCGGTCGATGGTTTTTGGCTCGAACGCGATCTTCCAGCCGTTCGGCGCGTTGCCCGACAGTTGAACATTCTCGGCCGGTGCGGTGCCGGTATTGGTCACGACTACCGGGACCGAGCTCTCCTTGCCGGCGGTGGCGCGCGCGCTGAGCAGGCCTTCGCGGCCGGCGAGCGCGAGCTTGGGCTGGCCGGTGATGTCGAGCGCGACATTGGCGGAAGCGCGCGCATCTTCGGCGGCGATGTGCGCCGTCACCGGATAGTGCCCGGCATCGACGGTGTCGGGCGGGCTGACTTTCAGCTTCACGTCCTTGCTCTTGCCGGCATCGACGGGGATCGCCGTGAGCTGCTGCGTCCCATAGGCCTCAGTAAACGAGGTATCGAAATTGCGCGGCGCGTCGGCGGCAAGACTGACCAGCAATTTCTTGCCGCTGTCGTTCTTGATCGTCAGCGTATATTCGAAGCTCGAACGCGAGGCGCCGCGCAGCTCCGGCAATTGCGGGGCCAGCGTGAGCTTGGCCGGCAATTCCTTGGCGAGCGTCACCGCCACCGGCAGCGTCGACATGCGATGCGCCGCCGTCGGCGCTGACCGTCAGCGTATGAGTGCCGATCTTGGCGTCCTTCGGCACGTCGAGCCGCAAGTCGAGCGACACGCTATCGTCGGTCGCCGGCATGGCCGCCGCGATCGGCTGGCCGCCGCCGAGCAGCGTCGCGGTCCAGCCCTGCGGGACGCCGGCGACCGAGAGCGCAAGCCGCTCGGGCGCCAGTGCGTAGTTGCGCAATTTCAAATTAACCGTCGCCGTGGTGCCAGGCTGCACGGTGACCGCCGGATAGTCGGTCAGCAGATAAAGGCCCTTGATGTCGTGATTAGCGTCGGCGGCGAAAGCGGGCGCGGCAAGCCCGAACAGTGCGACAATGAGAGAAATTAAAAGTCTGGACATGGCGAGCGACTCCTCCGGGCCTCTCCCCACGAGAGGTCCCGCCGCAACGCCGCCCCCGAAATGGAAACACGGCCAAGCGCGCCGTGTAAACGTGCGGCTTGTCGCGCACAATCTTGACAAAATTGGGGACGGCGACCGTAAACGATTTTGCTATCGCGAAAACTAGACCCCGCGCACCAGCGGCCAGTCCGGCTCGTTGCCCTGCATCACCCAGGGCTCCGTCAGTCCGGCGGCACGCCATTCGGCAAAGGCCGGCAGCGCCAGGATGGCGCCGATATAGCGCTGCGAAACCTCGCTCACCTCGAGGCCGTAACTATGGAGGCGCGACGCGACCGGCGCATACATCGCATCCGCCGCGCCAAAGGCGCCGAACAGGAATGGCCCGCCAATTTTCGCCTTTTGCCCAAAACGCGCGCGGCAACCGCTCCAGAGCGCGTCGATACGCCGCACATTGTCCATGACCTCGTCCGGTTGCGGACGCTTTTTCACCGGCAGCCACAGATTCATCGGACAATTCTTCCGCAGCGCCTGGAAGCCGGCATGCATTTCGGTCGCCACCACGCGGGCATGGCTGCGCGCGTGGGCGTCCGCCGGCCAGAATCCTGCCTTGGGAAACTTCTCGGCCAGAAATTCGAGGATCGCCAGCGATTCCCAGATGTGCTGATCGCCGTCGATCAATACCGGCACCTTGCCGGCCGGCGAATATTTCAGGACCTGCTCGCGGCTGCCCGGCTCGTAGAGCGGGATCACCCGCTCGTCGAACGCGATGCCGGCCACCTTCATAGCGATCCAAGGCCGCAGCGACCAGGACGAATAGTTCTTGTTGCCGATGATCAGCGTGAGCGCCATGGACGATTGGCTCGCTCAAGAATTCCTGGTTTCGCCGGCGCGGGCTCCGGCTCCTCGACCGGGCCGCCGAGCTTCTTCCAGGCGCCGAAACCGCCCTTGATATGGGCGACCGGCTTAAGCCCCATGCGCTGCGCGGTCTGCGCGGCCAACGCCGAGCGCAAACCCCCGGCGCAGAAGAACACGAACTTCTTGTCCTGGGCGAACGTCGGCTTGTGATACGGGCTCTGCGGGTCGATCCAGAATTCCAGCATACCGCGCGGACAATGCATAGCGCCCGGCACTTTACCGTCGCGCACCAATTCGCGGATATCGCGGATGTCGACCAGCACGACGTCGTCGCGGCCGGCGAGCCTGATCGCTTCCTCGGTGGGCAGCGTCTCAACTTCATTATTGGCGGCGTCCACGAGGGCGCGATATCCGGTGGTGATGTTTTGCGGCATCAAATGCTCCTGCTCGGATGGATGGTGGCAGAGCGCTGGAGATCGCTCAAGGCGGCTGTTGAAGGAGGCGACTAGAGGGAGCACGATGGCTATCGCGGGAGCATGATCTTATCCGAAAACCGGTTTCCACTTTTCGGGATCATGCTCTAGGAGTCGCGCCTATGGCGGCCTTCACCCTCCCGGACCTGCTGGCATTCGCCTGGTTCATCGCCGTTTGGCTCACTTATTCGCTGCTGATCGAGAAGACCGCGAAAGGCCGCAGCGGGCTCAACGCACTGATGAACCTCTATCGCGATGAGTGGATGGAGCGGCTTCTGGCGCGCGACATACGCATGGTGGACGCCCAGGTCACCGCCGCGCTGCAGAACGGCACGGCTTTTTTCGCCTCCACCAGCCTGATCGCCATCGGCGGTACGCTCACGTTGCTGCGTTCGACTGAGCAGATCTTGACTGTAGTGTCGGCGCTGCCATTCGGCGTCGCGGCATCGGCGGAAATGTGGGAATTGAAGATGGTGGGGCTCGCCATCATCTTCGTCTATGCCTTCTTCAAATTCGCCTGGTCGTACCGGCTGTTCAATTATTTCGCCATCATGGTCGGCGCGGCGCCGCCGCCGGCGGAAAAGGGCAGCGCGGCGGCGCAGGCCTTCGCACATCGCGCCGCGCGGCTATGCGCCGATGCCGGCCGCCATTTCAATCGCGGCCAGCGCGCGTTCTTCTTCGCGCTCGGTTATCTCGGTTGGTTCCTGGGGCCGCTGCCGCTGGCGCTTACGACCACCGGCATCGTGATCGTGATGTGGCGGCGGCAGTTCGCCTCGGATTCGCGCCTGGCGTTTTCGCAAACGCCGCCGCCCAGTCCAGGCGTAACCTGACGAACGGCGAGCATGGCCAAACCCTACGCGCAGACCACCGACGAGCGCATGATGCGCCGTTGCTTCGCCCTGGCTAAGAAATCGGCCGAACAGGACGAATATCCCTACGCCGCCGTCATCGCGCGCAACGGTAAAATCGTGGCCGAGACCACCAACAAGGTCGCGCACGACCACGACGTCACCCACCATGCCGAAGTGGTGGCGATTTGCCAGGCGCAGAAGACGCTTGGCAGCATTGATCTTGCCGACTGCACGATCTACGCGAACGTGGAGCCGTGTGCTTTTTGCAGCTACGCAATCCGCGAGAGCCGGATTGCCAAAGTGGTCTATTCCACGCGCTCGCCTATCATGGGCGGTGCGTCCCGCTGGAACATATTAGGCGACCACAAACTGTCCAAAGCGATGCCGGAAGTTTTCGCGCCGCCGCCCATTCTTTTGGCGGAATTTTTATCCGAGGAAGGCAATGCGACGCTGCGGCGAATCTCGCCGCTGGCCTGAGCCTTCATGCGAGCGCGCAGGCTTTTGGTCACGCCGTCGCCGCACCACGCTGGCGGCGATCACGCTCACACCGGCGCAACCGCGAGCGCGCACGAACTTGGCGGCACGGCGGAATGGATCATGCGCGCGCTGCGCAAGAATCTCTTCGATCGCTTCGGGCGCGGCAGCGCCGCGCGCGGGAAACGGCGCCCGCGCGCCGGCAAGAAGGCTAAGCCATCCCCATCACGACAGCGATAAATGCCACGATCAGTACCGCAGTGCTTGCCGCAATGATGGTGACGAGGTGCTCGCTCCAGTCGGGATAGAGCGTGCCGAGCTTTTCAGCCGCCGGTGCGTCCGGCGCATCGGGATGAGTGGTGTGAACATGCAAAGCCATGGGCAGCCCCTTGTTGGCATCGCGTGACCGCGACGACGCACGAGCACGCTGACGCGAACCCGGGCTGCGAATCGCCCATAGTTAAAAAGAATACCACAGTTTGTGAACGGCCCGTCTGCGATGGGCAAAGCGAGATCAGCGCGACTTCTTCCAGTCCTCGTAGCGCTTTTTGTTCTCGGCATTGGGCGGATAGAGGCCGGGGAGCTTGGCGCCCGTCTCCACCTCCTGCACCAGCCAAGTTTCCATGAGCTCGTGCTCGGCGCCTTCGCTGGCGACGAAATCGGCGAGTGCGGCCGGGATCACCACTGCACCGTCGTCGTCGGCTACGATGATGTCGTCCGGAAAGATCGCGCAGCCACCGCAGCCAATCGGCTCGTTCCATCCGACGAACGTCAGCTGGTTGACCGAGGCCGGCGCCGCCACGCCAGCGCACCAGACCGGCAGGCCGGTGGCGATTACGCCGTGCTTATCGCGCATCACGCCGTCGGTGATCAGCGCTGAAACGCCGCGCTTGACCATGCGCATGCATAAAATATCGCCGAAGATACCGGCGCCGGTGACGCCTATGGCGTCGGCCACTACCACGCAGTTTTCCGGCATGGCTTCGATCGCGCTGCGGGTGGAGATCGGCTTCGACCAGCTTTCTGGCGTCGCCAGATCTTCGCGCACCGGCACGAAGCGCAAGGTGAAGGCTGGGCCGACCACCCGCTTGCCGGAAAAGCCGAACGGCATGGCCCCGGCCATCCAGGAGCGGCGGATGCCCTTCTTCAACAGCATGGTGGTGATGGTGCCGGTGGTGACGTTGCGCAGCGTCTCGAGCGTTGCGGTCATTTTAGTCCCTCAGGCGGGTTTCAGGCCGAGCCGCTCGTCACGGCGGCGCAGATAGGCGACGAATGGGGTGGCGAGCAGTACCATCCAGAGCTTGCCGACGATCTGGCCGGCCAGGAAGTCGAGCGAGCCGAACGCAAGCCACAGGAACACGATCGAGTCGACCACTAGGCCAATCAGGCTGGAAGCCAGCACGGCGAGAACCAGCCGGCGGCGGGCGAGCGGCGTATAGACCGCGAAATCGGCAAATTCAGACAGAACAAAGGCCGTAGCCGAGGCGATCACCAGCGACGGCGGCGCAAGGCCGGCGGAAATCGCCGCGCCACAGACGATCGCCGCAATGCCGAATTCTACGCCCAATCGGCGCTGAACAAGGTCGCGAAGAACCAGAGCAGCCCCAATCATCAGCACACCGGACGGCGCCATGAGCTGGGGCGCCACCGGCAGCAGGCACGGGCCGTTCGGCACGCAAATCGTGCCGACGTGGCCGATCATCCAATTGGCCACCGGAATGGTCAAGCAGAACAGGACCAGAAATACGACGCCTTCAATGTTCTTCTGCTTTTCCACGCCGTTCATTTTCATTTTGCTCTTCGCCGGCTCATGAATGTCGCAAAACCCTGCGCCCGCAGATTACAAGCCGGGCAGCCGCCGCAGCCATAGCCCCAGTCGTGCCGGTGCGTGCGGTCGCCCAGATAACAGCTATGGGTGTCCTCGACAACGAGATCGAGCAGGGTCGCGCCGCCGATCTCCTCGGCCATGGCGAAAGTGGCGGCCTTGTCGATCCACATCAGCGGAGTATGGATGGTGACACGCTTGGCCAGGCCGAGGCTGAGCGCCACTTGCATCACTTTCACCGTGTCGTCGCGGCAATCCGGATAGCCGGAATAGTCGGTCTCGCACATGCCGGCGACGATGTGGCGGGCGCCGCGGCGATAAGCGAGCGCGCCAGCGAAGCTGAAGAAGATCAGATTACGACCGGGGACGAAAGTGGTCGGCAGCCCATTGTCGGCGAGCTCGATGGTCGTTTCGCAGGTGAGCGCAGTGTCGGAGATGGCGGCAAGCGCGTTGAGCTTGATCACGTGGTCTTCGCCCAGCCGCGCCTTCCAGGCCAGCTTGAGCGCCGCCAGCCGCTCGCGCAGGCGCGGGCGAACCGCAAGCTCGACCGCGTGGCGCTGGCTATAGTCGAAGCCGACGGTTTCCACGCGCGCGAAGCGTTCCAGCGCCCAGGCCAGGCAGACGGTGGAATCCTGCCCGCCGGAAAACAGCACGAGCGCACAGTCGGAGCTGACGTCAGGGTTCACACGTTCAATCCCACTTCGGCGACCAGGACCAATCGACGATGCGGCCGCCACGGCGGGTGAGCCCGGCGATTTCCTTCATCTCGGCATCCGACAGGTCGAAATCCAGAACGTCGAGGTTCTCCCCCAGCCGCTCGATCTTGCTGGTGCGCGGGACCACCACGATCCCCTGCTGGGTGAGCCAGCGCAGGCAGACTTGCGCGGCAGTTTTTTTATGCGCCTGGCCGATGCGCGCGAGCAGCTCGTCACCCTTGGCCTGGCCGCGCGCGATCGGGCTGTAAGCAGCCATCGCCATGCCATGCCGGCGACAGGCCGCGAATACCTTGTCCTGATCGAGATAAGGGTGGCACTCGACCTGGTTACAGACCAGCGGTTCGCTCGACACTTTGTTCGCCTCGTCGAGCAAGGCGACCGTGAAGTTTGATACCCCGATCGCCCGCGTGTAGCCCTCGCGTTTCATCTTGGCCATGGCGCCGAGCGTTTCCGACAGCGGCACGCGCGGGTTCGGCCAGTGGATCAGCAACAAATCGATGGCGTCTAGTCGCAGATGCGCCAGGCTTTCCTTCACCGAGCGCTCGAGATCGTGTGGCGCCAACAGCGATGGCTGCACCTTGGTGGTGACCATCACCTCGCTGCGCTTGCCGGAGGCGCGCACCCCCTCGCCCACCTCACGCTCGTTGTCGTACATCTGCGCCGTATCGATGTGGCGATATCCGACGCGGATTGCCTGCTCGACCAGGCGCACGCAGTCGCGCCCGCGAAGCGGCCAGGTGCCGAGACCGATGATCGGGATCTTGAAGCCTTTGGCTTCGACCACAATCATAGCACGCCCGTTATTTGCCTTCCGCGTCGTTGAGAAAGCCGAGCAGGAAGAGTGCCCGGCGTCCGGTTTCCCGATTTATGCAGGATGCGCTCATCGGGCTCGCCATCGTGCCCTGAAAATAGTCCCAGTAAAAGGCGCAGCTTCGCTCACGCGATGAGATCCAGCCGCGCTGCATGTCGCGCAGCTTCACCCGTTGCTTGTCATCGAGCTTCTCGCGCAGGCGGCTGAAGGTTTCGTTGAGAATGTCGTCCCACACCTTCTGCTCGCGGTCGATGCACGCTATCATGTCGGCGGTCGAACGCGTCTCCTCGCGATTGAGGCAGGGTTTCGAGACGCGCCCAATACAGACTTCCCAGTCTGCATCGGGCAGGCTGTTCGACTTGATGCAATCCTGAATGATCGCTGTGTCGCGGGCGTCCGGCGCGCCGCCTTGCGCGAGCGCAGGCGACGCGGCCAGCAACGAAACAGCGATAGCAGCCGCGAACCGTATCAAGGCGTGTCCCACACCGGCGCGTGCGGCGGATTGACCACGCGCATATTCGTGGCGTTGAGCTTCTTGAGATCCGCCATTTCGGCATCCGACAATTTGAAGTCGAACACTTCGAGATTTTCCTTCAAGTGCGCCGGGGTCGCCGTGCGCGGGATCGCGCAGAGACCCATCTGCACCAGATAGCGCAACGACACCTGCGCGGCGCTCTTGCCGTGCGCCTTGCCGATGCGCTCGAGCGCTTCTGCGCCCGGCACCTTGCCGCGCGCGATCGGCACATAGGCGACCACCGCCATGCCGTGCTTCTTGCTTGCCGCCAGCACCTTGTCCTGGTTGATGAAGGGATGCACCTCGATCTGATTGCAGACCAGCGGTTCGGTCGTCACCGCCCAGGCCGCGTCCAGCATGGTCGTGGTAAAATTGGCGACGCCGACATGCTTGGCCTTGCCACCTTTCTTGGCCTTGCAAAGCGCGCCGACGCTGACCTCGAACGGGATGTCCTTATTGTTCCAATGGATCAGCAGCAGATCGACATATGGCAGTTTCAGATTGGCGAGGCTCTGGTCGAGCGACTTGACGAAATTATCAGGCGTTAGATTATTCTCCCGCACTTTGGTGCAAATGAACACATCCTCGCGCTTGACGCCGGATTGGCGCAAGCCCTCGCCGTTCTCCACCTCGTTGCCGTAGAAGGCGGCAGTGTCGAGATGACGGTAGCCGAGTTGCAGCGCGGTCTTCACTGCCTGGACGCAAATGTCCCCCTTCAGGGTCATGGTGCCTAAACCGATTTGCGGAATGCGGGCGCCATGGGCTTCAACAAACTGCATCACAATCTCCTTGCCGGTGGCTGGAATGAGCGGGTGGGAGGCGGAGAATGCCCGGTCGCCGCGGTGCTGCCAACTGGGTCCCCCCTCATAGGGGGCGCCGGGGCGGTTCCCAGGACCCGAAGGCCGGCGCGGCGAAAGATCAGGCGAATTTCTGCGCCGGCGCAATGCTCGACAATACTTGGCGGCTCACGCGGTTTTACCGGTGCGTCTTACATTGGAATAATTCAACACTAGAAAACAACTCTTGCATCAATGGCTTTTAATGCTTTTGTCAGGGGCGGACTTTAAGCCACTGTCAAAGGCGCGGCGATTCCGGACTTGGCAAAATGCTCGGCGCACTCATCATCGTCTTTCGCGAAGTCATCGAGGCTGGCCTGATCGTCGGCATCGTGATGGCGGCGACGCGCGGCGTCAACGGGCGCGGACGATGGGTCGGTTTCGGCATCGGCGCCGGCGTGCTCGGCGCAGCGGTGGTGGCAATATTCGCCGGCGCGATCTCGCAGGCGTTCGAGGGCGCCGGGCAGGAACTATTCAGTGCCAGCGTGCTCGGCATCGCCGTGGTAATGCTGATGTGGCACAACGCCTGGATGGCGCGGCACGGCCGCGAAATCGCCGAGGAGATGCAATCAATCGGCATGGCGGTGAGCGAAGGCGCCAAGCCGCTGACCGCGCTCGCCGTCGTGGTGGGTCTGGCGGTGCTGCGCGAAGGCTCGGAAGTGGTGCTGTTCCTATACGGAATTTTCGCGTCCGGCACCTCGGGCGCGGCCTTGATGGTGGGCGGGTTGCTCGGTATCGCCGCCGGCGCGGCGTTCACCGGCCTTACTTATGTTGGCCTGCTGGCGATCCCGACCCGCCACATTTTTTCGGTGACGAGCTGGCTGATCGCGCTGCTCGCCGCCGGCATGGCGGCGCAATCGGTGCAGTTCCTCAACAATGCCGGCGTGGTAGTTGCGTTCGACCGCACCGTCTGGGATACGTCCTGGCTGCTGTCGGAAGGGAGCCTGTTCGGCAAGCTGCTGCATACCTTGATCGGCTACACCGAACGGCCGACCGAAATGCAATTGATGACCTATATCGCGACGCTATTCTTAATGTTCCTGCTGATGCGGCTCGCGCGCCCGGCGCCACGCGAGCGCATCCCGGCAGCCGCTGAATAAGCGATCAGCGCCGTTTCCACGCCAAAAGCCGCGTCAGCGCCGCCTTCCGCCTAATGCCGCGAAGGCCGCGTCGGGCGCCGTGTCGATCAGCTTGAGCAGCGCCCGCGCCGGCCCGCGCGGATGACGCTTGCCCTGCTCCCAGTTGCGCACGGTCTCGATCGGCACTTCGATCTGCTCGGCAAAGGCGGCCTGCGTGAGGCCGCAGCGCGCCCGTACCTGGCGCACGAACGACGCCGGATCGCTGCAATCGACGGTCTTCTCGCTGCCGTCGGGCAGGATTTCCACGATCCGCCCATCAGCCTTCAGCCGCACCCGCATCATGGCCTCGTCCCCCATCGCTTATAGAGTTGGCTTGAGGCCTAGCTGATTTGCGATTCGGAGAAGTTAACGGCCGACCTGTAAGCTGTCGGCCGACTAGGCCACTGGCCTATCTACTTGCGCATAACCTTTCCCGAAAACCGGTGCCCGCTTATCCGGATCGTGCGCTACCGCGTCTTCTCGAAAATCTCGCGCCCGATCAGCATGCGGCGGATTTCCGAAGTCCCCGCCCCGATCTCGTAAAGCTTGGCGTCGCGCAGCAAGCGGCCGGTGGGGAATTCGTTGATGTAGCCGTTGCCGCCCAGGCACTGGATCGCTTCGAGCGCCATCCAGGTGGCGCGCTCGGCGGCGTACAAGATGGCGCCGGCGGCGTCCTCGCGCGTGGTGCGGCCCTCGTCGCAAGCCTTCGCCACCATGTAGACGTAAGACTTGGCCGCGTTCATCGTCACATACATGTCGGCGAGCTTGGCCTGCACCAATTGGAAGCGCCCGATCGCCTGGCCGAACTGTTGGCGCTCGTGCACGTAAGGGATCACCACGTCCATGCAGGCCTGCATGATGCCGAGCGGACCGGCGGCGAGCACCACGCGTTCGTAGTCGAGGCCGGACATCAGCACGTTGACGCCGTTGCCGACCGCGCCCAGCACGTTCTCCTCCGGCACCTCGCAGTCGGTGAACACCAGTTCGCTGGTGTCGGAACCGCGCATGCCGAGCTTGTCGAGCTTCTGCGCCGGCGCGAAGCCCTTCATCCCCTTCTCGACCACGAAGGCGGTAATGCCGCGCGCACCGGCGGTGCGGTCGGTCTTGGCGTAGACCACCAGCGTGTCGGCGACTGGACCGTTGGTGATCCACATTTTCGAGCCGTTGAGGATATAGCGGTCGCCTTGCTTGTCGGCGCGCGTGCGCATCGACACCACGTCGGAGCCGGCGCCCGGCTCCGACATAGCGAGCGCGCCGACGTGCCCGCCGGAAATCAGCTTGGGCAGATATTTCTTCTTCTGCGCGGCATTGCCGTTGCGGCGGAGCTGATTGACGCAGAGATTGGAATGGGCGCCATAGGATAGCCCGACCGCGGCACTGGCGCGCGAGATTTCCTCCATCGCCACGCAGTGCTCGAGATAGCCGAGGCCGGCGCCGCCGTATTCCTCCTCGACCGTGATGCCGTGCAGGCCGAGTGCCCCCATCTCCGGCCATAGCTCGCGCGGGAACGTGTTGTCGCGGTCGATTGCCGCGGCGCGCGGCGCGATCCGATCCTGCGCGAAGCCGTTGACGGTCTTGCGCAGCATTTCGACGTCCGGTCCGAGACCGAAATCGAAGCCCGCCCAGGCATTTGGGATCATCGCGCCCTCCCGCGCGCCCAGTTGGGCGCGGTCAGTACCGTGACTCTATAGGCTTGGGGTTACGCTGTCAGCGTCTCGGGCGGCGCGTGTCCGGCTTTGGCTTGCGCTAGCAGGCGGTCGATCGCCTTGGCCGGCGCCGGCCTGGCGAACAGGTAACCCTTCATCTCGTCGCAGCCAGCGTTATAGCGCGTCAGCAAACAAGGTGAACGAAATATAACCGCAGGCTTGCCGGCCCGACGGCATTGCGGTCAATTGCCGGACAATTTGCATGTGCATGATCTAGCCCGAAAACCGGTTCCCACTTTTCGGGATCATGCACTGGAGCCGCTTCATGGTTCGCACCTTCGTCATCGTGCTGAGCGCGACCATCGTTTCGTTCGCCGCACTGGCCGCGCCATGCCCGGGCAATCCCGACGCGCTCGGCACCGCGCGCGTGCTTGCGGTCGACGCCAACAGCACGCCACGGGTCGGGCGCAAGCAATTCCCGAGCACCTTGCCGCTCCAGCGCAAGGAGCTGGTGCTCACTTTCGACGACGGACCCTGGCCAACCACCACCCCGAAAGTCTTGAACGCGCTCAAGCATGAATGCGTGCACGCCACGTTCTTTTTGCTTGGCCGCAATGTCGAAGCGCACCCCGAGATCGCGCGGCAGGAGCTGGTGGAGGGCCATAGCCTCGGCCACCACACGTTTTCGCATCCTTTGCTCGCCCGCATGACGGCGGCCAAGGCGGACGCCGAAATCAACCGCGGCATCTCCGAAGACGAACTCGTGCTTTATGGCCGGCGCCGCAGCGATCCGACCATGCCGTTCTTCCGGTTTCCCGGTTTCGCCTCGAACGCCGCGTTACTTGAGCGCCTGCAGACCCGCCATATCGTGGTGTTCGGCGCCGATGTCTGGGCCAGCGACTGGCTGCCGATGGGGCCTGAGCAGGAGTTGCGGCTGATCCTGTCCCGCATCGAGCACCTCGGCCGCGGTATCGTGCTTCTGCACGACACCAAGGCGCAAACCGCCCAGATGCTTCCCGCCTTCCTACGCGAACTCAAACGGCGCGGATACCGCATTGTTCACGTAGTTCCCGGAAGTGGTCACAATTCCCGCTAAAGCCGCGCTACTCTTTGCGAAACCTTAGGAAAATCGGCGGCACGATGTTCCTGTGGGCTGCCTTAGTCGGTTAATTTTATTTGTCACTCCAGCCAAGGCAACATTTGACCCCAATTTTATCGAGGCTACTTCACTTAGCCGCCAAAGCCCATGAGGATGAAACTAACGACCAGCTAATTATGGCCGGCGAAAATGCCCCGGAAGGGCTGCGGCCGGGTGGGCGGGAAGCGCGGCAAGAAAAAAGTGCGCGGGGCGGCGTGAGCAGTCGGTCCTACCCCAGCCACGTGGCCGGCGCCCGTGGTCGCTGGTAGGCGAAGTAGGTGATGTAGGTGATTTTCTATCTCGCCTACGAACTGTCTTATTTTTGATCCGATAAATCTCCAAAAGCAAAGTTGGCATACGTTAGTAAGCGAGATAGAAAATCACCTACTTCGCCTACTTCGCCTACTTCGCCTACCAGCCTCAGCTGCCTGCGCCTACCTCGGACTTGCCACACAGGGCATTAACCGCCTGCAGTTGTTCCCGTAAGGCCATGTCTTTTTTGGCGTATACGGCCATTCGCTTCCCTCCAACCTTCCAATACCCGTCCTTGGCGGCCTCATTTCCAACTTGCATGTACCCGCAACTTTCCATGCGGCGGCTGTATTGCTTGATGTTGCGGGGGTCGGTGAACCAGCTGGACAAGGGGCACTCCATCCAATTGCCGGGGCCGGGGGCAATATGATCCTTGATCATCTGGATGGTCAGGGCGTCAGGATTTCCCAGCGCATCGATCACGTCCATGATTTCGGCTTCTTCCTGCGGTCGCCCGGCATTGACGATGGCCCAAAATGCGTCGGTTTTGTGCGGCGGTGTTTTAGGATCAAACTTTGAAATGTCGCGTGCGGCGAGCCAAGCGGCAACGTGTTGATCACCGCCGCTATTGAGCCATTTCCAGAACTCAACCCAAAACTCGTCCTTGAAATCCTCCTTCCTCACATCAGACCAAGCAACGTAGTGGCGACGGTCATCGGCCGGAAGGTAAAGGCACTCTGTCCGATAATTCGATGTGATGATGATGCCGCAAACATTGGGGATGTAATATTTGCGGATGTTTTTGTCGTTGACCGCGAGAGTTTCAGGCGGGGAAGCTGCGTAGATTTTTGTGCGCTCATAAAAACTGTAGCGAGACACATCGCCCAGGTCGTGGGCTTCGTTAATACGCATAATGACGGCGCGCACATGGGGGTTAAATGCCTCAAAGAAGTCTTGCGGCGACGCCTCGGTGCAATTCCAAGTGCCCACGGCTCGCAAGATGGCCGCAATAAGCGTGTCCTTGCCGATGCCAGGAACGCCAAGCAACACCAGGCAATGGTTGATCTTGTCCCCAGGCTTCTGCACGCGGTGCGCGGCGTAGTCGAATATGTGCTCGGCATCGCTAGGGTAGAGCTTTTTTACTAGATCAACCCACCGCGTTGCATCCACCACATTGCCGCGCGGTGGCGGCGGCGCGCGATAGGTATTGAAGCAGCGGAAGCCCGGGGCATCAGTAAGGCCGCCGTCGGCACTCATTGCCTTGTTGAAGATGATTGACGGCTGCCCCGGTGCCCAGGTCATGGTCTCGACCGATCTATTCTGGCTGAGCCACTTGCTGGCCGGTATGTAAACCTGCTCGTCTTTCTTGTTGAGCTTCCGACTTCCATCCGAATTGATCACTGGAAGCGGGCGTAACCGGGCATCGACGCTGGCGACCGGCCATAGCGTTAGTGATGGTACAAAGAAGAACTGGTTCATCGGCCCGAAGGACCAGAAGTGCCCGAGCGCTAATCCGGCCCGTGCATCAACCGCTTTAATTACCCTTGCCAAATAGCCCTTGAACCCGCGTGGTGATTCCGCCGCCGCCTTGGCGATCTGCCCAAGCAAATAGACCTGTTCGATTTGCTCGTTGCTGAGCGCGTAGCGACGTAACTCGGCCACCGCCTTGAAATGTCGATGCCCATTATTCATTGCCTTGAGTTTATCGTCGGCATCTGGGGGCGTTGTGAAATGCTCGATGAGGTGCAGAACGTCCGCCGAGATGCCGCGCACTTTTAATGATTTGAGTGTAAATGCAACGCCGTCGCCCACGATCGGTGGCGTGGGTAAAGTATTTATCTTTTCATTTTCAATTTTGCCGATTGCACCGGCATCCAAGTCATTGCGTTCGTCAATGTAGTCGCCACTGTAATACTCGGCGCGATGTGCTGGATTGCGGTTCACGCTGCCAAAGTAATAAGATTGGGAGAGGGTGAAGCTTTCTGTTGAGAAGATGCCACCAAGCAGGCCGTTGACCCGACCCAACAGCTTTTCCCTCTCCGCCGGCGGCAAGTCACGCGATGTCGGCATCAGGACACGCCAGCGCGGTTTTGCGATTGCATGCGTTGGCGAGGTGTAGATCAGGAACTGCAGCCGCGCCTTTTTAAGGATCGCCACAGCATCGTTGAACGACATTTTCTCGCCGTCATAATCACCCTCGATGCCGCCGATCGAGATTACATTTTCATCATTACGCAGACACCCGCCGCCTTCGCCATTTTCGTCTGGCTCACTTTTATAATCTCCAAATTTTGCAAGCTTAAGCCACGGCAGATCGCCCTTCTTGCTGGCGTTGCTTGTAAAATCCGGTCGCGCAAATCCCAGATCGCCATGTCCTTGGTGGTGAGCGTGCCTGCATACCAGTCTTCAAAGAACGTGACGTGGAGCAGCCGGACTTCCGTGCCATTAACTTGCTGCGGTGTGTCGGGCTTAGCTGGCTCGGCCCCCGTGGCGGGCTCCAACGCTTGCGCCCGCGCCTTTGCCTGCGCCGCTGCTTGCTCCCATGGCCTGGGCTGAATGGATTGCTTTTTGGGCGCAGTTGCGCTATCAAGCTCGCGGTCGTTTTCGTTAGTCACTTCCGCGCCCGGTGCCCCCACCGCGGCGCGGTTTTCTTTTGTGCTCGTGGTAGTCATCGTAATCATTCCTCAGATTTGAATTTTTTGCCATTTGTCTTCGCTCCTGTAATTTTCGATTTTCAGTTGCTGCCGCTTGTTGCGGCTTGTGTTCATTGTTCAGAAGCGTGATGCGCTGTTTGCTACGCAGAGGGTGTGCTTTTTTGCACTTCTTCGCCGCTTCCAGCACCGGGGTTCTTGAAAAACCGCGTGTAAATTTGCTCATCATCCTTCTTTTGTTTGCTGCTTGCTATTGGTTGTACTGGGGCAGGCCCATTTGCTTCAGCACATCACTGTCGAGGGGTATTCCCTCGCCTTCGCGGGGATCGACCCTTATCACCATTGTGAGCCGGTCTTTCGCCCAAGCCGCCATCAGCTTCTCATCGTCGACGGTCGCGTCGGCGTTCGGGGGACGGCAGCCGTTAGGCCAGCTATAGACGGTTGCGTCATCCGGTAAGCTGCCGGAGATGGCCATGTACGTTAGCTGCTCCATTAGCTGCTGGACGGTGTGAACGATCCGTCGCCGCTGGCGGTCCTTAAGTTTTTTCGTCTTCGCGATGTCGACCATCAAGTTACCGGCGAGAATGAAGCCAGCTTCAAGTTCAATATCCCGACGGCGCATGAAGACGAAAGCAGGCATGATAGTCTTGTTCGTGGTTGTGGGCGTCATGTGGTCGCTCCTTGTTAGCCGGGCATGCGGCCGGCGCGCATTATGGTTCATTCCTCAACTTGCGCCGCCGTAGTTTGCGGTGTCTGACGTCATCCGTCGTGTATGGCGTTAAATCGTGACCCGCAAAAAATTTTCGTAAGATTTCACGCAGGCGCTCGCGCGTGTCTTTTTCATAATGGATGCGGTCGGCGTTAAACCAACGTTCTTCGATCCAGCGAACCCATTCGTGCGGGTTGGCGCGCACAATCGCGCCGTCCGGCAGCCGTTGCCAGATGGCGAATAATTTCGGTTGAACACAACGATGCGACCGTCGCCGCACACCCATTGCCCGTAGGGGAGCTGGCTGACCATACGTTCAATGTCGGCGGAACGCGGACGCGGACGCTCGGGAGGGATAAACTGGCGCGCAGACAGTTGTCGGCGGCCTATGTTGATGAGCGCCGGGGAAATCCCAGCAGCGGACGCGAATGTTGATGGCGGCGGTCATGCCGCTGCCCCGGCAATGCCGAACAGAACATTGCGTCTGAAGTCGGCGTGCAGGCGGCGCATCGCGCGGCGATGTTCCGCGCTGCTGGGCGCGCAACCGCAGCTGGTCACCATGTCGCTCGCTAGCGCGTCGGCGGCGACGCGCACGATGCGGTCGCACCGGCAGCGGCACGTCACGCGCCGACCGGTGCTGTCGGTGGCGAGGACCTGGAGGAAGCCGAAATTCTGGCCGACGGCGATTAGTGGGGCTTTATTTTCGCCCAGTTTTAGCGTAGGCTGGTTGCAATCCTGTTGAGAATCGCAATCCGCCGCGCCCGTGGAGCCACCCACGGGCCGGGTTGCGTTTGGGGCCATCGCGTCACGCGGCGACCGTATCGTCGGCCGCTTTGTATTCGCGCACCGGCAGCGCCGCGATCCACGCGTCAATTTCCGCTTCGACCCAAGCAGGCCGACCGCCTAGATCGCGAGCTTGCGGAAATTTGCCTTGTCGCATCCACAGCCAGACAGTCGGAAAAGTTTTTCCGACTTTGTCGCAGACTTCGGCTTTTGAAATCAGGCGGACTTGGTTGGCGGCAACCATCGCCGCCGCCTTCTTAGCGGCCTCGACCTGGGCGGCTTGCGACGTCACCTTCAAGGCTTTCTTGGCGGTAGTCATCTTTCCGGTACTCCCTTCGTTCGGGAGCGCCGAGCACAATGCAAAAACAGGTTGGCTCGACCTCCTTAACGCTACAAATAAAGCGTCAAGGCTACCGGTCCACAGGACCTAATTCGGTATTAGGTCCAGCTACCCTAACCCGCAGGTATTTCGCGGATTACGTTCTTTGAGTAGAGATGATAAGCCAGCCGATCCCGGTTGATCCCGGCGCGGGCAGCGGCAAGGTCAACAGCGCGGTCGCGAATGCCGCGCTGCTTAGGATAATGCTGCCGGAGGATTGCCTCGATCACCGGCACTTCATCGGCCGCATTATGAACCGGATTGGCAGCACGACGACGCGCAGCTGATTGCTTGGCAGCTCCGATCCTCTTGTTGGCTTTAAACTTTCCCATGAGACGTGCGGCAATCAGTTTCTTCGATTCCCGCTTCAACGGCATATCGTTGTCAAACATCCAGCCAAGCATCCTGAAATCACCTTGCCGTGCGGTTTCGACGGCTTCACGTTCCATCGCATTTGATCTCACCATTGCCACGGGACGCCCGGTTTTATTTCTACCAACTCCGGGAACAGCACGTCGAAATGTCGGTGTGGCATGAGCGGGGCAATCCACGCGGCCAGCTCAGCATCGTCGTCCCCCCATTTTGGCCGCTTGGCCATCACGTCCTCGCCGCTTGCAACTCAATCACGTTGCTCGCAACCGGCCCGCCCCCGACCAGCGCCATGATCCGCGCCGCCACCGCCTCCATCACGCGCCTGTTCTCGTCAGCATACTCATGCCGGTCGTACACGTCGGCGATGCCGCCCTCCTTGTGGTTCTGCACGCGGTTCATCGCTTCGCGGCCGAAGCCTAGCGCCGTGATCGTGGTGCCATGGGTGCGGCGCAGATCGTGCGGCGTTGCCCGCTCAACTCTTGAGCGCCTTGCAGATGTCGCGCATGGCCGCATCAAGCTTGGCGACGGCAGCGCCACGCGACCGGCAAACACCAATCCCGGTTTCATCGGCATGTCGGCCAGCAGCGCCTGTGCTGCCACGGGCAACCACACGCGGTGGGTCGCGCCGTTCTTGGTGCCCGGCCAGGCCAGTGATGGCACCGGATCACCGGGCATGGTCCACCAACCATCCGCGATGTGTTCGCGCCGCATGTGGCCACTTCGCCTGGGCGCTGGCCGGTGAGCAGGATTAACTTTAACGCCGTGCCAGCGAGCAACCCGGCAGATCGAATGCCGCACCAGAAATTTTGAATCTCGCTGTCGGCCAGGACACGCTCGCGGGCTCTTCGTTTGGTTCCGTTCCACAAGCTGCGCATGGGTTTGTCTTCACAATCTCTTCTGTAATTCGCCCAAGCAAAGATTGCTGACGCTGCAGCCAAGTCTGGTTGGCAACAATGGGTGCGGCGATACGTGCCATCATCGTCTTGACGTCGCCGCGCGCAATGTCAGCGGCTTGCAGTTTGCCCCACTTGGGAATCAGATGCCTGCGGACCAACGCATCAGCTTGCTGCCAAGACCTGTTCTTGCGCTTGGAATATTCCTCGACGTACTTGGTTGCCAGTTCCTCAAACGTTCCCTTGCTGCGCTCGGCTTTCTTCTCCGCTGCCGGGTCCTTGCCCTCGGCCACCTGAAACATGACGCGGCTGGCCAGCTTGCGGGCGTCGGCAAGGTCAACAGCATCGGCATTGCCGATGTGATACCAGCGTGGCCTGCCGTGGAACGGGTAGACGCACTTCCAAGCCTTGTGGCCGGTGGGCTGCACGACCACGGCCAAGCCGCGCTGGTGGGTGTCCCAGACGACATAGGGGCGCGCCTGCGGTTTCAGTTTTCTGAGGAATATGTCACTCAACTTGTGCTTGGTCGGCGATTGGGCTGGTGTTCCGTCGCGGCGCGGTCGCGGCATCGGTGCCTCCAAATTAACGCCCAACTAACGATTGCCTCTTTATTGGGCTTAACAGGGTTTTAAGTATCTTAATGAGGAATAGCAAGCAATACCAAGCTTTTTGGTCGTTAGTTTATGGAACCTAACGGCGTGCAAAAGGCCGATTCGTTAATTTGCCGTTAATGTTAAAATTCGTAATCTCTGAAAGACGCGCTATTCGGGGGTAGAAAGCGCGAAATTGGGAGCCGGGGATCGTTATGCGCGCTGTCGCAGGGGTTTGTATTTTGCTGGCCGCAGCTTTGGGGCCGGCAATGGCGCGGGGAATGTCCGGGCCACCCGGACGCGCTCGGCACATCCCGCGTGCTCCCCATCAGTCCGGACGAATTCAGCCGAATCGGCAGCATGCAATACAAACGATCGTTGCCGCTTGCCGATCATGAGGTGGTGATTACCTTCGACGACGGCCCGCTGCCGCCCTACTCCAACATCGTTCTCGATACGCTGGCCTCGCAATGCGTGAAGGTCACTTATTTCCTGGTTGGCCAGATGGCGCAGGCTTATCCGGCGATTGTCCGGCGCATGTTCAACGAAGGTCATACCATCGGCACCCACAGCCTCGACCATCCGCTCATCTTCCAGCGCTTGGCGCTGGCAGGCGTCGAGCGCGAAGTCGACGGCGGCATCGCTCTGGTCGACACGGCGATCGGCGATCCGAAGGCAGTGGCGCCGTTTTTCCGGATTCCCGGCCTCGGCCGCTCCGCGGTGGCCGAAAGCTTCCTCGCTTCGCATTCGCTGGTCACCTGGAGCGCGGACGTGGTCGCCGACGACTGGTTCCGGCACATCAGCGCGCAGCAGATCGTGAAACGAGCGATGCGGCGGCTGGACGCAAAGGGCCGCGGCATCCTGCTGCTGCACGACATCCACCCCGCCACCACGATGGCGCTGCCGACCCTGCTCAAGGAGCTCAAAAGCCGCGGCTATCGTGTAGTGCAAGTGGTGCCGACGGGCGAGCGGCCCGCCACGGTGCCCGAACTGGTAGCCTCACCCGACAAGGGCGCCTGGCCGCGCGTGCTGAAAACCAGCGTCACCGCCGCCGTTAATCATAAGGCGACGCTTCGCCACCGCATCAAGAAGGCGCTCGGCCGCAAGCGTCATCCCGCGGTCGCGAGCCTGCCGGCGTCCGATCGGGGCGCATCCCGAGATTGGCAGTCAAACCAATTCTAGGTACGGAATTATCTGGTAATCCGCGCCGCCGTCACGACCTTCTGGAAAAGCGCCGTCATCGCCTGCGATATCCCGTGCGTCGGGCTCACGTCGAAACAAAATCTCGGCGAAGCACATCGTGCCGGAGTCCGCGGCAATCCGACCCGGATAAAGACGCATTCGGGCCGCTTCGCCGATAATACCTCTGGCTATTTGCAACGCTAAAATTGTTCTCCACGGGGCCTGGACATTCGCTGCAATGCGCCGACAATATCGGCACCAGGGGCCTCTATGATTAGCGACATAATCCTCGAAACAGAGGATTTAACAAAGGAATTTGCCGGATTTCTCGCCGTCAACGGCGTCAGTCTGCGCGTCAAGCGCCGGACCATCCACGCTTTAATCGGTCCCAACGGCGCCGGCAAGACAACCTGCTTCAATATGCTGACCAAGTTCCTCAGTCCGACGCGCGGACGGATTGTCTATAACGGCCACGATATCACTGCGCTGGCGCCGGCCGACGTGGCGCGGCTCGGCCTTGTGCGCTCATTCCAGATTTCGGCCGTGTTCCCGCACATGACTGTGTTGGAAAACGTGCGTATCGCGCTGCAGCGCCAGCGCGGCGGCTCGTTCGATTTCTGGCGTTCGGCTTCCGTGCTCGACCGGTTCAACGAGCGGGCGCTGGCGCTGATCGCCGACGTCGGGCTAGCCTCATTCGCCGACTGGACCGCCGTCGAACTGCCCTACGGCCGCAAGCGCGCGCTGGAGATCGCCACCACACTGGCGCTCGATCCGGAAATGCTGCTGCTCGACGAACCGACGGCGGGCATGGGGCACGAGGACATCCAGCACATCGCGGAACTGATCAAGCGCGTCGCCGCCGACCGCACCGTGCTGATGGTCGAGCACAATCTGTCGGTGGTTGCCGATCTCTCCGACTACATCACCGTGCTCACGCGCGGGCGCGTCCTGGCCGAGGGCGACTACGAGACGATCTCGAAAAACATGGAAGTGCGCGAAGCCTACATGGGAGTAGGGCATGCTTGATGTGTGCGCCCCGCTGCTCGCGGTCAAGGACCTGCAGGCCTGGTACGGCGAATCGCACATCCTGCACGGCGCCAGCTTCGACGTGCACGAAGGCGAGGTCGTTACCCTGCTCGGCCGCAACGGCGCCGGCAAAACCACGACGCTGAAGTCGATCATGGGAATGGTCGGGCGGCGCCAAGGATCAGTGCGCTACGAGGATCAGGAACTGATCGGCCGCTCGTCGGATCAGATTGCGCGCGCCGGCATCGCGCTCTGCCCCGAGGAGCGCGGCATCTTCGCTAGCCTCACGGTCGTGGAAAATCTGTTGCTGCCGCCGGTGATCCGGCCCGGCGGGCTCTCGCTTGAGCGCGTCTTCGAATTGTTTCCCAATCTGCTGGAACGGCTCGGCACCAGCCAGGGCACCAAGCTATCCGGCGGCGAACAGCAAATGCTTGCGATCGGCCGCATCCTGCGCACCGGCGCGCGGCTGCTGCTGCTCGATGAGCCGACCGAGGGCCTTGCACCCGTCATCATCCAGCAGATCGGTAAGACCATCCGGGCGCTCAAGGAACAAGGGTTTACCATCCTGCTGGTCGAGCAGAATTTCCGCTTTGCGGCGACGGTCGCGGACCGTTACTACGTCATGGAAAATGGGCGTATCATCGATGAGTTCGCCAATGCGGAACTAGATGCCAATGTCGAGAAACTGCATGACTATCTCGGTGTGTAACCAAAAGTGCCGCTAGGGCACGAAACGCGGCGGATACGTCAATGAAACGAACCATGAGCTTGGCAGCGTTTGCCGCCATGTTGGCTTGCGGCACGGCCAGTGCGCAGCAGATCAACGTCAAGATCGGCGTGCTCACCGACATGTCGAGCCTTTATGCGGACGCGACCGGCCCCGGCTCGGTCGCCGCCGCCAAAATGGCGATCGCCGACTTCACCAAGACTCATCCCTATGTGAAGCTCGAGCTGGTCAGCGGCGACCATCAGAACAAGCCGGATGTCGGCTCGCAGATTGCCAATCAGTGGTACGACGTCGACAAGGTCGACATGATCGTCGACGTGCCGAATTCCGGCGTGGCGCTGGCGGTAAGCCAAATCACCGCCCAGAAGAACAAGGTGTTCGTCGTTTCCGGCGCTGCCACGTCCGACCTCACCGGACCGAAGTGCAACGCCAACACCGTGCAATGGACTTATGACACCTGGATGCTCGCCAACGGCACCGGCAAGGCGATGGTGAAGACGGGTGGCGATACCTGGTTTTTCCTCACGGCCGATTATGCCTTCGGCTATGCGCTCGAGCGCGATACCGCGGCGGTGGTGGAAAAGAATGGCGGCAAGGTGCTCGGTAAGGTTCGCCATCCGCTCAATACCAACGACTTCTCGTCGTTCCTGTTACAGGCGCAGGCCTCCAAGGCCAAGGTCATCGGCTTGGCCAATGCCGGCGGCGACACTATCAACTCGATCAAGCAGGCGTCCGAGTTCGGCATCGTCAAGGGCGGCCAGAGCCTCGCCGGCCTGCTGGTGTTCGCCACCGACATCAATGCGCTCGGCTTGCAGACCGCCCAGGGCCTGTTCCTGACCGAGACCTGGTACTGGGACTTGAACGACGCCAGCCGCTCCTGGACCAAGCGCTGGCACCAGGAACGTAACGCCGCCAACAAATATCCGGCCATGAACCATGCCGGCGTTTATGCCGGCATCCTGCACTACCTGAAGGCGGTCGCGGCGCTCAAGAGTGCGGCCGACGGCAAGGCCGTGGTGGCGCAGATGAAGAAAATGCCGACCGATGATCCCTTATTCGGCAAGGGCAGCGTCCGCGCCGATGGTCGCGTCATCCATCCGGCCTATCTGTTCGAGGTGAAGAAGCCGGACGATTCGAAATATCCCGGCGACTTCTACAAGACCCGCGCTACCATTCCGGCGGACGAGGCCTTTCGGCCGCTCAAGGAAGGCAACTGCCCGCTGGTGAGCGGCTAGAATGCCGCATTGTCGACCAGTTTGCCAACGGGCACCGAATGCCAATGTTGAGAAACTGCATGACTACTTTAGTGTGTAACAAAAGGTGCCGCTAGGCACGAAAAAGGAGGAATGCCTCAATGAAACGAACCATGAGCTTGGCGGCGCTTGCCGTCATGTTGGCTTGCGGCACGGCCAGTGCCCAGCAGGTCAACGTCAAGGTCGGCGTGCTCAGCGATATGTCGAGTCTTTATTCCGACATCGGCGGAGCGGGCTCGGTTGCCGCCGCCAAATTGGCGATCGCCGACTTCACCAAGGCCAACCCGAACGTCAAAGTCGAACTCATCTCTGGCGATCACCAGAACAAGCCTGATATCGGCTCGCAGATCGCCAATCAGTGGTACGACGTCGACAAGGTCGACATGATCGTCGACGTGCCGAATTCCGGCGTGGCACTCGCGGTCAGCCAGGTCACCAACCAGAAGAACAAGGTGTTTCTCGTTTCCGGTGCGGCGGCCTCCGACCTCACTGGTCCGAAGTGCAACGCCAACACCATTCACTGGACTTACGATACCTGGATGCTCGCCAACGGCACCGGCAAGGCGCTGGTGAAGACCGGCGGCGACACCTGGTTCTTCCTGACAGCCGATTATGCCTTCGGCCATGCGCTCGAGCGTGACACCGCAGGGGCGGTCGAAGCCAACGGCGGCAAGGTGCTCGGCAAGGTCCGTCACCCGCTCAATACCAACGACTTCTCATCGTTCCTGCTGCAGGCGCAGTCCTCCAAGGCCAAAATCATCGGCCTGGCGAACGCTGGCGGCGATACCATCAATGCGATCAAACAGGGCGCCGAATTCGGCATCGTCAAGGGTGGTCAGAAGTTCGCCGGACTGCTGGTGTTTGCGAGCGACGTCAATGCGCTCGGTCTGCAGACCGCGCAGGGCCTGACCCTGACGGAAACCTGGTACTGGGACATGAACGATACCAATCGCGCCTGGACCAAGCGCTGGCAGGCGGAGCGTAATGCGGCGGGCAAGTTCCCCACCATGGTGCAGGCCGGCGTGTACTCCGCCGTCACTCACTACCTCAAGGCTGTCGCCGCGCTGAAGAGCGCCGCCGACGGCAAGGCGGTGGTGGCGGAGATGAAGAAACTGCCGACCGACGATCCATTGTTCGGTAAGGGGACCGTCCGCGCCGACGGCCGCAAACTGCATCCGGCCTATCTGCTCGAGGTGAAGGCGCCGGCGGACTCGAAGTATCCCGGCGACTTTTACCATGTGCGCGCGACTATCCCGGCCGACGAAGCGTTCCGTCCGCTCAAGGACGGCAACTGTCCGTTGGCCAGCGGCTGATGCTTGTCGCCTCTCCCCGCTGCGCGGGGAGAGGCGACTTCCGAGTGATACGATGAAGTCGGATGAGGGGGCATTTCCGCAATTCTCAATTTGTAGAGACGCCCCCTCACCCCGACCCTCTCCCCGCAGCCGGGGAGTGGGAGATCAAAGGTTCGGCATGTTCGAAATCTTCGGCATCCCTTCGACAGCGCTGTTCGGACAGCTCCTGATCGGGCTGATCAATGGCTCGTTCTATGCGTTGTTGAGCCTCGGGCTGGCCGTGATCTTCGGCATGCTCAACGTCATCAATTTCAGCCATGGCGCCCAGTACATGATGGGCGCCTTCGCCGCCTATCTCTTGCTGCAATATTCCGGGCTCGGCTATTGGGGGGCGCTGATCGTGGCGCCGGTGCTAGTCGGCATGACCGGCGTCATCGTCGAGCGGCTGTTCCTGCAATGGCTCTACAAGCTCGACCACCTGTATGGCCTGTTGTTGACCTTTGGGCTCGCGCTGATCATCGAGGGCGTGACCCGCAATCATTATGGCTCGGCCGGCCTGCCTTATACCGTGCCGGAATTGCTGCAAGGCGGACGCAATCTCGGCTTCATGTTTCTTCCCAATTATCGCGCCTGGGTGATCGTGGCTTCGCTCACGATCTGCATCGCTACCTGGTTTGTGATCGAGCGCACGCGGCTTGGCTCCAACTTGCGCGCCGCCACCGAAAACCCGGCGCTGGTGCGCGCCTTCGGCATCAATGTGCCGCGCATGATCACGCTGACCTACGGCTTCGGCGTGGCACTCGCGGCCTTTGCAGGTGTGATGGCGGCGCCGATCTACAATGTGTCGCCGCAGATGGGTTCCGATTTGATCATCGTCGTATTCGCGGTGGTGGTGATCGGCGGCATGGGCTCGATCTTCGGCGCCATCGTCACCGGCTTCGGGCTCGGCGTGATCGAGGGTCTGACTAAGGTTTTCTTTCCCGAGGCGTCGAACACTGTGATCTTCGTCATCATGGCGATCGTGCTGCTGGTCCGCCCCGCCGGCTTGTTCGGGCGGAGAGGCTGATGGAGCGAGCGGCCAACCCCTTGCAAAGCGCCAGTTCCACGGCGCTTCCGGCAAGCAAAACCATTGCTTTCGTTGTCATGGTGGTCGCGCTGGTGGTGGCGCCGTTTTTCACCTATCCGCTGTTCCTGATGCAAGTGATGTGCTTCGCGCTGTTCGCCTGCGCGTTCAACCTGCTGATCGGCTATGTCGGCCTGTTGTCGTTCGGCCATGCGCTTTATTTCGGCTGGGCCAGCTATCTCTCGGCCTATGCCGCGAAAGCCTGGGGCTTTACGCCGGAACTTGCGATCCTCACCGGCACCGCGATGGCCGCACTTTGCGGTCTCGCCGCCGGCTCGCTGGCGATCCGCCGCCAGGGCATCTATTTCGCCATGATCACGCTGGCGCTCGCGCAAATGATGTATTTCTTCGCGCTACAGGCGAAATTCACCGGTGGCGAGGACGGCATTCAGGCCGTGCCGCGCGGCCACCTATTCGGCCTCATCGACCTGCGCAACGAAACAGCGATGTATGTCGTCGTGCTGGTGATATTCCTCGCCGGCTTCCTGTTCATCTACCGCATCGTTCATTCGCCTTTCGGCGAGGTGCTCAAGGCGATCCGCGAGAACGAACCGCGCGCGATCTCGCTCGGATACAAGACCGACCGCTACAAACTGGCGGCCTTCGTGCTGTCGTCGACGCTGGCGGGCGTGGCCGGCGCGACCAAGGCGATCGTGCTCCAGCTCGCCTCGCTCACCGACGTCAATTGGCCGATGTCAGGCGAAGTCGTGCTGATGACCTTGGTCGGCGGGCTCGGCACCATATTCGGCCCGGTCATCGGCTCGTTCGTCATCCTGACGATGCAGTACAAGCTCGCCATCGTCGGCGAGTGGGTGCTGGTGATCCAGGGCGTAATTTTCGTCGCCTGCGTGCTACTGTTCCGCCGCGGCATCGTCGGCGAGATCGCCGCCCGGCTGCGCATCCGGCTTTGAAAAATCGCAGCGACGGCGGCGGGCCTCTGTAAGGCGCTGAAATAAAGACAGTAATCTGATTGGTGCGGCCGAGAGGACTCGAACCTCCACGGGTTGCCCCGCTAGCACCTCAAGCTAGTGCGTCTACCAATTCCGCCACGGCCGCATAGTTCTGTTTGAGCATGATTTTGTCCGAAAACCGGTCCTCACTTTTCGGGATCATGCTCGTAGGGAGGACGAAAAGTTGCGAAAACTTCGCGTCCCGACGAAGCGCGGTTCCTGTAACAAATAGGGTCTTGAGGGACAAGGGCCGGCAATAGCGGCCCGGGCGACCAGCGCCGGCGCATTAGCTCGGCGACCTCCACCGCGATGCAGTCGCCCACCCCTTGGCGACCGGCAGGTCATTGGCGAGGATGCTGACGGCATCATCCTCGGAGATTCCAGTTCAATAATGGCGCCGCGGCCGAGCCGGAGCACCTGATGAACCGGCATGGAGGTGGTGCCGAGTACCATTATCGAGAGTTGCGTTGCCACGTGCTTAATTCCCATTGCCGCCCGCGCGACTGCGGGCGGACGGCAGGACCGCCTTATCTACGTGTCAGCCTATTTCAGGCCGTCTCAAAAAGCCGCGTGGATTAAATAGTTTATGGCAAGGCATGTCTTTGGTCGTGTGCCATTGTGTCTTAGAATCCCTGTCTGATTTGGGGACCATTTTGGGGACCAGGGCGCGCATCTGGTCAAGCCCCACCAGACCGTGGGACAGTCGGTCATCGTTCCGGACGAGGACATTTCGATGCTTGTTCGCACGGTTTTGGCCGTTGCTGCCGTTCTTCTGATCATCGGTCCCGGTCGAGCCGAGGATTTGGATTGCCCAATAGACCACGGCGCCGCAGACCCACTCTGGAAGCTCAAAGAAGATGCCATTCGCAAGGCACCCACTTGCAAAAAGGCCTATAAAATCATGCAAGCCTGCGCCTACGGCGCAACGGGAGACAATGGGCTCAGTCGAGCGGTGCACGAGAAGTGCGAGCCGCTGTTCCTGCCGAAGCTCAGCAAGGCCCAACGTCGCGCTTACAACCGCGAACAGAAGCGCTGTGACGACAAATACGCAAACTTGGACGGCAGCATGTACCGCTCGTGGACATTTTTCTGTCAGGCCGAAAGCGCCGTGGCCTACGCGACCAAATACGGCACGAAGGGCAAGAGACGTTAAGCCGCCGACCCGCGAGCAGAGGCGACCCACTGGACCTCCGCCACGATTTAGAAAATACCGCGATCAATTAACTTATGGCAAAATGAGACAAATGCCATCAGTGGCGTGATCACGGCGAAATCGGGTCAAGGGAATCTTCGGCGGGGGCATGATTTCAATTGGTCCCACCAGACTACGAATCTGGGGGTCGGGAGCTCGAATCTCTTCGGGCGCGCCAGTTTACGAGACATCCCGTGCCAATCGCACGGCATTCACATGGCAGTGAGCGAGCCAAGGGGCCACTCAGGCTGGTTCTCGACATCGACTATACCAAGCAGATTCAACCTCTCGAAAAACGGAATTAAGTCAGCACACAAGCCATGAACTTGCGCCTCGTAAGCCTCCTCTCCCTTGGGAAACGTTTATGTGGCGATGGCCACCACGGCGCCTTCCAAGAGCGACATCTAATTCGACTTTGCCTGCGGCGGGATCGGCGCCAGCGCCTGCGGCTGGTAATGGGCGAGCGTTTGCATCGCCTCGGCGTCGAGGAATTCGACCACGCGCTCGCTGTCGGCGATCAGTTTTTCCGCGCGCAACTGCTGCATCATGCGGTTGAGATGGGGCACGCTGAGGCCGAGCACGTCGGCGATCACCTCCTGCGAGAACGGTAGCGTGAAGCGCGCCTTCTCCGCGCGCCCGACCGCCTGGAGGCGGGCATGCAGCTCGAGCAGGAAATGCGACAGCCGCTCGACCGGCGTTCGGCGGCCGACGTCGATGACGTGCTCGGCGTAGGTGGTCGCCTCCTGCACGGCAATCCAGGTCAGCGCCAGGCCGTATTGTGGGTGTTGATAGCAAAGCTGGGCGTAAGCATCGAGCGAGCACACGTTCATGCGCAGATCGGTGATGGCGGTGACCGAGTAGACCGCGCGCTCGTAGAAACTGCCGGGAAGGCCGACAATATCGCCGGGCAGGATGACGTTGAGGATTTGCCGCTTGCCATTGCGCAAGAGTTTGTAGCGCATGGCGTAGCCGTCCTTCACGAAGCAGAGCTTGCGGTATTCGTAACCGTCGGCGATTAGGTCGCGCCGTTTGCGGATCACCAGTTCGCCGTCGATGATGTCATCGAGGCCCTTCAGGTCGGCGGCGTTCAGATCAACAAGCTGCAACAGCCGCGCGACGAACGGATGTTGATTCAATGCGATGCGGGAAGCCGGAGCGTCCATGGCTCAAAACCAGCAGCTAGCGTAACCCCATTCATTAATTTGAATCAATAATCACGCTGAAAGCGTTCGTCCTCGCCGCCGGGGTAGACTTGCCTTCGCCACCCTTTTCCCTCTGGACCGGGTGGTATTGACCCAAGCTTAAACTCATGGCCGCACCGCTCGCGGGCGGCCGTTTTTGCAGCGGCGGGTAATGCAAGCGATCCTTCGGCCCCATTGTGCCGGCATGATTATGGACGAGACCGTGCAGGACTGGGCCGACCGGTTCGGCATGCGCGTGTCCACAATTGCGATCGTTATTCTGTTCGCTATGTTCATTTACGGATATTTGGGGCGTCTCGTCTTTGGATAGGACCGCGCGGCTGGGGATGAGCATGAAGCGGCGCGAGTTCATCACTCTTCTTGGCGGCACGGCGATGGCTTGGCCGCTCGCCGCCTCCGCGCAGCAGACGGACCGAGTGCGTCGCATCGGCGTGGCCATGGCCCTGTCCTCGGACGATCCGGAGAGGCAGGCCCGCCTCGCGGCCTTCGTGCAGGCGCTGGCGCAATTGGGCTGGATCGTGGGCCGCAATGTGCAGATCGACTATCGCTGGGGCGCCGGCGATACCGACCGCAATCGCAAAAATGCGGCCGAATTGGTCGCGCTTGTTCCGGATGTCATTCTGGCCACTGGCACCCCGACTTTGGCACCGTTGCTGCAGGCGACGCGCACCGTGCCGATCGTGTTCGTGCAGATCATCGATCCGGTCGGCGCCGGCTTGATCGAGAGCCTGACATGGCCGGGCGCCAATGCCACGGGCTTTACTACTATCAATTATAGCATCAGCGGGAAATGGCTGGGGCTGCTCAAAGAGATCGCGCCCAAGGTGAAGCGAGTGGCAGTCCTTCGGGACCGGGCCACAACCGCCGGGATCGGCCAGTTTGCCGCCATCCAATCCATGGCGCCGTTGCTCGGGGTGGAGGTGAGCGCGGTTAACGTGCGCGACGCCGCCGAGATCGAGCACACGATCGATGCGTTCGCGCGCGACTCGAATGGCGGCCTGATCGTGACGGAGAGCGGTCCAGCGATCGTTCATCGCCAGTTGATCACCGCGCTGGCAGCGCGGTACCACTTGCCCGCGGTCTATCCTCAGCGCTTATTCACCACCGCAGGCGGCCTGATCTACTATGGGCATGATACGATCGAACCATACCGCCGCGCGGCGGCTTACGTCGACCGGATCCTTAAGGGCGAGAAGCCGGCCGACCTGCCGGTGCAGGCGCCGACCAAGTACGAGCTGGTGATCAATCTCAAGACTGCTAAGGCGCTTGGACTCGACGTACCGCAGACGCTGCTCGCGCGCGCCGACGAGGTGATCGAATAAAGATGCCATATGCTGCGGTGCGTTGATCGCTTTTGGCACATCGCGTCATTTCGCTGCGCCGCAAAATTTGTCCGCTTCGGACAACAGCGGACATGCGACCTTTTTTATGCGTACGCGCGCGCTGGTACGCTTTTTTCGCCGCTTCTCGTGATGGGAACAGATCGTGGTAGAGCTTGGTCGCGTCGGCAGGCATCTGCGGGATCAGGCCGCGCAGGATCATCTCGTCGATGGCATTAGGCCCGATGCTGGCAATGGCCGTCACCTCGTCCACCGGCAGCGGCGTCACGGTGTCATCCAGGATTAGGAACACCTCGACCGGCAACGAGATGTAATAAAGGGGGGCAGGTCCGAGGCACCAGGAGAGACGCACCCCGGCTCGCTAGCGCCAAAACTTCATGCTCGATTTGGGGGCTCTTTTGGGAACTGTAGCCGATTTGTGAAAATAATAGTCATGTAAAACAAGTGCTTATGCTGGTTAAACGGCGGACGGCAGGTCCGCCATGGTATGGTGAACGAATGGTTAACGCACGCGACAAATTGAAAATCGGGCTTTTCCCGCCGCCCGGATCGGCTCCGGTCGAATGGCGCGTGAGCGATTCTTTGGTGCCTTATGAGCATGCCGTCGCGTTCATGCAGGCGCGCGCGGCCGCCGTTGCCAGCGGCAAAGAGCCCGAGCTGGTTTGGCTTCTGGAACATCCTCCGCTTTACACCGCCGGCACCAGCGCCAAGCCCGGCGAGCTGATCGAGGCACGCTTTCCGGTGTTCGAGAGCGGCCGCGGTGGACAGATGACCTATCACGGGCCAGGCCAGTGCGTGGCCTATGTGATGCTCGACCTCAAACGGCGCGGACCGGACGTGCGCCGCTTCGTCGCGACGCTCGAGGAATGGATGATCCGCACGCTGGCCGCTTTCAACGTGCGCGGCGAGCGGCGCGAGGACCGCATCGGCGTCTGGGTGCGCCGACCGGACAAAGGCGAAGGCTGCGAGGACAAGATTGCCGCCATCGGCATCCGCGTGACGCAATGGGTCACGCTGCACGGCATGGCGCTCAATGTGGACCTGGACCTCACGCATTTCTCCGGCATCGTGCCGTGCGGGGTGAGCGAGCAGCGCTACGGCGTCACGAGTTTGGCCGATCTCGGCATCCCCTTGTCGATGCCTGAAGTGGACATGGTGCTACGGCGGGAGTTCGAAGCGCTGTTCGGGGCAACTGTCGATCAAAACAGCACCGAGAACAGATCGCCGGGCGCCCGCGCCTTCAGCTCGTCGTCGCCACCCTCACGCTGATCAAGCGCATCGACCCGCGAGGCGCGCGGGCCGCGCTGGCAGGTTTCGATCATGTCGGCGACAACGGCGGGCTCGCCGGCAAACACCGCCTCAACCGAGCCGTCGCGGCGGTTGCGCACCCAACCTTCGATGCCGCGTCTGAGAGCTTCGTGCTCGACGAAGGCGCGGTAGCCGACGCCCTGCACCCGGCCAGATATCCTGACGTAGCGTATCACGCGCGTGCTCATCCGAGCTCTCCGGCGTCGATGACGCGCGCGCCGGTCCAGCGCGAGGTAGAACAGCGCTCGACCGAGCGGATATAGCGCTCCGGCAATTTCCAGGCGCGCGCGGACGCCGCGATCATCTCGACATAGCCGGGCTTCGGCCGACCGGGCGCGCGGCGGCGCAGCAGATAGATCATCGCGCGGACGCAGCTGCCGCAGCTACGCACCGGCAGATGACGCACGTCATAAAGGCCCTGGTGCAGCAACTCGTAAGCATGCAGCGCCGCCACGTCGCGCGCCGTCAACCGCCACAGCACGCCGTGCACGCGCTCACCCGCGCTTGGCTTGACCGATCCCCAGCCGTCGACGCCGACGAAAAACCTGTAGCCTTTCAGGGTCGCCAACCCGACAGCGCGCGCGGTCGGGCAGCGCCGCATGGCGGCGCGGTTCATGTTGGAACCGTAAGCGAAGTAGAGCGTCATGGGCTTAGCAAATATTGCGCGAGCCACCACGCGCAAGCTTATGCAAACTCCAAGATGACCGCATCGACCGCCAAGCTATCGCCCGGCTTGGCGTTGATCTTTTTCACCGTGCCGTCGATCTCGGCGCGCAGCACGTTCTCCATTTTCATCGCCTCGACCACTGCGACGGTCTCGCCGGCCTTGACCTCCTGGCCTTCCTTGACCGCGATGGAGACCACCAGGCCCGGCATCGGGCACAGCACATGCTTGCCGGTGTCGGCGACTTTCTTCGCCGGCATCAGCCGCGCCAGCGCGGCTTCCGCTTCAGTATAGACATGAACTCTCGCCTGCACGCCCGACCAGCTTAGATCGAAGCCATTGAGGATTGGACGTACCTGCACCGCCAGTTCGCGGCCGCCGACGCACCCGGTCCATAGCAGCTCACCGAGCTTCCAGCGTGGCTCCACTAGGACGGTGTTTGGCGCCACATTCCCGGCAACGCCGGTGCCACTACGAAAATTCAGCGTGAGCGCTGCGCTGTCGGGCAATACATCGCCCTGGACGCCATCGCCGAACTCGATGGTGGCGCTACCGTTATCTGCAATCTCGACACTGAAATAGTTTTCGCCGATCTGAACCGCCCGCATGCGCGCGCGCTGCACCGCGCGGCTCGCAAGCTGCCCGGATATTTGGCGCTTGCGCTCGCCCTGCACGTGATCGATCGCCACTGCGACGGCGGCCAGTACCTGCGCGCGCTCGCCGTCCGGCGCATGCGGGTGGAAGCCGTCGGGAAATTCCTCGGCGATGAAGCCGGTCGACAGCTTGCCGGCGCGCCAGCGCGGATGCGCCATCAGCGCAGCCAGGAACGGAATATTGTGGCGAATGCCGTCGATCACGAAGGCGTCGAGCGCATCGGCCTGCGCGTCGATCGCTTGCTCGCGAGCCGGCGCATGGGTCACGAGCTTGGCGATCATCGGATCGTAGTAGATCGAAATCTCGCCGCCCTCGTAGACACCGGTATCATTGCGCAAGGTGACGCCGTTAGCGCTGCGCTCCTCGGGCGGGCGGTAGCGCGTGAGACGGCCGGTCGAGGGCAAGAAATTGCGGTACGGGTCCTCGGCGTAGACGCGACTTTCGATCGCCCAGCCGTTGAGCTTCACGTCGCTCTGCTTCAACGATAATTTTTCGCCGGCCGCGCTACGGATCATCTGCTCGACCAGATCGATGCCAGTAATCAGCTCGGTGACCGGATGCTCAACCTGCAGCCGCGTGTTCATCTCCAGGAAATAGAAGCTCTTGTCCTGTCCGGCGACGAATTCCACCGTGCCGGCGCTGTCGTAGCCGACGGCTTTCGCGAGCGCGACCGACTGCTCGCCCATGTTCTTGCGGGTGGCGGGATCGAGCAGCGGGCTCGGCGCCTCCTCGATCACTTTCTGATTGCGGCGCTGGATCGAGCACTCGCGCTCGCCGAGAGAGATAACGTGGCCATGCTTGTCCCCCAGCACCTGGATCTCGATGTGGCGCGGATCGGTGATAAATTTCTCGATGAACATGCGGTCGTCGCCGAACGAGGATTTCGCCTCCGACTTCGAACGCGCGAAACCTTCCGCCACGTCGGCTTTGGAATAGGCGATGCGCATGCCCTTGCCGCCGCCGCCGGCCGAAGCCTTGATCATCACCGGGTAGCCGATCTGCTCGGCGATCACGATCGCTTCGTTGTCGTCCTCGATGACACCTAGATGGCCGGGCACGGTGGAAACGTGTGCGGCGGCCGCCGCTTTCTTGGACTCGATCTTGTCGCCCATCGCGGCGATGGCCTTCGGGTTCGGCCCGATGAACACGATACCGGCGGCTTCCAGCGCCTTGGGAAAAGCCTCGCGCTCGGACAGGAACCCGTAGCCGGGGTGTACGGCCTCGGCGCCCGAAGCCTTGCAGGCCGCCACGATCTTGTCGATCAGCAGGTAGCTCTTGGCCGCCTCGGGCGGGCCGATGGCCACGGCGGTATCGGCCATCTCCACATGCAGGGCGTCCTTGTCGGCGTCCGAATAGACCGCGACCGTCTCGATCCCCATACGGCGGGCTGTCTTGACGATCCGGCAGGCGATTTCGCCGCGATTGGCAATCAGGATACGCTTGAACATTAAGGGAAACGCCCTTTGCCATTCCGGGTGGAAATGGCTGCGGATAGCCGGCAATTGTTACAATACTGTCTTGCGGCCGGCGGATCTAGCGCGGCATAGGAACAAAGATAACCGGGAGAATTGCCATGTCGCTCAGGTCAAAAGCGCTGCGGCTACGCATTGTGCTGCAGTATCCATCCGTCGGCCGCACCCGCTATTTCGACGTCGCCGGATTTCCGCGGCGGACGGTCGGCCTATTTGAGGAAAGGAAGGCCGCCAGCCGCTGACGAAGATCGGCGCTGCAAAGATTTTTCCTAGCGGCGCCAGTTCCCCAAGGCTTTATCCTGTCCTGCGGCAACCCGGCACAGCAACAATCCTCTTTGCCCCCGGCCCTATTCCCCTTGCGCGCGGAACCCTATATTAAGCGCCCGAACACCCATTGAGCACGTTTAGTTGGAGGTTTGTCATGGCATTGGCGATTGGCGATACCGCCCCGGATTTCGAGGCGGAAACCACGGAAGGAAAAATCCGTTTCCACGAATGGTTGGGCAATTCTTGGGGCGTGTTGTTCTCGCACCCGAAAGATTTCACCCCGGTCTGCACTACCGAGCTCGGCACCATGGCGCGGCTGAAGCCCGAGTTCGACAAGCGGAATGCCAAGATCATCGGGCTCTCGGTCGATCCGGTCGACAACCACGCGAAATGGGCCGTCGACATCAAGGATGTGGTCGGCTTCGCGCCGAACTATCCGATGATCGGCGATACCGATCTCAAGGTCGCCAAGGCCTATGGCATGCTGCCAGCCTCGACCGCCGGCACCTCGGAAGGCCGCACGCCGGCCGACAATCAGACCGTGCGCAACGTCTTCATCATCGGGCCGGACAAGAAGGTCAAGTTGATCCTGGTCTATCCGATGAGCACCGGCCGCAACTTCGACGAGGTGCTGCGCGTGCTCGACTTGCTCCAACTCACCGCCAAGCATCGCGTGGCAACGCCGGCGAATTGGAAGCAGGGCGAGGACGTAATCCTAACCAGCGCCGTCACCAACGACGAAGCCAAGCAGCTTTATCCGCAGGGCTACAAGACGCTGAAGCCCTATCTTCGCGTCGTACCGCAGCCGAAGTGAGGCAGGCTTCATAACTGGTACGAAGGACGCGGAGTCCAATCCGCGTCCTTCGCATTTCTGACGCAACCACCTTCCGACAATCCCCGCGGTGCTATTGAATTCCAGCGGCGCCGACGCGATGGTGTCGCCGCTGCTTACTGGCTGGAGCATTTAGCATGAATGACGCAATGAACGAATTGGCGCAGCAGCAACCGCCCTTCGCTCTATTTCTGGGCATGAAGATCACCCACGTCTCGCCCGAGCGAGTCACTGCCGAGCTTACGGCGCGCGAGGAACTAAACAACCGCTTCGGCATCTTGCATGGCGGCGCCATCATGGCACTGGCCGACAATCTCGGCGGCACTGCCACCACAGCCAATCTGAAAGGGGGCCAGTCCACCACCACGATCGAAAGCAAGACCAATTTCTTCGCCGCCATTCCGATCGGCGACACGGCCTACGCGGAATGCACGCCGCTGCATCGCGGCCGCACCACCATGGTCTGGCAGACCCGCATCACCCGCGGCGACGGACGGCTATGCGCGCTGGTGACGCAGACGCAGATGGTGCTCACGCGCGGGACGTGAGCGCTCCCACTGATAGTTTGAAGGCGACGCGGCTGGGCCTTTTGGTTCACGCCGCGTCGCGGATATGGTCAACCGTCTCGCCGCTAGCCGTCGGCTCGCCCAAACTCATGCTGTTGAGCAGATTTTCGATCTCGAGACGGGCGGTGTTCCATTGGAACTTTCAGCGCGGTGATGAGTAAAAATTTCTGAGCGTGTTCGAGCTAAGAGCGTCCTAATTCTCGGCGGCAGCAGAATCCGACGCGTTCGCCGCGGCCGGCTTCACGCCGTCAACGCCGCGGTTGACCAGCACGACGCCGACCGCGCACACCACCATGCCGGCGATCGAGAGCGCGTCCAGCCGCTCGCCAAACAGCGCGAAGGCGAGCAACGCTGTCACCACCGGGACCAGATAGAACAGGCTGGCGAAGCCGGTCGCTGCCGAGCGGCGGATCAGCCAATACATCAACCCGACCGCGGCGATCGACAGCACAAGCACCAGCCAGGCCATGGCGAAGATGAGTTCGCCGCTCCAGTGGATCGTGCGCGTCTCGAACATGAATGCGGCAACGCCAAACAGCAGCAGCGCGCCGGCGTATTGCACCGTGTTGCCGGCGCGCCAGTCGATGCGGCCGCAATAGCGCTTCTGATAGAGCGTGCCGAGCGTGATGCCGAAGAGCGAGCCAAAGCTCGCCACCCAGCCGAGCGGCGAACCTGCCAGCACGATATTGCGATCGTGCAGCACTAGCGGCACGCCAATCAAACCCAGCACCAAGCCGAGCCATTGCAGGCGCGTGACCCGCTCGCCCATGAAGCGGTTAGCGATGGTGGACGTGACAATTGGCTGCAGGCCCGGGATCAGCGCGGAGATGCCAGCCGGCACGCCTTGGCTGATGGCCGTGAACACGCCGCCCAGATAGAGCCCGTGCACCAGCGCGCCGGCCACTAGGCTGTGCCCGATCTCCGGCCCGTGCGGCCAGCGCGCCTGCGCGGCCAGCGCGATTGCCGTCATGATGAATACAACGAACACCATGCGTATCGCCAAAAACGTCATCGGCTCGATATAGGGCAGTCCGAAACGCGCGCCGATGAAGCCAGTGCTCCACAGCAGCACGAACAGCATCGGCGCGGCTGCGATCGCAAGTCCGGTCAGGCGCATGAAGGTCTCGGCACCGGCTGGCGGTTTCGGCTTTCAAAGAATTGAACGGGAACCGCTCCCTTAGCATTTTCGGCACGTTTATGGCCCCGCTAACAGCCGAAAGTTCCTACCGCGTTGCACAAATGCTTTTTTCGGAATTGCCCGCGCGACCAGGTGGGTCTCTTTAGGACGAGACGACAAACGCGTCTGGAACCGAAGGAGGATTACCGTGAGTGATCCACTTTGTACCGATCCGCGGTTGAGCGACCCGGTACAGCGTCATGATGAAGCTATTGGCGGAAAAGGGGATGGATCGCCCGCATCGCGGTGGTCGCGCTATCGCAGAACGGACGGCCGAATTCCGGCCAATGAGGCTTAGCCGGTTATAGGGGCTATCCGACGATCGCGGAGAGGCCGAAGCCGACCGTAGCGCCGACCACAGCCTCGATCGCCTGGAATTGAATGCCGCTCAAGACGTGACTGACATAGGGAAACAGCATGTGTCCGGCGGGCAACATGACCGCGGCGACCAGCGCGACACAGAGCAGTCTTATAATTAGCGTCCGGTCGATCATGGCTCCCCCCGCGCTTTGCGCGTTTTTTTATTATCTTGTCACGGATGCCCATCGTTGGGCAATCGCGTCAGGTCTGGAATGCCGGGTCGATGGGGACCCGGTAGCCGTTGGCGAGCCGGTTGGTTTCGTTGGCCATGCCGGTGACCGCCATCACCTCGCCGAACATGGCCTCGGTCATGCCGGCCTTGCGGGCGGCCGCGGTGTGGCTGGCGACGCAGTAGGCGCAGCCATTGGTGACGCTGACCGCGAGGTAGATCATTTCCTTGGTGAGCGGGTCGAGCACGCCCGGCGCCATTATTTCTTTAATGCTCTCCCAAGTACGCTTAAGCGTGGCCGGATCGCGCGCCAGATATTTCCAGAAATTGTTCACGTCCGGCACGTTGCGGGCCCGCTTGATGTCGTCATAGACCGCGCGCACGGCGGCTGAGGCGTCGGCGTATTCGACGGGGACGGTTGGATTCATGGCTAACCTCTCAGAAATCGAGCTTGTCGCGGATGGCGGCGATGCCGGCCTTGGCACAGGCTTCATCGTTGTTGCCACCCGGCCCGCCGGAAACGCCGATGGCGCCGACCAGGGATCCCGCCGCCTCCACCATCACTCCACCAGCAATGATGGTCGCGCCTGGCAGCGCGCGCACGCCGGCCTGCGGCGAGCCCGGTTGTGTGGATGCGACCAGATCGCTGGTATCGGTGCGGAAACTGACCGCGGTCCAGGCCTTGCCGGTCGCGGTCGGCACGGTGTGGGCGCCGGCGAAACGGTCGCGCAGCAGAACCTGGGTGACACCAAACCGGTCGACCACTGCGACGGTGACCTGGTAGCCCTGTTTCTGGCAATCGGCGAGCGCGGCGCGCGCGAGCGCCAGCGCGAGATCAACGGTCATGGATTTGAAGGCGACCAGGCCTTCTTCCGCGCGCGCCGGCGCGCCCACGAGCGGCGCCACCAAGAGCGCCAACATTAATTTTCGCAGCGTCATGGGACCCCCTTTCTCGCAGAGTGCATAACGAGTTTTGCTGGCAAGCGCCATCGCCCGTGACGAATTAACGTCCGGGGATATAGGCTATTGCCCCCGGCGGGACTATATTCGTAGTTAGGGTGGGACCTGTCCGGTGGCCCGTTTCGCGGCATCCTGCGCTTTCATCTCATGCTGTCGATGCCAGGCGACGGCAACGACGTTCCGGCCTCCGTGATGAACATCGACGGCGTGCTCTACCGCCTCGGCGACGGCGAAAGGCTGCTGTGGGACGACACCTATCGGCACGAAGTGTGGAACCGTAGCGACCAGGTGCGCGTCGCGCTGCTGCTCGACGTCTGGCGTCGGGACATGCCGGCCGATATCGCGCTGCTGTCGCAGACCATCCTGCTGGCGACCAAGGCGATGCTCCGCCTGCGCGGGGTGTCTTACGGCGGCTGAAGAATGCGCTAGTCTTCGTCCGCGGCCGCAATGACCGCCGCCATTGGACGAGGACACCATGTCGAAGACGCCGGACTATTTCTCAGGGAAAACCATCGTCATCACCGGAGCCGGCAGCGGCATCGGACGGGCCGCCGCGCTGATTTTCGCGCGCGAAGGCGCCAATGTGGTGTGCGCCGATATCAACGAGGCCGGCGTGGAGCAGACCGTGGAGCAGGTCAATTCCAAGTTCGGTAATTCCCGCGGCCAGGCGCTGGCGCTCACCATCGACGTGACCAAGCGCGCGGCGGTCGACGACATGGTGCAGCTGGCGATCGGCGATTTCGGCGGCGTGCAGTTCCTGTTCAATTCGGCGGGCGCAGCGTTACGTCGCTCCAATTTCCTCGACATCGACGACGATCTTTTCGACCGCACGTTCGACCTAAACGTGAAAGGCACGTTCTACGCCATGCAAGCGGTGCTGCCACACATGCTGAAGAACAGGTTCGGCGTCATCGTCAACATGGGCAGCATGTCGCACCGGCGCGGCGGGCCCGGCTCCTCGGTGCATTACGCCTCGGCCAAGGGCGCGGTGGTGACCATGACCCTGGGCGTCGCACGGGAATTCGCCACCCAGGGCATCCGCGCGCTGTCGATCTCGCCCGGGCCGGTGAAGACGCCGTTCCAGGACACGGCGGCGACCTCGCCGGAGCTCTATCAGAAGTTTCTCGACGATGTGCCGATGGGCCGCTTCGCCGAACCGGAGGAGATCGGCGAGCTAGTGCTGTTCATGTGCTCGGACGCCTGCCAATTCATGACCGCGGATACAGTCTATGTGAACGGCGGCGGCGGCTGGCGCTGAACACTACTTATTCATCTTGTCGAACATTTTCTGCGCGTGGGTGGTAGCTGCTTGCATATGTATTCGCGCATCTTAACCGGTTCATTGGCGATCGCTTCCATGTCGGTATCGTCGGCTTTGCCAGCGGGCGGCTTCGGCAACGGCTGGTAGCTAGCTTTTGCACGTCGACGTCGTCGTCATCCTTGTCGGCGGCCGAAGGCTTCGGCGTTGGATCGATGCAGTTGCCGGATAGGTGTACTAGCTACAGACCGGAATATTGAAAGGGGACGTACGATGACGACGTGGTGCCGTTTCGTAAAGGACAACGTAACCAGCTATGGCCTGGTCGAGGGCGAGCAAGCGATCGCTGTCGAGGGCAACCCGTTTGGCGTGCACCAGCGCAGCGCCAGTTCCTATCCGCTCGCCAGCGTCAAATTGCTGATCCCCGTGGTGCCGGCGACCTTCTATTGCGTCGGCATCAATTACGCCGACCACATCCGCAAGATGGCCGCCAAGCGCGGCACCGAGCCAGTGTTCCCGAAGAAGCCGGACATCGGCTATCGCGCCAACAACGCGCTAATCGCGCACGAGGAGAACATCGTGAAGCCGGCGGACGCCGGCGAGGCGTTCCAGTACGAAGGCGAACTGGTGGCGGTATTCGGCAAGCGCGCGCGCAACGTTTCGCGCGAAACCGCGCTCGATTACGTACTGGGCTGGACCATCGGCAACGACGTGAGCGAGCGCGGCTGGCAGAAGGACGACCGCACGCTCTGGCGCGCCAAGAATTCCGACACCTTCAAGCCGATGGGGCCGTGGATCGTCACCGGGCTCGACCCGGCTAAGATGGAGACAGTCATCCGCATCAACGGCAGGGAAACCGAGCGCTTCGCCACCAACAACATGATCTTCGACACCGCGACCTATATCGCGGAAGTATCGAAATACTGCACCATCGAGCCGGGCGACGTGATGTGGATGGGCACCGACGGCGTGCCGGCCAACATCAAGCCGGGCGACACGGTGGAGATCGAGATCAGCGGGATCGGAGTGCTGCGGAATAGAGTGGTGGCGGGAACCTGACCGCGGAATTAGCCGGTATAACTTTTAGGATTGTACCGCAGCGGCGCGACAGCGCCCGCGCATTGGCGTAACCCTAATAATGAATACATCTCGAATGCCGGTGCACCGTGTCTTGCCCAGTCTCAGACGATGACGTCGGCCGCCAGATCCTCGACGTTTTCATGCGCAACCGCATACCGGTGAGCGGCATATTGCCGCGCAACTACTTTTTCAGTGTGCGCGACGGCGATTTTCAGCGCGGCCTTAACAAGGCGATGGCGAACGACTGGCTCGCCGTCGACCGGCGTAACCGCTATCGCTATCAGCTCACGGCCACCGGTTATGCTGTTGGGAGGACGACCGACGCGCCGGAGGTTTAGGCTGGCGCCTGGCCGCGCTCCTCCACCATCGTCACGACATCGCGCGTGCGCGTGACACCCTCGGGCCAAGAACGATTGAATTCCGCGACCAGTTCCTTGAAGGCGTCCGAAGAAAGCGCCGCGTCGAGCCGCGCCTTGGCAAATTGATAGACGGCGTAATGCACGCCCGGCTCCACCTCGCTCCAGAAGCGCCAGGCCTTCTCGCATTTGAAAATCCTGATCGCCCGCGGCAGGTGGTCGGTCGAATTCCAGTGGTCGAATTTACCGCGCAAGGGCTCGGCGATGACGGCGTGGACGAGGAAGAAGGATTTCGGCACCGGCGATCCTCTGTGACATCGCGGCCATGAGCGCCCTGTCGCGACCAGTCTAGCGCGCCGGACGGCTTGATCTACAGGAGGTAAAATGGAGGGCGGCCACGCGAGGACGCGCGCACGGCCGAAGCATCGGCGATCCATCCGGTCCATGACAGGGATTTCGCGATATGAAGTTCGCCGCGATTTGTTCCTCCGTCACACCGGCAAATTGTCGTGCTTCCGCGCCGGCATCTCGATATGCTTGTTCCGCAGCATCGCCAGCGCGCGCGCGAGGCGGCGGCGTGTGGAGTGCGGCATGATCACGTCGTCGATATAGCCGCGCTCGGCGGCGACGAAGGGCGACAGGAAGCGGTCTTCGTATTCCTTGGTGCGCGCCGCGATCTTGTCCTTGTCGCCGATGTCGGCACGGAAGATGATCTCTACCGCCCCCTTGGCGCCCATCACCGCGATCTGCGCGGTCGGCCAGGCGTAGTTCAAGTCGCCGCCGACGTGCTTCGACGCCATCACGTCATAGGCGCCGCCGAAGGCCTTGCGCGTGATCACGGTGACTAGCGGCACCGTGCACTGGCTGTAGGCGAACAACAGCTTGGCGCCGTGCTTGATCAGCCCGTTATATTCCTGCGCGGTACCGGGCAGGAAGCCGGGCACGTCGACGAAGGTCACAATTGGAATATTGAAGGCGTCGCAGAAGCGCACGAAGCGCGCGGCCTTGCGTGAGGCGTCCGAGTCGAGCACGCCGGCCAGCACCATCGGCTGGTTGGCAACGAATCCGGTGCTGCGGCCAGCGATGCGGCCGAAGCCGGTGACGATGTTCTTGGCGTAGGCCGAGGAAATCTCGAAGAAGTCGCCCTCGTCCGCCACCTTCAGGATCAGCTCCTTGATGTCGTAGGGCTTATTCGGATTGTCCGGGATCAGCGTGTCGAGCGATTCATCGATGCGGTCGGCGGGATCCTGGGTCGGCCATTCAGGCACGCCACTTTCGTTGTTGGCCGGCAGGAAGTCGATCAACCGGCGCATCTGCAACAGACACTCGACATCGTTTTCGAAGGCGCCGTCGGAAACGCCGGACTTGGTCGTATGCACGGAAGCGCCGCCCAACTCCTCTGCGGTGACCACCTCGTTGGTCACAGTCTTCACCACTTCGGGGCCGGTAACGAACATGTAGGAGGTATCGCGCACCATGAAGATAAAATCGGTCATCGCCGGCGAATAGACGTCGCCGCCGGCGCAGGGGCCCATGATGACGCTGATCTGCGGAATGACGCCGGAGGCAATCACGTTGCGCTTGAACACCTCGCCATAGCCGCCGAGCGCGGCGACGCCCTCCTGGATGCGTGCGCCGCCGGCGTCGAACAGGCCGATGATAGGCGCGCGCGCCTTCATCGCCATGTCCTGCACTTTGATGATCTTCTGCGCGTGCGTTTCGGAGAGCGAGCCGCCGAACACGGTGAAGTCCTTAGAGAACAGATAGACCGTGCGGCCGTTGACCGTGCCCCAGCCAGTGACCACGCCGTCGCCGGGGATTTTGGTCTTCTCCATGCCGAATTCGTTGGAGCGGTGCTCGACGAACATGTCGAGCTCCTCGAACGACCCCTTGTCGAGCAGCAGTTCGATGCGCTCGCGTGCGGTCAGCTTGCCGCGTTTGTGCTGGGCCTCGATGCGGGCCTTGCCGCCGCCCAGCCGCGCCTCGTCCCGCCGCTGCTCCAGCCTGTCGAGGATGTCCTTCATGGAAACGCCCTGCCCCGCCTATTTCCGCAATAGTTTCCCGAATTTGGCTGCAAAAGCCATACCACGGCATACGGTGGCGCGGCAGGCTTTGCTTCCGCGCTAAAGCCTGCTTAGAACCCCGGCATGAGCGAACCCTCAACCGCCGCGCAACTCCTCCAGCAGGGCCTATTCCACCACCGCCAGGGCGACTTGGCGCAGGCCATGGAGCGTTACGTCGAGGTGCTGCGCAACGACCCGCAGAATGCCGACGCGCTCTATTACGTCGCGGTGGTCGCCTGCCAGGAAGGCCAATTTCAGCAGGGAGTTGAGCTTGCCCGCCGCGCCATCGCGCACGGCCCGCCACATGCGCGCGTTCACAACCTGCTCGGCCAGGCGCAGTACAGGCTGGGCGAGCAGCTGGAGGCGATCAAAAACTTCGACCGGGCGATCGCACTCGACGCCAACTTCGCTGACGCCCACGGCAACCGCGCCAATATCCTGGTCGATGCCGGCTTACCCGACGAGGCGCTGAAAAGTTTCGATCGCGCGCTCGCTCTCAATCCGGCCTCGGGGCCGGACTGGCTCAACCGCGGCGCCCTGCTGCAGGAACTCGGCCGGCATACGGAAGCGCTGGCGAGCTTCGACAAGGCGATCATTTGCGGCCCGGGTGTCGCCGAAGCCCACGTCAATCGTGCAAACGCGCTCAAAGACCTCGGACATCTCGACGCCGCGCGCGGCCTGCCGGCCTCGCCGCTCTTCGACGAGGCGGCGGCCGCCTACAGCAAGGCCATCGCGCTCGAGCCGCGATTAGACGAGGCCTATTTCGGGCGCGGTTTGCTCAACCTGCTGCGCGGCGACTGGGAAGCCGGCTTTCCCGATTACGAGCACCGCTCAATCGTCGGCGAGCCGACCTATATCGCGTTGCCGCAGCCGCGCTGGGGCGGCGAACTGCATCCCGGTGAGCGGCTCGTGCTGGTGAGCGAACAGGGCCTGGGCGACACCATCCAGTTTTGCCGCGTCGCTCCGTTGCTGGCGGCGCGCGGACTTGAGGTGACCATCCTGACGCGCAAGGCGATGGCGCCGCTGCTCTCGACGCTTCCCAATGTGACGATTGCGACCGACGCCGATGCGCTCGCCCAGGACCCGCCCTCGCTGCGCTGGGTGCCGCTGTTGAGCGTGCCCGGCGTTCTCGGCATCCGGCCAGACAACGTGCCGGCCGAAATGCCTTACCTCTCGGCAGAACCGGCGCGGATCAAAACCTGGCGCGCGCGGCTCGGCGCCGGCAGCTTCAAGATCGGCATCAACTGGTCGTCCGGCCATTCGGACAAGGCGCACTTCACCAGGCGCAACATTGCGCTCGCCGAGTTCGCGCCGCTGGCGGCGCTGCCCGGCGTACAACTGATTTCCTTGCAAAAAGGCGCGGCCGCCGCGCAGATCGGCGCGGTCGCGTTCGGCGGCAAGATCATGACGCTCGACGCCGATCCCGGCGCCGACGCGGATTTCTTCCTCGATACCGCAGCAGTGATGAGCCAGCTCGATCTCGTCGTCACCTGCGATACCTCGGTCGCACATCTGGCCGGCGCGCTGGCGCGGCCGGTATTCACCGCGCTGCCGGTGATAGCCGACTGGCGCTGGCTGATCGGCCGCGACGACACGCCCTGGTACCCGACCATGCGGCTCTTCCGCCAGGACGCCGGACGGCAATGGCAACCGGTGATCGCGCGCATCGTCGAGGCCGTGCGCGAAAAAATGACGCAGGGTCCGCAGAGCTGAGCTTTGCCGTCCGACAGCCCCCCGATGGAACTTTTTTCGTTTCCCGCATGTTAGCCCGTGACCTGCACGCATATGGGGATTTCCATGGGTACCAACAAAGCCACCGCGGCCCACAACGGCTCGCCGCGCCTCAAAACGCCGACCGATCTCGGCTCCAACGCCAGCAAGGACATCGCCGGAGCGCTCAACGCGATCCTGGCGGACAGCTTCGCGCTCTATCTCAAGACCAAGAATTTCCACTGGCATGTCAGCGGACCGCATTTCCGCGACTATCATCAGCTGCTTGACGAGCAGGCCGACCAGATTTTCGCCACCACCGACGCGATCGCCGAGCGAGTGCGCAAGATCGGCGGTAACACGCTGCGCTCGATCGGCGACATCGCGCGCCAGCAGCGGCTGGCTGACAACGACGCCAATTACGTCGAGCCGCAGGATATGCTGGCCGAGCTGCGCGACGACAACCAGCGCGTCGTTGCCTCCATGCGCGAGGCGCACGGCCTGTGCGACGAACATGAGGACGTCGCCACCGCCAGCCTGCTCGAAACGTTTATCGATGACGCCGAGAAGCGGGTCTGGTTCCTCTACGAGGCCAGCCGTAAGAGTGACCCGACCGGGCACTAAGTCAGCCGCAACACCGCGACCGCCGCCTCAAATTCCGCACGGAAAAACGCGCGGCGCTCGAGGGCGGCGGCGTCACGGCCCCATTGCGACATCTGCCAGTCCTCGTCCACATGCGCGGCCGCCCAGGCGTCGTCGGCGTCGAGCGCGTTATAAGCGAGCGCCAGCGCCAGCAAGCCTGAGCCGGTGAGCGTCGTGATCGCGGACACCGCGCCCAGCCGCCACGGCTCGGCGGGAATCTTCGCGCGCGCGGCCGCAATCGCCTCGCTTGGCTGCGCCACGTGCATGACCCCCTGCGCCAATTTGAGGCGGGCGCCCAGCGTTTCGCGCGCCCAAGCCAGCACCGGGTGCCAGGCGCGCGTTTGGCGCTCGACCAGTTCTTTCGGCGCCTCGGCGCGATAGCACAACAGGTCCGAACCGAGATACTTCGCCACCTCGTCGGCGACCGGCACCGCTGCGTCCGCCACCGCGTCGATCACAGCATTGGCGAGCCGGGTGACCGGCATGCGTGCCGGGTCAATGACCTCTTCCTGCGCGTTCCACTCTTCAGCGAGTTTCTCGGCCAGTTCCCGCGTCGGGGCGGCAAGCAAGCGCCGCGCCGGGGTCTTGACCGGCTTGCCGTCGAGCAGCAACGGGAAACCGCCCCCTTCGGCCTTGCCCACATGCGCTTGGCTGTAGAATTGCTTGCGCAAAGCGGGGCGCGCGCCCCGGCGCGCCGCCTCGCGCGGGTCGAGCGGCTGGTTTTCGAAGATCTCGGAGAAAATGTCGCGCATGGCCAGATTAAATCTCGGTAACGGTCGCGGCGGAAGCGGAACGCAGCCCGCAATCAGGCATTGCACTATGCCCTTGTTTTTTGCCTAGGTTCCAGCCGCGGGCACTTTATGCGTAACGGAGGCGGAGGCAGATCATGCCACACAGCCGCCGCCGGCATCACATTTTGCAATTAATTGTTGCAAGCGCACGCGCCGGAGCACACAGCCTTGCGCCATTGTGCATCGCAAAAAATATGGAGCCTCTAAGGGCGCGCGCCATTGGCCCGCTATTTGCTCCGTCGGGAGCGCCGGCAGGTCGCCGAGGCCGTTTCGCCATGCTGTCGCCCCTTTTGGCGAGCGAAAAAGAGCTGAGAACACGAGTGCTTGATAGGTCTTAGGCATAACGGAAGGATGGGTAGCCTTGGAGGGTTCTTACCAATATATTCCGGCCCCTGAATCGCGGCCGTCGCAACGAGGCCGCGCCGGGGGAAGACTAGCCGCCTAAGGCTGTGACGCGACACCGTCGGGTCGTCCGCGGTGGCCCGCGTTTCGAGGAGTGAATGAAGAATACCAACATTGCCGCGCCCGACTACTTCCACAAGGTCGTGGATTGCCAATGGGCTTGCCCGGCGCACACGCCTGTCCCTGAATACATCCGGTTGATCGCAGCGGGGCGCTATTCCGACGCCTACATGGTCAACTGGTACTCGAACGTGTTTCCGGGAATCCTCGGGCGCACCTGCGACCGCCCGTGCGAACCGGCCTGCCGGCGCGTGCGCGTGGAGAACGAGCCGGTAGCGATCTGCCGCTTAAAGCGTGTGGCCGCCGATTACAAAGACGACATCCGCGCGCGCCTGCCCAAGCCGCCGCAGAAGAAGAACGGCAAGTGCATCGCGCTGGTCGGCGGTGGACCCGCGTCGCTCACCGTCGCACGCGATCTCGCTCCGCTCGGCTACCACGTCGTGGTGTTCGACCAGGATGCCAAAGCGGGCGGCATGATCCGCACGCAAATCCCGAAATTCCGCCTGCCCGACAACGTCATCGACGAGGAATGCGGCTACATCATCGATCTCGGCGTCGAGTTCCGCGGAGGCAAACGCATCGACAGCATGAAGGCGCTGCTGGCGGAAGGCTGGGATGCAATCTTCGTCGGCTCCGGTGCGCCGCGCGGACGCGACCTCGACATCCCCGGCCGCAAGGAAGCCGCCAAGAATATTCACATCGGCATCGATTGGTTGTCGTCGGTGTCGTTCGGCCACACCACGAAAATCGGCAAGCGCGTGATCGTGCTAGGTGGCGGCAACACCGCCATGGACTGCTGCCGCTCCTCGCGCCGGCTCGGCGGCGAAGACGTGCAGGTGGTAGTGCGCTCGGGCTTTGAGGAAATGAAGGCGTCGCCTTGGGAAAAGGAAGACGCCATACACGAGGGCATCCCGATCCACAATTATCTCGTGCCGAAACATTTCACGCATGAGAACGGCAAGCTGACCGGCATCACCTTCGAGAAGGTGAAGGCCGAATACGATGCTAAGGGCCGCCGCAGGCTGGTGCCCGCCGGCGAACCCGAGCAGCATTTCCGTTGCGATGACGTGCTGGTGGCGGTCGGCCAGGAGAATGCCTTCCCCTGGATCGAGCGCGACGCCGGCATTGAATTCAACGACCACGGCATGCCGAAGATCGTTGCCGCGACCATGGCCTCGAGCAACCCAAAGGTTTTCTTCGGCGGCGACGCGGCGTTCGGCCCGAAAAACATCATCTGGGCGGTGGCGCACGGCCACGAGGCCGCCGTTTCAATTGACAAGATGCTCAACGGCGAGGATATCGCCGACCGTCCCACTCCGGCGGTCGCGCTGATGAGCCAGAAGATGGGCATTCACGAATGGTCCTACGACAACGAGATCGCGCTCGATAAGCGCTACAAGGTACCGCTGCGCGACAAGGTGGTGGCGCTCAAGGACATCAAGGCCGAGGTCGAGCTCGGCTTCGATCCCGAGCTTGCGCTTTCCGAAGCCGGCCGTTGTCTGAATTGCGACGTGCAGACAGTGTTCTCGGCGCAGCTCTGCATCGAATGCGACGCCTGTGTCGACATCTGCCCGATGGATTGCATCACCTTTACGGTGAACCGCGAGGAAGCCGATCTACGCAAGCATCTTAACGCGCCCTCGCACAATCTTAGCCAGGACCTCTATGTGCAAGACGGGCTCAAGACCGGCCGCGTCATGGTGAAAGACGAGGACGTTTGCCTGCATTGCGGCTTGTGCGCCGAACGCTGCCCGACCGGCGCCTGGGACATGCAGAAATTCCTATTGGAAATGACCTACGCAGGGACTTCATGCCGACCGCCACGCCGATCAGCCGCGTAAACGACTTCGTCGTCCGCTTCGCCAACGTCAACGGCTCCGGATCGGCGAGCGCGAACGAGATGTTCGCCCGCGCCGTTCTGCGCATGGGCGTGCCGGTGGCGCCGCGCAACATCTTCCCGTCCAACATTCAGGGCCTGCCGACCTGGTACGAGGTGCGCGTCACCGAGGCGAGCCATCTCGGCGCACGCGGCGGCACCGACCTGATGGTGGCGATGAATCCGCAGACTTTCGACCGTGATATTGCCGGCATCGAGCCGGGCGGCTACCTGCTCTACGATTCTACCAAGCCGCTGCCGGCCTCCAAATTCCGCCAGGACATTACGGTCATCGGCGTGCCGCTGACCGCGATCTGCAACCGCGAATACACCGATCCGCGCCAGCGCCAGCTGTTCAAGAACATCATTTATATCGGCGTTTTGACTGCACTCATCGACATGGACGTCAAGGTGGTCGAGCAGCTGATCGGCGAGCAGTATAAGGGCAAGGAAAAGCTGATCGCGCCCAACATCAAGGCGCTGCATATCGGACGCGACTACGCCACTCTCAACCTCGCGTGCCCGATCGGCCTGCGCCTGAAGAAGAGCGGCAAGGTCGGCGACCGCATCTTCATCGAGGGCAATTCGGCGGCGGCGCTCGGCGCGGTCTATGGCGGCGCCACAGTCTGCGCCTGGTATCCGATCACGCCGTCGTCGTCTTTGGCGGATGCGTTTACCCGCCATTGCGCCAAGATGCGCGTCGATCCCGAAACCAAGGAGGCGAGATTCGCCATCATCCAGGCCGAGGACGAACTCGCCTCCATCGGCATAGTGATCGGCGCCGGCTGGAACGGCGCGCGCGCCTTCACGGCTACCTCGGGCCCCGGAATTTCGTTGATGCAGGAGTTCATCGGGCTTGCTTATTTCGCCGAAATCCCGGCCGTGCTGTTCGATGTGCAGCGCGCCGGTCCCTCGACCGGCATGCCGACCCGCACGCAGCAGTGCGACATTATCTCTTGCGCCTATGCCTCGCACGGCGACACCAAGCACGTCCTGCTGTTCCCAGAGGATCCGGCAGAGGCCTTCGATTTCGGCGCGCAGGCGTTCGATCTTGCCGACCGGCTGCAGACGCCGATCTTCGTGATGCTCGATCTCGACATCGGCATGAATCATCACTTGTCCAAGCCGCTTGCCTGGGACGACAACCGCAAATATGACCGCGGCAAGGTGATGACCGCCGAGGAGTTGGAAGCCGGCAAGGAATTCGGCCGCTATCTCGATGTGGACGGCGACGGCATCCCCTACCGCACCTATCCGGGGACGCACCCGACCAAGGGCTCGTTCTTCACCCGCGGCACGTCGCACGACAGGTATGCGCGCTACACCGAAGAAGGCGCACCTTACGTCGACAATATGCAGCGGCTGATCCGCAAGTTCGACACCGCCAAGGACCTGGTGCCACGCCCGCTGCAGGCCAATGCCAACAAACCGACCAAATACGGAGCGATCTATTACGGCTCGACTTCGCCGGCGATGGACGAGGCGATCGCCATGATCGAAACGCGCGGGCATTCGCTCGACCGCATGCGCGTGCGCGCTTTCCCGTTCCATTCGAGCGTCAACAGTTTTGTCGCCGACCATGATTTTACGTTTGTGGTCGAACAGAACCGCGACGCGCAATTGCGTTCGCTCATCGTCAACGAATGCGGCATCGATCCGGTGCGGCTGGTGCCGATTCTGCACTATGACGGCACGCCGATCACCGCGCGCTTCATCGCCAAGGCGATCGGCGATCACGTCGACAAGCTGAAGGTGACGCCGCTAAAGGTATCCTCATGACCTACCTCGCCAAGCCGAAATTCCATCATCCCGACCTGCCGAAGAACGAGCTGGGTTACACCCACCGCGACTATGAGGGCACGGTCTCGACACTGTGTGCAGGCTGCGGCCACGACTCGATCACCGCCTCGATCATCCAGGCCTGCTTCGAGCTGTCGATCGAGCCACATCGCGTCGCCAAGATTTCCGGCATCGGCTGCTCGTCGAAGACGCCGACTTATTTCCTCGGCAATTCGCACGGCTTCAATTCGGTGCACGGCCGCATGCCATCGGTGCTCACGGGCGCCAATCTCGCCAACCGCGACCTGATCTATCTCGGCGTGTCGGGCGACGGCGACTCGGCCTCGATCGGTTTGGGTCAGTTCGCGCACTGTCTGCGGCGCGGCGTGAACATGGTCTATATCGTCGAGAACAACGGCGTGTACGGCCTCACCAAAGGCCAGTTCTCCGCCACCGCCGACCGCGGCTCGAAATCCAAGCGCGGCTTCATCAACACCGATAATTCCATCGATCTCGCCGCGCTGGCTTTGCAGCTCGGCGCCAGCTTCGTCGCCCGCTCGTTCTCCGGCGACAAGCAGCAGTTGGTGCCGATTATTAAGGCGGCGATCGCGCACAATGGCGCCGCCTTCATTGACATCATCAGCCCGTGCGTCGCCTTCAACAACCACGCCGGCTCGACCAAGAGCTTCGATTTCGTGCGCGAGCACAACGAGGCGGTGAACCGGCTCGACTTCATGTCCAGCCGCATGCCGATCGAGGTGCAGTACGAGCCCGGCACCGTCGAGGTGGTAGAGCAGCACGACGGCTCCAAGCTCACGCTGCGCAAGCTCGCCGCCGACTACGAGATCAGTGACCGTACGGCTGCTTTAGGGTTCCTTCAGCACCACGCCACCAAGGGCCAGATCGTCACCGGCCTGCTCTATGTCGAGAAGGAATCGGAAGACCTGCACGCGCATCTGCGCACAGTCGACGGACCGCTCAATGCACTCAACGAGAAAGAGCTCTGCCCCGGCCAGGCGGCGCTGGAGAAGTTCAACGCGTCGCTGCGGTAGTCCTTAAAGTCAGCTCATGGAACTCCGCCGCCTCGGGCAATCCGATCTGCGCATCGCGCCACTGATGCTGGGCGGCAATGTGTTCGGCTGGAACGTCGACCAAACGACGTCGTTCGCCCTGCTCGATGCCTTTATCGACGTCGGGTTCAACGCCATTGACACCGCGGATACCTATTCGCGCTGGGTTACCGGTCACCAGGGCGGCGAGTTGGAAACCGTCATCGGCAACTGGCTGAAAGCGAGCGGCAAGCGAGGCAAGGCGGTGATCGCCACCAAAATCGGCAACGACATGGGCGAAGGCAAGAGCCTGAAGAAGGACTACGTCCTGCGCGCGACGGAGGCATGTCTCAAGCGCCTGCAGGTCGATTGCATCGATCTGTTGCAGACCCATTTCGACGACGAGGTGACGCCGCCGGGGGAGACCATGGCGGCCTATGCGCAACTGATCGCGCATGGCAAAGTGCGCGCCATCGGCACGTCGAACATGAATGTGGCGCGGCTCAAAGCGTCACTCGCCGCCAGCAAGACGCTCGGCATCCCGCGTTACGAGAGCCTACAGCCGAATTACAATCTTTATGACCGCGTCGATTTCGAGAGCCAATACCGGCCGATCTGCCAGGCGGAAGGGCTCGGCGTCATCACCTATTACTCGCTCGCCGGCGGTTTTCTTACCGGCAAATACCGCTCAGCCGAGGACGCTGCGAAAAATCCGTCGCGTAGCGGCAAGGTGAAGGGCTATTTCGACGCCCGCGGCCAGCGCATTCTGAAGGCGCTCGACGAGGTAGCCGCACGCCACTCCGCGACGCCGGCGCAAATTTCACTGGCCTGGCTGATCGCACAGCCAAGCGTAACCGCGCCCATTTGCAGCGCCACCAGCCTCAAACAGCTCGGCGAAATCATGCAAGCGCCGCGGCTCAAGTTGACGCGCGAAGATATGCAGGCGCTGGATAAAGCCAGCGCCTAGGCCGCGCGCGCCGCGGCTTTGCTGGCGGTGAGCGTGCCCACTTTGACCTGGTTGCGTCCGGGGATGGGGAATGCTGACGCATGGTCGGCCAATTCTTGGTGCCGGTACTGCTTGGCAATATCGTCGGCGATACGGCCCTGTTCGCGCTGATCGCCTACGTTCAGGTGATGAAAGAGATCTAGCGCTACTGACTGATGCAGCTGCCGATATAGCTGTTGCGGTCGCCGGCGGCCTGGCCGTAGACGCCGGCTTGATGCGCGCAGCGCACGGCGCGGTCCTGGTAGCTCTCGGTCCCCTTCGGGCCGGACGGCGCCACGGTCGGCAGGTTCGGCAGCGTCTGGCCGGTCTGCGGTACGTAAAGCGGCGGTGGCACGGGCGCCGGATGCTTAACCACCGATTGTGAAGGCTGCGGGTTGTAATGCAGCGGCGGCGGCAAGGGCGTGGGATAGACTGGGCTTGAGGACCCGCGCCGCACTTTGTGCTTATCAACCGGCGGAGGCTTCTTTGCCAGCGGCTTCTCCGGCCTCATAATGTCGTAGCGATCGTCATCGGACTGGGCACGCGCCGAGGTGGCGGGCACCGCCAAGGTCAGCGCGAGCAGCGCGACAAGAAACACACTGCGCGGCGTCCCGAAGCTCATTGGAGCGCGCACCGACGGGCGGCATCGATAAACAGGGCGTGGCGGCGACACCGCCGCTTGCGCGCTCGTGAGCGCCAGCGCGGCCATGACAAAGGCGCTCCGCATGGGCGTCACTCCTCCGGCGCCTCGACGATGGGGTCGTAGCGCTTGGCATCGAAGCCGAGCAGGTTCCAGGACTGCTCCATATGAGGCGGCAACGGCGCGCTTACGTCAATGGTTCCGCCGCGCGGATGCGGTACCACAATACGGCGCGCCAGCAGATGCAGCTTGTTCTGCATGCCGCCGGGCAGTTCCCAGTTCTCGATGTTGAAATATTTTGGATCGCCGACGATCGGATTGCCAACATGCGCCATGTGCGCACGCAGTTGGTGGGTGCGGCCGGTCACCGGCTTAAGCGAGATCCATGCCAATTTCTGCGCAGCCGTCTCCACCACCGCGTAATAGGTCACGGCGTGCGTGGCATCCTTCTCGCCGTGCTTGGCGATGCGCATGTAGGAATCCTCTTCGACCTCCTGCTTGGCGAGGAACGTCGAGACGCGGCCCTGCTTCGGCTTCGGGACGCCGGCAACCAGCGCCCAATAGATCTTGCGGGCAGAACGCGTGCGAAAGGTTTTGGCCAGCGCCGCCGCCGCAAAACGCGTCTTCGCCACTAGAAGACAGCCAGCAGTGTCCTTGTCGAGCCGGTGCACCAGACGCGGGCGCTGCGAGTCGGGGTGAGAGCCGCGCAATGCGCCGAGCATGCCGTCGATATGCTGCGTAGTGCCGGAGCCGCCCTGCACGGCCAGCCCCATCGGCTTGTTGAGCACCAGAACGTCGTCGTCTTCGTAAAGCGTGATCGATTTGATGAACGCGCGATCCTTTTGCGCTTGCGGCGCATCGTCGCGCGGTTTCGGCGCATCGAGTTGGAGCGGCGGAATGCGCACCGTCTGCCCCGTTTCGAGCCGCGCCTTCGGCTGCGTACGCTTGCCGTCCACGCGCACCTCGCCTTTGCGGATGATGCGTTGGATATGGCTGAACGATAGGCCCGGGAAGCGCCCCTCGAAGAAGCGGTCGACGCGCATGCCGTTCTCGTCAGGAGTGACACTGACGGTTTGCACGCCTGCCGAGAATTGCACAGGCTTTGGCGCGGCCAGTGGTAGCGGCGCGGGCTGAAAAACGACAGGGAGTTCGCGCGCGGGCCGCGCGGGATAGCCCCGACCCTTGCCGCCACCACACCTCGGGGAATGCTTCGCACGTAGCTCAGATTGACGAAGATTGGACCTCTCATCGGATCGCTGATTTATTCGCTCATCGCGATCACGGCCGTGATCGCGACTACGGGAGCCGGCCTGTTGCCGTTCGCCGCCCGGCTGGCGCGGTCCGTTCCTGCTGCGCCTCACGAGGAACCCCGCTCCTTCCGCAGCTTCGCCCAATAATCCAACCGCTTGCGCACTTCGCGCTCGAAGCCGCGCTCGGGCGGGTTGTAGAAACGTTGGCGCGGCAGCGCGTCGGGGAAATAATTTTGCCCGGAGAAAGCCTCTTCCTGGTCGTGGTCATAAGCATAACCGCGGCCGTAGCCTTCGCTTTGCATCAGCTTGGTCGGCGCGTTGAGGATGTGCTTGGGCGGCAGTAGGGAGCCGGCCTCCTTCGCGGTGCGCATGGCGGCGCCGAAAGCAGCGTAGGAAGCGTTCGATTTCGGCGCGGTGGCCATATAGATCACGGCTTCCGCGATCGCTAGTTCGCCCTCCGGCGAGCCCAGAAAATCATAGGCATCCTTGGCGGCATTGGCAATCACCAGCGCCTGCGGGTCGGCGAGCCCGATGTCCTCGATCGCCATGCGTACGATGCGGCGCGCGATGTACAGCGGAGGCTCGCCGGCATCCAGCATGCGGCAGAGATAATAGAGCGCGGCGTCAGGGTCGGAACCGCGCACCGACTTATGCAGCGCGCTGATCAGATTGTAGTGGCCGTCCTGCGCCTTGTCGTAGATCGGCGCGCGGCGCTGCACGATCTCCTGCAGCTTGGCCGAGTCGAAAACTTCGCCCTTGCGGGCGGCGCGCCACACTTCCTCGGCCAAAGTAATGGCGGCGCGGCCGTCGCCGTCGGCCATGCGCGTGAGCGCCGTGCGGGCGTCGTCGTCAAGCGGGAGCTTCTTGCCCTCGATCTGCTCGGCGCGCACGAGCAGCTTCCCGATTGCCTGGGAGTCGAGGGATTTGAACACCAGGACGCGCGCGCGCGACAGCAGCGGCGCGTTCAATTCGAACGACGGGTTCTCGGTAGTGGCGCCGACCAGCACGATAGTGCCGTCCTCCATCACAGGCAGGAAAGAATCTTGCTGCGCGCGGTTGAAGCGATGGATCTCGTCCACGAATAGCAGCGTGCCCTTGCCGGTGTCGCGCCGCTCGCGCGCGGCCTCGAACGCCTTCTTGAGATCCGCAACGCCGGTGAAGATCGCTGAAATCTGCTCGAAATGCAGGTCGGTTTCCTGCGCCAGCAGCCGCGCCACCGTGGTCTTGCCGGTACCGGGCGGGCCCCAGAACACCAGCGAGCCGAGCGAGCGGGTCGCCAGCATGCGGGTGAGCGCACCGTCGGAGCCGAGCAGATGGTCCTGCCCGACGACTTCGTCGAGTTTGGTCGGCCGCAAGCGATCGGCGAGCGGCCGCGGCGCATCCTTATCGAGGCCGGCGGCCGCGAACAAAGTCGGACCCGCAGCTTTGGCGCGCGGGCTCATCCGTTGAATACCGCGGAAATCTGCTGCCCGCCGCGGCGGATGACGACTTGCCAGGAGCGGCTCGGCGTGCCGGTGGCGCGCGCGAGATCGCCGGTCTTTGAAATATGCTCGCCATTCACCGACACGATGATGTCGCCGCGCCGGAAGCCGAGATTGCTGGCATAGGAACCGTTGTCCACGTCCACGACGACCACACCGTCGTCGGCGTTCTGCAATTGCAGTTCGTCCGCGAGCGCCGGCGATAGATTGGCAACTTTGGCGCCGGAAAACGGCGAACGCGAGCGGATCGTGATCTCATCGCGCGGCGTCACAGGCGCGGTTTGCAGCGCCACGTTCACGCTCAGCTCGCGGCCGCCGCGCAGCAGGCCGAGCGCCGCCGTGCCACCGAGCGGCTTGGTGGCGAAGCGGTAATCGAAGGCGTTGGGATCGTCCACCGTCTGATTGTCCACCGCGACGATCACGTCGCCGGTTTTAAGCCCGGCGCGCGCCGCGGGCCCCTCCGGCACGACGCTCGCGACGAGTGCGCCGATCGGCCGTTTCAGCCCCATGCTGTCGGCGATGTCGCCGGTGACCGCCTGCAGTTTGGCACCGAGCCAGGGTCGCTTTACCTCATGGCTGCCGCCTTTGGCGGAAGCCACCACCACCCGCACCATATTGGCGGGGATTGCAAAACCGATGCCCTGCGACCCGCCCGAGCGCGAGAAGATCGCCGTGTTGATTCCGACCAGTCGGCCGGTGAGATCAACCAGCGCGCCGCCGGAATTGCCTGGATTGATAGCGGCGTCGGTTTGGATGAAGAACTGATAGTCGGTGATGCCGACCTGGGTGCGGGCGAGCGCCGAGACGATGCCGTGCGTCACGGTCTGCCCGACGCCGAACGGATCGCCGACGGCGAGCACCACGTCGCCCACCTCAAGCGCGTCGGAATTGGCGAATTCCAGGACCGGAAAACGCTCCTTCGCAGCTTTGATGCGCAGCACAGCGAGATCACTGCGCTTGTCCTTGAGCACGATCTCGGCCTCGAATTCACGTTTGTCGGCAAGCGCTACCTTGACCTCGTCGGCGCCTTCAATCACGTGCACGTTGGTGACGACCAGGCCAGATGGATCGACGATCACGCCGGAGCCGAGCGAGCGTTGCACCTGTCGGCCGCCGTCGTCGCCCGGTACGCCGAAGAAGCGACGGAAGATCGGATCGTCGAACAGCGGATTGCGGTTCTGCACCACCTTGGCGGCATAAACGTTGACCATCGCCGGCGCCACGCGCTGCACCACTGGCGCGTACGACAGCCGCAGCTCGGTGGCGGTCGGCACCCGGCGCTCCTGGGCGGGCGCTGTGGCCGGCGCACTGGCGAACGCGGCCATGGCGATGGCGGCGAGCAAAATCGCGGTCAAATAAGGCTTAAGGCGCATGCGTGTCTGACTCCCGGCAAGTCGCCGGGATATAGACCCCCGCCGGGACTAAATGAAGGCCGAACTCTCCCTCTTCCCGGCTGCCGGAGAGAGGCCATGAGCCTCAGGAGCTCTCACTCCTTCGCCGGCACCGTGCGCAGCCACGCCACCACCGCGTCGAGGTCGTCGGCGCTGACCGTCGAGTAGTAGTGGAAGCCCATCGGCGGCTTGAGCTTGCTGCCGTCCTTGCTGATGCCTTGCGTGATGGCACGCTTGATCTCGTCATCTGTCCAGGAGCCGATGCCCTTGGTCTTGCTCTGGGTGATATTTCGCGACACCGACTTGCCCCATGGGCCGGGGAATTCGAAACCGCCAGTGCCGAGCTTGGTGGCGAATTCGCGCCCGCGCGGGCCCATCGGCGTATGACATTCCATACAATGCGCAATGGAGGCGAGATAGAAACCCTTCTTCAGCTTGTCGCTCATCATAGCTTCAGTGAAGGGCTTCTCGGTGCCCGGGAAGGCATGGTGCACTTGCGGCATCTTGTAGATCGGGTCCGGCACCTTGTTCTTGATCGACTTAAGCGTACGCAGATAGGCGACGATCGCGTCGGTATCCCGCTCGGTGATGATCTCGTAGAAGTCGGTTGGCATGACCATGGCGACCGGCGTGCCGTTCGGGCGGATGCCGGTGCGCAGCACCTTCTTGATGTCCGCATCGCTCCATTTACCGATGCCGGTGTCGGGGTCCGGTGTGATGTTCGGCGCCGTCACCGTGAACGGCGGCTCATCCCAGGAGATACCGCCGGAGAACGCCCTGTCCATGATGTCACCGGTCGGACCCTTGGGCGTGTGGCAATTGCCGCAGGTCATGATGCCATTGACCAGATAGTCGCCCCGTTTAACCAGCGCCGACTGCGCGTTGGCCGTGGCGACTGTGGCGGCGAGAGCGGCGAGCAATGTCGTGACAAAGCCGACCATGGTGTTCCCCCAGTAGTGGTATCGAGGTAATTATACATAGCCCGAGCCCGGCGGCGAGCCGTAAAAATAAATGGGCGGCCGAGTGGCCGCCCTTGTGAATTACGGTTCGTAACCCGGGGATTAAGCCGCCGCGGTCGCCTCTTCCGCGACCTTCTTTTCTTGCACCGGCCCGGAATCATTGCCCTTGGCATCGATGTCGCGACCGACAAACTCGATCACCGCCTGCGCGGCGCTGTCGCCGTAGCGGAAACCGGCCTTGAGCACGCGTGTATAGCCACCCTTACGGTCCTTGTAGCGCGGGCCGATCACGTCAAACAATTTCTTGACCATCGTGATGTCGCGCATTTCCGAGATCGCCTGGCGGCGCGCGGCGAGCCCGCCCTTCTTGGCTAGCGTAACCAATTTCTCCACGATCGGGCGAAGTTCCTTCGCCTTCGGCAGCGTCGTGACGACCTGCTCGTGCTTGACCAACGCGGCGGCCATGTTGGCGAACATAGCGGTGCGATGCGCAGAATGCCTGCCGAGCTTGCGGTGAACTTTTCCGTGACGCATCGCCTACTCCCTTACCTCTTATGACGCAGCCGCGTCGCGGCTCAGTAATGATCCTCGAAGCGCTTGGCCAGCTCTTCGATGTTCTCCGGCGGCCAGCCCGCCACTTCCATGCCGAGATGCAGGCCCATCTGCGCCAGCACTTCCTTGATCTCGTTGAGCGACTTGCGGCCGAAGTTCGGGGTGCGCAGCATCTCGGCTTCGGTCTTCTGCACCAGGTCGCCGATATAGACGATGTTGTCGTTCTTCAGACAGTTGGCCGAGCGTACCGACAGCTCGAGCTCGTCCACCTTCTTGAGGAAGGCCGGATTGAACGCGAGATCCGGAATGGTCTCAGCCGTGGTCTCCTTGCGCGGCTCCTCGAAATTCACGAACACGTTGAGCTGGTCCTGCAGGATGCGGGCCGCATACGCGAGCGAATCCTCGGGGCTGACCGCGCCGTTGGTCTCGATGGTCATGGTGAGCTTGTCGTAATCGAGGATTTGCCCCTCGCGGGTGTTCTCAACCTTGTAGGAGACCTTGCGCACCGGCGAATATAGGCTGTCGACCGGAATGAGGCCGATCGGCGCGTCCTCGGGACGGTTGCGCTCGGCCGGCACATAACCTTTGCCGGTATTGACGGTGAACTCCATGCGGATCTCGGCGCCCTCGTCGAGGGTGCACAGCACGAGGTCGGGATTGAGCACCACCACGTCACCGACGGTCTGAATCTCGCCGGCGGTGACGGTGCCCGGACCCTGCTTCTTCACCACCATGCGCTTGGGACCCTCGCCCTGCATCTTGATGGCGATGTCCTTGATGTTGAGCACGATATCGGTGACGTCCTCGCGCACGCCGGCGATCGAGGAGAATTCGTGCAGCACACCGTCGATGTGCACTGACTGCACCGCGGCGCCCTGCAGCGAGGACAGCAGAATGCGGCGCAACGCATTGCCCAGCGTCACGCCGAAACCGCGCTCGAGCGGTTCGGCGACGACGGTGGCGACCCGCGCGGCGTCGTTGCCTGCGGTCACCTGCAGCTTGTTCGGCCTGATCAATTCCTGCCAATTTTTTTGGATCACGTCTTCACCTATTGAGCGGCGCGAGGCTTTCCCTGCGCATCCCACCCGCCGTGTGGGGAAAAGTTCGGCGGCAGCGGACGCGGCGCGTCCGCCCGAAACGAACATCATACGCGGCGACGTTTACGCGGCCGGCAACCGTTATGCGGAATCGTGGTCACGTCGCGGATCGAAGTGATGGTGAAGCCCTGCGCCTGCAAAGCACGCAGCGCCGATTCACGGCCCGAACCGGGGCCTGACACCTCGACCTCGAGGGTGCGCATGCCATGCTCCTGTGCTTTCTTGGCGGCGTCTTCGGCCGCGACCTGCGCGGCGTAAGGCGTCGATTTGCGCGAGCCCTTGAACCCCATCGTTCCCGATGACGACCAGGCAATGGTGTTGCCCTGAGCATCGGTGATGGTAATCATGGTATTGTTGAACGACGCAGCTACATGCGCCACGCCCGACGCGATGTTCTTGCGTTCGCGCCGGCGGACGCGGGTGGCTTCCTTACCCATTCTCGATCCCTTTGCAGCCCGCCGCCGTCAGGCGCGGGCAATTCCTGTCGTCACTGCGGTGTCGGTGTCTTTTTCTTGCCGGCGATGGTCTTGGCCGGACCCTTGCGGGTGCGCGCATTGGTATGGGTGCGCTGGCCGCGCACGGGCAGGCCCTTGCGGTGGCGCAGGCCCCGGTAGCAGCCGAGATCCATCAGCCGCTTGATATTCATCGCCACTTCGCGGCGCAGGTCGCCCTCGACCATGTAGTCGCGATCAATCATTTCGCGAACCTGCAACACTTCGGCGTCGGTCAACTGCGACACCCGCCGCTCCTGCGGCAAATTAACCTTCGCCATGATTTCATGGGCGATTTTAGGCCCAATGCCATGGATATATTGCAGCGCGATCACGACGCGCTTGTTAGTGGGCAGGTTCACGCCCGCGATACGAGCCACGGATGGTCTCTCCTGTTATCGTCCGGCCGCGCGCAAGGCGCCGAATTCTTGTGCCCCTGGAATGGGATAGCCCAAAGCGTAACACGACGCTGTCCCCGGTTTTCTGGGGCCCGGCATCGCGTCAAACTCCTGAATGAACAGCTTATTAAGGGATTCATTGCGCCTTCGTCAACCTCCGCCGGGAACGCAGTTTGCGCTGTCCAGCCTTGTTTTTGGCGCGGGCCGGTCGGCTCGCTTTTCGCGCGGATTTACGGGCTTTGGACCTGGCCGGGCGGCCGCGGCGGGCGGCAGCGCGCCGGGTGCTCTGTTTGCCCCGCCCCTTGACGGATTTCGCCTTGCGGCGGGCCGGCTTGGCCTTGCGGGCGACGCCAGGGCTCAGGATGCGGTCGATGGCGGCCGTGACGGCATCGATCGGCGCCATGCCGTCCACGCGGCGGAGCTGACCCACGCCAGCATAGTAGTCTGTCAACGGCGCGGTCTGTGCGCGGTAGGCCGCGAGCCGCCCCTTGAGAACTTCCGGGTTATCGTCGGCGCGCAATTTCTCGCCGCGGGCGGTCATCTCGGCCACCCGCGTCTCGATACGTTTGAGCAGAATGCCCTCGTCCACCTTGAGCTCGATGACCGCGTCGAGCTTGAGGCCGCGCTCGGCCAGCAGTCGGTCGAGCGCCTGCGCCTGCGGCACCGTGCGCGGGAAGCCGTCGAGCACGAAACCGCGCTTGGCGTCGGGCTGATCGATGCGGTCGGCGATGATCGCAACCACTACCTCGTCGGGCACCAGTTCGCCACGCTCCATGATGGCCTTGGCGCGCAGGCCGACCGGCGTACCGCCGGCGACCGCAGCGCGCAGCATGTCGCCGGTGGAGAGCTGGACGATGCGGCATATCTGGGCCAGGCGCTGCGCTTGCGTGCCCTTCCCTGCCCCCGGCGGGCCGAGCAGAATCAGTCTCATCGATTGCGCCCTCGCAATTTCGAGCGTTTGATCAGGCCTTCATATTGGTGCGCAAGCAGATAGCCTTGGATCTGCGCGACCGTATCCATGGTGACGCTGACCACGATCAGCAGCGAGGTGCCGCCGAAATAGAACGGCACCGCGGCGTAGGAGATCAGGATCTCTGGGATCAAGCAGACGATGGCAAGGTAGAGCGCACCGACCACGGTGATGCGCGAGAGCACGTAGTCGATGTATTCCGCCGTGCGCTCGCCCGGCCTTATGCCGGGGATGAAGCCGCCGTGCTTCTTTAAGTTATCCGCGGTCTCGGTCGGGTTGAACACGATCGCGGTGTAGAAGAACGCGAAGAACACGATCAGCGCAATGTAAAGAATCAGGAACGCTGGCCGGCCATGGCCGAGCAGCGTGGTGATCGTGGTGAGCCAGTCCGGCCCACTGCCGGCGTTGAAGTTGGCGACCGTGGTCGGCAACAGCAGCAGCGAAGAGGCGAAGATCGGCGGGATCACGCCCGAGGTATTGAGCTTGAGCGGCAGATGCGAGGACTGGCCCTCGAACATGCGGTTGCCGACCTGCCGTTTGGGATATTGGATCAGCAACCGGCGCTGCGCGCGCTCCATGAACACGATGAAGGCGATGACCGCCACCGCCATTACGATGACGGCGAGGATCAGGCCGGTAGACAAGGCGCCCTGGCGGCCGAGTTCCAGCGTGCCGGCGATCGCCGACGGCAATTGCGCCACGATACCGGACAAGATGATCAGCGAGATGCCGTTGCCGATGCCGCGCGAGGTGATCTGCTCGCCCAGCCACATCAGGAACATGGTGCCGCCGGTGAGCGTGATCGTCGTGGAAATCAGAAAGAATATTCCGGGCTCGCTGACCACGCTGCCGGTGCCTTGCAGTCCGATGCCGATGCCGTAGGACTGGAACGCGGCCAGCACCACGGTGAGATACCGGGTGTACTGGTTCATGATCTTGCGGCCCGACTCGCCTTCCTTCTTAAGCGCTTCGAGCGTAGGCGAGACCGTCGTCATCAACTGAATGATGATCGAGGCCGAGATGTAGGGCATGATGTTGAGCGCGAAGATCGCCATCCGGTGGATGCCGCCGCCGGAGAACATGTTGAACATGCCGAGAATGCCGCCGGCCTGGGTGTTGAAGATCTGCTCCCAGGCGGCCGGATCGATGCCGGGCAGCGGGATATAGGTGCCCAGGCGATAGACCAGCAGCGCGCCGACCGTGAAATAGATGCGCTTCTTGAGCTCTTCGGCCTTGGCGAGCGCCGAGAAGTTGAGATTGGCCGCCAGTTGTTCCGCTGCCGAAACCATCAGTCGCTCCTGCCGCCGCGCCCCGTCCTGCTCCACCCCGCCGCTGCGGGCCGTCTTCAGAAAGCTCTAGATAGGCACTGCATCGCAAACTTGTAGCGGGCGGCGAACGCCGCCGCCCGCGCGGCCGAATCACTCGGCCGGCTTTTGCTCGCCTTCGGCCGCTTCCGGCTAGTCTCTTTGGGCTTGCCGCCCTTCGGCTTATCGCCGCCTTTGGCCGCTTCCAGCGCCATGCGCTTGTTCTTGCCCTTCGGCTCGGCGTCCACTTCCTTCGCCGGGGCGAGGATTTTCACGCTGCCGCCGGCCTTCTCGACCGCCGCGATGGCGGATTTCGAAGCGCGGAAGACCGCGAACTCGACCTTGCTCTTGAGCTCGCCGTCGCCGAGCAGCTTCACGCCGCCCTTGGCGCGCCGCATCAGGCCGGCCTTGACCATGGCCGCGACGTCGATCGGGCTTGTTGGCATCGATCAGCCCGGCGTCGATCGCCGCCTGCACCTTGCCGATATTGGTTTCGTTGAGCTTGACCGCGAACGAGCGTATTGCGGAAGCCGCGCTTGGGCAGGCGCCGGTGCAGCGGCATCTGGCCGCCTTCGAAGCCCTTGATGCGCACGCCCGAGCGCGCGGTCTGGCCCTTGCCGCCGCGGCCGCCGGTCTTGCCCATGCCGGAGCCGATGCCACGGCCGATGCGCAAGCGGTTTTTGCGCGCGCCCGGCCGGTCGGCGATCTCGTTGAGTTTCATGGCAGTCGTCCTCTTAACGCGCTTCGCCGACCACGCGCACCAGATGGCGCATCTTGCAGATCATGCCGCGCGTCGACGGCGTATCCGGCAGGTCGCGGGTGCGGCCGATCTTGTTCAAGCCCAGCCCGATCAGGGTCTCGCGCTGGTCGTGGTGGCGCCGCAACGGGCTCGCCACCTGTTCGACCTTGATGGTCTTTTGTGTCTCAGCCATTGCCTTGATCCTTAGTCGGCCGCCGCTTCGGCGTCGCCTTCGCGGCGGCGCGACTGCAGCGTGGAGACCTTGATGTTGCGGCGCGCCGCGACCGAGCGCGGCGAATCCTGGTGCTTGAGCGCGTCGAAGGTCGCGCGCACCACGTTGTAGGGATTGGACGAGCCGAGCGACTTGGCCACCACGTCCTGGATGCCCAGCGTTTCGAACACCGCGCGCATCGGACCGCCGGCGATGATGCCGGTTCCCGGAGGCGCCGCGCGCAGGAACACCTTGCCGGCGCCGTGACGGCCGAGCACGTCGTGATGCAGCGTGCGGCCTTCGCGCAACGGAACGCGCGTCAGGCTGCGCTTGGCGGCGTCGGTGGCCTTGCGGATCGCCTCCGGCACCTCGCGCGCCTTGCCGTGGCCGTAACCGGCGCGGCCTTTCTGATCGCCGACGATCACCAGCGCGGCAAAGGCGAAACGCCGGCCGCCCTTCACCACCTTGGCCACACGATTGATGTGGACAAGCTTGTCGGTGAACTCGCTGTCGCGCTCTTCGCGGCCGCCACCAGCACGGTCACGTCGCGGCTCTCGTCGGGGTTCATGTGCCATGAGCAGTTTTTCCTTTGCGCATCATCTCATCCGAAAACCGGTTCCCGCTTTTCGGGATGATGCGCGCTCCGTTAGAAATTGAGGCCGCCTTCGCGCGCGGCATCGGCCAGCGCTTTGACGCGCCCGTGATAAAGATAGCCGCCGCGGTCGAACACGACGTCCTTGATGCCCTTCTCCTTGGCGCGCTCGGCGATCAGCTTGCCGACCACCTTCGCCGCATCGATATTGGCGCCGGTCTTGGCCCCCTCGCGCGTCGTCTTTTCGAGCGAAGACGCCGCCGCGAGCGTCTCGCCCTTGGTGTCGTCGATGAGCTGGGCATAGATGTGCTTGGACGAACGAAATACCGTCAGCCGCGCGCGCCCGCTGGTGCCGGCGGCGAGCTTGACGTTGCGGCGCACGGTCGCCGTCCGTCGCGCAGTCCGATCGCTTAGTCTCGACATCGCGCGTCCCTCTACTTCTTCTTGCCTTCCTTGCGGAAGATGTATTCGCCGGCGTATTTCACGCCCTTGCCCTTGTACGGCTCGGGCGGGCGGAAGCCGCGGATCTCGGCGGCGACTTGGCCGACCTTCTGCTTGTCCATGCCGGTCACCACGATCTCGGTCGGCTTCGGCGTCGCGATCGTGATGCCTTCCGGGATCGGAAAGTTCACGTCGTGGCTAAAGCCGAGCTGCAGGTTCAGCGACTTGCCCTGCACCGCGGCGCGGATAGCCGACGCCGGTGATCTCCAGCCGCTCCTCGAAGCCCTTGGTCACGCCCGCCACCAGATTGGCGACCAGCGTGCGCGAGGTGCCCCACATCGAGCGCGCGCCGCTTGCTTTCGCCGCGCGGCTCGAGCTTGACCGCGGCCTTGTCCATCGTGACCGTCACGTCGTCATGCAGCACGACCTGCATGGCGCCCTTCGGGCCTTTGATCTTGACGGTCTGCCCTTCCACGTTGGCGGTGACGCCGGACGGGATCGCGACCGCTTTGTTGCCGATGCGGGACATTAGAACACCGTGCAGATGATTTCGCCGCCGACATTGGCGTCGCGGGCTGCGTGATCGGCCATCACGCCCTTGGGCGTGGACAGAATCGAGATGCCGAGGCCGTTATTGATGCGCGGCAGCGCCTTGACCGAGGCGTAGACGCGCCGGCCGGGCTTGGAGACGCGCGAAATCTCGCGGATCACCGGCTCGCCGTCGAAATATTTCAGCTCGATCTCGAGCTCGCTGCGGCCGTCGGCGTGCGCGACGCTGGCGTAGCCGCGGATATAGCCTTCGGTCTTGAGCACCTCGCAGACGCGCTCGCGCTGCTTGGAGCCCGGCATGGAAACCTTCGACTTGGCTCGCATCTGCGCATTGCGGATGCGGGCAATCATGTCGCCGATCGGATCGTTGACAGCCATCGCGATCCCCCTACCAGCTCGACTTCACGAGGCCTGGAATCAGGCCCTTGGAGCCGAGGTCGCGCAACGCGATGCGGCTGAGTTTATGCTTGCGGTAATAGGCGCGCGGACGGCCGGAGAGTTCGCAGCGATTGCGAATGCGCGTGGCCGAGGAATTGCGCGGCAATTCGGCGAGCTTGAGGGTGGCGGCGAAACGCTCCTCCATCGGCAGCTTCTTGTCGCGGGCGATCGCCTTGAGCGCCTTGCGGCGATTGGAGAATTGCTTCGTCATCCTGCGCCGCCGGTTGTTCTTCTCGATCGAACTCTTCTTCGCCATACCTTTAGCTCCTTACGTTTCCGCGTTTGAGGGAACGGAAATCGCCCCTCACTGCCGGAACGGGAAGTTGAATGCAGCCAATAGCGCGCGCGCTTCGTCGTCGGAGCGCGCGCTGGTGCAAACGGTGATGTCGAGGCCCCAGGAGTTGGTGACCTTGTCGAAATCGATCTCCGGGAACACGATGTGTTCCTTGATGCCGAGGCTGTAGTTGCCGCGGCCGTCGAAGCTCTTCGGATTGAGCCCGCGGAAGTCGCGGATGCGCGGCAGCGCGATATTCACCAGCCGGTCGATGAAGTCGTACATGCGCGTCTTGCGCAGCGTGACCTTGCAGCCGATGGCCTGGCCGTCGCGCAGCTTGTAGGTGGCGATCGACTTGCGCGACTTGGTGATCACGGCCTTCTGGCCGGCGATCAGCGTCAGGTCGGCGGCGGCGTTGTCCACCTTCTTGCGGTCGGCGACGCCCTCGCCGATGCCCATGTTGAGCACGACCTTGGTGATCACCGGCACCTGGATAGCGGTTGGTATAGCCGAACTGCTTGCTCAGCTCGCCGCGGATGACCTGCTCGAAATGGGTCTTGAGCCGCGCCACGTAGTCGGAGCGCTCGCGCGGCTTCTTGACCTTCGGCGCGCCGCTCTCCTTTGGCGACCTGCGGCTTCTTCGGCTTCTTGGGTTCGGTATTCTGTTGCGTGTCAGCCATCGATCTCTGACTCCGGAACGCTTGGCGATGCGCACCTTTTTGCGGTCATGCCCCTCGCCGACGAACTTGAAGCCGACGCGGGTCGGCTTGCCGTCCTTGGGGTCGGCCATCGCCAGGTTGGACAGATGGATCGTGCTCTCCTTGGAGATGATCCCGCCTTCCTGCTGCGCGGTCTGGCGCTGGTGGCGCTTGACCATGTTGACGCCGCGCACCAGCGCGCGGTCTTCCGCCGGACGCACCTCGATCACTTCGCCGGTGCGGCCTTTGTCGCGGCCGGCGAGCACGATCACCTTGTCGCCTTTTTTGATCTTGGCGGCCATCACAACACCTCCGGGGCGAGCGAGATGATCTTCATGTGATTCTTGGCGCGCAATTCGCGCGGCACCGGCCCGAAGATGCGGGTTCCCACCGGCTCCATCTGCGGGGTGATCAGCACCGCCGCGTTGCGGTCGAAGCGGATGACGGAGCCGTCGGCGCGCTTGATGTCCTTGGCGATGCGCACCACCACGGCCTTCATCACCTCGCCCTTCTTCACGCGGCCGCGCGGAATGGCTTCCTTCACCGAGACGACGATGACGTCGCCGATGGTGGCGTATTTGCGCTTGGAGCCGCCCAGCACCTTGATGCACATGACGCGGCGCGCGCCGGAATTGTCCGCCACGTCGAGGTTGGTTTGCATCTGGATCATGATGCGGCTCTCTTTGTCGTGCCAAACATGGCGCTATTGAACTTTCTGCTTCTTATCGCCGCGGATGACTTCCCAGCACTTGAGCTTGGAGATCGGGCGGCGCTCTTCGATCCACACCATGTCGCCGACGGAAAACTCGTTTTTCTCGTCATGCGCGTGATATTTCTTCGAACGGCGAATGGTTTTCTTCATCGTCGCATGGGTGAAACGCCGGTCGACGCGCACGACGACGGTCTTGTCCTGCTTGTCGCTGACGACGACGCCCTGAAGCGTACGTTTCGGCATCTCGAACCCCTTACTTCGACTTCTTCGCGGCAGTCTTCTTCGCGCCAGCCTTGAGGCTCTTCGCGGACTGCGGCTTCTTTGATTTCGGCTTGTCGGATTTCGGCTTCTCGGCCTTCGGCTTGGCAACCTTGGGCTTGGCTTCTGCTTTCGGCTTCGGCGCGATCTCCGGCATCGATCCGGAGCGCTTCTGCGCGGCGATGGTCTTCAGGCGCGCGACGTCGCGGCGGATGACGCGCACGCGCGAGGTATTCTCGAGCTGACCGGTGGCGCGCTGAAAGCGCAGATTGAACTGCTCCTTCTTGAGCTTGAGCACCTCGTCGTCGATCTGGTCGAGCGTCATCGCTCTTACGTCTACGGATTTCATGGCTCTACTCGGCGATGCGTTCGATGAATCGGGTCTTGACCGGCAGCTTGGCGGCGGCGAGCGCCAGCGCTTCCTTGGCGACGGCGATCGGAATGCCGTCCACCTCGAACAGGATGCGGCCGGGCTTGACGCGGCAAACCCACAGCTCGGGCGTGCCCTTGCCTTTGCCCATGCGGATTTCGATCGGCTTCTTCGACACCGGCACGTCCGGGAAGACGCGGATCCACACCCGGCCCGACCGCTTCATGAAGCGGGTGAGCGCGCGGCGCGCGGCCTCGATCTGGCGCGCGGTGACGCGCTCGGGCTCCAGCGCCTTGAGGCCGTATTGGCCGAAGGCGAGCGTGGCGCCGCTGGTGGCGACGCCGTGGATGCGGCCCTTGAACGCCTTGCGGAACTTGGTGCGGATCTGGTTGCAGCATGAATTAAACTCTTTGTCCCTTCAGGCCGCGTTTTCGCGGCGCGGACGGCCCTGGTCGCCTTCGGCAAGCTTCTTGTCCTGCGCCATCGGATCGTGTTCGAGGATTTCGCCCTTGAAGATCCAGACCTTGACGCCGCAGGTGCCGTAGGTGGTGAACGCGGTGGCAACGCCGTAGTCGACGTCGGCGCGCAACGTATGCAGCGGCACGCGGCCTTCGCGGTACCACTCCATGCGCGCGATTTCGGCGCCGCCGAGACGGCCGGAGCAGTTGATGCGGATGCCTTCGGCGCCCAGCCGCATGGCCGACTGCACCGCGCGCTTCATGGCGCGGCGGAACGCGACGCGGCGCTCGAGCTGCTGCGAAATCGATTCGGCGACCAGTTGCGCGTCGAGCTCGGGCTTGCGGATTTCGACGATATTGATGACGACGTCGCTGTCGGTGAGCTTGGCCACCGACTTGCGCAGCTTCTCGATGTCGGCGCCCTTCTTGCCGATCACCACGCCCGGACGCGCCGAGTGGATGGTGACGCGGCACTTCTTGTGCGGCCGCTCGATGATGATCTTCGACACCGCCGCCTGCTTGAGCTGCTTCATCAGCTCTTCGCGGATCTTGATGTCCTCGTGCAGCAGCGTGCCGTATTCGGCCTTGCCGGCGTACCAGCGCGAGTCCCAGGTGCGGTTGATCCCGAGACGCAGCCCAATCGGATTGACTTTCTGACCCATCGACGACCCCTCAGGCTTTCGCTGCGGCTTGTGCCTCGACCTGACGCACGATGATGGTCAGGTGGGAGAACGGTTTCAAAATGCGTCCCATGCGGCCGCGGCCGCGCGGGCTGAAGCGCTTGATCACCAGCGCCTTTCCGACATGGGCCTCGGCGACGACCAACTCGTCGACGTCGAGGTCGTGATTGTTCTCGGCATTGGCGATCGCCGATTCCAGGCACTTGCGCACATCCACGGCGATGCGCTTGCGCGAAAACTCCAGGTCGGCGAGCGCGCTCGCGACCTTCTTGCCGCGGATCATCTGCGCGACAAGATTGAGCTTCTGCGGAGTAATCCGGATCATCCGGCTCACCGCCTTGGCATCGGTATCGGGGAGGCTTCGCTCGCGTGCGCTTTTGCCCATGACGTCTCTCTCGATTCCTTAACTGGCCGCCGGCGTCGCGGCAGGCGCGGCAGCCGGAGCCGCCGGTGCGGCTGCGTGCGCTTGGCTTTGCGGTCGGATGAATGGCCGTAGAACATCCGGCCCGGCGCGAATTCGCCGAACTTGTGACCGACCATTTCCTCGGTCACCATCACCGGGATGTGCTTCTGTCCGTTATAGACGCCGAAATTCAGGCCGACGAACTGCGGCAGAATGGTCGAGCGCCGGCTCCAGATCTTGATCATGTCGTGACGGCCCGACGCGCGCGCGGCTTCCGCCTTTCTCAGCAGGTAGCCGTCGACGAACGGGCCTTTCCATAAAGAGCGCGACATAGTCTATGTCCCTACTTCTGCTTCTTGCGCTCGTGGCGGCTGACGACGATGAATTTGGTGGTGCGCTTGTTCTTGCGCGTCTTCTTGCCCTTGGTCGGGAAGCCCCACGGCGTGGTCCAGTGACCGCCGCCCTTGGTGCGTCCGCCGTGCGGGTGATCGACCGGGTTCATGGTGATGCCGCGGTTGTGCGGCATGCGGCCCTTCCAGCGCTGGCGACCGGCCTTGCCGATCGTGGTATTCATGTTGTCGGGGTTCGACACCGCGCCGATGGTCGCCATGCAGCGGCCATGCACCAGGCGCTGCTCGGTCGTGACTAGCCGCAGGATGACGTAATCCTGGTCGCGCCCGACGATCTGGACGTAGGTGCCGGCCGAACGCGCGATCTGCCCGCCCTTGCCGATCTTGATCTCGACATTGTGGACGATGGTGCCGACCGGAATATTGCCGATCGGCATGGCATTGCCCGGCTTCACGTCGGCATGTTCGGAGGCGATCACCTGGTCGCCGGCGCCAAGGCGCTGCGGCGCCAGGATATAGGCCAGCTCGCCGTCCTGGTACTTGATGAGCGCGATGAAGGCGGTGCGGTTGGGATCGTATTCGAGCCGCTCGACGCGTCGCCGGCACATCGAACTTGGTGCGCCGGAAATCGACCTTGCGATAAGCCTGCTTATGGCCGCCGCCGCGGAAGCGCGAGGTGATGCGGCCGTTATTGTTGCGGCCGCCGGTCGAGTTCTGACCCTCGGTCAGCGCCTTCACCGGCGCGCCCTTGTACAACGACGAACGGTCGATGTTGACCAGCTGGCGCTGGCTCGGCGTGGTCGGATTGTATGTTTTCAACGCCATCGGAGGCTTCCCTTACAATCCCGTGGTCACGTCGATGCGGTGACCCTCTTCGAGCGTCACGATCGCGCGCTTCACGTCGGACTGCTGCCCGAGCTTGTTCTTGAACACCTTGAGCTTGCCCTTGCGGGTCAGCGTGTTGACGTTCTTGACCTTGACGTCGAACAGCTTCTCGACCGCTTCCTTGATCTGCGGCTTGGTCGCGTTCTTGCGCACCTTGAACACGACCTTGTTGTGCTCGGACGCCATGGTCGCCTTTTCGGTGATCACCGGCGACAGGATGACGTCGTAATGGCGGGGATCGCTGGTGCTCATTTGAAGCGCGCCTCCAGCGCATCGAGCGCGGCCTTGGTCAGCACCAGGGTCTTGCGCCGCATGATGTCGTAGACGTTGATGCCCTGCACCGGCAGCACGTCGATATTCGGAATGTTGCGCGCGGCAGTAGCGGAAGTTCAGCTTCGACCTCGGCGCCGTCGATGATCAGCGCGTTGATCAGGCCGAGCTTGTCGAACTGCTTGGCCAAGGCCCTTGGTCTTGCCGTCCTTCAGCGTCATCTTGTCGATGACGATGATGCCGCCGTCCTTGGCCTTGGCCGACAGCGCGTGCTTGAGCGCGAGCGCGCGCACCTTCTTCGGCAGGCCGATGGCATGACTGCGCACCACCGGGCCGAAGGCGCGTCCGCCGCCGCGGAACTGCGGCACGCGCGCCGAGCCGTGGCGGGCGCCGCCGGTGCCCTTCTGCGCATACATCTTCTTGCCGGTGCGCCAGATTTCCGAGCGGTCCTTGGTCTTGTGGGTGCCGCGCTGGCGCTTGGCGAGCTGCCAGTTGACGCAGCGCTGCAGGATGTCGCTGCGCGGCTCGAGGCCGAAGATCGCATCCGGCAGATTGACGGAGCCGGCTTCCTTGCCTTCGAGCGTGGTGATTTTCATTTCCATGTCACGCGCCCTCCGTCGCGGCGGGGGCGGCGGGACCTGTGCGGCGTCCGGCTTGGCTTCGGATTTCGTCTCGGCGGCTTCCGCCAGGCGGAACTTGCCGGGCTTGGGCGCATCCTTCGGCAGCGTCTTCTTCACCGCGTCGCGCACGGTGATCCAGCCGCCCTTGGCGCCGGGCACCGCGCCCTCGACCATGATGAGGCCGCGTTCGACGTCGGTCTGCACGACCTTGAGATTGAGCGTGGTGACGCGGTCGACGCCCAGATGGCCGGGCATCTTCTTGTTCTTGAAGGTCTTGCCGGGGTCTTGCCGGCCGCCGGTGCCGCCGATCGAGCGGTGCGAGATCGACACGCCGTGCGAGGCGCGCAGACCTGCGAAATTCCAGCGCTTCATGCCGCCGGCAAAGCCCTTGCCGATCGAGGTGCCGCAGACGTCGACGAACTGCCCGACGACGAAATGGTCGGCGGTGATCTCGGCGCCGACCGGGATCAGCGCGTCCTCGGTGACGCGGAATTCGGCCAGCTTGCGCCTGGGCTCGACCTTGGCCTTGGCGAAATAGCCGCGGTCGGCCTTGATCATGTTGTTGGTGCGGCGCGCGCCCGAGCCGAGCTGGAGCGCGACATAGCCGTTCTTGTCCTTGGTCCGATGCGCGACCACCTGGCACTGCGCCAGGCGCAGCACCGTGACCGGCACGTGCTCACCGGCATCGGTGAACAACCGGGTCATTCCGAGTCTTCTGCGCAACCACTCCGGAACGCATCTTAATTCCTCACCCGGCCTTTAAAGTTTGATCTCGACGTCGACGCCGGCGGCGAGGTCGAGCTTCATCAGCGCGTCCACCGTTTGCGGCGTCGGATCGACGATGTCCAAGAGGCGCTTGTGCGTGCGCATCTCGAACTGTTCGCGGCTCTTCTTGTCGACATGCGGCGAGCGGTTCACCGTGAACTTCTCGATGCTTGCGTCGGCAGCGGGATCGGGCCACGGACCTGCGCGCCAGTGCGCTTGGCCGTGTTCACGATCTCGCGCGTCGACGCATCGAGGATGCGGTGATCGAACGCCTTGAGCCGGATCCGGATATTCTGGCCGTTCATTTTCTGTTTCTCTCGTCCGTCATCGTCCGGCTGTCAAACCGGACGATCCACGGCATTGTTCTATCTACAGAAGACGTGGATGGCCCTGCGGACTGGGTGCCCGGCTTTCACGAGGCACTACAGTTCGATTACTCGATGATGCTCGCCACCACGCCGGCGCCGACCGTGCGGCCGCCCTCGCGAATGGCGAAGCGAAGTTTCTCCTCCATGGCGATCGGCACGATCAGGTGCACTTCCATCGCCACGTTGTCGCCCGGCATCACCATTTCGGTGCCGGCCGGCAGGTGCACCACGCCGGTCACGTCGGTGGTGCGGAAGTAGAACTGCGGACGGTAGTTGGTGAAGAACGGGGTATGACGGCCGCCCTCTTCCTTGGTGAGGATGTAGGCTTCCGCCTTGAACTTGGTGTGCGGCTTGACCGAGCCGGGCTTGCACAGCACCTGGCCGCGCTCGACTTCCTCGCGCTTGGTGCCGCGCAGCAGGCAGCCGACGTTGTCGCCAGCCTCGCCCTGGTCGAGCAGCTTACGGAACATCTCGACGCCGGTGACGACGGTCTTCTGCGTCGGCTTGATGCCGACGATCTCGACTTCCTCGCCGACCTTGATGATGCCGCGCTCGATGCGGCCGGTGCACACGGTGCCGCGGCCGGAGATCGAGAACACGTCTTCCACCGGCATCAGGAACGGCTGATCCTTCGGGCGCTCCGGCTGCGGGATGTAGTCGTCCACCGCCTTCATCAGCGCGAGGATCGATTCATGGCCGAGCTTTTCGTCCTTGCCCTCGAGCGCCATCAGCGCCGAACCCTTCATCACCGGGATCTTGTCGCCGGGGAAATTGTACTTCGACAGCAGTTCGCGAACCTCGAGCTCGACCAGTTCGAGCAATTCGGGATCGTCCACCATATCGACCTTGTTCATGTAGACGACGAGCGCCGGCACGCCGACCTGGCGGGCGAGCAGGATGTGCTCGCGGGTCTGCGGCATCGGGCCGTCGGCGGCGGACACCACCAGGATGGCGCCGTCCATCTGCGCCGCGCCGGTGATCATGTTCTTCACGTAGTCGGCGTGGCCGGGGCAGTCGACATGCGCGTAGTGGCGCTTCTCGGTCGAGTATTCGACGTGCGCCGTCGAAATGGTGATGCCGCGCGCCTTCTCTTCCGGCGCCTTGTCGATCTGGTCATAGGCGGTGAACGTGGCGCCGCCGGTCTCCGCCAAGCACCTTGGTGATCGCCGCTGTCAGCGTGGTTTTGCCGTGGTCGACGTGACCGATCGTACCGATATTGCAATGCGGTTTGTTGCGCAGGAATTTTTCTTTGGCCATGGAACTCTCCGTTCAGATCCTTCAGGTTGCGATCGTCACGCGAATTTCTTCTGCACTTCCGCCGACACATTGGCGGGCAGTTCAGCGTAGTGATCGAATTGCATGGTGAATGTGGCGCGGCCCTGAGACATGGACCGCAGGGTATTGACGTAGCCGAACATGTTCATCAGCGGCACCATCGCATTGATGACGTTGGCGTTGCCGCGCATGTCCTGGCCCTGGATTTGCCCGCGCCGTGAGTTGAGGTCGCCGATGACGGAGCCGGTGTAGTCTTCCGGCGTCACTACCTCGACCTTCATAATCGGCTCGAGCAGGACGGGCCTCGCCCTTTGCATCGCTTCCCGCAGGCACTGGCGCGCGCAGATTTCGAAGGCGAGCGCCGATGAATCGACGTCATGATATTTGCCGTCGATCAGCGTTACCTTGAGGTCCACCACCGGGAAGCCGGCGAGCGGACCGGAGCCGAGCACCGATTCGAGGCCTTTCTCGACGCCGGGGATGAATTCCTTCGGCACCGCGCCGCCGATGATCTCGTTCTCGAATTCGAACGGCGTGCCGGGCGGCACCGGTTCGGCGATGATCTTGATCGCCGCGAACTGGCCGGAACCGCCAGTCTGCTTCTTGTGAGTGATAGTCGTGCTCGACGCGCTGGGTGATCTTCTCGCGGAACGCCACCTGTGGCGCGCCGATATTGGCGTCGACCTTGTAGGTGCGCTTGAGGATGTCGACCTTGATGTCGAGATGCAGTTCGCCCATGCCCTTGAGGATGGTCTGCCCGCTCTCCTGGTCGGTGGAGACGCGAAACGAAGGATCCTCGGCAGCGAGCTTGGCGAGCGCGACGCCGAGCTTTTCTTGGTCGGCCTTCGACTTCGGCTCGATCGCAATCTCGATCACCGGATCGGGGAATTCCATCTTTTCCAGGATCACCGGCTGCTTAGGATCGCACAGCGTATCGCCGGTGCGCACTTCCTTAAGGCCGGCCAGCGCAACGATATCGCCGGCAAAGGCTTCCTTGATGTCCTCGCGGTTGTTCGCATGCATCAGCAGCATACGGCCGATGCGCTCTTTGCGTTCCTTGGTCGAATTGATCACGCCGGTGCCGCTCACGAGCGTACCGGAATAGATGCGGCAGAAAGTGATGGTGCCGACGAAGGGGTCATCCATGATCTTGAACGCGAGCAGTGCTAGCGGCGCGTTGTCCTTCGGCTCGCGTATGACGTCTTCGCCATTATCGGGATTGATGCCATGGATCGGCGGCACGTCGAGCGGGCTCGGCAGGTAGTCGACGACAGCATCGAGCAGCGGCTGCACGCCCTTGTTCTTGAACGCCGAGCCGCACAGAACCGGAAAGAACGCGCCGGTGATCACGGCCTTGCGGATCAGCTTCTTGATGGTGGCCTCGTCGGGCATCTTGCCTTCGAGGTAGGCGGTGGTCGCGTCATCGTCGACCTCGCAGGCCGCCTCGATCATCTTGTCGCGGTATTCCTTGGCCTGGTCGAGCATGTCGGCGGGAATATCGATGTCGTGATAATCGGCGCCGAGGGATTCGTCGTTCCAGACCACACCCTTCATGCGCACCAGGTCGATCAGGCCCTTGTACTGCTGTTCGGAACCGATCGGGAGCTGAATGGCCACGGGCTTGGCGCCGAGGCGGGTCTTGATGTCGTCCATGCATTTGAAGAAGTCGGCGCCGATCTTGTCCATCTTGTTGGCGAAGACGATGCGCGGCACCTTGTATTTGTCACCCTGACGCCAGACCGTCTCGGTCTGCGGCTCGACGCCCTGATTGCTATCGAGCACGACAACCGCGCCGTCGAGCACGCGCAATGAGCGCTCGACCTCGATGGTGAAGTCGACGTGGCCGGGAGTGTCGATGATGTTGAGGCGTTTTTCTTTCCAGAACGCAGTGGTCGCGGCCGAGGTGATGGTGATGCCGCGCTCCTGCTCCTGCTCCATCCAATCCATCGTCGCGGCGCCTTCGTGCACCTCGCCGATCTTATGGCTCTTGCCGGTGTAATAGAGGATCCGCTCCGTGGTCGTGGTTTTTCCGGCATCGATGTGCGCCATGATGCCGAAATTGCGGTAGTCCTCGATCGGATGGTTACGGGGCATTGCAGTTCTAGTCCTTGATTCTGTTGTCCGCCGTCACCAGCGGTAATGCGAGAAGGCCCGGTTGGCTTCCGCCATCTTGTGGGTGTCCTCGCGCTTCTTGACTGCGTTTCCCCGGTTATTGGATGCATCGAGCAGCTCGGCCGAGAGCCGTTCGGTCATCGTCTTTTCGTTGCGCTCGCGCGCGGCCGAGATGATCCAGCGGATGCCGAGCGCCTGCCGGCGCGAGGTGCGCACCTCCACCGGCACCTGATAGGTGGCGCCACCGACGCGCCGCGAGCGCACTTCGATCGACGGCATCACATTGTCGAGCGCCTGCTGGAACACCGTGAGCGGGCTCGCCTTGGTCTTACTCTCAATCATCTCCAGAGCGCCGTAGACGATACCTTCGGCCACCGATTTCTTGCCGGCATACATGACGGCGTTCATGAACTTGCTGACGACGATGTTGCCGAACTTCGGGTCCGGAATAACTTCGCGCTTTTCTGCGGCGTGGCGGCGGGACATGGTTCAGATTCCGATTATTTAGGACGCTTGGCGCCGTATTTCGAACGCCGCTGCTTGCGGTTCTTGACGCCCTGGGTGTCGAGCACGCCGCGCAGAATGTGGTAGCGCACGCCGGGCAGGTCCTTCACGCGGCCGCCGCGGATCATCACCACCGAATGTTCCTGCAGATTGTGCCCCTCGCCCGGGATGTAGCCGATAACCTCGAAGCCGTTGGTCAAGCGTACCTTGGCAACCTTGCGCAGCGCCGAATTCGGCTTTTTCGGCGTCGTGGTGTAGACGCGCGTGCAGACGCCGCGCTTCTGCGGAGAGGCCTGCAGCGCCGGCACCTTGTTGCGCGTTTTCAGCGGGCGCCGCGGATTGGCAATCAACTGGTTGATCGTCGGCATTCACTATCCCTCGGTTCGGGCTCGCGCCCGGAATCGTTTGGGGCTTTCGCCCTTCAGATGTCGCGCGGGCTCAACTGCCCGTCAGTCGTTTGGGCTTATCGCCCCGGCATTACTCTCCGGACGTCCGTTACTCGCGCGCAAAACGAAATCGCGCCATCCGCGTTATTGGCGGGGGCGCTCTTTCGGTTCCGGACGGCCGCACAGCACAAGACCGCGCGCCCGGTCACTCAATCCTGACATTGGCTGTCAGAGGCAGCGTTTGAGCGTCATTCGTCGAGGCGATGCGCCGGCGCACATTTGAGAAAAAACGAACACTCTCAAAGGCTTAGCCGGGCGGCCGTTCCGAGCAAGCGAAGCTCACCGCCTGCCGTAAAGTGTGGCGTATGTATCGGTGGTGGCCCGGAGTGTCAAGCCAAGAAAGCTTGAATAATCAAGCCTAATGCTGGTTTCCAAGCTTGGCCAATGGCTGTGGCCGGCTACTACCGGCCTCACCAAACGCCCCAGCCCAGGCCGGTGGCTAGATAGGTCCAGATCGTCGGGTGCGATCACAGCCGCGACGGTTGGCCGATCGGGTGCACCTATAATTTTCCCGCAATGGCATTGCGCGCGGCCTGCACCAGTAGCGGCAAGGCGGCGGCAAGCTGCAGGTACAAATAGGTCGAGAAATTGTCTGCGGCCGCAGGCGCGACATGGGGCTGATAATGCACGCCGCCAGTGTCGATTCTTTCGCCGATCAGACGGACGGTCACACCGCAGTGCTCAACGTCGCCTCGCCCAGTAGCCGCCGTGGACGCCGCGATATTTAGGTGTAACGCCGGCACGGTAGTTGATCATGGCCGGCTAATAGCAGTGGCGGATTTCGGCCACCCTTCAACGGCCGCTCGCCAAAAAGAAACCGCGCCGGAGGCCACGTCAAACGGCGCGGCTTCCGGCGCGATCGATTCTTCCGCCCGGCCTGTTATTCGGCAGCCGGCAGCGCCGGAGCCTCGCAGCCAGCCTCGGCCTTGGCCGCCGCCTTGGCGGCGTCCTTCTCGCGCTCTTCGAGGATGAGCGCGTCGCGTTTGACGGCAACCTCGCGCAACTCGTCCATCATCGCGCCGGTGCCGGCCGGGATCAAGCGACCGACGATGACGTTCTCCTTGAGTCCGTCGAGCGTATCCGCCTTGCCGTTGACCGCGGCCTCGGTGAGCACGCGCGTGGTCTCCTGGAACGACGCCGCCGAGATGAATGAGCGGGTCTGCAGGCTCGCCTTGGTGATGCCGAGCAGCACGGGATGGCCGCTTGCCGGCTTCTTGCCTTCGGCTTCCGCGCGCGTGTTAATCTCGTCGAGCTCAGTCTTGTCGATCTGCTCGCTCTGCAACAGCTCGGTCTCGCCGGCATCGTCGATCTCAACCTTCTGCAGCATTTGGCGAACGATCACCTCGATGTGTTTGTCGTTGATGTTGACGCCTTGCAGCCGGTAAACCTCTTGGATCTCGTTCACCAGATAGGCGGCCAGCTCCTCGACGCCCTTGATGGCGAGAATATCGTGCGGGGCGGGATTGCCTTCGACGATGTAATCGCCCTTCTCGATGATGTCGCCATCCTGCAGATGGATGTGCTTGCCCTTCGGGATCAGGTACTCCTTCGGCTCGTCGCCCTTGCCGGTCGGTTCGAGGGTCAGGCGGCGCTTGTTCTTGTAATCCTTGCCGAAGCGCACGGTGCCGCCGATCTCGGCGATGATCGCCGCGTCCTTCGGCTTGCGCGCCTCGAAAAGCTCCGCCACCCGCGGCAGACCGCCGGTGATGTCACGGGTCTTGGCGCTTTCAGTCGGGATGCGCGCGATCACGTCGCCCGCCTTCACGTGGGCGCCGGGATCGACCGAGATGATCGCATCGACCGCCAGCACGTAGCGTGCGTCGCCGCCCCGCGCGAGCTTGAGCAGCTTATTGCCGGACTTGATCACGATTGCCGGCCGCAGCTCCTGCTGGTTGCGGGAGGAACCGGTACGCCAGTCGACCACAACACGTTTGGCGATGCCGGTCGAGTTCGTCGAGCGCTTCCGACATCGACAGACCGTCCACCAGGTCCTCGAAGGCGATCGAACCTTCGATCTCGGTGAGGATCGGCCGCGTGTAGGGATCCCACTCGGCGATGCGCTGGCCGCGCTTGATCTTGTCGCCGTCTTCGACGCGCATGCGCGCGCCGTACGGAATTCGGTGATGCGCGCGTTCGGTGCCATCGGGGTCTACCACCGCTACCACCATGTTGCGCACCATCGCCACCACGTCGCCGTCAGAGTTCTTGGCAATATTCTTGCCCTTGATCTTGATCTTGCCGTCGAAGTTCGACTCGATGAACGATTGCTCGGAGATCTGCGCCGCGCCGCCGATGTGGAACGTGCGCATGGTGAGCTGGGTGCCCGGCTCGCCAATGGACTGCGCGGCGATGACGCCCACCGCCTCGCCCATGTTGACCGGCGTACCGCGGGCGAGATCGCGCCCGTAGCATGCGCCGCACACGCCGTTCTTCGATTTGCAGGTGAGCACGGAGCGGATCTTGAGCTCCTGCACGCCGGCATTGGTGATCGCTTCGACCTCCGGCTCGGTCAGCAATGTGCCGCGTTTGACCACGACCTTGTTGCTGGCCGGATCCTTGACGTCCTCCGCCGTGGTGCGGCCGAGGATGCGAATGGCCAGCGACGCGACCACGGTGCCGGCATCGATAATGGCGCGAACCTTGATACCACCCTTAGTGCCACAATCTTCGCTCGTGATGATGCAATCCTGCGCCACGTCGACCAGACGCCGCGTCAGATAGCCTGAGTTCGCCGTCTTCAAGGCGGTGTCGGCGAGACCCTTGCGGGCGCCGTGCGTCGAGTTGAAGTACTCGAGCACCGACAGACCTTCCTTGAAGTTCGAGATGATCGGGCTCTCGATGATCTCGCCCGAGGGCTTGGCCATCAGGCCGCGCATGCCGGCGAGCTGACGCATTTGGGCGGGCGAACCGCGCGCGCCGGAATGGGCCATCATATAGATTGAGTTGACCTGCTCGTCGCGTCCCTTGGCGTCTTTCTTGACGGAAGAGATTTCCTTCATCATCGCGTCGGCGATCGCTTCGGTGCACTTCGACCAGGCGTCGACAACCTTGTTGTATTTCTCGCCCTGCGTAATCAGACCATCGTTGTATTGCTGCTCAAACTCCTTGGCGAGCGCGCGCGTTTCTTCGACAGTCTTCCACTTCGAGCCCGGCACCACCATGTCGTCCTTGCCAAACGAGATGCCGGCTTTGAACGCGTGATAGAAGCCGAGTGCCATGATGCGGTCGCAGAAGATGACCGTCTCCTTCTGCCCGCAATGGCGATAGACCTGATCGATCATCCCGGAAATTTCGCGCTTCGTCATCAGCTTGTTGACGATGTCGAACGGGGCTTTCACGCTGCGCGGCAGCACGTTGCCGAGCACGACGCGACCGGGCGTGGTCTCGTACCATTTCAGGTACGGATTGCCCTTCTCGTCGACGCCTTCCCAGCGATAGCGGATCTTGGTGTGCAGGCCGATGGCTTTGGCATGCAGCGCATGGTCGATTTCGGCCATGTCGCCGAACGCCTTGCCTTCGCCC